>NZ_JADMJO010000092.1 GCF_018780385.1 Hydrogenophaga sp. | reverse complement strand
TTGTCCATGCGTGATCGGATCGTGGCCATCGTTGCGCCGGCCGGTTATGGCAAGATGCCATTGACACGAGCCATCGGCCCCCAGTGTCTGGCGCATGAACATGGACAGCGTAACTGTGGGCGCGTATGGCCGTTCACGGTGTTCGGGCCGCAGCGCTTCTGTGGCCTGCAGCAGTTCCTCGCTGGTCAGTACGTTGAAGAACTCCACTGCACCGGTCGATCCTGAGCGCCGCGCAAGGCGGCTGCGGCGTTGATGCAAATCGGCTCGCATTTTACGACCCATGGTGGCTAGCCTAAGGAAAGATGGTTTGGATGCTTCGTAACCAACCCTCCTATCGGTCAAGGCAAGGGTCAGCCACCTCTTTGCTTTCAAGCACTTACGCGCGTTTGCGATGACCGGCGCGCCAAGGTAAGTTCTATTCGGATTAACCCTGAATTTTCTTACCATGGTTAAGTTCGGTGCATTGCCTGTTCGGTTCTTGAGCGCCATTCGTTCATGGACCGGCGTATCTGGCCGCAGCGATGGACCTGTGGAAGAACATGCGCACGGGCAAGTTCAGGTGTCCAAGTGTCTGGCCGCGATGTAAGCGAAGGTCATGGCCGGGCCGATCGTGATGCCTGCCCCCGGGTAGGCTCCGCCCATGACGCTGGCCATGTCGTTGCCCACGGCATACAGGCCCTGGATCGGCGTGCCGTCCGTCGCGCGCAGCACGCGCGCGTGCTCATCGGTCTGAAGTCCCTGGAACGTCCCCAGGTCGCTGGGTTCCAGGCGCACCGCGTAAAACGGTCCCCGCTCGATAGGCGCCAGGTTGGGATTGGGCTTGCAGGAGGGATCGCCGCCGAAATGGTTGTAGACGTTGGAGCCCTTGCCGAAATCGAGGTCCTTGCCGTCACGGGCGAACCCGTTGTAGCGCTTCACGGTGCTGTCCAGGGCCGCGGGTTCGATGCCGAGTTGACTCGCCAGCCCGGCCAGGGTGTCGCCCCGGATCAGGTACCCGCGGTCGACGTAGCGCGTGATCGGCATGGGAAAGGGCGGCACCACGCCCATGCCGTAGCGGCGGATCGTGGCGTGGTCGCAGATCAGGAACGCCTCGACGCGGGCATCGTTCGCACAGGCCTTCACCATGGCGGGGACGAAATCGTGGTAAGAGTCCGCTTCGTTCGCGAAGCGCTGGCCCCGGCGGTCCACCGCGATGAAACCGGGCTTGCAGCGATCGATGAAGTGGGGGTATGGCGTGAACGTGCCGTCGCCGTTGGGCAGATTGGACACGGGCGTCCAGGCCGCGGGATTGGAGGCCCCCTTGGAAAACCCCGCACCATGTGCCTGTGCCAGTTGCGCCCCGTCACCGGTGTTGCCGGGTGGGGCCAGGCTGACGTGGTTCTTGCCCTGGGCCACGTGCGGGTAGCGCTCGCGGCGCCACGCGTCGTTGCGGGGGAAGCCGCCGCTGGCCAGGATAACGCCCTTGCGAGCGACCACCTCGACGGTGCGGCCGTCGCGGCGCACCAGGCCGCCGCTCACCCGGCCGTCCTGTTCGATTAGGCGCACCAAGGGTGAGCCCGTCCAGAGCGGCACACCCTTCTCGAACAGCGACAGCGCCAGGCGCGCCACGAGCGCGTTGCCATTGGCGATGGCGGTGCCCCTCGGCCAGCTCAGGCGATCGCGCGCGTAACGAGCGAGCATGCACAGGACGTGAACACCCGAGCGCAGGGAGCGTGTGGCATTGAAGAGGTGAGGGATGTCCGAGCGCGAGACGGACATGCCGCCGAACAGCATCATGGTTGTGATCGGGACCCGCAGTTCCCGAAAGCGCTGGCCCAGCCGGCGGCCATCGAAGGGCTCCGGCAACAGGGAGCGCCCGCCACTCGATGCGCCGGGACGCAGGGGGTGGTAGTCGGCCCAGTTCGGAATCAGCTGGTAGCGCACATGGCTGCGCGCCAGCATGTGGTCCAGCATCCGGGGTGCGTTCTCGACGAACGCGCGGGCCTTGGGTTCATCGAAGAACTCACCAGCTTCTTCCTTCATGTAGGTCAAGGCGTCCTCGGGAGAGTCCTTCAAGCCGGCCTGCCTGGCCAGGCTGTTGCCGGGAATCCAGATCACCCCCGCGGAGTAGGCCGTGGTGCCGCCGAACACCGGCTCTTTTTCCGCCACGATGACATCCAGCCCGCTGTCCGCCGCGGTGAAAGCCGCCGTCAAACCGGCGGCGCCGGAGCCGGCAACCAGCACATCACACTCGATCTTTTCCATGCTTGTGGTCTCGTTGGTCATCAAAGGCCCATCAGTTGGGCAATGATGTTGCGCTGGATCTCGTTGGCCCCGCCGCCCACGGGGCCGATGCGCGAGTCTCGGAAGAAGCGCTGCATGTCGTGCTCCATCATGTAGCCGGCCCCGCCCATGATCTGCATGCCCAGGTTGGCGCAGTCGAAGTCGTTGTCGGTCGACACCACCTTGGCCATCGCGGTCTCGATTCGCGGCTCGACACCGGCATCCAGCATCTCCGCCACGCGGTATGTCATCAGGCGCGTGGTCTCGGCCTTGATGCGCATGTCGGCGAACTTGTGCGCTATCGCTTGGAACTGGGTGATTGGCTGGCCGAACTGCACGCGCTGCGTCGCGTAGTCCTTGGCGTAGTCGATCACGTGCTGCGTGTTGCCGGCGCCGGCCGCAGCCAAGCACAGGCGTTCCATGTTCAAGCACTTCATCAGGCCGCGCCAGCCTTTATTCTCTGCGCCGATGAGGTTCTCCGCTGGCACTTCCACGTTGTCGAAGAAGACCTCGTTGGCGCGGGTGGTGCGGCGGCCCAGGGTGTCGAGCATGCGGATGGTGACGCCCGGCGCGTCGGCCGGGATGAGCAGCATGCTGATGCCCTTGTGCCCAGCGAACTGGGGGTCTCCCGACGGTCCGGTGCGCACCGCTGTGACCAGGTGGTTTGCCACGTGGGCACAGGTGATGTAGAGCTTCTGGCCGTTGACCACGTAGCGCTCGCCACGTCGCTCGGCCTTGGTGGCGATCGCCGCTGCGTCGGATCCCGCGCCTGGTTCGGTCAGCGCGATAGCCATGCGCAGGCGGCCGTCCATGATGCCGGGCAGGTACGTGCGCTTGAGCTGCTCGCTGCCGTGCAGGGCGATGTGCTGGCCGGCGTAAATGACTGCGGTCAGATAGGCCGTGGCCACGCTGGCGTAGTGGTAGGCCATGGCCTCCACCAGCACCGCGAGGTCCTTGTGCGAGCCGCCCGAGCCGCCCTCGGCCTCGCTGAATGGCAGGCTCATCCAACCAGCGTCGGCCAGCGCCTGGTAGGCCTCGAAGGGGAATTCACCCGCGCGGTCGAGTTCGCGGATTTTTTCCACAGGCAGCTTGGCCTGCAGCAGGTCCAGCACCGAGTCGCGAATCATGCATTGCTGCTCGGTGAAGCCGAAGGTGTTCCAGTCTTGTCGCGCCATGGCGGTGTGTCTCCAGTAGTGAAATGGGTTTAGGCGCGGGTGCGCACCAGGGTCGCGAACAGGCCGGACTGAACCACCTCGTCACGCTGATTGAGGATTTCCATGCGGCGCTTCACCACCCCGGCCTGGCCGTTCGAGGTCAGCCGCTTCTCGGTAACGCTCCAGCGCAGGCGGATGCAGTCGCCGAAAAACACCGGGGCCAGGAACCGCCAGTCCTCCATGCCCAGGAAGGCGAGCGCAGTGCCCTGCAACTGCCCGGCCTTGGCCGATAGACCGGTCGCCACCGAGAGCACCAGCAGGCCGTGCGCCACCCGCTGACCGAGGGGCGAGCGCTCGGCGTAGTGGGCGTCGGTGTGCAGGGGGTTGTCATCTCCCGACAGCGCCGCGAAGGCCAGGACGTCGGTTTCGCTGATGGTTTTCTCCGGCGTGACGACGGGAGTGGCCTGCGGGTCGAAATCTTCAAAAAACCATCCCATGGGCATGTCCTTTTTATGTTCTTTGATGAGGGGCTATGTCGGCCGGCGCACGATCAGGGCGTCCACCGCGACAAAGCGATTGCCGCGCGCCATCACGGGGTTGAGGTCGATTTCGTCGACGTCGTTGCACAGGTCCATGCACATGCGCGAGAAACGCGCCACCAGATCGGCCAGGGCATCGAGGTCGACGCCCGGCTTGCCGCGATAGCCCTGGAGCAGCGGGTAGACCTTCAGTCGCCGCAGCATCGCGGCCGCCTGCGACGGGTCGACCGGCGCCAGCTCGGTCGCGACGTCGCCAAACATCTCGATCAGCACGCCACCCAGGCCCACCATCACGAGGGGGCCGAAGACTGGGTCGCGCTTCATGCCCAGCACGAGTTCGAAATCCCCCTTCTCCATCGGTTGCAACAAGAAGCGGCCAGGGCCCGCGCCGGGCGCATGTTCGCTCAGGGACGCCAGCATCTGGTGAGCCGCCCGCGATACCTCGTCGGCGCTCGCCAGGCTCACCCGAACCAGGCCCAGCTCGGTCTTGTGCGCGATGCCGGGGGCGTCGTACTTCAGCACGAGAGGAAGCGGCATCCCCCTGGCCTGTTGCTCCACCTCTCGCACGCTGGCCGCCACCCGCTCCTGCACAACGGGCAGGCCGTACAGCGCCACCAGTTGTTTCGCCACCTGCTCGGTGATCACCTGCGGTTGCTGCCGAAGCAAGGCAAGCGCGGGCGATGGCGCGCCGGCTGGCGCCCCCACGGCGTGCGTGGGCCGTGGCGTATCGCGCCAGCGATGCCAGTCCTGCCAGGCTGCCAGCGTGCGAAAGCAGCGTTCGGTGTCGCGGAAGAAGCCGATGCGCTCGTCGCGCATGTAGGTGATCGCGCCCGGGCCTTCCAGCCAGTGGGGCAGCCAGACGATGCACACGGGCTTGCCGGCCTCGCGCGCCAGTGCCGACACCACCGGGCAGCGCTTGTCAGCGATGACCTGTCCCGCCGTGACCTGCGGCAGCACCAGCACACCGTAGTGGTCGTCACGCAACATCGCGCGCGCGCAGGCCTCGAACGCCTCGGGGCTGTTGAGCACCTGGCCGGTGATGTCACACGGGTTGTGCGGCGAGCCGAACTCCGGCACGGTGGCGTCCAGCACCGCTTGCGCCTCGGCATGGGGTTGCGGCAGATCGATGCCATGGTTGGCGCCTGCGTCCGCGCACATGATGGCGGCGCCCCCGGATGTGGCCATCACCGCCACCCCCGGTGCCACCGGGGCCGGCGCCTTGGCGAAGAAGTCCGCCATTTCAGTCAGTTCGGCGAGTGAATGTGCCCGCACGAAGCCGCCGCGCCGCATCGCCGCCTCGAAGGCCTGCGACGAGCCCGCCAGGCTGCCTGTGTGCGATTGCGCCGCCGCCGCCGCGGCTTCGCCCACCGCGGTCTTGTAGACGATCACCGGCTTGCCCCGCTCGCGCGCGGCGTCGGCCAGCGCCTGCAGGCGTTCGGCGTCACCGGCCGCTTCGAACACGCAAGCCACGCTGCGGCAGTCGGGGTCCTGCACCAGGTAGTGGGCCAGGTCCAGGACGTCGACGTCGCAGGAATTGCCTGCCGTCAGCAGGTGCGTGTAGGCCATGCCGTTGTGGGCGCCCTGCAGCAAGGCGTAGCCCAAAGCGCCGGACTGGCTGACCAGGCCCACGCGGCCCGGTGGTTTCGGCAGTTGCGCATACCCCATCTGGAACAGCAGGCCCGCGCCGAGGGCCACGTGGGCGATGCCCAGGCAATTGGGCCCGAGGATGCGAAGGCCGCTGTCGCGCGCGATGTCGGCCATCGCGTCCTGCAAGACGATGCGTTCGGACAGGCCTGTTTCGCTGAAGCCCGAGGCGTAAACGATGGCGCCGCCGGCGCCGGCATCGGCCGCCTCGCGCACCGCATCCAGCGCGGCTTGCCAGGGCAAGGCAATGACGACGCAGTCGGGCGCAGCCGGCAGGGCCTTCAGGCTGGCGTGGCAAGGCCGCCCGGCCAGTTCGTCGTAGCGTGGGTTTACTAGGTGGATGTCGCTCTGATAGTGGGCCAGGTTCTCCAACGTGCGGTTGGAAAATGAGCCGGGTTTGGCGCTGGCGCCGACGATGGCGATGCTGCGCGGAGCAATCAGACGGTGCAGTTCGTGCGGCGCGTACAGGCGCCGTTGGGCAGAAGGCATGGGAGCGTTGGTGTCAAAGGGGGTCGATAAGGCGGGCGGCAAACAACGGGCCGTCCTCGTAAGTCAGCACCGCCAGTTCGACCTCGCGGTCAAGGAGTCGGGCGGTGGGCGTGTCACCCAACAGGCGCGTCGCAATGCGCAGGCCGGCCCGCAGGTCGATGATGCCGACCTGATACGGTGCCTCGGCCCCGAACACCTTGGGGGCCGCATGGATGGTGGTGGCGGAATAGACCACGCCACGCGGTTCGATGGCCCGCCACTGCACGCTGCGGTGCCAGCAGTGAGGGCAGAAAGGCTTGGGGGGAAAGGACAGGCGATCGCAGGCCGTGCAGTGTGTGGCCATGAAGCGGCCCTCGTCGAGCCCGCGCCAAAACGCGCTGGTGAAGCTCGACTGCGCCGGAGGGTAGGGGCGCGTGCCAGCCATCGGCAGGCGCGGCATGGCGGGCATTTGTGCGGCATCGCTCATGCGGCGGCCTCCAGGATGTGCACCAGCGCTGCGTTGTAGTTGCCCAGTTCGCAGGCGGCCATGGCAATGGCGGCGTCTGGCACCTGGCGCGCACCCGCGCGTCGGGTCAGCTGCTCGAACAATTCCAGATAGGAATAAAGGGGCGTGATGAAGGGCGGGTGTCCGCGCGCGATCAGACCACCCGAGGTGCAGATGGGAATGCGCCCACCCAGGGCGGTTTCGCCGGCCGCCGCCTGCGCGGCGCCGCGCCCGCGCGGCGTCAGGCCCAGGGCTTCGCTGACAAGGACCTCCACGATGGTGCAGGGCGCATACAACTCCGCGACGTCGATGTCGTCGGCCTGAAGGCCTGCAGCTCGATAGGCCTGGCCGCCGGCGCGCACCGCCGCGTTGAAGGCAATCATGTCGGTCGGCACTTCGGATATCTGGTGAGCGCCTTCGTGATGAAAGCCGCGTCCGATCACGCGTGCGTACGGCTTGCCCAGCGCGCGCGCCACCTCTTCGCTGGCCAGCACGATGCAGGCGGCGCCGTCGGACCGGGGCGGCACCTCGTACAGTCCGAAGGGTTCGACGATGGGGCGCTGTGCGAGCACCTCCTCCAGCGTCACCAACTCCTGGTACTGGGCCAGTGGGTTCAGCGCCGCGTGGCGGCGATTCTTCACCGTCACGCTGGCGATCTCGGCCCGCGTGGCGCCGGTTTCGTGCATGTAGCGCATCGCGTCCATCGCGTACCACGAGATCGGCGTGAAGCCGAATGGCGTGTGGAAGGCGACGTCGCCAGTGGCGCGCATCGAGCGGTTCATGTGCTCAGCGCTGCCGATGGCGGTCTCGAAGTTCACGCCGAGTGCCAGCGCCACGTCCGCGCGCCCGGTCTCGATCATCTGCGCCGCCTGGTCGAACGCGAGTCCCCCGGTCATGCCGTTGCCCACCACCTCCATCACCACGCCATTGCTCGGCAGGCGCAGGTAGTTGGCCATAAAGGTGCCGAAGTAGAGCTGCTGGGTGTAGGGCCGCGGGTGGCACAGCACCATGGCGTCGATGGACTCCTTGCTCACGCCCGCCTGGCCGACGGCCTCAAGCACGCAGGCGGCCAGGACCTCATGTTCCAGCACCTGGAGGTCGAGGCCGGGTGCGGTCTGCACCCGACCACAGGGGATGCCGGCGGCGCCGACGATGGTCACTTGCCTGCTCATCAGATTTCCGCGTCTCTCAGGGTTGCTTGAGCAGGCCGGCTCGCTCGACGAAGCGGCGCTCCTGCTGGTACGCCTCAACGGTCCATTTCGTGTATTGCTCGGTCGAGCGATACCAGGGGACCTGATACAGGTTATCGAGGAGGGCCTTGTTGTCCGGCGTCTCCATCGCGGTCTTGAAGGCGTCGTGCAGCCGCTTGACCACTGCACCCGGCATATTGCGCGGTCCCACCAAGCCGTAGGGCGATGAATAGATGATGTCGTAGCCCAGCTCTTTCGAGGTGGGCACATCGGGCAGGCGGGACAGGCGCTCCGCGTCGAAGATGTTGAGGATCCGCACCTTGCGCGCCTCGGCCTGGGTGATCACGCTGCCGACGTTGTTGAGCGTGACCATCACATGGCCGCCCAGCATGGCCGTGGTGGTTTCGCCACCGCCCTTGAATGGCACGTGCACCGCCTGAAAGCCCGCCTGGTGAGCCAGCGCTTCCATCAGCAGATGCAAGGATGAGCCCTGACCGGGGGTGCCATAGGTAAGCTGCCCCGGGTTTGCCTTGGCCCAGACGATCATGTCCTTCAAGGACTTGAGCGGCGAGTCGTCCCGCACGGCAATCGCGAAGGTGTAGCCGCCCAGGCCGATGATCCAGGTGAATTCGTTGAGCGGGTTCCAGTCCACTGGCTGCATGTGCGGCTGGCGCAGCAGGGACACCGTGCTGGCGGCGACGGTGTAGCCGTCGGGCTTTGCTAGGCGGGCCATCTGGACGGGGCCGATGGTGCCGTTGCCGCCAGGCTTGTTCTCGATGACGATGGGTTGCCCCAGGCTACGGGACGCCAGCTCGGCCAACTTGCGGTACTGCGCATCCGTGGGGCCGGCGCTGTACGGCACGACGAGCGTGATCGGGCGAGTGGGGAACTCCTGGGCCATTGACGAACCTGCGGCCGTCAGCAGCAGAGATGCAACGCAAATGTGTCTGCGCAAGGGATTCATATCGTCTCCTTTTGTCGTGGTGGATAGCTCCCTCCTGTTGCGAATGCGCCAAGCAGGGGCAGATGACAGGGGTGTATGTGCAAAGTCTGTGCCATCAGCCTGGCATCCCCAAAATCGCCTTCTCGGCTAAAATACGTCCTCAATGACGACACTGGTATGTCCCGTATGAATGCATCAATGAATAGCGTCTCTCATGAAGACATTGCAAGCGCAAGGGAGTCCGTGGGCATCTGGATGCGCGATCTGGAAACCGGCCAGGAGCAATTGCATGGCACCGCGTGCTTGGCATCCATCCGCCGGCAGGTTCTCCCCGAGCTGGAAAAGTGGCTGCAGCGCGGCCTTGACGCGGGCCTGTTCGCCACCGAAGGCGCCACCCCATTGATCGTCGTGGTCTGGCTGGTGGACTCTGCTCAGGTAATGCTCATCAAGCCCGCGGGAGAAGATGACGCATTGATGCGTTTCATAGCCACAGTGCCGTTCGCAGCACCGGTCCTGAACCATATTCTGACCAGCCCGCACGACGCCATCTCGGTCGTCGATTGTGGCGGCATCATGCGCTACATCAGCCCGACACACGAGCGCTGGCTGGGCCTGCGCTCGGGTGAGGCAGTTGGCCGGCCCGCGCACCAGATCATTCCCAACTCGCGCATGGCGGAAGTTGCCGCTTCCGGCGTCGCGGAGATCGGACAACCTTATTCCGCGGACGGCGTGGCCACCCGCATCGTCAGCCGGATCCCGATCCGGGTCGGAGGAGCGGTCGTGGGTGTCGTGGGACGGACCTTGTTCAAGGGGCCCGAGGTCGTGCAGCGCATGTACCGTGAGGTATCGCGCCTGCAGAACGAAGTCACGCGCTACCAGCGAACCCTGGGCGTGATGGCGCCCGAACCGGAGTCACTGGGCCGGCTCGTCGGGAACAGCGCACCGATGCTCGACCTGAAGAAGGAAATCCGGGTCGTCGCCGAACTCGACGTTCCCGTGCTGATCCTTGGCGAGAGCGGTGTCGGCAAAGAGCTGGTGGCGCAGGCCTTGCATGACTTGAGCCCCCGTCGGAAACAGCAGATGGTCTCGCTGAACCTTGCCGCCTTGCCGGCGAGCCTGCTGGAAGCGGAACTGTTCGGCTACGCGCCAGGCAGTTTCACGGGCAGCCACAAACAGGGGCGTATCGGGAAATTCGAACTCGCCGACAAGAGCACCGTGTTCCTGGACGAGATCGGCGACATTTCTGCAGACATCCAGGTGAAGCTGCTGCGGGTGCTCGAGGACTACACAGTCGAGCGGCTGGGTGAGCACCGCTCCCGCAAGGTCGACTTCCGGCTGGTGGCCGCCACCCACCGGAAAATGGACGACCTCGTCGCTTTGGGACAGTTCCGCCTCGATCTGTTCTACCGCCTTGCCGGCGTGACGCTGCACGTTCCCGGTCTGTCCGAGCGGCTGGAAGACATTCCGGAACTCCTGACCCACTTTATTCAGCAGTTCTGCGCTCGCAATCGCTGGGAAGTGCCAGAAGTCCACCCCGAAGTTGCCCCGTTTCTGGCCCAGCAAGCCTGGCCCGGCAACGTGCGCCAGCTGCGCCAGCGCATTGAGGAGGCCCTGGTCTTCTCGGCGCGGCAGACGCTGGAGCGCCGCCATTTCGAACGCCATGGCGCCAGCCGGCAGCCGCGCGTTCATGCCCCAGCGCTGGCCATGGCGGTGCCTTTGGAGAACCCACTGACCATGACGCAGCACATGCAAAAAGCGGTACGCGAGGCGGTAGAGGCTCACGGTGGCAACAAGCAACGAGCGGCCAGGGCACTCGGCATTTCCCGCTCCCATCTTTACCGACTGCTGGGTGGTTGAGGAAGACCTCAATGCACCGAACTTGAGCCAAGTCGACTAGAATCGATGGCGACAAATGCTTGATTTATTTGATTATTTCTTCAATTTCTCCGAACAAGGCAGATGGCCACGGCAAGAAAATTCAAGGTTAACCCTAGATTTGCTCTTCGCTGATCTCGCGGCGCGCATCCGCTGCGATTATTTTGCCGCCAGTGCGCGGCACGCTGCCCTCACCCGCCGCCGATCTTGACGTTGCCGCGCTTGATCGGCGTGCCGCTGTCCATGGGCGGCACTTCACAACGCGCCATGCTCGATACCTTCTTCGGTTCGCTCGATTGGCGCTGGGGGGGTGCGGGCCTGAGGTGCCCGAGCGTCAGATGCCGTTCGAGGCCCTGGACAAGCTGGGCCCTGCCTATCTGCTGGTGCTGGTGCTGGACCGTGGCTACCCGGCGGCGTGCCTGCAGCAGCGCGGCATTCGCTTTTGCACCCGTGGGACAAGGTCAATGGCTTCAAGGCCGTGCGGGACTTCGTGAGAAGCGGGCTGGACCAGGCAACCGTGACCTTGAGGCCTCCCTTCGCGCCGCGATGCGCTGGACTATGGCTGTACGCCCGTTCCCGTCACGGTGCGGCTGGTGCGCCAAGTCACCCCCGAGGGCCAGGTTCGGGTGCTGCTGACCACCCTGCCCGCCGACGCCGTTGCCTGCAACGTGTTCGCCGACCTGTATCACCAGCGCTGGGGTGTGGAGGAGACGTCAAAAGCAAGGCTTAACGGGCTAAGGAAGGTCTGCAAAACACCCGCTGCAGCGTGAGCTGAGACGATGAATTTCGG
>NZ_JADMJO010000145.1 GCF_018780385.1 Hydrogenophaga sp. | reverse complement strand
CTGCATGGCCTGGGCCTGCTTCATGAGGCCGGCGAGTTGTCCTTTGTTGAACATGCTGTTTCTTTCTTTGTAGGAATGGATGAGTGGCTCAGGCCCGTGTGGCCTTGAGCGTGCCAGGGACGATTCTGCCGCCAAAGTCGCGCATCATGGTCTGCACAAACGGGTCCCCCATGATCTGCGCTTCGGCCTGCCGCTGCAGCCGCTCGGCCTCCAGCGCCAGGCGTCGGGAAGGTGAGTCGATCACGGTACCGATTTCCACCACCAGGCGCACCTGGTGGCCAATGGTTTGCAAGGCCGTGGCCAGGCGTTCGCGGCTGTTGCCCTGGTTGAGCGACTCGCGCTCCACCCGCAACACCCAGCGGTCGGTGTCACGTGCCACCAGCTGCGACTGCAAGCCGAGTTCGCGCACCAGTGCCGAAATCGTTTCATTGCGCACCAGTTGCATGATGGCGTCGAACCAGAAATCGCCCTCTTCGCTGGGAGCGATGGGCGCCAGCCCGGAGGGCATTGCCGGCGCACGGACTTGGGGTTGGTCCAGCCGGCCCGGCTCTCCCGCATCGCGCACGGGAATGGCCACCGTGCGACTCGGGGTGGGCGCGGTATCGGGGTTCTCTTCCCAGGGTGGCCCGTCGTCTTCGGGCCAGGGCGCATCGTCCGTCTCGGGCGAGACTGCGGCTTGAATGGCAGGTGCTGGCTCCGGCAATGCCTGGACCACCACCGGCTTGGGGACTGGCGGTGCGACGGGGGCGGCAACCGGCACCACAACCGGTGATGCAGCGGGCACCAGCCGCGCCATCGGCGCACTCACCGGCACGGCGGCCACCACCGGTGGTGATGCCGCCTCAGCGGGTTTCAGAGTTTTTTTTTCCGCTGCGACCACCACCGCGCTCGCAGGCTTGAACGCCAGCAACCGCAGCAGCACCATGGTCAAACCGGCGTATTCGTCGGGCGCCAGGCCGAGCTCGGCCCGGCCGTGCAGGCACAGGCTGTAAAGCAGTTGCGTCTCATCAGCGGGCAGGCTGCCGGCCAGGCGCTCGATCTCGATCTCGTCCGGGTCTTCCAGGCCATCGGCCGGCGCGCGGCCCGGCACCGCCTGAAGCACCGCCATGCGCTGCAGCACGCCGGTCATGTCTTCGAGTGTGGTGGCGGCGTTCAGTCCATTGAGGCGCAATGCATCGATGGTGTCCACCACCGTGGCGCCGTCCGCACGCGCCAGCGCGTCGATCAGGCGCAGCACATAGGACCGATCCACCGCGCCAAGCATCTGGCGCACTGTGGCCTCCTGCAACTGGCCACCGCCGAAGGCAATCGCCTGGTCGGTGAGCGACAGCGCGTCGCGCATGGAGCCGCGCGCCGCGCGGGAGATGAGCCGCAAGGCCTGCGTTTCAGCCGGCACTTGCTCGGCCTGCAGCACCTGTATCAGGTGCTCTTGCACCGTCTCGGGCGCCATCGGCCGCAGGTTGAACTGCAGACAACGCGAGAGCACGGTGACGGGTACCTTCTGCGGGTCGGTCGTGGCCAGCACGAACTTGAGGTACTCGGGTGGCTCTTCCAGCGTCTTCAACATGGCGTTGAACGCCGTGTTGGTCAACATGTGAACCTCGTCGATCATGAAAACCTTGAAGCGGCCCTGCACCGGCTTGTAGACCGCCTGCTCCAGCAAGGCCTGCACCTCGTCCACGCCCCGATTGGAAGCGGCGTCAAGCTCGGTGTAGTCCACGAAGCGGCCACTGTCGATGTCGGTGCACGCCTGGCACACGCCGCAGGGTTCGGCGGTGATGCCGCCCTGCCCGTCGGTGCCCAGGCAGTTGAGCGACTTGGCCAGAATGCGCGAGACGGTCGTCTTGCCCACACCGCGCGTGCCGGTGAACAGGTAGGCGTGGTGCAGTCGCTGGGTGGTCAGTGCGTTGGAGAGCGCCTGAACCACATGGCCCTGACCCACCATTTCGGTGAAATTGCGCGGGCGGTATTTGCGAGCCAGAACGACATAGGACATGGGGTCGATTCTAAGCGGCGGGTTATGGGCCAAAGCCCTGCGCCACCACAGCGCATCGCCTACAATCACCCTCGACGGGCCTTCCCGCATGGTGAAGCGGCCAACCGGGTCAGGTGGGGAACCAAGC
>NZ_JADMJO010000070.1 GCF_018780385.1 Hydrogenophaga sp. | reverse complement strand
AGGCCCAGGCTGGGTTCGTCGAGCAGGATCAGGTCGGGGTTGGCCATGAGCGCGCGGCTGATGGCCAGCATCTGCTGCTGCCCGCCCGAGAGCAGGCCGGCGTCTTGCGCGGCGCGCTCGCGCAGGATGGGGAAGTAGGTGAACACCGCCTCCATGTCGCGCGCCACGCCGTCGCGGTCCTTGCGGGTGTAGGCGCCCATCAGCAGGTTGTCGCGCACCGAGAGCAGCGGGAACACCTCGCGCCCCTCGGGCACGTGGGAGAGGCCCTGTTGCACGATGTGGGCCGGGTCCTGCGCGGTGATGTTCTCGCCCTTGAACTCGATCGAGCCCTTGCGCGGGTCGATGATGCCGCTGATGGTTTTGAGGATGGTGGTCTTGCCCGCGCCGTTGGAGCCGAGCACGGTGGCGATTTCGCTGCGGCGCACCTGCAGGCTCACACCGCGGATGGCCTTGATCGGGCCGTAGGCGCTCTCGACGTTGAGCAGTTTCAGCACGGGGGTGTCGGAAGTGGCAACGCTCATGGCTGTACCCCCACGGCGGCAGACTTGTGGTTTTCGCGGCGCAGGCTGGACACGTCGTCCATCGAGCCGAGGTAGGCCTCGATCACGCCCGGATCGCTCTGCACCTGGGCCGGCGTGCCAGAGGCCAGCTCGGTGCCCATGCTCATGGCCAGCACGCGGTCGGATACCTTGGAGACCAGGCTCATGTCGTGTTCCACCATCAGCACCGTGATGCCGAGCTCGTTCTTGATGTCGGTGATCCAGAACGCCATGTCTTCGGTTTCCTCCACGTTCAGGCCCGAGGACGGTTCGTCGAGCAGCAGCAACTGAGGCTCGGTGCACAGCGCACGCGCGAGCTCCACCACCTTGCGCACGCCGTAGGGCAGGCCGGCCACCATCGATTCGCGGTGGTGCTGCAAATCCAGCAGGTCAATGACGTGTTCCACTTTCTCGCGCGCCTCGATCTCTGCCGCACGGGTCTTGCCGGTGAAGAAGAGCTCGCTCCACAGCCCGGTCTTGCGGTGCGTGTGGCGCCCGATCAGCAGGTTCTGCAGCACGGTGGCGTGTTCGAACAGCTCGATGTTCTGGAAGGTGCGTGCGATGCCGAGGTTGGCGATCTGGTGCGGCGCCTGGTCGGTCAGGCGCAGCATGCCGTCGGGGCCGGCGAAGTCGATGGTGCCGGTGGTGGGCGTGTAGATCCGGCTGATGAGGTTGAACACCGTGGTCTTGCCCGCGCCGTTGGGGCCGATCAGGGTGAACACCTCGCCGCGCTTCACGTCGAAGCTCACGTTGTTGACCGCCAGCACGCCGCCGAAGCGCACGCTGAGGTTTTTGGCTGAGAGAAGAATGTCGTTCATGGTGTTCACTTCAGACGGTCAGACTTCTGGAACGATTTCTGCCGCTTGAACATGCCCTTGCGATAGAACGGGAACAGCTGGAAGTACGCGCGGATCTTGAGCCAGCGGCCATACAGACCCATGGGTTCAAACAGCACAAAGGCGATCAGCACCAGGCCGTACACCGTGCCTTGCAGGCCGGCCGCCTGGCCAATGGCCGCGGGCAGGAAGTCTTTGCCCAGGGCGATGAGCTGCGGCATCACGATGAGGAAGATGGCACCGAGGAAAGCCCCGTGGATCGAGCCCAGCCCGCCGATCACCACCATGAGCAGCAAATCAATCGACTGGATGATGCTGAACTGCTCGGGCGACAGGAACTGGATCTTGTGCGCGTACAGTGCGCCGCCAATGCCCGCCAGCGCGGCCGAGAGCGCGAAGCTCATGGTCTTGTAGCGCGCCAGGTGGATGCCCATGCTCTGCGCCGAAATCTCCGAATCGCGGATGGCCACGAACGCGCGCCCGGTGGAAGAGCGCATGAGGTTGGCAATGGCCAGCGTGGCCAGCACCGTGACCACCAGGCACAGGAAATAGAACTCGTTGGTGGAGTCAAGCTCCCAGCCGAAGATGGCGGGGTAGCCCACCGTCAGACCCGAGTTGCCACCGGTCACGTGCTCCCAGCGCGCCATGACTTCCTCAACGATGAAGCCGAACGCCAGCGTGGCCATGCCGAGGTAGATGCCCTTCACCCGCAGCGCCGGCAGGCCCACCACCATGCCCACCGCGGCCGAGAGCAGGCCGGCGC
>NZ_JADMJO010000129.1 GCF_018780385.1 Hydrogenophaga sp. | reverse complement strand
GGTTTTTTGGTAGGCCGTGTTGGACTTGAACCAACGACCAAAGGATTATGAGTCCGACCCCGAAATGAGCATCGGCGCGGCCTGCGGCTCGATTGTTTCCGCATCCACCGCCGAGAACCTTCATTCTGCCGGATCGCTATTGCGGAAACGGTCCTAGACCCAGTCCGTCAGCGGCGTGACATACGCCAAGTTGAGCGGGTGCTTGGGGTTGCCGCACGCGGTCAGGCCCAGATGTCTCACCGGTTTTCCAGATGCGCGCAGCATCGCGGCCACGGCTTCGAAACGGGGGCGCAGGTGGCGGGGCACTTTGCCCACCGCGCCCCAGCAGGGCACCAGCACGTCGACCTCGTCGGCAATCCCCCGCAGGTGGCGGTCGTTCTCAGGCCCGATGGCGTCGAGCGCGCCGGCCAGGTCAGTGACCTCTTTCGCCCGAAACGCGAACACGTTGCCGACGATGAAGCGCGCCCCACCCCACCCGTGGGTGAAGCCGATCCACTTGCGCACGGTGTGGTCGTTGATCACGGCGTCTGCGGTGGATGGGTTCACCCCGAAGAAGCCATAGGTCAGGCCGACGCCCGGGGCGACCTGGCGTTCCAAGCGGTAGCGGAATACTTCGCAGGGGGAGAAAACAGCGCTCACATTCACCTCACTGGTTTGAGCTTGGCCACTTCGGACCGGTAGTGCCGGCGCGTGGTGCCGGCGTCGTTGTGTTGCAGCAGCTGCTGTGCCTCTTCCAGTGATGTCGCCTGGTCGGCGGCGTACTTGCGGCAGTCCCGTAGGATCATCTTGGCGAGTGCATCGGCCAGTGCTTCATCGCCGGCCGCGCGTGCCTTGCTCACCGCCGCGGCGCGCGC
This sequence comes from Hydrogenophaga sp., assembly GCF_018780385.1. Taxonomy (GTDB): domain Bacteria; phylum Pseudomonadota; class Gammaproteobacteria; order Burkholderiales; family Burkholderiaceae_C; genus Hydrogenophaga. Next base: position 10,725 of record NZ_JADMJO010000129.1, on the reverse strand, counting down.
AACGGTGTAGCGGTCGTGCAGCTGGCGATAGCTCACGGGGCGTTTCTTCGGCGCGGCCAGCAGCATCAGGTGCTCGGCCTTCTTGTTGGCCCTGCGCCGCGCGAGCAGGTCGGGCAGCACTGCCGACAGGCTCACGTCGAAGTCGGCTTCCTTTCCCGTCTTGCTGGCCTCCAGATGCAGGATGTCGCCGTGCGGCAGCGGCACCGTGCGCACGTCAGTGATTCGCATGCTGGTGGCGCTGGCCAGGTCCATGGCATCGCGCAGGAGCTGGTCGCCCTCGGCGTAGATCATCGCGAACATCGTGTCGCTGACCGCGGCCTTGCGGGCGAACTCCTTGTTCTTCCACCCGGATTTCTCCATGCCAGCGGCCGGCCACGGCAGCTCGGTCATGCCGCGCTTGCGCGCGTAATTCCAGATCACCTGGAACGTGGACATGTCCCGGTTGGCCTGGGTCTTGCCCTGGCGTGCTTCGAGGTAGCGGATCAGGTGCGGCAGCTTCACCGCCGCCCAGGTCGAGCGGCCAAACACCGGGCGCAGCCAGCGCAGGCCCTTGGCGTACATCGTTTTGGTGCTGGCGTTGGTGTAGCTCGGCAGCACCTTCTCTTCCCACTCGGCGAAGGCCTCCTCGACCGTGCCCTTGATGCGTGGTTTCTTGTTGTGGATCTCGTCCCACTTCACAAGCGCTGCGGCATAGTCCTTGCCCAGGGGCACGTCCGGCTTTCCCCCCGGGCGCATGTCGTAGTAGTAGTAGACCCAGCGCTGGCCGTTCGCGCCCTTGCGCACCAGCGTGCGCAGTCGCGGGTACTTTGTGGTCTTAGGCACGGACGCGCTCCAGGCTGGTGAAATCGGGCTCGACGAATGATACGGTCGGCCGGCCTTCCACCCAAGCGTGCACATGGGTCCAGAGCACCAACACGCCGGTGCCTTGGCGCTTGCAGGGAATGCCCTCGGCTTTGAGCCACGCCTCCTGCGCGTTGGCGCGCGCCGCACCGGTGAGCCGGTGCAGATCGTCCTTGTCGAGGAAGCCGCCAGCGGTCATGCCAGCACCAGGTCGCGCGCTTTGATGAGCACGGCGTAGCGGGACAGGAAGGCCTCGCGCGCCTGGTCAACGGACCAACGCGACACGCGAATGGGCGCAGCGGTGCCGGGCACGTTCCAAGGGGCAGGCGCTGGTCGCATGATCTGGGCTTTCTCCGCCAGCAACACGGCGTTGTCGGCCACGTGAACGCACTCGGGGAGCTCGACGCCGAGCCCGAAGCGCTCGGCGACCGCCAACCAGACGCCGTGTTCTATCTCCGCATACCCGATCAGGTTGCGCTTGAGCGGGCGGTGGATGTCGCAGCAATAGGCTTCCGTGGCGTCGTGCAACAGGCCCGCCAGCGCGTGCTCTGGGGGCACCTGGTGCGACACATACACACTGTGCTGGGCCACGCTGTAGTGCCAGTCGCAGGCCCCGTTGTAACGGCAGATCTTCGACAGGTGGGCAGCGATGTCGAGGATGTCCACTTCCTCGGGCCGGGGGTCGAGCGGCCAGAACTGGCGGCCGGTGGCCGTCTGCATCCAGTCGCCGCGGCGTGCTTGGGCGGTCATGGAACCTTCCTTTTCATTGCGTCGAGCAGCAGGTCTTGCACGCTGCGTTTGGTGTCATGCCGCGCCAGCACCAGCTCGTCGATGGTGTCCTCGGCGACGATGTCGTAGATGAAGACCGGGCGGTCGTGCCCACTCTGCATTTGGCGCACCGGCCCGATGCGGCCGATGATCTGGTCGCGCAGCTCCAGATCCCACCAGTGGCCGAAGAACACCATGATGTTGGTGACATCCTGGAAGCCGTCGATGCCGTGGCCAGCGCTGGCGGGGTGGGCGAACAGCACCGGGATGCGGCCCGCCTTGAAGTCGTCTTCGTCCTGCTCGGTCTGCAGCGCGCGGCCTTGGGGGAAAGCCTTGAGCAGCCGCGTGAGATCGCTCTTGAACTGGTAGGCGACGATCACGGGCATGCCGCCCGCGTCGCCGATGATGTCGCCCAGCGCTTCGAGCTTGCGGTCGTGCACCTCGACGAACTCACGCGCGCGGCGGTCCCCGTCGCCCTCTGCGACTGGGTCCACGTAGACCGCGCCATTGGCGAGCTGCAGGCACTTGATCGTCTTGCTCGCCGCGTTCACCGCTTCCACCTCGTGACCGGCGAGAGCGATGAACATGTCGCGTTCCATGTCGCGGTAAAGCGCACGCGCCTTCGGCGGCAGCTCCACCTTCACTGGCACATAGATCGGTTTTTGCAGGTCGACGTAGTCGGCCAGGTCAACCGATAGGCAGATGTCGTGAATGCGCTCGTGGATCTCGCGGTCAGCCGTGGGCATGATCACCGGGACGATCTCCACCTTCTTGGTGATCGCGTCCTGCCGGCGTTTGTAGGCGAACCAGCGCTGTTCAAACCCGCTGAAGGTCAGGCCCAGTCGGTGGCCTTTGTCGAGAAACCACGTCTGGCCCCAGAGGTCCCGCAGTCCGTTGGGGCTTGGCGTGCCGGTGAGGTTGATCCAGCGGTGCACCTTGGCGTGCGCGATCTTGCCCAGTGCCTGGGCCCGTTTGCCGCCCTGCTTCAGGCGGAAGTTTTTCAGCCGCGTCGACTCGTCAGCGATCACGGTCTTGAACGGCCAGTCCTCACCCAGACGGTCGATCAACCAGGGCAGGTTTTCGTAGTTGAGCGTGAACAGGTCGCCAGACTGGCGAAGCGCGGTCGCACGATCCGCCGAGCTGCCGATGATCTTCTGCACGCGCAGGTGCTTGAGGTGGCTCCACTTCCCGGCCTCGGTGCTCCAGACCTTGCGAGCCACACGCAGCGTGCCCAGCACCAGCGCGGGGTACACGTCGTCCACCAGGGAGACGGCATCAAGGGCGGAGAGCGCCGAGACGCCCTTCCCTACCCCCATGCCGGCGAACAGTGCGCAGCGTGGGTTGTTGATCGCGTGGTCGATCATGGAGGGTTGCCACGGGCGGGGGTCGAAGTCTCTCATTCGGGCAACTCCCCGGCCGGCGGCCACGGCAACCCGCCGCGTCGGCTGAAACCACGCGCCACCAGCCATTCGCGCGACGCGTGACGCAGCGGGGCCTCGATGTCGGTGCACTCGACGCGGGCCTTGTGCAGCCCCACCAACAGTGCGAAGTTGCTACTGGGCGCGTGGCTGGCAGGGATCTGCTCGCGGGCCCACTCAACGTCGAGGCGGCGCAGCGCATCGTTGCGCTCGGCCATGAGGTCGGCGTGCGTGGTCATGCCAGCAGCTTCTCAACGGCTTCAATGCTGTCGATCACCACGACGCGTTGGCCCATGCACCGCATACGCTCGTGCTCACGCACCTGGTGGGTTTCGGCTTTCAGGCCGGGCGCCTTGAGCTCTACCCAGATGGTGCCGGCAGCCCAGACGTGTCGGTGTGGACTGGTCGGCAGCATCACCAACCGATCGGGCGCACCACGGCGGCCGATCCACTGCACTTTGCGCACCTCCCCGCCGAGCGCCTTCACGCGCTTGACCAGGTGAGCTTCGATCTGCGATTCCTTCATGCGAATAGCTCCTCTTGGCGACTCCACATGTCGGGCCACCAGTTGTTCGACTTCTGAATGTTTTGCGCCAGCGGCACTACGCGCAGGTTTGCCGGGCAGTGAAGCCCGCACACCAACGGGTGCACCAGAGGAACGACGTGATCCACGCTGTGCTGCACGCCGGTCGCCGCGGTTCGCTCTTGACTCAGCTTCCAAAATGCGCGGCACTCCGTGTGCGTAGTCCACGGCGGGATCGCTCTGCTGTACTTCGCCCACACTTCGGCTCCGCCCGACTTGCGCACCTTTGCGGTCCGCCGTTTTCGGATCGGGGCGAACAGCGGTCCTGGGCACCAGCCCTCGACCTGCAGATCGATCTGCGTCATAGGGCCACACGTGCATGGGCTTGCCGGGGATGGAAAACGCCACATCCGCGACCACGTCGAGCGGGTCGTCTTCCGGCAGCTTCATCTGCAGCGCTCAGCGCATCTGCGCCTCGGGGTTGAGGTGACACTCCCCGCCGCCCGGACGATGTGCGTAGGGGTAGCCACCGCAGTGGCACAGAGGGCGCTTGCAGGCGAGCACGTGCAGCACCATCGAGTGCGAATCGGTGCGCCGCGTGCGGCATTCCGGGCAACGAAGGCGGTAGGGGTTGGGCATTCATGACCTCGCCCTGATCTGCCGCACGCGCGCGTCAGTGATGCCCAACCGGCGTGCCAACACCGCGACCGGCTCCTTGGACCGCAGCACAATCTGGCGGCGCATCCACGCGGTTGCGCGCTGGGCGAATCCGCGCTCCGTAGCTTTGAGTTGACGTCTGTCGATCACAGCGGGCACCACTTCGTGCGTGGTGAATCGGTGCAGGTTGAAGCACTCGCGACGGCGAGCGACGCTGGCCGGCTGGATGCGTGTGCTCAACACCGTAGAGGGTGCACCGCAGCGGGGGCAGTTCATGGCTTGCTCCCTGAGTTGCCCAGGGCGGGCAGCAGGCCGTTGTGCGGCCAAGGATGGCCGCCAAGTCGACCCATGCCGCGATCGATGAGCCAGTCCCGTGAGTCATGGCGCAGCGCGGCGGGAACGCATTCCGACTCGTACCTCAGCTGGTGCGCAAAACCGTCCAACACCGGCTCAACTAAGCGACGAAGGTCTTCAGGCGACTGGTTCGGCTGAGATTTGATGAGTGCTCGCACTAAGATCTCGAAGTCGACGCCCGCAAAAGCCTTCATGCCCGCGAACTTGTAGAGGTGCGTCCCCTCCCAAGGTAACTGCCTCGACCATTGGCGGCCATCCCAATACACGTCCAGTTGATTCCGACCAAACACCGCGAGCCCCCACGACCGGGGAAACGCATCCGGTCTCAAGACTTGGGGCAGGCACACACGCAGCACAAAGCCACCCAACGCCAACTCAAGCGAGCAACTTGGATAGTCGCGTTCCGCAACATGGAGAACGAAGGCTGCGGTGCACAGCTTGTCTCGGTGGAGCCAAATGCGGTTGCATATATTCACAGGTCAGTCCTTTCGGTAGCGGTAGTCTTCAAATCCACCAGCGGCCAGGGGCATGCCCTGCGCCCACGGCGGCGTGGCCGCGAGCAGCGTGCCGAGGTGGTCGGCGTTGAAATCAGGGGAGTCAGGGGCCTCGGTCACCACCTCGTCGTGCACGGTGAGCACGATCTGGTATCCGGCGGCCTCGATGCCGGGCATGTTCCAAGCCATCACGTCGCGCGCGACGGCCTGGCACACGTTCTCGAAAAGCTTCCCGCCGTAGGTCTTCAGGCGTTGCCACTTGCGGCTGTATTGGTTGACGCCCATGTAGCTGATCGCACCATCGGCTGCGACCTCGGGCGCTGGGTAGCACAGCGCGCGGCCGCTGGGCAGACCGATGCGCAGCCAAGCGCCGTCTCGGCGCACTTTCAGCTTGCGTGCGGTGAGCGTGACGCCAGGGTGTTGGATTGCCTCGCGAACCGTGTCGGCCAGTTCGCCCCAATAGGTCTGGATGGCGGGGTGGGCGCGGCGCCAGCCGCGTTTGAACGCGTCGCAGACGATGAAGGCGGTGTCACTCAGGCCGAAGGTGTTGCGCTTCTCCTGGCGCGTCCAGGTCAGGAAGCCCCGGGCCTCGTCGCGCAGATCCACCGGCAGCGCGGCGAGTGCGCCCTCCGCCATTTCCTCGAGGTCGATTCCGTAGGTCAGCGCCCCGGTCAGGTACGCGCCGACACCGCCCTCGTACTGGAGCATGAGCTCCTGCACCTTGCCGATCTGGCGTTGCGGCTTGCTGACGCTGTCGGGTGAGACGTTGAACGACTTGCTGTACGCCAGCTTGTAGAGGTCTGGCCCGGTGCCCTCGTCGTAGGCCTCGAAAGCGCGCAGCTTCCAGGCTTCGCCCGCCAGCCAAGCTGCGTCCCGGCCTTCAATGTTCGCCAGGTCGGACACCACCAGCTTGCGGCCCTTGGGTGCAATCAGGCTGCCGCGCACGCCGGACCCAGCCGCGGCCATCACGTTGCTGAACACCAGATCGGCAGAGCCGGCCTTGATCGCTTCGATGCTGCGTGCCACGTAGGCGGCGACATCCTCGTCGCTGGTGGAAGGCGCGCTGCGCAGCTTCAGGTACTTGCTCGTCTTGATCTCGTGGCCGTGCCACTCAGCCGCGGCGGCCACGTCAGGGCGCGCCAAATTCTGCGGCTGGAACAAGCGACCCGACCAGCGCCCGGTGCGGCCGGCGCCGCAGAACTGCAGAAGCCCACGCAGGCGGCCGTCGGCGTTCGTGCCCCGCAGCAGCGCGCCGTACTTGCTGGTGCTGTTGCGCCCGGCCTGCAGCCGGATGGCCAGCAGCTCGCGCACGGGCCCCGGCAGGCTGGGGTCTTCGACGCGCCGCTCCAGGGTGGAAGCCTGCATGTCAGGCAAAGTCACGCCGTACTCGTCAAGGATGTGGGCGAGCAGCGCGTCGCGCTGGGTGGTGCTGCCGACCGCGCCGTCGGTGATCTCGACGGTCTGCTCGGCGAGGCGCGCTTGCTCGCGTTCGGCGGTCTCGATGGCGGCGCGGGCAAAGTCGAGATCCACAGCCACGCCGCGCGCGTTGATCTGCGCGTCGAGGTGGAAGAGTTCCAGCTCGCGGCCTTGGTAGTTCCAGAGCGGCATCTTGGCGCGGCATGCGCGCATCGCAAGGATGTCGGCGTCCGCGTACTCCACGAAGCGCTTCCACTCTTCGGGGTGCGACTCGCGTGTCGCGCGGCGCAGCTTCATGTTCTTGGGCCGGGGCATGCAGAAGAGCCGCACCAACTCCTTGCCGACCTTGAGCTTGCGCTGGTCTTGCGCGACGTCCAGCACCTCGCAAAGCCGCTCCAGGCCGCCCGGCAGGGAATGGGCCAAGGCCTGAGCCATCGTGCAGCGCCACCGTTGCACTTGGCCGGCGGCAGCGCGTTCGACGACACTCCCGGCGCGGCTGAGCACGGTGCGATCGAACCCGGCGTTGTGGAAAATGATCTGCACGGCCGCATCGGTCAAGGCCTGAAACAGGTCGTCCGGCATGGTGTGCGTTGCCTCGACGATCCGCTCGCCGAGCATGGGCTCGAACCAGCTCACTTCACGGTTGACGACATCCCAAACCTTGACCGGGCCGTCGTCCACCGCGTAGGCCCAGAGCATGATCTGCGCGCTCTCGGCGTACTGGAACACGCCGTCTTTAAGCGGCAGCTCACAGTAGGTTTCCAGGTCACCCCAGAGTGTTTTCACAGTGCGTCCCTTACGGTGTCGTCCCAAGGCTGGCCGTCCTCGCGCCGGGGGATCGGCTCCCCGCCGGCAAGCAACCACTGCATGTAGGTGGTCTCCTCCACTTCCAGGCCGTCAACGGGCTGGTAGAAGATGGGCGGCGCGGGGGTTGGGCTGGCCTTGAGCATGGTTTTCAATGTCCTTCGCACTGCGGCGCACGCGCCGCAGCCCGCAGGGCACTGACTCAGGCCAGAGAATCCGCGTCGGCGCCAGCGGCCAGCGCTTCGAAGTCGTCGGGGCTCGGTGGCGTGCCGCCTCCGAACGAGTCACCGTCGCGCAAGAACTGCACGCCGAGCAGCGTGCAGCGGATGGCACGGCCGTACTTGTTGTCCTGCGGCCAGATCTCGACCGTGGCGTTCACGTAGCAGCCGGCATAGGGCTTGCCGTCTGCGGCCACCAGCGGGGTCTTGTCCGCGTTGAGCACCAGCGGGCGGCCTTTGGACTGGTCGCGGGTTGAGGTCAGCGCCCAGTTGCCGGCGTAGCCGTCGTAGGCCTTGGTGTTGCCGTCGAGGAAGCAGCACTTCTGCCCCACACCCAAGATGCCGGCCAGGTGCGCCTGCGCCTTGTCCTTCCAGGCTTCTTTTGCGACGCGCTGGATTGCCGCGTCGATTGCGGCCTTGGCCGGGTGGTTCGGCGCAAGGAGGAACGACGCGCGGAAGTTGAACGGGCCTTGGCCCTGGTATTGCGTGGCCTCGAACAGATCGGGGAACGAGAGTCGCACGTCGGCGAGTTTCACTTTTTCAGCCATGGTGGTCTTTCAGTTGGTGGAGGGAAATCAGCAGAGCGACGAAGCCGGATCGGCCTCGGCGTTGAAGTCGTCGGCCACGTTGGGTGGCGTGTAGCGATCGCGCTTATCGGCTTCGGGCGCGACAGAGGGCTTGGGGTCGGAACGCGTGATGTGGGCCTGCAGGCTTGCCCACTGGCGTTTGCCGATCCGTGGCTTGGCACCTTCAGGGGCCTTGGTCAGCTTCTCGGCGCTGGTGGGCGAGATCACCTTCAGGTCGTACATGTCCTCGACCTTGAGGCGCATCGACTTCAGCGTGGCCTCGGCGACCTCGGCGTCGCGCCAGGCACGTGCACCGGCCTTGCCAAGAACCAGCTTCCAGCCGGGCACGTCCGTGCCAGCCAGGAGCCGACGCTCGACCTCAGCGCGCACCGCCTTGATCCAGTCTTCGATCAGGCCGGCCGCGCTCATCTGCAGCGGCAGCTTGTCCGGCTCGTTGACCTTCTCGGGGTCGATGACAGCCTCGCCGGTGGCCATTGCTTCGAAGTCCGCGCCGACGGTTGACTGCACGAAGCTCTGCATGGACGGGCACGTGGCCATCGCCTTGCAGTACCGGCATGCGTCCTCGCTGGGGTGCTGGTTGAGGAACGTGCGTTCCCACTCCGCCTGCTCGACCTTGCCGTGCATGGACACCGCGTTGATCACCGTAATGGCGCGGCTGCGGGCCTCCTTGCCGAACGCGAGCAGATCCTCGACCGAGCAATCCCACTCGCGTGCGGACCGCTGGTGGATCACCAACCGCACGCGGCGGATGTCGTAGACCAGGCTGTGCTCGTCGTAGGCGCCCAGCGCATAGAGCAACAGTTGCTTGTTGCGCTCTACCGCGACCTCGTGGTAACCGGTCTTGCGATCGATCACCACAAGCTCGTACGTGTCGTCCACCAGCGGCTTGAGGATCACCGCGTCGCCGGTCCCGAACCCGTCATCAGGGTCCGTGCACTCAATGAAGCGCCGGAAATCGACCTTCTGCTCGACGAACAGCACGCCGCCAACAGCCATGGCGCGCACCGTGTCGATGTAGTCCTGGTCCTCGTCCACCCAGTCGGCTTTGTAGACCACACCATTGCTGGTGGCTCGGTCCACCCAGTCGCGGGCGTTGGACTCCGGAGGCGTGAGGCACACCGCGCAGACATCGTGCCGGGCGGTGCCGTCATCGCTGTACCCGCTGCTCTTGTCAGGGATGCCGGACTCAAGCACCGCGCGACCTGCGCACGCGAACCAGCCTTCGGCCTTGCTGGGGCTGAAGAGTTTGGCGTGGCTCACGCGGCGCTCCCTGCGATCAGCGCATCGGCCTTGGTGACGAAGTCGACGTAGTGCTCAAGCTTCAGCTTGTTGCCGTGGTCGACGTTATCGCCATAGCTCTTGAGCAGGCCCAGGCACTTCTCGCGACCGCCCGGGGCCTTGCACAGCGCGGTGATGCGCGCCGAAACGTCGTTGTAGTTGAACGGGTGGGGGCTAGCCGCGTCGCCCGTGGATCCAGCGTCCGCAGCCGGGGCAGAAGCCGGAGCGGCCGACGCCGTGGACGCAGATGCGTTTCCCTCGACCTTCTCCACAGCCTGGGGCGTTGGGGCCTTCGTCGCGGCGGGTGCCGGGCTGGCGGCGGGCTTGTCGGCGACGCCCGCTGCGGCCTTGCCGATGCGGAAACGGGCCAGCGCGTTCTGCAGCTCCTCGGCGGAACTGCAGGTCAGGTGGATTTGCGCCCCCTCGTAGGAAAAGGTGGCTTCGGCCTGAGCCGGAGAAGCGGTTGCAGCGGTCATGGTTGTCCTTTCAATCAGACGGTTTGGGGTTGGGGATCGACGAACTCGCGCCAGGTGTCTGGCAGCGAGCAGTTCAGGGGTGCGTCGCGGAAGAGCGGCGCGATTTCTTCGTCGGCGTGGCCGGCGATGCCGCAGCCCACGCGCGTGACGAGGAAGGTGTCTTCGGGGTGCGTGGCCGCGTGGTGCAGGAACATGCCCACGGTGAGTTGCACAGCGTCGAGAGCGAGCGGGCCGATGAGGCCGGCCTGCACGGTGGGCAACGCGTAGCATTCGCCGGTGCGGCCTTCACCCACACCCCACTCGGCCCCGTAATTCAGGTGTGCGGCGCGCGCTGCGCCTCCTGCGTGGATGCCCGACAGGTTGGAGCCGAACACGAAGATCTGGCCGGGCGATGGCTGTGCGCCGTCTGTATGGAACTTGCGGTGGGTGTTCATGGCAGCGTCCCAGCGACAGCCATCAACGCCAGCGCGACCAAGCCGCACGTGCCAGCTTTCAACACCACCTTGTCGCGGGGGTGCATCTGCTCAGGTGCCTCTTCCAGACCACGGCGGCCGGGGCCGAAGGCTTCTTCCAGCGTGCGCGGGAAGATGTAGAAGGGTGGGCGTTCAGGCAGCGGGAACTCTTCCAGCAGAAGCTGGGCGGTGCGCGTACCTTCGGAGACGCGTGCCATCACTCTTCAACCTCAACAGGCACGCCACCTTGCAGCACGTACCAGGTGTTTGCCTTGATGCCATCGCGCCCGGCGATGCCTGCCCATACGGCGACGATGTTGTAGTCGCCGTCACGCTCCACGAGGAACATGGCGTTGCCCTCGGCCCCGAGCACCTTGCCTGCGTAGCCGGTGGCCGAAGCTGCGCCCCGGGTGCCGGTGGCCGAAGCTGCGCCCTGGTCG
>NZ_JADMJO010000081.1 GCF_018780385.1 Hydrogenophaga sp. | reverse complement strand
TGTTCGGCTACATCGGCAACCTCAACCAGTGGCAGCCCTGGCTGGCGGCGGCCTCACCCGCGCTGATCTATTCGGTGTTTTCGCTGGCCGCGTTCGGCTGGCTTGTGTTGCGAAGGTAGCGTGTCCATGCTTGGTGTGATCGTGTTTGCCCATGGGTCGCGCGACCCTTTGTGGCGCCTGCCTGTGGAGTCGGTGGCGCAGCAGATTGCGCGCAGCGACCCCACCGCCGCCGTGTCGTGCGCTTACCTGGAATTGTGCGAGCCCGACATGGCGTCCGCGGCACGCCAGATGGTCGAGGCCGGCGCCACCCGTGTGCGTGTACTTCCGCTGTTTTTCGGCATGGGCAAACACGCGCGTGAAGACCTGCCTCAACTGATGCGCGAACTCCATGAGACCCATCCGCAGGTGCGGTTCGAGCAACTTCCTGCTGCGGGCGAAGACCCCCGCCTCACCGCCTTGCTCGCGCAGATCGCGCTGGACGATTCGCTGGAGAGCGCACCATGAACCTGCACCAGTTCCGCTTCGTCCAGGAGGCCGTGCGCCGCAACCTCAATCTGACGGAAGCAGCAAAGGCCTTGCACACCTCGCAGCCGGGTGTTTCCAAGGCCATCATCGAACTCGAAGACGAGCTCGGTATTGAAATCTTTGCCCGCCACGGCAAGCGCATCAAGCGCGTCACCGAACCCGGCGTGCAGGTGCTCAAAAGCATCGAGATCATCCTGCGCGAGGTCAACAACCTCAAGCGCATCGGCGAGCAGTATTCGGCCCAGGACAGTGGCACGCTCTCCATTGCCACCACCCACACCCAGGCCCGCTACGTTCTGCCAGGGCCGGTGGCCGCATTGCGCCAGGCCTATCCCAAGGTCGCCATCAGCCTGCACCAGGGTTCGCCCGACCAGGTGGCCAAGATGCTGATGGAAGAGGTCGCGGAGATCGGCATGGCCACCGAATCGTTGGTGAACTACCCAGAGCTCGTCACCCTGCCCTGCTACGAATGGCAGCACGTGCTCGTGTTCCCCTTCGATCATCCTCTGCTGCAGCGAGAACGCATCACGCACGAAGATCTGGCTCAGGTGCCCTTGATCACCTACCACCCGAGCTACACCGGCCGCACCCGCATCGACCAGGCGTTTGCGCTGCGCCACCTGCAGCCCAACATCGTGCTCGAAGCGATCGATTCCGACGTGATCAAGACCTACGTGAAGCTGGGCATGGGTGTGGGCATCGTGGCCGAGATGGCCATGGCCGGTGACAACCAGACGCCCGACCTGGTGTCCCGCCCCGCAGCCGACCTGTTTGGCCACAACCTGGCGCGCGTGGCCTTCAAGCGCGGCACCTACCTGCGCCACTTCGTGCTGCGTTTTGCCGAGCTGCTGAGCGAACGTCTCACGCGCGACCAGATCATGCGCGCGATGAGCGGCACCCCTGACGACTATGAGCTCTGAACCACCCCCGTTGCTTGCTCACTGCGTGTAGCCGCATACCCCCTCGAGGGGGCAACACCTGCGGCCTGGCGAAGCCAGTTCCGCGGTGTTTCTGAACAAGACATCCCACTCCAACGCTCCTGTGAAAAGCCATGACAACGATGACGCCGCTCACTCCATATCTGAAGTCCCGCCTGCCCAAGGTCGGCACCACCATCTTCACCGTCATGTCGGCCCTGGCGGCCGAGCACAAGGCGGTCAATCTGGGTCAGGGGTTTCCCGACTTTGATTGCGACCCTGCATTGGTCGACGCTGTGACGCAGACCATGCAGGCCGGTCACAACCAGTACCCACCCATGCCGGGCGTGCCTGCGCTGCGCCAGGCGATGGCGACCAAGATGCAGGCGCTGTACGGCCTGAACTGCGACCCGGCCACCGAGATCACCGTGACCGCCGGCGCCACACAGGCCATCCTCACCGCCCTGCTCGCTGTGGTGCACCCCGGCGACGAGGTGATCGTGCTGGAGCCCTGCTACGACAGCTACGTGCCCAACATCGAGCTGGCCGGCGGTGTGCCCGTGCGGGTGCCACTCACCCCCGGCACCTTCCGCCCCGACTTCGACCGCATTGCCGCTGCCATGACCTCGCGCACGCGCGCCATCCTGATCAACAGTCCGCACAACCCCAGCGGCACCGTGTGGAGCGCGGCCGACATGCAGCGCCTGCAAGACCTGCTGGCCCCCACCGACGTGCTGCTGATCAGCGACGAGGTCTACGAGCACATGGTGTTCGACGGTCAGCATCACCAGAGCGCCGCGCGCTTCCCCGGCCTGGCGGCGCGCGCCTTCATCGTCAGCAGCTTCGGCAAGACCTACCACGTGACAGGCTGGAAAGTCGGCACCGTGGTGGCGCCCGCTGCGCTCACCGCCGAGTTCCGCAAGGTGCACCAGTTCAACGTGTTCACGGTGAACACGCCCATGCAGCACGCGCTGGCGAGCTACATGGCCAACCCCGCGCCCTACCTCGAACTCAGCGACTTTTACCAGCGCAAGCGCGACCTGTTCCGCGAAGGCCTGGCCGCCACGCGCTTTCGCATGCTGGCGGGCGAAGGCACTTACTTTCAATGCGTGGACATCTCCAGCCTGGCCGTGCCCGAGCGCGAGTTGCCCGAAGGCGATTTCTGCCAGTGGCTCACGAAGGAGATCGGCGTGGCCGCGATCCCGCTCTCGGCCTTCTACGGCGACGGTTTCGATCAGCGTGTGGTGCGCTTCTGCTTCGCCAAGCAGGACGACACCCTGCGCGAGGCGCTCAAGCGGCTCGCACGGCTTTGAGCTCTAACACCTGACGGGGTTGCGGCAGTACCGGTCGAGTTCGTGCACCGTGCTTTGCCGCGCCACCGTCTGTTTGGCATTCGGCCCCACCTCCAGACTCAGCTTCATTTCGTACTTCTTGAAGAAGTCGTCGAACAACTCGCCACCCAGCGTGCCGGTGGCGGTGAGCGTGTCGCTCTTCGCGTCGTGCTCGATCAGCACCGCGCACAGCGGTTGCTCGGCCGGGCCGTTGAGAACCTGGGCGCCGCGCGCCGGGTCGTACTGGCTGTGGTCGGCGCAGCAATGGATGAGGTCTTTGCCCTTGCTCGGCGTCTGCGGGTTGACGGCGGCGCCCTTGCGAAAGCTGATGAAGCTCAGGTCCTTCGTCGGGTACACCAGCTTGTGCGCGCAGATAGCGGAAAACGCCACCAGGCTGCGCCGGGGACCCACACCGCCCGGCCACTGGTAGCTGCGTTTGTCTCGGGTCTGCAAGGGGGTGGCCGCTGCCGGCTTGCCCAGGTCGAGCAGAAACACCGGCGTGGCCTCGAACGGGTAATGGAAAACGTAGTTGGTCTGCGGCTTCAGGGTGGAGGCCTTCAGCGGCTGGCCCAGTTCGTCGAGCAACTGCACGCGCCCATAGGCGCGGGGCTGGGCGTCGGCGGCCCAGGCCGTGCCCGTCAGGGCGGCGGCGAGTGAACCACCGCCCAGGGCACAGGTTTCCACGAATTCGCGACGGTCCATAACGTGCGTCCCATGAAGATCGGTGGCGGCCGGACGCAGCCACCTGCATGGAGTGAAACGCAGGATGTCAGGCGCGTCAACTGGCGGGGCCAATACACCGGCATCGCACTCGGACAGCCCGCCGTGGTGGCACGCCGACGGGCCGTCGTGACGCGGGTCACGCGAACACCGTTTGAAGGTGATGTTTTTTAGGGTAAGCATGCCAACAGAACATCCAGTCGCTCGATACTCGCGTACCTCAAATACCAAGCGCCTGTGGACAGGCCATTTCCCCGTCGTTGAAGGAGTTACCACCGTGATGCACACCACCACCGAACACAGCCCGATGGGACTGCACCGCCGCGCCCTGCTGTGGCAAGCCTGCGCCGCGCTGGCACTGGGTGGCCTCGCCTGGGGCATGAGCCGCCCGGCACACGCCGCACCCAGCGCCACCGTGGTCGAAGCCGTTCAATTGCCCGCCTGGGTGGAGCGCAACGGCCAGCGCCGCCCCGCCGAGCCCGGCGCCCAGCTGCGCGCCAAGGACAGGGCCATCACCGCCACCGGTTCACGCATGCTGCTGCGCATGGACGACCGCAGCGTGATCAAGCTCGGCGAACAGACCGAATTCCTCATCCAGTCGCTGGACACGGGTCGCGAGAGCGCCGCCGCGCCCAGCCAGCAGAAGAGCTCGCTCAAACTGATCAGCGGCGTGTTCCGCTATGCCACGGACTACACCAGCAAGGCGCTGGGCAACAAACGCGAGCTCAACATCGAGCTGGCCACCGCCACCGTGGGCATTCGTGGCACCGATTTCTGGAGCATGACCGACGCAGCGCACGACGCTGTCTGCGTGTTCGAGGGCAAGGTCGAGGTGGTGCGCGATGCCAAGCCGGGCATCGAACTGGACAAGCCCGGGGCTTTCTGGGTCGTGTTCACGGGTGCGCCGGAAAAGCCCGCCGGCCAGGCCACGCCGGACCAACTGGCCAAGTTCATCGGTCAGGCCGAGATGCAGCCCGGCAAGGGCATTGTGTTGCAAGGTGGCCGCTGGCGCACGGTAGCGGGCTTCGTGCCCAGCGGTGCTCAGGCCAACGCACTGCGCGCCCGTCTTCAAACAGCGGGCTACCCGGCCGAAGTGGTGGCCAAGGACGGCCGATTCGAGGTCCGCATCAACCAGCTGGCCACCCGCGAAGACGCAGAGGCTGTGCTGAAGCAACTGCAAACCAACACGGCGCTGGGCGTGACCGACGGTCGCGTGGCCCTGGCCACCCGCTGAAGTCAGAGCTGGAGTTGTGCCCAGGCCTTGTCCAGGCGCTTGACGCTGACCGGCTGTGGTGTGCGCAACTCTTGCGCAAAAAAGCTCACGCGCAGCTCTTCCAGCAACCAGCGCAGTTCCTGCAGCCGCGCGTCCTGCACGCCCTTGCGCTCCGCCACCAGACGCCAGAAACGCTGGTCATGTGGTCGCAGCTCGGCCAGTCTTGAAGCGTCGCGCGCCGGGTCGGCCCGCAGCTTGTCCAGCCGCAGCTGCACCGCCTTCAGGTAGCGCGGCAGGTGCTGCAACTGGGCGTACGGCGTGAGCAGCAGGAAGCGTTTGGGCACCAGCCGGGCCAGTTGCTGACCCACGTCGGTGGCCACGTCGGCGGGTGGTTTGCTGTCCTTGAGCTTGCGCGCGGCGGCTGCGTATTCGGTGAGGATGGCACCGGCGCTGCGCGCGATCTCGCTGGCGATCAGCGTGAGGCGCCCTCTTCCTTCTTCCACACGCTGTTTGAACGCGGACTCATTGGTGGGCAGGGGCTCGGCCAGAAAGGCGCGGTCCAGCGCCAGTTCCAGAATCTGGGTGCGGAGCTCCTCCAGCGTGCCGCCGCCGCCCGACTCCTTGCCCACCAGCATGTAGGCCGCGGCCATGGTCTGCAGGCCTGGCAGGTTCTTCTCCAGGTACTTCAGCGCATCGCGGATCTGCAGCGCACACAGGCGGCGCAGACCTTCGCGGTGCCGGGCCTTCGCCACGTCCGGTTCGTCAAACACTTCCAGCCGCACCGCGTCGCCGTCGTCGATGAGCGCGGGGAACCCGATCAGCGATTGTTGACCTTTTCGAATCTCCATCAACTCGGGCAGTTCGCCGAAGTCCCAGCTGGTGTGGCGCTGCGCGGCGCTCACCGCAGGCGCGCTGGCCGCGGACTTGCCGGCGGCTTTGGCCACTTGTGCGGCAGGCCGCTGCTCCTGAACAGGCGCCGCCGGGCGCAGGCTCTCGAGTTTGATGGAGGCCAGCGCCTGAAAGGCACCCCGCGCCTGACTGCCGAGCTCGGCCTTGAGCGCGGCCAGGCTGCGGCCCTGGCCCAGCTGACGGCCATGTTCGTCCACCACGCGCAGGTGCATGAAGTGGTGGGGACTGAGCATGTCGACCTTGATGTCGTTGCGCTGGATGTCGAGCTGTGTGGCTTCGCGCACGAGCTTGAGCACCGTGTCCATCAGGTTGCCGGCGCCGAACGTGGCGGGCTCGCAGAGCGCCTGTGTGAAGCGCTCGGCGGTCGCGGGCAAGGGCACCAGGCGCGAGCGCGGGCGCTGGTGCAGGGTCTTGAGCAGGGCCAGCACCTTGTCCTTGAGCATGCCGGGCACCAGCCAGTCGCAGCGGTCGTCGTTGGCCTGGTTCAGCGCGAAGATCGGCAGCGTCACCGACAGGCCGTCACGTGGGTCGCCGGGCACGTGCAGGTAGTCGCAGGCGCAGTCCACACCACCCAGGCGCAGGGTCTTGGGAAACGCCTGTGTGGTGATGCCGGCCGCCTCATGGCGCATGAGTTCTTCGCGCGTGAGCAGCAGCAGCTTCGGCGTGCGCCGCACCTCGTCCTGGTACCAGCGTTCAAACGTGGCACCGTTGCAGATGTGCGCGGGCAACTGTTGGTCGTAGAAAGCGTAGATCAGCTCGTCGTCGACCAGCACGTCCTGGCGGCGTGACTTGTGCTCCAGCTCGGCCACCTGTTGCACCAGCTTCTGGTTGGCGGCCAGGAACGGCAGACGCGTTTCCCAGTCGCCCGCCACCAGCGCCTCGCGGATGAAGATGGCGCGTGCGCCCACCGGGTCCACGCGGCCGTAGTCGGTGCGCCGGTTGTTGTAGACCACCAGGCCGTACAGCGTGGCGCGCTCCAGCGCCGTCACCTGCGCCGATTTCTTTTCCCAGTGCGGATCGAGCAGTTGCTTCTTGAGCAGGTGCGCGCCGACCTGTTCCAGCCACAGCGGCTCGATGCCGGCGATGCCGCGACCGAACAGGCGCGTGGTCTCCACCAGCTCGGCGCAGACGATCCAGCGCCCGGGCTTCTTGCTCAGGTTGGCACCCGGGTGGCGGTAAAACTTGATGCCGCGCGCGCCCAGATACCAGTCTTCTGCTTCGCTCTTCTGGCCCACATTGCCCAGCAAGCCGGCCAGCATGGCCAGGTGCAGTTGCTCGTAGCTCGCCGGCTGGGTGTTGATCTGCCACTTGTGCTCGGCCACCACGGTGTGCAATTGCGTGTGGATGTCACGCCATTCGCGCACGCGCCGCACGTTGACGAAGTTCTCACGCAAGAGGTTTTCGTATTGGCGGTGGCTCAGTTTGTGGTCCTTGCCGTGCCCACCTTTGGTGTCTTCCAGCCACTTCCAGAGTTTGAGCGTGCCGCTGAATTCGCTCTTCTCGTCGTCGAACTTGGCGTGCGCCTGGTCGGCCTGCGCCTGTTTGTCCAACGGGCGGTCGCGCACGTCCTGCACGCTCAGGGCCGAGGCGATCACCATCACCTCGTCGAGCGCACCACGTTGCTGCGCCTCCAGGATCATGCGGCCCACGCGCGGGTCCAGCGGCAGGCGCGAGAGCGTCTGGCCGATGGGGGTGAGTTCGTTGTCGTCGTCCACCGCGCCGAGCTCGGCCAGCAGTTGGTAGCCATCGACGATGGCGCGCTTCTGCGGCGCTTCGATGAAGGCGAAGTCTTCCACCGCACCCAGACGCAAGGCCTTCATGCGCAGGATCACACCCGCCAATGAGCTGCGAAGGATCTCTGGGTCGGTGAATTTCGGGCGGCCGTTGAAGCCGGCCTCGTCGTACAGGCGGATGCAGATGCCGTCGGCCACGCGGCCGCAGCGCCCGGCACGCTGGTTGGCCGCGGCCTGGCTGATGGGCTCCACCATGAGCTGCTCCACCTTCTGGCGGAAGCTGTAGCGCTTCACGCGCGCGTTGCCGGCGTCGACCACATAGCGGATGCAGGGCACCGTGAGCGAGGTCTCGGCGACGTTGGTCGAGAGCACGATGCGCCGCCCGCTGTGGTCCTGGAAGATGCGGTCCTGCTCGGCCTGCGACAGGCGCGCAAACAGCGGCAGCACCTCGGCGTTGCGCAGCGTGGGGATGTGGCTGAGGTGCTTGCGCAGGTGGTCGGCCGCCTCGCGGATCTCGCGCTCGCCCGGCAGGAACACCAGGATGTCGCCGCCCTGCGGACCACGCCAGAGCTCGTCCACCGCGTCGGTGATGGCGCTGTTGAGGTCGTAGTCGCGGCTCTCTTCGAATGGACGCCAGCGCACTTCAACCGGGAAGGTGCGGCCGGACACCATGAGCACCGGCGCAGGCCCACGTTTGGAGGCGAAGTACTGCGCGAAACGGTCGGCGTCGATGGTGGCCGAGGTGACGACCACCTTCAGGTCCGGCCGACGCGGCAGCAACTGGCGCAGGTAGCCGAGCAGAAAGTCGATGTTGAGGCTGCGCTCGTGCGCCTCGTCGATGATGATGGTGTCGTAAGCGCGCAGGTCCGGGTCGGTCTGCGTTTCCGCCAGCAGGATGCCGTCGGTCATGAGCTTGACGGACGCGTCCTTCGAGAGCCGGTCCTGGAAGCGCACCTTGAAGCCCACCACGTCGCCCAGCGGGGTCTTCAGCTCCTCGGCAATGCGCTTGGCCACGCTGGAAGCGGCGATGCGCCGTGGCTGCGTGTGGCCGATCATCTGGCCACGTTGCCCGGGTTTGGCGTTGCACTTGCCTCGGCCCATGGCCAGGGCGATCTTCGGGATCTGCGTGGTCTTGCCCGAACCGGTTTCACCACAGACGATGACCACCTGGTGCTCACGCATGGCGGCCTCGATCTCGTGGCGGCGGGCCGAGACGGGCAGCGTCTCCGGGAATTCGATGTGCAGCGGTGTGGAGGACAAGTGGGGAACTTCGGTCAAAATCGGGCAGCCGGCCATTATCCGCGCCCGGCCCACCGCCCGCCTGCCACCGCCCCATGTCCACTGTCTTCAATTTCACCTTCGTGCCCTGGTTCCGCTCGGTCGCGCCCTACATCCACAAACACCGGGGCAACACCCTGGTGGTGGGCATCGCGGGCGAGGCCATCGCGGCAGGCAAACTGCAAAACGTCGCGCAAGACCTCGCCCTGATCCAGAGCATGGGTGTGGAGATCGTGCTGGTGCACGGCTTTCGGCCGCAGGTCAACGAACAGTTGCGGGCCAAAGGCCACGAGCCCAAATACTCCCACGGCATGCGCATCACCGACTCGGTGGCGCTCGATTGCGCGCAAGAAGCCGCCGGCCAACTGCGCTACGAGATCGAGGCGGCGTTCAGCCAGGGTCTGCCCAACACGCCCATGGCCGGCGCCACGGTGCGCGTGATTTCGGGCAACTTCATCACCGCGCGCCCGGTGGGTTTGATGGACGGCGTGGATTTTCAGCACTCGGGACTGGTGCGCAAGGTTGACACCGAAGGCATCCAGCGCACGCTGGACATGGGCGCACTGGTGCTGCTCTCACCGTTCGGCTTCTCGCCCACCGGTGAGGCCTTCAACCTGACCATGGAAGACGTGGCGACCTCGGTGGCCATTGCGCTGCAGGCCGACAAACTGATGTTCCTCACCGAGGTGCCGGGCCTTCGCACCGACCTGGCCGACCCGGAGAGCGACATCGACACCGAGATTCCCCTGGCTGAAGCCAAAAAGCTGCTGACCAGCCTGCCCGCGCCCGACCAACCAACCGACCCCGCGTTCTACCTCCAGCATTGCATCCGAGCGTGCGAAGGCGGTGTGGAGCGCAGCCACATCCTGCCGTTCGCCGTGGACGGCGCGCTGCTGCTGGAGATCTACACCCACGACGGCTTCGGCACCATGGTGGTGGACGAAAAGCTGGAGAGCGTGCGCGAAGCCACCATGGACGACGTGAGCGGCATCGTGGCGCTGATCGAGCCGTTCGAGAAGGACGGCACGCTGGTCAAGCGCGACCGCACCGAGATCGAACGCGACGCCGGCAACTACACCATCATCGAACACGATGGGGTGATCTTCGGCTGCGCCGCGCTCTACCCCTACCCCGAGGCACGCACCGGGGAGATGGCCGCGCTCACCGTGTCACCCGATACGCAGAGCCAGGGAGACGGTGAACGACTGCTCAAGCGCATCGAGGTCAGGGCCAAGGCCCAAGGCCTGCAGAGCATCTTCGTGCTCACCACGCGCACCATGCACTGGTTCATCAAACGCGGCTTCGTGCAGGTCAATGCCGACTGGCTGCCCGAGGCCCGCAAGCGAAAGTACAACTGGGATCGAAAGAGCCAGGTGCTGGTGAAGAAGCTGGGCTGAACACCCAGCCCGCCACCTTCAGGCTCGGGTGCGCTTGACCCAGAGCACGACTGCCGCCAGTGCAATCGCGGTGAAGCTGAGGAACGACCAGTTGGCGATCGACAAACCCAGGAAGGTCCAGTCGATCACCGAGCAGTCGCCGCTGCCGCGGAAGATCATGGGAATGGCGCGGCGCAGCGGGAACGATTCGATCATCCCGAAAAAGTCGCGGCCGCAACTCATGATTTCGGGCGGGTTCCATTGCAGCCAACTCTGGCGAGCAGCCACGAACGCCCCAAAAACGGCGAACACACCCATCTTGACGATGCCGCCCAGCAGCCAGAAGCGGCTGCGCACAAATGCCGTGACCCCCGCTACCAGCGCCACCGCGATCAGCGCGTAGCGTTGCACGATGCACATCGGGCATGGCTCCAGACCCACCACGTGCTGCAAGTAGAGGCCAAAAGCCAGCATGCCGATGCAAACCAGAGCGATCAGGCCGAGGATCTGGCGGGGGTTGCGTTGGAGGAACGAAGGTCGAACGGTCGGGATGGTGGTGGAGATCAAGAGTGACCCTGTGGTTGAACGGTGCTTCGGAACAGAGCGCTCACAGACCGATCAAGTTCCTGCGAACGCACGCTCGATCACGAAAGCGCCCGGTCGGCTGGTGTTTCCTTCTTCGAAGCCCAACTTTTCAGCCAGCGCCTTGAGATCACGCAGCATCTCGGGGCTTCCGCAAATCATGATCCGGTCTTCCGCAGGGTTCAGCATGGGGATACCCAGATCCTTGGCGACCCGGCCTTCTGCCAACAACTGCGGAATGCGGCCCTGGTGCACGAACGCCTCGCGCGTGACCGTGGGGTAGTACAGCAGCTTCTGCTGCACCATTTCGCCCAGGAATTCGTCGTGGCGCAGCGCATCGCTGAGGTACTCGCGGTAGGCCAGTTCCTTGACCTGGCGCACGCCATGGATCAGCACCACCTGCTCGTAGCGCTCGTAGGTTTCCGGATCGCGGATGACGCTGAGGAACGGCGCCAGCCCCGTGCCGGTGGCCAGCAGGTACAGGCGCTTGCCGGGCAGCAGGTAGTCGATCAACAGGGTGCCGGTGGGCTTGCGGCCCACGATGATGGTGTCGCCCACCTGGATGTGTTGCAGTCGCGATGTCAGCGGGCCGTCGGGCACCTTGATGCTCAGGAACTCGAGGTGATCGGCGTAGTTGGGGCTGACGATGCTGTAGGCACGCAGCAACGGCTTGCCATCAACACGCAGGCCGATCATGGTGAAGTGGCCATTGGAAAAGCGCAGCGACGCGTCGCGCGTGGTGGTGAAGCTGAACAGCCGGTCGGTCCAATGGTGAACGCTGAGCACGCGTTCTTCCTGAAATGCACTCATGAGGGGTCCTGTGAAGGCGAAGATGTCTATTGTAAAAAGGCGTCGTGGCAACAAGGCCACCAGGGACTTGCGCACCACCGATCATGCAGACTGCAGCCCTGATGACTTTGCGGTCGATCAAAGGTTGCTACAGTCGCCTTCTGCCGCACGAAGCCGCATCATGCCGGCCTTCGCAAGACACTGGAACGAATAATTTCTTCCATTCGTTATAACCAAATCATCTGACCCCCACCAAGGACACCCCCATGGCACGCACCGTCAACTGCATCAAGCTCGGCAAAGAAGCCGAAGGCCTGGACTTTCCGCCCTACCCTGGCGAGCTGGGCAAACGCATTTATGAAAGCGTGAGCAAGGAAGCCTGGGCCGCCTGGCTCAAGCACCAGACCATGCTGC
>NZ_JADMJO010000110.1 GCF_018780385.1 Hydrogenophaga sp. | reverse complement strand
GGCCTGTACCGCGCGGCCAGCGTGGCGCTGGTCACGCCGCTGCGCGACGGCATGAATCTGGTGGCCAAGGAATTCGTGGCCGCTCAGGACCCGGACGACCCCGGCGTGCTGGTGCTCTCGCGCTTTGCCGGTGCGGCCGAGCAGATGCGAGACGCCTTGCTGGTCAATCCGTACGACACCACCCGCACCGCTGAGACGATCCAGCGTGCCTTGCAGATGCCGCTGGACGAACGCCAACGTCGCCACCAGGCGCTGCTGGCGGGCATCCGCGAGCAGGACGTGCACTGGTGGCGCAAACGCTACCTGGCCGCGCTGGCCGAGGCCTGACTTTGGAGCACCGGGGTGATTGCCCCGCCTGCTGGCAGGGCCGGTGAGGCTGTGACACGATGCGGCGATCAGGAGCCCACCATGACCGCTCGCAACCCCCTCAACCGCCCCTTGGCCGACGGCATCCAGCGGGTGGGTTTTCGCAAGTGGTACGAGCGCGAACTGCTGTCCAGCCACGCGCACATGGCGCTGGCCTTGATATCCGCGGTGGCCATGATGGCCAGCTTTGAAGCGTTTGGCGGCGCCAGCACCGGCGAAAAACTCATGAACACCGCCTTCGTGCTGGTGACTGCGGCCATCGCGCTGTGGTCCCTGCGCCGCTACCTCTACTTGCTCATGCACGCCGAAGAGATCGCCAACCAGGCCAACTGCGCGCAGTGCCAGGCCTATGGTTTGCTCAAGCTGCAGGACGTGCAGGACCGGCGGTTGACGGCCCAGCGGCTGGTGCCGGTGTGCTGCAAACGTTGCGGCTTCCGCTGGAACCTTGAAGACGATTGAAGTCACGTGCCCCCACGCTCCCCCGCTGCGCGTGGTCCGCTGCCCCCCGAGGGGGCTGATACGCCTTGGGGCGGCCCGGCGGCGGATCGCCCACCCACCCAGCGATTCCATGACTGGATAATCTGGCGATGGCACACCTCCTGATCGTCGAAGACGATGAACTCCTGCGCGACGGGCTCAGTGCCCAGCTCATGCAAGCTGGCCACCGCATCAGCACCGCCGAGGACGGCCAGGTCGCGCTCGACCTGCTGCAGGCCGAGCCGTTCGACGGTGTGGTGCTCGACCTGGGTCTGCCCCGGGTGGACGGTCTCACCGTGCTGCGCACGTTGCGCCAGCGCCTGCCAGCCCTGCCCGTGCTGGTACTCACCGCGCGTGATGGCGTTGAAGACCGCGTGGCTGGCCTGAATGCCGGCGCCGACGACTACCTCACCAAACCCTTCAGCCTCGACGAGTTGCAGGCCCGACTGCAGGCCCTGCTGCGCCGCGCCAACCTGCCTTCGGCGAGCGCGAGCGATCCCGGCGAAGCCAACCACCCGCTGCGCCTCGACGCTGATCTGCAACGCGCCTGGCTTGGTCAGGAAGCCATCGACCTCACCCCCCGCGAATGGACCCTGCTGGACCTGCTGGTGCGCCACACCGGTCGCGTGGTCAGCCGGGACGATG
This sequence comes from Hydrogenophaga sp., assembly GCF_018780385.1. Lineage (GTDB taxonomy): Bacteria > Pseudomonadota > Gammaproteobacteria > Burkholderiales > Burkholderiaceae_C > Hydrogenophaga. Next base: position 10,388 of record NZ_JADMJO010000110.1, on the reverse strand, counting down.
TGCTGAGTGCCTGGCAGACTGTGCCCGGGGAGACGGGCGCGCTGGCCTCCAACGCGCTGGAGGTGTATGTGCACCGGCTGCGCCGCAAGCTCACCGGCTCACCGCTGAACATCCGCAACATCCGCGGCCTGGGCTACTTGCTCGAAAAGACCACCGAATAAAGGGCCACTTGAGCAAGCCCTCGCTCCTGTCGCTGCGCCGCCAGCTGCTGCTGTGGTTGCTGTTGCCGCAGCTGGTGCTGTGGGCCGGTGGCGGCCTGCTCACCTACCGCACCGCGCTGAGCTACGCCGAAAAGGCCATCGACCAGTCGCTCATGCAGTCGGTGCGCGCACTGGCACGGCAGGTCAAGCCCATCGGCTCGGGCCTCTTGATCGACTTCCCGCGCGCGGCGCAAGACGTGCTGGCGCAGGACCCCGGCGACCCAGTGAGTTATCTGGTGACCTCACCTCCCGGCCAGTTCCTGCTGGGCAATCCGCGCCTGCCCGCTCCACCCGATGCGCCCACGCGCTTCGGCGAACCCATGCTCTACCGCGCCACGCTGGACAGACAGCCGCTGCGCATCGTGGCCATGGACGTGAGCTACGGCGAAGACAGCGCGCCCCAGACCCTGCGCGTGCAGGTGGGCAAAGGCACGGCCGCGCAGCAGCAGATCGCGCGCGAACTGGTGGCCGATCTGCTGGTGCCCTTGCTGGCCATCGGCGTGCTGCTGAGCCTGCTGGTGTACGGCGGCATCCGCCGGGGCCTTGCCCCGCTCAAACGCCTCACCGGCCAGTTGGAGAACCGTTCGATCAACGCGCTCTCACCCATCGGCATGACACAGGCACCCAGCGAAGTGCACGCCCTGGTCCAGGCCGTCAACGGCTTGCTGGGCGAAGTGGAGCGCAGCGTGGTGCAGGAGAAGCGCTTCATCAACGACGCTGCCCACCAGTTGCGCACGCCACTGGCCGGGCTCATCAGCCAGGTGGAGCTGGCGCAGCGGGAAACACACGACCCGGTGCTGGGCGCGCGCCTGGCCAAGGTGCTCACCGGCGCCGAACGCAGCGCCCACCTGGTGCACCAGTTGCTCACACTGGCCAGAAACGAAACCCAGGCCCGGCGCGAGCCGCTGGATCTGGCCGAACTGGCGCGGGATGTGGCCCGCGAATGGACCCCACGCGCCATGGCCGCCGGCGTTGACCTGGGCTATGAAGGTGTTGAGCACCTGCCCCTGGAAGGTGACGCACTGCAACTGCGCGAGGCCCTGGCCAACCTCATTGACAACGCGCTGCGTTACACACCGCGCGGCAGCAGCGTCACCCTGGAGGTCACTGCGCGCGGCTCAGGCGCTGAACTCGCGGTCGAAGACAACGGCCCCGGGCTCACCGACGAAGAGATGGCCCATGTGTTCCAGCGCTTCTGGCGCGCCAGCGAATTGCCCGGCGGCTGTGGGCTGGGCCTGGCCATCGTGCGCGAGATCGCGCGGCGGCATGGCGGTGATGCGGTGGTGGAGCGAGCGACACCGCACGGTCTGCGCGTGGTGCTCCAGCTCGGTTGACCGAGGCGGTCAGCCGAACACCGAGTCGCTCTCGGCGTGTGCGCTGCCGACGAAGACGCGCAGCACGGTGCCTTCACCGTCCTGCTCCCACAGCCGGCCCTGCACGGTGAACTGCCGCCCACCCAGCCGGAACACGTCGCCGGTGGCCGGCGCCACGCCGTGACCGCGCCAGAAATCGGGCACGGCGAGTGAGGCGCGTCGCATCCAGGTCTGGTCTTCGGGGTTGAACACGAGGGCAATGCGCAGGGTGGACTGGCTCATGGTGGCTCCTGAGGTGTGGGAAGGTGCAGACGCCAAGCTTAGCGCTGGCACCGGGCACCGGGCGGCCCGGCCCCGCGCTCAGAGCATCCGCTGCCCGGAGCTGGGCTCGAACCAGTTCACGTGCAGCGCCTGCACCTCCAGCCCCACGCGCTCGCCGGGCGCCACGCGCACCTGCGGCGCGGTGCGCACCGTCACGTCGCCGGCCTCGGTCCTGATCACCACGAAGGTATCGGCACCGGTGGGCTCGACCACGCTGACCTCGCCGCGCCAGGGCGCGCTGTCGGTCAGGGTGATGTGCTCGGGCCGCAAGCCCATCAGCGCAGCGGCACTGCCCTCGCCCGGGCAGGCCAGTGGCAGGTCGGCACCGGCGATGCTGAAGCCGCGCCCCGCCTCGGCCGTGCTGCGCCCGGGCACCAGGTTCATGGTGGGTGAGCCGATGAAGGTGGCGACGTAGGTGTTGGCCGGGCGGTTGTAGATCTCGTCGGGCGTGCCGAGCTGCTGCAGGATGCCGTCCTTCATCACGGCGATGCGGCTGCCCAGCGTCATGGCCTCGATCTGGTCGTGCGTCACGTACACGCTGGTGATGCCGCTGGCCTGGTGCAGGCGTTTGATCTCGGCGCGCATCTCCACGCGCAGCTTGGCGTCCAGGTTGGACAGCGGCTCGTCGAACAGGAACAGCTGCGGCTGGCGCGCCAGGGCCCGGCCCATGGCCACGCGCTGGCGCTGACCGCCCGAGAGCTGGCTCGGCCGACGGTCCAGCAGGTGTTCGATCTGCAGCATGGCGGCCACCTCGGCGATGCGCCGCTGGCGCTCGGGCTTGGGCACCTTGCGCATCTCCAGCGCGAAACCGATGTTGTCGGCCACGCTCATGGTGGGGTAGAGCGCGTAGCTCTGGAACACCATGGCGATGTCGCGCTGCGCGGGCGCCACGCCCACCACGTCACGGCCTGCGATGCGGATCTCGCCTTCTGTGGGGTCTTCGAGCCCCGCGATGATGCTCAGCAGGGTGGACTTGCCGCAGCCCGAAGGCCCGACCAGGATGAGGAATTCGCCCGGGGCCACGGCGATGTCGATCTTCTTCAAGACCTCGACCTGCCTGTCGCCCTTGCCGAAACATTTGCGTACGCCCCGGATGTCGAGCGCGGATGCGGAAGTTGCCGCCATGGAGTTCAACCTTTCACCGCGCCAGCCGTCAGGCCGCGCACAAAGTAACGGCCCGCGAGCACGTAGACCGCCACCGTGGGCAGCGCGGCGATCAGGGCGCCGGCCATGTCCACGTTGTAGGCCTTCACGCTGCTGGTGGTGTTGGCCAGGTTGTTCAGGCCCACCGTGACGGGTTTGGAATCGGCGCCGCTGAAGGCCACGCCGAAGAGGAAGTCGTTCCAGATCTGGGTGAACTGCCAGATGAGGGTGACCATGACGATGGGCGTGGACATGGGCACGATGATGCGCAGGAAGATCTGCCAGAAACCCGCGCCATCGAGCTTGGCGGCCTGCAGCAGCTCGCCCGGCACGGCCGCGTAATAGTTGCGAAAAAAGAGCGTGGTGCTGGGCAGGCCGGCGAGGCAATGCACCAGGATCAACCCACCAATGGAGCTGGAAAGACCCATCCAACCCAGCACCTGGCTCATGGGCAGCAACACCACCTGAAAAGGCATGAACACGCCGAACAGCAGCAGACCGAAAAAGGTCTCGCTGCCACGAAATTTCCACAGACTCAGCACATAGCCGTTGAGCGCGCCCCAGGTGGTGGAAATCAGCACCGCGGGGATGGCCATGAACACCGAGTTCCAGAAAAAGGGTTGCAGGCCATTGCAGTCCACGCCCGTGCAGGCGCTCGACCACGCCTGGCCCCAGGCCGAGAAGTTGAGGCTGCCCGGCAGGCTGAGCAGGTTGCCGTTGCGGATCTCTTCGGCGTCCTTGAAGGAGGTGGCGAGCATCACGTAGAGCGGCGCGAGGAAGAACGCGGCGCCGACCAGCAAGGTGGTCATGAGCACGAAGCGGCCCAGCACGTTGCGCTTACCGGTCATGGGGCTTGCTCCGCAGTTCGCTGTAGAGATACGGCACGATGATGGCGGCCACGGTGGCCAGCATGATGGTGGCGCTGGCCGCGCCCAGACCGATCTGGCCTCGGCTGAAGCTCATGGCGAACATGAAGGTGGCGGGCACGTCGGTGGCGTAACCCGGGCCGCCCGAGGTGAGTGCCATGACCAGATCGAAGCTCTTGATGGCCAGGTGGGCCAGCACCATGAGCGTGGAGAAGAACACCGGGCTGAGCGCGGGCAGCACGATGCGCAGGTAGATGCGGGGCAACGAGGCGCCGTCGATCTGCGCGGCCTTGATGATGCTGTCGTCGATGCCGCGCAGGCCGGCCAGAAACAGCGCCATGGCAAAGCCCGCCGACTGCCACACGCCGGCAATCACCACGCAATAGATGGCCATGTCGGACTGCACCAGCCAGTCGAAAGTGAAGCTGGTCCAGCCCATGTCCTGCACCATCTTCTGCAGGCCCTCGCTGGGATTGAGGATCCATTTCCATGCGGTGCCGGTCACCACGAAGGACAACGCCATCGGGTACAGATAAACGGTGCGGATGAAGCCTTCACCGCGCACTTTCTGGTCGAGCAGGATCGCCAGAAAAATGCCCAGCGCCATGGAGAGGCCCACGTAGAGCACGCCGAAGATGGCGAGGTTCTTCAGCGCCACCCACCAGCGGTCCATCTCCCACAGCCGGGCGTACTGCGCCAACCCGACCAGCTCGTAGTTGGGCAGCATGCGCGAGGCCGTCACCGAGAGCAGGCCGTTCCAGGCCATGAAGCCGTAGATGAAGGCCAGCCCCAGCACGAAGGCCGGTGCGAGCACCAGCCGCGGCAGGATGTGGTCGATGTTGTTTTTCATGGCGCGGCAGGTGCAAGCCCCCAAGGGCCTGCACCTGTTTCACGAGGCCTGGCTTACTTGGCGGCCGCGGCTTGGGCGATGCGCTTCTGCGCGTCGGCCACGCTGAGCTTGTCGTCGTTCCAGAACTGGGTCACCACGTCCTGGATCGCGCCCTGCTTGGCCGGCTCCACCGCCATGCCGTGGGCAATCGACGGCACCAGGCCACCCGACTTGGCGGTGTCCACGAAATCCTTGGCCGAGAGCTTGGCGCAGTCATCAAACTTGCTCATGTCGTGACCCAGGCGCACCGGGATGGAACCCTTGTTCTGGTTGAACACCTCCTGGAACCCGGTGCTCAGGATCGCCGAGGCCAGATCGCCCTGCGCCTTCTGCGCGGCCTCGTCCTTGAGCTTGAACATGATGAAGGAGTCGACGTTGAAGGTGTAGGCGTTGGCCGTGCCGGGTGCTGCGGCGCAGAGGAACCCTTCACCGGGTTTCTGGCCCGCGGCGGTGAACTCGCCCTTGGCCCAGTCGCCCATGAACTGGAAGCCGGCCTTGCCTTGAATCACGGTGGCGGTGGTCATGTTCCAGTCGCGCCCCGTTGAGGCGGCGTCGGTGTAGCCCTTGAGCTTGCGGAAGGTGGTGAGCGCCTTCGTCATGGTGGGGCTGGTCAGGGCTGCGGGGTCGAGCTTCACGAACGCGTCGGTGTAGAACTGCGGGCCACCGACGCCGAGCACGACCGACTCGAACACGGTGAAGTCCTGCCAGTTCTGGCCGCCGTGGGCCAGCGCCACGTTGCCCGACTTCTTGATCTTGTCGGCCGCGACGAAGAACTCGTCCCAGGTCTTGGGCATGCCTTCCACACCCGCCTTCTTCAACACCTCGGGGTTGGCCCACATCCAGTTGACGCGGTGCACGTTGACCGGCGCGGCCACGTAGCTGCCCTTGGACTTCATCACGTCGGCCACCACTTTGGGCAACAGCTCGTCCCATTTCTCGGCCTGGGCCACGCTGTCGATGCTGGTCAGCATGCCTTCATTGGCCCATTCCTGGATGGCCGGGCCCTTGACCTGGGCGGCGGTGGGCGGGTTGCCCGAAACGGCGCGGCTCTTGAGCACGGTCATGGCGTTTTCACCACCACCGCCGGCCACGGCGAAGTCTTTCCACAGGTGACCCTTGGCTTCCAGCATGGCCTTGAGCTCGGCGGCCGACTTGGCTTCGCCGCCCGAGGTCCAGTAGTGCAGCACTTCCACCGTCTGCTGGGGCGCAGCCGCGGGAGCGGCGGCCGGCGCCGGGGTGGCGGCCACGGGCGCGGCCTCGTCTTTTTTGCCGCAAGCGGTGGCGAGCATGGCGGCCACAAGGGCCGCACCGAGCGTGACGGGGAATTTCATGGATGTCTCCGAAAGTGGGCCTGCGGCCTTGTGAATGAACCCGGCGGGCGTCCACCGAACAGACGTCGGTCTCGCCGAGGTCGTTCATTTTTCATTAATTAATTAATGATCACATCCGGAAAAACCCGCAGACCGCGGGCGCGATGCGGGTCAACGCAGGGCGGAAAGCGCCCGCGCGGCGCCCAGCAGGGCGGGTGATTGCGCCGACGTGATCACCCACACGGGCACATCCTTGAGGTAGGTCTGGAAGCGGCCTTTGGACTGGAAACGGTCGCGAAATGGGGAGGTATCAAACCAGCTGCCCAGGCGCGGCACGATGCCGCCGCCGATGTAGACCCCACCGCGCGCACCCAGCGTGAGCGCCAGGTTGCCGGCCACCGAACCCAGCATGGCGCACAGCATGTTCAGCGCCTCCAGCGCCTGGGGCTGGCGGGCCTGCAAGGCCGCGTCGGCCACGGAGGCGGCCGTGCTCATGCCGCTCAGGGCCACACCGTCGGCTTCGCACAGCAGCGTGAAGGCGTCGACCAGGCCCTGGCCGCTGCACAGCCGCTCCGCCGAGGCGCGGCCATACAGCCGCATGAGACCGTCCATCACCAGCCGTTCGCGCGCGCTCACCGCCGGCAGTGTCACGTGGCCACCCTCGCCCTCCAGCGGCACCCAGCCGCCTGCGCCGTCGGGCAGCAGACCAGACACCCCCAGACCGGTGCCCGCACCGAGCAAGGCCCTGGCTTTGTCGGGGTCGCCCACCCCGCCGCCGATCTGGCGCAGCTCGCTGGCCGGCAGGTCGGGCAGGGCCAGGGCGAGGGCGGTGAAATCGTTGAGCAGGCGCAGGTGGGCCAGACCGAACTCGGCCTTCACCGCGGCCTGCGAGAAAGCCCAGTGGTGGTTGGTCATGCGGACCTGGTCCCCGGTGATCGGGTTGGCGATGGCGATCGCCGCCAGGGCCGGCCGACCTCGGCCCTGGCCCTCGAGGTAGGCGCGCATGGCGGCCTGCAGCGTCGGAAAATCGGCGCAGGCCAACACGCGCACATCGGTCACCGGCGCGCCGGCACCGCTTTGCCAGGCAAAACGGGCGTTGGTGCCGCCCACATCGGCCAGCAAGCGGCCGGTCTCGGAAACGTCAGGGGACATGGCGGTGTGCCTCCGTGGTTGCGCGGCGCCTGGGGCAGGCTGCGCAAAGCGGCGGATGATAGCCCGGCCGCTGCGGCGCGGCCACCGGGGTCAACCCGCGCGCTGTGAGCGCGCCCAACGCACGATGTCCGCCGCACCCATGGCGCCGGGCTGGCGCGCCACCTCGCGCCCACCCACAAACAGCGCGAGGGTGGGAATGCTGCGGATCTGCAGCCGCGCGCCGAGCTGCTGCGCCTCTTCGGTGTTCACCTTGGCCAGGCGCATGTGGGGTTCAAGCTCGCGCGCGGCGGCTTCGAACTGCGGCGCCATCGCACGGCACGGGCCACACCAGGGCGCCCAGAAATCCACCAGCACCGGCACCTGGGAGCGGGCGATGTGTTTGTCGAATGCCGCCTCGTCCAGCGCCACCGGGTGGCCGGTGAACAGCGGCTTGTGGCACTTGCCGCAGTCGGGCGCCTGCGAGAGGCTGGCCTGCGCCACGCGGTTGGTGGTGTGGCAATGGGGGCAGACGATGTGCAGGAGGTCGGTGCTCATGGTCAAGCAGTTGGTGGCCGGCGCGCGAAATGCAAGCGTTTCAGACCAGGTAGCTGATGAGGCTGGCCAGCATGCTCAGCACGATGGTGGTGGCGAAGGGCAGGTTCCAGTCGCGCCCGAAGGCCTTGAACCGCACGTCGCCCGGCAACCGGCCGAAGCCCAGGCGCCGCAGCATCGGCGTGAACCAGCTGATGAGCAGCAGCGCCAGGAAGATCACGATCATCCAGCGGATCACAGATGCTCCTACAGCCGGTGGGTCCGGTCGCCAGCGCTGAAGCCCAGCGGCAGCCAGCCTTGCGCGCTGGCGGCGGGCACCAGCGCCATCACCTTGAACAGCTCGCCCATCTCGTGTTCGTTGAGCAGCTTCTGCATCATCGCGTTCTGTCGCGTGTCGGCGGACTGAGCCAGCTGCAGCAGGCCGCTGTTGAGCAGGAAACGACCCTGGCTCGTGTAGCCCAGCACCGCCATGCCGGCGTCCTGCGCGGCCAGGGCGATGCCGGTGAAGTTCACGTGTGCGGTGATGTCCTTCTGGCCCACATCGGCCAACGGATCGCTGTCGCTGCGGTGGGCGCGGTGGCACATCAGCGTGCCCATGTGGCGCTGCGGATGAAAGTACTCGGCCTCGGGAAAGCCGTAGTCGAGGAAAAACGCCGCACCACAGTGCAGCCGGTCGGCCAGGGTGCGCACGAAGGCCTCGGCCTGGGGGTGGATTTCGGTGAGGTAGTCGTGCTCGCCAGGCACTTCCACGGGTGGGCGCAGGTCGGTGGGCCGGTCGGCCCAGGCCAGCTGGCCTTCGTTCCACGCCACGCCACGCTCGAACCACACGCCTCCCACGCGCGCCAGCAACTGCACCGGCATGGCGTCAAGCACCTCGTTGCCCAGCACCACGCCCTCCATGCGCTCGGGCAGCGCGTCCACCCAGCGCACCACGCCCGCGTGCGCAGCCAGGGTGGCGCGCTGGCGCTCGCGCAGGCTGCCCGAGAGATCGACGATGGTGTAGCGGCGCAGCGGCCGGCCCTGGTCGGCCAGGGCTTCAATCACCTGCAGCGCCAGCGCCCCGGTGCCGGCGCCGAACTCCCACACCTCGTCGGTGGCGGTGGCATCCAGGGCCTGGGCCACCTGGCGGGCCAGGGTGTGGCCGAAGAGCGGGGTGAGTTCGGGTGCGGTCACGAAGTCGCTGCCGCCCGCTGGCGTGTGGCCGAATTTGGGTGCTGTGTTCGCGTAGTAGCCCAGGCCGGACTCGTACAAGGCCATCGCCATGAAGCGGTCAAAGGGCAGCCAGCCCCCGGCCTGTACGATGGCCCCGACCACCCGTTGCAGGAGGTCGCTCGTTAAACTCGTCGGTTCTGTTGCCATGGGGGTCTGCACCCCCGGATTGTCGCCCAATGCCCTCCTCTGCATTCCCCGCCACCGCTGAAGCACGCACCGTGCTTGTGACCGGCGCCGGCAAGCGCCTGGGCCGCGACATCGCGCTCACGCTGGCGCGTGCCGGCTGGAACGTGGCCGTGCACCACCGCCACTCGGCTTCCGATGCGCAGCACACCGCCACCGAGTGCGACGTCCTCACCGGCCGCCCCGGCAGTGCCGCGACCTTCTTCGCCGATCTGGCCGATGAAGCCAATGTGCGCGCGCTGCTGCCGGCCGTGGTGGTGCGCTTCGGGCAGATCGACGCGGTGGTCAACAGCGCCTCCACCTTCGAGAACGACAGCGCCGCGAGCTTCGGTTTTGCCGCCATGGAAACCCACCTGCGAGCCAACACCGGTGCGGCCGTGTTGCTCGCCCAAGCCCTGCACGCACACCTGAGCGCGCGCGACGCGCGAGGCGCCGTGGTCAACCTGCTCGACCAGAAGCTCTGGAACATGAATCCGGATTTCTTCAGCTACACGCTCTCCAAGGCCGCGCTGGAAGCCGCCAACACCATGCTGGCGCTGGCGCTGGCGCCGCGCGTGCGGGTGGTGGGCGTGGCACCCGGTCTCACGCTCACCAGCCACCTGCTGAGCGACGAGCAGTTCGCCGCCCTGCACCAGCAGTCCCCGCTGGGCCGCTCTTCAACCGCCGAAGACGTGGCCGCCACCGTGGCCTTCGCGCTGACCAATTCGTCCATCACCGGCACCACGCTGCTGGTGGACGGCGGCCAGCACCTCATGCGCTTCGAGCGCGATTTTTCGCTCATGTAACCCGGACCGATGCCCATGAACGCCACCTACGCCGGCACCCAGATCCTCACGCTCAGCGGTTTGCGCTTCGACGCCAGCCTGGGCATCCTCGACATCGAAAAATCGGCGCCGCAGCCGATCCAGGTGGACGCCGAACTCAACCAGGGCACGCAGCCCCTGCTGCCGCACGACGACGACATCGGCCACGTGCTCGACTACCGCAAGGTGCGCCAGATCATCATCGACGAGTGCACAGCCGAACACGTGAACCTGCTGGAGAGCCTGATCGGCAAACTCACGCGCCGGCTGATGCAGATGCCCGGCGTGATCGGCGTGCGCGTGAAGATCGCCAAGCTGGAGATTTTTGAAGACTGCGAAGTCGCGATCCGAATGGAAAGCGGACAGTGGTGAGGACGCCCATGAACACCGAACACGAAAACCACAAACTTGAAAAACGCCTGTGCCGCGAGGTCGGCCGCGCGATCGTGGACTACAACATGATCG
>NZ_JADMJO010000019.1 GCF_018780385.1 Hydrogenophaga sp. | reverse complement strand
TCCTCACTTCACGCCGCTTGCCAGTTCAAGGGGCGTGGAGTTTTGCAGACCTTCCCTTGAGCGATGTCATCCCACCATGTGAAGCCTTATTTCTTGGGCCGTATGGCATCCGCCGTACCCTGAATGAAGGCCTTGATCTTTTCCACATCTTCCGTGCTCAGTTTGCCCGTGAAGTCAGGCATGCCCCGGTTCATGGCCGGACCTTTGAAAATGAACTTGTCCAGGTTTTCGATGAAGGCTGCATTCATGTACCCGAGGTTGGGGATGTTGCCGCCACGATCCACGCCGGGAACACCATGGCAGAGAACGCAGTTACTGACATACAGCGCGGTGCCAGCCTCGTAGTGCGCCGGGTCGTATTTGACCCCTGCCACCAGTTCGCCCATCCGATACGCGACGAACTCAGGCATGGACGCGTTGCCGCCAACGGCAAAGGTATAGACCGTACCCGGACCTTTCCGCTCGGTGGCCCGCTTATCCTGACCGTAACTGCCGCCCCATCCCACGGCAATCGAAACGTACTGCTTGCCATCCACCTGATAGGTGATAGGTGCAGCCACTACGCCGGTCCCTGTAGGCGACTCCCACAGCTTCTCGCCGGTGCGAGCGTTGTAGGCGACGAAACGGCCATCTGCGGTGCCCTGGAATACCAGGTCACCCGCAGTGGTCAGCGTTCCACCATTCCACGGTGAGACCTGCTCCTGGCGCCATACTTCTTTTTGCTGAACCGGATCCCAGGCAATCAGACGGCCAAACGGCTTGCTTTTTGGCGGGACTGCATTGATGTAATAGCCAGTATTCCAACCGGTACCGGAGCCTGGCTGACCAGGGTTGTTGGAGTTGAAGCTCCATTTCTTATCATCCATCATGTTGACGGGTATGTTTTGCGCAGGCAAGTAGACCAGCCCGGTCCGTGGATTGAACGACATGGAGTGCCAGTTGTGCGCACCGTAGGGGCCGGGAATGGAGTCGTAAGGTCGTTCCGTGGGACGCGCATCGGAAGTCTCGATGGGACGACCCGCCGCGTCGTAGCCCGTCGCCCAGTTCACGTCGACGAAGTTCTTCGCCGAGATGAGCTTACCGTTGGTGCGGTCGATCACGAAGAAGAAACCGTTCTTCGGCGCATGCAGGATCACCTTGCGCGGCTTGCCTTCTATCTCCATGTCAGCCAGAATCATCGGCTGGGTCGAGGTGTAGTCCCAGTTGTCTCTGGGCGTTTGCTGGTAGTGCCAGACATACTTGCCGGTGTCGGGGTTGAGCGCGACGATGGACGCAAGATACAGGTTGTCACCGCCCGCGGGGCTGCGCTTGGCTGCCGCCCAGGGCGAGCCGTTGCCGGTGCCCACATACATCAGGTTCAGTTTGGGGTCGAAGCTCATTGCGTCCCAGGCGGTACCGCCGCCGCCGGCTTCCCAGTACTTGACGCTCGGGTCCCAGGTCTTGGCGGCCTTGGCCATGGACTCGTCCTCGAACGGTTTGCTTGGGTCGCCGGGCACCGTGAACCAGCGCCACTTCTGCGCGCCGCTGGCGGCGTCATAGGCCGTGATGTAGCCTCGCACGCCGAACTCGGCGCCGCCGTTGCCGATGATGACCTTGCCATTGAACACGCGCGGTGCGCCGGTGATGGTGTACGAGAACTTGCGGTCGATGATGGTGTCTTTTTCCCAGACCTTGTTGCCAGTGGCCGCATCGAGCGCGATCAGCCGACCGTCGTAGGAAGCGACGAAGACTTTCCCCTGATACAGCGCCACGCCGCGGTTCACCACGTCACAGCAGCCCTTGTAGGCGGCCTCGCGCGGGACCTGCGGGTCGAAAGTCCAGATTTTTTTTCCGCTGCGCACATCAATGGCGTGAACGATGCTCCACGAAGCGCTGACATACATGATGCCGTCCACCACCAGCGGCGTGGCCTCGACGCCGCGCGTCGATTCGAGGTTGTACGACCAGACCAGGCCAAGATCTTTCACGTTGGCGGTGCTGATCTGGTTCAGGCGCGAGAAGCGCGTCTCGGCATAGTCCAGGCCGTGGCTGGGCCAGTCGTTCGTGCGCGCCTCGTTGGCGCGGATGAATACGCCATCGACCTTCTTGGTCACGGCCGCAATGTGCGCCTTCGAGCCCTTGGCTTCCTCGGCCATGGCGGCCGGCGCCGCCGTGCCGAGCAGCGAAGCCATCGCCACCGTCACTGCCACCGTCAAGCCCATGGCCGGTCGGTTGGCAGATTTCCCTTGCCGGGCCTGATTCGCCGGCTTGATCCAATTGTTCATCATGTCTCCTTCTATCATGCTGCCTACTTTTGAGGTATGTCGGTGATCGGGGTTTTGCGCCGCGGTCCAGTGAGCCGGTACAAGAGCCAGGCCAAGCCGATAAAGAACAAGGGCAATGGCAAGTATTTCCAATAGTTGCTTACGCCGACGCGGAACGGAAAGACCGAGTGCTCCGTCTTTCCGCTGGCCGCATCCGTCGCGCTGAGCAGGCCGATGTACCAGCCAGGTTCGCTGAACCTGTGGTCCAGGGTGACCGTGCCGTGCGGATAAGCCTTGGCCGGCAGCGCCGCCATCGTCCGCTGCGCGATCCTGTCCTTATCGCCCAGATCCTCGTAGCGTGCCTTGGCACCCAGCCCGTCCGCGTCACGCAGGATGCGGAACTCGACCACGCGTTCGCGCAGCGCGGGCTGAATGAAGTCAATCACGATCACTGCCCGTCCGACTTCGGGGAAGTCCTCGCAGAACTCCTGACTGGCACGGTGCTCGGGCTGGTAGCCGGCGAAATGGGCCCGGTCGCTGCCGATGCGCAGAATGCACTTGTCGTCTTCAATGCCGACCCCGCCATGCGCCCATGCCGATGCCGCAGCCACTGCAAGCAGCGCGGAACTCAACGTTCGGATCAGTCGCATTTGCATCACCCTCCGAACAGCGGAATCATCGGTCCGCTGATCTCTACTGGATAGCGACGGCCCTGCGCATCGAAGAAGAACAGCATACCGGCCACTACCGCATCCGGGGACGCGATCATCGTCGTCATGCGTTGCGTCTCCCACATCGCGTCGTCCGCATATATCACGATCTTTTTCGTTTCGCCCGGCTTGATCGGACCTCCCTCGACACGCAACGCGTCCTGTGCCACCAGATCATCCTGATCTTTTGGTGTGACCTTCAACACTGCGGAATTGATAAAGCGCAGACCGCCTGAGGCAAACTCACCGATGTTCATGGGACTCTGCCCGCTATTGCTTACCGTGACCTCGATACGGAAGCTCCGGCCCGGGATGCGGTAGCGCGCATCGTCCATTGTGACCACCACCGGCGAAGGCTCCATCTTCAGGGTTGGCGTCTTGATCTTGCCGGTCTGCAGCGGCGTCGTGACCGGCCAGCGTTCGGTGGCATAGAAATACCCTCCCGCGATAAGCATCAGCGTCGCCACCAGGATGACCAGTGCCGCCTGACGGTCGCGCGTGGTGATCATGTCGTCGGCGTTCTCACCCAGCGCGCTGGCACGCCGGAACCTCGGCAAGATCAAAGGCACTTTGGTCAGCCAATAGCCAAACCAGACCAAACCAAGCACAAGCCACACCGCCGACCAGGAAGCCGCATTGGCAAAGCCGTGCGTTTCCAGATCAAGGGTTTGGTCGAACAAGGTCTTGATGCTGTTCTCGAACTTCGCCGGGTCGCCTCCGACCTCGACCCAGATGCCCGGGCCAATCATCGGACCGGCATCCTTGACGTTGATGATGGGATGCAGGTGATAACGGCCGGGTGTGCGGGCCTTCAGCGTGATCTCGAAGTTGTACCGCTCACCGCGCTTATACGAACTACTGCGTATGGTGGGCACACCGTTGACGCGGCTGTCCAGACGCACAAAAGAAGGCCCGGGCACGCCCACATTGAGATAGGCGGTGTCCTCGATGGACGCAACATGCTCCGGCCAGGACAGGGAAGGAACAAAACTTCCCTTGACGACCAGAATCTGGTTGACATCGAGCTTGCGCGTCGATAAATCCACGTCAAACCAATGCACGGTGCGCATGCGCAAAGCGGGCTGCTGCGCCTTTTCACCGTGTGCATACGTCGGCGTTGCCGAAAACGTGACCAAGACGACCATCAGACCTTGAATGACTGCGAACAACTTTGCAATGAAATTCATGACCTGTTCCTTAAACAACTTTTCGCAGCCACACAGCCTTGACACCGAGTGAGCCAATCCAAGCCCAGAACCAGAGGCTTAAGATGGTCAGGAAGCCCGCGAAAACCGCCGTCAATGGCGTGACCGCATCGCCGAATGTCCTCAAAGTACTCTGCTCGATGATGCGCACATATTCGGGCATGGCAGTGCGGATGTACTCAAAACCCATCACATCCGCCACCGTCATCAGCGTGCCGTGCATTTCGACCGGCACCATGAACGGAGCCAACAGTGGCCAGTTCATTGGGTACAGAAGCAGCCCCGAAAGAAAGCCAGCAAAAATCCCCGTGAAAAACCAACTGCGCGTAAGCAGCAAGGTGCAATCGATCAACAGACCCACGCCAATGAAGGTCGAGGGAATCACAAAGTTCATCGGGAAACCGGCGAACTCATGAAAGTTCAAGTACCGGCTCAACCATCCCGTCAGCGTCAGCCCGAGAATGCTCAGCGTCGCACCCAGAGGTATGCGCAGCAGCTTCCAAAAGGCATATCCAAATACGCCGGGCAGAATAACCAGCACCAAGGGCGTGACCAGCGGCCAATAACGGCGGTCCCGCCAATCGATCCAGTAGTCCCAGTCCCCAACCAGCAAGGCAAACTGAAAGGCGAATACAGCCCCCAGAAGCACCACAAAAAGCGGGATGACCACCCAGTCAACCTGGGCATCAATGCGGGCCGCTTCCTGCGGGCTAAAGGCGGCCTCAGCCGGAGTCAAAACGGACATTCAAAGTCTCCATGAATAAATTGGGAGGTCAAGCGCACAGCCTGTCATCAAGACCCAGGAGGCTGTCGGACTTGCTGAACATCGTCGGCTGCAAATCGGCCGCAGCGGTCCATTTTTCACCGTCTTTTTGCCCCATAGCCGGACTATGGGACAGCAAATTCGGCAAAAACTGTCCTCGCCGGGGCCCTTATTCGCTTTCGATGCTCAAAGTCCGATGGTTTCCTGGCCCCGATGCATCCAACCGGAAAGGCGTATCAATGAGCCGCTTGAAGCTCTGCTTGCGGCGACACCGACTGCTTCGTCAACTCGGCCACGCGACGCAGTATCTGCAGGAGCAATCCACCAGCCGCAAATGTAGACCAGCCCAGCAACACAAAGCCATAGTGAATCGGCGCGGCGAACAATTCCTCTGCATAGAAGAAAGTGTGACCCCACTCGTTGAAACCCACATTGGGCATGATCATGAAAGCGCCAGCGACGATGATCGCGAACGGCAGAGAAATGCGATTGCCAAAGAGCGGGATGCGCGTGTGAGCGTAGGCGAACGAGATGAAGCCCCAAAACACCAGCAAGGGCACGCAGAAATAGAACAGCCCGATATGGGTGGGGGTGAAATCAGTATCCCGGATCGTCACCTGGTGCCAGGCTGCATCGGCCTCCGTGTAGATCGAACCGGTCACATAAAACATGATGGCGAACAGCAAAATGAGCGCCATCAGCACGAACAGGCGCCGCACCTCCTCTCGTGGCCCGATTCGGGAAAAATCCCGCTCACGGGTACGCCAGAGATACACCAGAGCCACGGTTCCCAGCGCGACAATCAGCAGCAATTGTCCGTACAGCAGGCGCATCCAGTAAGCATCGAACTCTTGGCTGAAGTAGTCCAGCCCATATGTGAACGCCGACGCCTCGGAGTAGATGCGATAGCCGGAATAAAGCACCGCGAACGCAAGCAGCGCCAAAAAGAACTTGGCCCACGGCGCACCTATTTTCTCCCGGGAGGGTTTTCCCTCACCGCCGGCCAGCCGCATACCCCCGGCACCTTGAATTGAAGCTGTTTTCATGGTCATGTCTCCTGTCGTGTTAATTAAGGGTAATCAATTAGCCTCCACCCACTTGCAATAAAGAGGCTCGGCCAGCTTTGCGCCAACACGAAGAATGGTAGCCCCGAAGCACATGAGGTTGCACCTAACTTTCGTTAGGGTGACTTCCATGACGCATCTCCATAGACTTGCTTTTTCCCTCGAATCGACGCGATACGAGACCAAAATAAAAGCAGGAGACAGAAATGAAAGTGGCTTCCAATGTCGTGCGGCTTGTCAACCCCGACGAACCGGCGGGACAAGCGGAAATAGACCGCATCTTCGCCGCGCAGCGTGAGACGGCCTTACGGCTACGTCAATCAACCGCCGCACAGCGACTCGACAAGATCGACCGCCTGAAGCGGGCCGTCCTGGCGCGCCAGGCCGACATTCAGCGCGCTGGCGCACTGGACTTCGGCAAACCGGCCGCCGAGGTCGACCTGACCGAAATTTTGCCCATCGTGGCCGAAGCCAACGATGCGCGTCGCCATCTGCGCCGCTGGATGAAGCCGAACAAGGTTTTACCCACCCTGCTGATGTTTGGCACGTCAAGCCACGTGCAGTGCGAGCCCAAGGGCCGCTGTTTAATCATCTCGCCCTGGAACTATCCCGTCAACCTGACCTTCGGCCCGTTGATCTCGGCCATCGCCGCCGGCAACACGGCCATTCTCAAACCCTCGGAGATGACGCCCCACCTGTCGGCGCTGATGGCGGAGATCGTGCGCGAGGTGTTTCCCGAAGACGAGGTGGCCCTGTTCCAGGGCGACGCGTCGGTCTCGCAGGCGCTGCTAGATCTGCCCTTCGATCACATCTTCTTTACCGGCTCGCCGGCGATTGGCCGCGTGGTGATGGCCGCGGCGGCCAAGCACCTGACCAGCGTGACCCTGGAGCTGGGCGGCAAGAGCCCCACCATTGTTGACGCCACGGCGGACGTGAAGGCCGCAGCGGCCAACCTCATGTGGTCCAAATGCACCAACAGCGGCCAGACCTGCATTGCGCCGGATCACGTCTACGTCCACGAATCGGTCAAGGATGTTTTTGTAGAGCACTGCCGCCAGGCCCTGGCCAAAGCCTACGGTGAAGGAGATGCCGTGCGCACCAGTCCTCACCTGGCGCACATCGTCAATGAGCGCCATGCCAAGCGCATCGTCGGACTGCTGGATGACGCGCTTGAAAAAGGTGCCAGACTGCTGGCCGGTGGCCAGCACCAGACAGATCGCCAGTTCGTCGCGCCCGCCTTGATCGACAACGTCAGCCCGGATGCAAAGATCATGCAGGAGGAAATTTTCGGCCCGTTGCTGCCCCTCGTTGCTTACCGCGATCTTGACGAAGTCATCACCAAGATCAACGACCAGCCCAAGCCGCTCGCGCTGTACATCTGGACGAAGAACCACAAGGTCGCCGACAAGGTGCTGCGCGAGACGAGTTCGGGCGGTGCCTGCGTCAACCACAGCGTCGTGCAGTTCCTGCATGGCCGCCTGCCCTTTGGCGGTGTCAACAACTCCGGCTTGGGCAGCGCACACGGGATCTACGGGTTCAAGGCCTTCAGCCATGAGCGCGCGGTCGTCAAGACCTGGCTGTTGCTGGCCTCCACTTTCTACCCGCCCTACACCCATCTGTCGCGACGGCTGATCAACTGGACGTTGCGTCTGGTCTGATGGCCTCGGATGCACCGGGCTAGCCTGGTGCATTTCTTTTTTCTCTGAATCGTATAGGGACAATTCTTGAAATTCGATTACATCGTCGTGGGCGCCGGCTCGGCCGGCTGTGTCTTGGCCAACCGATTGAGCGCGGATCCGTCGAACCGCGTGTGCCTGCTCGAAGCGGGACGGTCCGACGACTCACCGCTGATCCGCACGCCCATGGGCCTCGTGGGCTTGCTCGCGACCCGCAAGTACAACTGGTATTTCGACACCGAACCACAAGCCGAACTCGAAGGTCGTCGCCTGTACTGGCCGCGGGGAAAAACAATCGGGGGCAGCAGCTCGATCAATGCCATGGTCTACATGCGCGGGCACCAGGCTGATTACGACGCATGGGCGGCGGCTGGAAACGCCGGATGGGCCTACAAGGATCTGCTACCCATCTTCATGGAACATGAGAATAACGAGCGCGGTGTCTCGACCCACCACAGAACAAATGGGCCACTGAACGTCGCCGATGTGCGCTCACCCAACCCGTTGTCAGCTCGCTTCATCGACGCCGCCGTGCAATGCGGCATGCCGCGCAACATGGACTTCAACGGCGCGCAACAGGAAGGTGCAGGGCCTCACCAGGTGACCCAGAAAAACGGGGAACGCTGGAGCAGCGCGCGCGCATTCCTGCACCCGGTCATGGACCGACCGAACTTGACCGTGCTCACCGGCGCCCATGTCACGCGCATCCTGTTCTCTGGCAAACAGGCCGTGGGTGTCGAGATCGAACGCAAAGGCGAGCGCCAGCGTATCGAGGCCGAACGTGAAATCGTGCTCAGCGGCGGGGCCATCAATTCGCCGCAATTGCTACAACTTTCGGGCGTGGGATCCAAGCAGGCGCTGGCACAGCACGGCATCGCACAAGTGGCCGATTTGCCAGGCGTGGGCCAAAACCTCCAGGACCATCTCGACGTGACGGTGATGATCCGCGACCGCAGCAAGCAGGCGATTGGTGTCGCGCCTGGTTTCCTGCCGAAAGCACTTGCCGGGCTCTGGCAATACTGGCGCAAGCGCGAAGGCTTCCTGTCCAGCAACGTGGCCGAGACAGGGGGTTTCGCCAGGCTCTCGCCACAATCAGCACTGCCGGAAATACAGTTTCACTTCCTGCCGACCTACCTGCGCAACCATGGCCGTGACCTAGCCCCCGGCTATGGGGCTACCTTGCACATGTGCCAGTTGCGCCCCAAGAGCCGCGGCTTCATCGGACTCAAAAGCGCGGACCCGATGGCCGCACCGGCGATTCAACCCAACTACCTGAGCCATGCCGACGACTGGGACGAGATGCTGCGTGGCCTGAAACTTGCACGACGCATCTTTGAGGCCAAGGCCTTCCACGATATCCATGGCGGCGAAGTCGCACCGGGTGTCGGCGTGAGCAGTGACCAGGATCTGCGGGCCTACATCCGGCGCAGTTCGGAAACCATTTACCACCCGGTCGGCAGTTGCAAGATGGGCAATGACGACATGGCTGTGGTCGATGCGCAGTTGCGGGTGCACGGGCTTTCGGGCCTGCGTGTCGCCGACGCATCCATCATGCCTACGGTTATCGGCGGCAACACCAACGCCCCCTGCATGGTGATCGGCGAGAAGTGCGCGCGGGCCATCCTGTCAAGCCAAAAACTTCAGTAGATTCATCCGCCTACAAGGCACCACCCCGAAGAGGCGCTATGGCACCTCTCAACACGATACCCGGCCAGTGGCCGGATTTAGCCTTAACCAAGAAACCCAAGGAGACTTCATGAACGGTCAAATGATGAGCGCGCCCCTGCTCATTTCCTCACTCATCACCCATGCGGCACGCCATAGCGGCGATGTGCCCATCGTCTCGCGCCGCGTCGAAGGTGACATCCACCGCACCACCTATGCGCAATTGCATGACCGTTCGCGCCAGATGGCCCATGCACTCGGCGGTCTCGGTGTGCAAGCGTCGCAACGCGTCGCCACGCTGGCCTGGAACGGCTACCGGCACCTGGAGCTGTACTTCGCCGTGTCCGGCAGCGGTTCGGTGCTGCACACCCTCAACCCGCGCCTGCACCCTGACCAGTTGCTCTACATCCTCGACCATGCCGAGGACCAGGTGTTGTTCTTTGACCTGACCTTCCTGCCCCTGGTCGAGGCCGTGGCGGGGCGCTGCAAGACGGTACGTCACTTTGTCGCGATGATCGACAAGGACAAGATGCCGGCGAGCAAGCTGCCCAATCTGCTGTGCTACGAAGACATGATCTCGGCGCACAAGCCCGACTTTGCATGGCCCACCTTCGACGAAAATACCGCCTCGTCGCTGTGCTACACCTCGGGCACCACCGGCAACCCCAAGGGCGTGCTCTACAGCCACCGCTCGACGATGCTGCACACCTACGCCTCGCTCATGCCGGACGCGATTTCCATCTCATCGCGCGACTGCGTGATGCCTGTGGTGCCCATGTTCCACGCCAATGCCTGGGGCCTGCCCTACAGTTGCGCGATGGTCGGCGCCAAGCTGGTGCTGCCCGGTGCAGCACTGGACGGCAAATCGCTGCACGAGCTGATTACCACCGAGCAGGTGTCGTTTGCGGCCGGCGTGCCCACGATCTGGCTCGGCATGCTCCAGCACGCCGAGCAGAACGCGCTTAGCCTCGCCCCCCTGAAGCGCACCATCATCGGTGGCTCGGCCGTGCCGCCAAGCATGATGCGTGCCTTTGAGGATAACCATGGCATTGAAGTCATCCACGCCTGGGGCATGACGGAGATGTCGCCCCTGGGCACGGTCAGCCGGCTGAAGCAGAAACACCTGTCCCTGCCACTGGACGAACAGCATGCGCTGCTCGCCAAGCAAGGCAAAGTCGTGTTCGGCGTGGACATGCGCATCGTCGATCCGCAGGGGGCCGACGTCCCCTGGGACGGCAAGACGCCGGGCGATCTGCTGGTGCGTGGCCCTTGGATAGTCCAGAGCTACTTCGGCCCTGATGGCGCCAAACCCCTGGTGAGCGACACGACCGGCGCGCAGTGGTTCCCCACCGGCGACGTGGCCACGATCGACGCCGACGGCTACATGCAGATCACGGATCGCAGCAAGGACGTGATCAAGTCCGGCGGCGAGTGGATCGGCTCGATCGACCTGGAAAACGTCGCCATGGCGCACCCGGCGGTGGCGATGGCAGCGGCTATCGCCGTGCCGCATCCAAAGTGGGATGAACGACCCTTGCTGGTGGTGGTGCGCAAGCCGGGCGCGGAGGTCACCCGCGAAGCGCTGATTGAACACTACAAAGGCAAGGTCGCCTCCTGGTGGGTACCGGACGATGTGGTATTCGTCGATGCCATTCCCATCGGCGCCACCGGAAAGATGCTGAAGAACCAGTTGCGTGAGCAGTTCAAGGACCACCGGCTGCCGGAGGTCTAAAAGATTTTCGGCGAACGTAATCAATGCCGCAAAACAAGCCCGGCATGTCGCCGGGCCCATAACAACGTAAAGGAGACATGATGAAACCATTGAATATCCGGAAATTGACTTGTTTGGCCGTGTTGTGCGGGATCACGGGCGGTGTATCCGCCCAGGAATCGCCGTGGTTTGTGCGCGCTGGCGTCGCATCGATTCAATACCAATCCGATGCGGACATTACAGTCGGGGGCGGCCCGGTGCCAGGGGCCGCGTTGAACCTGAGTGACAGCACCACCCTCGCGGCCGAAATCGGATACTGGCTCACACCCTCGGCGGCCCTGCGGGCAACGGTGGGCATACCACCCAAGACTCGGATCGAAGGTCGTGGAACGGTGGCGCCATTGGGTCAATTGGGCGAGGTGAAGTATGCACCGGCAATGTTGACCGGCACGTACAGCTTCGACCTCGGGGCCATCAAACCTTACATCGGCGGCGGAATCGCCTACATCCATGTCCTGGAGTCAAAAGATGGCGCGGTGGCAGGCCTGGACGTGAAGAGCCGGTTTGGTGGCGTGCTGCAAGTCGGCGTGGATATTCCCATTGACAAGTCGTGGGGCTTGTTCGTCGACTTCCGAAAGCTGTACTGGAAAACCAAGGCGACCGGAACAGCCCCTGCATTCGGCGGAGCGCCCGTAAAGGCCGACTTGAAACCCTCTCCGTTCGTGGTGATGGCCGGGGTATCGAAGCGTTTTTGATGGCTGGATGCTCGGCAAGTTTTCAGCATGCGGGATGTGACAAATAGGCCGGAGGATCGCCGCGATGGCGGTCCAGCCGCCTATGGAAGGTCTGCAAAACTCCACGCCCCTTGAACTGGCAAGCGGCGTGAAGTGAGGA
>NZ_JADMJO010000048.1 GCF_018780385.1 Hydrogenophaga sp. | reverse complement strand
GTTCGACTTCGACAAGTTCGACCAGCTCTACGACCTGCGCATGGTGCTGGAGACCGCCGCGGTGCAGCGGCTGTGCCTGCAGGAGGTGGCGGCTTCATCACCGCAATTGCAGGCCCTCAAGGAACGCTGGCTGGTGCCCGTGACCGAGCGCAGCGCCGACCCGACCGAGGTGGCCGCCTGGGACGAGGCCTTTCACGAAACCCTGGTGAGCGCAGCCGGCAACGCCGAGCTGGCGCGCGTGCATCATGAGGTGACCGAGCGCATCCGCATCATCCGTCGGCTTGATTTTCTGCAGCAGGTGCGCATCGACGCCACCTACGACGAACACGCCAAGATCCTGCGCGCCATCCTGGCCCGCAAGGCCGACCGCGCCGATCTGCTGCTGCGCTCGCACATCCAGACCAGCCAGACCGAGGTGCGCAAGATCACCTTGCACCAGGTGTATCTGGCTCAGCAGGTGGCGCCGGCGGCCTGAGCCTGCAGGTCCCGCGGGCGGCGCGCGCTCACACCGCTTCGAGCAATTCCTTCGAGGTCGCCGACCAGCCCACGATCGCGCCCTGCGCGGTGATCATGGCCAGCGCCGCGGCGTGGAACGCCGGGAAGTAGCTGGCCGTGCCGTCTTCCAGCACCAGGCAATCAAAGCCGCGGTCGTTGGCCTCGCGCAGCGTGGACTGCACACACACCTCGGTGGTGACACCGGCCACCACCAGTTGCGTGATGCCGCGCGCCTGCAGTTGTTGCTGCAGATCGGTGGCGTAAAAGGCGCCCTTGCCGGGTTTGTCGATCACCACTTCACCGGCCACCGGCGCCAGCGCGGGCACGATCTGGTTGCCCGGCTCGCCGCGCACCAGCACACGGCCCATGGGGCCCACGTCGCCGATGCGCAGGCTGGGGGACCCGCGCAGGCGTTTGGCGGGTGGGCAGTCGCTCAGATCCGGCGCGTGCGATTCGCGCGTGTGCACCACCAGGCCACCCAGTGCGCGCCAGGCGGCGAGCACATTCGCGATCGCCGGCACGATGGCCTGCAGTGGCTCCACCGTGTTGCCCAGCGATTCACCGAAGCCGCCGGGCTCCACAAAATCGCGCTGCATGTCGATGATGAGCAACGCGGCGTGGGCCGGGTCCAGTTCGAAGTTGAACGGGCGGGCTGTCACGGTGTTCATGCAGAGACCTCCTCGGCCTGCGGTTCGCTCTGTGCGGCTTCTTCCCCGTGACCACCCGCCATGTGGGCGCCCAGCAGCTTGCGGTCGGCGCCATCGGAGGGGGTTTCAAACACGAGTTGCCCGCCGCTGATCACAGCCACGCGGTCGGCCAGCTGCATCAGTTCGTCGAGGTCTTCGCTGATCAGCAGCACAGCCGCGCCCCGGTTGCGCGCGGCCACCAGCCGGGCGTGGATTTCGGCGGTCGCGGCGAAGTCCAGGCCGAAGGTCGGGTTGCTGACCAGCAGCAGCTTTGCAACGCCTGCCAGCTCGCGCGCGAGCACGGCACGCTGCACGTTGCCGCCCGACAGCGCGCGAATGGGTGCGTCGATGCCCGGCGTCTTCACGCGGTACTCGTCCACCCAGCGCTGCGCCATGGCGCGAAGCCGAGGCCATCGGACAAAGCCGGCCTGGGCCAGCGGTGCTTCGTCAAACAGGCGCAGCGCCATGTTTTCCGACACGCTCATGTCGGGCACACACGCATTGATGAGCGGCTCCTCGGGCAGGCTGCGCACCTCCAGAACGCGGTTTTGCTCGCGGCGCCCGGCGTAGGGTTCACCGCGCACCGTGACGTCGCCGCCCAGGCGCGCGCGCTGGCCGGTCAAGGCCTGCATCAGCTCCTTCTGGCCGTTGCCCGACACGCCCGCAATGCCCAGGATCTCACCCGCGCGCACCTGCAGCGTGAGGCCGTTCAGCGCGAGGTCACCGCGGTCGCCCATCACCGTGAGCCCGTCCACCGCCAGCGTCACCTCGGCATCGAACGGCTGCGCGGTCTTCTCCAGCAAGGCCTTCTCGGCCGCCTGGCCCACCATGGCGTGCGCGAGTTCGTCGGGGTCGGTCTGCGCCACGGCCTTGCTCAGCACGAGCTGGCCGCGCCGCAGCACCGACACGTCATCGGCATACGCCGTGACCTCGCGAAACTTGTGCGTGATCATCACGATGGAACAGTCGCCAGCGTGCGCGCGTTCCTTCAGCGCACCGAGCACCTCGTCGGCCTCCTGGGGCGTGAGCACCGAGGTGGGCTCGTCCAGGATCAAGAGGCGTGGGCGAAGCAGCATCTGCTTCAAGATCTCCAGCTTCTGCTTCTGCCCGGCCGAGAGGTCGATGGGATAGGCGTCGAGCTCGAGCGAGAACGGCGCGCTGGCCATGAAGGCCTTGAGCTCGGCGCGCGCGGCCTTCCAGTCGATCACGGCGGGCAGCGCGCCGCGCGCCAGCAGCAGGTTCTCGGCCACAGTCATGCCGGGCACCACGGTGAAGTGCTGGTAGACCATGCCGATGCCGAGTTCGCGCGCCACACTGGGCGAGTGGATGTCCTGCTCGCGGCCGTCGATCAGCACCGCGCCTTCGTCGCCCCGGTGGTAGCCCACCACAGCCTTGACGAAGGTGCTCTTGCCCGCGCCGTTTTCCCCCAGCAGCGCGTGCACGGTGCCGGGCCGCACGGTGAGCGACACGCCATCCAGCGCGGTGAAGGCGCCAAAGCGTTTGGTCAGCTGGTAGGTGTCGAGTTGCAGCGCGTGCATGGTGCGTCCTTCAGAGCGACTGCAGGGCTTTGATGACGGCCGCCGTGTCGCTCACCGCGCCGAACACGCCGCCCTGCATGGGGATCATGTTGAGCGCGGCCTGGTGGTTGCCGGGGTCGGTGGCGCCGGTGCCGTCGGAGAGCATCACGCACTCGAAGCCGCGGTCGTTGGCTTCGCGCATGGTGGTGTGCACGCACACGTCGGTGGTGATGCCGGTGAGGATCAGGTTGCGGATGCCGCGCGTGTGCAGGATCAGCTCGAGGTCGGTGGCGTAGAACGAGCCCTTGCCCGGTTTGTCGATCACGGGTTCTCCGGGCAGCGGTGCCAGCTCGGGGATGATCTCCCAGCCCGGTTCACCGCGCACCAGGATGCGGCCACACGGCCCGGCGTCGCCGATGCCCGCGCCCATCTGGCGCGAGCGCCAGCGCTTGTTGGCCGGCAGGTCAGACAGATCGGGCCGATGGCCCTCGCGGGTGTGGATCACGTGCAGGCCGGCAG
The DNA here is from genome assembly GCF_018780385.1 of Hydrogenophaga sp. Lineage (GTDB taxonomy): Bacteria > Pseudomonadota > Gammaproteobacteria > Burkholderiales > Burkholderiaceae_C > Hydrogenophaga. The sequence goes on along the minus strand of NZ_JADMJO010000048.1, from coordinate 196,365 downwards.
CGCGCGCCGCGGCCAGCACGCGAGCTATGGGCTCGATGGGCGCGCGCGTGAGCGAGAGGTCGTAGCCCATGGTGTCCACGTAGCCGCCCACGCCGCAGAAGTCGATCTGCATGTCGATGATGACCAGCGCGGTGTTGGCCGCGCGCAGGTCGCCATCGAACGGCCAGGTGTAGGGGTGGGCTTGGGCGAACAGGGCCATGGCTCAGCGCTCCAGCAGGTTGGGCACGTTGCCCACGAAGTCACGCGTGGGTGGCTCGAAGCCGCAGGAGCGGCCATCGGTGTGCACCACGTCGGCTTCCCACGGCAGCTGGAAGCGCCCGGCCACCATGTCCTGCATGAAGGTGTAGGGGCAGTCCTGCGCGCCGCCCTTCACCGCCACATAGCCTCGGTGACTGAACTGGTAGGGGTTGTTTTCCACGCCCCAGTGCAGGCGCGCTTCGCGGATCAGGTCGGGGCGGATCTCGGCGCAGATGACCTCGTCGGGCCGGCCACCGCCTTGGGTGACCACCGTGCCTTCGTGGTCGCACACCATGGCCTCACCCATGGAATCAAAACTGCCGTCGCTGCCGCACAGGCACACGCTGGCCGTGGCCATGAGGTTCTGGAAGGCGTTGGCCTGGTTGGTGATCTGCCAGGCGTGGCGGATGGGCGCGGTGTAGCCGGCGGTGCGCAGCATGAGTTCGGCGCCTTTGTAGGCGCACTCGCGCGCCATCTCGGGGAACATGCCGTCGTGGCAGATGATGAGCGCGAGCTTGATGCCGCGTGGCCCCTCGATCACCGGAATGCCCATGTTGCCGGGCTCCCAGGGCTCCACCGGCACCCACGGATGAAACTTGCGGTAGTAGAGCCTGAGCACACCCTGGTCATCAAAAATGATGCCGGTGTTGTAGGGGTTGCCGCCCGGGTTGGCCTCCATGATGGAGAAGCAGCCCCAGATGCGGTGGGTGATGCAGGCTTGGCGCATCGCCTCGACCTCGGGGCCGTCCATGCTCACCATGAGCTCGGGCGCGGTGCTCATGGACAAGCCATGCAGCGCGTACTCGGGGAACACCAGCAAGTCCATGTGGGCATAACCACGCCGTGCCTTGCCCACCATGTCCACGATCTTCTGCGTCTGCGCGGCCAGCTGCGCCGGCGTCTCCACCACCGGCAGTTGCAGCTGGGCCAGGCCCACCACCACACCACCCGGCGACTTGTTCAGGCCACCCAATCCGTTCATGCCCTTTGCTCCGGTTTCATCATTCGGTCAACGCTGCACGCCGAGCTCGCTGGGAGCACCGCGCAGCACACGCTGCGGCGCGCAGGTGACCACCAGGATGACCAGCGTCATCACGTAGGGCACGGCGTTGAAGAGGTAGTAGTAACCCGTGACGCCGACCGACTGCAACGCCGGGCCGAGCGCGCCCGCGCCGCCAAACAGCAGCGCCGCCCACAGGCAGGCCATGGGCCGCCAGCGCGCAAAGATCACCAGCGCCACCGCAATCAGGCCCTGGCCGCTGGACAGGCCTTCGTTCCAGCTGCCGGGGTAGTAGAGCGAGAGCGACGCGCCCCCGAGGCCGGCGATGGCGCCACCGACGGTGGTGGCCAGCGTGCGCACCCAGGTGACCGAGGTGCCCAGCGCCCGCGCGGCGTCCGACGAATCGCCCACCATGCGCACCAGCATGCCCCAGCGCGTGTTGGCAAAGGCCCAGGCCATGAGCAGTGCGAGCAGCACACCGATGGGGAACAGCGCGTTGATGTCGAGCGCGGCGCGCACCTGGGGTGAATCGCTCCAGTTGCCCAGGGGGAGTGAGCCCAGCGTGGGCGCCTGCGGCTGGATCAGCGGCTTGCCCAGGTAGAAGGCCAGACCGATGCCGAGCATCATCACGCCGATGCCCATGGCGATGTCGTTGACGCGCTTCATCGAGCACGCCAGGCCGTGCAGCAGCGCCAGCAGCGCCCCGCTGGCCGAGCCGGCGAGCACGCCGAGCCAGGCCGAACCGCTCCAGTACGCCACACCGAACGCGCTCATGGCCGAGAACACCAGCACGCCTTCCAGACCCAGGTTGATGCGGCCGGATTTTTCGGTCAGGCACTCGCCCAGGCTCACAAAGAGAAACGGCGTGCCCACCCGGATGGCACCGCCCAGGATGGCCAGCAGCACCGCACCGATCGCGTCCATGTCCATCAGGCGGCACCTTTCTGCGTCGCGGGAACGGGCACGGCCGCGCGCTTGAGCACGTCCCAGCGGATGCGCCCGCGCGCCGCTTCGGCCGAGAGGATGAGCACGAACACGAAGCCCAGCAGCACCTGCACCGACGCGTCGGGCAGGCCCAGGCGGCGCTGCAGCAGGCTGCCGGCCGCGCCGAAGCCACCGAGCACGATGGCCACCGGGATGATCGCCAGCGGTTGGTGGCGCGCGGCAAAACTCACCAGGATGCCGGTGTAGCCCAGCCCCGCGATCACCGACGCATTGGCCGCCGTGTGCACCGCGGCAATCTCGATGCCGCCGGCCAGACCCGCCGCCGCTCCGCCAAGCGCGCAGGCCGTGATGACCAGGCGCCCGGCCGGCAAACCCACCAGGCCGGCGGCACGCACATTGCCACCCACCACGCGGGTGGCGAATCCGTGCGTGGTCTGCCCCAGCCACACGGCGGCCAGCACACAGCACACCACGCCCCACAGCAGACCCCAGTGCACGTCGTAACCCCCCATGGGGCCGATCAGCAGGCCTTCCTTGAGCGCGAAGGTGGACGGCTTGTTGAGGCTGGCCGGATCGCGCATGGGGCCCTCGACCAGGTGCTTGAACACATTGACCGCCACATAGGCCAGCAGCAAGCTGCTGATGGTTTCGTTCACGCCGCGGAACTGGCGCAGGTAACCCGCCAGCGCGATCCATGCGGCGCCGCCGAGTGCCGCGGCCAGCATCAGGCTGGTGGTGCCGAACAGGCCCTCGGGCACGGCCCACACATAGGGCAGGCCGGCACAGGCCAGCGCTCCCACGATGAGCGCACCCTCGCCGCCGATGATGGTGAGGCCGGCGCGCGCGGGCAGCGCCACGCACAGCGCGGTGAGCATCAGCGGCGCGGCGCGCTGCAGCGTGTTCTGGAGTGAGAAGGCATCGCCAAACGCACCGCGGAACAACAACGCCCAGACCTCCAGCGGATCAAACCCCGCCAGCGCGACGAACAGGCCGAACAGCAGCAACGCGCCCGCGATGGCGAGCACCGGCAGCAGCACGGCCTCGGCGGCGTCGGTGAGGCGGCTCGTCATCGTGGGGGCCGATCGCAGCAGGTCATCACACCTTGCCGACGACGCCTTCGACCAGGTAGTTCATCGATTCCAGCTCGATCGCGGTCTGCTTGAAGACCTTGCCCTTGGGCACGACCACCTTGCCGGTGTTGTCCTTGACCTCGCCCGCGAAGATGTCGAAGTCGCCCTTGAGCATGCGGGCCTTGATCGCGTCGGCCTGCTTGCGCGCCGGCTCGCTCACGGCGGGACCGTAGGCCGAGGTCTTCACGAAACCATCACGCAGCCCACCGCGCACAAAGTTGGGGTGCGGCTTGCCGGTGCGGGCGGCGTCAATCATGGCGTTCACCGGCGTGACCCAGTTCCACTCGGCACCGGTCAGGTAGGCCTGGGGCGCGAGCCTGGATTGATCGGCGTGGTAGCCGCAAACCATCTTGCCGCGGCGCGCGGCGGTCTCCACGATCACCTTGGGCGAGTCCACATGCATGGTGAACACGTCCACACCCTGGTCGGCCAGGCTGCTGGTGGCCTCGGCCTCCTTCACCGGCAGCGACCAGTCGCCCGTGAAGATCACGTTGGTGGTGATGCTCGGGTCCACCGAGCGCGCGCCCATGGTGAAGGCGTTGATGTTGCGCAGCACCTGCGGAATGGGCTTGGCGGCGATGAAACCGAGCTTCTTGCTCTTGCTCATGTGGCCGGCCACCACGCCGTTGAGGTACTGGGCCTCCTCGATGTAGCCGAAGTAGCTTGCCGCGTTGGTGGGGTGCTTGCCGGCCGTCCACAGGCCACCGCAATGGGCGAAGCGCACGCCCGCGTTCTTGGGCGCAACGGTGAGGATGTGCGGATCGAAGTAACCGAACGACGTGGGGAACAGCAGCGTGGCGCCGTCCTGCGAAATCATGCCCTGCATGCTGCGCTGCACGGCCTGCGTCTCGGGCACGCTTTCCTCTTCGACCACCTTCACGCCGGGCATCTTCTTGAGCACGGCCGCCGACTCGGCATGGGCCTGGTTGTAGCCGTAATCGTCACGCGGCCCCACGTAGAGGAAACCCACGGTGATGGGCGCCTGCGCCCGCGCGGCCAGCGGCAATCCGCTCAACGCCAGCCCGGCGCCCATGGCGCCAGAGCCCAGAATCCAGTCGCGACGGTTCCACGTTGCCTTGTCCATGAAAGACCTCTTTTCATATCCGGTGGTTGGTTGAGCGGTGGTCTTGCGTCGGGATGGGTTTCGAAATAACACCATCTTGTATTCAAGACGATGCATTTCTAGCAATGGGCGTGCCACGCGGCAGCGCAGCGCTGCTGCGCTGCGCGCTTCAAGGGCGTAGAGCCTTTCGTCTGGAGCCCGCACCGGGGTGCTGGCCGGCGCACCCCACCGCCTGTCGGGCACGGGTGCAGTGCGTCAGGCGCTTGCATGCCCACGCGCGGTGCATGACCCGCACCACGGCTCGCACCAGCGGGGCGCGCGCCGGGCCCGCTCAGTTGGCCGGGTCGCTCGCCGGAAAATCGTAGGTGTCGTCGAGCACCCTGGCCGCCATGCGAGGCAGCATGCGGCCGATGAAAGCCTCGCCCAGCCAGCGGCGCACCTGCGGCACCGACGCGCCCGGTTCGAGTTCGAAGCTCAGGCTGCTGAAACTGCTGATCCCGTCGTCCACCAGCAGCCCGGCAGGCACTGTGGGTACCAGGCCGGCATCGTCCAGGTGTCTGGCGGCTTCGAGCTTCCAGGCGTTGAGAAACCGGTCGAAGTAACCCACCGTGCCCTGGCGCCAGACCTCGGCCACGTACACATTCCACGCGCTCTGCTGCTCCACCACGAAGCCCCAGGCGAATTCATGCACCTGCACCGGTGCCTGGTCAAACACACCGATCTCGCGCACTTCCTCGCGCGCGGCGAATTCGGCAAACAGCGGGCCGGGGCCACTGGCCTGGCCACTGACGAAGCGCTCGATCTCCTGCGGATCCACCACAAACAGCGCCTGATCGACCGGCGTGGACCGGCGTGCCCGCTTGAGCAAGCGCTCCGTTGCGTCTACCGTTTTCTGGGCGTTGATGCAGCGGTCGCGGAAGGTGCGACGGCCTTCTTCGGTGGAGATCAGGGCCACGGTTTCGTCGAACGCGGCGTCGTCCTGCAGGTGCCCCGATTCGCGCATGTGCAGCACGATGTCGAGCATGGAATTGCGGGTGATGTGCTCGATCATGTAGGCCATCTCACCGCCCTCAAAGTCGGTCATCGACGACTTGATCCACGCCATCAGTTCCACGCCAGAGAGGCCCTGCGGCGCGCGCGGCATGTCGTTGAACAAAGCCCGAAGCACCCGCACGGTGTCCAAATCACTCGCCATAAACCCCTCCAGGCTGACCTACACGCAAATGGGTGGGTGGCCAGAACAGACCTCCGATACCCGGTACAGTGGCAAGCATAGTTCCGAACCGATGCTGAAACGCCCTGAATGCCTCATGGCTAGGGCTCGGTGGGGCAAGAGCGTGACGGTATTGGCACGCGTGACCGCACACCCGTGAACATCGTCGAGCCAGCCGCCAACCCAGCCCAGGAAAACCCCATGCGCCTCAAATCATCGCTCGCCACCCTCACCCTGGCTCTCGCCGCGGGCGTCGTCTCGGCCCAGGACACCGTCGTCTACCACTTCGACAACACCGTCGCGCAAGGCCTCAAAGGCCTGCGCAACGTTCGCAACCACCTGGATACCGATCCCAAGGCGAAGATCACCATCGTCACCCACGCCGAGGGTGTGGACATGCTGATGGAGGGGGCCAAGGCGGCCAATGGCACGGAGTTCGCGCCGCTGGTGTCGGCCCTTAAAAGCAGAGGCGTCAGCTTCGAGATCTGCGAGATCACGCTGAAGAACCGCGACCTCAAAAAGGAGCAGTTCATCCAGGAAGCCGATTTCACGACCTCGGGCGTGGTCCGGATCGCCAAGCTGCAGAAGCAGGGCTTTGCCTACATCAAGCCTTGAAGCGCGAAGCAGGCTGCGCAGCAGCCTGATGCATCACCGGTCGTACTTGAGCTTGGGATACCAGTCGGTCCCGCGACCTTCGGGCGTGCAGTCAAGAATGTTCCACAGCGGCATCAGGTCGGGCGCACCGCGCGGGTCCTGGCCTGGGTCGGCGGTGCTGCCGCCCATCTCGCCGCTCCAGAAGTGACGAATGCTGCCGTCTCGTCGCGTGAAGACATTGAACGCTGGCACGTCCGCGTCTTCAGCGCTGACATAGTCTCGGGTGAAGTCTCCGTCCACGTCCGAATACAGCCGCAGGTTGCGCCAGCCGCGTTGACTCTTGACTTCCAGCAGGCGCTCGATCGGTGACCGCGCCACCATGACGAGCGCCATGCGCTGCTCCACGTCAAGCGCCTCACCATCCCAGGCAGCCATGAGAGACGCGCACATCGGGCAAGGCTGCTCGCGCTTGGGCCCATACATGTAGCTGTAGACGGCCAGTGTCTGCTTGTCGCCAAACAGGTCGGCGAAGTGGACGTGGCCGTGCTCCCCGACGAAGGCGTAGTTCCTGGGCACGACACCGCCCGGGGGCAGCGCGCGCCGTTGCTCTGCCACGCGTTCGATATGGCGCCGGAGTTCGATTTCTTCGGCCAGCAGCGCATCGCGGGCTTGACGGTATTCATCGCTTTCGTTCGGGAAACGGACTCCGTTGCCCCTGGCCAGCTCGCTCGCTGGCTTGAGTTGCGGTATTGCGTTCACGATCATCCTTTCGAAGTTTGCACTGCGTTCTAGACGGGCGTGCACCTTTGAGTCTGTTCGTCAACACACATGCCCTGCCGCCTTCCGCTGGATGGACTTCATCCACGCGACATCTGCGGATGTCGGGAGAACAGCTCCGCGACCCACTCCACAAACGCCCGCACCTTCGCGCTCAGGTGCCGGTTGGGCGGGTACACCACGTACAAGGGAATCGTCATGCAGGTCCACTCCGGCAGCACCCGCACCAGCTCGCCGCGCTCGATCAGGGGCATGGCGGTGAAGGACACCATCTGCGTCACACCCAGCCCGGCGAGCGCGGCCGCCGTCATCGCGTTGCTCTCGTTCACAGAGAGCTTGTACCGGCCTGAGATCTCCAGCATCTGGCCGTCCTTCTCGAATTCGTTCGGGTACGGCCGCCCGTTGCGGGTGGAGAAGTAGTTCACCATGGTGTGATCGTTCTCGAGCTGTTCCGGGTGCGTGGGCGTGCCGTGTGCCTTGAGGTAGGCGGGCGAGGCAACGGTGATCAGCGCCACGTTGGCCACGCGCCGCGCCACCAGCGACTGGTCCAGCAACTCGCCGCCGCGGATCACGCAGTCCACGTTGTCGGCCAGCAGGTCCACCGAGCGGTCGGTCACGCCCAGGTCGAGCTGGATGTCGGGAAAGCGTCGGTAGAAATCGGCCAGCGCCGGGATGATGATCTCGCGCGCCACCGAGGTGCCCACGTCCACCCGCAGGCGTCCGCTCGGGCTGGCCTGCGCATTGGTCATGCTGGCCTCGATGTCGTCGAGGTCGTTGAGCACGCGAATCGTTCGCTCGTAGTAGGCTGCGCCGTCGGGCGTGACGGTCACCCGCCGTGTGGTGCGGTTGAGCAGCTTGACCTTCAGGCGCGACTCCAGGTGCTGCACCAGCTTGGTCACCGTGCCCTTGGGCAGGTCCAGCGACTCCGCCGCCTTGGTGAAGGTGCCGGCCTCCACCACCCGCGCGAACACGCGTATCGATTGAATCTGGTCCATGCCCTCACCCCTTGATGTGCTGTTTTATGACCGGATTGTTCACGCATTGGAAACAGACCACTCATTGGCGATGGCTTTATCCGCAGAAGTGGTGTGTCTATAGTCCAGTCCATGGTTTCAACCTCCTCTTCCTCCGTCCCGTGGGCCCCGTCACAGACCCTGTCGGTGCCGGGCAAACCACCGCTGGAGCTGCGCGTCTGGGGCAAAAAACCGCGCGGCGGCGCGGTGCCACTGGTGCTGCACTTCCACGGCGGCGCCTTCGTCTCGGGCGACCTGGACAGCGGCGCCTGCCTGGCCGAGCTGCTGGCCAGTTCGGGCGCGGTGGTGGCCTCGCTCGCTTACCCACTGGCGCCCGCCCACCGTTTCCCCGACGCGGTGGAAGCCGGCTACGCGGCACTGGAGTGGCTGTACAAGCAGCGCACCCGCCTGGCCGGATCGACCGCGCCCCTGTTCGTCGCCGGTGAAGAAGCCGGTGGCAACCTCGCGGCCGCGGTGGCGCTGATGGTGCGCGACCGCGCCCACCCGCCGCTGGCCGGGCAGATCCTGGTCGCCCCCATGCTGGACCCGTGCAACGCCACCGCGTCGCTGCGGAAAACGATGGGCGAGGCCACCGGCTGCAAGTGGATGGATGGCTGGCAGCAGTACCTGCGCGGGCCGATGGACGCCGAACATCCCTATGCCGTGCCCGGCCGCGCGCAGCGCCTCATCGGCCTGCCACCGGCGCTGATCCTGACCGGCGCCGACGACCCGATGCGCGACGAGGCGCTGGCCTACGCCGAGCGCCTGCGCGGCGCGGGCATCGCCGTGCACAGCGGTGTGTTGCCCTCCACCACCGGCTGGCCCGACTCGCTGAGCGAGCAACCCGCCCAGGAGTGTCCGTGCGCCATCGAGGTGCGCGGACACCTTCGTGCCTTCTTCCAGGCCACGACGCCGCCGCCACCGTCCTGACGGACCCGCCCCCTTTCCCATCACCCTGAAACGCCAACCCCGGTCACCCACCGGGGACGGTCCCGCTCGCCCTCAAAAAGGAAAAACCATGTCCAACTTGCCCACTTTCAAGCGCCGCATCTGGTGGCCGACCGCCGCTGCCCTGGCCGCCATCACCCTCGCCGTGATCGTGCTCGCGCAGGAATCCACACCCGCCCAGGCCAGCGCGCCCGCCGGCGCACCGCCGCTCATGCCGGTGTCCGTGGCCACCGTGACCGAGAGCGACATCGCCGCCTGGGAGGAGTTCTCGGGCCGGCTGGAAGCGGTCGAGCGGGTGGACATCCGCTCCCGTGCCGCGGGCGTGGTGCAGTCCACGCATTTCCGCGAAGGTGCGCTGGTGGCCAAGGGCGATCTGCTGATCTCCATCGACCCCGCGCCGTATGAAGCCGAGGTGGCGCGCGCCGAGGCGCAAACCGTCGCGGCCCAGGCCCGCGTGACACACGCCAGCAACGAGCACGCCCGGGCACGCCGCCTGTGGGACGACAAGGCGATTGCCCAGCGCGAGCTGGACGACCGCGAGAACGTGCTGCGCGAGGCCGAGGCCAACCTCAAGGCCGCGCAGGCCCAGCTGCAGACCACGCGCCTGAGCCTGGGCTACACGAAGGTGCGTGCCCCGGTGGCCGGGCGCATTGGCCGGTTGGACGTGACCGTGGGCAACCTGATCGCCGCCGGCCCGGGCGCGCCCGTGCTCACCACCCTGGTCTCGGTCAGCCCGATCTATGCCAGCTTCGACGCCGACGAAAAGACCGTGACCGGCGCGCTCAAGGGCGTCACGGGCGGCGCACGCCCTGCCGTCGAACGCATCCCCGTGCAGATGGGCACCTCGGCCACGAGCGACACGCCCTACGCCGGCCAGTTGCAGCTGATCGACAACCAGGTCGACCCGCGCAGCGGCACGGTGCGCGTGCGCGCCGTCTTCGACAACAAGGACGGCAGTCTGATGCCCGGGCAGTTCGCGCGCATCCGCATGGGCCAGCCGAAAACCGCGCGCACCCTGCTGGTGAGCGAACGTGCCGTCGGCACCGACCAGGACAAGAAGTACGTGCTGGTGGTGGGCGAAGGCGACAAGACCGAGTACCGCGAAGTCACGCTGGGCGCGTCCGTCGATGGCCTGCGCACCGTGCTCAGCGGCCTCAAGCCCGGCGAACGCATCGTCGTCAATGGCCTGCAGCGTGTGCGCCCCGGTGACGTGGTGCAACCGCAGACCGTGCCCATGAATGCGCGTGCCGAGACACCGGCACCCGCAGTGGCGAAGTCCTGAGCCGCCACGCAAGTGAAAAGAACACCATGAATCTCTCGAAATTCTTCATCGATCGGCCGATCTTCGCGGGCGTGCTCTCGCTGCTGATCCTGATCGCCGGCCTGGTCGCGCTGCGCGGCCTGCCGATCTCCGAGTACCCCGAGGTGGCCCCGCCCTCGGTGGTGGTGCGCGCCCAGTACCCGGGCGCCAACCCCAAGGTCATCGCCGAAACCGTGGCCACGCCGCTGGAGGAAGCCATCAACGGCGTCGAAGGCATGCTCTACATGGGCAGCCAGGCCACGACCGACGGCGTGATGACGCTCACCGTCACCTTCAAGCTCGGCACCGACCCCGACAAGGCGCAGCAGCTGGTGCAGAACCGCGTCTCGCAGGCCGAGCCGCGCCTGCCCGAGGAAGTGCGCCGCCTGGGCGTGACCACGGTCAAGAGCTCCCCCGACATCACGATGGTGGTGCACCTGGTCTCGCCCAACGACCGCTACGACATCAACTACCTGCGCAACTACGCGGTGCTCAACGTCAAGGACCGGCTCGCCCGCATCCAGGGCGTGGGCCAGGTGCAGATCTTCGGCGGTGGTGACTACTCCATGCGCGTCTGGCTCGACCCGCAGAAGGTCGCGCAGCGCGGCCTCTCGGCCAGCGACGTGGTGACAGCGATCCGCGGCCAGAACGTGCAGGCCGCGGCCGGCGTGGTCGGCGCTTCGCCGGGCCTGCCGGGTGTGGACCTGCAGTTGTCCATCAACGCCCAGGGCCGCTTGCAGACCGAAGAGGAGTTCGGCGACATCATCGTCAAGGCCGGTGCCGACGGCGCCGTGACCCGGCTGCGCGACATCGCGCGGCTGGAGCTGGGCGCGGCCGACTACTCGCTGCGTTCGCTGCTCAACAACCAGCCCGCTGTCGGCATGGGCGTGTTCCAGGCGCCGGGTTCCAACGCGCTCGACATCTCGGCCCAGGTGCGCGAGACCATGGCCGAGCTGCAGAAGAACATGCCCGAGGGCGTGGAATTCCGCATCGCCTACGACCCCACGCAGTTCGTGCGCGCTTCCATCAAGTCGGTGATCACCACCCTGCTCGAAGCCATCGCTCTCGTGGTGCTGGTGGTGATCGTGTTCCTGCAGACCTGGCGCGCCTCCATCATTCCGCTGCTGGCGGTGCCGGTGTCGGTGGTGGGCACCTTCGCCGTGCTGCACCTGCTGGGCTTTTCCATCAACGCGCTGTCGCTGTTCGGCCTCGTGCTGGCGATCGGCATCGTGGTGGACGACGCCATCGTGGTGGTGGAGAACGTGGAACGCAACATCGAGGCCGGCCTGTCGCCGCGCGATGCGACCTACCGCGCGATGAAGGAAGTGTCCGGGCCCATCATCGCGATCGCGCTGGTGCTGGTTGCCGTGTTCGTGCCGCTGGCCTTCATCAGCGGCCTCACCGGCCAGTTCTACAAGCAGTTCGCGGTGACCATCGCGATCTCCACCGTGATCTCGGCGATCAACTCGCTCACGCTCTCGCCCGCGCTCGCCGCCCTGCTGCTGCGCGGCCACGACGCTCCGAAGGACGCGCTCACGCGCGGCATGGACCGCGTCTTCGGCCCGCTGTTCCGCGGCTTCAACCGCTTCTTCAACCGCGGCGCCGAGGCCTACAGCGGTGGTGTGCGGCGCGTCATCTCGCGCAAGGCGCTGATGATGGTGATCTACCTCGCGCTGGTGGGCGTGACCTTCGGCCTGTTCAAGGCGGTGCCCAGCGGCTTCGTGCCGGCGCAGGACAAGCAGTACCTGATCGGCTTCGCGCAGTTGCCCGACGGCGCCACGCTGGACCGCACGGAAGACGTGATCCACCGCATGGGCGAAATCACCAAACAGAACCCGAACGTGGAAGACGCCATCGCCTTCCCCGGCCTGTCCATCAACGGCTTCACCAACAGCTCGAACTCCGGCATCGTGTTTGCCACGCTCAAGCCCTTTGCCGAGCGCACGCGCGCCGACCAGAGCGGCGGCGCCGTCGCGGGCCAGTTGAACCAGGCCTACGGCAGCATCCAGGACGCCTTCATCGTGATGTTCCCGCCGCCACCGGTGGCGGGCCTGGGCACCACGGGCGGCTTCAAGCTGCAGCTGGAAGACAAGGCCTCGCTGGGTTACGAAGCGATGGACGCGGCCGTGAAAGCCTTCATGGCCAAGGCCTACCAGACGCCCGAGCTGGCCGGCATGTTCACGAGCTGGCAGGTCAACGTGCCGCAGCTCTACGCCGACATCGACCGCACCAAGGCGCGCCAGCTCGGCGTGCCGGTGACGGACATCTTCGACACCATGCAGATCTACCTCGGCAGCCTGTACGTGAACGACTTCAACCAGTTCGGCCGCACCTACAGCGTGCGCGCCCAGGCCGATGCGCCCTACCGCGCGCGCGCCGAAGACGTGGGCCTGCTCAAGGTGCGCTCGAACACGGGCGAGATGGTGCCGCTGTCGGCGCTGATGAAGGTGAACTCCAGCTTCGGTCCCGAGCGCGCCATGCGCTACAACGGCTACCTCTCGGCCGACATCAACGGCGGCCCCGCGCCCGGCTTCTCGTCGGGCCAGGCGCAGGACGCGATCGAGCGCATCGCCGCCGAGACGCTGCCGCAAGGCATCGGCTTCGAATGGACCGAGCTCACCTACCAGGAAATCCTGGCCGGCAACTCCGCGCTGTGGGTGTTCCCGCTCGCCATCCTGCTGGTGTTCCTGGTGCTGGCCGCGCAGTACGAAAGCCTGACGCTGCCGCTGTCCATCATCCTGATCGTGCCCATGGGCCTGCTCGCGGCCATGACCGGCGTGTGGCTGGATGGAGGTGACAACAACGTGTTCACGCAGATCGGGCTGATCGTGCTGGTGGGGCTATCAGCGAAGAACGCGATCCTGATCGTGGAGTTCGCGCGCGAGCTGGAGTTTGCCGGGCGCACGCCGGTGCAAGCCGCCATTGAAGCCAGCCGCCTGCGGCTGCGCCCCATCCTCATGACCTCGCTGGCTTTCGTGATGGGTGTGCTGCCTCTCGTGCTGGCCACCGGCGCGGGCGCCGAGATGCGCTCGGCCATGGGCGTTGCCGTGTTCGCCGGGATGATCGGCGTGACCGCCTTCGGCCTGTTCCTCACGCCGGTGTTCTACGTGCTGCTGCGCCGCCTGGCGGGCAACCGCCCGCTCAAGCTGCACGGTGAGATTCCCCACTTCGAGGGCTTTGCCTCCGGCGGTGGTGGCTCCGCGCGCGCGGTGCCCGCCGCCCCCCTGACCCATTGAAGAAGACACAGAAGGTGCACACCATGAAAAAGCTCCATCACCTGTTGCCGCTGGCCGCCGCCCTCTTCCTGGCCGGCTGCGCCACCGCGCTGCCACCCCTGCCGTCGTCCGTCCCGACGCCGCCGCAGTTCAGGGAGCAGCAGCGCCAGAACGAAAACTGGACCATCGCCCAGCCTGCCGAGGCCCAAAGCCGCGGCACCTGGTGGAAGGCGTTCAAAGACCCGGTACTCGACGACCTCGCCGAGCGCGCCGGTGCGAACAACACCAGCATCCAGGAGGCCGCGGCCCGTCTGGCGCAGGCACGCTCGCTGGTGCGCGGCGCCCAGGCCGACCGCGCACCGCAGATCGGCCTCGGCGCCGACGCCTCCCGCGGCGCCGGTGCCAACACGGCCAACGGCGCCACACCGGCCACGATGCTGCGGGCCGGCGTGAACCTCTCGTACGAGGTGGACCTGTTCGGGCGGCTGGCGGGCGTGCGCGACGCCGCCACGCTGGACGCGCAATCGCGCGAAGCCCTGCTGCAGAGCACGCGCCTGCTGGTGCAGGCCGAAGTGGCCCAGACCTACCTGGCGCTGCGCGCGGCCGACACCGAACGCACGCTGGTGCAGGACACCGCCACCGCCTACGGCGACACGTTGCGTCTCACGCAGCGCCGCTTCGAAGCCGGCGACGTGGCCGAGCTCGACGTGATCCGCATCCAGACCGAACTCGCCGCCACCGAGGCCGAGGTGTTCGCGCTCAGCCGCAGCCGCGCCCAGTTGGAAAACGCGCTGGCCGTGCTGGTGGGCGAGCCCGCCTCGGGCTTCGCGCTCGCCTCCAACACCGGCGCCCGCGCCCTGCCGGTGATACCCGCCGGCGTGCCGGGCACGGTGCTCGCGCGCCGGCCCGACGTGGCCGCAGCTCAAGCTTCTCTGCTGGCCGCGCAGGCCCGCGTGGGCGTGGCCCAGGCCGCGTGGTTCCCCAGCGTGTCGCTCACCGGCGCCGCTGGATACGCGTCGCCCGACATCGGCGACCTGTTCAAGTGGTCGGCCCGCGCCTGGGGCATCGGCGCGCTGATGTCCGTGCCACTGTTTGACGGTGGCCGGCGTGAGGCCGGTGTTCAGGGCGCAGAGGCGCAGCTGGACGCCGCCGCAGCGAGCTACCGGGGCCAGGTGTTGAACGCCTTCCGCGAAGTCGAAGACCAGCTGTCTGCCCTGCGCCTGCTGCAGGACCAGTCGCTGGCCCAGGGCCGCGCGGTGAGTGCGGCGCAGCGCGCCAGCGCGATCTCGGAAACGCGGTATCGCAACGGCCTGGTGAGCCAGCTCGAACTGCTGGACGCGCGCCGCAACGAACTGCTCAACCGCCGACAGGCGCAGCGCGTGGAAGCGGCGCAGCAGCAGGCCACGGTGCTGCTGATCCGCGCGCTGGGCGGCGGGTGGGACAAGGCGTGAACCTGGGCACCACACCCCAGGGTTGAATCACGGCCGCGCCACCGCGCACACCTCCACCACGAGGCCTCGCAACCAGCGGTGCACCGGGTCGGCCTGCAACCTTGGATGCCACAGCAACGAGACGCTGATGTCCTGCATCGGGAACGGCAGCTCGAAGCTGTGCATTCCCTCGCGCAGGATGCCGGTGTGCCGCTCGGGAACACTGGCGATCAGCTGGGAGGTGCGGGCCAGCGCCAGTGCCGTCGAGAAGCCGCCCACGATGGTGACGATCTCGCGCTCCAGACCCAGCGGGACCAGGGCTTCGTCAATCGGCCCCTTGTCGATCCCCCGCCGTGAGACGCCGATGTGCTGCCCAGCCGTGTACACGGCGGGCGTGATCTTGCGCTTGCTCAGCGGGTGCCCTGCCCGCACCACGCCAATGAAACGGTCGCGGAACAAGGCCTGGGTCCGCAGCTCCGGGCCCATGGCGTCACCCACCACGCCCGTTTCCAGATCGACCGCCCCGTCACGCAGCGGGGAGCTGCCCTTGTCCGGCTTCTGCACGAAGCACAGCCGCACGCCGGGAGCCTGCTTGCGCACGCGGGCCAGCAGATCGGGGCCGAAGTTCTCCACAAAACCTTCGCTGGTGCGGATGTTGAAGGTGCGCACGAGTTGCTTGAGGTCGGGTGCCTGGGTGGGGCGCAAGGCCGCCTCGGCGTCCTGCACCAGCTGGGCCACCTTCTCGCGCAGTTCCAGCGCCCGGGGCGTGGGCACCAGGCCCCGCCCCGCGCGGACCAACAGCGGATCGCCGGTGGTCGCGCGCAACCTCGCCAGGGACCGGCTCATGGCCGAGGGGCTGAGCCGCAGCCGCTGCGCCGCGCGCGCCACGTTGCCTTCCGCGAGCAGCACATCCAGCGTCACGAGCAGGTTGAGATCGGGCCTTGTCATGGGCAAACCATAGCAGAGCGGTGCCTGACATGGCGTCAAACGCACTTGCACAGTGCAAACCGTGCGTCTTCCGCCATCTCACCCGAATCCCTACGCTTCAGGCCACCGGATTCCGGTACTTTGAAGGACGCCACCGTGCAAGCACTTTCATCACCCCGATGGACCCTGGCCAGTCTCTCGTTGTCCATGCTGCTGTCCTCGCTGGGCACCAGCATCGCCAACGTGGGTTTGCCGACGCTGGCCGAGGCCTTCGACGCGAGTTTTCAGCAGGTGCAGTGGGTGGTGCTGGCCTATCTGCTCGCCATCACCACCCTGATCGTGAGCGCGGGGCGGCTTGGTGACCTGATCGGTCGCCGCCGCCTGCTGATCGCCGGCATCGCCTTGTTCACCGTGGCCTCCGCGCTGTGCAGTGTGGCGCCCACGCTGGGGCTGCTGATCGCGGCCCGCACCGCGCAAGGCTTCGGCGCCGCGATCATGATGGCCCTCACGATGGCGTCGGTTGCCGACTCGGTGCCCAAGGCCCGGGCGGGCAGTGCCATGGGGCTGCTCGGCACCATGTCCGCGGTGGGCACGGCACTCGGTCCGTCGCTGGGTGGCGCCCTGATCGCCGGGTTCGGCTGGCAGCTCATGTTCCTCGTCAACGTGCCGCTGGGCATCCTCGCGGTGCTGCTGGTGCACCGCTTCCTGCCCGTGGACGGCCCGCGGGCGAAGACCGACCGCCCCCGCTTCGACCACCTCGGCACGCTGCTGTTGACCCTGACCCTGGCGAGCTATGCCTTGGCCATGACGCTGGGACGCGGCAACTTCGGCCAGCTCAACGTGGCGCTGCTGTGCGCGGCGCTGCTGGGCGCGGGCCTCTTCCTGCGGGTCGAGTCGCGCGCGGCATCGCCCTTGATCCAGCTGGCGATGTTCCGTCACCCCGCCCTGGGCAGCGGCTTCGCGGCGAGCGCCCTGGTGGCCACCGTCGTGATGGCCACGCTGGTGGTGGGTCCGTTCTACCTGTCGGGCGCGCTGGCACTCGACGCGACCGCGATCGGGCTCGTCATGTCCACCGGGCCGCTGGTGGCGGCCCTCGCGGGCATGCCGGCGGGGCGGGCGGTGGACCGCTTCGGCCCACACCGGATCGGCGTGACGGGGCTCGTGGCCATGGCCGCGGGCTCTGCCCTGCTGCCCTTGCTGGCGACACGGTTCGGCGTGCCCGGCTACATCGCGCCGCTGGCCGCCATCACGGTCGGCTACGCGCTGTTCCAGGCGGCCAACAACACCGCCGTCATGCGAGACATTCGCGCCGACCAGCGCGGCGTCGTGGGTGGCCTGATCAACCTGTCGCGCAACCTCGGTCTCATCACGGGAGCCTCCGTCATGGGCACCGTGTTCGCGGCAGGTTCAGGATCGACCGATCTGGCGACGGCCCACCCCCACGCCCTGGAGGCAGGCATGCAAGTGACCTTCGCGGTGGCCACGGGGCTGATCCTGCTGGCGCTTGCCGTGGGGTTCGCGGTCCAGCGTCGAGCACCACGACACGCTAACTCGGGAGCGTGACGGATGGTGGGATCAGCGGGCCCAGCGTTTCTGCAAAGCGCGAGGCGTTGCGCATGTAGTGCAGCGCACTGGCTTCCAGGTCATTGATCTGCGCGGGAGTCATTTCGCGCTTCAGCACCGCGGGTGCTCCAACGATCAGGCTGCCATCCGGGAAGGTCTTGCCCTCCGTCACCACGGCGCCGGCCGCGACCAGGCAGTTCCGTCCAATGCGAGCGCCATTGAGAACGACCGCACCGATGCCGATCAGCGACCCCTCGCCCACCGTGCATCCATGCAACATGGCCTGGTGCCCCACGGTGACGTGATCGCCCAGCGTCAGGGGAAAACCGGGGTCTGAATGCAGGACCGCGCCATCCTGCACGTTGGTCCCCTTGCCGATGTGCATCGGCTCGTTGTCGGCGCGCAAGACAGCGTTGAACCAGACGCTGGCACCCTCGGCCAGCGTCACGTTGCCAATGACCTGCGCACCGGGTGCCACCCAGCTTCCGGCTTCACACACGGGTGCCACGGCACCCAGCTTCAAGATCGGCATGCTCAAGCTCCCTGTTTCACTGAGGCACGACGCCGGCTTTCTTGACGAGCCCGGCGTACTTGACCATCTCCGACTTGAAATGGCTGAGCGCAGCTTCCGGCGTGCTCAAGGTGATGACGTTGCCCTGCTTGGCCATCGCCTCCTTGACTTCGGGTGTGGAGAACGCGGTCACGAAGGCAGCATGAAGCCGCTTGACCTGTTCGGCGCTCAACCCCTTGGGGCCCACCGCCGCCACCCAGCCCTCGACCACGTAGTTGCCGAATCCCTGCTCGACGGCTGTGGGGATCTGCGGCGCTGCGGGCACCCGGTTCGGCGTCGCCACGCACAGCGCGCGCACTCGGCCGGCCTCGATCTGGCCTCTGATGGCCGGCAGCGCGACGACACCCCAGTCCACCTGGCCGCTCATGATGTCCGTCACCATCGGCCCGGTGCCGCGGTAGGGAATGTGGGTGGAGAAGGTGCCGGTGACGTCCTTGAACAGCTCTGCGGCGAGATGAAGAATGGTCCCGTTGCCCGATGAGGCGAAGTTGTATTTGCCGGGGCTGGCCTTGAGCAGGGCCGCAAATTCACGCAAGTCCCTGGCCGGCACGTTCGGGCTGACCACGAGCACCAGGGGCGAGGAACCAACGATGGTGATGGGGGTGATGTCACCGACGGGATCGAACGGCAGGGACTTGATCACCGACGGATAGATGACGTGGTTGTTCGAGACCAGGCTCAGCGTCAGACCGTCGGGCGCGGAGCGAACCAGCGTCTGGGTGCCGATCACCCCGCCGGCGCCCGGCAGGTTCTCGATCACCACCGTTTGCCCGAGCGCCTGGCCGAGCGCGTTGCCCGCCGCGCGCGCAATCGCGTCCACGCCGGAACCCGCGCTCACCGGCAGGATGATGCGAACCGTCTGGCCCGCGGTTTGCGTCCATGCGGTGCTGCAGCACAAGGCCACGGGGGTGGCGGCGAGGGCCATCAGGGCCTGGCGGCGTTGCATCGTGAAATTGACCATGTCTTGTCTCCTGTCGTTGGTTGTGATCGTCATGCCACGACAGCGCGTGCCCGCAGGCCGTCGATGTCGTCTCTCGAATAGCCCAGGGTCGCCAGCAAGTCCTCGCTGTGCTGCCCCAGGCGCGGCGGGTCCATCCGCACACCCAGGCGCTCCCCTTCCATCGTGATGGGGAACAGGGTTGTCTTGACGGTCTGACCCGCCCTCGGCCCATCGGGCAGCCGCACGTCGGCGAGGCCCCCGGTCGCCAGCAGGTGTTCGTCTTGCAGCAGATCTTCCGGCTTGCGAATGGGCGCAAAGGGCAAACCGGCGCGCTCCATCAGCATCGACAGTTCCGCCGCGTCGCGCCCGGCCAGGCGCTCGCGCAAGGTGGCCAACAAGGTCGATCGCCGCTCCACCCGTTGGTTGTTGGTGGCCAGGTCCGGGTCGGCCTTGAGATCGTCGAAGCCCAGCACGTCGCAGAACACGCGCCATTGGGCATCGCTGACGGCGGCCAGGAAGATCTGCTCACCATGCAGGACGTCGAACACGTCGTAGACCGCCCAGGCCGAGATGCGCGCCGGCATGGGCGCGGCCGCTTGACCCGTGACCGCGTACTGCAGCATGTGCTGACCGACGAGAAAGACATTGTTTTCATAGAGCGCGCTCTGCACCTCCATGCCTTTGCCGGTGATGCCACGCTGAATCAATGCCCCCAGCGCACCGATGGCACCAAAGAGGCCGCCCATGATGTCGTTGACGCTGGTGCCCGCGCGCAGCGGATCGCCCGGGCGCCCTGTCATGTAGGCCAGGCCTCCCATCATCTGCACGACCTCGTCCAGGGCCGTGCGGTGGTCGTAGGGGCCGGGCAGAAAGCCTTTGTGCGCCACATAGATGACGCGCGGATTGACCTGCGACAGCGTGGCGTAGTCCAGACCGTACTTGGCCATGGTGCCGGGCTTGAAGTTCTCCGCCACCACGTCGGCACTGCCCGCCAGGCGCCGCGCCACCTCGGCCCCTTCGGGCTGGTGCAAGTCAATCGCAATGCTCTTCTTGTTGCGGTTGAACATGGGAAAGAACCCCGCGCCCGCGCCCAGCAAAAAGCGGGTGCGATCGCCATCGAGAGGCTCCACCTTGATGACCTCTGCGCCCAGGTCGGCCAGCACCATGCCGCAGGTCGGCCCCATCACCATGTGGGTGAACTCGACCACACGCAAGCCCTTCAAGGGCTGCGGAACGCCTGCCGGGTTCATGCGCTGACGCCTTCCGTGTGCGGTGCCAGCATGGTCTTGGGCAGCCCGGCGCGCCAGATGCTGCCGTGCAGGGTTTCGCCCTCCAACCAGCCCGCCACCCGCTGGCGCAGGACCAGCAGCGCGTCCAGATCCACACCGGTCGCAAGTCCCATGCTGTGCATGAGGTAGACGACGTCCTCTGTCGCCACGTTGCCGCTGGCACCGGGTGCATGCGGGCAGCCACCGATGCCGGCCAGGCAGGCATCGAAGCGGGTGATGCCGGTGTCCAGCGCCGCCATCACGTTGGCCATGCCCAGGCCGCGGGTGTCGTGGAAATGCCCGCAGGTCAGGCGGTCACCGGCGATCTTGAAGGTGCGCTCGAACAGGTCGCGCACCTGCCGCGGATCGGCGTACCCCACCGTGTCGGCCAGGCCCACCTGGTCAGCCCCCGCATCGAGCAGGGCAGCAATGAGACGCAGCACTTCTTGTGGGTCGACATGACCTTGAAGGGTGCAACCGAAAGCCGTGCTCATGCCCACTTCCAGCACGCAGCGCGAACCCGAGGCATCGCGCTCGGCGCGAATGCGGGCGACCTCGGCCACCACCTCATCGGGGGTCTTGCGCAAATTGGCCAGGCTGTGGGCGTGGCTGGCCGAAATGGGCAGCAGCATCAGGTCGGCGCCGCTTTCCAGGGCGGCCTGCGCCCCCTTGAGGTTGGGCACCAGGACCGAGGTCAGCAGACCTGGCAGCGTTCGGGCGAAGGCGACCAGCTGCGCGGTGTCGGCCAGCTGCGGCAACAGACGCGCAGGCACGAAGGAGCCCACCTCGATTTCGCGCAGACCGGCGTCGTAGGCGCCGCGCAGCCACGCCAGTTTCTGGTCGGTGGGGAGTGTGCGGGCGATGCTTTGCAAGCCGTCGCGCAGGCCCACTTCGCGAACCACGATGTCTTGGGTGGCGGACATGAAACGTCTCCTGATCATTGGGAATGGCCGCAGTCTAGGTTTTCCCAATGCTGGTCAGAAGCGGTAATAATTCCGCACAGGCATTCCGAACAGGAACATCTGAATCACATGGCCACCAAAGACCTCGACCTGACCACCCTGCGCCTGTTTGTGGCCGTCTGCGACGCCCGCAACATTGCCCACGCAGCAGAACGCGAACATCTGGTCGGCTCGGCGGTCAGCAAGCGCATGGCTCAACTGGAGCTGCAGATGGGCACCCCGCTGCTGGTGCGAAAGCGCCATGGCGTGGCGCCAACGCCCGCCGGCGAGACACTGCTGGAATATGCGCGCGCCATGCTGGCCAGCGCCCGGCGGGTGGAGCAGGCCATGGCCGCCTACGCCTCCGGCGTCAGAGGGCAAGTCCGGCTGCTGGCGACCGCCTCCGTGATGGCGGAAGCCCTGGCCGACGACGTCGTGGCATTCATGCAGCAACCCGCGCACGCCGACATCCGGGTGGACATCGAGGAGCGATTCAGCCCCGACGTGATCCGGGGCGTGCGCGACGGCGTGGCGTCGGTGGGCATTTGTTGGGATGCGATCGATTTCCAGGGTTTGACATCCCGCCCTTATCTGCGCGACCACCTCGGGGTGGTGGTGCATGCCGACCACCCCCTCGCCCGCCGAAAGCGCATTGCTTTCGCGGACACGCTCGATTGGGAGCACGTCAGCCTGCCGGCCACCAGCGCCGTGCAGGCCCTGCTGGAGCGTGCCGCGGCCCAGCATGGTCAGCGGCTGCACACGCGCGTCATGGTGTCCAACTTCGAGGCCGCGCTTCGGGTCGCCCATGCGGGCCTGGCGATCTGCGTGGTGCCACAAGAGTTGCTGCGCGGCGCGGCGGGTGCCGGCCAACTGCACTTCGTCGCGCTCACCGATGCCTGGGCCGAGCGGGACTTCTCGCTGTGCTACCGCGACGACAGCACGCTTTCAGCAGCGGCGCGATTGCTGGTGGACCACCTGGCGTCGGCGCACATCTGACTTTCCCCATGAGCAGCGTCGCAGCGTGCCACGCTGGTGCACGCGTCAAACGCCCAATGGCAGATCCGCCTTCTTCAGCGTGCGCAGCACGAAGCTGGATCTGCTCTGGCGGATGCCCTTGATCTTGTAGAGCTTCTCCCTCAACAAGCGCTCGTAGTCCTTGGTGTCCTTGACAACAACGCGCAGCAGGTAGTCGTAGTCACCCGAGACCAGGTAGCACTCCAGCACCTCCGGGATCAACGCCAGGATCTCGCCGAACTTCTCCAGCGTGTTGTCGGAGTGGCTGTCCAGCGTCACCTGCACCAGCACGGTGTCGTTGAACCCCAGCGCCTGCGGGTTGAGCCGCACGGTGTAGCCCTCGATCACGCCGGCCTCTTCCATCCGTTTGATGCGCGTCCAGCAGGGTGTGCTGCTGAGTCCGACCTTGTCGCTGATGCTTTGCAGGCTGGCCCTTCCGTCTTGCTGGAGCACGGAAAGAATCTTCAGATCGAGCTTATCCACTGCAAATCTCCAATATGGCGGAAGGATTTTCTGATTATCTGCCACTAACAAGGGATAACAGAACACTTTTGGCGGCCAAAGCCGGAAGAATCAGATGTCGCCATCCCCTTTCGATCGATCCCGCACCATGACCGCCCTAGACACCCCCCTTCACCCGCTCCACCTGCTCGTCGACGAGTCCGCGGCGCCCACCACGATCACCGGCGCCGCGCTGCTGATCCGCACGCTGCTCGATCTCGGCGTGGACACGGTGTTCGGGTACCCGGGCGGCGCGGTGCTGCCGCTCTACGACGCCCTGCACGGCGAGCCCCGCCTGCGCCATGTGCTGGTGCGCCACGAGCAAGCCGCCGTGCACGCGGCACAGGGCTATGCGCGCACCACCGGCAAACCCGGCGTGGTGTTCGTGACCTCCGGACCGGGCATGAGCAACACCACCACCGGGCTGCTGGACGCGCTGAGCGATTCCATTCCCGTGTTGTGCATCAGCGGCCAGGTGGCCACCACGGTGATCGGCACCAACGCCTTCCAGGAGTGCGACGCGCTGGGCATCTCCCGCAGCGTCACCAAATGGAACGTGCAGATCCGCCAGGTGGACGCCATCGTCGACACGCTGCGCCAGGCCTGGCGCCGGGTCACCACTGGCCGCCCCGGGCCCGTGCTGGTGGACTTTCCCAAGGACATCCAGCTGCAGGACGCGTCTTCCGTGGCGACCCGTACACCCGCCTCGCGCGTCCCCGGCCGCACTGAGACACCGCTGCCGCAGAACCAGCTGACGCTCGCCGCCGAGCTGATCGCCAACGCCAAGCGGCCGGTCTTCTACGGCGGCGGTGGCCTGATCAACTCGGGTCCGGTGGCGTGCCGGCTGTTCGCCGAGCTGGTGCGCGAAACCGGCGCGCCCTGCACCCTGACACTGTTGGGCCTGGGCGCGTTCCCGGGAAGAGACCCGCAGTTTCTCGGCATGCTGGGCATGCACGGCACGCTGGAGGCCAACCTCGCGATGCACCACGCCGACCTGGTGATCAACGTCGGCGCCCGATTCGACGACCGCATCACTGGCACACTCGATACGTTCTGCCCGAACGCGAAGAAGATTCACATCGACATCGACCCCAACTCGATCAACAAGGTGGTCAAGGTCGACGTGCCCATCACGGCCGATTGCGAAACGGCGCTGGAGCACCTGCTCGGCAGCCTGAGGAAAAGCCGGCTAGCGCCATCCCGCCTCGATCCATGGTGGGCGCAAATCCAGACCTGGCGCGACCGCGACTGCCTGGCCTTCGAGGACCGGTCCGACGCGATCCTGCCGCAGCGCCTGCTCAGCAGCCTGAACCGGCAACTGCAAGGCACGGACGCCATCGTCAGCACCGACGTCGGGCAGCACCAGATGTGGTCCGCGCAGTACCTGCAGGTGGACGCCCCGATGCGCTGGCTCACCTCGGGCGGGGCGGGCACCATGGGCTACGGCCTGCCGGCCGCCATCGGCGCCCAGGTGGCCCACCCGGACAAGCTGGTGGTCTGCGTCAGCGGCGACGCCAGCATTCTGATGAACATCCAGGAGCTGTCCACCGCCCGCCAGCACGGCACACCCGTCAAGGTCGTGCTCTGCAACAACGGCTCCATGGGCATGGTGCGCCAGTGGCAGCAGCTCATCCACGGCGGCCGCTACAGCCACAGCTACACGGCGTCCTTGCCGGACTTCGTGGCCCTGGCTCGCTCGTTCGGCTGGCAGAGCGCGCGGGTCGAACGGCCCGAGGACCTCGAAGCCGCGCTCGCGGCCTGCCTGGCCTCCACAGAGCCCTACTTCCTGGATGTGGTCGTGGCGTCCGACGAAAACTGTTTCCCGATGATGCCCGCGGGCTGCGGCCACCACGAAATCCTGTTGAAGGAGGGTGTCTGGTACCGGCCCTGATCCCGTTCGAATCGCCTGCATTCACTGCAAACCTGGGCATCGCGCACTGGCGGG
Source organism: Hydrogenophaga sp. (assembly GCF_018780385.1). GTDB lineage: Bacteria > Pseudomonadota > Gammaproteobacteria > Burkholderiales > Burkholderiaceae_C > Hydrogenophaga. Next base: position 171,830 of record NZ_JADMJO010000048.1, on the reverse strand, counting down.
CACAACCCGGCACCGCTCCAACGCCCTCTGGAAGTAGCCGTTCACAGCGCTCTCCACTTCCTGCAACAGCGCGTCGGCGTCGGGGCAAAAGTCCTGCACCAGCAGCGCGTTTTTCACCAGCGCGTCGATGACGGCGAACGCGTTGAGCGCGGAGCGCTCCAGGTCCAGTTCCCCGGGCCAGTCGATCGCCACCGCGCAGGCATCACGGAACACCTGAACAAATGCCTTGTACAGATCGCGATAGACCTCGGGCGGGGTGATGCGGCGCTCCAGCACCAGCAGGGCGCGCCATTGCGCGGCCTCACCGAGCAGCGTGTGCACGTGCACCCGCGCCAGCACATGAACCGTCTCGGCCACCGTGCGCGGACCACCCGCTGCGCTGGCGGCCTGTGTGTCGGCCGCCAGCTTGCGTAGCCGGCTGCGCACGGTGACGGCGGCGATCGAGTCCTTGCCTGGAAAGTACAGGTAGAGCGTGCCCAGGCCCACCCCGGCGAGGGTGGCGATGTTGCGCATCGACACCCTCTCGTAGCCGCGCTCGACCACGAGCATCAGGAAGGCGTCCTGAATGGCGACCGAGGTCATCCAGGCCCGCGACTGGGACGGTTTGCGGCGCGGCTTGACGGTCATCAGGTTCATGGTCTGGGCCAGTGGCGGGAAAGCAAACACTCTACGCCGTCCCTCAGGGATTTTTGTGTGCCAGCGCCGCGCAAAGCTGAACACCCGCGCATCGAATTGGGCCGCGTGCTGCGGGCGCTCACGCAGCGGCGGTCGATTGACACCCGAACACCCCGGCCACGCGTCTCCCCTAAGCTCGATCACGGGCTGCGGATGCCGCCGACCCTCCCGACGTTGCAAGAAGGAACCCATCATGAGCACCACGAGCCCGTCCCCCATGCCGGCCACCCTGGCCGATCTGGTCCAACGCCTCGACCAGGCCCGTCAGACCGGCGTGCGCGAGATGGGGGATGCCACGGGCACCGTGCCTGTGGGCCATTACAACGACCCGGTGCACTGGCAGCGGGAGCAGGAAGCGCTGTTCGCGCAGTGGCCCGTCGTGGCCGCGCACAGCGCGGAGCTGCCCGCCGGATCGGCCCTTCCCTTCGATGCGCTGGGCGTGCCCATCGTATTGACCCGTTCTGCCGATGGCCGCGCGCGCGCATTCTTCAACGTCTGCCGGCACCGTGGCATGGCGTTGATCGCGGCTGGCGGACCGCAGCCAGCGCAGGCCAAGACCTGCCGATCGCTGGTCTGCCCCTACCACGGCTGGGCCTACGAACTCGACGGGCGCCTGCGCCACCGCCTGCACGCCGAGAGCTTCGACGGCCTCGACCCGGCCACGCTGAACCTGGTCGAACTGCCCTGCGACGAGGCGGGCGGGCTGATCTTCGTCAAGCGCACGCCCGGCCCCGCGTTCTCGGCGGCGGCCTTCCTGCAGGGACTGGACGCACACATGGACTGGATGGGACTGACCGGCATGAAGGTGTTCCGCAAGGTCGACCATGTGTATCCGGCGAACTGGAAGCTGACGGTCGACGCGTTTCTGGAGGGTTATCACATCCGCGTCCTGCACCGCGACACGATCTACCCGTTCTTTGCCGATGCCTTCACGGTCAATCTGCACGCCGGGCCGCACCAGGATTCGCTGGTCGCGCGGCGCGCGGCCTTCGAAGCCTTCGAGCCCCCGAGCAGCTGCGCGGAGCTGTGCCGGCTGGCGACGCCCACCCAGTTCGTCTTCCCCAACACCTTCCTGATCTGGCACCCGGACTACGTGAGCCTGATCGGCATGTTCTCGCCGGCCGTGGACCAGGTCCGCTGGGTGCACACCATGCTGATCCCGCCCGATCGCACCGGCGAGGACTGGACCCCGCACTGGGAGAAGACCTTCCGCCTGATCGAGCAGACGGTGTTCCAGCAGGAAGACATCGCCACGGCGGTGGCGATCCAGCGCGGCCTGTCCAGCGGCGCCAACGCCGGTCTGCACGCCGGCCGGCTCGAACACGAGCTGCTGCGCTTCCATCGCGGTATCGACGCGGCAGTTGAAGGCAGCTTGTCGCCGGCTGGGAACCCCACTCCTGCAAGGACCAAACGAACTTGTAAAGAAGGAAAAGCCATCGAGTCTCAAAAAAAGCTTTGACACCAGGCCAGGTCGCAGTACATTTAACACTGTTAATTTAACGGTGTTAATTTATGAGACCTGTTCTGACCGAAGACGAAGTGGCGGAGTTTCGTGCCGACATCTGCCGTGTTGCCGAGGTGTTGTTCGCCCGACATGGCGTCGATGGCGTGACCATGCGGCAGATTGCCGCAGAGCTCGGCTGCAGCTCCACCACCGCCTACCGCTATTTCAAAAGCCGGGAAGAAATCCTGGCCGCCGTTCGGGCCGCTGCGTTCAATCGCTTCTGCGAAGTGATCGAAAAATCGACGCGATCGAGCACAGACCCGCGCAAGAGCGCGCGCAACGTCGGTCAGGCCTACCTCGACTTCGCCTTGGACAACCCCGACGCCTATCGAATGATGTTCGATGTCAGTCAGGCCGACGTGACTGGCAACCCGGGCTTGACCGAGGCCTTGGCGCGGGCACGCCGCAGCATGGTGGCGTATGTGAAGCCACTGATCGACACCGGTGTCCTGCATGGCAACAAAGAGACCTTGGGACAGATGCTGTGGGCGTCCGCGCACGGCCTCGTGATGCTGCGGCTCTCCGGCATCGTGGTGGACGACACCGAACTGCGGCAACTCCACGAGAAAACGATGTCGGCCCTGGTGCGCGGTGCTCAGCAGCCGATGACCCCAAGCCAAGGCAAGACCGCGCTGAAGCGCACCGGCTCTGCCTCTGCCGGCAAAGGGAGGAAAGCACCATCCTGAACACGCCCGCCCTCTTCGCCATGCATCAACCCCTTGTCTTCCATTCACCAAAGACCATGTACACACCACCCAAAACCCATCGCACCGCCGCCGTCGCGGCAGCCCTCATCCTCAATGCCTCGGTCGCCCTGGCACAGGCGCCACAACCTCCTCCGCCCGAAGCGACGGATCCCGTGAAGCTGGAAATCATGAAAGGGTTTCCGCCTCCGCCCGACAAGATCGTGCGGCTCTCCTCCGTCCTCCGGTTCCCCAATGGCCGCTGGGCGTTTCATCACATGCGCGAACTCGGGCCGACGGCCCAGGTCTGGCGCGGAGACGAGAAGCCCTCCGTCCTGCGCGACATGCCGCAAGAGATGGACTCGCTCAAGTTCGAAGACGACAAAGGCGCCGGGATCTCCCTGGCCGACTGGCAGCGCACGACCTACACCGACGGTCTGCTGGTGCTGCACAAGGGTGCGGTCGTCCTGCAGAGGTACCACGCCGGCATGCGTGCCCAACAGCCGCACTCGCTGTGGTCCATGAGCAAATCGTTCACCGGCCTGCTCACGACCATGCTGATCAAGGACGGCCTCATCGACCCCAACGCCCTGGTCACCAAATACCTGCCCGAGCTCAAGGACAGCGCATGGGCGGACGCCACCGTGCAACAGACGCTCGACATGACCACCGGCGTTGCCTACGCGGAGAACTTCCGCGACCCCAGCTCCGGCATCTTCCAGTACCTGCACGCCGCCGGGCTGCTGCCTGCACCGCCCACCCACAGCGGCCCCCGGACCATCCCCGACCTGCTGGTGACCCTCAAGAAAGAGGGCGAACATGGCGCGGCATTCAAATACAAGTCGGTGGACACCGAGGTCCTGGGCTGGCTCCTGCAACGCGTCACCGGCAAGAGCTACTCGGCGTTGTTGTCTGAACGCCTCTGGGCACCGATGGGCGCACAGGACGACGCCTATGTGTGGGTCGATCCGATCGGCACGCAGATCAGCAGCGTGGGTTTCAGCGCGACCCTGCGAGACCTGGGCCGCCTGGGCGAGACGATGCGCATGGCGGGCCGATTCAACGGCCGCCAGATCATCGGAGAGAGCGTCATCGGGGAAATCCGCAAGGGCGCGGACATCGAGAAGTTCAAGTCCAGCGGCCAGACGATGCGCTATGGGTACTCGTATCACAACCAGTGGTGGATCCCGCACGACCGCGACGGCACCTTCGAAATGAAGGGCTTGAATGGACAACACATGCACATCAATCCGAAGGCCGAATTGGTGATCATCAAGCTCTCCTCCCATCCAGCGGGCGACACGAGCGTCACACACAACGTCGACCGCCGGGCGTTTGCCGCCATTGCAGCAGCGCTGAGCGCACGTTGAGGCGACCATCGTGGACAAGCTCAACACGTTTCAACCCGGCCTGCTGCGCAACAAGGCCGCGTTCATCACGGGTGGTGGCAGCGGCATCAACCGCCAGATCGCGCTCACGTACGCGCTGGCTGGCGCGGCGGTGACGATCGTCGGGCGCAGCCTGGAAAAGGCAAGCCATGCAGCGGCCGAGATCGAGGCGGCCGGTGGACACGCCATCGGACTGTCTGCCGATGTGCGCAACTACGAGGCGATGGGAAGTGCCGTCGAGCACGCCTACGCGGCGTTCGGCCCGATCGACATCGTGGTTGCGGGTGCCGCCGGCAACTTCGTCGCCCCGGCCACCGGGATGAGTTCCAACGGCTTTCGCGCCGTGATCGAAACCGACCTGGTCGGCACGTTCAACACGCTGCGCGCTGCGCACGACTTTCTGCGAAAGCCGTCCGCTCTCGTGCTGGCCATCTCGGCGGTCCAGTCCAGCATGCCCACCTACGCCCAGGCTCACGTGTGCGCTGCCAAAGCCGGCGTCGACATGTTGATTCGCTCGCTGGCGGTGGAATGGGCCGACGAGGGCATCCGGTGCGTGGGCATCGCACCGGGTCCGGTGACCGACACGGAGGGCATGGCCCGGCTCGCACCCGAAGGGCAAGAGAGCTGGGCCAGGTTGTTGCAGTCCATTCCGAGTGGCCGCGGCGCCTCCAGGCAGGAGATTGCAGACCTGGCGCTGTACCTGGCCAGCGATTCCGGGCGCTACATCAATGGCGTGGTGATCCCGATCGACGGCGGCTTCTCCGCGGTGGGCTCTCTGGAGTTCGGACGGATGTTGAAAGACTCCGTCACGCCGACCGCTCGCGCGGCCCGCTGAACCCTGTGCCAACGAGGAACCCACGATGAACAGCATCCCCGCCACCGCCTTGCCAACCATCGGCACCCCCGGCCCGGGGATGCATGTCGAAGAATGGATGCGCGCGACCCATGTGCTTGATGCCATCGAGCGCACGCAGGTTCGCTGCGGCAGCAAGACCGCCATCACCTTCCTGGGCACCGACCCACAAACCCCGCCACGCAAGCTCAGCTATGCCGAACTGGTGGAGGGAATCGCACGGACCGCCAACGCCTTGCGCTCGCTTGGCTTGAGGCGGGGCGACGTGGTGGCCTACATGCTGCCCTCGCTGGTCGAAACCCAGTTCGTGCTGTGGGGTGCGGCCACGGCCGCGGCGGCCCTGCCGCTCAATCCGCTGCTGAAGGCCGAGGACATTGCCAGCCTGTGCCGGGCGGCCGGTGCCAAGGCACTGGTGGCCCTGGGGCCCCTGCCCGGCACCGACATCTGGAACAAGGCGCAACAGGTCAAAGCACTGGTGCCCGGGATCGGCGTGTTGATCCAGGTCGGCGGCGAGAAAGCCGCAAAGGCAACTGACGTCCAACTGTTGTCTGAGCTGCTGCAGTCGAACCCGGCGCAACTGGCGTTTGCTGACCGCCCGGGTCTGGACGATGTGGCCGCGTACTTCCATACCGGTGGCACGACCGGTGCGCCCAAGCTGGTCATCCACACCCACCGCAACCAGCTGGCTGCGGCCTGTGGCGGGGCCTGGGCCGTGGGTGCCAGCCTCGACGACGTGATCGTCAACGGGCTGCCGATGTTCCACGTGGCATCGGCGATCTTCTGCAGTCTGGCCATGTTCGTGGCCGGCGCGGAAGTGGTGATCCTCTCGCCCGCTGGATTCCGGAATCCACAGATCGTCGCCCACTTCTGGTCCATCGTGGAGCGCACCGGAACCACCATCGTGGGCGGCGTGCCGACGGCGCTGTCGGCCGTGGCGAAGGTGGATGCCGAAGGCATCGATCTGAGCCGCGTGCGGATCAACATCTCCGGCGCGTCCCTGCTTCCTCGCAGTGTCGCCGAGCAGATCGAACACATCACGGGCAAACCCTTGCGAGAGGTCTATGGCATGACCGAATCCGGTGGCGTGATCTGCGTCGATCCGGTTTCACACGCGCGGGTCATGGGGTCCGCCGGATTGCCGATACCGTTCTGTCAGGTCGAGGCACGCGCGCTCGACGGAATCCGGGCATCGAGCCGCGCCTGCCCACCGGGCGAGCCGGGCGTGCTCGTGGTTCGCGGGCCCAACCTGACACCCGGCTACAAGGACCCCGTTCAATCCGCCACCCTGTTCACCGACGACGGATGGCTCGTCACCGGAGACGTAGGGTACGTCGATGTCTCCGGACGCGTGTTCATCACGGGACGGGCCAAGGACCTGATCATCCGCAGCGGCCACAACATCGACCCGGCCGTCATCGAAGAGTGCCTGATGCGGCACCCGACCGTGGCCGACGCGGGCGCCGTCGGCATGCCGGACGCTTACGCGGGCGAAGTGCCGGTGGCCTACGTCACGCTGCGGCCTGGCGCTCAAGCGACCGAGGAAGAATTGTTGGCTTTTGCCAAGCTCACCATTCACGAGCCCCCCGCGCTTCCCAGGCGGCTTTTCGTCCTCGATCAATTGCCCATGACCGCCGTGGGCAAGATCTTCAAGCCCGCCTTGCGGCAGGACTGCGCGCAGCGGCACTTGCGGGAGGTGCTGCTGGGTGAACCGATCGCGGCGCTGACCGTGCGCGAGGACCCCGGACGGGGCCAGGTGGTGTGCATCGAACTGGCATCTGCGGCAACGGAGGCCTCCCGCGCGACACGCCTGAGGATCGCCGCCAGCCTGGAGGGCTATCTGCTCACGCTCGACTGGGCAACACCCCGAGACGACCATGTCTGATCTCGGGCCGGTGAGCGCCTGGAACACCGCTTCGGCGGTCGGCCCGGTCGATCACGCTCCCATCCAGTTCTACTTCGACTTCATCTCACCCTTCGGCTATTTCGCCAGCCTTCGCATCGACGAGCTGGCCCGGCGCCATGGCCGCGAAGTGGAGTGGACCTCGATGCTGGTGGGCGTGAGTGTGCTCAAGGTGATGGGCATCCCACCCATCGTCGATCTCCCGCTGAAGGGGCCTTACGTCATCAACGATGCCCGGCGCTATGCCAGACAGCATGGGATTGCTTTCGAACGACTGGCGCCTTCTCCGAACTCACGACCTGTGGAGGCAGGACGTGCCTTCGCCTGGGCCAAGAGTGTCGACCCGGCTGCCGCCAAGCGCCTCGCCGGTCTGATCTTTTGCAGCTACTTTGTGCACTGCCTGGACATCGCGCAGGACGACGTGCTGAGCGCTTGCATGCGCGAGGCAGATCTGCCTTGGCACGCCTACGAGGTGGCTCGCGCGCAAGGCAAGCCGGCCTCTCGGTTGCGGCGCAACGTCGAGGAATCGATCCAGCGTGGCGTGTTCGGCTCGCCCTTCTTCATCGTGGACGGCGAACCCTTCTTCGGTGTGGAGAAGCTGCCGCTCGTCGAAGAGTGGCTGGCCACCGGGGGGTGGTAGCCATGGCTCCCGGCACAACACGGACCGAGCTGATGGCAACGGCCCTGGGCCTGAACCTCTCGTTGGCGGCCATGTTGACGGTGGTTGCATCCGCACTGGGGTGGCTGGGTCATCACACGATCTGGGGCTGCTGGCTGGCCCTCGCCGGCCTTCTGGCGATTCTCACCACGGGCCGCCTGTGCCGGGCCATGGCACCGTTGTTTTGGGTTTCCAGCGCGACGCTGTTCCGACGCCCTGTTTAAAGGGAAAACCATGAGTGGAGATGTGCACTTTAATTTGTATGATGACCATATAACCAGACACCTGAAGCCCGATACACCACCATGAGCGACGCCCTGCAAGCGCCCGAACGCCTCACCGACAAACTGGCCGGCCTGCTGCTGCAGCGCATCGAGTCCGGGGAGCTGGCACCCGACGAGCGCCTGCCCACGGAGCAGCGCCTGGCCGAGCAGTTCGGGGTGTCGCGCACCGTGGTGCGCGAAGCGGTCAGCCGGCTCAAGTCCATCGGCCTGCTCACCTCGCGCCAGGGCTCGGGGGTGTTCGTGGCGCCGCGCCACCAGGCGCGCGCCCTGGCCTTTGATCCCCTGGTGGTCACCTCCATGGAAAGCGTGCTGCAGGTGGTGGAGGTGCGCCGCGGGCTGGAGGCCGACGTGGCCGCCCTGGCCGCACAACGCATGACCCCCGAGAAGGCGCGCACGATCGCCCAGGCGCTGGAACACCTGGAAGCCTGCCCGCCCCAGGGCGCGGAAGGCGTGGAGGCCGACCTGGCCTTTCACCGCAGCATCGCCCGCGCCACCGAAAACCCGCACTACGAACGCCTGCTGGGCTTCCTCGAGCAGTACCAGCGCGAATCCATGTGCGTGACACGCACCAACGAAGCGTTGGACAGCGGCTACATGGTGGAAGTGCGCGAAGAACACCGTGCCATCGCCGAAGCAGTGATGCGCGGCGACGTGCTCGCGGCGCGGCAGGCCGCCATGCTGCACATGCACAACGCGGCGCGGCGTCTGAACAACGCCGCACCCCCCATCCGACGCGCCCTCGGCGCGATGCTGACCCCTTCCCCACCCGGTTTTTCCTCATGAGCAACGCTTCCTCACACACACTCGGCGTCATCGGCCTGGGCTCCATGGGCATGGGCGCCGCGCTCTCGGCGCTGCGCCAGGGCGTGCCCACCTGGGGCTGCGACCCGCGCGCCGAAGCCCGAGCAGCCTTCGAGCAGGCGGGCGGCCGCGCCACCGCCAGCGTCGCCGAACTCGCCAGCCACTGTGACGTGGTGTTGGTGCTGGTCGTCAACGCCGCGCAAACCGACGACGTGCTGTTCGGCGCGCAAGGCGTGGCGTCGTCATTGAAGCGCGGCGGTGTGGTGGTGTGCTCGGCCACGGTCGACCCCGCCCTGCCCCCGGTGTGGGAACAGCGCCTGCTTGAGACCGGCCACTGGTTGATCGATGGCCCGGTCTCGGGCGGTGCGAAGAAGGCCGCTGCGGGCCAGATGACGGTCATGGCCTCGGGCCAGCCCGAAGCCTTCGCCGCCGCCGGCAGCGTGCTCGAGGCCTTTGCCGGCAAGGTCTACCGCCTGGGCGACAAAGCGGGCGTCGGCTCCACCGTGAAGATGGTCAACCAACACCTGGCGGGCGTGCACATCGCCACCGCCTGCGAGGCCATGGCCCTGGGCATGCGCGCCGGTGCCGAGCCGCGCCAGCTCTATGAAGTGATCTGCAACTCCGCCGGCATGAGCTGGATGTTCGAGAACCGCGTGCCCCACATCCTGGACGGTGACTACACGCCGCTGTCGGCGGTGAACATCTTCGTGAAGGACCTGGGCATCGTGCTCGACGCGGCGCGCCAGCTCAAGTTTCCATTGCCGCTGGCGGCCGCCGCGCACCAGCTCTACCTCGCCACCGCGGCCATGGGCCTGGGCGGTGAAGACGACTCCGCGGTGGTGAAGTACTACGCACAGCTGGCCGGCATCGACCTGCCGCCAGCACAGAAGGCCGCCGCATGATTCTGGGCGTCATCGCGGACGACTTCACTGGCGCCACCGACGTGGCCAGCATGCTGGTGCGCGCCGGCATGCACACCGTGCAGGTGCTGGGCGTGCCCGGCGGTGAACTGCCCGCGGCCGACGCGGTGGTGATCGCGCTCAAGACCCGCACCATCGCGCCGGCCGACGCGGTCGCGCAAAGTCTAGCGGCGCTGGCCGCCTTGCGCGCCGCTGGCGCACGGCAGATCTATTTCAAGTACTGCTCCACCTTCGACTCCACGCCGCAGGGCAACATCGGCCCGGTCACCGACGCGCTCATGGCCGCACTGGGCGCGGACTTCACGATCGCCTGCCCCGCCTTCCCGGAAAACGGCCGCACCGTGTTCCGCGGCCACCTGTTTGTGGGCGATGCGCTGCTGAGCGATTCGGGCATGCGCCACCACCCGCTCACGCCCATGACGGATGCGAACCTCGTGCGCGTGCTGCAGGCGCAAACGGCCCAGACCGTGGGCCTGTTGCGCCACGACGTGATCGATGCCGGAGTGCCCACCGCTCAGGACCGCATCGCACAGCTTCGCGCTGAGGGCGTGAAGATCGCCGTGGCCGATGCGGTGAGCAATGCCCACCTGCTGACCCTGGCCGACGCCTGCGCCGAGCTGCCGCTGCTCACCGCCGGCTCGGGCGTGGCCCTGGGTTTGCCTCCCGCCTACGCCAGGCGCGGCTGGTTCGCACCCAACGCCAACGCCGCCGAATTGGAGCGCCTGCAAGGCCCCGCCGCCGTGGTCTCGGGTTCGTGTTCGGAAGCCACCAATGCACAGGTCGCACGGTGGATGGCCGCTGGTCGCGCCACGTTGAAGATCGACCCACTCGCGCTGCACGAAGGCCGACAGACCGCCGACGCCGTGCTGGCCCAGGCCACGCAAACGCTGGCACAGGGCCCAGTGCTGATCTATGCCACCGCCACACCCGAGAGCGTGCGCGCCGTGCAACAAGCGCTTGGCGTACAGGCTTCTGGTGACGCGGTCGAGCACGCGCTGGCCCACGTCGCACAAGGCCTGGTGCAAGCCGGCGTGCGCCGCCTGGTGGTGGCCGGCGGTGAAACGTCGGGCGCGGTGGTGCAGGCGCTGGGCGTGCGGCAACTGCGCATCGGCGCGGCCATCTGCCCGGGCGTGCCCTGGACACAATCGACGCTGCCGGGCAAGGGTGAGGCGGTGCAACTCGCGCTCAAGTCGGGCAACTTCGGCGGCGTCGATTTCTTCGCACAAGCCTTGCAGCAAGCGGGGGTGGCGCTGTGAGTCTGCTCTGGCCTGCCCCTCAGGACGCCGCGCGTGCCGACATCGCGCGCGTGGGTGCCAGCCTGTTTCAGCGCGGGCTGGTGCATTCCACCGCCGGCAACATCAGCGTGCGCCTCACCGCCGAGCAGGGTGGCGGTTTTCTCATCACGCCCACCGATGCCTGCCTGGGTTTCCTCGACCCCGTGCAACTGGCCTGGGTGGCCGAAGACGGCACCGCGCTGGCCGGTGCCCGCGCGAGCAAGACACTCATCCTGCACCGCCGGATCTACGCCGCGGCACCCGACGCGCATTGCGTGCTGCACACCCATTCCACGCACCTCGTGGCGCTCACGCTGCAAGGCGTCTGGCGCAACGACGACATCCTGCCGCCGCTGACGCCCTACCAGGTGATGAAGGTGGGTCATGTGCCACTGGTGCCCTACCGAGTTCCAGGCGATGCAGGCGTGGCCGACGACGTGGCTGCACTCATCGCCAAAGCCCGGCGGCCACTGCGTGCGGTGATGCTCGAACGCCTGGGCCCCACGGTGTGGCACGACAGCCCGGGCAGTGCCATGGCGCTGCTCGAAGAACTCGAAGAAACCGCGCGCCTGTGGCTGCTCACGGAACGCCGGCCCGAACCCCTGACCGACGTGCAGATCAGCGAACTTCAGACCCGATTCACCACCCTCTGGTAACCCGGAACCCCGAGCCCACCATGCCCCGCTTCGCCGCCAACCTGTCCATGATGTACCCCGAGGTGCCGTTCCTCGACCGCTTTGCCGCGGCCGCGCGCGACGGCTTCGATGCGGTGGAGTACCTGTTTCCCTACGAACACGCGCCGGCCGACATCGGCGCGCGCCTGAAGGACCACGGCCTCACGCAGGCCCTGTTCAACCTGCCCCCGGGTGACTGGGCCGCCGGTGAGCGTGGCATGGCCTGCCACCCCGGGCGCGAGGCCGAGTTCGCCGCCGCGTTGGAGCAGGCCCTGCCTTACATCGAAGCCACGGGTTGCCAGCGCGTGCACGCCATGGCGGGCCTGGTCCCCGCCGGCAGCGACGCCGCCGCGCGCCAAGCCACCTATGTGGCCAACCTGCGCCACGCCGCCGCGCGCCTGGCGCCCCTGGGTGTGACGCTGCTGATCGAACCCATCAACAGCCGCGACATGCCGGGCTACTTCCTCAGCCTGCAGCAGCAAGCGCACGACGTGCTGGCCGAAGCAGACGCGCCCAACCTGAAGGTGCAGATGGACCTCTACCACTGCCAGATCATGGAAGGCGACCTGAGCAAGCGCCTGCAAAAGCATTTCGCCGGCGTGGGCCACATCCAGATCGCCGGCGTACCCGACCGCCACGAACCCGACGGCGGTGAAGTGAACTTCCCTCACCTCTTCGACCTGCTCGACGCACTCTGCTTTGAGGGCTTCGTGGGTTGCGAATACCGCCCCCGGGCCGGCACGAGCGACGGCCTGGGCTGGCTGCGCCGGTACCAGTCCTCACAGAAAGCACTTGCATGAAGATCCTCATCACCGGCGGCGCCGGTTTCCTCGGCACGCGACTGGCCCACACCCTGCTGCAAGCCGGCACGCTGCGCGGTCAGGCCATCACGCAACTGATGTTGGCCGACCTGGTGGCCCCCCGCGATGCAACCCTGCTGGCCGACCCGCGCGTGCGGCACCACGCGGGCGACCTGCTGGCGAACATCCCCACCCTGATGGCCGAGCGCTGGGACGCGGTGTTCCACCTGGCCTCGGCCGTGTCGGGCGAATGCGAAGCCAACTTCGACCTGGGCCTGCACGCCAACCTGGACACCACACGCAGCCTGCTCGACGCCTGCCGCGCGCAAACCCTCGCCGCCCATGCGTCGCCGCCGGGCCGCCCCAAGGCGGCGCACGCCCCCTTGGGGGGCAGCGAACCTCGCGCAGCGGGGAGCGTGGGGGCTTTTGAACCGCCGTTGTTCTTCTTCTCCAGCTCGGTCGCGGTGTTCGGCAGCGACGCCGCCGTGCCCCTGCCCGCCGTGGTGCGCGACGACACCCTGCCCACGCCGCAGTCCAGCTACGGCATCCACAAGTTCGTGTGTGAACAACTGGTGGCCGACTACACCCGCAAGGGATTCATCGACGGCCGCGCGGCGCGCCTCATGACCGTGTCGGTGCGCCCGGGTCGGCCCAACGGCGCGGCCTCGGGTTTTCTCTCCGGCCTGTTCCGCGAACCGCTCGCGGGCCAGGCCAGTGCCTGCCCGGTGGATCTGGACACGCGCGTGGCGCTGTCCTCACCGGCCAACACGGTGGCCGGCATCGTGGCGGTGGCCGAAGCCAGCCGCGAAGCGTTTGGTGGGCGCACGGCCATCAACCTGCCGGCACTCACCGTGAGCGTGCGCGAGATGCTGAGCGCGCTCGAATCTCTGGCCGGGCCGGAGGTGATGGGCCTGATCACGCACACACCCGATGCGGCCGTGGCCGGCATTGTCTCGGCCTGGCCATCGCGCTTCGAGAGCGCACGCGCGCCGCGCCTGGGTCTGGTGGCCGACGCCAGCTTCACGGCCGTGCTCCAGCAGTACGTGCAGGACCACGCGCACGCCGTGAGCCACCCCGAGGCGCGCGCGCGGCTGGGCCTGCCGCCGCTGGCCTGATCGATTTTTTTGTTTGCGTTCCCCTGTTCCCTTCCCCAACCACAACGGAGACACCGTCCATGAAACAACTCATCAAACCCATCGCTCTCGCCGCCATCCTCGCTGCCTCTGGCGCCGTGCAGGCCCAGACCGTGTTGAAGATCGGATACGCCACCTCGGCCACCTCGCACTACGGCGTGGGCTCCACCGTGTTCTGCGAGGAGATGGAAAAGGGCACGCAAGGCCGCTACAAATGCCAGCAGTTCCCCGCGTCCGCGCTGGGCGGTGAACGCGAGCAGATCGAAGCCGTGCAACTGGGCACGCAGGACATCGTCAACACCTCCACGGGCCCGCTGGGCAACTTCGTGCCCGAGGTCAAGATCGTCGACATCCCCTTCCTGTTCCGCGACTACGACCACGCGCGCAAGGTGATGGACGGCCCCATCGGCCAGGACCTGCAGAAGAAGATGGAAGCCAAGGGCCTGATCAACCTGGCCTGGACCGAGAACGGCTTCCGCCACATGACCAACAGCAAGCGCGCCATCAACACGCCCGACGACGCCAAAGGTCTGAAGATGCGCACCATGGAGAACAAGGTGCACATGGACGGCTACAAGACCTTCGGCATCCTGCCCACGCCCATGGCCTTCCCGGAGCTGTTCGGCGCCCTGCAGCAAGGCACGGTCGATGGCCAGGAGAATCCGATCCCCGTGATCCTGGCGTCCAAGTTCTCGCAGGTGCAGAAGCACCTGTCGCTCACCGGTCACGTGTATTCGCCAGCCGCGCTGATCCTCTCCCCCGCGGTGTGGAACAAGCTGTCGGCCGCCGACAAAGCCGTGTTCACCGAAGCCGCCAAAAAGGGCGCCACCGCACAGCGCAAGAAGGTCAACGACGACGAGAACAGCGGCATTGCGCAACTGGAAAAAGAAGGCATGTCGGTGGTCAAGCAGGTCAACAGCGATGCCTTCCGCAAGGCCGTGGCACCGGCCTACGCCAACTTCGCCAAGGAATTCGGCGCCGACAAGATCGCCGCGATCCAGGCCATCAAATAAAACAACGCACAGACCGTTGGCCCGGCAGGGGCCGGCCACCGGTTGGAGTCTTGCATGAACACCTTTGAACGGTATTTCCTGGGCGCGAACCGCTGGGCACTGATCCTGCTGCTGGGATCGATGTCCGTGATCATCTTCGCCAATGTGGCGCTGCGCTACCTCACCAACGAGTCCATCGAGTGGGCCGAAGAGGTCGCGCGCCACATGATGATCTGGCTCACCTTCCTGGGTGCCGGTCCGGTGCTTCGTTATGGCGGACACATCGCCGTGGACAACCTGCAGGACGCGCTGCCGCGCCAGGCCGCGATGGCGCTGCGGGCCATCATCTGGCTGCTGATGCTGGGCTTCTTCGGCTTCATGATCTGGTATGGCCTGCTCTACCTGGAGCGCGCGCAATACCAGACCACCGCCGCCACACAGATCTCGTTCGCCTACATCTACGCCGCCATGCCGATCGGCGGCGTGTTGTTGATCATTCACTGGCTGCTCATCGCTCGCAGCTATGTCCTGGAGCGCCGTTTTGCAGAAGACGCGCACTTCGACGCCAACGCAAGTGCATCCCTATGAGCGCCAGCCTGATCCTGATCCTGAGCGCCTGCCTGTTCCTGGCGATGGGCGTGCCCGTTGCCTTCGCACTGGGCTTCTCCACCCTGGCCGCACTCACGCTGGGATCGAGCTTCCCGCTGATGGTGTTGCTCAAGGAGACCTTCACCGGCATCGACAGCTTCCCGCTGATGGCGGTGCCCTTCTTCATCCTCGCCGCCGAGCTCATGAGTGGCGGGTCGCTGACCGAGGTGTTGCTGCGCTTTGCCAGCCAGTTCGTCGGTCACAAACGGGGCGGCCTGGGATACACCAACGTGGTCGGTCTGACGTTCTTCTCGGGCATCTCCGGCTCGGCTCTGGCGGATGCGGCAGGGCCGGGCTCCATGATGATCCGGATGATGGACAAGGCCGGGTACGACAAGTCCTACGCGGCCGCACTGACGGCGGCCACCGCCATCGTCGGTCCGATCATCCCGCCCTCGATCATCATGATCATCTACGCCCTGCAGGACGAGAGCGTGTCGGTCGGCACACTCTTCGTGGCGGGCCTGCTGCCAGGGCTGCTGGTGGCGGTGGGCATGTGCATCGTCAACTGGCGCATCTCGACCCGGCGCAACTACCGCGGTGATGGCGAGCATCCGGGCTGGAGGGAAATCGTCGAAACCAGCATCCGCGCCCTGCCCGCGCTGCTGTTGCCGGTGCTGATTCTGGGCGGCATGCGCGCGGGCTGGTTCACCCCGACCGAAGCGTCCGTGGTGGCGGTGTTCTATGCCCTGGTGTGCGGCAAGTTCATCTATCGAACGCTCGAGTGGAAGGCCTTGCCCGACATCTTGGCGCGCTCGGCCCTGCTCACCGCCTCGGTGCTCATCATCATCGGCATGTCCGCCTCGTTCGCCTGGCTGCTCACCATCGAAGGCCTGCCCTCCCTGCTGGCCGGGTGGATGTCTGCCCAGGACTTCTCGCCCTGGACGTTCCTGATCATCGTGAACGTCTTCCTGCTGCTGTTCGGCATCTTCATCGAGCCGCTGCCCGGGGTCATGGTGCTCGTGCCGATCCTGGCGCCCGTGGCTGCCAAGCTCGGCATTGATCCGGTGCACTTCGCCATGGTGGTCATCTACAACCTCACCCTGGGCATGATCACGCCGCCCGTGGGTGGGCTGCTGTTCGTCACCTCCAACGTCTCCCGGGTTCCGCTGGGGGCACTGGTGACGGAGCTCAAACCCTTCCTGCTCGCACACGCGGTGATCCTGATGCTGCTCACCTTCGTGCCCGTCATCAGCACCTGGCTGCCCCATGCCCTGGGCTTCAAGTAGCCCCATTCCACCTCCACACCGACCATGGCCCTGAACCACATCGCCAACACCGCCGTGCGCTCGGCCTCGGGCCAGACGCTGCCGGTCATCGACCCGGCCGACGGCCAGCCCTACGCCACCATCGAGCGCAGCAATGCCGCCGACATCGACGCCGCCGTGCGCGCCGCGCGTGAATGTTTCGAGCGCACCTGGGCGCGCACCACCGCCGCCGAGCGCGGGCGCCTGCTCATGAAGCTGAGCCAGAAAGTGGCCGAACACGCCGACGAGCTCGCGGCCATCGAACAGCGCGACTGCGGCAAGCCGGTGGCGCAGGCCAAGGCCGACGCGCTGGCCCTGGTGCGCTACTTCGAGTTCTATGCCGGCGCGGGCGACAAGCTGCATGGCGACACCATTCCCTACCTCGACGGCTACAGCGTGCTCACCTGGCGCGAGCCGCACGGCGTGACCGGCCACGTCGTGCCCTGGAACTACCCGATGCAGATCTTCGGCCGCTGCGTGGGCGGCGCGCTGGCGGCCGGCAACGTGTGCGTGGTCAAACCGTCCGAAGACGCCTGCCTGTCGCTGCTGCGCGTGGCCGAGCTTGCGGTGGAGGCCGGCTTTCCGGCGGGTTGCATCAACATCGTCACCGGCTACGGCCACGAGGTGGGCGACGCGCTGGCGCGCCACCCGGGCATCGACCACATCAGCTTCACTGGCAGCCCGCGCGTGGGCACGCTGATCCAGCAGGCCGCGGCCGAACGCCACTGCCCGGTCACGCTGGAGCTGGGCGGCAAGGGACCGCAGATCGTTTTTGCCGACGCCGACATCGACGCCGCCCTGCCCTTCATCGTCAATGCCATCGTGCAGAACAGCGGCCAGACCTGCAGCGCCGGTTCGCGCCTGTTGGTCGAGCGCTCGCTTTATGAGTCTCTGCTGGAACGCCTGGGCCAGCGCTTCACGGCGCTGCGCGCCGGCCCACCGGCCATGAACCTGGACCTGGGTCCGCTGATCCGCCAGAGCCAGCAGGAGCGCGTGCGCGGCTTCCTGGAACAGGCGCGGGCCGACGGCATCGCCACCGTGGCGCAGGGTCGCGTGGTGGACGAGGCCGCCGCCACCGGCTTCTACGCCGCGCCCACTCTGCTGCGTGATGTGCCGGTGGACCACCGGCTGGCGCAGGAAGAAGTGTTTGGCCCGGTGCTGTCGTCCATGGTGTTCGACGACGAAGACCACGCCGTGCAGATCGCCAACGCCACGCCCTTCGGCCTGGTGGCCGGGGTGTGGACGCGCGACGGCGGGCGCCAGTTCCGCATGGCCAGACGCGTGCGCGCCGGCCAGGTGTTCGTCAACAACTATGGCGCGGGCGGCGGCGTGGAGCTGCCGTTTGGCGGCGTCAAGTCGTCGGGCCACGGGCGCGAAAAAGGCTTCGAGGCCCTGTACGGATTCACCACCCTCAAGACCGTGGCCATCCGCCACGGCTGAACCCCAAAGGACACCCACCCATGCGAGTGCACAACCTCTCCATCATCGTCACCGGCGCCGGCAGCGGCTTCGGTGAAGGCATTGCCCAGCGCCTGGCCGAAGAAGGCGCCCAGGTCATCGTGAACGACATCGACACGGCCAACGGCGAACGCGTGACCGCCGCCATCGTGGCCGCGGGCGGGCGCGCATCGTTCGTGGCCGGCGACGTGACGAAATCGGCCGACGTGAAAGCGCTGGTGGAGGCCACGCTCGAGCGCCACGGCAAGCTCGACGTGATGGTCAACAACGCCGGCTGGACGCACCGCAACCAGCCCGCGCTGGACGTGAGCGAGGACGATTTCGACCGCTGCTACGCGGTCAACGTCAAGAGCATCTACCTGGCCACCGTGCACGCCGTGCCCGCGCTCAAGCGCAACGGCGGGGGCAGTTTCATCAACATCGCGTCCACCGCTGGCGTGCGCCCACGTCCGGGGTTGACCTGGTACAACGGCTCGAAGGGTGCGGTCATCACCACCAGCAAGTCGCTCGCAGCCGAGCTGGGGCCGGACAACATCCGCGTGAACTGCATCAACCCGGTGATGAACCCGTTCACCACGCTCGGCCCGTCGTTCGCGGGCGGCGAGCTCACCGAGGAGCGCTTGAACAAGTTCCGCTCCACCATCCCGCTGGGCCGTTTCTCCACGTCGCTGGACGTGGCCAACGCGGTGCTGTACCTCGCCAGCAGCGAGGCTGCCTTCATCTCGGGCGTCTGCCTGGAAGTGGACGGCGCGCGCTGCGTCTGAGGTGTTTTCAGGGCCGACTGCGGGCCACGGCGTCACCAAGCTGCCATTCGATATCCTGAAGGGGGATGCTCTTCTTGGCAGCTGCTAGCGGGCCAGAAATTCGAGCGTGCTGCGCACGAAGTCGGCATGGAACTGGAAGGCACCACCGTGTCCGGCATCGGGATAGATGATCAGCTGGCTGTTCGGTAGCCGGCGTGCCAGGTCGTGCGAGTTGATCGTTGGGACCATGCGGTCATCGTCGCCGTTGACAACCAGCACAGGCTGTCTGATCACGGAAAGATCGGCCGGTGCTTTCTGACCCCACAAGCGCAGCGCCTGCAGTTGGGCAATGAATGCGCTCACCGAGATGTCCTTGTCGCGGTCTTCGGTGCGTTCCTTCAAGCGCTCCAGGAAGTCCTTTCCGGCCTCGATGCCACTGGGCGTCCGCGTGAAGAACAGGAACTGCTTTGCATCCTGGCCCGTGAAGAAACCCCGGAGCATGTCGTAAACGGTCACCCCCGCCACGGTGCTGATGCCTTCGCCACCCGCGGGGCCGGTACCCGCGAGCACCATCTTGCGAACGAGTTGCGGCTCCTTCAGCGCGATCTCCTGGGCGACCATCCCACCCAACGAAAACCCCAACAGGTCCACTTTCTGAAAGCCCATGGCCTGGATGAAGGTGATGGCATCGTCAGCCATCTGTTCCATGGAATTCGACGGCGAACCACTGGATGCCCCGATGCCGCGGTTGTCAAAGGCAATGACGTGGTGCCTGGCCGCGATGCCGTCCATGATCCGTGGGTCCCAGTTGTCCAGGACCGCGGCCAGATGGACGAGAAACACCACGGGCGTTCCACCGTTGTGCTTGCCCAGTTCCCGGTACGCGAAGTTCACGCCGCCAGCCGTGATGGTTTGGGTGGGGACATTCTTCCAGGTGACCTCGGACTTTTGTCCCATCGACAGCGGGTGTTGCGCCGCCCCAAAGGCGACAGGCTCTGCCGCAAACAAGGTTGACGTCTGGAGGGTCGTTGACAGGGCAAATCCCAGAACCGTCGTTTTGAGCAGGTGGTTCATCGTTGGCCTCCCATCAGGCGCCGAGCGCGGGATAGTCGGTGTAGCCCTTGGGACCTGGCGTGTAGAACGTCGCCATGTCCACGGGGTTCAACCTCGCTTTGCTCTGCATGCGCTCCACCAGATCGGGGTTGGCGATGAAGGGGCGGGCAAAGGCGATGAGATTCGCGTGACCCGCATTGAGTGCACTCTCCGCACTGGCCCTGTCGAAGCCACCGGCCAGAATGAACACGCCATGGAACGCCACGCGAAGGCGAAACTTCAACTCGGCGGGCACGGGCGGCGCGCCCAGGGCCGAGTGGTCCAGCAGGTGAACATACAGAATGCCCAGCTGCGCCAGTTCTTCGGTGAAGGCCAGGTACTGTGCCTCGACGTCGGGGTACGCCCCCGTGCCGTTGAAAACGCCGCAGGGCGACACCCTGATGCCCACCCGATTTGCTCCGATGGCGGCGACGGTGGCGCGAACCACCTCCAGCGCGAAGCGGTTGCGGCCCTTGATGCTGCCTCCATACGCATCGGTGCGTTGGTTCACATGGGCGTTCAGGAACTGTTCGATCAGATAGCCGTTCGCTGCGTGCAGCTCGACGCCGTCGAATCCCGCTTCGATGGCCAGTTGGGCCGACCTGGCGTACTCCGCCACGGCGTGGGCGATGTCGTCTTCCGTCATGGCGCGGGGTGCGCTGTGTGGCTGCATGCCCTGGGTGTCGGTGTGCATCTCGCCGGGGCACACCTCGGCCATCGGCGCCAGCACTTCCGCACCGGCTGGCAAGTTGGCCACGTGGCTCACGCGCCCCGTGTGCATCAGCTGGACGAAGATCTTGCCGCCTTTGGCGTGCACGGCGTCCGTCACCAGCTTCCATCCCTGCACATGCGCTTCGTTGAACAGGCCAGGAATGCGGGCGTAGCCCAAGCCGTTGGGTGACGGTGAGGTGCCCTCGGAAATGATCAGACCGGCCGTTGCGCGTTGGCCGTAGTACTCGGCCATCAGGGCGTTGGGCGTGTTTCCTTCCACCGCCCGGCTTCGCGTCATGGGCGCCATGACGATCCGGTTGCGGAGCTCCAAGGAGGGTGCAGCGAGTGTGTTGAAGAGCATGACTGTCTTTCTGTTGGAGTGGGTCGAGTGGTCTGGGCTCAAGAGCCCTGGGGAAAGTAGACCGGGCGCGGTGCTGTCAGGCCTTGCCTGACCTGCTGGGTGAGCACGTCGGCCAGCACCTCGTCGGCGCCCGCCTCCAGCCCGTCGAGCGCGCGCTGCACGATCTCTTCGGCGCTGCTTTTCTGGACCTCGAAGCCTCGCGTGAGGTCGGTATCGACATACGCCATGTGCAGGCCCAGCACCTGGGTCTTCTGCCCGGCCAGCTCGTGACGCAGTGCATTGGTCAACGACCACGCCGCCGACTTGCTCGCCGAATAGGCGGCCAGCTCGCCGCCATTGATCCACGACGCCACAGACAAAACGTTGAGCAGTGCGCCACCGCCATTGGCCTTGAGCACGGGCGCGAAGGCCTTGCTCACGTTCAGCACGCCAAAGAAATTGGTCTCGAAAATGCGGCGGGTCACGGCGTCGCTGTCCTGCGCCAGGAAACCGCCAGGCTGGGCAATGCCCGCGTTGTTGATCACCAGAGTCACGTCGGCTGCCATCTGTGCTGCAGCTGCGATTTCCTCGGGTTTGGTGACGTCGAGTCGCAAGGCATGGACACCCGGCAAGGTCACAGAAGCGGGATCGCGCGCGGCGGCGTAGACCTTGCGGGCACCGCGTGCGAGCAGTTCGCGCGCGAACGCCAGGCCGATACCACGGTTGGCGCCCGTGACGAGGACGACGGAATTTTCAATGTTCATGGGAGGCTCCAAAATTGATCAGGTGGTTCTATGACGATCGTCATAATTGAGGGCGTGCGATGTCGTTCAGGTGGAACGGTTCATCGGACCTTGATGACCACCTTGCCTTTGGCTCGGCCGCTTTCGACGTAGGCCAAGGCATCGTTGGTGGATTCGAAGGGGAAGACCTGGTCGACCACCGGGCGTATGGCACCCGATTCGATCAGCGGCGTGATCTGCCGCAACTGGCTTCCGCTGGCCTTCATGAACAGGAATGAGTAGCCGACCTTGAGCCGTCGGGCCTTCCTGCGGGTTCCGAAGCTGAGGGCGCGCAGGACCTGCTTCACCAACCACGGGGCCTTGATGTCTTCGGCAAACCGGGGATCGGGTGGCCCTGAGATGGAGATGAGGTTCCCGCCGGGTTTGAGCACGCCCAGGGACTTCGCCAGGGTCTTGCCGTCCTGGCTGTTGAGCACCACGTCGTACCCGCTCAGGTGTTCTTCAAAGTCGTCCTTCTTGTAATCGATGATCACATCCGCGCCCAGGCTCTTGACCAGGGCGGCGTTGCCAGCGCTGGTCGTGGTGGCCACCGTCGCACCCAGGTGTTTGGCCAACTGGATGGCAAACGTGCCCACGCCTCCGGAGCCCGCCTGGATGAACACCTTCTGCCCCTTTTTGAGTTTTGCTTTTTCAACCAGCGCCTGCCATGCCGTCAAGCCCACCAAAGGGATGGATGCGGCTTCCTCCATCGTGATGTTCCTCGGCTTGATCGCCACGGAGTCTTGCCGGACGGCAATCAATTCAGCGAACGTACCGATGCGGAAGTCATCGGGCCTGGCGTAGACCTCGTCGCCCGCTTTGAACTGGCGCACGCGCGGTCCGACACGAAGCACCACGCCGGCCACATCGTGCCCCAGGACGAAGGGGGGGTGGTACGGCAGGATGAGCTTGAATTCCCCGTTTCGAAGCTTGGAATCCAGGAGGTTCACCGCTGTCGCGTGCACCTGAATCAAGACCTCGTCCTCACGCACATCCGGCTCCGGCACATCGGCAGCCCGCAAACGCTCCTTTTTCCCGTAGCGATCCACGACGAAGGCTTTCATGGCTTTTCCTTTTTTAGAAAGTGCAAGGGACGAACTCAGCGGACTCGGGCGGAAGAGCATTTGACATGATGATCATCATACTTATGGGCAAAAAAAACCGGCCCATGGGTCACGCCCCGGAAGGAGCCAGGCGCTTCAGCGCAGCGCTGCACAGCGAGTCCGACAACGCAGAATCATCGACGGCACGGGCCAGCATCAAAGTGCCCACCATGGTGGCCACGGTCACCAATGCGCGCTCATGGGCGCCGGGCTGCCCCCAATCCGGCGACTGGCGGGCAACCAGATCGATCATCTCCTTGATGCGGCGCGTGGCGGCCCGGCGCACTACGGGCGACTGGCGGGGCATTTCGGAACCGAGTGCTGAAACAGGGCAGCCTGTCTCGATGCTCGCCACGTGCTCTTTGGAAAGATAGACCTGCATCATCGCCTGCAGAGACTGCTCGGGCGGTACGGCGGCAATGACGCTTGCCGCCACGGCGTTGGCCTCGGCACCCGCGCGGTCCGCCGCCTCGGCCAGCATGGCTTCGCGGGACTCAAAATGGGCGTAGAACGCACCATGCGTCAAACCCGCCTCTTTCATGATGTCGGCCACCCCCGTACCGTCGTAGCCGCTGCGCCGGATGGCGCGAGCAGCGGCCTGCACGATGCGCTCGTGTGAAGCCTCTTTGGCGGCGGTTCGGATGTTGGCAGGTGCTTTTCGCATGATGCGCATCATACAGAAGATTGGCCGGTCGTGCAATGGCAGCTTGAGGACGGCCGAATGGGGGGGGAAATGCGGCGTCAGCTTGTGGCGCTTGGGTTCATGAACTCGTTCATGATCGGTGTCCATGCGAAACGAATTCACTCTGGTAACGCCCGTGGCCATTCCCGTGCGGTCCAGCATCACCCGTGTTTATGAGTCGATGGACCTGGCAGACGCGTTTTCGATCCGGCTTCCTGCCGAAGCGTCTGCCGACCCGGTTCTTTTGGCCCGCTTCATCTTCTCGCAGCAGCCTCCCTGGGTTGGCGCCCTCATGACGGTTCGAGATGCGCTCGTTTGGGGCTTTGGCCTGAAGACCGGCAAGCACCTCGCATCAATGGGTGGTGACAGCAGTTCGACGCGGCTTGGTATTTTCAGGATCTACAGCACGAGCGAAACCGAGATCGTTCTGGGAGAGGACGACAAGCATCTGGATTTCCGGGCGTCGGTGTTGTGCTCAGATGAACCAACGTCGGGAGGCGCCCGTCACCTCACCTTGTCGACGGTCGTGCGTTGCCACAATCGACTCGGGCGTACCTATATTCTTCTGATCGCCCCGTTCCATCGCCTGGTTGTTCAGTCGAGTCTGCGCCGTGCGGCGCGGATGGGTTGGCCTCAGGCCCCACGAGCGCGCGTGTAGGGCTGCTCTGCCATGAATCTGCCACACAGGCTCACTAGCATGGCCTGAGCGTTCGCACGTGGGGCGCTCACCTTCCTTCATCCACCCAAAGGGAAACCATGCGACGTTTCATTCTCGGCTGCGTTCTGCTGGGCCTGTCCAGCACCATCCTTGCCGCTTCGCCACGGCACAACAAGCCCATCCACGAGGTTGAGCACGCCACCCATGTCCAGCTGGGTCAGCGCCCCTTCTTTCTGGTGGACGACATGACGGACAGCCCGTTGAAGCGGGAGTTGCAGCAGTGCGCCCGCAGAGGCCATTTCACGGCACGGGACTTCTCCATCGGTCACCGCGGGGCGGCCATGCAGTTCCCGGAACACACGATGGAGTCGTACGTGGCGGCCGCCCGCATGGGTGCCGGCATCGTCGAATGCGACGTGACGTTCACCAAGGACAAGGAACTGGTCTGCCGCCACGCACAGAACGACCTCCACACCACCACCAACATCCTCGCCACGCCGCTGGCCAGCAAATGCACGCGGCCGTTCGTGCCCGCCACACTGGACGCCAGCGGCAACCTGCTGACGCCCGCCGCCGCCGAATGCCGCACCAGCGACATCACGCTGGCCGAGTTCAAGACCCTGCGCGGCAAGATGGATGCGTTCAATCCCCGCGCACGCACAGTCGATGAATACCTGGGCGGGACCGCCAACTGGCGCACGGACCTGTATTCAGGCCCGACCAGCGGCACGCTGATGACACACCAGGAAAGCATCGAGCTGTTCAAGCAGTTGGGTGTGAAGATGACGCCCGAGCTCAAGAGCGCCAGCGTGACCATGCCTTTCGAGGGATTCACGCAAGAGGCCTACGCGCAGAAGATGATCGACGAGTACAAGCGCGCAGGCGTGCACCCCAACCGTGTGTGGGCGCAGTCGTTCGACGTGCGCGACGTGCTGTACTGGGTGCGCAACGAGCGCGCCTTCGGACGCCAGGCGGTGTATCTCGACGACGCCAACACCGTGGCCGATCTTCCCAGCCAGGCCGACCTGGTCAACTACAAGAGCCAGGGCATCAACATCGTGGCGCCTCCGATCTTCGCCTTGCTGAGCACCGACGCATCGGGTCGCATCGTTCCTTCGCAGTACGCGCGCAACGCCCGCTCGGCCGGCCTGGACATCATCACCTGGACCCTGGAGCGCTCCGGCCTGCTGGCCGATGGCAACAACGGCTTTTATTACCAGACGTTCGACTCGGCCATCAAGACCGAGGGCGACATGCTGCGTGTGCTGGACGTCCTCGCGCGTGATGTGGGGGTCATCGGCGTGTTCTCGGACTGGCCGGCCACGACCACGTTCTACGCCAACTGCGCCAACGAGCGGTAGGCAGCCATCGGGGCGGCTACCGTGCCGGCGTCGCCCCGTCCAGGCTGCGCTGCAAGTGCTGAAAAGCGGGCGATTCGCGCAGCGCCGCGCGCCCGGCGGCGCGGAGCTCGCGCACCTGTCCCGGCAGGATCGTCAGGGCGGTTGGCACGCGCAGCACCGCATGTCGGAGGCCAGGGTCCTGCAGGTCTTGCAGACGCAGGTTGATGACGTGGATCTCGGCGTCGGGCGCGAACGGTCCACCGGGCTGGTTGCGGGCAACCTGCAACTCCTCGGACAGGCGCCGTGTAACGTCGCCCATCATCATGGTGGTCTCGGTCGTCACCCGGGCGCCGGCGCCGAACACCAGCGAGTCCAGCACCTGCGAGGTGCTCGGTACACGGTCACTCATGTCAATGCGGTCGGTCGTGTCGCGCTCGGAATTCACGCTGACGAGCACGATCCTGCGCACCGAGCCCGGCGGCAGACCGCCGAAGGTGGCGCTCAACGAACCAGCGGCGACAGTGCGGTCCAGCAGGCTGCGCACGCCCAGGTTGTCGACGAGACCGCCATCGACGAGATGGATGTACGGCCGTTCCTCCGCGTTGCTGTAGCTGCCGGCGATGAGTTGCAGCACACGGGCCGAGAGGTTCGCATCGGCCTGTTGTCCTGCGTTCAAGGGCGCGGGCGGCGGGCAACTGCCGGCGTAGTTCTTGACCGTCATCGGGCTCAGCAACAGCGGCACCGATGACGACGCTGCGACCGCGAAGGACAGCGGCACGCTGTCGAGGTCGGAGCAGATCAGCGCGAACTGCTCGGGCGTGAACTCGAACGGCGCACCGGTGGTCAGGTCGGTGGCTGTGACGAGCAGGCGCCGCCGCGAGGATTGTGCCCGCAGATCACCAAAGGTCTTGCCTTGGAAAACGGTGTCGAGCTGCCGCGCCAGGACGTTGCTGCGGCCGTACCAGGGCGAGGAAAGCTCGTAGGCGGTGCGCGGTGTCAGAAGCAGGTCATGAATCAGGTTGGACTGAAAGTTCATGAGCAGGAAATCGCGCTCGAAGCTCGTGAAGACGTCGTCGCCGAAGGCCGCGTAGTACCCCGCGAGGATGCTGCCGCCCGACACGCCGCTGACCAGCCCCACCTCGTCGAGCATCGTCGTCGGCCGCCCGTCCAGCTTGAATTGCGTGGCCTTCAGTTCTTCGAGCACACCCAGACCGAAGGCGGCGGCGCGCGCACCGCCGCCTGACAGCGTGACCGCAGCGACGATCGTGGGCGCTGGCTCATGGGCGTCGACGACCGGAACCACGATCGGCGTGGAGGTTGGGACGGGCGACGCCGCCGCGATGGGCTGATTGATCCAGGGACGCGCCGTCGAGCAGGCGCTCAGCAGCAGGACCACCGCGCACACGAGCAGCGCGCGCGTCCGTTGCCGGAACTTGAGTGGTTTCATCGTTCGCTCACATCAGGGTGCATGGGACAAAAAGACGTTCAGTTGCGAAAGGGCACGAGGCTGAAGCCGTCCACGCCCTCGGTGCGGGCCAGGTCCTCGGCCAGCGCCGCGGGCGAGGTGGCCCGCGCGCGGTCCGGCGCCACCACGCAGAAGCGCCACACCGGCTGGCTGTTGGCGAAGGTGATGCGCAGGCTGTCGTGCAGCACGCGGTAGCCGCGGTCCTCTGCCGCCTGCGCCAGCGCCTGGAAGCTTGGCGGACCGGCGCCGCGAAAGGTGAGGCACACCTCCAGCGTCGTGCGGCCCGGCAACCAGGACTCCAGCCGCTGCAGCGCCGACATCGACAACATGCACAGCAGCGCCATCAGCAACGCGGCCGCATAAAAGCCCACACCGAGCAGCACGCCGATGGCGGCGGCGGCCCAGAGGGACGCTGCGGTGGTGAGCCCGCTGATGCTGAGTCCGTCCTTGAAGATGACGCCTGCACACAGGAAGCCGACGCCGGTGACCACCCCCTGCACCACACGGGTGGGGTCGACCTGCAGCGCGGCGCCCGCACCGCCGTACCACCACGCGGGAAGGCCGACGAAGACCGTGAGCGCAGTCGAGGCCATGCAGACCAGGCCGTAGGTGCGCATGCCGGCCGCGCGCCCGTTGTACGAGCGCTCGTAACCCACCAGCATGCCCAGCAGCAGGGCGCCCAGCAGGTTGAGCGCGATGAACGCGTTGGCCGCCAGGAAGCTGCCGCTCCAGTAGTCTGAAAGATTGGCCAGCATGACACCCTCTCGCCCTGTCGCTCAGGCAGCCGGCACCAGTTGGCCCGGAGCCGGGTCGGTGCCATCAGCCGGTTGATGGCGGCGCAGCTTGAACCAGGCAGCGTAGAGCGCCGGCACGAAGAAGATCGTGAGCAGGGTCGCGACGGTCAGGCCGCCCATGATGGCGATCGCCATGGGCCCCCAGAACACGCTGCTCGTCAGCGGGATCATCGCGAGCACCGCGGCTGCGGCCGCCAGCACCACCGGGCGGGTGCGGTGGATCGCGGCGTCGAGCACTGCGTTCCACGGATCGCGGCCCTCGTTGATCTCGATCTGGATCTGGTCGATCAGGATCACCGAGTTGCGCATGATCATGCCGCCGAGCGCGATGATGCCGAGGATCGCAACGAAGCCCAGCGGCGCCTGAAACGCCAGCAGCGCTGGCACCACACCGATCAGGCCGAGCGGCGCCGTCAGCAGCACCATCCACATGCGGGAGAAGTCCTGCAGTTGCAGCATCAGCAGCAACATGATGGTGCCGAGCATCAGAGGGACCACGGCCAGCAACGCGTCGTTGGCCTTGGCGCTCTCTTCCACCGCGCCGCCCACGTCGATGCGGTAGCCCGACGGCAGCTTCGCCTGGATGTCCTTCAACATCGGTCGGATCTCCTGCGTCGCGGTCACGCCCTGCTCGCCGTCTTTCACGTCGGCGCGCACGGTGATGGCCATGTCGCGGTTGCGGCGCCACAGCACCGGCTCTTCCAGTTCGTGCTGGACCGTCGCCACCTGCGACAGCGGCACGACCGTGCCCTGGCGGGTGTAGAGGTTGATGTCCTTCAGCGTGTCCAGGCTCAGGCGCTCTTGCGGCACGGCACGGGCCACGATGTCGATCAGGTCTTCGCGCTCACGCAGTTGCGACAGGGTGGCGCCGTTCATCACGGTCTGGGTCACCATCGAGACGTCGGTCGGCGTGAGACCGAGCGCTCGCGCCTTGTCCTGGTCGATCTGCACCTTCATGGCGCGCACCGGGTCGTTCCAGTCGAGCTGCACGTCACGCACCTTCGGGCTGGCCGCCACCACCGCCTCCACCTCGCGGGCTATTTTGCGCACCACCTGTGTGTCGGGGCCGACCACGCGGAACTGCACCGGGAAACCGACCGGTGGGCCAAGCTCCAGGCGGGTCACGCGCACCCAGGCCTGCGGGAACAGCTGGTTCGCTGAGTCCATCAGCCGCGAGCGCACACGTTCACGCGCTTCCAGGTCCTGCGTCATCACGATCAACTGGGCATAACCCGTGTTCGGCAGCTCGGGGTTGAGCGCCAGGTAGAAGCGGGGCGCGCCGGCACCGGTGTAGGCGGTGAAGAACTTGACGTCCTCGTCCTTGGACAGCACCGCTTCCATCTTCTTCACCTGCTCGGTCGTCGCCGCGAAGGAAGAGCCTTCCTTCAGACGCAGGTCGATGACCAGCTCGGGCCGCGAGCTGTTGGGGAAGAACTGCTCCGGCACGAGCTTGGTTGCCACCAGCGCGAGGGCCAAGGCGGCGACCGTCGTGCCGATCACCAGCCAGCGGCGCTGGATCGCGCCGTCGATCAGCCCGCGCAGCTTGCGATAGAACTTGGTGTCGTACGGGTCGCTGCCCTGGTGGTGGTGGCCCATTTCCTTGGGCAGGATCTTCATCGCGAGGTAAGGCGTGAAGATGCCCGAGCAGAGCCAGGACAGCAGCACCGCGGCACCGACGATCCAGAAGATGCCGCCCGCGTACTCGCCGGTGGTTGACTGCGACATGCCGATCGGCAGGAAGCCGGCGGCGGTGATCAGTGCGCCGGTCAGGCGCGGCATCGCGGTGGCCTGGTAGGAGAACACGGCCGCCTTGTGCTGGTCCCAACCGGCCTCCATCTTCACCACCATCATCTCGATGGCGATGATCGCGTCGTCCACCAGCAGGCCCAACGCGATGATGAGCGAGCCCAGCGAGATGCGCTCGAGGTTCCAGCCCATCGCCAGCATCAGCAGCGCCACGCCGCCCAGCACCAGCGGCACCGAGGTCGCGACGACCAGGCCGGAGCGCCAGCCCAGGCTGGCCAGGCTCACCGCGATCACGATGATCAGTGCTTCCGCCAGCGAGCGTTCGAAGTCCCAGATCGCGTCTTTCACGGTGGTCGGCTGATCGGCCACGCGCTCGAGCTCCACGCCGTGCGGCAGCTCGGACTGGATCTTCTCGACCGCGCTGTGCATGGCCGTGCCGAGCTCTACGATGTTGCCGTCGTCGGTCATCGAGATGCCGACCATCAGCACCGGCTCACCGTTGTGGCGCACGGTGTAGCTCGGTGGGTCCTCAAAGCCGCGCTGCACGGTCGCGATGTCGCCGAGCTTGATCGTGCGACCACCGGCCGTGATCGGCACGTTGCGGATGTCGTCGTCGCTCTTGAACTGGCCGCTCACGCGCACCATCACGCGGTCGCCTTCGGTGTCGATCTGGCCCGCGGGCAGCATCGCGTTCTGGCTCTTCAGGCTCTCAGCGATCGCCAGCGGCGTGATGCCCAGCGCGGCCAGTCGCTCGTGAGAGAACTCCACAAACACGCGCTTGGTCTGCTTGCCGATCACGTCGACCTTCTTGACCATCGGCACCTTGAGCATGCTGCGCTTGATGCCCTCGGCCGCATCCGACAAGTCGGCGTGGTTCACACCATCGCCATTGACCGCGTACATCAATCCGTAGACATCGCCGTATTCGTCGTTGACGATCGGGCCGATCACGCCTTCGGGCAACTCCAGACTCAGGTCATTGAGTTTCTTGCGCGCCTGGTACCAGGCTTCGGCCTGATCTGCCTTCGACGTGCCGCCCTTCACGGTGAGCGTCATGCCGCCGTAGCCTTGCCGGGCAAAGGTGACCACCTTGTCGAAGTTGTCGATCTGCTCGAGCTTCTTCTCCATGCGGTTGAGCACTTCGTCCTGCATCTGCTGGGCGGTCGCGCCCGGCCAGACGACGCCGGCGGTCATCGACGGCACCGAGAAGTTCGGATCTTCGAGCTGGCCCAGCTTGGTGAAGCTGAACGCGCCGGCCACCGCGACGACGATGAGCAGGAACAGGACAACGGCGCGGTGGCCGAGGGCCCATTCGGTGAGGTTGAAGGATTTCATTTGGTGGCCACCTGTGCGTTGGCTTCGGCTGCGGTCGGCATTGCAACTCGCAGGCCGGGCGACATCTTCTGCACACCGGCCGTCACCACGAGCGTGCCCGTCGGCAGCCCGGAGACGAACACCTGCTCGTTGGCGAATCCGTTGACCTTGACGCCTGCGAGTTCCACGGTCGCCGAGGCTTCTTCCTTCGTGCTGCGCACGA
Source organism: Hydrogenophaga sp. (assembly GCF_018780385.1). Taxonomy (GTDB): domain Bacteria; phylum Pseudomonadota; class Gammaproteobacteria; order Burkholderiales; family Burkholderiaceae_C; genus Hydrogenophaga. The sequence continues at coordinate 140,945 of NZ_JADMJO010000048.1, read as the reverse complement.
CCCACACCGCCGGCTGGCCGTTGTTTTGCGTGATCGCCGTCGCCGGAATGGCCGCAACTTGCGATTGCGCAACTGGGCGCTTGGCGAGCAGCGTGGCCGTAGCGCCCAGCGGCAGCATGCGGGCCGAGGCAGGCTTCAGGCGCGCCCGGTACGTGCGTGTCTGGGCAGCCGCTTGCGGCGCAAGCTCACGCAGCACCACGTCAAACGCTTCGTCCGGCGCGCTCGCGAGCGTCGCCTTGAACTGCGCCTTGCGGAACGTGGTCACCTGGTCTTCCGGCACGTCCACCACGATCTCGGGCTCGCTGTCTCCCGCGATCGAAAGGACCGGCACCCCTTCGGCGACCACCTGGCCGACCTGGAAGCTCACATCGGTGACAACACCGTTGCGCGAGGCGCGCAGCACGGTGTACTTCAGCCGGTTACGCGCGATGTCGAGCTTCTTCATTTCCGCTTCGGCGTTGGCCTGCGCGGTCAACGCGGCGGTGCGTGCCCGTTCGCCGTCGGATTCGCTGACCGAGCCGTCGACCTTCAGCGCCTCGAGGCGTTTGTGATCCGATTCGGCCTGGCGTGCCTGCGATGCGGCTGCGGCTGCAGCTTGCTGAGCAGCGTCCGCGGCCAGCTTGTAGTCGATGTCTTCGATGACGGCGAGCACGTCGCCTTCACGGACGACCTGGCCCACCTCGACCTTGCGTTGCGCGATCTTGCCGCCAACGCGGAACGCTTCGTTCACCTCGTGGCGTGCACGCACGGTGGCCGCAAAGCGATTCGCCTGTTGGGCGGCATCAAAGCGAAGTTCGACGGTGCGAACGGGTCGAAGCACCTCGGCAGGCGGGGCTTTCGGGCTGCAGGCGGCCAGCAAGGCTGCCATGGGGATGGCCATCAAGGCCGCGGCGTGAGTGGTTTTCAAGGTCAGCTCCTGAGGACGATCAGTGGGTTTTGGAAGGGGATTCGAAGGCTTGCCAGCCGCCGCCGAGTGCCTTGAACAGGCGCACGCTGGCGAGTTGCAACTGGGTCTGGCTCTCGTTCGCACCAAGGCGAACAGACAGGCGCGCGCGCTGCGCGTCGAGCAGCGGCAGCAGGTCGACCTGGCCGCGCTCAAACAGCGATTGCGCACGGCCCAGGGCTGCGTCCGCCGACGTGGCCGCAGCACCGAGCGATTCGGACCGCGTGCGTTCTTCACGCAGCCCGACCAGGGAGTTCTCGACATCCTCGAGCGCGCGCACGATGCCGTCCTCATAGCGCGCGAGCGCTTCGGCCTGGCCGCTTTCGGCGATGTCGTTGATCGCCTGGGTGCGCCCGGCATTGAAGAGCGGCATGGCCAGCAGGGCCGACGCATTGGTGAAGCGCGAGGAACCGACGTCGATGCTGTTGAGCTGCAGACTGTCGCGGCCAAACATGGCGCCAACAAACAGGCGAGGAAACCATTCGGCTGCGGCCTGCTGGCGGCGGAAGTTCGCCGCTGTCAGTTGCGCCTTCATCGCGAGCAGATCCGGCCGGCGCTCAAGCAGGGAGGCGGGTTGGCCTGTGCGGGTGGTGGGCACAACGACCGCGCCGTTGAACGGCACGATGGCCGACGCCTGCCCCGCCTGGCCGCCGGTGAGCACGGCGATCCGATGCCTTGACACCGCAGCCAGCGTTTCGAGCGGCGGGATCGCCGCGCGCGCCTGCAAGGCCGCGGTCTGCGCACGCTCGACATCGAATGCCGTCGCCAGACCCACGCGCTGGCGGGCCGTGACGAGCCGCAGCGTCTCGTCCTGCGCGGTGGAGATCGCACGCACGGTATCGAGTTGGCGTTGTGCGCCCACCAGCGTGAAATAGTTCGTCGCCACGTCGCTCACGACGAGCAGGCGCACGCCCCGCTCGCCGTATTGGGCAGCCATGGCATCAGCCTCGGCGGCGGAGGCGCCGGCCCGCACACGACCGGTGATGTCCAGCTCCCACGAGACATCCAGGCCCACGGCCTGGCGGCTTGCGTCCGGGCTTTGCGCCTTGTAGGCCGCGCTGCGACCCGTGTCGCTGTACGAACCTTCTGCGGACAGGCCCACACTCGGCAACAGCGCGGATCGGCTGATCGTCTCTCCGGCACGGGCCGCCCGCACCCGCTGGGCGGCCATCTTGATGTCGCGGTTCTCGCTCGCTGCGCGGCGCACGAGCTGCGTGAGCACGGGATCGCCGAAGCTCTCCCACCAGGCGAGGTCGGGCTCGTCTTCGATGGAGGTGGCCGCCGCGAATGTCGCGGGGACATCGACGGCATGTTGTGCGACCGGCGTGGCGCAGCCGGCCAGTGTCAGGGCAACCAGCGTTGCGGCGGCCAGTGCGAGGCGCGTTGGGAGCGGCTTCTTCATTCGTTCTCCTTGGGACAGGGGTGGTTGGAGGCGCGGCGCTCGAGCCACGCCAGCAGCTCTTCGCTGCTGGCGAAATCGCAGCTGTCGCCGCTCGTCACGTGCTCGATACGCCCCACCAGGCCGCCGCCTTGCGGCCGCGCATCGCGATGCAGTCGCAGCACGTAACGACCGGCGGAGGGGTAGATGGGATGAGTGTTCAGGACCATGGCCGGTAGTCTCGGCGCGGCACCCTCAGAAGTCGTCCAGCGGCGGTCACGGTTCGGTCCCGATTCGGTATCGGAGCCTAGAATTCACACTTTGTGGCTCGGTATCGACGACTTGGTGGCGTCAAGGAAGTGGCGAAATTGACGGAATTGACGGACAGCGAACCGCTTCGCACCCACTTCGGACCGTTCCGGCTCGACGAAGCCGAAGCCCTGCTTGAGCGTGACGGGCAACCCGTGGAGGTACCGCCCCGCGCGTTTCAGGTGCTGTGTGAACTGGCCCGGCGCCCGGGCCAGCTGGTTGCGAAGGACGCGCTGATCGACGCGGTCTGGGGGCACCACCACCTCAACGAATCGGCACTCAAGAACATCGTGAGCCAGTTGCGCCAGGCGCTGGGGGACGACGCGCGGGAACCGCGGATCATCCAGACCGCCTCGCGCCGTGGCTATCGCTTCATCGCGACACTCGCGCAAGACGTGGCCGCACGGGCCAACGCCGCAACGAACTCCGCAACGCCTCCCGTGACGGCTGGCGCGCTGCCTGCGCCGGATCCGACGCTTGTCGGGCGTGAGCGGGCCCTGGCGAAAATGAGCGCAGCCTGGGCTGCAGCACAGCGCCAGCAGCGCCAACTGGTGTTCGTGCTGGGCGAAGCGGGCACGGGCAAGAGCACGCTGGTCGAGCATTTCGTCGCCGCATCGGGCGCCCTCGTCGCCTTTGGCCAGTGCATCGAACACTACGGCAGCGGCGAACCGTACATGCCGATTCTCGAAGCGCTGAACACACTGTGTCGCCTGCCGGACGGCAACCACCTCATCCGGTCCATGCGCGAAGTCGCGCCCACCTGGCTGCTCCAGATGCCCTGGTTCGTGAGCGACGAGGACCGACGCCAACTGCAGCGCGAGGCGGCGGGCGCGACCCAGGACCGCATGTTGCGCGAGTTCGGTGAACTGGTGGATCGCATGCCGCGCGAGGCGTCGGTGTTGCTCGTGCTCGAAGACCTGCACTGGTGCGACCACGCTACCGTGCAACTGCTCGGTTACCTGGCGCACCGCCGCGGGCCGGCGGGCCTGATGGTTCTGGGCACCTTGCGCCCGACCGAGCTGGTGCTGGAAGAACACCCGCTCGGGAGCTTGCGGCAGCAGCTTCGAGCGCGCCGCCTGAGCGTGGAGATCGATCTTGAATCGCTGTCCGAGGCGGACATCGGTGCATTGCTCGCCGCGCGCTTCGACGACGAAGCTCCCGAGGCGTTCGTGCGATCGCTGCACGCGCACACCTCGGGGCTGCCCTTGTTCGTTGTGAACGTGGTCGACGAACTGGTGAGCGACGGCACGCTGGTGCGCCAGGAGGGGCGTTGGCGTTTTCCCGACGCGGCCGCACTGCCGGTGCCGCGCGATGTGCATGCGCTGATCGAGACCCAGATTGCGCGGCTGCCGGCCGAACACCAGCGGGCTCTGGCTGCAGCCAGTGTGAGCGGCGTCGAATTTCTGGACGGGCCACTCGGGGAAGTGCTGGGCATGCCGGCCGACCGCCTGCAGGTTCTGCTGGAGGACGCGACACGGCGCGTCAGCTGGCTCCACTCCGCGGGCGTGCGATCGCTGGAGGGCGGCCGCATCTGCACGCGATACGCGTTCGCCCACACGATGTACCGCCATGTTCTGTACCAGAGACACGCACAGGCACAGAGACTTCAATGGCACCGGCAGTGGGCGGCCGCGCTCGGCGTGGCCTATGGGTCCTCGGCCGGCGAGATGGCGTCGGAACTGGCATTGCATTTCGAACGCGGGCAGCTTCCCGTGGCCGCGGCAGAGCAGCTCTCGATTGTCGCGACGCGTGCGCTTGAGCGTGGTGCCGCGGTCGAGGCGCGTGCCGCCGCACAGCACGGGCTGTTGCTCGGAACCGGGCAGCTGACCAAGGCGCTTGAACTCGAATTGCGCGTGCTCGAAGGCGTCGCCTTGACTCGGCTGCATGTCCTCGCCCATCCGCAAGTTGCGAAGGCGTTCTCACAGGCTCTGGCGCTACAGGCCGAAAGCGCGCCCGCGTGGCCACGTGCGCTGCAAGGCGCCTGGTGGGTGCACTACGCGAGAGGCGAACTGGACGAGGCACGCTCGCTCGCCAGCCAGATGCTGGCGTTGGCCGACACCGGCGACACCGCGCTGAGACTGGCCGCACACAACGCGTTGGGCATAGTGAACCTGCTCAGCGGCGACATCTCGCGTGCTCGCGACGAGCTCGAATCTGCCTTTGAACTCCACGCGCGCGAGGGCATGCATCTTCCGCCCACGCACTACGTGCAGGACCCCGGCGTCGAAGTCGCGTGTGGGTTGGCCCTGGCCTGCTGGTTCGCTGGCGAACCGCAACGCGCCCGCAATCTGGCACGGCAAGCGGCGCAGCGAGCGGCCACCAGCCACCATGCGCTGAGCGAGCTGACGGCGCTTTCGGCGCAGGCCATCCTGCACGCCCTGGCGCGAGAGTTCGATACCGTGCACCAGCTCACCGAACGCCTGTACACCTTGATCCGCGACCACGGACTGCCGCCCGAACGCAGCGACTTTGCGTGGCTGCACGGGCACTCACTCGTCGCACGCGGACAGGTCGCAGAGGGGCTGCAGGAAATGCGCGAGGCAGCGAACAGTGCAGAAGAATTCGGCATGCGTTCCGGCCTGTGCGGCTTTCACCACCACCATGCACAAGCTTGCCTCGAGGCAGGCCAGACCGCGCGGGCCCGCGCGTCGATCGAGGAAGGTATCGCGCTGGGCGAACGACTCGGCGGTCACACCGTGCTGCCCGGGCTGCTGGCGCAGCGCGCGGAGATGCTTGCCGTAGCAGGCGAGCAGGACGCCGCAACCGCCGCGTTCCACAAGGCTATCGCCTGCGCACGTCAGCGGGGGTCGGCATTCTTCGAGCTGCTGGCGCTCGCAGCGGCGCAGCGCCTGCGCAACCCGGCTGGTGACCCCGCACGGCTGCGCGAGCTGCTGGCGTTGTATGACGGGGATCCGTCGCCGGGGATCGCGGCGATACGGGATGCCACCGGGCAGGCATAGCCAGCGCGCGCCTCAACCAGGCTTTTGACGAGCCACCAGGCGCCGGCTCGATTTCGCCAGGTCTGGCTCCGGCACTTCCAGCGTCCGGCCCCACAAATTGGCTCGAACACATGCTGTCATGAAATCTTCATAAATGCTACTTTGTTTATAGCGTGAGATCAAGTATTGACAGTGTCTGTGGCCGATCAGTCAAGAATCAGAAGACTCAAGTTCCTGGGGCCTGAGCCGAAAACCATGGCAATCAATGAATTGTTCAACCTTCAGGCACTGAAGCTACCTCACCATGAACTGGATCTCCCATATCTCCACGCGAGCCAAGCTGATTTTGCTGGTCGGTGTTTGTGCGCTGGGCATTGCTGTCGTTGCGGGCACCGCTCTTCGCGGTCTGCAGCAAGCTGTCGGTGCAGGCGAGCAACTTGCACAGCAAGAGGTCTCGACCATTCAGGCTCTTGGAGAACTGCGCTCAAACGTCGGGAACATGCGTCGCCACGAAAAGGACATGTTCCTCAACCTCGCCGATGAGGACATGCTCAACCGTGACCACCGGTTGTGGCGCGATCAAGTGGCGGCTGGCAGTCAACGCATTGCTGAACTGCGTCCCCTGCTGAACCCCGACGAACAACAGTTCACGGATCGGCTGATGGAGGCATTGGCGAGCTACGAAAAAGTGGTTGAAGGCATACATGTCGGCATCACCCGCGGAGAAATCAACGACCCCTGGCGAGCCAGCCAGGCTCTCGAACCCGCATTGGTACAAGTGCGTGCCGCTGATGAGGCGTTGGACGCCATCGGCAGCAAGGTGGCCGCGCGTGTGAAGCTGACGGTTGAGCGGCTGTCCACCATTCAGCAAAGGGCCGTTCAACACACACTGCTGGCGTCACTCTGTTCGCTCATCATGGCTCTGGGCCTTGGCTACACCACGGGCCAACGCATCATCCGGCCCCTCAGATCCGCTGCCGCTGCCATTGAACGTGTGGCCGAGGGAGATCTCAGCTTCACCTTGACTCCCAGCGGATCCGACGAGATTGGCCGCGTTCTGGGCGGCATCCAGCGCATGCAGGACAGCCTGGGCTTGCTGGTAGCGGACATTCGCGAGGGTGTTGAAAGCATCAACACAGCATCGGTAGAGATCGCGTCAGGCAACCAGGACCTGAGCGCGCGCACCGAACAGGCCGCCAGCAACCTGGAAGAGACCGCAGCCTCCATGGAGCAGCTCACCAGCACCGTGCGCCAGAGCGCCGATGCAGCGCGCCAGGCCAACCAGCTGGCCGCCAGCGCGGCCGAGATCGCCGTGCGCGGTGGTCAGGTGGTGGGCCAGGTGGTCACGACCATGGACGAGATCAACCACAGCAGCAAGAAGATCAGCGACATCATCGGTGTCATCGACGGCATCGCCTTCCAGACCAACATCCTGGCCCTGAACGCGGCGGTGGAAGCCGCGCGGGCCGGAGAACAGGGCCGGGGCTTCGCGGTGGTGGCGGGCGAGGTGCGCAACCTGGCGCAGCGCAGTGCCGAGGCGGCCAAGGAAATCAAGAACCTGATCGGCGCCAGCGTGGACCGGGTGGAGGCGGGCTCAAGATTGGTGGCCGATGCGGGCCAGACCATGAGCGAGATCGTGGGCTCGGTGCAGCGCGTGAGCGACATCATGGGCGAGATCACAGTCTCAGCGGGCGAGCAAAGCGACGGCATCGGGCAAGTGAACACCGCAGTGAGCCAGCTGGACCAGATCACGCAACAGAACGCGGCTTTGGTGCAAGAGAGCGCGGCGGCCGCGCAGAGCCTGAAGGATCAAGCCACCCGACTTTCTGGAACGATGGATCGTTTCAGTCTCGCGGCGACCTGACCACACGGCGCATTTCACTTCAATCCGGCCACACCTTCAAGACCGGGACGGTTCACCACCGCGCGCGGCGCACCCTTGCTGGTAGGCCTCATTGATCTCCTTGGCCTTGACCTCGGCGATCGCCGTGAACTCAGGTCCCAGACCCGCAACCTTGTCGGGGTGGTAGAGCCCGATCTTTCGCTTGTAGGCCTGCTTGATCTCCTCCAACGAAGCCCCGGCACCCACTTCAAGCACCTGGTGCCAGTCAAGCGCTTCGGCTGAGCCCGGGCTCCCGGTCTGGTTGCCCGGCAACTTGTCCACGAAGTGCTTGACCACCAGGTACCCAAAGAACGCGGCGATGCCCAGGAACCACCACTCGCTGACCTTCAGATCGTCAAACATGCCCTGGCCTCCATGATCCATTGCTGCGTGGCGCTGAGGTGATTCAACTCTGCCGCCCCCGCTGAACCGAGATCGCCCGCCCGTGTGTCCTGGGGATCCGAGGTCCTTGAATCGTCCTCCGCAACCTCGTATCCCTGTGCCATCTCCAGCATGTCCAGTCGATTCTTCATCTGCAGGGTGAGTCCGGCTCGATCGTCCTCATCCTGCGTGCGCTTGAGCTCGCGCAGCCCGAGCCCAAGCGCCGAGACGGCCACCCGCTTCTTGTAGACGAGGCGTTTGCCCAGGTTCATCAGGTAGGCGGGCACGAACAGGGCTTCGACCGAAGAGACAAAAGCCTCGTACCCGGTGAGCTGCAGCCGCGCGCGCCGCAGCACCAGCGCGACCGTGGCGATGGACCAAACGAGCAGGTGCAGGCCTATGAAGGCAATCAGTGCCGGTGTGAATCCGATCTGAAAGGACAAGGCTGCCAGGAAGACGACGACGACCAGGTAGGCGTAACCCAGTGAGCAAAAGCCATTGAGCGTGGGCAAGGCGGAGCCCACCAAGGAGCAGCTCCGACGCCAATGGCGAGGGTCGACGTCGCCGAAGCACCGGGTGGTCACCAAGCCCCGGTCGAAAAGATTCAAGGGGTTCAGCAGCACCATCTCCTTGCCGGCTGCCGTCAAACGCCCGGCGGCGTCGTACCGCAGTTGTCCCTTTCGCCCGAACCTCAGCAGATCACAACCATGGGGGACGATGATCAGGTTGTCAAAAAAGAGGAAAGCCGCCACCACCAGCCAGAACAGGGCTGCTTCACTGGGCATGGAGGACCTTCATTGGGGCGTCTTCTTGCGGCTGACGAATCGTTTGACAACGCCCCACAAGGCCGCAACGCCGGCCAGGATGGCTATGCCGATGGCCTTGAAGCCGCCTTTGCTGGTGGCCACGGCGGCAGCGCCGCCCAACACCAGGGCGCCCAACCCGTAGGCGGCCACCTTGTCGCCTTGCTTCCAGTCGCTGTACTTCTCGCCGCTGACGTAGCTGAAGTTGGCCATGGCAAGTTTGAAGTCAGCGAGATCCTTCTCGACGGTTTGTGGAGAGTTGGAGACCAAGGTGACGTTGGTGAATCCACTTCGACCCAGAATCTTCGTGCTCACATTGGCCAGCATGGACTGATCGGTTTCATCGCGGAGCAGTGTGGCCCATTCCAGGCGATTGGTGGTGGTGTCGTATCGAGGAGGGATGGCCCAACCCACAACGGAGAGGGCGTTGTAGCCGGCCTTGCGCCTGTTTTCACCTTCGGCCGCGCTGGACTCCTTCAGTGAGGTGAGAAGTGCTTCCGCGTCGATTTTCTCGTCGTCCTTGATATACCCCTCCGGAGAGAAGCTCAGGACGGCAAACCAATCGGACTCCGTGGGGGCCACCGTGTACGCCGAACCTCGGGGCGGGTTGCCGTTGATGATCAGGAATCTGTCGGTGTCGGCGGAGTTCAGGAAGGTGTGCTTCTGCGTCGCGACAAACGTGGCCTTGCCGGCAATATCGCCCGTCTGACCGGTCTTGTACCAACCCAGTGCCTGGATCTGGCGGGTCATCTCTTGCTGCTCCGCCGTGTCCTGGGCGAATGCCAGGGACGGGGTGGTGACGACAGCACCCAGTGCGCAGCAAAGCAGCGCTGCGCCCACGATGGATTTGAACTTGTTCTTCATAGTTTTCCCCTCCTGATGGTTTGTTGATCACACCCGCGCGGAAAGTGTGTCGGAATGTTTGTCGAACCGGAAGCTTCGTTTATCTGAGCCCTGCCTCGCCGCGTCAAGGGAAATCAAGGACATGCCGATGCACTGCGCCGGTCGGCGACCCATTGCCCCAAAGGCGCTTGCTTCTGCCATCGTCACCCGGTTAAGCTCGTCGCCTGATGTCATCACTTCGCCACAATATTGCGCTAGGACTCGCTGGAGCAGACGCGAACGTGCGGTCATGGTGGCGGGCAATGTGCGCGCTCGCCGCGTTGAACGTTTGCCTGTGGCTGGCCGTGTGGCACTTCGGGCCCGTCAGCGGGATCCACGGGGGTTTGCAGCTCGCGTTGTCTGGCGTCTACGTGCTGGTGTGCGCCTACCGCTCGGTGCTTCCCCGGGTGGACCTCGAGCGCCTCGTGGTGGTGGACACGCGCCTGTCCAGCATCTTCCTGGGCCGCGCCGCAGCCACGGTCGCCGAGATCTGTTTCGCGGTGCAACTGGGGCTGCTGGTCAACCAGCTGGGCGTGCACGCCGACATGCCGTGGGTGCAGCAGGCCGCCTGGGTGGTCCCGATGTTCATGGTGGTGGCGCAGGGTTTCTGCTGGCACAGCGTGCTGACGCTGAATCACATCACCCAGGCCGTCGAGTCCATGCTGTGGGCGGCTGGCTTTTCCTGGATGGCGGCCCTGCTGGCCAGCATCGCCCTCGACAGCAGTGGCTGGGTCAACTCGTTGGCGATCTTCGGGATTCTGTGCTCGCTGGCCTTCGTGGCTTATGTCCTCGGCGTGGACGCGCCGATGTACTGGCGCCGTTACCGCCACGGCCGCGCCAATGGGCAGGCTTACATGCGCTTCGACCAGGGCGCGCGTGACGCCTGGGACCGCCGCGTGTGCAGCGGCAGTTGGGCCGCGTGGAAGGCCGATGCGCTCTGGCTGACGCCCTACTTCAGCTTCGGTGTCTGGGTCAGCATCGCGATGGTGTGCGTTCCCGGCGCCTGAAGCAGCTCGACAACTCAGACACCGCTCTTCTGCTGCACGTCACCGGACGACTCCTTCAAGACGCTGATCCCGCCATCGGCCTCCAGAAACGCGTATTTCAGATCCTTCAGGTCGCAGTCGGCCTCGCGCAGCGCGCGCTCGACGTCGATCCGGGGCACATGATTCCTTTTCAGTGCGTCTGCATACAGCCGCCCGTCCCGCCCGATGAGCACGGGAGCGCCTTCCATCAGCGTCTGCAAACGGGTGCTGCGAGCGGTCGCCACGGCCACCAGCCAGTTGAACGCAACCAGGGTGACCGCTGCCACCAGTGCGCCGGTGACCGAGTGGTCCTCACCGACCATCCCGGCGGAGACCGCTTCGCTCAACAACAGGACCACCAGCAGGTCGAAGGGGGTGAACTGGCCCACGGTGCGCTTGCCGGACAGGCGAACCAGCACCAGCAGTGAGGCGTAAACAATCGCCACCCGCAGAGAAAGCGCCCACCACGGCACTGAGAGTTCGAACATGTGCACCTCCATTCATTCGCGCCAGTGTCTCTTCAAGGGCCCCATCCCGTTCACAGGGCAATTGGCATTCCTGCGGCCGCAGACCGCGGAGCTGAGGCAACCGAAGAAAGTCCGTCGAACTGCATCGCTCCCCTCGACCACAGAGCGTGCTCCCACCGCAGGGCCCATGCCGCCTGCGTTGCAGTACAGTCCTTGCCACTTGTCTCATTCCGGAGTGGAACTTCATGTCGACCCTCGATCGCGCGGATTTGACAGACTCGGAGCGCCTGAGGCTACTGGATGCCGTGCGCGATTACGCCATCTACATGCTCGACCCGCAGGGTCATGTCCAGAGCTGGAACCGGGGTGCCGAGTTGATCAAGGGCTACTCCGCCCCAGAGGTGATCGGCAAGCACTACAGCATGTTCTTTCGCCAGCAGGACCGCGCGGAGGGACTCCCAGCCTGGCAACTGCAAAGGGCTCTCCTCCACGGCAGAACGGAGGAGGAAGGGTGGCGCGTACGGAAAAATGGAACGACGTTCTGGGCGAACATCGTACTCACACCCATCCATACCGACGAGGGAGAACTGGCAGGCTTTGCCAAGGTGACTCGCGACATGAGCGAACGCCACACGATGCACGAGTTGGAGGCCTCCTTGCGTCGCACGAACGAGTTTCTGGCGATGCTGGGCCATGAACTTCGCAATCCCCTGGCGCCCATGCGAAACGCTGTGACGCTCATGCAGCGGGAGACATCGCTGAGCTCATCGCTGTTGATCGCCCGCGACGTCCTGGACCGTCAACTTTCCCATCTCAACCGGTTGCTGGGCGACCTGTTGGACGCCGGACGGCTCACGAGCGGCAAGATTCAGATCAGGCCTGAACGGATCACGTTCAACAGCGTCGTGACACAGGCCGTCGAAGCAGTCTGGCCATCGTTGAACGCTCGATCACAGGTGCTCAACGTCGACCTGCCAGAGGGTGACATCTTCTTGAATGCCGACGAGATTCGCCTCATCCAGGTGGTGCAGAACCTGCTGTCCAACGCGGTGAAGTTTTCACCGGACGGCGAAATCATCACGTTGCAAGCCCGCGTGGTCAACGACTGGCTGCGGGTGAGCGTTTCAGACAATGGTGTGGGGATGGAGCCAGCGACCATCGATCAGCTTTTTGTCTTGTTTGCCCAAGGTGAAGAGGTGATGGAAAGCAGCCGGGGGGGCCTGGGAATCGGGCTCGCGTTGGCGCGCTCCATTGTTGAGATGCATGCCGGAAACATTTCAGGGTGGAGTGGTGGTGTCGGCACAGGCAGCATCTTCACTTTCGAGTTGCCTGGCGCCGCGCTGGAAGAGAACTCCACCCCTTCCCGCAACTTGTGAGCGCTTGAAGGCCTGTTTCAGGTGCCATTGGTGCGGTCGAAGACACCGTCGAGAAAAAGCAAGTCAACCCTGTTGCCAACGGGATGCAAGTCCTTGGACAGGCTGGCCCAAGGAGTTTCCATGCCGCAACGCCCCGACTCCGATCACTCTCCAAAAAAGCCGCCTCGCCCATCCAGACGTCGACTGCTGCGGATCGCCGCAGCCATGCCCATCTTCGCCGGACACTGGCTCACGGGACTTTTCTCAAAGTCTGCCATTGCGGCCCCCGTGACCGGTGCGCGCGTTCGGCCGGGCGATCCGTCATGGCCAACCGAATCACGCTGGAGGCAACTTGGCGAACAAGTTGGAGGCGCATTGATCAGAGTTCGATCTCCTCTGGTGGAGTGTCTCAATGCAGCTTCCGGGGCGGCGTGCACGCAGCTGTTCAAAGCGGTCAAGAACCCCTACTTCATCGGTGAAGAGGTCGCACTGACCCAGACGCTGGGATGGGTAGACGCCTGGACTACCGCACCCAGCGTCTATGCGGTGGCAGCACGCAGCACGGCGCACGTGGTTGCCGCCGTCAACTTTGCCCGCGAACACAATCTGCGCCTCGTCGTGAAGGGCGGAGGCCACAGCTACCAGGGCACATCGAATGCACCCGATTCCTTGCTCATCTGGACGCGCAAGATGAACGACATCATGCTTCACGACTCGTTTGTCGCTGCAGGGTGCGAGGCCACCGCGAAGCCGATGCAAGCCGTCACGATTGGAGCCGGCGCGCTCTGGGGCCACGTCTATGACGCCGTGACCACGCGAGCGGGCGGGTATGTTCAAGGCGGGGGGTGCATGACAGTCGGTGTGGCCGGGCTCGTTCAGAGCGGCGGGTTCGGGAGTTTCTCCAAAGCCTACGGGCTCGCCGCCAGCAGTCTGCTTCAGGCCGAAGTCGTCACGGCCGATGGCGTCATCCGAGTGGTGAACGCGTGCACCCATCCGGACCTGTTCTGGGCCCTCAAGGGCGGGGGTGGTGGCAGTTTCGGCGTCGTCACTTCACTCACGTTGCGGGTTCACAGACTGCCGTTGAACTTTGGAGCGGTGAACATGACGATCCAGGCCACATCGCCAGCCGCGTATCGTCAACTGATAGGTCATGTCCTTGACTTCTACAGCGAGAAGCTGATGAACCCGAACTGGGGCGAGCAGATCCGCTTTCGGCCCAACAACATCCTGTCGATCTCGATGGTCTTTCAAGGACTCGATCGAAGTCAGGCGCAGGCGATCTGGAGGCCATTCATGGATCTCGTCGAAAGCGCGCCGGATGACTTCAAGGTAGAGCTTCCATTTCTTCCGATTGTGGCAACCTCCGCCCGGGATTTCTGGGCTCCCACGCTGATCAAGAGGATGCTCGGCTTCATCAGCACCGATGATCGGCCCGGCGCTCCGGCGAGCAACGTCTTCTGGCCAGGCGATCAGCGCCAGTCAGGCCAAGTCCTGCATGGCTATCAGTCAGCCTGGCTCCCGGCGGCGTTGTTGCAGGATGGACAACGCAAGGCGCTGTGCGACGCCCTGCACTCCGCAACCCGGCATTGGGGCGTGTCCTTGCACGTGAACAAAGGGCTTGCAGGTGCCTCGGCTGATGCGGTGGCTGCCGCAAAGGACACGGCAATGAATCCGGCCGTGCTGGATGCTTTCGCGCTCGCCATCAGCGGCGCGGAGGAGCAGCCAGCCTTCCCCGGTGTCCCGGGCCACGAGCCCAACACCACGTTGGCTCGCACGCGTGCACAAGCGGTCGGGCGCGCCATGGACGAAGTTCGAAAGCTGGTTCCGAACGCCGGGTCCTACGTGGCGGAGAGCGATTACTTCAACACCGGGTGGCAGCAGTCTTTCTGGGGGTTGAACTATCCGAGGTTGGCCAGCGTGAAGGCGAAATACGACCCCACAGGACTCTTCTTCGTGCACCACGGCGTGGGTAGCGAAAGCTGGGGTCGCGATGGGTTCACGAAACAAGCATGACGCGCTGATTTCGGACCTCCACACGCACCAACCCGGTGTCTCTGTTCGGTGATCGAAGCATTCCACCTGACCACGGCAAGAACCCGGAACCGTGACTGCATCGCGGTAAACTGCGCGCATCATGCGTCGCTGGGTCATCGTCATTCTTGCATTGCAGTTCTTCTGCAGCATGAGCGCGCTTGCCTATGGACAAGGCAGGATCGGGGTCTCTTTCGCCGAGTCGGACATCAGCGTGATCAGCGTGATCAGCGTGACGGATGAGGAGTCCAAAGCTGTTCAGCACGAGCATCTGTCAGTGCTGAATGCTGAACACGATCTCCATGACGCCAAGCCCGACCTGCCCGAGTGCCTGGATCTGACGTGGAATCACCTCTTGCAAGCAGATTCCCGGGACATGCCACTCGCACTGGCATCACCCGACTGGACGCCCCCAACACTCGCCGGGCTGCAGCGCCCGCCTCAGACATAAGCACCGCTTCCTGAGCGTTGCCGCGTCCTGCTCGGACGAGGCAACAACCGACGGGCCCCACCGTCTCCCTTGTCCTTGCGGGCAACCCAACCTGGCACTCTCCATCATGGAACTCCTTTCGGATCCCAACATCTGGATCGCCTTCGCGATGCTCACAGCCCTCGAGATCGTTCTGGGCATCGACAACATCATTTTCATTTCCATCCTGGTGGGCCGCCTGCCGCCGCATTTGCGCGACAAGGCCCGTCGCGTGGGGTTGGGTTTCGCCATGGTCTCGCGGCTCATGCTGCTGTTCACACTGACATGGGTAATGGGTCTGACGGCAGACATCTTCAGCGTGCTGGGCCAGGGCATCAGCGGACGCGACCTGGTCTTGCTGTTCGGCGGCCTGTTTCTGCTCTACAAGGCTTCGCATGAAATCTTCGTGGAGGTGGAGGCTCGCGAGCAGCATGCACCGCCGGCCACCGATACCGTGGCCATGAAAGCTGCGGGCTCGAAGCTGTTCTGGGGAATCATCGGCCAGATCGCCATCATCGACATCGTGTTCTCACTCGACTCGGTGATCACCGCCGTGGGCATGGTTGACCAGATCAGCGTGATGGTTGCTGCGGTGGTGGTCTCCGTGGGTGTGATGCTGGTGGCCGCCAAGCCCATTGGCGAATTTGTGGATCGCCATCCCTCGGTCAAGGTGCTGGCGTTGGCCTTCCTGGTGATGGTGGGTATGGCGCTCACGGCCGAAGCATTCGACCAAGAGGTCCCCAAGGGCTACATCTACGCTGCGATGGCCTTTTCGCTGCTCGTCGAGAGCCTCAACATCCGATCGCGCGCCAAGCGGCAGGCGCTCGCCAGCGCATCAAGCAAAGACTGACGCTCAGCGCGATCAGCGATCTGCCTGTCATTCGGGTCGCCGCTGAACCATCAGGTCATGCACCGCCTGCGCGGCGACCGACAGACTGCGGTCTCTGCGCCGCACCAGGTAGATCTGCCGAGTCAAGCCGGGTATCGACAGAGGGCGGGTAACGATCCCGGGTTGATCAAAATGGAACAAGGTCAACGTGGGCACCACGCTGATGCCGAGTCCCGCACGAACAAAGCCCATCACGGTGGCCAGTTGTTCCACTTCGACGAGGGTCCTCATCACCTGCGGTCGCAGCGCGGCTTCCAGGTACTGGCGCACGCTGCTGGTGCGGGCCAGATGAACAAATGGCCAGGCCGCCAGATCCTTGATGGCGATGGACCTGCGCCGGGCCAGCGGGTGATCGCTGCGACACACGAGGTGGAAGCTGTCGGTGCAAAACGGCTGCGCCTGGAGTTCGGGCGTGTCCGCATGAGACGCTGCCAGCGCGAAGTCGGCCGTCTTGTTCGCCACGCGTTCAATGCACGGCGCCGAGAGCACATCCGCAATGTCGAATTCGATACCGGGGCAAGTGGCTTTGAACTCGGCCAGCACGCCCGGCAGCCACCCTGCGGCAAGCGATGGAAGCAGGGCAATCGAAACGCGTCCTCGCTGTAGCGTCGCGGCGTCGCGCACCCCGTCCAGTGCACGGTCGATCTCAGCGCGGATCCGAAGTGCCGATTCGAGGAAGTTGCTTCCTTCCAGCGTCAGATCCACGTGTCGGGTGCTTCTGTCGAACAACCGCAATCCCAGATCTTCCTCAAGAGTCCGGATGACGGCGCTGAAGGCAGACTGCGAGAGATGGCAATGCGCAGCTGCACGCGTGAAGTGTCGATGGGCGGCCAGTGCGATGAATGCATCCAGCTGTCGGCTTGAAATATTCATCTGCGTCTTCGATAGGTTGAGCTGAACATTCGATTTCACAGCACATGGTAAACCCCCTAGAGTGACCCCAGGAGACACGAATGGCAAAGAAAATCCCCAACCTGCTGATCGGATGCGCAGCAGGCTTTTCGGGCGACCGAACCGATGCGGCCCTGCCCGTGGTGCGCGAGTTGATTGCGCGTCAACAGCCCGCCGTGCTGATTTTCGAAACGCTGGCCGAGCGCACCCTGGCGCTGGCCCAACTGGCTCGCCGCGCCCATCCCGAGGCCGGGTACGAACCGCTGCTGGACGATCTTCTCCGCCCGGTGTTGGGCTTGTGCCTGGAGCACGGCATCCGCATCGTCAGCAACTTCGGCGCCGCCCATCCCATGGGGGCCGCCCGCCGCATCCGTGCGCTGGCCATGGAACTCGGCGTTCGACCACCGCGCATTGCCGTGGTGCACGGCGACGACGTGTCGGACGCTGAACACCTCGACCTGCTGAAGAACGCCCTGGGTGCAGCCATGCCCAGCGAGCCCATCGTGAGCGCCAACGCCTACATCGGTGCCGAGCCCATTGCCGATGCCCTGCGCGCAGGCGCAGACATCGTGGTCTGTGGCCGCGTGGCCGATCCCTCCCTGGTGCTTGGTCCGGCGCTCGCCCACTTCGGCTGGCGCATGGACGACTGGAATCGACTGGCCCGCGCCACCATGGCGGGGCACCTGCTCGAATGCGGCGCTCAGGTCTCGGGCGGCTATTTCGCGGACCCCGGCTACAAGGATGTGCCCGGCCTGGCGTCGCTGGGCTATCCGATCGCCGAGATCGAAGACAGCGGTGACTGCACCATCACAAAACCCGCAGGCACGGGCGGACGCATCGACGAGCGCACGGTCAAGGAGCAACTGCTCTACGAACTGCACGACCCGGCTGCCTACCTGACGCCGGACGTGGTGGCCGACATCACCACCGCGCGCGTGCGGCAGGACGGCCCTGACCGTGTGCGGCTTGAAGGCGTGAGTGGTCACGAGCGTCCGCCCTGCCTCAAGGTGAACGCCTGTTTTGAGGCCGGGTGGTTTGCCGAGGGTGAGATTTCCTATGCCGGCGCACGAGCCGAGGCGCGTGCGCGCCTGGCGGCTCAGGTGTTGCGCGAGCGACTGGCCGACACAGCGCCGTTGCGCATTGACCTGATTGGTGTGACGAGCGTGCTGGGCGACGACGCCAGCCACTGGTTGGATGGGCAAGCCACGGGCGAGGCGCGCGACGTTCGCCTGCGCGTGGCACTGCAGCACCGCGAGCGCCATCAGGCCGAGCGCCTGGTGCGCGAGGTGACCGCCCTGTATTGCTGCGGACCCGCAGGCGGCGGCGGGGTGCGAACGGCTGTTCGCCCGCGCCTGGGCATGGTGTCTTGCCTGGTGCCTCGGGAGGCTGTGGCGGTGGGGCACACCATGATCGACCTGCGCTCCATGGAGGTGTCGGAATGACCAACCACCCAAGCTTGACGGTGCCGCTGTACAGGGTGGCCCACAGCCGCACCGGGGACAAGGGAAACCGCTCCAACATCAGCGTGATCGCCTGGAGCCCCGAGCTGTGGGACGTGCTCGTCGACCAGGTGACCGAGGACGCCGTGGCGCGGCAGTTCACACCGAGGCGACCCCGCGCGGTCACGCGTTACCTGTTGCCCCACCTGCACGCCATGAACTTCGTGATCGAGGACGTGCTGGATGGCGGCGTGAACGATTCGCTCAACCTCGACAGCCACGGCAAGGCGCTGTCGTTTTTGCTGCTGGATCTGCCTGTCGAGGTGCCCCAACCGCTCCACGTTCACCTCGCAGGTCCACCCTGAAGGTGCCCCGCGCTTTCTCCTTTTCTTTTTCCCCGCTGACCATTCCAACCAGGAGACAACACCATGAACATCAACCTCAAGAAGCGCCGCCACCTGCTGGCCACCTCGGCCATCGCCTTCCTCGGATGGGCCCCCGCTCAGGCCATGGCCCAGGCGCAGCCTTTCCCGTCGCGCCCCATCACCTTCGTGGTGCCGTTTGCGGCCGGCAGCGCCACCGACCAGCTGGCTCGCGCACTGGGCCAGTCTCTGACCAACGACACGGGGCAGCCTGTCGTGGTCGAAAACAAGGCAGGCGCCAGCGGCATGATCGCCGCCGCCGCGGTGGCCAAGGCACCTGCAGACGGTTACACGGTGCTCATCACGACCAACACCACGCATGCGGCCAACGAACACCTGTACAAAAAACTGAGCTACGACCCGGTGAAGGATTTCGCGCCGGTCACCGCACTCGGCAAGGGCGGCCAGGTCATGGTGGTCAACCCCGCGTCGGGCTACAAGACCGTGGCCGACGTGATCGCCGAGGCCAAAAAATCACCGGGCAAGCTGAACTTCGGCAGCGGCAGCTCTTCCAGCCGCATTGCGGGTGAACTGTTTCAGCAGATGGCCGGTGTGCAGATCCTGCATGTGCCGTACAAGAGCAACCCCAACGCCATCACCGATCTCCTGGGCGGGCAGATCACCATGATGTTTGCCGACATGTCCACTGGCGTTCCGCAGATCAAGTCGGAGAAGCTGCGCGCCCTGGGCGTGACGGCTTCCAAACGTTCGCCCATGCTGCCCAATGTGCCCACCATTGCCGAGGCCGGTGTGCCCGGCTATGAAATGGGCTACTGGTTCGCGGCGTACACACCCACCGGCACACCTCCCGCGGCCATCCAGCGTCTCAACGAGTTGCTGGTCCGTGCCACCGCCAGCGCGCAGTCGAAAAGCTTTTTCGACAACAGCGGTTCGGAGGCCTTCACGAGCACCCCCGACGGGCTGGCGAAGTTCCAGGCGGCAGAAACGCGCAAGTGGGGCGACATCATCAAGGCTGCGGGCATCCAGGCCGAGTAAGCGAGGCTCAGGTGAATCAACCTGACTGACCGAGCTCAGCGAAACACGATGCCATAACCGCGACCATGGAGGGGCGAACCGGTGTGCGCCTCGAAGCTGGCGCCGTGGATTTCCGCGACCTTGGCCACCACGCGGTGTCCCAGCCCCAGGCCAAGCGCCGGCCCCTCTGCACGCTCGCTGACAGCGGCCTGCGCAGGCCATCGATCCCGCACGTGCACGCAGCGTTCCAACGACTTGACGCACACCTCCACATGGGTCCCCGGCGGCGTGTGGCTGAGGGAGTTTTCCACCAGGTTGCGCAGGGCGAGTTCGAGCAGGGTCCTGTGACCTGAAACCCGGAGCGGGGCATCTGCCGCCAACGACAACTCACGGCCGCCAGCATGGGCCTGCGGCGCATAGTCACCCACCACATGGCGTGCCAGTTCGGTCACATCGACCGGCTCGGCGGTCTCGTCCAATTCGGCCCGCCCCGCGCGCGCCAGGGCAAGCAACTGGGTCAGCACTTCGCCGGCCCGCAAGGCCTGTTGCTCGATGTGCGCGATAGCCGCGACGCGCGAGGCACCCTCGTGCAGGTCGCGCGCACCGCGTGCCTGCAGCGCCAGCGCGGTGAGTGGCGTGCGCAATTCGTGCGCGAACTCGCTCGCCAGGTCCCGCTCGCGGGTCAATGCGGCGTGATAGCGCTGCACCAGCCGGTTGACCGCGTCCACCACGGCGGCGAGCTCCTCATGACGCGGCAAGGGGAGCGCCTCGGCCTGGTGGATATCGAGGTCATGCACATTGCCCGACATCTCGTACAGCGGGCGCAGCCCCCGACGGATCGCCAGTCCCAGCGCAAGGGCCACGGCCGGCAGCAGCCACAGCCCCGGTTCGATGATCTGTTGCGCAATGTCGCGCGCCAGCGCATCGTGCTCGGGCACTGACAACAACACCATGACCTTGCGGCTGCGGTCGGCGTTCCACCGCGCGAAACCACGCCAATCGACCGCCGGCTGCCCCAGGGCCAACGTGCTGAAGCCTTCCTCCGCGACTGCGAAATCGGGCACGGGCGCATCGCCACTGCGCGCGACCACGCTGCCCTGGGCGTCCCATATCACCACGCTCAGCGAGCGTTGATAGTCGTGCGCCTGCAGCGGCAGCGTCCCCGCCGGCGCGGCAACCTGCTGGCCCGCCAACGGCTGGCCATGGGCCCAAGCCGCCAGCAAGGTGCTGGTGCTCGCCAGGTGCCCATCGGTCAGCTCGTCGGCCTCGCGCTGACCTGCCTGATAGGCGAAGGCGATGAAGCAGGCCCAGACCAGGAACAAGGCGCCCAGCGTCCAGGTGAGCAAATGCCCGGTCAAGCTGGCAGACGTCTTCACTGCGCATCCTCCGCCGGCACGTAGTAACCAACGCCCCGCACGGTGCGGATCAAGGTGTCACCCAGCTTGCGCCGCAAGTGGTGCACATGCACCTCGATCGCATTGCTTTCCAGCACTTGCTCGAAGCTGTAGAGGCGCTGCTCGATCTGTGCACGCGAGAGCACGCGCGGCCGGCATTCGAGCAACACCAGCAACACCGCGAACTCGCGGGCCGAGAGCTCGACCGCGCGCCCGGCACGCACCACCGTGCGCCCGGCAGGGTCGATCTCCAGTTCGCCACAACGCAGCGTGGACTGCGCACGGCCGGCGGCGCGCCGCTGCAGCGCGCGCATGCGCGCCGTGAGTTCGTCGGGATCGAACGGTTTGGTGACGTAGTCGTCGGCACCCAGATCCAGGCCGGCGATGCGTGAAGACACCTGGTCGCGCGCTGTCATGATCAACACGGGCGTGGCCGAGTCCGGCAAGCGCCCCTGAGGTGTCTGCCGCAAGCGCCGCAACAACTCCGTTCCGTCGCCGTCGGCCAGACCGAGATCCAGCAACACCATGTCGAAACGCTCGACCGTCAGGGCAGCCCAGGCTGGCGAAACGCCCACTGCGCCGTCCACCGCCCAGCCCTGGCCCTGCAAATGCGAGCGCAGCGCTCCCGCGATTGCCTCGTCGTCTTCCACCATCAGACACGCATCGCGTCATTCTCCCGCATCGCTCAAGGATGCCTTGCCGAGGTCGGCAGCCGTCTCTTAAGGTTGGCTTCAGATGGGCTGCGTCCAATGCCCAACGTCTGCAACTCATCCACAGCGTCCAACCATGAAACTTTCCCGCTCTCTTGCTTCCTGTTCCTTCGTGCTGTCCGCTTTGTGCGTGACCGGGTCCTTCGCCGCCCAGGGCGCCGCGCCCCACTGGGAGTACCGCGGGCAACACGGCACCACGCACTGGGCCGAGATCGACCCGGCTTACGAATCGTGTGCCCATGGCCGTGCGCAGTCGCCCATCGATATCCGCAACGCTCAGGCGGCGCAATTGCCCACGCTGGAGTTCGCATACGGCCGGGTGACGCCGTCCATCGTCAACAACGGCCACACCATCCAGGTCAACATTCCCCGGGGGCAGTTCCTTCGCATCGGCGACCACTCCTATGAACTCGTGCAGTTCCACTTCCACACGCCCAGCGAGGAACACGTGCAGGGCAAACCCAGCGCGATGGTCGCCCATTTCGTCCATCGTGATGCCGAGGGAAAACTGGCGGTGGTGGCAGCGCTGATCCAGCCTGGCAAGGCGGCTACCGGGTTTGAGACCGTGCTGTCGCACTTGCCGCAGCACGCCGGCGAAACGCTCACCGTCGACGGCCTCGAACTCGACCTGGCAGGCCTGTTGCCCGCCGAGCGGCGCTACTGGGAATTCGAGGGTTCACTCACCACGCCGCCGTGCTCCGAGGGCGTGCGCTGGATGGTGTTGACACAGCCTGTCAAGGTGTCGGCCGAAGCGATCCGCAGCATGCGCCGGCTCTATCCGGCCAATGCCCGACCGGTGCAGCCGCTCAATGGCCGCGTGGTACGGATCTCGCAATAGGGCGAAAGACGGATGTGCCCCTGCGGGGCGTCAGGATTCAGACCTTTCCACCGCGGACTCGATCGATGGCGTCATCGGCGAACTTTCTGGGGGTGACAACACCTGAAGGTGACAACTCGGCCGACGCAGAGAGTCTGCGCCAGATGTCATCGTAGGAGTCCAGCGTGATCAGCTTCTTGGCGCAGCGAACCACATGTTCACCCGTGTCATTTTCAATTGTTTCGTCATGAGGCTCGTGCAGCGTGACGACGCATTCCCCATGCGGATTGCTGACCATGTCCTCAACGGTGGCGATGTGTGACACATCGACAAGTATTCGGCGTGGGGAATCGGCAAACACGATGTCGCTTTCATTGATGGTGAGCTCGATGAAGGTTCGCTTTTCCATGGTAGTCAACCCAGGGTGTCCTCATAGATGGGTGTCGGCACGGCGCCCATCATGACCGACTTCGATCCCAAAGTCATCACTCCGCAATGTGACTTCAACGCAGGCGCTCAGGTGCCGCGCAGCAACGCGAGCTCGGTATCGGCAACGTCCATGCGCACCATGCCCTTGGCCACCAGCACTTGGGCCAGGCGGTCGATCTCCTCACCCACGGCACCCGCCATCATGGCGATGTTCTGCGCGTGCAGGGCCATGTGACCCTTCTGAATACCGGTGGTCGCCAGCGCCTTGAGCGCGGAGAAGTTCTGCGCCAGGCCCACGGCCGCGATGATGCGGGCCAGTTCCTCGGCGGTGCTCACGCCCAGGATCTTCAGGCCCAGCCGCGCGGTGGGGTGCACCTTGGTCGCTCCGCCCACGAGACCGACGGCCATGGGCAGTTCGATCGTGCCGGCCAGGTCGCCGGTGGCGGTGGCTTCCCAGGCGGTGAGGCTGGCGTAGCGTCCGCTGCGCGCGGCGTAGGCGTGGGCGCCGGCCTCCACGGCGCGCGTGTCGTTGCCGGTGGCCAGCACCACGGCGCTCACGCCGTTCATGATGCCCTTGTTGTGCGTGGCGGCGCGGTAGGGGTCGGCGTCGGCGAAGTGGTAGGCCGAGAGCATGGCATCGCGCACCTCGGCGCCGCCGATGGCGTCGAGCGGCCACACGCAACGCGCGCGCGCCAGGCGGCGGTCGGCCAGGTTGGAGAGGATGCGCAGGTTGGTCGTGCCCGAGGTCCACTGCGCGATGTGCGGCGCGAGCTTCTCCGCCATGGTGTTGACCGCGTTCGCGCCCATGGCGTCGCGTGTGTCCACGATGAGATGGGTGATCACCATGGTGCCGCCGCGCGTGTCGAGCACACGCACTTCCAGGTCGCGAAAGCCACCACCGAGCTTCACCAGCACGGGGTCGCAGGCATCGCACATGGCGCGGATGTCCTCCAGGCGCTCCAGGATGCGGATGCGCGCGTGCTGCGGATCGCTCACACCCGTGAGCTGGATCTGCGCAATCATCTGCGTGCCCGACATCGAGGTGACGAAGCCCCCCGCGTCGTAGCTCTGGCGCGCAGCATTGCACACCGCCGCCACCACGGAAGACTCTTCCGTGGCCATGGGCACCAGGCGGTCGCGGCCGTCGATGCGCAGGTTGGTCGCCACGCCCATGGGAATGTTCATCGTGCCGACAAAGTTCTCGATCATGTGGTCGGCGGTTTCGGCCGGCAGGTTGCCGGTTTGGGCCAGCAGGGCCTGATCGTCGGCGCTCAGGTTGGCGAACTGCGCCACGCGCTCGATGCGCTGGGCCACGGCCAGCTTGTGAAAGCCGACGATGCGGCTGGAGGGTGTAGGGGCGTCCATGGTGTGAACCTCGAAGGATGTGAACGGATTCAGCGCGAAGCCATGAGCTTCGGCAGCCAGGTGATGAGGTCGGGGAAGGCGGCGCAGATCAGCAGGCCAAGGAACTGCAGGAAGAAGAAGGGAATGATTCCCCGGTAGACCGCGCCCATGCCGATGTGCTTGGGCAAGGTTCCCTTGATGTAGAACAGCGTGTAGCCGAACGGCGGACTGATGTAGCCCATCTGGATGGTGATGGCATAAAGCACGCCGAACCAGATCTCGTCGAAGCCGAGCAAGCGCACGATCGGCAGGAACACCGGCACCGTGAGCAGGATGATGCCGAGCTCGTCGAGCACGGTGCCCAGGAAGATCAGCAGCAGCATCATGGCCGCCAGAATCCACCAGCGATTGACCTCCATGCCCTTGATGAATTCGAGCAGGGTGTCCGCGCCGCCCAGGCCGGTGAAGATCGCCACGTAGGCCTTGGCGCCCAGCGTGATCCACAGAATCATCGACGTGGCTTTGAGCGTATCCACGCCCGCCTGGCTCAGCATGGGCAGGTTCAGCCTGCGCTTGAACGCGGCCGGGATGATGGCCCCCGCCACGCCCACCGCCGCCGACTCGGTGGGCGTGGCGATGCCGAAGAAGATGGAGCCCAGGATGAGCGTGATCAGCATGCTCGGAAACACCAGCGCCTTGAGCGCCACCAGCTTGTCGCGCAGCGGTGCTTGCCGCGTGCTCGGGTCCAGCGGCACCCACTCGGGCTTGAGCCAGCCGACCACGACGATGTAGGCGATGTAGAGCACGGCGAGGATGAGGCCGGGCACGAGGCCGGCAATCAGCATCTGACCAATGGAGACCTGCGCCGTCACGGCATAGACGATGGTCAGCACCGAAGGCGGAATGAGAATGCCCAGCGTGCCCGATGCGCAGATGGTGCCCAGCGCAAGCTCGGGCTTGTAGCCGCGACGCAGCATCTCTGGCAGTGCCAGGATGCCCATGGCGGTGACGGCCGCGCCGACCACGCCTGTCATCGCCGCCATCACCACGCAGATGATCACCGTGCCGATCGCCAGGCCGCCGCGCAGGCGCCCGAACCACAACTCCATCGCCTTGTAGAGATCCTCAATCACGCCGGAGCGTTGAAGGATGCAGGCCATGAGGATGAACAACGGGATGGCCAGCAGCGCTTCCGACTTCATGGTGTCGTAGATCTGCAGCACCAGCACGATGACCGCACTGGGTTCCCACAAGGTGACGATGAACAGCAGCGAGAGGCCACCCAGCACGAAGGCGATCGGCAGACCGCTGAGCATGAACAGCGTGAGGCTGCCGAACATCAGCAGCAATATCGTATTGGGGCTCATGCTTGCGGCACCTCGTTCGTGACCGGTTCCGAATCGGTGCGGTAGATCACGCGGCACAGCTCAACGAGAGCCTGCAGCAGCATGAGCACCAGGGAGAGCGGCACCACCGCCTTGGCCGGCCAGATCGGTGGGTTCCAGGCCGAGAAGCTGGTCTCGCGGTACTGCCACGCGCTCCATGCCGAAGGCCAGCTGAAATAGATGAGGATGGCGCAGAACAGGATGATCACGGGGAAGTTGACCAGGTCCATGCGTCGTTGCCAGACCGCGTTCAGCCGCTGGCGCACGAGATCCAGCGAGACATGTCCCCGCAGGTGCAGCAGATAGGGGCCGCCGAGCAGGAAGTACGGGCCGAACAGCAGCACCGCGAGCTCCATGGCCCAGACGGTGGGGTCGTTGAACAGATAGCGCAGCACGACCTCGTACAACATCACGGGCACGACGATGGCCATGAGCCAGACCGTGAGATGGAAGATCGCGCGGTTCAGGCGCGTGACGGCCGAGGTGGCCGCCGACAACCAGGTGGGCATACCGAATTCCTTGAAGGGCGAACGGGAGCCCCACACGCCACCCGAAGGCAGCGCGGGGCGCGTGCGATCAGGCCAGCAGGCCGAGTTCCTTCATGAAGGCGATCTGGCTGTCGAGGATCTTGCTGGCCAGGGCATCGCCCTTGGTGGCAGCGCGCCAGGCTTCAATGGCCTTGGGCCGCGCGGCGGCCACGTCGGCCGCGCTGAAGCGGATGATCTCGCAGCCCTTGGCCTGGTACTTGGCGAGCACCGAAGCGTCGTTCACCAGAATGCGCTGGCGCAGCGCGCCCGACACCTCGCGTGCAGCCATCACCAACGCCGCCTTGAACTCGGCGGGCAGTCTGTCGTGCGCGGCGCGGTTGGCCACATAGGCGGTGGCGGTGGTGGGCTGGTGGAAACCCGGCACGATGATGAACTTGGCCACCTCGGCCAGGCCGGCCTCGAAGTTGGCGGTGAGGTCGCCACGGTCGGCCATGTCGATCACGCCCTTGTCGAGCGCGGAATACACCTCACCCGTGGGCAGCGGCGTCACGGCCACGCCGAAAGCGCCCATGACCGACGAGGCCAGGCCGACGAAGCGGCCCTTCTTGCCGGCCAGGTCGGCAATCTTGCGGATCGGGACCTTGGAGTGCAGCGGCTCCTGGCCATAGACGGTGGGGGCGATGTAATGAAGACCGGCGGGCGCGTAGGCCTGGCGTGCCATTTCCAGGCCGCCCTTTTCGTAGAACCAGGCTTCGTACTCATCGGCCTCGGCAAAGCCGAAGGGAATGGTGCAGGTGAAAGCGAAGGCCGGAATCTTGCCGGCTTCGTAACCGTCGAAGGTCTTCATCATCTCGAAGGCACCGCCGCGCACCGCGTCGAAAGCCTGCGCGGCCGGCACGATCTGGCCGGCTGCGAACAGGTTGATCTTGAAGCGTCCGCCCGTGAGCTCGGCCACGCGGGCGACGAACTGCTCTTCAAACTTCTGCGGCGTGGTGCCACCGTCCCACAGCGCCTGCATGCGCCAGGTCACGGTGGCCTGGGCGCTGGCCAGACGGGGAGCGGCCAGACCGGCCACGGCGGCCCCGGCCAGGGCAGATTTGAGCATCGCGCGGCGCGCAACGGTTTTCTGGGTCATGTCTTGTCTCCTATCGATTCTGGTTGTTGCACCCGCACGTCGGGCGGGCAGTGGACGTCACCGGCGAGGGCAACGACGGGCAAAGTGTATCGACGGGTATGGCAATCAAAGGGTACAGTTTGGTGACGGATAAAAGAACCGTACCCATCACTTCATGGAGACAGCGCCTTGCAAAACCGCCCGCCCTCCTCTGACGCCAACGCCTCGCCCGACACCAAGGTGGAAGCGCTGGTGAAGCGCATCGCACAGGCGATCGACCACGGCCTGCTGCCCGCGGGCACGCGGCTGCGCTCCGTGCGCGACTGCGCCGACAAGGAGGATGTGTCGCGCAACACCGTGGTGGAGGCCTACAACCGGCTGATCGCGCGTGGCTACGCCGAGTCGAGGCCCGGCTCGGGCTACTACGCGCGCAAAGCCCCCGGCGCGCGCGTTCAGGCGCCGGCTGCGCACCTGGTTGAAGCGGTGGACGTGGTCTCGCTGTTGCGCGAGCAACTCGAGCAGCACTACGAAGTGCGCGTGGGCGACGGCCGACCGCCCGCCACGTGGATGGAAGGCTCGGAGCTGGGCCGCCATCTGCGCGGCGTGCGTTCAAACACCTGGAACCAGCTGGAACACGGCTACGGCACGCCCTGGGGTTACCTGCCACTGCGCCAGACCATCGCGCGCCTCCTCCATGAGCGGTCGATCCAGGCCGACGCGCGCCAAGTGCTCCTGACGCAGGGCGCCAACCACGCGCTGGACCTGATCGTGCGGCAACTCCTGCGGCCGGGCGACGTGGTGCTGGTGGACTCGCCCGGCTACTACCCACTCTTTGGCAAGCTCAAGCTGGCCGAGGTGACCATGGTGGGCGTGCCGCGCCTGCCCGACGGGCCGGACCTTGAGGCCCTGCACGCGCTGGCGGCGGCTCACCGGCCCAAGGTGTTCTTCACGCAATCACTCGCGCACAACCCCACCGGCGGGTCACTCTCGCTGGCCAAGGCGCACCGGTTGCTGCAACTCGCCGCACAACACGACCTCCAGATCGTCGAGGACGACCCGTTTGCCGACCTCATGCCGGCCAGCGCGCCGCGCCTCTCGGCGCTGGACCAGCTCGACCGCGTGATCTATGTGAGCAGCTTTTCCAAGACGCTCTCGGCCGGCCTGCGCGTGGGCTTCATCGCCGGGCCCAGCGCCATCATCAACGACTTGTGCGACCTCAAGATGGTGACGCTGGTCTCCACCTCGGATTTTGTCGAACGCGTGGTCAGCCAGCTCATCGATGGCGGTCAGTACCGGCGGCACCTCACACGGCTGAAGGCGCGTCTCCATGTCGCGCAACGCCTTTCGTTGCCGGCCATGGAACGTGCCGGCCTGCGGCTGTTGTCGCCTTACACAGGGGGCTACTACGTGTGGGCCGAGTTGCCGGGCGGCGAAACGGAAATCGACCTGGTGCGTCGCGCCGCCGCCGAAGGCATCTTCGTCTCGCCAGGCTCTGTCTTTTTTCCGGACCGCCATTCCGCGCGCCCGTGCATGCGTGTGAACGTCGCCTACGCCAGCGATGAGCGCTTCCTGCGCCTGTTTCAACCCGCTTGAAAAACCCCACGCAGGGGGATCAGGCCGGCGTGTCTGCAGCGGGCATGTCCACCGCAGGAAACTGCACACGGACGCTGAAGCCTTCGCCATCAATCCCCGTGCCCGTGACGATCGTTGCCATGTGCAACCGGGCGATCCCTGCCACCAACGACAGACCGATCCCACTGCCGCGCCCACCATTGCCCGGCACTCGATGAAACCGGCGAAAGATCGCCTCGCGTTCGCTGGCGGGCACGCCAGGTCCGTCGTCGGCCACCTCCACGTAGCCTGCCGGGCCGGCGTCGGTATCGACACAACCGCAGCGGATGTGAACCCTCCCGTCCGTCTGGGTATAGCGCAGTGCGTTGTCCACCAGGTTGCGCAACAGAATGCCGATTTCGTCGATGTTGCATGCGATGTGGGAGGGGGCGATGTCCAGTGCCAGCGTGCGATGGTTCGTCTCGGCAAACACCTCAAACTCTCGCGCCACATGAAGTGCCAGTTCGCTCAAGTCGGCCATTTCGCGCTGTGGCGCATGCCCACCGGCATTCAGGCGTGCGAGATCGAGCAATTGCTCGGACAGACGCGTGTTGCGTTCGGCAACCGCAATGAGTTTGACCAGTGCCGCGTCTTTCTCGGGAGCCGTGCGCGCATGCAAGGCGACGTGTGCCTGGGCCTGCAGCGCGGCCAGGGGCGTGCGCAACTCGTGGGCTGCGTCGCCTATGAACCGGCGCTCGCTTTCGACCGCTTCATCCAGTTGCAGCAGCACATGATTGAAAGACTCCACCAGCGGTTGAAGTTCGGTGGGAAGAGTCGTCGTCGACAGCGGTGTGAGATCGAACTTGGCTCGACGTCGCAGTGTGTCCTCCAAGGCCACGACCGGCCGCAGCGACCACTTCACAGCGAGAAAAGTCAACAAGCCCACAAAACACACCAGCGTCGTCATGACACCCAGCGCGACAAGCGCCTTGCGTCGCAGTTCGGCGTCAAGTTCGCTGTGCAACCTGCCCACCTGCACGAACTTTCGGTGGGCACTGTCGGATATCGAGTACACGCGCCAGCGATCTTCGCCCACCATCAGGCTGGCAAAACCGTCGACAAAATCGGGCTTCAATGCCGAGATGGGCGCGCCCGGTGTTTCGGCGATGAGCCGTGTTCGGTCACCCCACACCTGGAAGGCCAGCTTCGGATCGTCAGACAGGGACGAAGCCTTGGGCTGAAGCCCGGGCTCCGAGAAGCCGATGTCCTTGTTGGCCGGCATGGCCTGCAGGATGCGCGTGGCAAAGTTCTTGAGCCCGTTGTCGGCGATGCTGGTTTCGCTGTGCTGGAGGAAAAGCCACAGCGCACCCAATGCAACCGACCAACTCAACAGGATGGTGCCGGCCAGCACCCTCAGAACATAGCCTTGCAGCGAATTCACGGCAGGGCCTCACCGATCATGTAGCCATGTCCGTGCAGGGTGGTGATCAGGTCTTCACCCAGTTTGCGCCGCAGCTGGTAGATGAAAACCGCGATCGTGTTGCTCTCAATGGTGCTGCTGCTTCCGTACACCACATCTTCCAGGTGAGCGCGCGTGACCACATGGCCAGGGCGTTCCAACAGAGCCAGCAGCGTTCGGTACTCGTGAGCGCTCAGGGACACGCGTTTGCCAGCGCGCGTCACCAGGCGCTTGCCGCGGTCGAGCTGGATGTCGCGGTAGGTGAACACCGGGACAACGCGCCCCTGGCTGCGGCGGATGACTGCGCGGACCCGCGCCCACAGCTCATCAACCTGAAAGGGCTTGACGAGGTAGTCATCCGCGCCAGCGTCCAGACCCTGAATGCGTTCGCTCAGCTGGCCTCGTGCGGTCAGCATCAAAACAGGCGTCACGTCGTAGCGGCCACGCATGGCCTTGAGCACCGACAAACCGGACTCTCCAGGCAAACCAATGTCCAGCAGCACGACGGTGTACGCATGATCGATCAGTGCGAGGCGCGCGCCGGCTGCATCACCGACATGGTCGATTTGCCAGGCGTTCTGGCGTGCGCCTTCGCACACCGCATCAGCGAGCATGGCGTCGTCTTCCACGAGCAACAGATGCATGATCAAAAAGTCCCACGGGCAACACGCCCCACTCGTTTGATTGTGAATCTTGGCGATGAACAGCTTATGAAGGCACGCAGCGAACGCGGCGCCCGCCCGCAGGGCAAAGCGCCTGCGACTCGCGGATCCTTCATGAATCCTTCATCCCCCTAACAGGTTCTTAAAGCCGACGGGTCACGATGGCATCACACAGGACCTCTGCAGTGTGCACAGGTCAGATGCAGAAGGCCATGGGAAAAACGATCACGGGGTGCACGGCACGTTCAGCGAAGTTGGCTGGCGCTGTTGTGCTGTGCGGTTCGACAACACGCCACCGCTTGCTGGCCGGCCCGCTGACCCCCGATAACCGCAGCCACCCCATTCATGACGGCGATCGGCCGTCTGATCCGCCAGCGAAAACCGCTGATTCCCCTGAGTCTTTTTCCTAACTGGAGCAATTGCCCATGACACCTACCGCCCTTCCATCACACCCACGCTCGGAGGTCCGACTTGCAACAAGCCTGCCTGCGGGCCTGTTGACCTTGGCTGCCGCGATGACGTCCCCCGGCGCCCTCGCGCAGGAGCCCCCGTTCAAGCGCGGCGAATCTCAATGGGGCATCGGGCTGGGTGTGGATGTTCAGCGGGAGGCCTACCGCGACATGGGCAACGACACCCAGGGCATCCCGCTGATCTACTTCGAGAACTACTGGGTGCGCGTGATGGGCCCCGGCGTTGAACTGAAGTTGCCTCCCGCCGGGCCGGTCTCCTTCCGGCTCAAGGCGCGTTACGCCATGGAGGGTTTTGAGGCGTCCGACTCACCGTATCTCGCGGGCATGGCCGAACGCGAGGACGGGGTGTGGATCGGCGGTCAGGCCACCTGGCACACGCCCTTCGTCAATCTGTCGGCCGAACTCATGGGCGATGCATCGAGCAACAGCGAAGGCCGCCAGTTCAAGCTGCAGGCAGACCGCCGCTTTGTATCAGGCAAGTTCAGCTTCACGCCCCGCCTGGCGGCCGTTCACCTGGACCAGGAGTACGTGGGGTACTACTACGGCGTGAACGCGTCCGAGGCGATCCCGGGCCGGCCCCAATACGAAGGCGACTCGACCATCAACATGGAGGTGGGGCTGCGCATCGACTACACCCTGTCGCCCAAGCAGAACGTCTTTCTCGATCTGCGAAGCACGCGCCTGGGCGATGGCATCAAGGACAGTCCGCTGATCGACCGCTCCAGCCAGACCGGCTTGCGCGTGGGCTATCTCTACCGCTTCTGAACATTCATCGGATCTTGTTGAATGCCCACCGACAACACACCTCCCCTGGTCGAACTGCGCAACCTCACCTTCGGGTACGGCGAGCGCGCTATCCTCGACAACATCACGCTGACCGTGCCTCGCGGCAAGGTCACGGCACTCATGGGCGCGTCTGGTGGCGGCAAGACCACGGTGCTGCGCCTGATTGGCGGGCAACTGCGCGCACAGAAAGGCCAGACCCTGTTCGACGGCCAGGACGTGACCGTCATGCGATCTGAGGCCTTGTACGCCGCACGCCGGCGCATGGGCATGCTGTTCCAGTTTGGCGCGCTGTTCACCGACATGAGTGTGTTCGACAACGTCGCCTTTCCGCTGCGCGAACACACCGATCTGCCGCCACCGCTGGTGCGCGACATCGTGCTGATGAAGCTCAACGCGGTGGGCCTGCGCGGTGCGCGCGACCTCATGCCCAGCGAACTCTCGGGCGGCATGGCCCGGCGCGTGGCGCTGGCCCGCGCCATCGCGCTTGATCCGGAACTCGTGATGTACGACGAGCCCTTCGCCGGGCTGGACCCGATCTCGCTGGGCACCACGGCGCGGCTGATCCGCCAGCTCAACGACGCCATGGGTCTCACCAGCATCGTGGTCTCGCACGATCTGGACGAGACACTGCACATTGCTCATCACGTGGTTGTGCTGGCCAACGGGAGAATTGCCGCCCAGGGCACGCCCTACGAGGTTCGCCACAGCGAAGACCCGCTGGTCAAACAGTTCGTCAATGCCTTGCCCGATGGCCCCGTGCGCTTCCATCACCCTGGCCCCAGTCTCGAAGATGACTTCGGCGACGGGCACAACCCCCTCGGGATTGAGCTGGTATGACGTTGATGTGGATCTCTCGCCTGGGCTTCGCGGTGCGCAGCCAGATCACCGACATCGGTACCGGCACGCGCCTGATGGCGCGCCTGCTGTGGCTGCTGGGCGCGTCCCTGCGCCGCCCGGTGCTGCTGCGCGACCAGATCCACTTCCTGGGCAACCACTCGCTGGCCATCATCGGTGTCTCGGGCCTGTTCGTGGGCTTCGTGCTCGGCCTGCAGGGCTACTACACGCTGCGCATCTACGGCGCCACCGAAGCGCTGGGCCTGCTGGTCACGCTCTCGCTGGTGCGTGAACTCGGCCCCGTGATCACGGCGCTCCTGTTTGCCGGTCGCGCCGGCACCTCGCTCACGGCCGAGATCGGCCTCATGAAAGCCGGTGAACAACTCAGCGC
Source organism: Hydrogenophaga sp. (assembly GCF_018780385.1). Classification (GTDB taxonomy): domain Bacteria; phylum Pseudomonadota; class Gammaproteobacteria; order Burkholderiales; family Burkholderiaceae_C; genus Hydrogenophaga. The sequence goes on along the minus strand of NZ_JADMJO010000048.1, from coordinate 107,631 downwards.
CATGGAAATGATGGCGGTGGACCCGGTGCGCCGCGTGCTGGCCCCGCGTTTCTGGGCCGGCGTGATCGCCATGCCCCTGCTCGCCGGCATCTTCAGCGCGGTGGGCGTGATCGGTGGCTGGGTGGTGGGCGTGCTCATGCTCGGCCTGGACGGGGGCGCCTTCTGGAGCCAGACGCAGGCCGGTGTGGACGTCTGGGCCGATGTGGGCAACGGCGTCGTCAAGAGCGTGGTGTTCGGTTTCGCCGTGACCTTCATCGCCTTGCTCCAGGGCTACAGCGCACACCCCACGCCCGAAGGCGTTTCACGCGCCACCACCCGCACCGTGGTGATGGCCTCGCTCACCGTGCTGGCGCTGGACTTCATTCTCACCGCCACGATGTTCAGCATCTGAGCGTTACCCGGAGATCAACATGCAAACTTCCAAAAACGACATCTGGGTCGGCCTGTTCGTGCTGATCGGCGCAGCGGCCATCCTGTTCCTGGCCCTGCAGTCGGCCAACCTGCTCAGCCTGAACTTCGAGAAGACCTACCAGGTGGTGGGGCGCTTTGACAACGCCGGTGGCGTCAAGCCCAAGGCCGCCGTGCGCAGCGCGGGCGTGGTGGTGGGTCGGGTGGAGTCCATCACCTTCGATGACAAGACCTTCCAGGCCAACATCACGCTGGCACTCGAATCGCGCTACGCCTTTCCCAAGGACAGCTCGCTCAAGATCCTCACCAGCGGTCTGCTGGGCGAGCAGTACATCGGCATCGAGCCCGGCGGTGACGCCGAGAACATCGCCGCGGGCGCCGTGATCACGCAGACCCAATCGGCGGTGATCCTGGAGAACCTGATCAGCCAGTTTCTGTTCAACAGCGCAGCGGACAGTGGCGATGCAGCGCCCAAACCATAACGCGGTACCCACCGTTTCAGGAACCTTCATGAAATTGAAACCCCTCTTTGCCTCAGACCAGCGCTTCGGGCGCGTGTGTCTTGCCAGCTTGCTGCTGGTCTGCACGGTGGGTTGCGCCACCGGCCCCGATGCCAATCCGCGCGATCCGCTGGAGCCGTTCAACCGCGGGGTCTACCGCTTCAACGACGCCGTCGACACGGCGGTGCTCAAGCCAGTGGCCACCGTTTACAAAGACGTCACACCCAGCCCGGTGCAAACCGGCGTGAGCAACTTCTTTGGCAACCTGGGCGACCTGTGGTCGTCGGCCAATGCGGCGTTTCAGCTGCGCCCACGCGAAGCGACCGAAAACCTGATGCGTTTCAGCGTCAACTCGGTGTTCGGTCTGGCGGGCTTGCTCGACATTGCCACCGAAGCCGGCATCCCGCGCACCCGCCTGGACTTCGGCCAGACCCTGGGCCGCTGGGGTGCACCAGCGGGCGCCTACCTGGTACTGCCGATTTTCGGCCCCTCGTCGGTGCGGGATGGCACCGGCTTGGTGGTCGACATGAGCGTGGACCTGGTCTCGGGCATGAACGATGTGTCGGCGCGCAACGCGCTCACCGCGCTGCGTGTCGTCGACACCCGTGCAGGCCTCCTGCGCGCCACCACGCTGCTGGAAGAGGCCGCGCTCGACAAATACAGCTTCACCCGAGACCTGTACCTCAACCGCCGCCAAGGGCAAATCGACGACATGGTCAACCAATGAAAGGAATCCAACGATGAAAAGAGGCCACTCCTGGCTCGCCGCCCTGCTGATCACCACCGCAGGCGCTTTCTCCATTCCCGCCCTGGCGCAGGACGAGTCACCCGATGCGCTGCTCAAACGCCTGTCCACCGAGGTGATGGCCACCATCAAGGCCGACCCGGCAATCCAGGCGGGCGAGGTGAACCGCATCGTGGCGCTGGTGGACTCGCAGATCATGCCCAACGTGAACTTCACGCGCATGACCGCTTCCGTGGTCGGCCGCCACTGGCGCCAGGCCACACCCGAGCAGCAGAAGCAGTTGCAGGACGAGTTCAAGACACTGCTGGTGCGCACCTATGCCGGCGCGCTCGGCGAGGTGAAGGACCAGACCGTGACCTTCAAGCCGATGCGCTCCAAGCCCGAAGACACCGAGGTGGTGGTGCGCTCCGAAGTGCGCGGCAAGGGCGACCCGATCCAGCTTGACTACCGCATGGAAAAGACGGCTGGCGGCTGGAAAATCTACGACATCAACGTGCTCGGCGTCTGGCTGGTGGAAACCTACCGCACCCAGTTCGCGCAAGAGATCAACGCCAAGGGCATCGACGGCCTGATCGCGTCGCTGGTCCAGCGCAACAAGTCAAACATGGCAAAGACCCGCTGAGCATTCATGAGCCAATACACCCTCACGCTCACACTGCCTGAGCGCCTGACCCTTGCCGAGACCACGCTGATATTGGCGCGGTTGGACCGGGAAACGGCGCTCCACCCACGCGCAGGGGTCGTGCTCAACGCCGCGTCGTTGAATGTGTTCGACTCATCGGCATTGGCGCTGTTGCTGGCAGTGCGCCGCGGGCAGATCACCCGCGGCAAGGTGTTGCGTGTGAGCGGCTGGCCCAGTCGCCTGAACCAACTGGCCACGCTCTACGGCGTGCGCGATCTGCTGGCGATCTGAGGGCGGGCGCCCGTCACCCCGCGCCCACGACCGAAAAGCGCGCCAGGATGGTCGCGTGACGCTCGGCCCACGTGGCTATTTCACGCGCGTCACCGTCGAGCACAGCACTCACGAAAGCCACAGCAAGAGCGCCTGTGGCTTGTTTTGCTTTCGGGTTGAGAGCACCGCCACTGTTGCCGCGATCGGTGAACATGCTGTGTGAGCCACCTGCGTACACCGCGAGCCACTTGCGCTCGCTGCCGATGGCGTCGAACACGGCCACCCGGTCGTCGGCGCCACTGTAGTAGCCCGGAATGCGAATGATGTCGTCGGTGGATGTGACGTGCAGGCTGGGCACCGTCACCGTCTGCAGGATCTTGCGCGGCTCGGCTTCACCATAAAAAGGCGGTGCCGAGATGGCGATGGCGGCGCGCACCCTGTCGTCGCGAAGTTCGATCACGCGGCCATCGCGTTCGACGCTCGCGCCGCTGACGAGCAGCGTGGTGTTGGCGCCATAGCTGTGTCCTGCAGCCACGATACGGTTGGCATCGATGCGTGGTGCCAGATCACCCATCAGGAGCGTGTCGAGCGCAAAGCGGATGTCCTGCGCGCGGGCGATGGCTTCCCCTTCCTGGGCGGCGTTCTGCAGGCGGCCGACGATGTTGAAGATGTTGCCGCCCCAGAGCTGTCGGTCGCTGCCCACATGCTGCAGATGCAGGCTGGCAATGCCGTGGCGCGCGAAGCATTGGCCCAGCCATGTGTAGCCCAGGCGCGAGCCACCGATGCCGTGCGAGAACACCACCAGTGGCACCGACTGCCGCGCTTGCGGCATGTACAGCCGCACCGGCACCAGGCGTTGGCGCCGGGTGTCTTCCCAGTCGATGTCGAGCGTTCTGAAGGACGGGATGTCGTCGGAGAACGTGTCTCCGAACGCTCGCATGGGCAGGCTGCCCGCCAGTGCCAGCGCAGTACCCATGCGCAGCCAGTGTCTGCGTTGCAGGTTCATGCTGCGTCCTTGCGGGTTGCGTTGTTCATCCGTTCAAGGGCAATGTCTGGCACAGCGTGGCCTCCTTCTCTGCAACAACTCGGACGGGATGTCGTTCGTTGGCAGAGCCACATGCTGAGGCAGTGCGATGAACAACTTATTGGGCTCATTAAGAATCGATTAACCAGGAGTGTTCATCAGTCCCGCCCGCTGCCGATCCCATGGACGGAATCTTCACATCCGCGTCGAGACGGTCGAGCTTGGTTGCGTCGCGGCGAGGGACTTTTCTGCCATGGAGCCAAACGATCGCCGGGTGGGCGAAAACTCAGGGCAACCCAGCGCAGACGCGGAACGAAAAAAAGCACCCACCGCCCTCGCGAGCGGTGGGTGTGAACAAGCCTTGGAGAGGGTGGGGCTTGGAAATCAGAGGTTTTGAACCACACCTACCGAGCGCACTCCAACCGGGCAGATTGCTCCGCCAGCAGGGTCAGTCGCCGCCCTGCTTCGCTGGAGGCCGATGAAGCCTGGCCGTATCGGGCCGCCACAATGAACGGCAGAACCGCGTTCCAGGAATCACTCCTGGCCTGATCTGCTGCGGCCACCGTCGCCTTTGCTTCTTCTGTTTGCTGGATCAACTCCGCACAAGACAGCGCTCCGAACTGTGACTCGGCCACCGTGCTCGTTGGAATCTGAGCGCAGGCGGACAGGAGTGCGGGGACCAGCAAGGCCAGTAAGGCACAAGGCGCGCGATCTGCCCGTGTTTGCATTGAAGTTTTCATTTCCGACTTTCGGTGTGAGGTCCCAGAGCGACGATGTCCCTGCGCCTCGTGCTTCTGACCTGGTCAACCCGGGCATGCCTTGCTTGAGGCGATATTGACCAGTCGGCTTTAAGAAGCCGTTAACAGGATTAAGGTTTGATGAACTGCCTGGTCACAGGCCAGGGTTTCAGCGGGCGCGCTCTGTTCAGCTGCGCGCCCGCAACGATGCCTGGCCGCGGCGGATGAAGCCCTGGTATTGCTGATCCTTGCCCGGATACCAGGGCACAGACGCAATCTGTGCAAACGCCGGCAAGCGTTCGAGGTGGCGCACCATGCGTTCACGCATCGCAGCGTCAGGCAGATGGCCGCGCAAAGCGCCGACGTTCTCCAAGGCGTGCGCGGGATTCGACGTCGAACTCAGGCAGGAGGTGACGGCTGGGTGGGACATCACATACTTCAGAAAGTACTGCGCCCAGTTGTCGATGCCCATTTCACGAGCGAATCCCGGAACCTGCTGACCTTCAACCGCCTTGTGCAGACGACCCTTTTCCATGGCCATGTTCACAAGCACACCGACGCCATGCTGCTGGGCTGCGGGCAGCACTCGCTGCTCTGCACTCCGGTTGAAGATCGAATAGTTCACCTGGACGAAATCAACCGCACCCCTGCCAATCCACGTTGCCAGCAGGTCGTGCTGAGAACTCTCGTGGTGCGTGATGCCGACCAGCCGCGTACGCCCCTCCTTCTTCCAGGCATTCAGCAGCGGCACCACGACGTCGGCGTTCACGATGCTGTGGCACTGCATCAGGTCAAAACGTTGGCGCCACAGGCGCAGTTGCGATTGTTCAAAGCTGCGCAAGGCATGGCTTTCGTCCGTCAGGTATTCGCCTGTGGTCCACAGCTTGTTGGCTATGAATATCCGATCGTTGATGCCAAGACTGGTCACGAAATCGCCGACCGTGTTTTCAGCGCTGCCGTACAGCGGCGACGTGTCGAGCACCCGCACGCCTCCATCCCAGTATGTTTTGACGACGTCGCGCAGATTTGAGCGAGGTTGCCCGGGCAAAACGTCAAATGTCAGAAATGTACCGAGGCCCAGTGCCGATACCGATTCGCCGGTACGCGCAATCGTCTTCGTCAGAACACCTGGCGGAGGGGCCTGGTTTGGGGTGGCAGGCACAGCGGTTTGCGCGCCGCTGGGCGAAGCGGCGAGTGCCAGTGGAATGGCCGCGGCAACACCAAGGCCGCGCTGCAGCAACTGGCGACGGTGGCTGGAAAAGTGGGGGTTGTCGGTGGACATAAAACTCCTGATTTGGACAGTTCAAGTGGGTGTTGGGTCATGGGGTGCCATCGAGTACCAGCACCTCGTGAACGTCACTGGCCGCGTTGCCTCCCACCCGAAGGCCACCACCAAAAACATGGATGCGGTTGTTCAAGGTGGCGGCGCCGAGGCCATGACGCGCGGTGGGCATGGGCGGCAGTGCATCCCAGCGATCTTTGACGGGGTCGTACACCCAGCTGTCGGCGAACACTTTCTGCTCGGGCACCCATTGCTCGCCTCCGAATACGTACAGCTTGCCCCGGTGCGCGGCCGCCGCCAGTCCGCCGCGTGCCTGCGGCATCGGCTTGCGAGCCGTCCATGTGTTGCTGACGGGATCGAACACTTCGAGCGTCGGCACGTTGATCTGACTCAGCGTTCCGTCTGCCTGCTTGCGTGCGCTGCGTCCCCCGACGACGTAGATGCGCCCATCAATCACCGCAGAGGCGGCGCTGTTGCGAGCCGTTGGAGCATCGGGCAGCCGACTCCAGCGTCCGCTCGCAGGGTCCAGAACTTCCACCGCAACGGAATCTTGATGATCATTGAAGTGGCTGGCACCAGCGACCGCGGGCACGCGACCGCCGATCAAATAGACCTTTCCATGAACAGCTGCAGCGACGCCTTCTGCACGCGCTTGAGGCAAGTGAGGACCTTTGTGCCAGCGGTCGGCAGCGGGCTCATACCAGAACACGCTGGATTGGGCGCGCCAATTCGGGAACCCTCCGCTGAACCCACCGATGCCCCACAGACGGCCATTCGCGGCAGCGAGGGCGATGTGATGTCGGGCTTCGGGAAGGGTGGCCAGACGAGTCCAGCGCGCTTGAGTTGGGTCCCAGGCCTCGAAGTGTGCCGAATACCCTGTGTTGGGGCTGAGCAGGCCTCCAGCCACATAGATCTTGCCGTCCAGCACTTCAGGGTACAGCTCCTGGCGGGCGACGCCGGCCGGTGCTGCCTGCTCCCATCGAGGGGACTGCTGTGCTTGCGAAGCCGAGGAAAGAAGCGCGGCTGCCCAGAGTGCGAAGTGGGCGATTTTGGAGCTCGTTTTCATGGCGTCTGGTCCTTTACGAATGGCCAGATCGTAAGAGCCGACGTCGGCCAGGACTAGGTGAATAATCCTGCATGACGTGTTTAACAGGAGTAAACAATGACCCGATCTGTCCTGCCGGATCTCGACGTTTTTGCAGCGGTAGCAAGACACAGAAGCTTCCGCGCCGTGGCGACCCAACGCGATGTCTCCGTGTCGCTGATAAGTCAGACGATTCGCCGGCTGGAGGAACAGATGGGTGTCACGCTTCTGACCAGAACGACACGCAGCGTCACCCCCACCGCAGCCGGGTTGGAGTTGCTCGGCCAGTTGGAGCCAGGTTTGGCGCTGATTCACAAGGCCTTGGAGCGACTCAACCAGCACCGCGGATCACCCTTGGGCTCTCTCAGGATCAACGCCCCTGCACCTGTCGCTCAATTCTTGCTGGCGGGTCTGGCCGCTCGCTTCGTGTCGATGCATCCTGGTGTCTCCATCGAGATCACCGCTGACGCGGCAATGACGGACATCGTGCGCGATGGTTTCGACGCAGGCGTGCGCATCGACAAGGATCTGCAACAGGATATGGTGGCCGTTCGCATCGGTGCGCCACAGCGCTACGCAGTGGTCGGCGCCCCTTCCTATTTTTCACGCCGTCCCATACCCAAGTCCCCGCGTGACCTTGCTGGACATGATTGCATCCGGCGACGATTTCCAGGTGGAGGACTGCAAACCTGGGATTTCCAGCGCCGCCACATTGCTCCTGACACGGGCACACCACGGCTGGTTGTCAATGATGCGCAGGTCGCGGTCAACGCCGCGGTGGCGGGCGGGGGCCTGGCGTATGTTCACGAGAAGTATGTCGAGCGCGAACTCACTACCGGGGAACTGGTGCGCGTCCTGGAGGGTTGGTCGCCGGGCATCGGTCCTCCTTATCTTTACTATCCGCGACAACGCTTTCTATCCGCCGCCATGAAGGCCTTCGTGGATTTTGCCCGGTCCGCCGCTGCTGAACATCCCGGTTCAAAGGCGCATTGATCGAGCGCTTCTGCTTGGGGAAGTCGTACGCCATGCATGGCTGGTCAAACCCTCCCCAAGGATTCCTCGATCGGACGCAGGGATGCCGGAACCCTGCTCTTCGCCAGAGGGAACTCAACGTTGGTCAACCGTTCCGACTCGATCCACAGCCTTGCAGCGGCCCCCGGATCCATCGCCTGTGGAGGGACTTTGGCGATGGTCGGATGGCCCCGGGTTTCACCGAGTTTGTCTGGCCCGTAGTACATGCCGCCCTGAGCCTGGGGCGATGTCGCTGCGAAAAGCGTCGGCAATGCTCCCTGTGCCGCCGGCTGAAACAAAAACCACAGGGTCCGACGCATCACGCCGGGAACGCTCCAGGTGCCTGCGCCGTTGGGCAACAGATCGGTGCGTGAAATGCCGGGATGGGCTGCGATGCTCTGGATGCCCCAGCCAGCGTCATCGCTGCGGCGTTGCAGTTCAAGGGCGAACATCAGGCAAGCCAGCTTCGATTGGCTGTAGACCGGCATCGGCTTGTAGCTTCGTTCCGCTTGCAGATTGTCGAAGTCGATCGCGCCGCTGCGGGCGGCGACACTTGAAAGGCTGATGACGCGCGGTTGATTGCCTTTGCGCAACAGCGGCATGAGCTGGGCAGTCAACGCAAAGTGACCCAGGTGGTTGGTGCCGAACTGCAATTCGAATCCGTCCGCCGTCACCTGGCGCATCGGGGGTGACATCACGGCCGCGTTGTTGATCAGCACATCCACGCGGTCCAGTGAGCGTCGCAGGCTCTCGCCGAATGCCTCGATGGAATCGAGGCTGGCGAGATCCAGCGCCATGAAACCCACATGCGCCTTGGACACGCTCTGCCGAATCCGCGCAACGGCTTCTGTGCCCTTCTTCGGATTGCGCCCAGCGATGATGACGTGTGCACCAGCGCGTGCGAGCGCTGACGCGTCTTCGAATCCAAGGCCACCGGTGCCGGTCACGACGACCGTGCGACCGTCTTGGGGTGGGATGTTGGAAGTCGTCCAATGGGTCATGGTGGTTGCCTCGGTGGTCATGAACAGGGGATCGTGGAGGAAGCGTCTTCACTCGCACGTTCCCATGCTGGCAACCGCAGATGAACATCTTTTTGGGCTTTTTAAGATTCGATGAACGATGGGTGGCCGCAAAGCGATTGCCCAAACGCACGAACCCATTGCCGGATCGTCCAGCGGTGGTCGTTCCTGGTCGAGCAGCTTGTACCCTTGAAGCGGTGCCCAATTTCGACCCAGCACAACCTGGAGGCCGTGACATGACCCTGAGTGCTCAAGATTCCCTGGTGGAGCGCGTGCTGCGGCTCGCCCCGAGGCAGGGCGCCAACGCCACCTGTGTTCCGGGGCTTCAGCTGTACCGTTTTGATCGGCCCAACGAGCCCTTGTACGCCCTGTACGAGCCCTCCGTTTGTTTGATCGTTCAAGGCCGCAAGCGGGTGTTGATCGGCGATCAGGTGTTGAACTACGGACCCATGCGGCACCTCGTGGTGTCGCAAGACCTGCCGATGTCGGGCCAGGTGCTTGAGGCCGATTCGATGACCCCCTACCTCTGCATCGCCTTGTCGCTCTCGGCGCAGCAGATCGCATCGCTCTTGCTGGACATTGGCCGACCAGCCGAGCCATCCAACGCTGGAAGCGCCTCGGGCATGTACACCGAAGACAGTTCCATGGAGCTGATCGAGGCAACCCACCGACTCATCCGTTTGCTGGATGCGCCCCACGATGCCCCAGCCCTGGCGCCCTTGATCCAGCGAGAGATCCTGTACCGACTTCTCACGTCACCCAACGGCTGGAGATTGGCCCGCACGGCCACCCCGGACACCTACGACCAGCGGGTGGCCAGGGTGATCTCATGGATGCGCGACCGCTATCGCGAGCCTTTGAGGGTGGCCGATCTGGCGAAGGCGGTTCACATGAGCGAATCATCACTGCACCAGAACTTCAAGGCCGTGACCGCACTCACGCCCATTCAGTATCAGAAGCAGCTTCGCCTGCAGGAAGCCCGCCGGCTGATGCTGGCCGAGTGCGCCAGCGCCGCGGTGGTGGCGCGCCATGTGGGCTATGAGAGTCCGTCTCAGTTCAGCCGGGAGTACGCGCGCATGTTCGGCGCGCCGCCAGGACGCGACCGCGTGCGCCTGTTGGGCGAGCGCGTGCATTGACGACCCCGGCGCAAGCGTTCAGTCAGGGCTTCGGGTTGGGCGAACGACCAGTTCGCTGATCGACACCTCTGCGGGCTGCGCGATGGCGTAGGCGATGGCCTCTGCGATCGCCTCAGGTGAGATGGTGGTTGCACGAAATGCCCGCATTGCTTCAGCCGCTGCAGGGTCCGAGATGTGTTCCGCGAGTTCGGATTCCGTCGTTCCAGGCGATACCGTGGTCACGCGGATGTTCTCCTCGACCAGTTCTTGTCGAAGCGCATCGCTGATGGCCCAGACCGCGAACTTGCTCGCGCAGTAGACCCCCGCGCCTGGGTAGCTGCGGTGCGCTCCGATGGACGCCACGTTGATGATGTGCCCGCTCCCCTGGCTTTGCATGTGGGGCAGCGCCGCTGCGATTCCGTAAAGCACACCCATGACGTTCACATCCATGGTCCGCTTCCACTCTTCCACCTGGAGCATGTCCATGCGAGACAGTGGCATGACGCCGGCATTGTTGACTAGAACATCGATGCGTCCGTGCAGCGCGATGGTCTCGGCAACGAAGTTCTCGACGGATGCATGTTGCGTGACATCCAGCACCCGCGTGTCGGCCACGCCGTCACCCGCCCTGATCTGCGTGGCCAGATCTTCCAGCCGCTTCAAACGGCGAGCGCCGAGAACCACCTTCGCACCGCGTTCCGCGAGAACGCGCGCGGTGGCGGCCCCAATGCCACTGCTGGCACCGGTGATTGCCACGACCAACTGAGTCGAATTTGAATGAGACATGCCCACAGCTCCTGGTGAATGGTGAAAGAGGGCCTGACGATAGGTGGCGCGCATCGAACGGGATTGCCTGATCCAGCAACCGTGATGCACGATCCTTTTCGCCTGAAGGATCAGGCAATCACTCCACAGCCTTGGGCCATCCGGGGCCCTCCGCCATTTCTAGACTGAGCGCTCATCCCTTTCTTCACAGGAGTGCTCCATGCAAAGTCTTTCCATCACGCCGCGCGCCATGCTTCTGGCGGTCATGCTCGGCGCGGCCAGCGTCGGTGCTTTGGCGCAGGCCAGGCCGGTCGCCAACACCTCGGAACCACCGGCAAACGCCACGGCCATGACCCCACGTTACCAACGCGGACTGGAGGTGCTCTCGACGTTGAACAGCGGCAAACCCCAGCCGGTCTTTGAGGCCATGCGCCGGGAGTTCCCGTTCCTTGCCGAAGCAACAGCGAGCTATGCCTTGGGGGACGTCTGGGGTCGGCAGGTGCTGGATGCACGAACGCGCCAGTTGTCTGCCACCGCTGCGTTTGCTGCGCTGGGCTTGCGCAGCTTTTACAAGACCCATGCGGGGTACGCACTGGACGCGGGTGTTTCGCCGCAAGAGCTGAAGGAAGTGATCTACCTGGTCACCGTGCCCGCGGGCTTCCCGCGAGCGATCGAAGCTTCGCAGGCACTTCAAGAATTGTTGGTCGAACGTGGTTTGACTGTCGTGAACTGATCATGAACACCACCACCCACTTCATTCCCGCAGGCACGCTGTCTGGCACACAGCGGGGTAGCTTGCGCCGTGCACTGGGCTCCACCATCCTGATGCTGTCCGCATCCCTCTCAGCCCATGCGCAAACGAGTGCGCGCACGCCCGACCCGGTCCCTGGGCCGAACCATCACGATGATCCAAGGCATCACACCCACCTCGGGATGTGGGTGACTGCGGATGGCCACATCCGTCATGAACTTCTGCCGAATGGCCGCTACGACGAGCAGCGTGGCCAGCAAAAACACGCCTACCAGGGCCGCTACTGGGTCAAGGGAAATCGGATCGTGTACCTCGACGACACAGGCTTCACAGCCGACGGCGAGTTTCGTGGTGCCCGTTTCCATCACGGTGGCTATGTGTTCTTCCGCGAAAGCGTTCCATCCGCTGGAGGAAAGTAGACATGTTTGTTCAAAGAGCCATGGGCACCGCCGTGCTCGCACCGTCATGGCTCTTGACGTCATGCCATCGACATTCAGACGGGGTCATTCCATAGCGCTGCTTGAAGCGCCGGTAGAAGGTCGATACCTCGCCGAAGCCCGCAGCGAAACCGATGCCGGCCGTGTCCATGTGGAGCGCTTGAGGGTCGCGAAGCAGCGCATGCGCATGGCCCAGGCGAGCGCTGGTCAGGTACTCGTGAAAGCTGCCGTCCGAGAGCGTGAAGAGCTGGTGCAGCGTTCGCACCGAAACCCCGAACGTGGCGGCCACGCTCGCGGGCGTCAGTCCCATGTCGGATGAATGCTGCTCCACATGACGCTTCACGCGCTGCAACAACGCCTGCCGACGCGCCAGGCGGCTGCTGTCGCGTTGGTCTGGATGGGCGCCCGCAGCGTCCGCCACCAGAGCACACAGGGTGTTGCAAGCCAGGTCCAGACTGTTGGGTGAAAGTTTTTCGTGCTGGTGCAACAGCGTGTCCAGCCAGCTCGCGATCAGTTCGCTCGCGCCTCCGCTGCCCATCCTGCGCATGGGCATTTCGCCGGATCGCGTGGCGAGCAACGGGCGCAGGCGCGCTCGTTCGATGCGCCAGAGCCGAAAATCAAAATCGCCGGCGGTGCCGGTGCTGAACGCCCGATGGGGGTCGACGAACACGATGTCGCCTGCTTCGGCCACGCAGCGCTGGCCCTGTTGTTCAAACCAGGCACTCCCTCGCCTTTGCAGGTACACGCAATAGGTGTCGCCCGGGCTGTCGTGGATGTCCTCTTCGCGGCGCTGCACGAGGTGCCCTTCACACACGATGTCGATCACATCCGACATGCCCAGTTGGTGCCTGGCGATGCTCCCCTGGAATGGGTGGCGTGTCCGGCGCTCCGGGCTCAATGCGTAGACGTGATGGCGACACGCTTCGCGCCACTGATCAAAGCGCTGTGCCGGGGGCACGCATTCGGTGGACCACTTCAGAGCCATGGCTGCTTCCTCTCGGGTGACAAGGGCAGCGCTTGAACAGGGGGCCTGCCGTTGGGTCTTGTGCGGAAACAGTATCGATCCGCACCGATAAACGAACAAGTTCGCGCCAATGAATACATCAACGAAAAGTGGAAGGTGTGATTATAATGAGTATTAACTCAGTGAGTTACTGCTCAATGAACACACGAAAATCCGAACATCCCGCCGCCTCGACTGCTGCGCGTCCCCGGGCACGTCAACGCGAAACCACGCGCCAGCAACTGGTGCAGGCAGGCCTTCAAGTGGTGGCCGAGCACGGTTTTGCCGGCGCCACCACCGCGGCCATTGCCCAGGCCACCGGCAAGGCGCACGGCACGGTGTTTGTGCATTTCGCCAACCGCGATGTGTTGGTGGAGGCCCTGGTCGCAGAAATCGGTGAGGCCATGTCGCAGCGCCTGTCGAACCTGCCGGCACAGACCTGCGGCGTGGCCGATGTGCTCGACGCGCACCTGCTCGCTTTGGGGGAACACGAGTTGCTCTACACGCGGCTGCTGCGCGAGGCCACTGCGCTGCCACCGTCTGCGCGCGCACGCGTGTTTGCGCTTCAGTCGGCCGTGGGCAGCCGGTTGCGCCAGGCCCATGCGAGGGATGTCGAGCGGGGCACGGCGCGTGCGATGAACCCGGTGGCATTGACCAACCTGTGGATCGCGCTGACCAACCACTACCTGATCAACCGAGACCTGTTCGCCCCTGGGCACAGCGTGGTAGCTCAGCGCGGCGCCGAGCTCAAGGCCCAATTGCTTGAAGTGCTTCAACCTTGAGGAGATGTCCCATGGCCCTGTCCGAACACTGTCCTTCCTGCGGCTCCTGCGGTTTTCCCATGCGCGAACCGGCCGACTTCGCGGGTGGCCTGCCGGGTGCGACCTTCTGCAGCACCTGTGGGGACGACGCAGGCCGGTTGCGCCCCTTCGAAGAAGTCCTGCAAGCGAATGCCGAGTACCTCGTGCGCCAGCAGGGCCTGGACCTGGGCGCTGCGCGCCAGATGGCGCGCGCCCTGCTCACGGCCATGCCCGCGTGGAAAGCGGATTCGCCCGGCACCGGCCGTTGAGCCGTTACACCGACATCTGGCGCCTGGATCATGGCCGCGGGACCTGCGTATTCGCACACACCACGCAACACCAGCCGCCGGTCTGAGGCACGCGCGAATTCGCACGCATTGCCATACGGACGCACGCATTGCGAAGACCGCACGAAAGCCAAGAGCGAGGATCCGAAGGTGACTGCAGACCTGTGCCCCCTTCACGATGAACCTTGCGCCCAGGAGTTCACGGTGCTCATCGCCGACGACCATGCGCTCGTGCGCGACGGCATGCGCAGCCTGGTGTGCGAAGTGCTGGGATGCGTGCGCATTCTGGAAGCGGGGGACGGAGATGCGCTGATGCGCGCCGCGCGCGCCACCCCGCCCGCCCAGCTCGCACTGGTGGACCTGAACATGCCGGGCATGGAAAGGGGCTTCCGGCTGGCCGAACTCGCCCACAGCCATCCCGACCTGCCATTGGTTGTGATTTCGGCGCTGACCTCACCCGACGTGGTGCGGCGCACGCTGGACATCCCGAGCGTGCATGCCTTTGTGCCCAAGAGCGCACCGTCCGAACAGATCTGCAGCGCCATTGAAGTGGCGCTGCGCGGTGGGAAGCTGCCATTTGCACACCGGGCACCGGAGTCCAGGCGTCCTGATGTGGCGCTCACGCCTCGCATGGAAGAGGTGCGCCAGTTGCTCCGCCAGGGCATGAGCAACAAGCTCATTGCGCGCACGCTGGGCATCAGCGAAGGCACGGTGAAAAACCACATGAGCGAAATCTTCAAGGCCCTGCAGGTGACCAACCGCACACAGGCGGCGCAGCTGGACGCGGACAGCCTGTGATGGCGCAGCGGGACGAAGCACCCGACCCCGAGGACAGCGCACACACCGTGGCCTCGCTGTGGGCACTGCGTGCCTGCGAGCTGCTGTGCGTGTTCATGTTCGCCACAGCGCTGCCCTGGCAGCAGCCCGCACTGTGGTTCTCGATCATTGCGAGCATGGGTGTGCTTCGCTGGTGGCATGTGAATCGGCCAGCTTTCCGTGCCTTGCCCAAGACGCAGCGCCGCCGGGTTTACCGCATCTACATGTGGGTGCTGATGTCTTTCGTGGGCAGTTCCTGCTGGTTCCTCTACGTGCCCGACAACGTACCGATCCTCGCCGTGCTCATGAGCTATCTGCTGGGCAATGCGACCCTGATTGCGGTTCGGCTTACCGGCGATGTGGTGCGGACCACCATCGCGTTGTGCCTGGCGGTGCTCCCCACGTCGATCCGCCTGATCGTGGACGGGCTGCACGGCAACCCGCTGCTGGTGATGATGGGCATCGGCGGCCTCCTCATGACGGTGACCATGATCTTTCTCTCGCGCGCGCAGGAGATCGGTGTGATGCGCCAGGTGGAACAAAGGCGACGCGCTGAAGCAGCGGCCAACACCCTGGCGGCACTGGGCCTGGCCAAGTCGCGCTTTTTTGCGGCGGTGAGCCACGACCTGCGGCAACCCGTGCACGCCATCGGTCTGTACCTCTCGCCGTTGGCGCGACTGGCCGACAGCACGCAGGACCGTGCAGCTTTGCGCGCCGTTGAAGGCATCTCGCAATCGTGGCGGGCGCTGGACGACCTGTTGTCCCAGGTGCTGGATCTCACGCGCATGGATTCGGGTGTGGTACGGGCCGAACTGCGGCCAACCGAAATCGCCCCCCTGGTGGACAGCCTGGTGCGCCAGCACAGCGCCGTGGCAGAAGCGGCGGGCGTGCGCATCGTCTCGCTGGTGCGGAGGGAGGCGTACGCCATGGCCGATGGGCTGATGCTGGTGCGCGTTCTGTCGAACCTGATGGACAACGCGATCAAGTTCTCGCCGCACGGCACCACGGTTCTGGTGGCCTTGCGTGCCGGGCGCACGCACTGGCGGTTGCAGGTGCGCGACGCAGGCGTGGGCATTGCAACCGAGGGGCAGGCGCGCATCTTCGAAGAATTCGTGCAGATGGACAACGACGCGCGCGACCGCCGCCAGGGACTGGGACTGGGATTGGCGATTGCGCGGCGCCTGGCGCTTTTGATGAATGGCGACATCACGGTGCGCTCGGCACTGGGTCAAGGCACCTGCATGACGGTCGCGTTGCCGCGAGCCCATGCACCATCCGACGCCGAACTGGTGCCCCCCATCGAGCAGGACGTTTCGTCGATGCCGGGAGCATTGCTGCCCATGGACGGCTCTCCCTTGCCCGCCATGCCCTTCGCCTCACAGCGCGTGCTGCTGGTGGAAGACGATTCGCTGGTGGCCGAAGCCACGCGCGAGCAGCTCACCACCTGGGGCCTGGAGGTGCTGCATGTCGAAACCGCCACCGAAGCCCTGAAGCAGGCTTCGTTCGGCGAAGTGGCCATCTGCGATGTGCGCCTGCCCCATGCCGCGTCGGGCCTCGACCTCGCGCTGACGCTTCAAGAGCGTGGTCACAAGGTCTTGCTGATCAGCGGGGAAACACATGCGCCGCTGCGCGAAGCCGCGGCGCGCCATCGGCTGCCGCTGCTGATCAAGCCCGTGTCCGGCGCTCAGTTGCTCGGCGCTCTTCAAAGCCTGTAGACACCCCACCGCAGCCACCGTCGCGGCCCCGCGCATCGGGTGGGGCATGACCAATTTCACATGTTCGAACACGCGGGGCGTCGGTAGATTCACCGACATCCCCGCACCCCCGTGCGGGGTCCCACCGCAAGGAATGTCCCATGAGGTACCTGTTTTCCACCCACCCCGACAGCCCGGCACCGGCACCCGCCGTGGCACGACCCGCAGCAGCGCCAACCCGTGTGGGCCGCTTTGCAGAAACACCCGCCGTGCCAGCGGTTCGCCGCATCTACCGCGTGTTGTGCCAGCTGGCACCCGCCGCGGCGGCACACCTGGCCTATCGCCAACTCGCAACCCCGCCCCGCGCAGCCATGGGCCGCTGGCATGCGGCGCTGCGCCCGAAGACCCGCACGCGCCGTGTGTCCTGCGGAGCGGGCGAGCTTGAGGTCTACGAATGGGGACAGGGACCGACGGTCCTGCTGGTGCACGGCTGGGGTTCGAACGCCACCCACATGGGGCGCATGGTGCAGCCGCTGTTGCTTGCGGGCTTCCGTGTGGTCGCATTCGATGCACCTGCCCATGGAAGATCGTCGGGTCGCACGACGGACATGGTGGAGTTCGCCAGTGCTGTCGCCACCGTGGCGCGCCAGGTGGGGCCGCTGCACGCCGTGATCGGCCACTCCTTTGGTGCCGCCATGGCCTTGTTCGCCGCGCGGGACTGGGGTCTGGACACCACGCGCTTCGTGTTGATCAGCTCCTTCAGCCACTGCAGCTGGTTCGTGGACCTTTTCGCCCGCCACGTGGGACTCACCCCAGCCGTCCACGAACGCGTGCGCGACATGTTCGTGCTGCGCCATGGAGGTCGTTTCGACTGGAGCCGCATGTCGGTGGTGGAGATGGCGCGTCAGGCGCGTTTGCCCTCCCTGCTGGTGCACGACGAGACCGATGCGGAAATCCCGTTCGAGCATGGCCTGGCCCTGGCTGCCGCGCTGCCCGGCGCTCAGTTCAAGGCAACGCGTGGCCTGGGCCATCACCGCGTGCTGCGCAACACGGAAGTGATCCGTCGCGTGATGACCTTCGTCTCGAACTAGGAGCATCCCATGTGGCATGAAGAACCTTCTTCCCCACGAGCGCGCAAGCACCGCCTTGCGTTGGTGCTGGGCAGTGGTGGTGTTCGCAGCATCGCGGGTCAAGGCATTGCCGATCGGCTCGCACGCGAAGGCATATCGCCCGACGTCGTCGTGGGGTGCAGTTCGGGTGCGCTGTTCGGAGCACAGATTGCGAGAGGGATGCAGGGGCAGGCGGCTGTCAGCATGGCCACCACCCTGTGGTCGGCCGAGCTGACGCAAAAGCGCCGCTGGCTGGCCTACCTGCAGCTGATTGCGCCGAGGATGACCGGCTTTGGCACTGGCTTCGCATTGCGCGACGACCAGTTGATCGCCAAGCGCATTGGCGAGGCCTTTGGCGACACGCGGCTTGAGGAGTTGCCAACGCCGCTGAGGGTGGTCTCCACCGAAGCCGCGACCGGGCAAGCGGTGGTGTTGACACAAGGCCGGGTGGTGGATGCGCTGCGCGCCAGCATGGCCGTGCCCATCATCTTTCCCAGTGTGTGCATTGAGGGCCGCCACCTCGTCGATGGTGTGCTCTCTGACCCGCTGCCCATCGGCGTTGCGGCCGACGCTTCTGTGGTGGTCGCGCTCGGGTTTCCCGGCGGCATGCCGCGTCGGGTGGACCGGTTGTCGCGCCTGGTCGCGCAAACCAGCACCACGCTGATCAACAACCTGATGGAGGCGCGCATGGGTGCCGCGAGGGCCACCGGGCAGAAGGTGATCAGCCTCGAGCTCGACATGGATCGGCATGTGGGCCTGTGGGAGACCGCGGCCATGCCCTATCTGTACGAGGTTGGCTGGCGCGCTGCTGAAGCGCGGCTGCTGGACATCGTGGCCGCGCTGGAGCAGGCCCCCAAACCGCTTGAACCAGTGGCACACCCGGTCTTCCTCGAATGACGCCTTGAACCATGGAGCTGAGAAAAATGACATTCACCACCGTCAACACGGAACGGTATGCGCATTGCATCGCAATGTCCCGCCGCGTGAGCTGGGACATCGACCGCGATGTCATCCGCGGGCGCCGTTTCGACTTCACCCAACCCTTCCTGCCCGATGGCCTCTCGCGCATCAGCCGGATGGATTTCCTGCCACCGGCCGAACAGGTTCGATTGAGCCAGGTGCAGGGCCGGACCTACGCCAACATGTTTGCGCTGGTCGAGCGCTTCATCGGCATTCAAATGCTTGTCTGTACCCGCTACCACTGGTTCGGCGATCAGGTCGCGCTGGAAGCCCTGGTGCGGTTCACCGATGAAGAACTCAAGCATCAGGAGTTGTTTCGCCGCATCGAGCGCCTGGCTGCGGCGGGCATGCCTGCGGGCTATGAGTTCGTGCCAACGGCGAATGAGGTGGCGTCGCAGGTGCTGGATACCTCCACCTGGGCGGTGCTCGCGCTTACCTGTCACATCGAACTGTTTACCCAGGTGCACTACCGGCAAAGCATTGAACCCACGGGCGGGCTTTCGGAGCTGTTCCAGGACGTCCTGCTCCATCACTGGAAAGAGGAATCGCAGCACGCGATCCTGGATGAGCTGGAGTGGGAGCTGGAGAACGCCCGCGTCACACCCCAACAGCGCGATGCCGCGGTGGACGACCTGATCGCGCTGGTGGGCGCGATCGACGGCATCCTGCAACAACAGGCGGCCGCCGACGCTCACTACTTCATCAAGACCAGTTCACAGGCCTTCAATCCGGCGCAGATGGATCGCTTGAACGCCGGCTTGCTGGACGCCTACCGCTGGCAGTACATCGTCTCCGGCGTGCAGGTGCCGCGCTTTCGCCAATCCCTGATCGCCATGACCACAGCGGAACAGTTCCAGCGCATTCAACGCGCACTCGAACCGCTCCTTTCCTGACCCCAACCATCCCACTGGAAACTCCATGTCACACCACTTGCCTCGTCACCTGCCGCATCACAACCACGTCATTGCCGCTCTCATCCTGGCAGCAGCCAGCGGCTGCGCCAGCGCCGAACTCGCGCGAATCGAAACCGCTCACCAAACCTACCATTGGGGCCAGTATGAGCACTCGTTGGCAATCTATGAGCAACTTGCTGCACAGGGCAACGCAGAAGCCGCTGAGCGCGCGGGCTACATGCTGATGCTGGGCGCAGACACCTATGGTGCGCGGGTCCCGCGCAACGTGGCGCGTGCCACGAAGCTGCTGGAGCAGGCCGCTGACGCGGGCCGCCCGCACGCGAACTTCCTGCTCGAGATGTCCGGGCAAGCTGACTGTTCTCGCCAAACATAGTCGAAAACTGACGTTGAGCGTTGACGCGACCTGCAGAGTGGCTCTCCGAAGAAACGGTTCGACCAAAGTCGAAAACACATGACAGACCAGCTGGTCGGCAAGAGATTTACGGCGAGGATTGTCGAAAACTCTGTCTCCGCGGTTCCTGGAGACTCTTCAGTTTTCATGGTTATTCACACATGGGCCTATGCTTACATGTCCCCCGCGATGTGACGGAGCGCCCAGATGGCGGGGCATGTTCCAGAGAGCACGTCGTTGACCATACATGGGGAATCGTTGAAGTAGGGTCATTGAATTCCCGCGCCCCGACCGCTTGCCTTGTATCCCGCGCTCAGAAAAGGTACAGAAACTGGCCCTCCGACAAGCGGTCTACGCTCTCGCCTTCTCCTATGAAAACGTGCCCCTTGAGGAATAACTCGAAGCGCATTTTCTGTACGCCATATATCCCCTTTGCAGCACATTTGTGCGGAGGGGTTGCAAGCCTTGAAAGGCCGCAGTAACGTTCGTCTAAGCGGGTGGGAATCACCTCGATTCCCCGCCCTTTTGGTTGCTCTCCGAAGGCTGCTGCGCAGCTTGAACCGCAACGTTCTTGTGGAGAGCAGCATGGAAACAGCACGTCCGGAATCCGCCATTCCCTCCAGGGCCCAAGCCCTGTTCCCCGAAGCCGAGTTCAAGCTCCGGCACCCCCTCTTCCAGGCCATGCCGTACCCGCTGGGTGCGGACCCGCGCCTGCTGGAGCTGGAAAAATTTGTCTTGAAGTCTTTGGACCAGGACACCAACGAGACGCTGCGTCACGCATCGATTCGGTACGTGGGCCGATGGCTCCACGACAACTCTTTTGATGTGGGAAGGGAGACCCTCCTGACGGATTTCTTCCTGCTTCATGAACGCACACCCTGGTCAGTCGAGAGGATGCACGCTTTCGCCACCGCCTACCTCACGGCAAACGGGATTCGCATTGAAAGACGACGCGAGACAGGATCGGAGCAGCGAGCGTTCAAGCTGGTGCAGGGTCAACGAACGCTTCCCATTGGCGAGACACTGGGCGCCCCCTTCGCCTGGTGCATGAAGCGGTTCTCGGAGTTCGTCGAGATGTACCCCTGGACAGAAGGGGTGACACTGGGGACCTCGGCTTGTTTCAAGGCGGCCGATCTGCTGTTCATGTACGTGCAGCACGGACTTCACCCCAACGGGGAGTGGTCATTGATCCAGCGCCGTAGGTTCATGGAAGCGGAGGGCTACATTGTCTGGACCGCGCTCTCCTTGGTGCTGACCCGCACAGACCGGGCCGCGCAGTTGCCTTCACGCCGAGAATCGCTAGAACGCGGCATGCACGATGTGGTGCTTGGTCAAATTGAAGATGCTTTCACACCCGCCCCTGCTGCACCAAAGCGCGAGGAGCTCGTGCGGGACCCAGAAGGCTCCGACTTGTGCTTCAAGACGGCAACCGACAGCTCGGGTCCCAAGGCACCGGTCTTGACCGTGGTCCAGGGTCCGATTCCCCCAGCCGGCGATGCCAATGATCGGCAGACGCTTGAGCGCTTCAAGCCGCTGCAGTCGCCTCTGCCGGTGGCCCTCATGCCATCGGTCGCCCAACTCCAGGAGAGCCTGTCACGGCTGGTGCGCGAATTCCCCTGGGCACGAATTGCCATCCACATCATCTTCAGCGAGCTGATCACGCGGCGAAGCTTTGGCTCACTGGTGTTTCATTTGCGCCCCGTGCTCCTGCTCGGACCTCCCGGCATCGGCAAGACGCGTTTCGCCCGGCGATTTGCCGAAGAGATGGCCCTGGGCTTTCGAGCGATCGGCTTTGCGGGCATTTCCGACATTCGCGCACTCACCGGAACTTCGCGGGGCTGGGCTTCCGGTCAGCCCTCCGTGTTGCTGGAGCCGTTGCTGAACAGCAGGTCGGCATCCAGCCTGGTTTTGCTCGATGAGATTGAGAAGTTCGTCACGGGAAAGAGCGACATGCCGTCGGCCGGCAATTTCCTCTTGGGCTTGCTGGAGCCGGAGAACGCGCGCAGCTGGTTCGATTCGTTCCTGCAGACCGAGTGCGACCTGTCACGCCTGGTCTTCATCGCAACCGCCAACTCGCTGGCCGGGCTTTCCACGCCGCTGCTCTCGCGGCTCACGGTACTGGACTTCGGGCGTCCGACACCCGAGGACATCCGTGGCGTCATTCCGTTTGCATTGCAAGACATCGCCAAGGACTGGGAACTGCCGAAGGACGTGTTCGATGCAGTGGTGCCTCCTGTTGAGGTCGACGTGCCCAACATGCGCGACCTCAAAGTGTGGCTGACCTGGTACCTCGCGGAATGGGCTAAGAATCACTTGCAAACTGATCGGCAGCACTGAGGTCCACCTCGGGACATTTATTGCTATCGAGGCGCCGCGAGGTCCCTGGATAGCAAACTACATGGAGGCACGCCACACCTGTTGAAATCCGCCTGACACAAGGCCATAGCAACACCTCTGGCCCCGTCAGGTGAAGCGCCGTTACTGGGCAAGTTTCGCAAGCACCGCCCGCTTGCCCAGTTTCCGCAAGGCTCTGATCTTTTCAAGTTGCGCCGCCCTTGGATACACTCTTCCACTTTCCCACTTGTAGATGGAAAGTGCAGAGGCTTCAAGCACCTTCGCCATCTGAGCTTGAGTCAACCCTAGATGCTTGCGGTGCTCAGCGAAGGCGGTCGCATCAAACAAGCCAGCACTCGAAGAGGCAACCGACTCTCTGGGGTTCAAGGGGACTTTCAGGCTCTGCGCCGAGTGGCGCACACCCGAATTTTGCAAGGCTTCTAAGGTCTTGATTTTTTGCCGGAGTTCTGCGATCTCCGATCTGTGGGACTTGGCAACCCGCTGAAGCGACGCGAGCTCCGCGCGTATCTCCTTTCGCGCTACTCGAGACATCTCTTTCTTGATGAATGTGTCGAACGTACCCATTGCAGATGCTTTCCTTTGTGTAGTTGAAGTGTCAAGCCCACCCTGCCTCACGCAAAAGCCCGGTCTTTGCCTAGAGGGAAAAGGAGAGCGACGTTCCGATCTCACCTACTACAAGCGCGTGCTCAGTGGATGAAGGGTGAGATTGCAACGTGTGGCGACCCATTCTTCTGTCACCCGATCCTTCATGCTCCTGTGAATGAGATATCTCATACTAAAGAGAATACAAAACTCAAACTTGACCCATCTCTTCCCACGGCTTTGCCAGATGCAAAACTACTTGCAAGCACCAAAAATGGTGGCTACTCTAGCGTGCGAACGACCAGTACTTCTCTCATCTCTTCGGGCCTGAGGTTCAGAGCGCAGCCTGTCCCAGGTCGTTGAAACTGAGACACGTTGACCGCCAGACCCACACGGACGTTCACCTCGACCCGTATCAACCAACAAAAGGAGAAACGACACACAAAAGAAAACGGCGGTGTGCTACCAACGCACCGCCGTTCTCAGAACCACATTGCTGGGGGATCGACTGCCCAGACTTTCTATCGCGACTTAAGTCTACGCCCTCGCTTTGGGAGCGTCAATCCCCTGTTTTCTTTTGAAAACTAGCCTGGCAGTCAGCCAAGCCTGGGGGAATTGTGCGCACTCAAAAAAGATTCACACCTACCGTGCTCGAACGCTTCATGCGGGAGAACCGCGGTCAAGGAATTTATGAAGACTACATTGCCTGGCACAAGGTGTCCCGCGGGGACCCTGCCAGCAGTGGACGAAGTCACCTACTCCGTTTTCGAGGACGGCTTCGTGACCTCCTCTCCGACGGGGAATTCAAGGCGCAGGCATTCATCCTGATGCTTCCAGACGTGGAAGATGTTTTGGAACAGTTTCCCTTGGACCATGACGCCTCCCGACATCCCGCCTGCGCGTACTTGTTCCATGCAGACCAAGCGCTCTACCCAGGAACCGTCGCAGTTGCAGATCAGCTGAACATCTCACATCCCCTGTGTAAAGGGAAAGTGACAGACAGGCGAGCCCCTGTAAGCACGGTGCTTTGGACCATGACTACAGATTTTCTTGTAGCTATGAAGGGCGATAAACAGCCGTTGAAATTCTTGGCTGTATCCATCAAGCCCAGTGTTGATAGCCTGAAGGAACGGGACCTTGACCTGATGAGGATCGAGCGCGAGTACTGGTCGTCTCGATCTATCGATTGGCTGTTGATCACTCAGGACCAGTACGAGAAGGCGGTCGGCTTGACCTTGGCTCGGTCTGCTTGCTGGGCCCTTGCACCAGCCGCCCCAAAAATGCATCTAGATATTGCGGTGAGACTGGCACGGGAGAGTCCCTCCGGGTCTTTGTGCGATCTGCTGGAATCCATCTCAGATGAACTCGGCTCTCTGGAAAGCGCGCAGTGCGCACTGTGGCAATCCATTTGGTCCGGGGCACTGCTCGTGCGATTGAGCAGGGGGTGGCGACCACATCTTCCTTTTCAGTACACAGATGAGGTTGAGTTCTGGCAACAGAACCCAGTGGCTGCAGGGAGGTCTGCATGGATCTGATTCCGAACTCAACGTTCCGTCTTCTGCCGGAAGTAGGCTCCAAAATGCACCACAGACCGGGCATCTACCGTGTCATCTTCGATGACATTCCTTCTGACACAACTGTCGCAGTGCTGATTCAACCGGAGGATTCCTCCAAGAAGGGTTCCGGTGGACGGCCCAAAGCTCTTTCAACTAAACGACCTCGGAAGAAGCCGCCTGCCCCCCTAGTAGGGAAATTAGTCTGGATTAACCGTGCCGAACTCCGAAAGTTGGAGGAAGACAAGCTTCTCCATGCTTTGAAGATTGAGCGCCCTTCCAGCGCCTACACCCCTCCGCACTCTGACTTGGGCAAAAAACTTCTCGCCCAACGGGCAGATGGGATGCAGGACTTTCTTGATCTTCAGAAACTTCACGAGGGCATCGTCGTGCACAAGGGGCTCGGTGGACTCGTGAAGGAAACTCGTCAGCGCTCTGGCTGGACAAAGTCGACGGTATACAAGCTGTGGTCACTGCTGTGCAAGTTCGGCATAAGCGCAGTGAGTCTCAAGCCATCACATGAGCAATGTGGCGCGAAAGGCGTTGCTCGGCCTGTGGACCCTGGGGGACGCTTGAAGGCGGGCAGAAAGACGTTGGAACAACGCCTTGCAAGGGCGCACGGGGTCATCAAAGACTCCAAGCAGCCCGGTGTGTCGTCTGCTTGGATTGCAGCAGTCCTAGCAGCCGACAGTCGTATTTCGACTCCGAAGCCTTCGTGGCCTAGTCGGTGCGATCAGATTGTTAAGAGTGCATTCGTTTCGGTTGGCAAAGAAGAGAATGGAAAAATCGTTCTCGTCACCCCCGCACTTGGAGAGTATCCGAACAACAAACAGATCTTCAACATACTGACCAAGGACAAATCGAGGCTGGACCTTCTCATTGAGAAGACCACGAAACGTCACTTCGGAAGTACCCTTCGTGGCCTGAGCGCTCGGAACTGGGAGGGGGTGGCGGGACCAGGGCACACCTGGGCAATTGACAGCACGGTCGGAGACATCTATCTACGTTCGTCCATTGATCGATCTTGGGTAATTGGCAGACCCATCGTGTATGTGATCGTGGACGTTTGGTCGACCGCTGTCGTGGGCTTTTATGTTTGCCTGACTGGCCCCAGCTGGAACACCGCCAAGGTAAGTTTATTCAACGCAACCGCTGACCCCTTGCTGCTAGGTGAGCTTTGGGGCTATCAGCCCATGGTGACGCTGTCACCGGCCCCCACCATGGCCTTTTGCCTCATGTGTGACCGTGGAGAGTACTTGTCAACGCTTCACCGTCAAACAGCGCTCAAGGTCATCCCGATGACGAGTTATGCACCTCCGTATCGCGGCGATATGAAGGGGATCGTGGAGGTTCTTCACCGGATCGCAAAAGACGCCCAGTTTCTCTTCATCCCAGGAGCCATGGACTTCAGGAGAAAGGAGCTCGAACTTCGACGCGTGGACCCAAACGACAGCGTGCTGACCATGCGCGAGTACGTCAATTGGCTTCACTTTCTGTTCGCCGAATACAACCTGACAGCCGATCGCCGTCATCGTATCGACGCGCACATGGAAGTGGTTGGGGTACACCCAAGTCCTGCGGGCCTTTGGTCGTGGGGACACCAGATGGGAATTGGCTTTCGTCAACACATCAGCGAATCCGATCTCATCACGTCACTGCTGCCCAGTACGAAGGCACGAATCGGGCGGAACTCGGTTCGCTTCTTGGGATGTGATTATTCCTCCGAGGAGGTCCGTGAGCAGCAATGGACGAGCATCGCGCGAAACTTTGGTGGAAGTGATATCAACATCAATCACTACGAGGGATCCATGTCACGAATCTGGACACCCAACGTCGGAGGGTCCGGGATGATGGAACTGCGGCTGAGTGATCAAACCAAGGTAAGCGCTGAAGCAACGTTCTACGAGTACATGGACACGGTGGCAAGCGCGGCAATCCGGAAACCTGACGTGGATCACGCCAACATGATGATTCGCCTCGATATCCAAAGGCGGCAGCAAGAACTGGTTGACAGAGCTCTCGATGAGGTGCGTCGAGAATCCGCAAAACCATCGGGAAAGAAGCCCACGATGTCAGAGGCCCGCAGAATGGAAAGTCCTAGCGAACGGCCCGAGGAAGCTCCCAACGAACCCAGCGCACGCGGTATACATGAAGACTCGGCTGCCAATTATCAAGCCCTCATGGATGCGTTGTTTCAAGAGGCAGAGGGGCAGCAAGATGCATGAACCTGACCTCTTTGACCCCTACGCGGGTAATGTGCTCATCACTGGTCTGGGACCACTGCTTTCACGCGAACAGAGGGTCGCCAAGTTGATCGAGTTACCGCCCTATCCGAAGGGACTCGAGAACGCTCCGCGACATATTCGCATCCACTATCTGATGCGTCTCTTCGATTTTTACGCCCCTCTCTTGCAAGGGGAGCGTCTTGCTGAGTCGATTGACTTGATGATACGCAGAGGCTACCAACAACGTGATCCCGCTGACCCCAGCACCTTTGGAATCATCAGCGGTGAAACGCGACTCCAGAAGCGGGGGTCCCCACCCGCCGCAGCACTCACGGTAAGAGGGCCATCCGGTGCTGGAAAGACTCAAGCCATCAGTCGCTGCTTCTCGTTGTACCCCGCGCAGGTAATTGAGCATGCTGTTCTCCCTCCATTTCGCAGCCCGCATTCCCAAGTGGTCTGGATGTCAGTGAATGTTCCACCGTCGGGAAGGGCTGAAGATTTGGCTAGAACACTGATGCTGGAATGGCAACGTTTAACCAATACAAATCGGTTTGATCATTGGATTTCCAAAGAAAAGATTCAGCATCCACTCAGGGCACTAGACGAATGGCGCCAAGTAGCAGCAAGTCATTTCTTGGGAGTACTCCACCTGGACGAAGTACAGAATTTTTTCAAACTGCTCACCTTGGCGCAACGCCGCAACCGCAAGAATGAGGCGGGAGAAGTCGAGCTTAGTATTGTGGAGGATCAACTTCTAAAGTGGTTGCTGACGTCACTCAATGAATGGCGCATCCCCTTTATTTTGTCGGGCACTCCAGACGGTATGGGCGCCTTAGGCAAACGAATGAGCACGCTTCAGCGTCTTACCTCTTTCGGGAGTCACCCGTTCCATATTTTTGAGACGGTGGAGGACCCCGCCTACCGTCGCACCTTTCTTGCTCGGCTGGGCAAGTATCAGTACACGAAGCATAAGATTGCCGTTGACAATGTGCTTGAGCAACGCGTTCTCGATCTTTCTGGGGGCATTCCCCGCATCATCATTGCGCTATGGATTGCGGCCAACCGAATTTCGCTTGAAAGGGCGGAAGACACGTTGCGGTTGAAGGATTTTGACGAAGCTGCAGAGACCTATTTGCTTCCCCTAAAGCCCGCGGTGGCGGTACTCCGCAGCAAAGACCCGCGCCGCTTCAGCGAGTACGAAGATCTCATGAGCCGTGACCCCTCATTTTGGGACGAGCTGTGGGGAAACATCAGTGCCAGTTCCAGCTAGTTCGATTGCACAATAGCCTGTAGCCTCATCCGATTCTTGTCGGTATCGGTGCATACAACACTGCGATCCCAACCTCTACACTTGCCCTCAAGCGCTTCAAGCTCGCGAACTCCTAGGTAGATGTCATCCATTGCTTCGTCAGCGGATGCGTACAGTATGGCGCAAGCTATTGCATATGTGGTCACGTGGCTGTGGGAGGTACCCCAAGCAGCTCGCTCAAGTTGAGCTATTTGTCCTTCCCCTTTGGATGAGGGCACCATAGAGTTCAACCATTGTTCAGGGAACAGCTCACGGGCGCGGCCGCTCAATGTTGGCACCCAGTTCAGCCATCCTCGCGATTTCGTCGATCGGCGAACCTTACGAGCACGACATCTGGCCGCCAGGACGATTCCGACCGCCTTGGAATCGTAAGGGCGGGTTGTTTCCATCAAAGCCGCGCATAGCCCAATGTATGTCTTGTACGCGGGAGAATTCACAAAGGCTTCATCGCATTCGATCTGTTGGCTGGTACCTTTTGACAAGAACTCCGACGGCGACCGAAAGTAGGCCCCCTCTTGCTTGCAAGCAAGCAAGGGAACTCGATGCCGATGGCACCAAATGGTGCCGGGAATCTGCAGCTCGCGATGCCAATAGCTCCGTCCTAGGTTTTCTTGTTCGGCTCGAACACATCCTGGACACATCACGGCGCCTACTGAGTTCTGCCTCCGAGACGCCATGCTCAGAATTCCCCGCCTTGCTTCAGATCCATGGGGCGTCGAAACATGGTGCGGCGTAATACCTCGCCTCAAAGGAACAGTTGTGTGACGGCAAACGAACTCCTCGACGCTCATGCCTGAGATTCGCGCCAACAGTTCGACTATGGTGACTTTTCGCAAGCACGAGCTTTCTAGACCGCTTGAAGCGGCGATCGCGTTTTCAAGGTCCCCTGCAGTTCCGAAACCATTGATTCGCATCAACACGCCTGCGTAGGACTCATCAATCTCATCTGGGCTGGGGAGGACTGCAGTGGGACCGGCTCGCGTAAACGTCCCAGTCTTCGGGATACAGCGGTCCATCATGAAGATCCTCCCCGAAGAGCGGAGAGGGACCGAATCACCGTCGCCAGTGCCCGCGAATGAGACGCAGAGCCGTCCCACGTGAGCGTGAGGGCCTCGACCAATTCCACGTTGCTCCGAACTGCGTCTGCAGTCACACCGCCCCCCGATCGTTCGATGTAGAGGCAGACTTCTTCAAGGAGCCTGGACCTGCGCAGACCTCGACCCGAAAGAATTCTGCTGACCTGGGGCTGGCTGGCACTGACAGCGTGAGCAATCTCTGCCTGTGTCAGACCTTGGTGCCGCGCGATCTCCGCGGCGCGATGGATACGAGCTTGCCATCCTGTTTCGATCATGCATTAAGCATACTGAAATGCATTTATGAATGCAAGTAAGATCCGTTTGGTCATCTCCGGGTGGAATCTCAAAGTAGCTCGCAACCAGTGGCTACCTACGCAATGCCTGCTCCAGGACACGCTTGGTCAACACAAGTCGATGAAGTGCGGAGAGCCTCCGTTTCAACTCAGGAACAGCTTGGAAAATTTGCCAAAGTCGCAGCTGTTTGCCGTTATCTTGTTCATGGAGTCGCAGCACCGCCTGTTGCACGGCAGCACTGAGTGCAGTGTCTCGTTCATCCCAACGAACTCGCGAAGTTCTAGGTGGGCGCGACACTTTGATGCTCCCGGAATGCAATTTGAGCCAGTCACGATCGTTCCGATACAGCCATGAATATGCACAGGGACTCATGGCGCGGAGCAATGTGGTTCCGATGTGGGGATAGGCTGCAACTACCAATGCCCAGTCTTGCCGAGCCTGATGTCGGGCAGCTGTATCGCGTGCTGCTTTCCACTCCGCGTGGACGCTCGGGTAGGACTGGAAGACTCTCGAAATCGTGGCGAGCGACACACCATGTTGTAGGGCGGCCTCCTTGCGACCGGTACCTCTTTGAAGGTCATTTATCAGAAGAACCAGCACCTCTGACTTCAACCGTTTAGGACGTCGTGAAACACAAAAGCCCGCCTTAACAGCCCATGCCATGACTGTCCCGACATCCACGCCCGATACTTTTGCTGCCGAACGGGCTGAGGTGCCTTTTTTGATCATGGCCAGCACCTGGCTGTGCTTTTCGTGCTCAGCCCTCTTCGTCCCGGCGAAGGGAGCGGTGCCTGTCGAGTCCGTGCGTTGATTCCGACATGCGGGGAGCGGTACGAGGTACCTCTTTACGAAGTCCTCGGGTTCTTGGAATACCCATTTGAGTGCCAACAACAAGCGCAGAGGGTGAGAGCCTGTTCTGATCGGACGTAGCAGGTGGCTGACATGCGCAGTTGCCTCATCGAGATTGCTGGGAAGCATCGAGAGCTCTGGAAGGATGCGCAAAGGCTTACTAAAAGCCAGAAAGCTCTTTGCCATTGCATTGAGCATGACTGTCCCATTGGGACTTAGCCATCCACGCTCCTCAATACAATTTTTCACTTGGCCCTGCACGACGTTGCGGCTCAGCCACCCATCCTCAACTGGCAGCTCCACAAGAGCTGACACCAGCTCCGAGAATGCAACGAGTGCTCCCTCATCGGGGTATGTGTCATGTGGCCAGTCCTGCACCAGGCGACTAATGTCAGGAAGATGCCATCCAAATCGCTCGACACCCGTGGACTTGACGGTGGATCGAAGGATGGGTGTACCGTGGTGTCGGCACATCCACACTCCGGGATACTGATGTTCAAGATGCCAGTAGTACCAACCGTATTGCTCAAAGTCATCGCGCATGCATGACAGACACGCCTTCAGCGCGTGGTTGGCCCCGAATCGACCGGTAAGAAGTCCGAGACGAAACTTGAGATGGGCGACAGAGTCGCCTTGCATGGTCGACAAGGCTCCCACCGTCAGGTCTGGTGCAAGAAATGGGAGGTAATACCTGAGCAAGGTTCTTTCCCGACCAACACTCTGCACATCTCCGAGCAACCCATGAGTGATGGCACAAAAGCGGCCAAGGCCACTTGGAAAATCGTGATGTACGCCAATTCGCCGCCCCCCAAAAAGAGCATCTGCTGTGCGCCAGGGAGCATCGTGACCCCACAGACGATGGTGGCGGGAAACAAGACTGAACAGCGTTTCACCAGGCAGCCACGACAGCAGCGGTCGGTCAAGTGTTCTGATCGGCGCGGGCTCTTGCTCCACAGGTATTTCCATTGCAGAGTGGTAATCATGCAAATGCTCGTACCGCCGATCCCAAAACGCAAGTGGGTGGCTCACGGATCTACTCGATTGCGGTGGCGACTCTCGCACCCGATGAGGATTTCTATTGCACCTCGGTCTACGACCGTGGTGCAGCGGTTGCTGTCGGTCGAACTATCGCCACGAACGGCCGACATGCGCGCAATCGCGATCGATCACAAACTCTCGATGCGTGAACGACTGCTCTACATCGTCGCCGCTGCGGCTGGACCGCCGCAGGCGACAAGCCAGAACTTGTCAAAGTTCTGAAAGAGCTTTCGTGCCTCCGAGCGAGGCTAGATTGGGCGGCACGCCGAGCGTGAGCGAAGCCGCCCGAAGGGTATGGCGCAATGGTAAGCAAGCAATATGCTTTTCGGCCTCTTAGCTCTTATGGCACCGGGCCTCTTGGCTGATACCCAGGGTTAGACCGCAAACGCTTCTGCAAACTTGACCGCAACGCAGCAGGTGCTGCTTCTGCGAGGGCTTGCACTCCCCGATGAGGCTCGCCAAATATAGAGAAGCTCGCGAAGATCCGCCCGCCAATGCCGGCCTGCGCCCTTGAACGCGTATCGGTCTACGTCACTTGTTGCAAGTCGCATATTTTGCCCGCGTCGCGCATCAAATCGGCACATGCGCGCGTGATCGCCCTCAATTTCGCGCGAAAGGCCCCGGGGGTTTACTTCCTGAATTTGGACATTTATAATCACTCCTAAATCAGGAAACCTTTATGCTCCTCCTTGGCAAACTCCGACTCGACGTCTTCGTTCAAGAGAACGAAGACGCTCGCGCACCGATTGGAGCTTGGCGCATGGAGGCGGAAGAAGCGCAATGGACGGGTCCGGTAGAGGTCCG
This sequence comes from Hydrogenophaga sp., assembly GCF_018780385.1. GTDB lineage: Bacteria > Pseudomonadota > Gammaproteobacteria > Burkholderiales > Burkholderiaceae_C > Hydrogenophaga. The sequence continues at coordinate 75,802 of NZ_JADMJO010000048.1, read as the reverse complement.
CGCCAGCTTCGTGGACGCGGTCATTGAAGGTGGGCAAATTCTCTTCACCATGAACAGGATCTACAAATTGAAGGTGAAAGCAGAGTACCGCGGCGGGGTCTTGCTCGTCGAACGCGTGTGGAAGCAAGTCGGCCAAACTAGTGCCCGTGCAAGGGCGAGGAGCAAGGCATGACCTTAAAAATCCGAGTACTGAAGAACGAACGCGACTACGACGCCGCCTTAGAGCGACTGTCGGCTCTGATGAGCATGAGACGCCCTGCAGGCAGTGATCTGGAGGCCGAATTCGAGCTTCTGTGCCTGGTGATTGGGGACTACGAAGCTAAGCGCACCACTGAGCCGCAAGTCACGGCCATCGAGGCCATCGAGTTCCGCATGGCGCAGCAAAAGCTCACGCGCAAGGACATGGAGCCGTATCTCGGTTCGCCGTCCAAGGTCTCAGAGGTGATGAGCGGCAAGCTTCCGCTGAGCATCCAGATGATCCGGCGCCTGCATAACGGCCTAGGAATTCCCGCCCGCGCATTGATTGCTGATGTCAGCGGATTGGGCAGCAGCGGGGAGCCATCCGAACCAGACCTCGATGTGCAAAAGTTTCCTTTGAAAGAGATGAGTGATCGCGGCCTTCTGCCCGCGATTGATGGTCGCGGGCAGAAGGCACAGGAGCATGCTGCTGCGGAGGTGAAGAAATTTCTCGCTCGTGTTGCCGGCCTGGCCAAGGAACCAGCGTTTCTCCGCGCGCGCCTTTTTCAGAGCGGTGGGCGCACCATGGACGACTGCGCGCTACTCGTCTGGAGGGCGGCCGTGGTTCAGAAGGCAAGCCGCTTCCCCCCGAAGAAAGCTTTTGTTCCCGGATTGATCAACAACACTTGGCTACGGAAGCTGGCGCAGAAGTCAAAACATGAAAACGGCCCGCAACTCGCGCGGGAGTATCTTTCCGCTCATGGTATCTGCTTGGTCGTGGAGGAGCGCTTCAAGAAGACGTATTTGGATGGCGCCGCAATGATGGCCGCTGGTGCGCCCATCGTGGCATTGACGCTGCGGCACGATCGCCTCGATAACTTCTGGTTCGCCCTACTGCATGAGATGGTCCATATCCAGAAGCACTTGAACAACGACCATCTGTTTATTGCGGACAACCTAGACGACAAGGCGCGCAAGGGACAGATTCAAGAGGACGAGGCCGATGCCGGGGCGCAGGAAGCGTTGATCCCCTCATCGATGTGGGAAAAGTCACGCGTGAGGCTGTCGCACTCGACCGAGGACGCCATCGATCTTGCACGGGAAGCCGGCGTGCATCCGTGCATCGTGGCTGGCCGGGTCCGTCACAACACGGGAAATTGGCGCCTACTCTCGAGCCTCATCACGGCTGCCGGCTCGGTGAAGCCCTATTTCGAAGATCAACTTCAATGACGACAAATGAAACATGAGGAGGGCGACTATGAAGACACCAAAATAAAAAGCGGCCGAATACTGAAGCATTCGGCCGCGGGGTGACGAGCTGTTTGGACTCGCCGGATTGGCGTCTGCGATTGTCCACAGCTAGTTATCTCCAGTCAAGAGTGCTTACAGCGCCGGCACAGGCCTGCCGGCTGCGTAAACCCTCGATTCGCATGCGCTTTGCGCATTGCGATGCTGTTCAACACCCATCCAGACTGGAGTTTCAAATGGGTAACGACAAAACTGTGACGATCGTCGTGGAGGGAAAACCCTACGACTGGCCAAAGAACACGGACATTTCTTACGACCAAGTGGTCAAGCTGGAAGTCCCCGACTACACCCCGCAGTCAAACATCACGTATTCCGTGAAGTGGACCAAGGGACATGGCGAGAAGCCCGAGGGGATCCTCGTGCCTGGCGCATCCGTGAAAGTGAAAGATGGCATCCGCTTCACTGTTTCGGAAACTGGTCAGTCGTAACGCTGACCTCGCCCGGCTGGTCGAGAAGGGGTACGCCATCGCGTTTGACAGCAACTGCCTGATCATTCGCGACGTCCCCTACCTTGACCAGCACGGAGCGCTACGCCGGGGCGCCATAGCCACCAAGATGGTCCCGGTCGACGCCACGCTGATGACGCAGGAGGATCACACCATCCTATTCGCGGGGGAGCACCCCTGCGGCCTGGACGGCTTGCCTATCCCTGCGATCGACGCGGGCACACACACGCTCAGCCTGAGCGACGCATGCAAAGACATCGTGGTCGAGCGCAGGTTCTCCAACAAGCCACACACGGCGGGGGCTTGGAGTACCTTCAAAGACTTCTTCGACAAGATAGAAAGTTACGTGGCGATCATCTGCGGGCCGGCTGCCCACAAGCATGACGCCTCGCCGCTGACGTTCAAGTCTGTGGAAGACGAGCCGCCGCCTTCAGTCTTCAAGTTCCGAGACGCCCTCACGTCCAAGGCGGAGATCGCGGACCTTTCGAACAAGTTCGAAGATGAGGTAATCGCCATCGTAGGTCTTGGTGGCTCAGGTGCCTATGCGCTGGACTACCTAGTCAAGACGCCGGCGCGCGAGATACGGGGTTTCGATGGCGATGCATTCCACGTCCACAACGCCTTCCGATCGCCCGGCAGGTTGACCGAGTCCGAGCTAGGCCAACTAAAGGCTGTGGTCTACCAAGCTCGCTACGAGAGCTTCCGCTCTGGCTTGAAGCTGGAGTCGCGCTATATCGACGGGGAGTCTGGCGACGCGTTCGAGGGCGTGACGTTCGCCTTCGTCTGCGTCGACAAGGGCTCCGCACGATCAGCGATCTTCGATCTGCTGATCGCCAAGGAGATCCCTTTCATCGATATCGGCATGGGCTTGAAGCGCTCAGGCGGTCCATTGAATGGAATGTTGAGGGTGACCTACTACTCGCCTGAAGAGGCGCGGAAAGTGCGAGACATGGGCTTGGCGGAGATGGGGGATGGTCCGGAAAACTTGTACCGCACCAACGTTCAAATCGCTGAGCTCAACGCGTTGAACGCAGCACTGGCCGTGTTGCTCTTCAAGCAGCTGCGGGGGTTCTATGTGCGGACCGATCCGCTCTACCACCTGCTATTTGATCTTGGCGACCTAAAAATCGTCGGAAAGGGGTCCGATGAAGAGGATTGACGTCCTGCACGTGCACTACATGCCTGATCAACTTCAAACCGGGTTGCTCTACGTCTCGCATGAGTTCGGCACAGCGCAGCACTTGTGTGCCTGCGGGTGCGGCTCGAAGATCCGTACTCCGCTCGGCCCGGCAGAATGGAACCTCAAGGAATCCCGCGCGGGGCCAACTCTTTGGCCCTCGATCGGCAACTGGCAACGCCCTTGTCGGTCTCACTACATCATCTGGGAAGGTGTAGTCCATTGGGCGGGTGATTGGACCGACCAGCAGGTCGCGGCCGCGCGCTCTCGAGATCGTAGGCAACTCGAGGCGTATTTTGCGCAAAACGGAGCGCGGCAAAAGGGTCTGTGGCCACGCGTAAAGCGATGGATCGGTTTGGACTAGCCATTGGTGGAATCCAAGGGGCGCCTTCTACTTGGAAGTCGTCCCTTTCTTGTCGCAGCGCGCCCAAGAATTGACAGAATTGTGCGCTCAAGATTGAGGCGTGGTCGGGCGCTCCGCGAAGTAGGACATCTGGACAGGTATTCGTCTTTCTGCTTATGGGGCGACATCAGACGGCCGCGCGACGACGATGAGAAGCGGGGCCACTTCTGTACCGTTCGTTGGTACGATTTGATGATGAACGAACCCAAACGCCCACACCTCCCTCCGATGTTTGACGGCGTCAAAGATGGTTCAGTGGCTTGGAAGCGAATTGCTGAAATTGATCACGAGCTACTCGGCTATTTTCTGACGTGCCATCTATTGATCGAGCACTACCTGGATGAGTATCTGAAGGCGACCATCCCACAACTCGATTGGGAGAAGCCAAGACTGACGTTTGGCCAGCGGATCAATCTTGTGACGTGGGAGGTGTTGGTGAGTGACCAAAAGTACGACCCCATACCTGCAATCAAACACCTGAATGCGCTGCGGAACAAGATCAGTCACCGGTTGGAAATCAAGCTTGACATGGAGGCACTGCAACCACTGGCAGATTACTTGCAGAAGCTGAGCTCATCTCGTCCATACGTGGCCCCCTCTGATCCAAAGGAACTGTTGGAAGCGTTCGTCGGGACTTGTTGCGCCACGTTCGCGAGTCACTTGTCCTTCCAATATCGACAGTACCCAAACAGCTAGTACCAGCAACGGCTCTCGGCTTCGCTCCGCTCAGAATCCTGCGCGAGAAAGTTGAACAGGTGAGGAGCCTGCCTGCTTCGCTGGCGAAGTCTGTTTCGGGAGCTGTCGGTCTTATGACGACAACGAGCGTCTCAGTCCAGTCTTGAGCTGCCATCAGGATCCCAAAACCCGCTTGGCAGCGTGTGCTGTCTCTCGAGTCTGTTTTCCAAGAGCCTGCTATCGGCCACAACCAGTCGGTGGAGAACGACGGCTTTGAAAGAACGCTTGCATCTTTAACGCATGTATTGCCGCTGATAGAAGACGGTCCCGGCCTCGTAGTCCTGGATACTTCCCGCAGCAATCCCAACCTGGGCTTCCCCCAGTTTCCCGGACACATCCAATGACTTGATGTGTTCAATTTGACGTCTCCCCCATATCCGGTCACTTCTAAACCGGAGTTAGGCGTGCGTACACTTATGACGGCCTGGTAGCAGCAGAGTGGCGGGACTGATGATCTACCTTAGCGGAGCTAGTGTTTTCTGTCTTGCGCACGTCTAACGCGGGACTCACAGTCGTTTGGTCGTGGGATCGAGCTCCTTGCGAAGCGCCTCTCCCAAGCTGTTGAATGCCAGCGCAGTGAGCAAGATCGCGATACCTGGCGCGTACATCTGTTCGGGCGCGAGCTCCATGCTTTGATAGGCACGTGCCAGCATGGCGCCCCAACTGGGAGAGGGTGGTTGGATGCCCAAGCCAAGGAAGCTCAGACTGGCCTCGGCCAACAGCGCGCCAGCCAACAGGATGGTGACCTGGACCAGCACCGGCTGGATTGCATTGGGCAGGACATGGCGCCAGAGGATGTGAAGGGTGGACGCACCGAAGCAGCGCGCGGCATCCACATACAGCTCCTGCCTGACCACCATCGTCCGGGCGCGGGCGAGCCGCGCCAGTTGAGGTGAGAAGACAATGCCCACGGCGATCATCCCGTTGGTCAACCCTATGCCCAGCGCCCCCGTCACAGCGATGGCCAACACGATGGCCGGGAACGACAACAGGGTGTCGACCACTCGCCCCACAGCTTCGTCGAACCACCCGCCCAGAAAGCCGGCCAGCACGCCGACCGGCACGCCAATCAGTACCGCAATCCCAACGGCCAGGAAGCTCGCGTAGATCGCAGCGCGCGCACCATAAAGCAGTCGACTGAAAACATCACGACCCAGATCATCGGTCCCGAGCCAGTGCACACTGGACGGCGGTGCAAGTGTGTTGACCAGATCCTGTTCCGACGGACTGTGGGGGCTGATCCAGGGCGACAGCAACGCGGCAAGCACCAACAACAGCACAAATGTCAGGCTAATGGCGGCACGACGGTCACGCCGTAGCCAGTCGATCACAGAATGCCAATTGCGATGTACGGGATTGGTATCACTCATTTCAACGCACCCTCGGGTCGATCAGGCCATACAACATGTCCGTCGCAAGGTTGATCAGCAGCACAATGCCCACCATCACGAGAATCACACCTTGGACGATCGGAAAGTCACGCTGCAACGCCGCGTTGACGATCAGCCCTCCCATTCCGGGGATGGCAAACACGGCCTCAATCACCACCGTGGCCGCCAGCATGCGGTTGGCCAACAGGGCGACCACCGTAAGAAGATTGATACCCACGTTGCGCAGGCCGTGCTTCCACAAGATAACGCTGGGGGCAAGGCCCTTGGCGTGCAGGGTTCGCACCTGCTGCGAGGACAGCAGCTCAATGAGTGTCCCTCGCAGCTGACGTGAAATCTCGGCCACACCGCCAGCGGCCAACGCCACCGCAGGCAGAAATGCGTGATGAAGCGCGCTCCATGGGTTCTCCAGGAATGGGACGGCTCCCGACACTGGGAACCAACTTCGCTCCATGGCAAACCCTGAGATCAGGAGCATGGCAAGCCAAAAACTGGGCACGGCCACCCCCAGGGAACTGATGGCCATCACGGCGCTATCGATCCAACCGCCCTGGCGACTTGCCGCAAGAACGCCAAGAGGCGCGCCGATGAGCAAAGCAATCACCATTGCCATGGCCACGACGAGCAAGGTGGCCGGCAGACAGCGTTCGATGGCCACCAGCACGGCCTCGCCCGTCAGCAGCGAACGCGACAGGTCACCATGCACAACCTTCCACAGCCAGTCCAGGTACTGGACCAGGAACGGTTTGTCCAACCCGTACAGCTGACGAATCTCCAGGATGCGCTGGTCCGAAGCGTTGTCGCCGGCTAGCGTCACAGCGATGTCGCCTGGCACGAGTTTGAGCAGGCCGAAGGCCAGCAAGGTCGCCAGCAGTAGCGCCGGCAAGACTTGCACGAGCCTTCGGCAGATGAGCCGCCACGCGTCTTGCCTCATGTTCGCCATCAGTGATTCTCCCGCCCGCTCAAGACAAGGATGCGTCGAGGAGTTTCGGCTTTCCCAGCAAGTTGGGCTTGAAGCCCTTGACCTTGGGGCCAACGCCTATGACGTCGTACTGAAAGGCCAGGGGGGCAGAGTAGGCGCCCTCCATGATCAGCCGCTGGAGCTTGCTGAACACCGCCTTGCGCTCGTTTTGACCGAATTTCTCGCGGCTCTCCAACAGCAAGGCGCTGATGCCAGACGAAGCCTCTGTCCGCCCGGCGTTGTAGTAGGAGTCCTTGGAAAACAGCGCCAAGTACGTCATCGTCGGGTCGGGCCGACCCGTCCAGGCGGAAAGCATGGCATCGAACTTTTTCTCGTTTCCGAAGAATTGACCCGAAACTTCCGGAACCGTGGCGACCGAGAACTTGCAGCGGATGCCTACCTTGCCCAGTTGCTCCATCACGATTTCGTTGCGGCGAAGAGCATCCTGGTCATTCCAGCCGCCGATGGTTATCTCGACGTTGCTCCCCAGGCCGGATTCCGCCAGCAGCTTGCGGGCCCGCTCCGGATCGTGCGGGTAGAGGTCAGACACACTCTTGTCAAAGGCCCAGTGCACCGACGGCAAATACATGCCGGCGACCTCACCCACTCCGCCCATTCCGGCGGAGATGAACGAATTGCGATCGATCGCGAAGTTGATCGCCTGACGCACCTTGGGATTCGACAACGGTCCGCGAGACCAGTTGAAGTAGATCTGATGGACGTAGAGTGTTGGCGAGGTGATCAAGCTCAGGTCCTTCGCACGCTCGATCAGCGGCTTGTAGCGAGCCGACAATCCATAGACCAGGTCGTTCTGCCCGGCCGTCACCGTGCGCAACGCCGTAGCGTGGTCCGAAATGATTGAGAACTCGATACCGTCGATATTTGGCAGACCCGAACGCCAGTACTTCTCGTTCCGTGCCACAACCACCTTCTGATTGTCCGCCCAGCTGACAAACTTCCAGGGGCCTGCGCCCACCGGCATGCGGTCGTGGTCTTTGCCGAGTGCCTGCACGGCCTTGGGGGAAACCATCATGCCCGCTCGATCTGAAAGCACGGCGGGCAAGGTCACATCGGCGGCATTCAACTTCACAGTGACTTGCAGCGGACCCGTGACATTCACCGATTCGATCGTGCTCAGGTCGCTCTTGACGTTTGAGCGGACGTCCTGTCGATTCCGGTCGAGGTTGAACTTGACTGCTGCTGCATCGCAAGGCGTGCCGTCATGGAACGTGATGCCCGGCTTGATATTGAGGACCAGCGTTTTCTGATCCGAGAACTGAAACTCTGCCATCCCGGGGCGGGTTCTCAAGGACTCATAGTCCCATTCGACCAGGGTATCGTAGATCGTCCAGAGATAGGTATGGTCATAGCCCGATCCCCCGGTTGCGGGATCGAGACTGGAAGGGTTTGCCAGCGATGCAATCCGCAGGACGCCACCTCTCTTGGCCGCCGGCTGCGCCCAAGCCGGCATGGCTGCCGCGGTGCAGGCCAAGCCACCAAGCCACGCCAGCATCTGACGACGCGGCATCTCGGGCATGAGTGTGTCTACAGCAGAGTTTTCGAACCGATTCATGCTTGTCTCCTTTTGAGTTGAGGTGAATTTGTCTGGGGGCAATGAATGGATAACGGAGCCCTAATGCCCTGCAAGGTGGCAAGCCACCCAGTGCCCGGGCACATGCTCAGTCAGGACAGGGCGCGATTGGGCGCAGGCTTCGATCGCTTTGGGACACCGCGTTCGAAAGGGGCAACCTGACGGCGGATTCATCGGACTAGGAACCTCGCCTTGCAGATGAATCCGCTGCGAATCGCGCATGGATCGTGGGATCGGTATGGGTTCGGCAGACAGGAGCGCTTGGGTATAGGGGTGGAGCGGCGCTTCTGAGAGAGCTTGGGAGGGACCCAGCTCCATGAGACTGCCCAGGTACATCACCGCGATGCGATCGCTGATATGCGAGACGACCGACAGGTCGTGCGTGATGAACACATAAGTCAGCCCGAACTCGCGCTGAAGATCCGCAAAAAGGTTCAATACCTCGCCCCGGATGGACACGTCCAGCGCGGCGACGACTTCATCGCAGACGATCAGGCGTGGCTTGAGGGTGAGTGCTCGGGCAATGATGACGCGCTGTTTTTGCCCGCCGGAGAGTTGATGCGGGTAGCGCTCGGCGAACTCTGTCGGCAGTCCCACGCGCGCCATCGCCTGAAGTGCAGCAGCGCGGTTTGCCTGTTGATCACGATGGCCCGCCACCTCAAGCGGCTCCATGACGGAGTCGACGATGCGCATTCGCGGGTTGAGCGCCGCGTTGGGGTCCTGGAACAGGATCTGGAAGTCACGGCGATGCTCGCGCAACGCTTTCTTGCTGAGCGATGACGGCTGGACACCGCCTTGCAGCAACTCACCACGGGTGGGAGGAATCAGCGAGACAAGAGCCCGACCCAAGGTTGTCTTTCCGGACCCCGATTCGCCAATGACGCCGAAGGTTTCGCCCGCATAGACGTCGAAACTCACACCATTGACCGCTTTGACGGTGACATGCCGCTGTTGCGTCGGGAACTCGATACTCAGGTCACGGACTTGCAGAACCGGGCTGGAGGCGTCGATCCTAGACATGGGCGCTGACTCCCGGAAGATTCAGATCCTGAGCGCGAACACAGCGCACACTGCGGCGGTGTTCGTCGATCGGTCGCAAGATTTGCTCAATGCGGCAAGGACTGGCTGCGTGAGCACAACGCGCCATGAAACGGCAGCTCTCAGGCATTGCATCGGGCAAAGGCACCCTCCCAGGGATGAAGGCAAGAGGCGCATTTCGCGGGCTAAAGTGCGGCAGCGAGCGCAGCAGGCCCGAGGTGTAGGGATGGCGTGGAGACAGCAACGCGTCCTCCACGGGCGCATCCTCAACCACCTCGCCGGCATACATGGTGACCATGCGCGTGCAGATTTCGGCCACCACGCCCAGGTCATGGGTGATGAGAATCAACGCTGTCCCGGTGCGCTCGCTCAGATCGCGCAACAGATCCAGAATCTGCGCCTGCACCGTGACGTCGAGCGCCGTGGTGGGCTCATCGGCGATCAGCAGTTTGGGCTCGCAGATCAGCGCCATGGCGATCATCACGCGCTGCCGCATCCCACCCGAAAGCTGATGTGGGTACTCGTAATAGCGCTGGCGAGGCAGCGCGATGCCCACTTGCTCCAGCACGTGCATCGCCCGTTCGATTGCTTCCTCGGCACGAGAGGGAAAGTGAGCCCGGAACGCCTCGGCGATCTGCTCGCCGATCGTGAAGACCGGATCAAGAGCCGACATGGGCTCCTGAAAGATCATGGCCATTTCGCTTCCCCGCACTGCACGCATCTGATGCTCGGACAGCTGACTCAGATCTTTGCCCTGCAACAGCACCTGACCGCTGACCCGGGCCACATCGGTGGGCAACAGGCGCATCAGAGCCAGACCCGTCACCGATTTGCCGCACCCACTCTCACCGACAAGTCCAATGCGCTCGCCTTGCATGACGGAGAAGCAAACGTCGTGTGTGACGGCGAGCAGTCCCTGGCGCGTCTGAAACGCGACCTGCAGGTTCCGCACGTCCAGCAGCGGTGCAACAGGTGGCGTGTGTTCAGTCATGGGTACCCCCGTCCCCTCTGGGCGCGTTGGATTGGCCCGACACTTGTGGTCCCGGGATGCCCAGCAAGCGCAGGAAGATCGCCGTCAGTTGCTTGACCAGGTCATCGAAGTCCTGCGGATCTTCAGGAGCATGGGCTCCGAACTGAGTGAATATCCCGACGACAGCCCTGGCGACGACGTCTGGAGATGCCGGGGGATGCGCCACACCTTCCGCGCTCAGCCGCCTGACATAGCGGGCAACGCGACGCATCGGGCGCAGCTGAATCTCCGCCCACATTTCTGCAATCTGCACGTCGTAGATGGCCTGATGCTCGATGACACTGAGCAGGCCGTGATTGGCCGCCCTGACCACGAGAAAGGCCCGACTGGCTGCACTGGCCAGCGCGACGGGATCCGATTCGTCAACGTCCGGGTTCTCGTGCACGGCGATGAACTCGTCCCGCACGAGGGCGACGACTTCTGCGAATACCTCTTGCTTGGATGCGAAGTAGAGATAGAACGCTGGACGAGAGACCTTCGCTTCCTTGGTGATGTGGTTGACCGTGGTGTCGGCAAAACCGAGCTGGGCGAAAACACGTGCAGCGGCCGAGAGCAATTGCTTGCGCGTCTCATGGCCCTTGTCAGTACGCGTCAACCGCGAAGCCTCTGAGGCGGGAATCGGAGTGATCTCTTTCATGACAGCATCACCTTCGCCTTGAATTCCTCCAGCAGCCGAGCACGCAACTTGTATTTCTCGACCTTGTTGGTCGGGGTGCGCGGGATTTCCGACACGATGCGGATGTGCCTGGGGCGCATGTACTTCGGCATCGTGATACTTGAGAACGTCCGCACGTCTTCCTCCGTGAGGGTTGCGCCCTCCACGGGCACGACGAAGGCTGCAATATCGTCTTCATCACCCTCGGCGCTGGGGATTGAAAGAACGGCAGCCATCTGCACCTTTGCATGCTGGTTCAGCAAGTCCTCGACCTGGAATGACGACAGGTTCTCCCCGCGAACCCGGATCCGGTCGCCCAGCCGGTCTACGAAGTCAAACATGCCATCGGGCTGGAGAACCGCGGCGTCTCCGGTGTGAAACCACAGGTTGCGCCACGCCAAGACCGTAGCCTGGGGTTTGCCGACGTACTCTGTGAGGATCAAGCCGGGCAGCTTCGGCCGAATCGCGAGCTCTCCAGGCTGACCCACTTTGCATGGACGATCCTGCTCGTCGAGCACGATGACTTCCATGAAAGGGATCGGCGTCCCCATGACGCCTTTGCGAACGACATCCTTTCCGGGCACCAGGGTGAGACCCGATGCACTCACACGATCCGCAATCTGTTTGCGCGAGAGCCCGCGGTAGAGTTCCGCTGGCGTTCCCTCCCCCTCAGGCATCTCTTCGATAAAGATCCCCAGGGGCACTCCAGATTCGGTCTGCCCGAATCCCGCTGTGACGATATCAATGCCGAAGCGCTTCGCCACGTCGTGGTGGTGAAACGGCAGCGGCTGCATGTGCACCTTGTTGAGCGTGTTGTTACGGTCGTCCGTGCTCTCGGGGACCTTCATCAGCCAAGGAATCATCACGTCCAGCAAGATGGCGGTGGTGACCTTGCGCGAAGCGATACGCGACCAGAAGTCTTTCGCGGAGAACTTGTCCCACACCGCCACCTCGCACCCGACCCAAGCGGCGCGCACCACATTGGCAATGGCACCCCCCACGTGATACAGCGGGAGGTCGTTGTAGATCACGTCCGCCGGCGACATCGGGAGACGCAGGGTGTAGGTGTAGCCGGCCATCCAGCGATGGGGTTGCAGAACACCCTTGGCGGGCCCCGTGGTTCCCGAGGTGTAGACGATGTTGGCCGGATCGTCGAAGGCGATTGATACATCGGGACGTTCGGCATCCACGGTCAGGTCATCCCACGCAAGCGTCGGGAACCGGGAGTCGATCGGTTCCGGCTTGTCGACATGGTCATGCCGACCTTGCGGCGGCACATACAGGACAACCTTGGGCAGTTGCTGGAGATCCTTGGCAACCGCATTGACGGCGGGCAACAGTCCGGGGTCGGTGATCAAAACGCGCGGCGCGGTATCGTTGATCTGGTAGGTCAGCAGCCTGCCCGTGAAGCTGAAGTTGACTGGTGCGTATACGGCCCCGGCTTTCCAGACCGCGAACATAACCAATGCGGAAACCAACGCATTGGTGGAGAACACGCTCACTCTGTCACCCTTCGCTACGCCCTGCGTGACGAGGTTGCCGGCGATCGCGTCGGTGATTCGGCCGAACTCGCGGTAGGTGTAGGTGATGTCGTCCTCGCCATAGTGGAAGAAGGTCTTGTCCGGCGAGGTGGTGACCCAATGGTCAAGGCGTTCGGTGATCAGCTCACCGTCGGCGACGAGCGCGCGTGCAATCGATTCAAGTTCTTGTAGAAATTGCGTGGTCATGGTGTCTTCTCCATCAAGGTCTGGTGCCAAACGAGGGCCTGCCAATCTGCTCAGGCAGCAATCGATACGCATCAAGGACCCAGTCGCACAGCAAGGGGCGGCTTTCGCGCGGATCGATGATGTCCTGCACGCCGAAGTGCTCGGCGGTCCTGAACGGCGAAGAGACGGCTTCCATCAGCGTGACCAGCCTGGTCAGCTCGGCCTCGGGGTCCTTGGACGCCGCGATCTGGGCCCGGAAGGCGGCCTCGATTCCGCCCTTGGATGGCAGTGAGCCCCAGTCGCCCGACGGCCAGGCCCAGCAGCGGCTCGCGCGGTGGCGATTAACGATCCCTGCGCCCCCTACGCCGTAGACCCGCCGGATGATCACTTCGGCTTGCGGAACCCTCGCTTGATAGATTGCCGTGATTGCGCGAGCTCCATGCCGGATCGTCGCGGCGCGTTCCGCGGCAGATCCGATGCTCATGCCACCTTGATCGGTCAAACTGACGATGGGCAGGTGGAAGGTCTCGCACAGGTCCACGAGCCGCGTGACCGCCAAGGCGCCCTCGGTGGACATCGTGACACCCTGCGACGGGTCGGTCGCGATCACGCCCACCGGATGACCAGCCAAGCGCGCCAGTGCGGTGATGGTGCTTCCACCGTAACCGGCGTAAGGAAACACCGAGCCGGCGTCAAAGATCGCCGCGAATATCTGCTGGAGATCGTAGGGGCGGCGCGAGCTGCGCGGCACGGCCGCAATCAGTGCGTTCTCGCGGCGGTCACTCGGGTCGTCAGTGCCGATCACAGGGGGAAGTTCGAAGACGCTGCTCGGCAAGTACGAGAGGAAGCTTCGAATCGTGTCGAAGGCGGCCTGCTCGCTTGGCACTATGCGCTCGATGGCACCAGTGGCGCCATGCACCGCTGCGCCGCCAAGCTCCTCTTTGGTCAGGCGCTCACCCGTTCCACCCAGCACCACAGGGGGCCCGGCGGTGAACATCTGCCCGAGTTTCTCCACCATGATCGACAGGTGCGACATCACAAGTCGCGCCGCCCCCAGGCCGACGGCCGGGCCGAGCGCCGCGGAGACTACTGGGACAAGGGAAAGGTTGTCGACTACCGCATCCCATCCCGGGTTCACCGGGATGTAGGTGAAACCAGCCTCACTGACCATCTTGACCGAACCGCCTCCACTGGCCCCATCAAGCAGGCGCACGACAGGAAGGCGCATCTCCTGCGCATACCGTTCAGCAAAGATTTGTTTCGCATGGATAGCCGCGTCGCCAGAGCCGGCGCGCAGGGTGAAGTCGTCAACACCAAGGACGACCTTGCGGCCGTCGATGCGCGCTGTTCCTGCCACGAAGTTTGCGGCGGTAAAGCCTGCCTTGGCGCCAGGATCGTCGTACTTCCCGAACCCTGCCAAGGCCCCGATTTCAGAAAACGATCCGACATCGGCGATCTGCTCGACCCGAGCACGCGCGTCCAATTTTCCCTCCGCGTGCTGCCTCGCGACCTTCTCCGGGCCTCCCATCGCCAATGCACTCTTGTGCCGCCGCTCAATCTCAGCAACTTCTAGCGACCAGTCCTCATCCGGCGAGTGCGCTTCAACGCATGCGGCGACATGCTCGATGGCGTCCACAGCGCGGCCGTATGCCAGCACGGCGCCGGCCTCGATAACATCACCGACGGACACCAGGCACGCTTCGACCTTGAATGCGGCCGAAGCATTCACCACATGCTCCATCTTCATCGCTTCGATGATGGCAACCGGCGCGCCAGAAGTCATCACGCTGCCAGGCGCCATCAACAACTTCAGCACCACACCGGGGCTGGGAGCGACGACAGCGATAGCGTCGGCAGGTATTTCGTGCCTCTGGCCACACGACTGCTCTTCGGCGACTGCCTCCGCGCCTCGCGCGGGTCTTCGATGGTCGTGCAGCGTGGCGAAGTGCTCGGTAATGAAGCCGGTGTCCCAGGGGCAGGAGACAAATGCAGGAGACGCCACGATGCCGTGCAGCAGATCGAGATTGGTGGCCACGCCTTCAATCACGATCTCTTCAAGCGCTGCACACATGCGTGCGGCCGTCTGACGCAGGTCGGAGCCATGGCAGATGACTTTTGCCAGCAGGGAGTCATAGCGGGGGCTGGTGGCGTAACCGGGATAGCCGTACGTGTCCACCCGAACTCCCGGCCCGGTGGGCAGTTCGAAGCGCCGCAGGGTGCCAGCACTAGCAATTGGCGCGCCGGTTACGTCCAGTGTTTCCGTGTTGACTCGCACCTGGATTGCCACGCCACGAAGGCTCGGCGCACTGAGCAGTCCCAGATCATCAAGTCGGGCGCCATCGGCCACGCGCAATTGCGAGGTGACCAAGTCCACGCCGGTCACCGCCTCGGTCACGGTGTGCTCGACCTGAAGCCGGGGGTTGGCCTCCATGAACCAGAACTCGTCGCCACTGACAAGAAACTCGAAGGTGCCCAGGCTCTTGTAGTTCACCCCCCGAGCCAGCTGCAAGGCCGCCTCGGTAATGCGCGCCCGCAGATCATCGGACAGCCAAGGGCTCGGGGCCACTTCGACCAACTTCTGATGCCTGCGCTGAATGCCGCAGTCACGCTCCCCCAATGCGACGACAGCCCCAGATCCGTCACCAATGACTTGCACCTCGATATGGCGCGGACGGATGACCAGCTTCTCAACGTAGACGGCGCCTTCACCGAACGCCTTCGCCGCCTCGGACGACGCCTGCTCATATGCCGCCTCAAGCGCGTCGAGATCCGTGACTTGGCGCATGCCTCGGCCGCCGCCTCCGGCAACGGCCTTGACCATCACCGCGCCGTGCGCACGCGCAAAGGCCTGGGCTTCCTCCAGCGTCGTGGCGCCTGTCGTGCCTGGAACGACAGGGACATTGCGACCTATTGCGTACTCTCGCGCTCGGGACTTGTCGCCGAAGAGCTCCAGCACCTCTGGCACGGGGCCCACAAACAATACGCCAGCGGCGGCGCAACGGCGCGCGAACTCGGCGTTTTCACTCAGAAACCCATAGCCGGGATGGATGGCGGTACAGCCCGCCCGCACCGCAGCGCCGATGAGCGCATCCATGTCCAGATAGGCAGCGGTGCCAACCCCCGGTATCTCTACCGTCTCGTCAGCCAGCCTCGTGTGCAATGCCTTCGCATCGTCCGAAGGACAGATGGCGATGGATCGCCATCCGAGCTCGCGAACGGCCCGAATGAGTCTGACGGCGATTTCACCCCGATTGGCAATTAGAACTGTGTGCATAACTCTGCCTGGATATCTGAAGCCTGCATTATTGACGCTGACGTCAGCGTCAGGAATGCGGGGAAACCCTTTCACCGCAAGGAGGGAGGCGCCTTCTCTGTAGCTATATGGAATTAAATATCTGGGATATGGGTCACTGCCGGCTGGCGCTGCTGCGACCATCGGTCTGGCATTAGAAAAGTGAGGCACGCGATCAGAGCGCTCTGCGCCTGACGGGCTCTGCTATTGACCTGCACAGCGCTGCCGTGATGCGTCTGTAGCCGCAGCGACCCTCGTGCTCGTCATAGACGGCGCGGATTTTGAGTTCCATGTCACTCTGCTGTTCGGTACGCAGGATCGCCTGGCATTGGTAGTAGAACGTGCTGCGGGCAAGGCCTGCTACTTACAACAGGTCCGCCAGTTTGTGGTGACGCCTCTCCTCGGCCAGTGACCACCGCAGCGCGAGCAGCTTCGCTCTGCCTTCGCCGGCCAAAAAACTCTTGGCAACTTCCAGCTTGAACGCTGTTTGATACTTTTTTATGGAACCCCTTGAAGTTCGTCCAACTTCTGGGGGTCAGTTCAAACCCGGGGCGGTTCATCCCGCCGCCAGCTGGGTGGCTGCTTGGGGTAAGGTAGCTGCCGTTCGGGCGCCACCCTCAAGCGACCGAGATCAGTCTTGAACTGCCCTTGCAACTTGGTCTTCAGTTTCGCTGCGGGTGCTGCCTTCAGTTTCCGGAACTGGCGTTCGAGGTGTCCGCTTGATTGATGCCGTTCGATGAAGCCTGGACATGTCATCAGAATGGCCGGTCATGGGGTTGCGGACTGGCGGTGACGAAAGTCGGTCACGCCCAACAGAGGGACTTCTTTTCGGTCGCTCGAACAAGCAATCAAATACTCAAATCTCTTGTGTATCGACTACGATTCGGTCGCGCGCGCGGTGGCTATCCATTGAGCTGATCGCGGCATGAGGTTACCCCTTGCCCACAATAGAAAAGGAATCTGGAGATGAGAGTTGGAATCGCTTTGTGCCTGACGGTCCTGATGTTTCTCACTGGCTGTGCCGCTCCCAAGTGGCAAACCGATACTTCTCCAGATTCCGAGGTGGCGGTCATCCATCGCACGCTAGATCCGTTCGCTGATCTCACCATTGTTAACGATGAAGGGAAGGGCTTTGGTTTCGTGACACAGGTCCGACTTCCGCCCGGCCAACATGTGATCGGGTTCGTTCCGAATCAGGGCATGTGGGTCTTGGAACCAACCGATCCCACCGAGCCTGGAGGAGCTTTTGCGCACGCGCTATATCACTACGTCAAGTTCGTGGGGGAGAGGGGCGTGGTATACGACGTTCGGACAACGCGAATTGCCCGAGGGGGCGGCGGCTTCTCATTCCGGATCGATATCGTGGAAAGATCGACTGGCCGGATCGCCAGCACGCCGCTCGGCAATTTTCGCAAGCGGCCTGTGCTTTGAGATGAGGGCTTCTCGACAGGGTTTGCCTCCTGTCGAGGCGGCGGCCGGTTTGTGGCGCTGCCGCCGGTCGAGTGCCGCTTGCTCCAACGACCGGTGATCACCGTCGCGACCGATCAGGACTCCGACGACAGATGTCCGAGTTCAGTCTGAAGCGGTAAGCCGGCAAGTTGCGTCCATCGGTACTTCCAGACCTATGTTGAAGGTTTTCCGCTGACTTGCTGCCGTTAATTGCGGACGCTCGAGAACAGACTTTCGACTACGGAAGCCCCGCGTCCACTAGGTTGGCTGAATGCCGGTTACAGTCCTGCTCGGTCGGTCACGCTCGATATTCTTGCTGTCGGTCAGATTGACCTGCGCGCACGACGATGGCCTAAAGCGCTGACTTCCGGACTTACGGGCTGCCGCCCTTGCACCATACCGTCGCAAGCGCCTAGCCCGTCACGACTTATTCAGAGGATTTGATGCTTGAGCGCAGTTACGAAAAGCAGTTCATCATGCTGCTCTCAGGGCTTCTGTTTGTATGTACGGCCATCGCGGCCGCGTTCATTGCCCTTTCGGTCAAGGACTTCAATGACCCCCTTAAGGATGTCGCCCTTGATGGGCCGACACTGTCCAGCTACTTGGCGCTCGTGCTTGGAACGGCAGTCGCGTTCGCCGGGTCCTGGGTAGCGATACGTATTGCCCAAGCAGCAAATGCTGCTCAGGGTGCTGCCAACCAGCTCCAAGAGGACTCGCTTCGTCTGCAGGATCCAGACCACACACAGACGCGAGAGTTCATGAGGGAACGGAGTGTGCTTCGTATGAATCTTGTGACGGCTGTGCCCAGAGTTTCAGGTGCGACAAACGCTTGGTTGAAAACTGCCGATATGCACCTCAAGCACATTGCCGAGGCTAGAGGGTTAAAAAACCTTCAGGGAATCAACGACAAGCGGCTTAGCAGCGAGGAACAGCAGGCCGTTGTCTCAATGACAAACAAGCGCGTGGGCCCTCTGTTTAGTGAAATCGCTGATTGGATCGAGTCCGACGTCCTCTCGAAAATCAATGCCGTGACGCCCTTTTTGCTAGCACACCTCGGCTCTGAGGATTTGCGCGGCGACAAGTCACGCATAAGGCAGTGGCTACAGGCACAAGGCGGCGTCATCTTCGCTTTGGGCCCGCTTCGTGCGTGCAATCACATCGAGGCTATGGGCAACGTAGCGCAATCGTGCGGCCGGCTAGAGGAGCTCCTAGGCGACAAACACCTAGCGGAATACGAATACGTTTTGGGACTCGTGAAGATGCTTTCGCGGAACGCGGAGTCAGTAATGGAGGCGGTCAAAGGGCACATCGATTTCCAGGGAGTCGTCGACACCTGGGGGAACCCTGCATACATGAAGGGTCAGGTAGAGCCGGGAGTGAGCGTCGTCTCCGCTTGACCAATCGCCGCGTGGCAGCCTCACGGTTGGGTATGGCTGACTCTGGAACCCCGAATAAATCGCGATAGTGGGCGCGCTCGCTGCGAAGTACCTGCCGGAAATCTCTACCACGAGGCTTTGCTTATGTGGGTACTGAGTCATTCAGCCGTTACTTGGTGCGGTGTGGTGGCGGGCATGACCGCTTAAGACTGGTCTCAGTCATTCGTTGTCGAGGCATTGATGCGAAAGGGCGGCGCCTTCCGGTCGTTGCGGCAAGCGGCGCTCGAACGGCGGCAGGTCCTTCGAAACCTGTCCTTCAACGGGCTCGATCTACTGGGACATCCGAGCACGGCTTGCGACGATGGATCACTGCGGCGTGCGCCGCAACTGATTAGATCTCCGTCTGCTCGGAGATCTCGAGCGCGTCATCAACCTCGATGCCTAGGTATCTCACGGTCGACTCCAGTTTGGAGTGTCCAAGAAGCAGCTGGACCGCGCGAAGGTTCCTGGTGCGCTTGTAGATCAACGTCGCCTTAGTTCTGCGCATCGAATGAGTTCCGTAGTCGGCGCGGTCGAGCCCAAGGTCATTTACCCAGTGTCCGAGGATTCGTGCGTATTGCCGGGTTCCAAGGTGGGGCGAATCGTGCAAGCGACTGGGGAACAGGAAGTTCTCCGGCTTCAACCCAGCTTGCTTGACCCAAGCCTGCACGGCCTCCCTGGCGGCTGGTGTGATTTCGAATTGAACCGGGCGCTGGGTCTTGAGTTGCATGACGGTGGCTCGCGTCGCGACTTGGTCGCCGTGACAGACATCCCGGACCTTGAGGTTCACGAGATCGCATCCACGCAGCTTGCTGTCGATTCCGAGGTTGAAGAGGGCGAGCTCGCGGACCCGTCCCTCCATCTGCAGACGCACGCGTAACGCCCAAATATCCTTGACATTGAACGGCGCCTTCTGGCCAACGATCTTGCCTTTGTTCCACGGCTCGCGATGAATACCATTTGCTGCGGTTTCCATGATGGTCTCCCATCTAGTTGAGGGCCATACAGCATGCGCTTGGAATCCGCGGATCGGTGGTTCAACTTACCCCATTTGGAGTGGACACAACTCTCGGGTAGAACGTATCCTGCTCCCGTGAAGCGCTGAACTGGCGCTTTCGGCCAGAAGCGAAAGTTGCGCAGGAAGGAAACATGCGGGTATTGCCTCTGAATCATCGCGCGTCAGTGCCCAGTGCGGCGGGTGTTGTGCAGACCTTCCCTAAGCGGTCGCGGCACCTCTGAACAGTTGGTGCTATTCAATGGCGGCTGACGAAGTCAATGAAACAAGCAACTCCGCCAAAAAAAGTGTCCTCGCCAACTGTAGATTACGTATCATCATGTAACGACGCGCATGTCGTGACGTGAAAGGCACCATGAAATCAGCAATGCTTATTCAGATACTGGAAGTGTTGGCTGGCCTCTTGTTCGTTGCAGTTGCTGCATGGCGATTGATCATCTTGGCACGGCGATCTGAGCGCACCAATACGTCCGGCCCCTCAAAAAAGCCAACCGAGCTTGATAGATGAACGCAAGACTCGGCGCATGGATTCTTCTTGGTCTTGGTGGGCTCTTGCTCGCGTGGGGCGTAGTGCCCATCTTTGCCAAAGTGGCGGGCATGAACATGGGCGAAAGCGTCGTCGGGGAAATCAAGCTTGCCACCGACCTGAATCCATGGGTAGAAAAGATCCTACTTACGACAATCGGCGTTGTCGCCGCCACAATCTTCGTCAAGTGCAACCTGACTCTATCTTGGCGGAAGCAGTTGATCGGCATGGCTGCCACAGGCGTCATCTGGATTGCCGCATACGGATTCCTAGCCTTTAAGACCAGTGACCCTGTTGACGGTCCGTGGTTCAACACCGAGGGCGAGCCGCTGCGCTGCTACGTTCTGGACACGGACGGAGTGCGGTTGCTGTACATCGTTAAAAGAGATCCGCGCACGGGTCAACCATGCAAGCCGGTAACGCCGGAACTCGAGCCCCGGTTGCGCCCTTGGATGGTGGCCCAACGCGACGCTGGCGGGAAGTTGCGTCTGAAGCCCGTAGCGGAGCCCGCTGATTTTTTCGGCGCCAACGGCGGACCACTTTTGTGGTTCTATAAAAGGCCGAACAGCACTTGCGAGTACTTCGAACTTCCTGGCGTTCACCCGATGATTGGGGAGGTGCTAAGGCCAATTACCAAAGAGGATGGCGCGCTATGTCGTGCCGCGGAGGAGCGTGTAAAGCGAGAGAGAGACCGCGAGAACGCCACTAAAGCTGCTGCGGAAGAACAAGTCGCACGCCGGTCGAAATATGTAGGCGTGCCAGTTCAGAGGGGGTCGACGATTGTGGCCACTTCCGAACTGGGAGGGCTTGACGATTTGGTCCTTGAAGTTTTGCGAGAGCGCGGCAACGTAATAGCGCTTAAACCATCATTCGTTGCTGAGGGACGGTTCAACGCGGTGTGGAACGGTGGTCACGATTTGGCGACGCTGGGCTTGGAGCAGAGTGGTGGTGCGGTCCTGTTGCGCCCTGCGTCTGCAGTTCATGTAGTACGTAGCCCGGATCTCGGAGGACTAACGTTTTTTCAGCAGAAGTTTTCCCTGCTGGTCATCCGTCCTCCCTACACCGTACATGTGCAGTCTGCAGGGTTTTCGGCAGAAGGGCGGGGCTTCAGTGACGAGGCTGCGCGTGCCAAGTTTCGCACCGATTTCGCCACCAAACTGCGTAGTTCATTAGGCGACAAGCTTCAGAAAGGAAAGTGATGTCTTCTCCCATGCTAAGAAGTTATTGGGTGTCACCGCTTTTGTTGTTGACAGTAGTCGGAATGATTGCCGGATGCGCGGCGCCCGTGACGAAGGTGGGCGTCAATGTGCTCGAGCCAGCAAAAAGCTCAGAGGCCACCCGAATTCGGCGTGTGGCGGTCATGCAGTTTGAAGCCAAGGATCGCGTGGACGTTACGGGCGACATTGAAACAATGCTTGCAGGAATCTTGGTCGATGAGCGGCGCTACTTCGAAGTGGTCGAGCGACGTCAGCTCAACGCCCTGCTTGGGGAGTTAAGGCTGGGCGAACGCGGCCTTCTGGAGAATTCCACGGTGTCGCAGGTGGGGAAAATGCTTGGCGCCAACGGTGTTTACCTGGGCAAAGTCACAAGCGCTTCGTGGTCCGATCAACGCAGCAACGAGCGTCGCTCCGTCTGCTCGCAGCGCGAGATAAAGCGGGACAAGAAGGGCAAATCCTACGACGCCGGTTGTGCTCGTTGGAGGGAGACGTCCGCGAGCTGCACGACCCGTATCGCTACCTTTGAATTCCTTCCCAAGCTAGTCTCGATAGAGACGGGAACGATCGTGTACTCGCGCGCCCACTCTGGCGAGGTGACCTCCAAATCTTGTCGCGAACCCGATACAGGCGCTAGCGCACCAATTACTAGCGGAGAGCAACTCCTTCTGAATGCCAAGATGGTTGCAATGGATAGCTTTAGACGGGATGTTGCACCTATGGCGACTGCACGCACGCTTGATGTGCTTGGGCCAGGCGAACGCATCGGTGCGCCGCAAATGAGGGAGCGCTTCAACAATGCCTCAGCCTTCGCGAAGGAGGGGAGATTGGACCGTGCGTGCGAGATGTGGCGAGATGTCGCCGTTTCTGAGCAGAATTCACCGGAGCTTTTCTATAACCTGGGGGTCTGCGCTGAGGTGACAGGTGACTTGGAAAGCGCTAGCAATTTCTACGCAAGAGCCGACAGATTGTTGACTCAGCCCAACAAATCCATCAGTGCGGCCTTGGTTCGTGTTCAAGCCGATCAAGCTTCGCGAGCAAAATTAAGAACTCAGCTGCAGCGATGATTGAGCTCATGATTCTTGGTCCTGACGAGCGGAGAGCGTGAAGGGCTAGGACTGATAAGCATTCGGAGAGACATCTTCGCCGAGTCTGTGTATGAACCACTAGACAGCTTCCCATGTTTCAACACTATGTATACCTCAACGTTGTCGTTACACCCCAGCGTTTTAATCTCGAGAAAAGGACTGAAATGAAATCAACCGAAAACCTTGTTGACATGGCCGTCGCATCGATGGAGTCTGCTTCTGATGACGATAACACCTTAGATCGAACAGTTTACTTTAGTAACAAGGCGATCTTAACAATGCTCTCCGCAGTAGTCGTTGAATTGCGAAATATTCGTCAGGCGATTGAGAATGTGAAATGAGCGGAGTTGTCTCCTCGGTTAACTCAAGCGCGGGTCTACTTGCTTCAACAAGTCGATGGAAGGTTGTTGAAGACCTAATCTTGCTGCCTAACCCATTGGAGTTTAATCTAGGACAGGGGTGTAGGTAGATTCGCGTCTCATCACTGAATTTCTTGCCAATCACATCCGTTTCCACGGGCAGTTGCCCGTCGTCTGCGAAGCGGATTGGCGCTACCAAGCGTTTGAGGCCCCACCATGCAGAACGATTCACGCCTTCGGTTCGGCTGAGAGCGCAAGATCTATTCAGAGTGAAGTCAAAGAAGTTGCCTTGAACTTAACTCGGGAGGTCAAGGTCACGACTAGGTGAGAGATGCCCAGCGCGAGGGGCACCGATATCGATCGGTGCGTGATTGCGAAAGTAAGGGCTGTTGATATCCAGTGCAGCACTGACGTAGTAAGAAGACTTGGCTGCTTGATCCCGGCGGCCCAGCGCAAGCCTCTGACGGAAACGCCCGCCACGAAGCGGTCCAAGGGTGGAGGGGCCTGGTTCAAGGTGCTCGAACTGCAGCCGGCCGACAGCTACCCCCCGCAACTGCGCGGATCACTCGGGACCGGGGAGTCCCTTTGTTTCGTTAGGCGTCAAGTCACAGTTTATTGGCGAAACTTTATGTTTTCAGGAGAAACCATGGCAACAGAACAGCCTCGCGCCGATGGGGACTTGCGTAATTCGTCTAAGGGCCTAATAGTCGCAATAGCCAGTGTCGTCGCGGCTCTTGCTTTGTTCATTGGAAACGTAGATAAAATCTGGACGGTTTTGTCCGGGTGGGTCAGTGGCAAGAATGAGCCGTTGCCCCCAGCCATCATCATTCAGATATCAGCCCAGACTCTAGTAGACGCCGCAGCGGAGGCCTCTGCGGTCGCAAGTGCGGCTTCTGGCTCGGTGAGCGTAGAGGCGGCCCGCGAGGCAGCCAATCTCAAAACTGCAGCAGAGAATCTCAAGGCACCGATTGCCCTTGGCTCATCATTAAATCCAATACCCCCATGGCTTGCTATTACCTTCAGGGAAATTGGACAGAAAGAGATTGAAGGATCCCAGCATAATCCTCGAATTCTCGAATACATAGCGTCTGTGGACCCAAGTGCAGTCAGTCACGGTGATGAGCTTCCATGGAGCACTTACTTCGTCAATTGGGCCCTAACCCAAGCCGGCAAAACAGGAACAAGGAGTGGAGCTGGTCGAACGTTTTTGCAGTGGGGTATGGAATTACAAGTTCCAAAGCCAGGTGCGATCGCACTCTTTGGGCGATCTGGACGGTCAACGGCAACCCACGCATGCCTTTACGTCGGCGATGCTGGCGATCAGATTCTTTGCTTGTCTGGCAACGTTAGCAACTCCGTGCAGATTTCAGCTATGCCGAAGGCAGGATTGCTCGGTTATCGCTGGCCTAAGGACGCCTGACTACAGCCTGCAGCCGACTGGCCCGCCGTTAGACCTTAGATGAAAGACGGATCGCTGATAGCTTTTTTAAGTAAAGTGAAACTGACCGACGCCATAGCTGCCGTGACTGCAACATCCGACCAAACAGGCGGATCGTGCCAAGATGTAAGGTGATGGCGTCCATTACGCCATCAGGGAGGCGCGCGCTACATGGAGCTCGGGTACCTACGTTCTGCAGCAGAAGCTCGCCGGCAAAGCTAAAGTTTTCACGTCCCTCGGTGTTGGAGACGGAGTTCCTCAAGTGGCACAGCGGGGTAGCCGGTCTGGCAAGAGCAAGGGCGAACACAGTCCGTCAAACGAGATAGAGAGGTAGATTTTAGGGTTGCCCTGAGTCGCCCTGGTAATGGAGGCACCAGATCGGTCTGCGGCCAGAGCGCAGGTTCGTTCTGCGCGTGTTGACGGTGCAGGAGGTGCAGGTCATGCTGGGCTTGTGCCTCGCCAGATCGGCGAGTCCGAGGCAATTTACTACTCATGGAAGAAAAGGTTCGGTGACCTTGGAGTGACCGAGCTCAAGCGCCGTTCCACACCCTTTTCGGGGCGCTGAAGGCAGGTATGCCTCAAAAAGGGGATGACGAAAATCAACCGATCCGAAATGATGGGTTTACGTCTTTGTTGATACAAGCTCAGAAGGCCCGGGTCTTTAGGAGGAAGCAGATGAACACGACCGCCAACTCGAACCAACCGCCTGTCGACCGCTATTGCGACTTGATCATGAAGGGCGGAATTACTAGCGGTGTTGTTTATCCAGTGGCGATCAACCGGCTCTCGCGTAAGTATCGTTTCAAGAGTATCGGCGGCACCTCTGCAGGTGCCATTGCAGCAGCAGTAACGGCTGCGGCCGAGTACCAGCGACGGAACAACGACTCAAGCTCAGGTTTTGAACGCTTGGCCCGCCTTCCTGACGAATTAGGACAAGATATCCCCGAAGCGGGTGCACGCCGACTCCTAAGCCTGTTCCAGCCCCAAGATGGAACTCACCGGCTTTTTTCGGTGCTGGTCAATGTGCTCAACAGCAGGAGCACCTCAAGTCGTATTGGCAACATCGTGCTGGGCTTGCTCAAGGCATATTGGCCTGCGGCTTTGCTGAGCGCATTGATCGCCGTTGCCGTCGGCTACTTATTCGCAGCTTGGCTCGCATCGCTTCTGCTAGGTGTAATCCTGGTTTTTGTTAGTGTAGGAATGTGGCTTTATCGAGATGTGGCGGGCCCATTGGTGGTTAACGGCTTTGGCATGTGCAACGGAATGCCTGGTAAGGCCAGCCGCACAGAAGCGATAACTCCATGGCTGCACAGATTGATACAGGAGGCTGCTGGGCGCCCCAACGGCGCCCCTCTAACTTTCGGTGACCTCTGGCGCCCTAAGGGGGCGACGGAGACACCGAAAGCACCAGGCGAAGACGCGATAGTCCTGAAGATGTTCTCAACCAATCTTGCGCATGGACGACCTTACGTTTTTCCGCTGAACGAACTGGTCGACAATGCTGATAGGGAAACTAGCTTTCGATCTAGTGAGCGTCTGTTCTTCAATCCTGACGAGTTACGCCCTTATCTGCCACAAGACGTGCATAAGTGGTTAGTTGACCACGCACGCAACTACACAGCGGAACCGCACCGAAAGGGGAAAGACCCCAGCGACGCCCGGGCTAAAGCGCTAGGCCTTATGGAACTTCCACCGCCGCACGAGTTTCCGATTCTGCTGGCCGCGCGAATGAGCTTGAGTTTTCCATTGCTTTTTTCAGCTGTGCCACTTTGGGCCATCAACTATGACCTCCCACCGGGAAGGCGAGATTTTCACCGCTGCTGGTTCTCAGATGGGGGAGTCAGTTCAAACTTTCCTATGCATTTGTTCGATGGACTTGTTCCCAGGTGGCCGACATTCGGGATCACTCTTGAGCCAGAGATCGAAGGCCGCTTAAACATGATTTACCTTCCTCAGTCTTATCGCGAAGGGTATGGAGAGCGCTGGGACTTGTTTGACAACAAGGTTGACGGAATTGGCCGCTTTGGCGGCTTCATAGGTGCGCTTGTCAGCACGATGCAGAACTGGAGCGACAACTCGCTCTCTCGTATGCCTGGCTTCCGTGATCGAGTGGTGCGGTTGCGATTGAAGCCCAATGAAGGAGGCATGAACTTAAACATGGAGCCAGAAAATATTGAAGCGATGGCAACTCGTGGTGCAGAAGCGGCCGAGGCATTGCTTGCGCGGTTCTCAAACGCTTCCGAGTCCTGCGCGCAAGCAACCGGCTGGGACGAACATCGCTTGGTGCGCCTTAACGTTCTCTTGAAGATGGTTGAAGCTCGTGCCGCAGGCGTAGTGCATGCGCTGTCGCCTCAATGTCCTCACGCCACGCCGATAGAAACTCTCATCGACGCCATGCTGGGCACCAATGCGCCAGGGTACGAATACCCCCTCGCTAGCGAGCAAGTTCAAAACTTGCGTGATTTGATAAATACGCTGCATTCGCAGATGGCAACATTGGACAAAATCTCACACAGACCGAATCCCAACCCTTTTGTACCATTGCCCAGTCCGGAGTTGCGCGTTCGCCCACCACTTTAGTATCTGCGGAAGAATCTGCAAAGCATCTCCCGTCGCGTCAAGGGCAAACCGAATGGTTATCAAGGTTAGTTCCAGATTTTAGTTGCGCTATTTCTTCCTCCGGTCTATATAGATACTGATTAATTGGCGGCATGGTTTAATTTGGATATATTTTGAATTGAAGGACAAATGTACTATGTCCAGTATTATTATGTATGGAAACGAATACGATGGTCAATTGGCCAATGGGTTGGCTCCTCAGCAGTTCAAATATCGATTCCTTGTTGAGGGTGACTCTTGGATGGATCGAAGTTCTATGTTCCATACATCTCTTTTACAGTGTTTGGCGCCTGAATTTGATAGAGTCCATGAGGATGTGATGTTCATCAATATTTCCATGTTTGGCGACACAATGCGGCGGATCGGCACTCAAGCGAGGCGCGATTTTGCCAGTTGGTTGAACACTGATTTCCCATGGAGGTTCGACGCAATACTGTTGAGTGCTGGAGGCAACGACTTCATTGATGCGGCGCGTGATCCAAATCCGGGTAAGGGGATACTGAAAAATCTAGCTGGGCAGACTGCACCTAACACGGGTCACGAATGTGTCAACCCTGATGCGGTCGGCGAATTAGTCACCCAATGGTTGGATCCAAATTTTCAACGTATTTATGAAGTTGTACAGAGAAGCCGATTCTATACAGATATCCCTATTTTTATCAATAATTACGATACTCCTGTAGCGCGAAATGCACCAGCATTCGTAAATGGCAGGGCTTGGCTTTATGATGCATACCGAAAGAATAGCATTCCAGTCGGTTTGTGGCCAGAAATAACTGACAGTATCTTCAGTAGTCTGCAAACCACTATTGCCGGCTGGACAGTCGGGCGTCCGAATGTCTTTAGCGTCCCTACAGATGGCATCCTATCGGCCGCTGCGGCAGATTCAAAAGGTGATGATGGGGACTGGTTAAACGAAATTCACCCGAACGCATCCGGCTGGAGAAAATTGTCGAAGGTTTGGCATAGTAAGATTAAAGAAGTATTGATATAAGTTATTTCTTTCCAAATCCCGTGCCGCCCTATCTGCGACGTCAGTCCGATCGAGGTGTGTGTATCTAGCTTCCTCTTTGAAGCGGCCACCTAGTGCGTAACCATTAGCGCGGATGCCCAACCATAGGCCCACTCTTACGATTTCATCCCGATGTAAAGCGAGCGTGCAACATGTGTACCAAGCGACTCCTAACCCTATCGGTCTCTCTCATCCTCGGAGGATGCGCCGGAGTGCCAAAGCCCCAGCTGCAGGCCTACGCGACGACCTTCGATGAGGTCAAAGCGTCGGCAACTCTCGTGTATGGAGATGCGGCGCCGGCGCTTGCGCAAGCACGCGGTACCAGCGCGACGTCGCTCGAGTTCCCTTTGACGCTGGGCCCCGGAAGTTTTGACCGAGAAGGGTGTGGAAGGCTTATTGCGTCCGATGTCGACCTGAGGACGCGTTGCCAGGCTTTGCTGGCAATCAAGGGGTACAACCAGGCACTCCTCGATATCAGCAGCGGCAAGAGTCAGGAGAAAACAAAGAGTCTGATCTCCAACGCCATGAAAAGCGCTCAGACGGTGCTCGACTTGGTGCCCGCAAGCGTTGCGGTTGGATTGCCTGTAGCGGCGATCGGAGCAGCCTTTGGGCCGATCCAGATCATCCTTGGCGAAGCACTCAAGGCTCAGGACCGTGAGACACTGCTTGCGATATTGCTCAAGGGTAAGCCCCAGGTGAAAACTGCTATCGAGGCGCTGCGCAAAGACGTCAACGGTCTTTACAAGCTTCAGCGTGCCTACGCGGTTCAGCAGCTTGTCCGCATTAGCAACGGCATGAACTCGCAGCTGCAGCTAATCGTGAGGCGAGTTGAGGGGGCCGCGCCACCGACAGATCCTCTCGCGATCGGTCTATATGGCGCGTTGAGCGAGAAGTTTGAGCGTGTGTTCTCCACGCCTGAGCCGAGCGTTCGTAGTGAATATCGGATCAAGAATCTGCGCTTCAACTCTCAAGCGCCTGCTGCACATGTTGGTCCTCTTGGCCCCGCCCCCGTTCTTGATGCCGCCGCAATCCAGCTTATGGATAGCCAGCTGGGTAATGCGGCCGAGTACGTAACCAGCTTCAAGGAGGTTGGAACTCGTTACGGAGCTAGTGTTCAGGCCTTGGCGGGCTTCGATGCGCTCCTGACGAGTTGGGATCAATCCTTCGAGGCGCTAGTGACCGCGTCGCAGCAGGTTTTTGCAACCGGTGGCGGCACTGAACAGGCGTTGCAGAGCCTTGCCGTTTTAAAGGATCAAGCCCGCGCGATACGCGACATTCTCGACAACAAGTAAGGAGGCCGGACCATGGCCACAGAACTTTCACCCGAGCTCCGCGCTCAGATTGAGTCCTTGCAAAAGCTCGGCCTCGCGCAATTGATGGCAATTTCCGAGGACTTCTCGCATCCAGACGAAGTCTTGAATGCTGCCCGAGTGCTGGCGGAAAAGCTGGCTCAGAGCAAGCTGGAGGCGGCAGCTGGAGTTTTCCAGGAAAACACATCTGCTTTTGCTGGACTCGTTACGGATTTTGTTGCCGTTACCACGATCGCGCGCAAGCACCCTGGCGGCGATGCTGTGGCGCTGCTAACGCCGACGCTGCGTAAACTAGGGCAGATCCAAGCGACGCTATCTGATTTCGCTTCCGAAGTCGCACCAAGTGCAGGGACCTCTGTCGCGGATCCTGAAGTACCTGTGGCCCACATCAAAGCCGCTGCCGGAGCGCCGGCTCCGAACACAGCCAGCACGAGCAAGAGCCTTAAAGACATCGCTAGCGAGTACCTGGCGATGTTTGACGCGGCTGTTGTCGCGCCAGCTCGATTGGCAGAGGCTGATAGGCGCGCGAAAACCTTAGCGTCTTTTCGTAGCACCTATGAATCGCTAGGCCTGACGGTTAAGGTGCCCTGGTACTTCATCGGACTGATCCACTGCATGGAGTCGAATTTCAACTTCGGCACCCATCTTCACAATGGCGACACTCTAATGCACCGCACCAGCCATGTCCCGGCGGGCCGGCCACTTTCGGATGTCGCCGATCCCCCGTTCTCCTGGGTGACAAGCGCGACGGACGCGTTGACCATGTTGGGATTCAATATCCATTCTGACTGGTCGCTGGCTGCGGTGCTTTACCGACTTGAACGCTACAACGGTTTTGGCTACCGTATCCGAGGACTTGCGACTCCGTACCTATGGAGTTTCTCAGATCGGTACAGCAGTGGGAAGTTCGTTCAAGATGGCGTATTCTCTTTTGAGGTGGTGTCCAAGCAGTGCGGTGCCGCCGTCATCTTGAAGCGTCTGATTGCCTTGGGGATAGTTCAGCGGCCCTGAGTCTCATGAGCGCGGTAGGCCCGCGGCTCTCCTTGGATTGATGCCGCCACTTGCGCATCCGTAGGTTTTAGTCTTTTGAAGGAAAGTAGAGGGTCGCCGGCTGAGATCCAGAGGAATGGGTTCTGCCAGCTGCGGTCCTGTTGACCCTTGGCTTCCGGTTAAAGCCTGCTCCCGGGCAGCGATTGCAATCTGCTTATGAGGTCAAAGGAAGTTGGGCATATTGGACTGGCGAACCAATCCCGAAGAGTTTCGGCACGTCGAAATGTGGCGGTGCGTTTACGTGGAAACATCGTCGTCCAATCCTTGTTGGCATTGAGGGGTGTCATGACAGACAAGACCAATCAAGGTGAGCGGCCAAAGAGAAGTGGCATGCCTGACCCGAATTCTTCAGCGAGGGCTGAGCCACCAGGGGATGCGCAGCCCGCGTACGGTACGGCCAAACCAGATTCGCCTTCGTTTCCCGGCCAGCAGGTGGAGCCGGAAGCTTCACGACCTGAAGGGACGACCCAGATTGCTCCGCGTACTGAGTCATTGCTCGCAATAAAAGCTACACCCTCCACCAACCCGCTAATTGAGCAGACCGCTCAGTCACCTGAAGCTGCGCCCACTAAGAAGCCTCTGCTTGAATCAAGCGGGCAGGCAGCACTGGACAACCCGGCGGCCGTCGATGCGCTAGTGGCAGACGTCCCTCCGACCTCTATTCAAGAACTGTCCCCGGCGGATGCCATGGAGTCTGAAGTGCAGGTGCACGACTCGCCCGCCAAGGCTTTGCCCCTAGAAGACCTCGACGCCACAGCTTTTCGAAAGTCTGAGCAAGCCGGGCAGCGTATCCTCAGCGATACGTCAGCGTCGGATGTGCAAGTTAATCTTGCGGAGCAACGCGCTAAGGAGGCCGCGACAGACCAAGCAGCACAACCGGCCCTTGTGCAACCGATCGCGAAGCCGCTTGGTGCTTTCAAACTTTGGACTGTCGACCACAACGGCATTTTCGTAAATGCCAAGCCAGACGTGAATGGCGTCAGGGTAAAGCCCACGCCAGATCCTGATGCTCCTGAAGCGGTAGACGCAGCACCTGGCCAAATCGGTCGTGTATTGTTCCTACGGCACCGAACGAATCCACGAAGTTGTGGATCCATGCGCCCGCCTTTAGGCGATTTCGACTCCGGCGGTAGATACTGGAATGTGAGTACCAAAGCGAGGAGAGCTCGAAATGCAAATATTTGGCTGGATGTTGCGCGCGGTCGGGTTAGTGTTGCTATGTGTGCTTCTGCTGCTGGGCCTGATCGGGCTGTCAGAGCTGCTATCGGAGGACCCAAAGCTTGCACTGCTGTCTGCGACCGCGGCTCGCGTCTGGTTTGTCGTGCTCACTGTGGTCGTAGCACTGGTTCTATTCTGGTTGGTCTGGCGATTGCTTCGCGCAGTGGTTGTGACAGTGGCGACGGGTTCGCTCTTCGGTGACACCGCTGCTGCGCGTCTCATTGGCCTAGGTGTCACAGCGCTCCTGTTTCAGCAAGCTACCTTAGCTCTGCTCAGTGCCCCGCTGATCGCGCTTACCGAACTCCTCCGCAACCTGCCGGAAAACACACGCGCCGTTATCTCGTCACTGTATAGGAGCGGTGACAGCGAGTCGATAAGGCTCGAAGCGGTGTTCATCCGCCTGACTGATCTGCTGGTTCTGATCGGCTCTGAATTAGCTCGGACCCTGGACCGCGCAGTGCAGCCAGTGCCGCTTATTGAAGCCGCACTTGCGTTGGCGTTGTGGGCGCTGATTGGCCAGTTGCTACGCTCCGTCCCGAAGCCCAGCGATGGCTCCTCCGGCGCGGCGACCCAATCTCCCCGGCTGCTACAGGCATGGCGCCACATGACCGAAGAACGACGGTGGCAGGTCGGGTTGGGCGTCGTCTTTGTGGCCGGCGGCTTCTTGAGCATCACGTCGATCGTGGCCATCCCATGGCTAAAGGAGGACAAAGTCCCCGCTGGACTAACGCTTGAGAGCCTTCAGAAAGCGTTGGCTGGGCAGTCCCTGAGTGCAGAGGAACTGAGCCAGATTCTGCCGCAGGACTTCGCTAAGATGTCCTCGCCGTTTGAGGCTCTAGAGGCGGCGCTTCTCAAGTCGCCAAGCAGTCAAGCAGCAACACCCGGAGTATCCGGAGCGTCAGCGGCGTTGACGAAGGCCAACGCAGCCGTTGAAGACCCGATGTCGGGCTACGCACTGGAGGTGCTTGCGCGAACGAAAGACTCGCGCGCTAGGGCGATCGGGCGCGCCGTCGCGCAGCGCGACGAACTGCCGCCACTGCAAGAGCGCGTTGTCAAGAGCGCGCTGCGCGCCTTCGAAACGGAGAGCACGCAGCCAATGAGTGCGCAGGAGCGGCTGTTCTTCTACCGTGCAATCCAGCGCCAAGTCGCCGAAACGCTGGTTGATCGTCAGCAAGCGCTAGGTCAGTGCCGAAGCGACGTGGAGAACGCGGATCGCGATGCGCAATTCCTTGCGCAGGATGCGGCAAACGCTCTGACCGCTTCACAGGAGGATGCTGCGTTGCGCTGGAATCGCGTGTCGGGTGTCTCGAAGATCTCGTCCTTGTATGGACGTGCCTGCGCGCGAGTCAGCGTGCGCAGCTCAGAGTTCGTTCCACCAGAGGCTGGCTCAGGCTGGGGGCCGTTTGGCAAGATGGCCAACTGGTTGCTGCGTACGAAGTCGTTCGCGCTCGCACTGATTTCAGGGATGCTCGGCTTCGGCCTTCTCGGTGCTGCGATTGCCGCCTACATCCGAACCGGCAGTTCGACGGATGCGAGGGCCGAGGGGGGACACGAGCTGGGCCGCGTCGTTGTTCGAGGGCTGTCCGCAGCGGTGGTGCTGTTCCTCGCGGTCAAAGGCGGTCTGGCGGTGCTTGCCGTCGGCGAACAGGACCCCAATGCCTACGTGCTGTTCTTCCTGTGCTTGGTTGGCGCGGTCTACAGCGAGGACGTGTGGCTCTGGGCGCGAGCGAAGTTTCTCAGCCGCATTGGCAATGGAAGCGATGACGGGGGCAAGAAGGGTGGTGCGCCTGGTGGCCAAGAGAGAAGCGCTGGCGACCGTGGGCAGGAGTCCCAGGCCGGGTCGAAGACGGGCGCTCCGCCGAAAGCACCAACACCGGTACCAGTGGCCGCGCCCAAGGTGTCGGTCGCACCACCGAGCGAGGACCCTGCCTCGGCGCCGCCGTCTGCGGTCTAAGTCGAAGGTCCCTAGGCCCAGCGTCCGAGCAGAAGCTGACTTGCAACTAGGTCGAGCCTCGGAAGCACTTCGGGTGTCACACGCCGCGATGCACGGGTCTTTGTTTCACCACCTTGGGAGGAGATCTACAACACGGACTCCGAGCGAGATCACTCCTTTGGACAGGCGCTGCGAGGCTGTGCGCCCACCAGCAAGTCGGCCGTCTCTAAGGCTTGCATATCGTCCTCTAGATGGACATGTTACCTCGCCGTCGGTTTCACCTCGGTAAGTGACGAAGATCGTCCGAGGCCATCACTGCAGGAGTTCCGGCCCGAGAGCACGGGACCGATCTGCCGCAAGGTTGGCTCGTGTCTCTGGGCGTCCGCTTCGGGCGAAGCCGCCTAGCGCACTCAACGACCGCGACGGGTAAACAGCGTGAGTTCGACCCTTCGTGCAGCGGACATTCGACCGCGATCTGGCGGATCAGCCGGTAGCCTGCCGATCTGGATGACTGCAGCCCTCTCGATACCTGTCATTGATTCTGCCGTGTTGCCTGGTGTGCCGGCGACCGCTTCGTGCAAGGCACCGTGAATTCAGCTCCCGGGCGCGACTGGCGGCTGTCGCCGCGAAGCGGGTCTCGGGATCTAGATGGCAGCTCAAGACTGGGTGCTGACGGCTGAGTTAGCTCCGTGAACGTGCGATCTGCGCCACGTTGCAGTCATTCAGAGCGGGTCTTCGATCTTGACCGCTTGCACGCAAGGATGCGATGGCTAGACTGCCGCAATCGACCAGAGCGGTTAGCCGATAAACAGGGATGCAGTCATTCAACGTTTGAGCTCAGGCCGCGGCCCGTCAGGGCGGTCGCGCCTACAGCGAATTGCTAGGTGAGGTCATCCCCACCCCCAAAGATGCTGGCTTGCTCAATATAGAAAAGATCGCCTCGCTTCACAAAAACTGCAAAGTCGCTCTTGTGCGCATCAACAAACTTGGGACCAAAGGAGCTTTCGTTAACCTTTTGCAATTCCTGAACACTTAGCCCCTTGTACGTCCAGGCTTTGCTGACGGGATCACGAAACAAGAGGGTGTGGGCTTGTTGAATTCCACTGTTTTCTGACCCGACGGGGGTGCAGCGTAATTCTTGGACTGGTTTCAGTTGATTAGGCCCAGACTTTCGCGGTACTCGATGGGGCTGAGGGAACCCAACGACATCTTGATCCGTTTTTCGTTGTACCAGAGGATGTACTCGTGCACCGCTCGGATGAACACCTCGATGGTGGTCGACTTCCAATCCCGCGGGTAGAACATCTCATTCTTCAGGCGCCCAAAGAAACCTTCGCAGGCCGCGTTGTCCGGTGAGCACCCCTAACGCGACATCGACCGCGTCAGGTTCGCACTGTGCATCCGATCAAGCCAACCTGGCCAGCGGTAATGGGCGCCACGGTCGGAGTGAATGATCGGCTTGCTGTCGCACGATTGCACCGTGTCAATGACTGCATCGCAGCGGGATCCTACCAATGCACCATCCGCCACGAGTGTCCTCCACAGCAGCTCTACTAACGCCAATGCGTTGGGTCCGCTCCTCCCTCCGACGATCAGCCTAGGCGTGTCGACTCGTCAGTATGGACATCAGAAGGGAATGTCGTCATCGTGCTCAAGCAGAGGGCTATGCTTCTTGGGTTCAGCCAATACGGCGGTAACGTCCGGCAGACCTTTCGAGGGAGGCTTTGGAAGGCCCAGGTCTCTCGCTTTGAGCTGCGAAAGGATGTCCGGTTTCGACAGCAGGTGCTGGCACGCGTCGACGGCCATCTCCATCGCAAACAACTGAGCGCTGTCGTCCTTGTCTCCATCCGCCCAATCACAGATCGCCTTGACAAGGATGATTTCCACTTTGGTGAGCTGGGCGGCTGCGTACGTGGCGTGCCCCTCCATCTCACCGCCCACAGGCTTCAAGCCCTTGAATTGCTCGAGCAGCTGATCTCGGAACGGCTTGCTGTTGACCAACTTGGCACCAGAAAGCACTACGCCCTGATGCAACTTCACGCGAGTAACGGCGCGGCTCTTCCTCCAAGTGCTCATTCGGCTTCGAAATCGTTCAGACAGCACGGTCCCGCACGGCATGGATGTGCCTCGGGCCTTGTTCACTTGGGCATCCCCTTCGATCTTGGCGTGTTCATATGGTTGCACTTGCTCGGCGATCAGGACGTCTCCAAGCCGTTGCTCCTTTCGGTCAAAGCCGAATGCGATGCCGATCACCAGGCATGCTTTGAACTTCATGCCGGCAAGGGCTTGAAACGTTGTGAGGGTCGCACCGTGCCTGCCATCAGGGCCCTGGGTCGTATGGACGTGCGCTGCGGAATAGCGGCCAAATTGGCCGCAGCGAATGGTGATCCCTTGGTGGTTGCCCACGACGATCGCCTTCTCACCTTGGAGAGGGAAAAATCGGGCTAGCACGGCGCGCTTCTCGATCTCGGCGCTAGTCACAATCAGGATGTCCGTGCTCTTCAGAGCTCTCTTCAGCTCCTTGTCATCAACGTCGGTCTCAGCATGAGATGCCACAGTGACATCAGGCAACTTCTCAAAAACACACTCACCGTCGGCGAGCATGATTTCTACAACATCTCGTATTCGCCCATTACCGTCCAGTTTTCCAGCCCTCGCATCGGTGAGAAGCCGAACCAAGTCGACTCCGCTTAGCGTGATCTTGTCTCCGCCAGTCGACTTGACCTTGCCGCCGTAAAGCTTGAGCTGTGGGGGCGGTAGGGTGTCGCTGGACAAAGTTAACGTCACATCGGACTCGGCCGCGGCACGAATGACCTCTGGTGCAAGAAGCGCGTCCGCAATCGCACTCGCAGCTGGGCTTGCCGGGTCGTCAAACAGCCAGGTAGGCCCCAGAATTTTCTCGGCTCGCGCCCTGAGCGCGCGACGATCGTCGTCCTTCAGGCACTTTGCTGCTTCACTAAGCGCACGAAGGAACCATGGATCAATGTTGTTGGGTTTCGCGGCCAACATCTTGATCCAGGGGGTCTTGCGAAGCTTGCCAGCCAACAGAACGATCTCGCGCTGCGCCGCCGGGAGCACGTTCGCCCAGTACAACCGCACTGTCTTGAAATCAGCATTTTTGGCAAACTGGACGCACGTAGCCAGCAGGAGCGTCTGCATGTGTTCAGACCGCTCAATGATCGGAAGCTCCAGCGATTCAACCAGGACGCTCAACACATACGACGGGTCGCCCTCATAGCGAGGCAATGTGCTGTGCAGATACTCGATGGCTTGAGGTAGCGCGGGCAGGATGTCGTGGAGGTTCTCGACAACCCAGTCCACTGCCCCAGGAGCATGGAGGTTCATCAGACCTCGCAAGTGCTTCCGCAGCTTAACTTGCGCATTGCTATCGAGTAAGCCGCTGAGAGCTACGCGGATGTTCTCTGGGCTGAGGGACTCCTGCGACTCCTCGTCCAGACCAGTGATGTCGATTTCCTCATCGTCTCCTGCCGATGTGTGTTCCTCAACGATCTCATCGAACTTTGTTCGAGAGTCATCGTCCGAAGTCGCTTCGGCGGGGCCTAAGGCCGTACGCGCGTATGCGCGCATCTGTTGCCCATTCAGAACCTGCGTCTTGTGCCGCGAGAGCGAGAGTTGCAAGTTGCGATGCATGTAGTCAGCAATCTCATACAGCACCTCCCGCGCCTCGTCCTCAGATTTGCAGGCCACATGGATATCGTCGACGAACCGCATATACGGGATCTCACGGTCGAGCATGTGCTCGTCGAACGGCGTAAGAACCAACTCGGCCAGCAGATGCGCCGAATGAGGTCCGACCGGAACTCCGACTTCACTGTTTCCTTGCACGGCTCGCAGCGCGTTCATAAGCACATCTGAGTGCTCTTTGCCAACGGTCGCGTCTAAATCGCTCCTGAGTGACGCGTGTCGAATCTGGTTGTAGAAATCAGCTATATCCGTCGTCAGCAGCCACGCGCCCTTTTTCTTGCACTCGTCCGCAGTGTGGGTCCAGAAGGCTTGCTTGGCCCTAAAGGGCGCAAACAGTTGCCCTGTTGAAGAGGCTTCAAATCGGTAGCTGAAGACGGCGTTCAGTGCGCGCGCTGGCCGGCGCGCCTCAATCTCTGGTGCAACGGTCCAGATCAGCGCCCCAAATAGGATCGAGTCCACCGGATCGAATTGGGTGGCGCGGCGGAAGGACACCTGATCCTTCATGAACAGCATGGAACGCCCCTCCCGCCATGCGTATGTCGCGAGATCAATTACCGCAAGCATCTTGCGGTACTCCGCCCACCGCGTCTCGATGACCTCGAACTCAAACGCTCGTGGGAAGAGATCTGTGTCACCGTAGCGTCGGTGATGCTTCAGACTCCAGTCCAGCGCCTCGATCGATAGGTTTACTGCCATCATCTCTCCAAATCCCAATGCGTCAAGGAAGCATGTTAACTAGGTACAAGTGGTGTCATGAGTTGGTCGGTGGACTTGGCTGTATCAATAGCAGTAACTGTTGCGGAGCAGAAGGCCGGAGGACTTCAGCATCAGACTGGCTGGAGCTATTCCCGTATTGAGGCCAGTGTCGGCTGCTGAAGATATCTGACACTCATTGGCCAGCGGGGCGGTCGACGGCTTCCAGCACACCGAATCGCAATCCGGCTGACTTGTCTATGCGTCCGACAAGCACAGCGGCCCGGAAGCCCAGGCTATCAGGCAGCTGTGCGATTTGTACCAAGTCGGGCACGTGGTCTCCCGTTATGTCTGCCAACACCATCTGCCCACCACGCACGCGCTCGGCAAACCTGCCGAGAGGGGCCTTTTTTGCCTCCTCGGGATTGGAGTGGAAGCTTGGATCGAGTTTTGGCTCATCAAGCTCTGCAAAGTCGTAAAAGAAAGCGTCAAAGGTGGTGGTCTCACTCGCCCCTTCCGGGCAATTGCCATCGGTCAGCGTGGCCACTTTAACCTCCAGTGCTGCATTCGGTGCAGATGGCAAGTTCGCCGCTAAGTCGAGGCATACGCGGGTTAAGACAATGTAGCTTCGACTCGCGTTGTACTTGTCCGGCACCATAGCTGGAGGCCGCTGCAGCCACGAAGGATCAACGTTGCGCAAGCACTTTAATGGGACCGTCGGTGACTGCTTGCCAACGGCAATAGCAGTCTTCGCCACCAGGTTGAATCTCTTCTTGTCCTTCACGAAGCTCACAAAGGTAGGACTCGCCGACCCGGCGTCGGTGATGAAAGACGGCTCCCAGGTCTCGGGAAACTCGGACAGCGCCATGTCACCCAAATGAATCGCCACGTCACTTCGCGTTTTGCCGATTGCATAGCGGCGTACAGTCGCGCCGCTCTCGTAGCCGGCGCCTTGGCCTGGGGAGCCACGCCACAGCCAGATTAGGCATGGTCGGTCTTCGTGTGTCACCACAAATGGCGAGGCGACGTAGTTTCGGTAACGGTCATGCGCGACCGCGTTCTTCTTTGGCTTTTGCTGTATCGCATTCAGGTCGCAGCCGTCCAAAGGCTGGTCCTGCGGTCGTGTACTGGGGTTTTGGGCGCGGTACATGGTGGGCTTGGCCGTGTCCCCATGAAACTTCCGTTGCGTGGTGTCGAACACCACGTCCACGAGGCATGGCGAAAGGTCTTTCATTTCCCTGTCGCACGAATGAGCGCTCAATCCAATCAGACGCAAGATGCCAGGCGTGTTCAGGCCTCTAACAGGGTGCAACTCCGAAAACTTCAGAGCTTCGTGAGACGCCAGGAAGGCCACGGGCGACCTTCCTGGCGTATCGCCGTCGTTGCTCCAGGGTGTTTTCTCCCCGCATCCCTCAAGTGTTTTGAGCGGCACAACAAAGCCACCCGCAGCTTCCACCCAGTCGCGCCGCGTCGCGCGGCCCGGTGGCAGCAAGGCGAAGTGACCTTCCGTGGAGGTCAGTTCGGCCCGCTTCCACCAAACGAACCAGTCTTCGCCTTTGCCTTCGTCACGCACCACCATCGGTGGGCCGTTGATGGCGCCGTACGATCCGGGCAGCTCGAAGCTGGTACACACCACGCCGCCAGCTTTGCGCCACCCCATGACGTGGACCAAGCTGCCTGAGGGCCGAATGTCGAAGTGATAGGCGGCCTTCTTGTGTATGCCGGCACGCACCCACTGTCCTGGCGCATCCGCAATCCGCACCACCCGTACGGATCGGGCCCGCACAGGATAAGGATCGAACTCAAAGAAAGTGGAGGCGTTTTCGTTCTCAAAGGCGCGCGCGCGTTTGAAGCTTCCGAAACCGCCAAGGCGCACGCCGAGGGTCACCTTGCGCGCATTGGTCTCGCAGTCGCCGACAGTGCTTGACTCGTTGATGAACTTGCATAGCCGGAAGGCTTGCTGTTGCAGCAT
Source organism: Hydrogenophaga sp. (assembly GCF_018780385.1). Classification (GTDB taxonomy): domain Bacteria; phylum Pseudomonadota; class Gammaproteobacteria; order Burkholderiales; family Burkholderiaceae_C; genus Hydrogenophaga. The sequence continues at coordinate 35,879 of NZ_JADMJO010000048.1, read as the reverse complement.
GAAGTCGCAATCGGCCTGGCTGTAGCCGTAGGTCGCGTTGCCGTGGCGGTAGCAATAGTCATGGAAGGCGCACGCCTGGCGCATCTGCAGTGCGATGGGCGCCGGCACCTTTGAACCGTGCTTCCGTTCATCAGAGTCGAAAGCTAACATCTGAGCGCCGAGCGGCAGGCTGCAACTGAGTCCCTCGCCTTGCCCACCCACCATTTGCACCCTATCGCCCGACGCCATGATGGCGTGTGCCGTGTGGGGAGGCTCACGGTCGTCGGAGCGCACCTCGTTCGCCAGCACTGTATCCGCAATCCTGTCGAACAGAGAAGTGCAGCCAGTGATGTAAACGCTGGTCACCACAACCGCAAGAGTGGCGAGACTGACGATAGAACGTTGGCGCCTGACCATGGTGACTCCCCCACAAGACCATCATGTAACGGGCATTTTCGCTGATACGGCCGAGAAATTGGGCACATCGGCGGTCAATTGCGCCGCCGTCTCCAACGGTTGTCTCCCTCTCGCCCGCAGTGCGCTCCAGTCGAGACATCCCAACAATCTTGGGGAGCATTGCACTTCAGGTGGACTAGTGGGTGTTCCTTGTGCGAATGTGGTGCTAATGTGCAAATCCGGCCCTGACCAAGGAACGATATGAGCGGAAAAATGACCGTTGGATGGTGGCTTAGGTACTGCGTCCTGCTGCTCGTTTCGCTGGCTGGCGGGTGTTCTGCGCTTGACCCCAAGCCCACCCCACCACCTGCGTCCGCTGACGCACGCAATATAGCTGTCTTCTTCGACGGCACTGCCAACGACCTAGGAAGTGGTACCAACACTTCAGATTTGTACCAGCTGGTGCTAGCTCAAGGTCATATTGGAACCTTTTACATCGAAGGCGTTGGCGCAAAAGGCAAGCCCGTCGGACTGGCAATGGCATGGGGGATCGGCCAGAGGGTGCGACTCGCCTACGCCTACCTAGCAGAACACTATCGGGAAGGGGACCAGGTCTACCTTTTCGGGTTTAGTCGAGGCGCAGACTCCGCCCGGATCTTGGCATCCTTGCTTTATCACGCCGGCCTTCCAGGTCGTCCGCTTCCAAGCGCTACGCCTGACGCTCTTGCCGAGCTCGTGTTCGATGCCTATAAGTGCGGGACCTATGAGCGCAATGCTGTCTGTGCAAGCCACGAATGGGGAAGCGCCAAGCGAATCGAACGTGTCAACGCAGCTCTTGCCATACGTCATGTTGACCCGATGAAGCCGGTCCCGGTTCGGTTCTTGGGCCTATGGGACACCGTCGAGGCGCTCGGTTGGCCAGATTACGAGGAGAACGTCGACGTTCCCAACCACCGCTATGCCGACCAGTTGTGCAACGTAGAGCAGGCTGCCCATGCACTATCACTGGACGACAACAGGGCTAGGATTTTTACCCCAATCTTGCTCACTCGAGTTCACTTGCTGTCGGATTGCGGCCGAGGGGACACCAGAGATATTAGTGACACCAGAGTCAGGGCACAGATCAAAGCCGAGGTCTCTGCGAAAGTGGAAGAGATCTATTTTGCTGGCGCTCATGCGGATGTCGGAGGAGGCTATGAGGGACAACAAGGCAGGCTCAGCGGCGTCTCGCTCAACTGGATGATTCGCAAGGCTATAGAGGCAGGGTTACCGCTAAGAGCCGACTCGCATGCGTCGCTGCCGCGCCCGGAGGATCCACTTGCTGATGGCAACGATGCCGAGGGCGAGTTTCCGAACTTCTTGATGTACAAGCGCATGTACCGAAACATCGACGCATATGCCGAGCATGACGAGTCGGTAACCCCAGTCGTGAAGTTCCATCACTCATTGCGGAAGCGTCTTGCCCAGAGGCCCCGAAGCGGCGCAGAGTACGGAGGGCCTGATCCGGTATACCAACAACGATTGCGCGCCTTGGTTAAGGACGGTCGCTTCGAATCGTGCTTTCCTGCCAACGGCGATGGACTAAGACCGCTCTCGGAAGTGACATGCAGGAACCTAATTATCTCAAACCCGTGACGGCACTTCCTTGATGACATCCTGCGTCTTGCAGCGCCAGTCCTGAAGGGCATTTCGGGGACCTCGATACAAATCGTGGTTTCATATTGAGGACTAAAGCCCTCGATGATCTCCCCTCGTCTTCGAGTGGCGACCCCATGGGACATCTGGCATAGGCGCTCTCTTTCAAAAACGGGTAGGTGATTGGCGAACAGGTAGGCGTGGTGCGGGCGCGCTGCGCCGAAGACCGACACCACACGGGCCCAGCGCCGTTTCGGTGCCCGCTCGCATGTCCAGCGGCTCGGTGGCCAGCCACAGGGCATCAACCCGGATCACTTGAGCAGCTCTCGCATCCACACGGCGCACTGTTCGGCCGCCTCCAAGGGCTAGGTCACATCGAGACGGTGGTGGCGCCACGGCGCAGTGCGGATGTCCGGCGCAGGTGCACACGCCGCGGGCGGCAGCGGCAGTGGAACAAATGCGGGAGCCTGGATTGCAGGCAGCGCGCCGCAGGCCTGGCGGCGCCATTTGTGAACTACGTTGGCGTTGATGCCGTGCGACAGGGCAATGCTGGCCACCGAAGCGCCTGGCTCAGCGCACTCTGCGAGGATCTGCTGCTTGAGCTCGGCGCCGTACCGCCGGCGGGTCTTCTTCTTGGATTCATTCATGGTGTCCACCTAATCTCTTTGGTGGACACCATCGTTGCCGCTTAGGCCAATACCATCAAGGGTGGGATAGGCGTCTGGTTAGTTGATGGCATTGAGCTTCTCGACCATTTCACGAAGCTCTTCGAGCGCCTTGTGGCGCTTGGTGCGCAGTTGCTCTTCTGGGCCACGGACGTAGCGGCGGCCCATAAACGTAAACAGCGCGCCAACAAGAAAGCAGCTAACGAAGAGCAAAGCCCGTGTAAGCAGCAACTCGCCATTAGATGCGGCCATGGCAGAAAGCGCGGACTGAGCCACAGCATCAACCTTCGCAACAAGGAAGCCAGATACGACTGCTGTGACCGCCTTCGCGTACTCAGAGAACTGCTTCTTCTCTCCTTCGTTTAGTGGCGTGATGAGGATGCCCATAACCCATCCGAGTAACCCACCAAATATGCAGAGGAGGACTTGGAGGATGGGCTGTGTGCCGACTGTCGATGCGGCATAAACGCAGAAGCCGAAGCCAAGTGCGCCAAGGGCATACCCGCTACCGATCTTGAAGAAGTCCGCATGGCTGTCGAAAATCATCGCTCACTCCTTGATCGGCGCTTGAGACGCCTAACGTGATGTATCCCGCAGAACCTGCGGGATATCCATTTCAGTATTTCGACTATTGCCCAAGTAGCCTTTCGATCCCCACAACGCTTCCGGCGATCATTAAAAAGAATCCAACATAAGTGGCAGCCCACCCACGAGGCCAAGAGGGAGCATAGGTCGGACTCACACCCATACGTCTAGCCCATACCTGGTGCCTTCTCATGCGCCACTGCATGAGCAATTGCACACAGTAGTACGGGTACACAAAGAACACCAGCAGCAGTACAAGCCCCGCAAACTCAAAGCCAAAAAGGTTTCTCGCACACCAAGCGGCTGCGATCAGAGCTGCGAAGATGGGATGCCCGATCTCGGCCTCATTGGGCGCCTTGTGATCTTCTCGATCACTTGCTCGTAAGGATCCGCCGAGATCTTTTCCATGTTTTGTGACTGTCGGCACTTGGCCGATTCCTGAAGTCTAGCTTTGGAGATAGCGAGCGGCTACCCATCAAGATGGGATCGCCGGCCGCTACCACCCGGCGTACAACTACAACGACGACCTAGACAATGACGTCAAGTTCACCGGCCAGCGCAACAAAGACCTGCCTGACACCCACAAGGGCAGATCATCAGGAATAGTGAATAAGCACGAATGACACCAAGTCACACGCGTACTCGCTGCCTGTTTCTGAGGCAAAAAACCCGTTTACGGGCGAAACCTGCGCCCACCGTACGTCACCATCGTGTTTTACCGGACTTGTCCACAGACTTGTCCCATGACTTCACGAAGCTCGTGCAGTACGCTTCTTTTATCGGATCATTGTCCCTGTTCAGGAAGAAGTCATGCAGATCAGTTTTCAGTTTCTAGTTGATCTCATCAAGACCATGGATCAGCATCCGACTGGTGCTGCCCTGTTCGTGGTTGCATTGGCGATCTGTTCAGTGGCTGCGGTGGCATTCACATGGGTGACAAACCATTGAATCGGTTCGGACAGTCTATTTTTCACCGATTTTCAAGCGGTGTACTGAACTCGTATTTGGTTGACAGTTCTCCGCGCGTTACGGCGAAATGATAATTATCTAAAGCCGCACATACTTTAAACGAAAAGATTGAAGTCAGTTTGTGCATGCAAGACAGATAGGCAATCTTACCAGCATCGCCCTCCAGCATTGAAAGAAATGTGGTGTTGATATAGATGGCACCCCAAGTTGGCATTATTTTGGGGTGTTGTTGATCAAAGAGCTTTGCTTTTTCTCTGAACTCTTCGGAGTTGAGAACATCGAGAGCATCAGCTTGAAACTGCATTAATATTAGTTGACTGATCTCTCGATTTGGTAAATCCTTTTCGCCGACATGTTTTTCAAGTCGATCTGCAAAGAAGCTGAACTCCTCGACCGCACGATCGATCCGACTCTCGTAAAGCTGCTGCTGCGCCAACTGGCGTTGCAATTTGAATTGCTGCCTTAGCACCAACAAGGTAAATGCCCCAATGATTGGTGAATAAACACCTGCCATAAAGGACCCGAACTCTGCCCATCGAACATGGTCGGTTGACAGTGGTGCTGCGAACATGAAAGCGTAAGCGGCCAATGGTGCAACCAAAATGAAAATCAGGACTTTGCCCCGGGTTGTGACACGCCCTTTTAAAATCGTTGGAAAATTCATGCTGGATGTTCCCCTTACTTTGCGTTGATTGCTTACTCAAAAAGTGTATGACAGCCATGATCATGGCCCTCTCGAGCTTTCGGTAAACCTGACCGAGCTAATGACGCCTTGGTCAACAGCGCCTGACACGATAATGATTATCGACGGACGGTGCATTCGTAACCTTTCAGCAAAAGGTTACGAATCACATTTCCGGTTCTGCCAATGACTTCAAGGACTTGGGTCTACTAGCACCAGACCGGTTCGCGCCATGAGATGAACATGATCTGCACGCCGACGTGTTTCCCATCGTCGTCCCAGTCCCTGTCATTGTGGAGTACGGGGTTATCCAGCGTCTGCCGGGTAAGGAGCTGCTAGCTTGGGGCGCGCCGGAAGTACTCAGCAAGAATGCCGACATCAAAGTGCGTGCGCTGAAGCCCACCTTGAAGCAGCGCCTGGAATCAGCAGCCATCAGAAGGCTTGAAGGCTGGTGGAGCCCTTCATAATCAAGCCCAGCCCACCGCTTGTTCGAGATGCCCACACTTCATCATGGATAAATTCTTGTTGCAGCAGCAGGTGCTGGAACGGCTCGCCGAAGACCTGCTGCAAGCCGAACTGGCATTGCGGGCGGCGCATGAAACGGCGACTCACGAAGAAAACATCGCCGAAAACAAATACGACACATTGGGACTCGAAGCCGCCTACCTGGCCACCGGCCAAGCTCGTCGCGCCGAAGCCATCCGCCAGGCGATGGCCAATTGGCGCCAATTCCGCCCGCGCCCCTACGACGCCAGCAAAGGTATACAGCTCGGCGCGCTGGTCTGCCTGGTCGATTCCGACGACAAGCAGCAACAGCTCTTTCTCGGTCCGGATGGAGGAAGCATGAGGCTGGTCAGCGGCGCTCACTTCGTGCAGGTCATCAGCAGCAAAGCCCCTTTGGGCAGGGCCATGCTGGGCAAATGCGAGGGTGATGAGGTGTCGATACAGGGCGCTCCCATCCGACAGCAGTTTGAGGTGTTGCGGGTTCATTAAGCCGCAAGCGAGTTCACGCCGAATTGATCAGAAGTTACTCGCCTTGACCCCTTTAGGACACTCCGCACTTCCAAGGTAAATGCAGATGGCCAAAGCCAGGCCGACGACAACCGGCGGACTGCCAAGCAGAATGACTGCATTCCCCTCAATAGCCGTCGTTGTTGCCGTGACGCTGACGGGTGAGTCGATGACCGCTTCATGCCAGCCAGCGTGAACCCAGCTCGCGACCACGACCGACGGCTGTCGCTGCATACCGATCCTTCGCGATGTCAGGCCACGGATCACCTCCACTTGTCACCTCGTTCAGCGATCACACGAGCGCTGTTACAAGTCACAGAGGCGACCCGACCCACTTTATTCCAGCCCGACGCACTCTATTCCCGAAGATCAATTGGTTTTCGACTCTTTTTTCCGGTTTTCGACTTTATTGACTAGTTTTCGACTTTATTGGGTCGGAACACTGACTGAGCCGCACTGGGGTGGTTCACTCCACCGTGACACTTTTTGCCAGGTTTCTGGGCTTGTCCACATCCGTTCCCTTCGCCAGCGCCGTGTGATACGCGAGCATCTGCAGCGGCACCACATGCAGGATCGGTGAGAGCGCGCCGTAGTGCTCGGGCATGCGGATCACGTGGATGCCTTCGCTGCTGGTGATGCGGGTGTCGGCGTCGGCCAGCACATACAGCACGCCGCCGCGCGCACGCACTTCCTGCATGTTGCTCTTGAGCTTTTCCAGCAGGGTGTCGTTGGGCGCCACCGTCACCACCGGCATGGCCGCCGTCACCAGCGCCAGCGGGCCGTGTTTGAGTTCACCAGCCGGGTAGGCCTCGGCGTGGATGTAGCTGATCTCCTTGAGCTTCAAGGCACCTTCAAGCGCGATGGGGTAGTGCAGTCCGCGGCCGAGGAAGAGCGCGTTGTCCATGCGCGCGAAGTCTTCGGCCCAGCTGATGACCTGCGGCTCCAGCGCCAGCACGGCTTGCAGTGCCATGGGCAGGTGGCGCATGGCCTTGATGTGATTCGCTTCGTCTTCCTCGCTCAGGTTGCCGCGCACCTGGGCCAGTGCGAGTGTGAGCAGGAACAGGCCGGCGAGCTGGGTGGTGAAGGCTTTGGTGGAGGCCACGCCGATCTCGACGCCGGCGCGCGTGATGTAGGCCAGCTCGCACTCGCGCACCATGGCGGAGGTCGCCACGTTGCAGATGGTCAGCGTGTGTTTCATGCCCAGGCCCTGCGCGTGGCGCAGTGCGGCCAGGGTGTCGGCGGTCTCACCGCTTTGCGTGATGGTCACCACCAGGGTGCGTGGGTTGGGCACGCTGGTGCGGTAGCGGTACTCACTGGCCACTTCCACCTGCGTGGGGATCTTCGCGATGCTCTCCAGCCAGTACTTGGCGGTGCAGCCGCTGTAGTAACTCGTGCCGCAAGCCAGGATGAGCACGTTGTCGATGTCCTTGAAGATGCGGTACGCACCATCACCAAACAGCTCCGGCGTGATGCCTTCCAGGCCTTCGAGCGTGTCACCGATGGCGCGCGGCTGCTCGAAGATTTCCTTCTGCATGTAGTGACGGTAGGGGCCGAGTTCGGCCGCACCGCTGTGGGCCTGCACGGTCTTCACGGGGCGCTGCGTCGCATCGAGCGCGCGACCCTGGGCGTCGAGCACCCAGTAGCGGCCGAGCTGCAGGTCGACCAGGTCGCCCTCTTCCAGATAGACGATCTGATCGGTGACGCCGGCCAGGGCCATGGCGTCGCTGGCCAGGAAATGTTCACCGCCGCGCACCCCGTCAAGGTTGCCCACGCCCAGCACCAGGGGCGACCCGGCGCGTGCGCCCACCACGCGGTGCGGCTCGTCCTTGTGGAACACCGCGAGCGCATAGGCACCGTGCAGTTGCACCACGGCGGCCTGCAGCGCCGTGAACACGTCGCCTTCGTACAGGGAGTCGATCAGGTGGGCGATGACTTCGGTGTCGGTCTGGCTTTCGAACACATAGCCCTTGGCCTGCAGCGCAGCGCGCAGTTCGTCGTGGTTTTCAATGATGCCGTTGTGCACCAGCGCCACGCGCCCCACCGTGCCCGCCACCGCACCGGGGCCGTGGCTGAAGTGGGGATGGGCGTTGTGCACCACAGGCGCACCGTGGGTGGCCCAGCGGGTGTGAGCGATGCCGGTACCGCTGGCGATGCCGTCCGTCTGCACCTGCTGCGCCAGCTCCGCCACCCGCGCCGTGCTGCGCGCGCGCTGCAAACCACCGGTGTGCACCGCCACGCCACATGAGTCGTAGCCGCGGTACTCCAGCCGCTGCAGGCCCTGAACCAACACGGGCACGACGTTGCGCCCCGAAACCCCTGCGACGATGCCACACATATTGCTGCTCCCGAAAATGGATGAACGCCGATGCTAGTGACAAGATGCTGAAATAAAAGCCCAAAATCTCACGATTCATCGAGAATAATTTCTCGACGCAAATATCAAGTCCGTTTACTTCATAAACTCATAGATAATGGAACAAATCATCATCGATGAGGCCGACCTCCGCTTGCTGGACCTCCTGCAAACCGATGCATCCCTGAGCAACCAGGCCCTGGCCGAACAGGCGCATCTCTCGCCACCCACCAGTCTCAGGCGCGTCAAACGCCTGCGCCAGCTCGGTCTGATCGAGCGGGAAGTGGCGCTGCTCAGTGCCGATCGCATGGCCCCCCTGCTCGGTCACGGGCTCACGGCGCTGGTGGAAATCACATTGGAACGCCAGGGCGCCGAACTCCTGGAGGCCTTTGAAGAGCGCGTGCTTCCTGTTGTTCAGGTTCAACAGTGTTACCGCGTGAGCCCAGGCCCCGACTTCATCCTGGTGGTGCACTGCCTGGACATGCCGGACTACCTCGCGCTGGCTCAGCGTCTGTTCACCAGCGACGCGAACGTGCGCAACATCAAGGCATTCTTCAGTCTGAAACGCGCCAAATTCGAGCCGCGTCTGGCGCTTCCGAGCAAGCTTCACCCATGAGTCGAATTGACGACATTGGTACTCAATGCGGCGAAAAACTGCATACATACCGCACATTTGTGGCGCGGCACCCCCCCTCGAAGAGTTGACGAAACATACTTTATGTAACAACCTTCGTTTTTGGCCAAACTGAAATTGGCGGGTTGGACCCAGGAGGTTTTGGATGAATACGACGTGGATTGCAGTGCTTGGAGCGCTGGCCCTGCTGGGCTTGTGCGCGCTGGGCTACTGGCGCTACCGAATGACAAGCGAATCGTCGGGACGCGACGACCGTTACAGCCCCGAACGCCTGATGACGCCCGAGCAGGCCCAGATGCTGGACTACCTGCAAGACACGTTTCCCGGCCAGGTGGTGCTGCCCAACATGATGCTGAGCAACATGCTGGCCGTGCGCCGCGCGACGAACCGAAAACGCGCTGAAGAGCGGTTGAATCAGCAGCGGGTGGATTTCGTGGTGTGCGGCGATGACGGCAAACCGACTTTTGCGTTCGACATTGAACAGCACCCCTTGAGCAACGCCAAGCACAAGGCCCACATGGTGAAGATGAAGAACCGCATCCTCAAGACCGCAGGCGTGCGGTTTGTCTTCTTGAAGAACGGCTTGCACCGCATGCCGTCGCCGTCGGACTTTCGCAAGCAGCTCAATCTGGCCGAATTGGCCAAACCCAAGACGAAAGAGAAGGAAAACGTGGGGGAAAACCGTCGCCAGCAACTGGAGAGCCAGTTCTCGGAATTCGATTCGATGAACACCACCAACACCGCCTTCCGCGATTCCGAGGTGATGGGCCTGAGCGGCCTGATGGACCTGGATCAGGAAGGCCGGCGCGGTGGCTTCAGCAGTGCCTACAGCAACAGCGGTTTCAACCAGCGCCGCCCCAGCAGCGGCGACCCCAACAGCAAGTCGCCCGGCGACAGTCGCTTCGATTCGCTGGACGTGCGCGGCGGCCGTTGAATCGTCCGCCCCATCCCGCCAGGCCCCTCACGGGGCCTTTTTCACTTTCTGGGGCCGTTGCCAGTTGGCGATGCCGACCTGTTTGCCGCGCGCCACCGACAGTGCACCGGGCGCTGTGTCCTTGGTGATGGTGGAGCCTCCGCCCACCGTGCCACCCGCGCCGATGGTCACGGGTGCCACGAGCACGCAGTTGCTGCCCACGTGCACGTCGGCCTCGATCACCGTGCGGTGCTTGTTGGCGCCGTCGTAATTGGCGGTGATGCTGCCGGCACCGTAGTTCACCCGCTCGCCCACCGTTGCGTCACCCAGGTAGGCCAGGTGATTGGCTTTGGCGCCGGCGGCCAGGGTGCTGTTTTTCACTTCCACGAAGTTGCCGATGTGAACCTCGGCGCCCAGATCGGCACCGGGCCGCAGCCGTGCAAACGGACCCACCAGCGCGCCTGGCCCCACCTTCACGCCCAGCTTCTCGCCGTCGATGTGGGTGAACGGATGGATCACCGCACCGGCCTCGATCACGGCGTTGGCGATCACGCAGTTCGCGCCGATGCGCACGCCATTGCCGAGCTGCACGCGCCCCTCGAACACGCAGTTCACGTCGATCTCCACGTCCTGGCCGCACAGCAGTTCGCCACGCACATCCAGGCGTGCCGGGTCGGCCAGGCGTGTGCCTTGTTCCATCAAGGTATCGGCCACGCGCCGCTGGTGGGCGCGCTCCAGCTCGGCGAGTTGCACCGGGCTGTTGACGCCGGCCACCTGCACCGCATCAACGATGCGGTGCGCCGCCACGCTCAGGCCATCGGCCACGGCGAACTTCACCACGTCGGTGAGGTAGTACTCGCCCTGGGCATTGCGGTTGTCCAGCCGCGACAGCCAGCCGCGCAGCAGCTGTGTGGGCACGGCCATGATGCCGCTGTAAATCTCGGTGATGGCGCGTTGCGCCTCGCTCGCGTCCTTGTGCTCCACGATGGCCTGCACCGACGCATCGGGCGCGCGCACGATGCGCCCGTAGCCCGTCGGGTCGGGCATGTCGAGCGTGAGCAGGGCCAGGCGAGTGCCGGCGCACAGGTCCAGCAGGGTTTGCAAGGTTTCCGGCCGGGTGAGCGGCACGTCGCCCGAGAGCACCAGCGTCACGCCATCGTCAGGCAACACGGGCGCCGCCTGCTGCACCGCGTGGCCGGTGCCGAGTTGAGGCTCCTGGCGCACGAACCGCAGCGCGGTGGTGGCGGGCGCCTGCAAACCGGCTTCCACCTGCTCGGCGCCGTGACCGGTGATCACCACCACCGAGCGCGCCGATAACCGCGCGGCGCAGTCGATCACGTGCTGCGCCAGTGCGCGACCGCCCAAACGGTGCAACACTTTGGGTCGCTGACTTTTCATGCGCGTGCCCTTGCCGGCCGCCATCACCACCACATCCACTGGGAACGACATGAACACCTCTTTCGGGGAATCGTTGCTCGGCGTTCTTGCCGGGCTTCACGTGCGCCGGATTATCGCCCTCAGGGTGACCCGGGTCTGTGCGTTGGTGATCATGGCCACCAGCCTCATGGCCTGCACCGCCACGCGCCTGGCCTACAACCAGGCGCACAACGCCACCTACTGGTGGCTGGACAGCCATGTGGACTTCAGCAACGTCCAGTCAACCCCCGTGCGCGGCGACATCAACGCCTTCTTTCAATGGCACCGCACCAACGAGCTGCCGGTGTATGCCGGGCTGCTGCAGCGCTGGCAGACCCTGGCCGCCCAAGACCTCACCGGCGCGCAGGTGTGCGCCGAGTTCGACGTGGTTCGCCAGCGCATCGATCGCGCGGCGGACGCCAGTGTGCAGCCCATGGCGCGCCTGGCACTCCAGCTCGATGCGGCCCAACTCGAACACCTCAGAAACCGGCAGGCCAAGAGCAATGAGGAATTTGCCGACGATTACCTCCAGACATCCGTGGACAAGCGCCTGGACAAACGCTACGAGCGCGCGCTGAGCCGCAGTGAAATGCTGTACGGCCGGCTCGACAACCACCAGAAAGACCTGTTGCGCAACAACCTCAAGGCGTCGGGCTTCGATCCGCAGCGCACCCAGGCCGAGCGGCTGCGCCGCCAGGCCGATCTGCTGCAAACGGTGAAAGAGGCACAGGCCGCACCCGCGACCGCCGCCGAGCGCGTGCGCGGCCACATGGCACGCATCAGCCAGTCGCCCACGCCGGGTTTCGACGCCTACACCAACGACATCGTGCGCCAGGGCTGCGCGCAGTTTGCCCAGTTGCACAACACCACCACGTCCGAGCAGCGCGCCAACGCCGTGCGCGTGCTCAAGGGCTACGAAGACGACCTGCGCGTGCTCAGCGCACAGCGCTGACAAACGCGGCGCCGGCCGCACCAAAACCACACCCGCCACATCCGGGCGCCGCGCCTTTTGGTGCAGTCATCTGCTGCAGAGCCGCGTCTGCGCACACAGCTGGTGCATCAATCTTGCATACAAGCCTTGTATGGACGTGGCATGGAATTCGCATGGAGTTGAGCCCAAAGGTTCCTCATGGTCAGCTCCACCGACATCGCCCAACGCATCATCGAAGCCGTGCTGGCCCAGCGCCTGGCGCCGGGCACGCGCCTGGGTGAACAAAGCCTTTCGATGCTGTTCGACTGCAGCCGCACCCTGGTGCGCGAGGCGCTGGTGCGCCTGGCCGCGCGCGGCATCGTCACGGTGAGTTCGCGCCGCGGCTGGTATGTGGTGCAGCCGTCTCACGACGAGGCGCGCGAAGCCTTCGAGGCACGCCGCGTGATCGAAACCGGCTTGATCCGCAGCACGAAAGGCATGGACAAAAACGCATTCAAGCGCCTGCGCCAGCACCTCAAACAGGAACAGGCCGCCCTCAAAGGCGACGATGTGGGCCAACGCAGCTACTTGCTGGGCGACTTCCACGTGTGCCTCGCCGAATGCCTGGGCAACCAGCTCCTGGCCGACACGCTGCGCGACTTCACCGCGCGCACCACCCTCATTGCCATGCTCTACCAGAGCAACCACGACGCGGTGCAGTCGTGCCAGGACCATGTGGACATCGTCGCGGCCCTGGAGCGTGGCGACACCGACACCGCCGAACGCCTGATGGAAGCCCACATCGGTCAGGTCCAGGCCGCGCTGCGGCTGGGCACGCTCAACGACCCGTTGGCCGATCTGCGGGAAGCGTTGGCGCCCGTGCGCGAAGCCAGCGACGGCGCGGCTGCGGCCCGCAAGCGCAAGTCCCGACCCGATACCCCACCCACCCCCAACGACACCTACCTAGGAGCCCTGCTATGACCCCGACCAAACGCGCCTTGCTCACCTCCACCATCGCCCTCGCCGCCGCCCTGGGCCTGGGCCATGCCCACGCGCAGTCCGCCCTTGATGGCGTGATGAAGGCCAAGCTGATCAAGATCGCCATCCCGACCGACTTCCCGCCCTATGGCTTCGTCGGCATCGACCTCAAGCCCCAGGGCCTGGACATCGACACCGCCAACTACATCGGTGCCAAGCTGGGCGTGAAGGTTGAACTGGTGCCGGTGACCAGCGCCAACCGCATCGCCTATCTGCAAACGAAAAAGGCGGACCTCGTGATCTCCACGCTGGGCAAGAACCCCGAGCGCGAAAAGGTGATCGACTTCACCGCCGCCTACTCGCCGTTCTTCCAGGCCGTGTATGGCCCCAAGAGCGCGGCGCTGGCTGACTTCAATGCCCTCGGCGGCAAGTCGATCGCGGTGACGCGCGGCGCCATCGAAGACCAGGAACTCACCAAGGTCGCGCCCGCCAACACCGACATCAAGCGTTTCGAAGACAACAACGCCACCGTCTCGGCCTTCGTCTCCGGCCAGACGCAGTTCGTTGCCACCGGTGTCTCGGTGGCCGACAACATGATCAAGCGCAACCCGGCGCTCGCCGCCGAATACAAGCTGCTGCTGAAAGACAGCCCCAACTTCATCGGCGTGGCCAAGGGCGAGGACGCGCTGCGTTTGAAGGTCAACGAGATCCTGGCCGCCGGCAAGAAAGCCGGGGACCTCGACACCATGGCCAAGAAGTGGCTCGGCCGTCCTGCTGGCAATCTCCCTGAATAAGCCAACACTGCCACGCAGGGCCATCCCATGGGCATCGAACTCGACTTCCCCGCCGTGCTCGTGCAGTGGCCGCTGCTGGCCAGGGGCGTGCTCTGGACACTGGGCCTGACCGCCATCTCGGCCGTGATCGGCCTGCTCGTGGGCACGGCCTGTGCCTGGGCGCGCAGCAGCGGGCCCCTGGCACTGCGCTGGCTCGCGGGCACCTATGTGGAGCTGATCCGCAACACGCCCTTCATCGTGCAGCTGTTCTTCGTGTTCTTCGGCCTGCCGGCCGCGGGTGTGAAGCTCACGCCCGAGATCGCGTCGGTCATCGCCATGGTGATCAACCTCGGCGCCTACGCGGCCGAGATCATCCGCGCCGGCATCGAGGCCACGCCCAAGGGGCAGTTCGAGGCGGCGGCCAGCCTGGCGCTCTCGCGCATGCAGACCTTCCTGCATGTGGTGCTGCCACCGGCGCTCAAGAAAGTCTGGCCCGCGCTCACCAGCCAGATCATCATCGTGATGCTCGGCTCGGCCGTGTGCGGCCAGATTTCCACGCAGGAACTCAGCTACGCCGCCAACCTGATCCAGAGCCGCAACTTCCGCGCGTTCGAGGCCTTCATCGTGGCCACCGGCATCTACCTGCTGCTGTCCATCGGCGTTCGCGGCTTGCTGAACTGGGTCGGCCCCAGGTACCTGTTCGGAGGCCGTCGTGGTTGATTTCTCTCTCTGGGACATCGTGCGCAACCTGCTGCTGGCCGCGCGCTGGACGGTGGCGCTCTCGCTGATCGCCTTCATCGGCGGCGGCCTCGTCGGCCTGGCGTTGCTGGTGGCGCGCACCGCGAAGTGGCCCGGCGCCGAGACCTTCGTGAGCGGCTACGTGCAGCTCTTCCAGGGCACGCCGCTGCTGATGCAACTCTTCCTGGCCTACTTCGGCCTGGCCCTGTTCGGCTACGAGACCTCGGCCTGGACGGCGGCCGCGGTCGCGCTCACGCTCTACACCAGCGCCTTCCTCGTGGAGATCTGGCGCGGCTGCGTAGCGGCCGTGCCCAAGGGCCAATGGGAAGCGGCGCAAAGCCTGGCACTGAACTTCGGCGAACAGCTGCGCTACGTGGTGCTGCCGCAGGCCACGCGCATCGCGATTGCGCCCACGGTGGGTTTTCTGGTGCAGGTGGTCAAGGGCACCGCGCTGGCATCGGTGATCGGCTTCGTCGAACTCACCAAGGCCGGCACCATGATCACCAACGCCACCTTCGCGCCCTTCCTGGTCTACAGCTGTGTGGCCCTGATGTATTTCGCGCTGTGCTTCCCCGTGAGCCTGTATGCGCGCACTCTGGAGAGGAAACTCAATGCAAGTCGCTGAACCCGCCGTGGCCGAGACCGCTCTGGCCAACGCCCGCACCATCGTCGACATCCGCCAACTGCGCAAGTCCTACGGCAGCAACGAGGTGCTCAAGGGCATCGACCTGCAGGTGAAAGCCGGCGAGGTCATCGCCATCATCGGCAAGAGCGGTTCGGGCAAGAGCACGCTGCTGCGTTGCATCAACGGGCTGGAGGTGTTCCAGGCCGGCTCGCTGAGCGTGGACGACAAGCCCCTGCTGCACAAGGACGCCGCCGCGATGCGCGAGCTGCGCCAGCACGTGGGCATGATCTTCCAGAACTTCAACCTGTTTCCGCACCTGAGCGTGGGCCGCAACGTGATGCTCGCGCCCAGCCTGGTGAAGAAGACCGCCACCGCCGAAGGCGCCGAGATTGCGCGCCAGTTGCTGCACCGCGTGGGCCTGGGCGAGAAGTTCGACGCGTTTCCCGACCAGCTCTCGGGCGGCCAGCAGCAGCGCGTGGCGATCGCGCGCGCGCTGGCCATGCAGCCCAGCGTGCTGCTGTGCGACGAGATCACCTCGGCGCTCGACCCCGAACTCGTGGGCGAGGTGCTGCGCGTGGTGGAGTCGCTGGCCGACGAGGGCATGACCTTGCTGATGGTGACGCACGAGATGAGCTTTGCGCGCAAGGTGAGCGACCGCGTGATCTTCATGCACCAGGGCCGTGTGCACGAGATGGGGCCACCTGCGAAGCTGTTCGGTTCGCCCGAGACGCCGGAACTGCAGCAGTTCCTGTCGTCGATCAACGACTAAGCGACGAAGCGCATCCACGCCCACACCACGGCCAGCGTGAGCAGCGTCACCGGGATGCCGGTGATGGCGTGGCGCTTCCAGTCGATCACGATGCCCTGTTGGCGCGCGAGGTCGGCGACGATCAGGTTGGCGATCGAACCCACCAGCAGCAGATTGCCCGCGAAGGTGGTCACAAGCGCGAGCATCACGCCGGCCCGCTCGGCGCTGCCGCCCAGGTGCGGCAGCAGCAACATCACCGCCGGTACGTTGGACACCAGGTTGGACAACACCGCACTGGCCACCAGCAACGGCCCGGGGTCGGCCAGATGCACACCCTGCGCGCCCAGCCAGGCCACGGCCTGCGCGGCCAGACCCGTTGTCTCGAAAGCGTGGTTCACCACGAACAGGCCCATGAACAGGATCAGCAGCGGCCAGTCCACCAGCCCCATGAAATGCGAGGTGTGCAGCCGCCGGCTCAGCAGCAACAGCCCCGCGCCCACCAGCGCGGCCACGTCGCGCGGCCAGTCGGTGAACAGGAAGATCAGCATGAGCGCGGCAGCGACCACCAGGCCTTTGGCGGTCTGCCAGCTGTCGAACGGTGGCTCTTCCGCAACGACCTCTCCCCGCATGGCCCCCTCTCCCTCTGGGAGAGGGCGGGAGTGAGGGCTCCCCGTCCCCGCATCCGCCCCCGGTCCATAAACCAACCACACCCACAACAACACCAGCCCGATCAACACCGGCGGCAAGGCCTGCCGCACATAACCTGCAAACGGCATCTGCAGCACCGAACCGATCAACATGTTCTGCGGGTTGCCGATCAGCGTGGCGGCCGAGCCGATGTTGGCCGCGCAGGCCAGGCCGATCAGGAAAGGCAGCGGGTTGAGGCCGCGCTGCAGGCACAAGCGCGCGACCACCGGCGTCATCGCCAGGCAGACGATGTCGTTGGAGAACACCGCCGACAGCGCACCCGAGACCACGATCAGCGCAGCCAGCAAACCGTTGCGCGACAGCGGCATGGCGCCGACGCGGCGCGTGACAGCGCCATAGAAGCCGCCCAGCCGCATCTGCGCCGACACCACCATGAAGGCGAACAGCAGCACGATGGTGGGCAGGTCGATGGCGCGCGCGGCATCTTCCACCGGCAGCCCGCTCAGGCCGATCACCGCGATCGCGCCGAGCAGGGCCACGCCCGAGCGGTCCAGCTTCAGGCGCGGCAGGCCGCCGAGGAACATGCCCAGGTAGACGATGGCAAAGACCGCGACGATGCCCCAGTCGGTGGCGGTGTGGTGCAGGGGGGTGGTGGGCATGGGCGGTGGGGTGGGACGCCGTGGATCGTAGCGTGCGTCCCAACAAAAAGCCGCCCGAAGGCGGCTCATGAGGCATGCGGCGCTGCGCGCTCAGGCCTGCAGCGCGCCCCACATCTCCTTGTCCCGCTCAGCAGTCCAGATGCGTGGGTTCTTGATGCCCTTGGCCTCGTCGTAGGCGCGGCTCACGTCGAACGGCAGGCAGTGCTCGTAGATGAACACGTGGCCGAACACCGGGTCCATGCTCTTGCGGGTGTGAGCCATCGCGGTCTTGAGGTCCATGCCGGCGGCAGCGGCTTCCTTGCCGGCCTGGAACAGCGTGGTGACCCAGCGCTGCGTGTAGTCCAGCGCCTTGTTGACGTCGTCCTTGCCCTTCATGGCTTCGCCGCGACCCGGCACGATGGCTTCAGCACCCAGGGCCCGCAGGGCTTCCAGCGTGGCGGGCCATTCTTCCAGTTGCGCGTCGCCGGTGTAGACGCCGGCTTCGTACTCCACGAGGTCGCCGCTGAACAGCACCTTCTCTTCTTCCACCCAGGCAATCGTGTCGCCGCGCGTGTGGCCCGGGCCCGGGTGCCAGATGCTGACCTTCACGCCGCCCAGATCCACCTCCAGGCTGCCCTGGCGGCCCGGCTTGCCGTCGCCGATCACGAGCGTCGGCCAGGTCAGGCCGGGCACGCTGTCGGCGCCGCGGAACAGGCGCGGGAAGCGCTCCATCTCGCTCTGCATGTCCTGCGCGCCGCGTTCGACGATGAGCTCAAAGGTGCCGCGGCTGGCGATGACTTCGGTGGCACCTTCGGCCACGTAGGCGCTCGCGCCCAGCACGCGCACCGCGTGGTAATGGGTCAGCAGCACGTACTTGATCGGTTTGTCGGAGACGGTGCGGATGTGTTTGATCAGGTCTTGCGCCATGGCCGGCGTGGCGGTCGCATCGCTGACCATGATGAACTTCTCGCCAATGATCACGCCCGAATTCGGGTCGCCTTCGGCGGTGTAGGCCCAGCAGTGCGGGCTGAGCTGTTCGAAGGTGGTTTTTTTGTCGTCCAGGTCGGCCTGGGAGGCGAATGCTTTGCTCATGGCGGTCTCCGTGTGGGGAAGTGGCGGATTTTACCTAAACGAAATCCGTTTCGCATAGTTAAACTTTAGTCACCGCGTCACCGGACCGGAAAGCCCACCTTCGATCACCGCCACCACCTCGTCCGCAAAGGCGCTGTAGCTCATGGGGCCACCCGGGCGCAGCCAGGTGAAGGTCCAGTTGATCATGCCGAAGAGCATCATGGTCAACGCGGTCTGGTTGACCGGCGTCACGCGATCGGGGTAGGCGCGTTTGAGGAAACGGGTGAAGGCGGCGACCACGTCGCGCTGGCGGTTCAGGATGAGCTCGCGCTGCAGTTCGCCGAGGAATTTGGTGTCGGACACCAGCGCCACATGGCGTGTGGCCGAGGTTTCGTATTCGGCCAGGAAGGCGCGCACCAGTTCGCTCAGGGCGTCGCGTTCGCTCAGGTTCTTGCGCTGCGCACGCGCCTCCGATTCGCCGATGAGCGCGAGCAGGCGCTGGGTGTAGCGATCGAGCAGGTCGAACAGGATCGCTTCCTTGCTCTCGTAGTAGTGGTAGAGCCGCGCCTTGCTGGTGCCGCAGGCGGCAGCGATGTCGTTCATGCTGGCGGCCGGGAAGCTCTGGCGCGCAAAACAGTTGGCTGCAACGTCGAGAATTTCGTCGCGTTTGAGATCGTGGGAAGCTGACTTGGGTCTGGCCATGGGCTGGATTGTCACCCGCGCCGGGCCTTACCATGCCGCCATGGTCAAACCGGTCGATCCCTTCGCGCTGCACGCCTGTGAGTTGCTTTCGGGCGTGGGGCCGTGCGTGCCCAAACGCATGTTTGGTGGCTGGGGCATATCCACCGACGGCATGAACATCGCGATCATTGCCTGGGACACGCTGTTCCTGAAGACCAACGCCGACACCGAGCCGCGGTGGTTGGCCGCAGGCGGGCGACCTTTCGTCTACGAGGCCAAGGGCAAGGCCATGAAGCTGAACTACCACACGCCGCCGGACGAGGCCCTGGAGTCGCCCGCACTCATGTTGCCCTGGGCGCGGCTGGCACTGGAAGCCGCGGTGGCCGCGCGCACGCCGAAACGGCGAACGCGCGGATAGCCCAACTCAGGGTTGGTTCGATTCGTAAGGGGTCAGCACGCGGCCCCGGCCTGCCACCAGGAACTCGCTGTAGCCGAGCAGTCCACGCATCAACCGCGCGAACGCCAGACCCGCTTGCCCCAGCGCCACCCCGAGTTCGCGTGAGGGTGTCACCACCTCGCGGCTGAAGCGGTCGGGCCGCTCGACGGCTCCAACCTCGTGCTCGGCGCACCACTCGAAGCGCACTGGCGCGGCGCTGGCCGGCTGCCAGGGCTCCATGACCAGGCGCGCGCCGGCCGGTACGGACAGGCTTTCGCCCGCGCCCAGCATCACGTCACCCGACTCGTTGCCCGCGCCCTGGTGCGGCAATCCCAGCGTCACCCACGCTCGTCCCTGGGTGATGTGCAGACGGCTGGGCACATGCGGGCGCAGGGTCATGGCGCGGCGCACGTCGAGGCGCCAGCCGCGCGCCGAAGCGGCGCAGGCAACACGGTCGGACGAAGCGGCAATGGGGGCGGAACGGGTGTTCATGAGAATCTCCTGAAGGGGGACGAAGGCTCATCCTGGGAATGAATGTTCGCGCCTCAGCCCCTCTCCGTCCAATGAATACGCGGTAAGCTATTGATTCGATAACCGCATCAATGCCCGGAGCCCCGCATGCAGCTCACCAGCAGCCACCCCCGCACCCGACCCATCGCCGCCGGCCACCTGCGCGCCTTTGAAGCGGTGGCGCGCCACCTCAACTTTCGCGCGGCGGCCGAGGAGCTTTCTCTCACGCAGAGCGCGGTGAGTCGGCAGATCCAGGCGCTGGAAGACGAGGTCGGCACCGCCCTGTTCCTGCGCCACACCCGTGCGGTCGAGCTCACCAGCGCAGGCTCGCAGCTGCTGCGCGCCGCAGCCTCCGCGCTGGAGCGCATTGATGCGAGCGTGCGGCAGATCCGCCAGAGCGCGGGGCGCAAGAGCGTGGCCATCACCACCTGGGCCTCCTTCGCTTCGATGTGGCTGATCCCGCGGCTCGAGGCCTTCCAGCGCGACCACCCCGACATCGACATCCGCATCGACGCCACCGACAACGCGGTCGACCTCGCCACCTCCGACGTGGACCTGGCCCTGCGCTACGCGGTGCCGCAAGGCATACCGGCCAGCGCACAGCGGCTCTTTGGCGAACAGCTCACGCCGGTGGCCAGCCCCTGGTTGCTCAAGACACAGCCGATCCGGAGCATCGAAGACCTCTCCAAGTGCGCCTTGATCGAGGCCGGTGACGCGCACCGCACGCGCCACCTCGAGTGGCTCACCTGGCAGCGCTGGCTCGACACCTTCGGCGCGCAGCCCCTCGCGGCCACTGGCAAACGCACACGCGCCAGCGCGCCGTCGGCCAAGCTCTCGCCACAGCGCTGGATGTACTTCAACTACGCCAACCAGATCGTGCAGGCCGCGCTCACCGGCCAGGGCGTGGCGCTCGCGCGCCTGCCGCTGGTGGCCGAGAGCCTGGCCAGCGGCGCGCTGGTGGAGCCGCTGCCCCACACCCGGCTGGACTCGCCACTGGTCTACTGGCTCATGGTGGCGCCGCGCAGCGCGCAGCGGCCCGAGGTGAAAGCCTTCTGCGACTGGTTGCTGCTGCAGGCTGCGGCCACGCGCGAAGCCATTGGAGACGTGCCCGACCCCGACACGGTGGACCAGATGGATTGACCGGCGGTGGTGCCACGGCGTCGCGTTCGCTGAGGCACACTCCGGCGCTTCGCCGCCCATCTTCCACCCATGCCGTCTTCGAAGCTCCTCGCCTCCGGCAACCTGCGCAGCATCGTCTTCATGCTCGTCGCCGTGGGCTTCTTCGCGCTCATGGACGCGGTGCTCAAGACGCTGTCCGCGCGTTACCCGGTGCTGCAGATCGCGGCGCTGCGGGGCATGACCGCGATGCCGCTGGTGCTGATCTACATCGCGTGGCGAGGCGCATGGCACACAGTGTTCAAGGTCCGCTGGCCGCTGCACCTGTTGCGCGGCCTGCTCGGCATTGCCATGCTCTCGCTGTTCACCATGGGTGTGCGCGAACTGCCGTTGTCGGCCGCGTACACGCTGTTCTTCATCTCACCGCTGCTCATCACCATGCTGTCGGTACCGGTGCTCAAGGAGCGCGTGCCGGCCGCGCATTGGTGGGCGATTGGTGTAGGTTTCATCGGCGTGCTCATTGCGCTGCGGCCCAGCGGTGAAGACCTGCAGAGCGGCTTCGTCACCGTGGGCGGCTTGGCCACGCTGGGCGCTGCGCTGTGTTACGCGGTGGCCGCCGTCACAGGCCGTCTGGCCAGCCGCACCGACAGCAGCGAGAGCATGGTGCTGTGGATGATGGTGTTGATGTCACTGGGTGCAGGCGCGCTCGCCTGGTCCGACTGGGTGGCCATCGAGCGCCGTGACGCACCGCTGCTGGTGGCTCTGGCGATCACCGGCTTTTGTGGCCAGCTCGCCATCACCGAGGCCTTCCGCCACGGTCAGGCCTCTGCGGTGGCGCCGTTCGAATACAGCGCGCTGGCCTGGGGCCTGGGGCTGGACTGGATGATCTGGCACACGCTGCCGAGCTCACACACCTGGCTGGGTGCGGCCATCATCATCGGCAGCGGGCTCTACCTGGTGCGGCGCGAGAAGCGCATCACCGAGGTGCACGCGAACGCCGAGCATCCCTAGGGCTTGTCAACACCAACAGCGCGAGATCGCTTCAGTCGGCCGTGATCTTGCGGTTGTCGATGAGCTGCTTCCAGCGGGCGAACTCCGCCTGCTGGAAAGCCGTGAACTGCGCGGGCGTGTTGGCCACCACTTCGAAGCCCAACTCGAGCAGCTTCGGCTTGAGTTGCGGGTCGTTCAAACCGGCAACGATGGCGGCGTGCAGTTTGGCCTTGATGTCGGCGGGCAGACCACGCGGCGCGGCAATCGCCTGCCAGGAATAGACATTGGCCTCCTTGATGCCCGACTCCTCCAGCGTGGGCACACTGGGCAGCTGGGGTGAACGCTGAGCGCTGGTGATGGCCAGCGCCTTCAGCTTGCCGGCCTTGATCTGCGGCATCGCGGTGTTGAGGTTCATGAAGGACGAATCCACCTGGTTGCCCAGCAAGTCCGACATCACGGGCCCGCCTCCCTTGTAGGGGACGTGGATGCCGGTGGTCTTGGTCTGCTGCCAGAACAGCTCGGCCGTGAGGTGGTCGCTGCTGCCGTTGCCCGCCGACGCGAAGGTCATCTTGTCGGGATTGGCGCGCAGCCAGGTCATCACGTCGGTCAGCGAGTTGTGCGGCGAGGCGGCCGGCACCACCAGCACATTGGGGGCCTGCACCGCCACGCTGATGTAGTCAAAGTCCTTGAGCGCGTCATAGGGCACGCCACCCTTGATCAGATGCGGAGCGATCACGAAGGGGCCGAGCGAGGACACCAGAAGGGTGTGGCCGTCCGGCGCCGAGCGCACCACCTGGGCCGCCCCGATTGTCCCGGTCGCGCCCGCCTTGTTGTCGACAACAAAGCTTCCTCCCAGCTTCTCCTGCAGCCTGGGTGCCAGGAAGCGCGCGATCTGGTCGGTGGACCCCCCCGGTGGGAACGGAACGACCAAGGTCACCGGCTTTTCGGGCCAGGCCCAGGCGGCGCTGGCAAAGGCGAGGGACGCCACGGCGGTGGCGAGTGTTTTTTTCATGCTTGTCTCCTGTGATGTGATGCAACCGGGCGCGGGAGGCCTTGTCATCAGTCATCGTACAAGTTGATCGAAGCTTGTCAATCGGCAAATCCCGGAGGCGCCTGCGCGAGGCGCTTCTCACTCACTTGGGTTGGTCAGCGTCCGCAGCCAGCTGAGCAGCGCGGCGGCGGCGCTCCCGGCTGTTGGCCAGGTGGGTGCGCATGGCCGCACGGGCCGCATCCGGATCCCGGCCGACGATCGCGTCATAGATGCTTTCGTGCTCGGTGTGGGCACGCTGGAGGTAGCTGTGCTGCGCCTCGGCGGGCGCAGGCCCCACGCCCAGACGCGCGCGGGGAATGATCATCGAACCCAACGCCCCCATCAGTTCGATGAAATGAGGGTTGCCAGTCGCACGGGCCACTTCGAGGTGGAACTGGAAATCAGGACCCACCGTGTCGCGCCCTTCGGCCAGGGCCAGCGAGAACGCGTCCAGTGCCGCACGCATGTCTTCCAGATGGCGCTCATTGCGGCGCGTGGCCGCCAGAGCGGCGGCCTCGGTCTCCATGCCGATGCGCAACTCCAGCACGGCAATGACGTCGTGCAGGGTGGCCAACTGCTCGGGCGCAATGCGGAACACCGCGCTGTCGCCCAAGCCCACGGCGAACGTCCCGATGCCATGCCGAGTCTCCACAAGCCCCCCCGCCTGCAGCTTGGACAGTGCTTCGCGCACCACGGTGCGGCTGACACCGAACTCTTCCATGATGGCGGCCTCTGTCGGCAGCTTGTCACCCGTCGCAATGCGGCCATCACGGATGCGCCCGCCGATGGATTCGACAAGTTCCAGAGCCAGGGAGCGCGGGCGACGGCGGGTGGCTGGGGAGGAGGATGGAGGCAAGGTGGCGTTCACTCGGGAATACCCTATCGGGATGGCATTGACATGCCCAGATGGAGATCGGAAGATCGTTGTACGACAACTGACAACAAGCCGTCGCCCTCTTCACACTTTAGCCGATCCACCTCTGCTGACCTCCATGAACATCCGAACACTCCTCCTTGCAACGAGCCTGATCGCGATCCTGATTCTGCAAGGCTGTGCGACCGCGCCCTCGATACCCAGGACGACCATCGCCTACGTGGCCAACGCCGACAGCCGGGAGATCAGCGTGCTCGCGATCGACCGCTCGCAAGGCACGCTTCGCACACTGCAAACCGTTGCGGTGGGCGGCACCGTGATGCCACTGGCCTTGAGCCCCGATCGACGTGTGCTCTACGCGGCATTGCGCTCCGAACCGTTCACCGTGGCGGCCTTCTCGATCGAACCTGCGACCGGTCAGCTCAGCCCCCTGGGCAGCGCGCCTTTGCCTGACAGCATGGCCAACATCGCCACCGACCGCAGCGGGCGCTGGCTCTTTGCGGCCTCCTACGGGGGTCACCGCATCAGCGTCTCACCACTGGGCACCGACGGCAGCCCTGGCCCCGCGAGCCAGGTGCTGCCGACGGGAAAGAACGCCCATGCCGCGATTCCCGACACGGCCAACCGCCACCTCTATGTCACCAACCTCGGCAGTGACCAGGTGATGCAATGGCGTTTCAACGCCGCGACTGGACAACTCATCCCCAACGCCACGCCCGCCATGAAGGCGCGTGCAGGCACTGGCCCGCGCCACTTCGTGCTGCACCCCAACGGCCGCCATGCCTACCTGCTCAACGAGCTCGACGGAAGTGTGGATCTGCTCGATGTCGACAACGCACAGGGCACACTCACGCCGCGCGCGCACTGGTCCTCCCTGCCCCCAGGCTTCACCGGCAAACCGTGGGCGGCCGACATGCACCTGACCCCTGACGGCCGTTTCCTCTACACCAGCGAGCGCACCTCCAGCACGCTGGCCATCTGGCGCGTCGATGCCAGCTCCGGCTCGCTCACGCTGGTGGGACACCAGGCCACGGAGCAACAACCCCGGGGATTCCAGATCGATTCAGCAGGGCAATGGCTGCTCGCGGCCGGACAACTCTCGCACTCGGTCACGCTCTACCGCATTGATCGCGACAGTGGCCGCCTCACCCCTGGCGCGAAGCAGGCCTTGGGCAAAGGGCCGAACTGGATCGAGATGCTGGATCTGCCGGCCAAACCGTGACCACGGTTCGCGCAGGGCGGCCCATGAAGATGCGCCGCTCTCGTGAATCCGGAAGCTAGCGTTCAGGCCACATGACGCCGGTGTCCGACAGGATGGCGTCCAGCGGCACGTCGTGGATCTCGGGCTTCAAGTACGGAAGCCAGCCGAAGTCGTAGCCCAGCCCCACGGTGAAGGGTTTGGGGTTCAGGCTGGCGAGCGTGCGGTCGTAGAAACCGCCCCCGTAGCCCAGACGAAAACCACCCGGCCCGTAGCCCACGCAGGGCACGAAGATCAGCGTGGGTTCCACGATCTCGGTGTCCTTCGGCTTCGGAATGCCATAGGCATCTTCTTCCATCGGGCAGCCCGGGTACCAGGTGTAGAAGGTCAGCGTCTTGTCGATCTTGTTGACCACCGGCAGGCTGATGCGCCGGTGGCGCTGCGCGCCCTGCGCGTCTTCCTCCAGGCCGGCCTCCTGCCAGCGGAACAGCGCCGGCAGCGGATCGAACTCGCCCTTGATCGGCCAGTAGGCGCCGATCACCGCATCGGGCCGCTCGATCAACCAAACGCGCATGACCCGTTGCAGCAGGTCGTTGCGCAGGTTGCGGTCGGCCAGGCCCTGGCGCTTCTCGATCAGCGACTTGCGCCACTCGGTTTTCAGCGCAGCCGCCGTTGATCCTTCGGCCTGTTTCCTGTGGGGTGGTGGGGCATTCGGGCCGTCTTTGGTGTCCATAATCAACGCATGAAACAGGTTGGTGTGAAACAGGAATCAAAAGCGCAGACCACGGTGGCCATGCAAGGCAGGCACCGATGGGCTCTGCGTTTCATTATGGCCGTGCTGATGTTGCCAGGGCTGGCGCACGCACAAAGCAGCGCCGGGGGCGATGCCACCTTGCTGGAAATGCGCGAGGCCTTCCGCCGCAACAACACCACCCAGCTCGCCAACCTGCTGCCCGCCGTGCGCGGCCACACACTGGAGCCGCTGGCCATCTATTGGGAGATGAAAGCCCGGCTGGAAAGCGCCAGCCCGGCCGACATCCGCGCGGCCATGGACCGCATGGCCGGCACCTACTGGGAAGACCGGCTGCGCAACGACTGGCTGCTGCTGCTGGGCCGCGCGCGCGACTGGACCAACTTTTCAACCGAGCTGCCGCGCTTTCGCATGAACGACGATCGGCAGGTGAGCTGCTACGCCCTCATGCTCGACGCCGCCAGCGGCCGCATACCGGCCGAACTCGCCGCCGAGCGGGTGCGCACGCTCTGGCACGCCCAGCGCGAGGCCGACGATGGCTGCGCGATCGCAGCGCAGTCCTTGCTGACCAGCAGGCATCTCAAGCCCGAGGTCGCCTGGCAACGCGCGCGCCTGGCCGTGGACGCCAACCGCCCGCGCGTGGCCAGTCAGGCCGTGGGTCTGCTCGACCCGGATTGGGCCGGCATGGTGGACACCGCCACCAGCGACCCAGCCAGGTACCTGGACGAGAAGATCACCGCCATCCGCCCGCGCACCAAGGAGCTGGTGACCCTGGCCATCATCAAGCTGGCCTTCAACGACCCGACCGCCGCGGCGCAGGAGATGGACCGCACGCGCTGGAAAACCCAGCTCACCAAGGAAGAACGCAGTTGGGTGTGGGGCGTGATCGGCAAACGCTCGGCTCAAAAGCTGGAATCCCAGGCCCTGACCTACTTCGCCAATGGCGAAGACCACTTCATGCACGACGACCACCTGGCCTGGAAGGCCCGCGCCGGCATGCGCGCGGGCGCCTGGGGTCATGTGCGCGATGCCGTGGCCGCCATGAGCGAATCGCAGCAGGGTCAGCCCGACTGGGTCTACTGGAAGGCACGCGCCCTGCAGGCGCTCAAGCTGCCCGACGCGCCCACGGCCTCGGCGCATGCCCGCGCGCTGCTCGAATCCATCGCCTCCGAGCGTGGTTTCTACGAACAGCTCGCACTCGAAGACCTGGGCCGGCAGATCACCACACCGCCCGCCCCTGCACCATTGAGCGTCGAAGAAACCGCGGCTGCGCAGCGCAACCCGGGCCTGCGCCGCGCGCTGATCGCCATGCGCTTGGGCCTGCGCAGCGAAGGCATGCGCGAATGGAACTACACCACCAACCTGCACGATGCCGGGGGCATGGGGGAGCGTGAACTGCTCGCCGCCGCCGCCCTGGCCTGCGAAGCCGAACTCTGGGACCGCTGCATCAACACCAGCCTGCGCACGCACACCTCGCAAGACCACGCCCAGCGCTTTCCCACGCCGCACCGCACGGCGGTGGTGACCCGCTCACGCGAGATTGGCCTGGACCCGGCCTACGTGTATGGCCTGATCCGCCAGGAGAGCCGCTTCGTCACCGACGCACGATCGGGTGTGGGCGCCTCGGGTCTCATGCAGGTGATGCCGGCCACCGCGCGCTGGACCGCCCGCAAGATCGGCCTGACCGATTTCAGGCCCGCCCAGATCACCGAGCGCGACACCAACATCCTCATCGGAACGGCCTACCTCAAACTCGCGCTCGACGACTTCGAGGGCTCGTTGCCCATGGCCGCGGCCGCCTACAACGCCGGGCCAGGCCGCCCGCGAAACTGGCGCAACGGCCCGGTGCTGCCGGGTGAAATCTGGGCTGAAAACATCCCGTTTGAAGAGACACGTGACTACGTCAAGCGCGTTCTCGCCAACACCACCAGCTATGCCGCGCTGCTCACCGGCCAGCCGCAGTCCCTGCGAGCGCGCCTGGGCACCGTCGGTCCGCGCGTGGGCGGTGAAGCCACCATCAACCGCGATCTCCCCTGAACATCCTGGCGCCGGCACACCTCATGAAAAACATCCTCGTTCTGGGCGGCACCGGTTTTGTCGGCCGCCATGTCTGTGAAAAGCTGCACCGCCAGGGTTGGCGCATCACCGTGCCCACGCGCCGCGCCATCAAGGCGGCCGCCGTGCAACACCTTCCGCGGGTCACCGTGATCGAGGCCGATGTGCACGACCCTGCCCAGCTGCTGGGGCTGGTGACGGGCCACGACGCGGTGGTCAACCTCATCGCCATCCTGCACGGCAGCGAAGAGGCGTTTGAGCGCGTGCACGTGGAACTGCCTCTGGCCTTGTCGGAAGCCTGCCTGGCCGACGGCGTGCGCCGTCTGGTGCACATCAGCGCGCTCGGGGTGAGCCTGGACGGACCCTCGCGCTACCAGCGCAGCAAAGCACGTGGCGAAGAGCTGCTGCGCGCTGCCGGACTGGACCTGACCGTGCTGCGGCCCAGCGTCATCTTCGGCGCAGGCGATCGCTTGCTCAACGTGTTTGCCGGCCTGCAATCGATCTTTCCCGTGGTGCCACTGGCCAGCGCGCAGGCCCGTTTTCAGCCGGTGTGGGTGGAGGACGTGGCCAACGCCGTGGCTGCCTGCATCGCAGACCACGGCCTGCCGCAAAGCACGGTCGGCCAGACCTTCGAGTGCGCTGGCCCCGATGTGCTGACGCTGGCCGAGCTTGTGGGCATCGCCGGGCGGTACGGCAGCAAGCAGCGTCCCGTGCTGCCACTGCCCGCTGTCCTGGGACGGTTGCAAGCCAGCGTGATGGAACTCATGCCCGGCGAACCGCTGATGAGCCGCGACAACCTCGATGCCATGTCGGTCGACAACGTGGCCACCCAACAGTGGCCCGGCCTCTCCTCACTGGGCATTGTTCCCACCAGCGTGCACACGATTGCTCCCGCTTACCTGGGGCAGCGCGGGGGACGCAGCAAGCTGTTGGAGTTCCGGCAGGGCGAACGGTCTTGAAGGCGCTGCAATTGTGACTTTTGTCTTGCAAATTTAGACACAAATAACACCAAGGTGTCATTTTTCATCGGGTTTCTCGGGGTTATATTAAACCGTACACAGTACAACACCAACCCAGGAACCCAGATGACAGTCTCCAACCTGAAGCCCCCCATCAGCCGCAGAGCCGGCGCCCCTGCTGCCCCCGGTTACCGCACCGAACACCAGCGTGACGTGATCAACCGCCTGAAACGCATCGAAGGCCAGGTCCGCGGTCTGATCGACATGGTCGAGGATGGTCGTTCCTGCGAAGACGTGGCCCAGCAGATGTCTGCCGCACGCAAGGCCATGGACAAGGCCTTCTACCGCATGATGGCCACCTCGGTGATGGAAGCCGTGTCCACCTCTGATTCCGAAGTCCACACCTTTCGAGAGGTCGAGCGCTCCACCCGCATCCTGGAAAAATATGCCTGACCAGACGCCGCCACCGCCCCCGGAGCGCAGCGGATCAATCGGCGCACTTTTCGGCATCAATCAGCAGGCGCGAAGTCCTTACCATGGGGCACTTTCAAGGAGGCCTCATGGCGCTGCAACTCTACGTCGGCAACAAGAACTATTCCTCGTGGTCCATGCGACCCTGGGTGCTCATGAAACAGGCAGGCATCCCGTTTGAGGAAGTGATGGTGCGTTTCGACTCGTTCGATATCGATTCCACCTTCAAGAAGAGTCTGCGTGTCGTCAACCCCTTGGGCAAGGTGCCGGTGCTGGTCGACGACGGCTTTGCCATCTGGGACACGCTCGCGATTGCCGAGTACCTCGCCGAGCGCTTCCCCGACCAGCAACTGTGGCCGAAGGACGTGAAAGCCCGGGCCCGCGCACGCAGCGTCTGCGCCGAGATGCACAGCAGCTTCACCGCGCTGCGCAACCATTGCCCCATGAACATCGAGGCCTCGCTGCCCGACATCGGCAGGCTGGTCTGGCGCGACAAGCCGGCGGTGCGCGCCGACATGGCGCGCCTGGGTGGCCTGTGGAGCGAACTGCTCGCGGCGCAGCCAGCCGGTGCCCTGCTGTTCGGCGAGTTCACCATCGCCGACGCGTACTTCGCGCCGGTGTGCATGCGCATCAAGACCTACGAGCTGCCGCTGCCCGCCGATCTGCTGGCGTATGTTGAGCGTGTGTGTGCGCTGCCGGGTGTGAAAGCCTGGATCGATGAAGCGCTGGCCGAGCACGACTTCATCGACTTCGACGAACCGTACCGCCTGGGCCGGTGAGCACCGATCTCGCGGGCATGAACCGCACCACGCTCGACGCGCTGACAGCCTTTCCCGACCAGCTTGAAGCGCACTACGCTGCCATTCCCGACGGGTTCACGCACTGGGCACCACCGTCGTGGGAAGGTGTTCCCAGCGAAGCGCTCACCGCGCTGGAGCAGGTCTGTCATGTGCGCGACATCGAGATCGAGGGGTATCACGTGCGCTTCCACCGCACGCTGAACGAAGACCACCCGACGCTGGTGTCCATCGACACCGACGCGCTGGTCCGGGAACGTGCGTATGACACCGCCGACGCCGCGGCGGCGCTGGCGGCCTTTCGTGCAGCGCGGGCCCGAACGGTTGCCCTCATCGCCGGGCTGGCGCCCGGGCAATTCGACCGAACCGCGGTGTTCGAGGGTTATGGTCCCCTGACCTTGCGCAGCCTGGTGCACTACCTCTGCAGCCACGACCAGCAGCACCTGGCCGGGCTGCAATGGCTGCTCGGCAAGATCGACGCTTCACGCGCAGCCGTGCGCCACTGAGCCTCTACTGGGCGGGGGCTGGGCTCGGCGGCAGATGGCCGCACCGCCTAAACTTCGACCATGAAAACCTATCTCGTGGGCGGCGCGGTGCGCGACGCGCTGATGGCGCGTGCCGCCGGCACGCCTGAAGCCTCGCACGTGGATCGCGACTGGGTGGTCGTGGGCGCCACGCCCGAGGCCATGGTGCAGAAAGGCTTTTTGCCCGTGGGCCGGGACTTCCCGGTGTTCCTGCACCCCACCACACGCGAGGAATACGCGCTGGCCCGCACCGAGCGCAAGACCTCTCCCGGCTACCGCGGTTTCGTCGTGCATGCCGAGCCGGGCGTGACGTTGGAAGACGACCTTGCCCGGCGCGACCTCACCATCAATGCCATGGCCGTGACAGCCGATGAGGCGAACGATCCCGTTCACGCCCAGCTCATCGACCCGCACAAGGGTCTGCAGGATCTGCAGGACCGCGTGCTGCGCCACGTGACCGACGCCTTCACCGAAGACCCTGTGCGCATCCTGCGGCTGGCGCGCTTCGCTGCTCGCTTCCCCGACTTTTCCGTGGCGCCCGAAACGCTGGCATTGATGCAACACATGGTGGAGCACGGCGAAGTCGACCATCTCGTGGCCGAGCGCGTGTGGCAGGAGCTCGCGCGCGGGCTGATGGAGCAACGCCCCAGCCGCATGTTCGACGTGTTGCGCGACTGCGGCGCGTTGAAGCGCCTGCTGCCCGAAGTGGATCGTCTTTGGGGCGTGCCGCAGCGTGCGGAGTACCACCCCGAAATCGACACCGGCGTGCACTTGATGATGGTGCTCGACATGAGCGCGCGCCTGAATGCACCTCTCACCGTGCGCTTCGCCTGCCTGGGCCACGACCTCGGCAAAGGCACGACGCCAGCCGACGTCCTGCCGCGTCACATTGGTCACGAGGAGCGCAGCGCTCGCCTGCTCAAGGGCGTTTGCGAGCGGCTGCGTGTGCCGGCGGACTGCCGTGAACTGGCCGATGTGGTGGCGCGCGAGCACGGCAACATCCACCGAAGCGAATCGCTGGGTGCCGCAGCACGGGTGCGCCTGCTGGAACGCTGTGACGCGCTGCGCAAGCCGGCCCGCTTTCACGAAGTGCTGCTGGCCTGCGAATGCGATGCGCGCGGGCGGCTGGGCATGAGTGACATGGCCTACCCGCAGCGCGAGCAACTCGCCCAGGCGCTGATGTGGGCGCAGGCGGTGGACACAGCCCACATTGCGGCCCAGGCCCAGGCCGATGGCCTGAGCGGGCCGAAAGTGGGCGAGCAGATTCACAAGGCCCGAGTGGCTGCGGTCGCGCAAGGCCTCGGCGCTGCGGGGCCCGCCGTTGCTGCCGATTGAGCACCACCCCTTCCGGCAAGCGGATTGAAAAACTTCGCACCTTGAAGGTGGGTCTTGGCGCGACGGGTACCACGCCAACGCTCATCGTGTTACGGTGGACCGCTCATGAGTACCTTACCCAAGCTGCTGACGCAAGGGTCAGCACTTTTCCTGGACTTTGATGGCACGCTGGCTGATCTGGCGCACCGGCCCGATGCGGTGGATGTGCCCGGCGATCTGGCGCGCCTGCTCGATCGGCTGCACGAGCAGTTGAACGGTGCGCTGGCGGTGGTCACCGGCCGCGCACGCGAGGACATCGAGCCCATGCTCTCCCCCTGGCGGTGGCCGGCTGCATTCGAGCACGGCGCCCTGCGCATTTCGGCGCACGGTGACGTGTCCGCACACCGTCCACAGGGAATAGACCGCGCCGTGGCCGCTGCGCAGCACCTGGCGGGGCGCCACACCGGGCTGTTGCTGGAGATCAAACAGACGTCAATGGCTCTGCACTTCCGGCTCGCCCCCTCACTCGAGGCCTTGTGCGTGCAGACCCTCTCGCGGGCCATCGAAAACGCAGGCGGTCTGCAGTTGCTGCGTGGCAAGGCGGTGATCGAAGTGAAATCGGTCGGTGTGAACAAAGGCCTGGCGATTCAAGCCTTCATGAACGAGGCGCCGTTTGCCGGCCGCCTGCCTGTGTTCGCCGGCGACGACGTGACCGATGAAGCCGGCTTCGCCGTCGTGCAGCGCCTCGGTGGCGCGGGCATCAAGGTCGGAGCGGGCACGAGCATTGCCCTGCACCGTTGCGACAACCCGCAAGCCCTGCGCGCCTGGTTGACCGAAGCCACCCTAACCCCCCTGATCCACGCATGACGACTTTCCCGAACGGCTTCGCGCCTCCCGCCACCCCATCACTCTCGCTCGGTATGGTGGGCAACTGTGCCTTCAGCGCATTGATCGATCCGCACGGTCGTGTGGTCTGGTGCTGCCTGCCGCGCTTCGACGGCGACCCCGTGTTTCATGCATTGCTCGGCGGCACCGACGCGGAATCTGGATCGTGGGCGATCGAGCTCGAAGACATGGTGGAAGCCACCCAGCGCTACGAACCCAACACCGCCGTGCTGGTAACCGAGCTCTGGGACAGCCAGGGTCATGGCATTGCCATCACCGACTTCGCGCCGCGTTTCCTCTCGCGCGGTCGTTACTTCCGGCCCACCCAGTTGGTGCGCCGCGTGCGCCCGCTCAAGGGGGCGCCGCGCATCCGCGTGACGCTCACGCCGCGCTTCGACTGGGGCGCGCAAGCCCCGAGCATCACCTCAGGCAGCCACCACGTCCGCTTTGTGGGTGACCAGCAGACGCTGCGGCTGCACACCGACGCCTCCATCAGCCACATGTTGGCGCGCGAGCCCTTCCTGCTCACCCGCGAACTCAATTTCATACTCGGCCCGGACGAAACCCTCGAGGGCGGCATCGGCGACACAGCGCGCCATTTCGAGCAGGAGACACTGGCCTACTGGCGGGGCTGGAGCCAGCGTCTGGCGGTGCCGCTGGAGTGGCAGGACGCGGTGATTCGCGCGGCCATCACGCTCAAGCTCTCGATGTTCGAGGACACCGGCGCCATCGTGGCGGCCATGACCACCAGCATCCCGGAAG
The DNA here is from genome assembly GCF_018780385.1 of Hydrogenophaga sp. Lineage (GTDB taxonomy): Bacteria > Pseudomonadota > Gammaproteobacteria > Burkholderiales > Burkholderiaceae_C > Hydrogenophaga. Next base: position 2,159 of record NZ_JADMJO010000048.1, on the reverse strand, counting down.
CGCCGGGCAGCGAGCGCAACTGGGACTACCGCTACTGCTGGCTGCGCGACGCGTTCTTTGTGGTGCGCGCGCTCAACAGCCTGTCCGAGGTGGGCACACTGGAAGACTACCTGCGCTGGCTGTCCAACGTGGTGGTCGGGGCCAAAGACGGTGACGCCAGTGGACACATCCAGCCCTTGCACGGCATCGGGCTGGAGCGCGAGTTGCCCGAGCGCATCTGCGACACCCTGCCCGGCTACCGCGACATGGGCCCGGTGCGCGTGGGCAATCAGGCGCAGGAGCACTTCCAGCACGACGTGTACGGCAACATCGTGCTGGCCGCCGCCCAGGCCTTTCACGACCGGCGCCTGCTGCACCCGGCGGGGCTGGCCGAGTTCGAGCGGCTGGAGGCGGTGGGTGAACAGGCGGTGCGCGTCTTTGACAAACCCGACGCCGGCATGTGGGAACTGCGCACCCGCGCCCGCGTGCACACCAGTTCGGCGCTGATGTGCTGGGCCGCCTGTGACCGCCTTGCCAAGATCGCGCGCACGCTCGACCTGCCGGGCCGCGCGGCGCACTGGGGCGATCGCGCCGCCGCCATGCGCGATCGCATCCTGCGCGAATCGTGGAGCGAGGAGCGCCAGGCGTTTGTCGAGAGTTTCGGCGGCCACGACCTCGATGCCAGCGTGCTGCTCATGGTCGAGGTGGGCTTCATCGAACCGATGGACCCGCGTTTCGTCGCCACCCTCAAGGCGCTCGAAGAACACCTGTGCGACGGCCCCTACATGCGCCGCTACGAAGCGGCCGACGACTTCGGCAAGCCCGAGACCGCGTTCAACATCTGCACCTTCTGGCGCATCGACGCGCTGGCCCGCACCGGTCGCAAGGACGAGGCACGCGCCATCTTCGAGACCATGCTGGCCGCGCGCAACCCGCTGGGCATGCTGTCCGAGGACACCCACGCCACCACCGGCGAAATGTGGGGCAACTACCCACAGACCTATTCGATGGTGGGCATCATCAACGCAGCCGTGCGCCTGTCGGCCGCATGGGACACGGTGATCTGAAGGACCAAGACATGGGCAGACTCGTCGTCGTCTCCAACCGCGTGGCCGATCCGCGCAAAGCCGCCTCCGGCGGGCTCGCCGTGGCCGTGGGCCAGGCGCTGGAAGCCTCGGGCGGGCTGTGGTTCGGCTGGAGCGGCAAGATCGACGAAGACGGCACGCCGGGCGAAGGCGACCTGCACCTGCAGACCGCGGGCAACGTGCAGCTGGCCACGGTGGACCTGAGCCGTGAAGACCACGACAGCTACTACCTGGGCTACAGCAACGGCGTGCTCTGGCCGGTGTTTCACTACCGCCTTGACCTCGCCGACTTCGACGCCGGCTACATCGGCGGCTACCGGCGTGTGAACCAGATGATGGCGCACAAGCTGGCTGGCCTGCTGCGCCCCGACGACGTGATCTGGGTGCACGACTACCACCTGATTCCGCTGGCCGCCGAACTGCGGGCCATGGGCTGTGAGCAGCGCATGGGCTTCTTTCTGCACATCCCGATGCCGCCGCCGTTGATCCTGGCGGCCGTTCCCGAGCACGACTGGCTCATCCGCTCGTTGTTCGCCTACGACCTGGTGGGTCTGCAGTGCGAGGCCGATGTGGCGCACTTCTCGCGCTACGTGGGCACCGAGACGCAGGCCGATGTGCTCGGCGAGCACGAATTCCGCGCGTTTGGCAAAACATTGCAGGTGCAGGCCTTCCCGATCGGCATCGACGTGGACGAGTTCATCGAACTCGGGGAGGCGCGCGAAGCACAGGAGATGTACACCCAGATGCGTGAGGAGTATTCGCGCCGGCGCCTGCTGCTCGGTGTCGAGCGCATGGACTACTCCAAGGGTCTCCCGCAGCGCCTCAAGGCATTTCGCCAACTCTTGCAGGCCTACCCGGAAAACCTGGGCAGCGCCACTTTGATCCAGATCGCAGCGCCCAGCCGCGAATCGGTAGACGCCTACGCCGCGCTGCGCCAGGAGCTGGAGAGCCTGTGCGGCGCCATCAACGGCAACTTCGGCCAACTCGACTGGATGCCGGTGCGCTACATCCACCGCAACGTGGCGCGCAAGCGTTTGCCGGGCCTGTACCGCGCGGCCAGCGTGGCGCTGGTCACGCCGCTGCGCGACGGCATGA
>NZ_JADMJO010000096.1 GCF_018780385.1 Hydrogenophaga sp. | reverse complement strand
ACCAGAAGCGGCGCTGGAAATCCAGCAGTTCGGGGTTCTCGGCCTCGTCCAGCGCGGGCATGACCGGCTCCAGCGACATGCCGCACTTGGGACAGTTGCCCGGGTGGTCCTGGCGAATCTCGGGGTGCATCGGGCAGGTGTAGACCGTGCCGGGCGCGGCTTGAGCCGGCGCGTGGCCGTGGTCATGCCCTGCGTGGGCGTGGTGGGTGTGCGCGTCCATGAACGATCTCCTGCGGTGACGACAGAAGCATGAGCTTCATCCTTGCCGCCGTGGCAAGGTCAAGGGTTCATCGGACAGGCGGTGCGGCCATGCCACATTCCATGGCCTTCATGTGCTCGGCCATCAGCGCATGGCGCTCCTCCTGCGTCTTCGCATCTTTCATCTTCTCGTGCATCTTCTCGTGCATCGCATGCATCTCGTGCATCGAATGCATCTGGCCCTGCATGGTCATGGGGGCGGCCCCCGGCTGGTGCGACGCAGCGCCGTGAGGGCCCGCATGCCGTCCGGGGCCGGCGCAGGCGCTCAACAGGGCAAGGGCGGACAGTGCGGTCAAGATCTTCAGTGCCATCATGGTGTTCTCCAGCATGGGACTTTCCCAAGGCCTCCAGCATGCGGCCTCACATGCGTGGCGACCTTGCGGCAGATCAAGGAATGGCCATGCACTGCAGATGAGCTTCAGGGCTTGCGCGCCACGATGGTCGCGAACGACTTCACCGTGTCGCCCGGTGCGGCAAAGTCCTGGTGCCCGGAGGCGATCACCTGCCAGCCGGCCAACCCGGTCTCCAGGAAATCCCTCGCAAACAGGCAATGCGCCTCGGGGTCGAACATGTCCATGTAGGTTGTGCCCTCGACCAGCACGTTCACCACCATCGTGCCACCCGGCACCAGGTGCGCCTGCAGGTCGGCCAGCGCCCTGTGCGCGGTGGCGCAGTCCAGGAACATCAGCAGACCGATGGAAACGATGGTGTCGAATTCGCCACTCACGCTGTAGCGGCGGAGGTCGGCCACCTGCGCCTGCACCGGCAGGCCCTCGTCACTGGCCACCTGTTGCAGATGTGAAATCGCGACCTCGCTGGCATCGAGCGCGAGCACCGAACAGCCCTGGCGCGCCGCGGCGAGGGCCAGATTGCCCATGCCGCAGCCGAAGTCCAGCACCCGGCCCCGCAGGTGCGGCAGCGCAGCCTGCTCGAACGGGTTGAGCGCCGAATTGGTCTGGTGGATCTGCCGTTCGAACTGGCGGTCGAAGAAGTCAACGCTGCGGTTGCTGCTCATGGGTGCCTTGCTGTGGTGGTCTGACGTGTCGAGCATGGTAGGCGCAAGCGCATCGACAGCGTCGTGATCCGGGTCCATCATCGAATTCTTCGACCCGCCATCCACACGCCAAGGAGGACCCAATCATGCCCGGTGAAGTTTTTGATGCCATCGTCGTCGGGGCCGGACAGGCCGGCCCGGCGCTGGCCGCGCGCTGTGCCCGCGAAGGCCTGCGCACGGCGGTGATCGAGCGCCACCATTTCGGCGGCACCTGCGTCAACGTGGGCTGCGTCCCGACCAAGACCCTGGTGGCCAGCGCACGCGCCGTGCGCCAGGCCCAGAGGGGCGCCGAATACGGCTTTGTCGCGGGCGAAATCCGGGTCGACATGGCGCGCGTGAAGGCTCGCAAGGACGGCATCGTGCTGCACTCGCGTCAGGGAGTGGAGGCCTGGATGCGGGGCCTGGACCACACCGAGGTGATCACCGGCGACGCGCGCTTCGTGGCGCCCGCCACCCTGGAGGTGAATGGCCGCCGGCTCACCGCGCCGCGCATCTTCCTCAACGTGGGCGGCCGCCCGGTGCGCCCCGATCTGGAGGGCATCGACAGTGTGCCGACGCTGGACAACGCGTCTGTAATGGAGCTGTCCACCGTGCCCGAACACCTGGCCATCGTCGGGGGCAGCTACATCGGCCTGGAGTTCGCGCAGATGATGCGCCGCTTCGGCGCCGAGGTGACGGTGGTGGAACGCGCGGCACGCCTGCTGCCCCGCGAAGACGCCGACGTGTCCGACGGCATCCGCGAGATTCTCGAAGCCGATGGCGTGCGCTTCGAACTCGAAGCCGAGTGCATGGCGCTGGCGCGCAACGGCAACCGCATCACGGTCGGCGCGCAATGCGCCGACGAACGCGCGTCCATCGAAGCCAGTCACGTGCTGCTGGCTGTGGGCCGGCGCCCCAACACCGACGGACTCGGCCTGGCGCATGCCGACATCCGCACGGACGACAAGGGCTACATCGAGGTGGACGACCAGTGCCGCACCAGCGCCGATGGCGTGTGGGCCGTGGGCGACTGCAACGGCCGCGGCGCCTTCACCCACACCGCCTGGAACGACCACGAGATCGTGGTGGCCAACCTGTTCGACAAGGACCCTCGCCGCCTCAGCGACCGCATTGCCTGCTACGCCCTCTTCATCGACCCGGCGCTGGGCCGCATGGGCATGAGCGAAACGCAGGCCCGCGAGAGCGGCCGCGAGGTGCTCATGGGCAAGATGGCGATGCAGAAGGTGGGCCGCGCGCGCGAGGCGGGCGAGACCCAGGGCTTCATGAAGGTGCTGGTGGATGCGGACTCGCGACAGTTGCTGGGCGCGGCCATCCTCGGCCTCAACGGCGACGAGGTGGTCCACAGCCTGCTCGACCAGATGGCCGCGGGTGTGCCCTGCGACGTGATGGCGCGCACCATGCACATCCACCCCACGGTGTCCGAACTGCTGCCCACGCTGCTGCAGCAGCTCAAGCCGCTGGACTGAAGCCGTCAGGGCCTGCGTGAACGCTTCCCGAACCCGCCCAAGTTCGCACACAATATCAGTGCTTGCTGATTTACTTTCAAACAACGGAGACAGGCATGCGCCGTCACATCGCTCTTTGGGTGCTGAGCACCCTCGCCCTGCTCGTTCCCACCGCCGTACTGGCCGAGATGCAGCCACAGAAGGTCGGCCCCAACACCTGGTACGTGCAAGGTCTGGCCGCGCTCGGTTCGCCGGCCAACCAGAACTTCATCAGCAACGCCGGCTTCGTGGTGGCGCCGCAGGGCGTGGTGGTGGTCGACGCACTGGGCTCACCCGCCCTGGCACGCCGGCTGGTGCAGAAGATCGCCGAGATCACACCCAAGCCGATCACCCATGTGGTGCTCACGCACTACCACGCCGACCACATCTACGGCCTGCAGGTGTTCAAGGAACTGGGCGCGCAGGTCATTGCGCAGCAAGACGCACGCGAGTACCTGAACTCCGACACGGCGGCGCAGCGACTGGTGGCCTCTCGCACGGAGCTGGCGCCCTGGGTGGACGAGAACACCCGCCTGGTGCCGGCCGACCGCTGGCTCACCGATTCCACCACGCTGGAGCTGTCGGGCATGCGCTTCGTGGTGGAGCGGGTGGGCCCCTCGCACACGCCGGAAGACCTGGCCATTCACGTGCCCGGTGAGCGGGTGCTGTTCGCCGGCGACCTCATGTTCAGCGGACGCCTGCCCTTCGTGGGCCAGGCCGACAGCGGCCAGTGGATCGCGTCACTGGACCGCCTGCTGCGCTTTGACGCGCAGGTGGTCGTGCCCGGCCATGGGGCGGCGTCCATCGAGCCACGCAAGGACATGGTGGTGATGCGCGACTACCTCAACTACCTGCGCATCACCATGGGCCAGGCGGCGAGAGACCTCGTGCCTTTCGAAGAGGCCTACACCAGCACCGACTGGAGCAGCTTCGAGCCCATGCCGATGTTCCGCTTTGCCAACCGCATGAACGCCTACAACACGTATCTGCTGATGGAAAAGGAAAGCCTGCGCGGACGCTGAGCAGGCGTCTTCCTGGGTGAATGTCTTTCGATCGACAGTCATGGCGAACATGCGCCGATAGCATCCAGGCATGTCCTGCCCGATGCCCACGCCATGAACCGACTTGATCCCGCTCCTGCCATCCCGCCGTCTCAGTTGCGCAGCGCGGTCGATTGGGCCGTTGTGTCGCGACGCAGCATCCGCGCTTTCCTGCCTGCCGAAGTGCACAGCAAGGAGATTGAAGCCATTCTGGACGTGGCTCGCCATGCCGCGTCGGGCGTGAACACCCAGCCTTGGAAGGTGCACGTGCTCACCGGTGCCGCGAAGGACCGGCTGAGCGCGGCAATCGCGGCGGTGGACGACGACGCTTCACAAGCAGATTCGCTGGAAGAGCCCTACACCTACTATCCGCTGGACTGGGTATCGCCCTATCTGGAGCGTCGCCGCAAGGTGGGGTGGGACCTGTACGGGTTGCTCGGCATTGCGAAGACGGACAAGGCCCGCATGCATGCGCAGCATGGCCGCAACTACCGGTTCTTTGGTGCGCCCGTCGGCTTGATCTTCACGATCGACCGGGTGATGCAGGCGGGCAGCCTGATCGACTACGGGATGTTTCTTCAGAGCGTGATGGTGGCCGCGCGCGCCCGTTCGCTCGACACCTGTCCGCAAGTGGCTTTCACCAAGTTCCATGGAGTCATTGCCCGCGAACTCGCCATTCCCGACCAGGAGATGGTGGTGTGTGGCATGAGTCTGGGCTACGCCGATCCGAGCCGCGTCGAGAACTCACTGGTCACGCACAGAGAGAACGTGGATTCATTCACGACCTTTCACAACTGACAAGGCACGGGAGACAACCGCATGAATCAAAGCCCCTACCGGCATGGCCTGGAGCGCGTTGAGGCGAACCATGTGCCGCTCACCCCTCTGGGGTTTCTGGAGCGCAGTGCACAGGTGCATCCGCAGCGTGTCGCCCTGGTGCACGCGGGATCGCGCCAGACCTGGGCGCAAACCCGTGAGCGGGCCTACCGTCTTGCCAGCGCGCTGACGCGTCGTGGCGTGCAACGCGGCGATACGGTCTCCGTCCTGGCGCCCAACACGCCCGCGATGCTGGAAGCGCATTTCGGCGTCCCTCTTTCCGGGGCGGTGCTCAACGCCATCAATTGCCGGCTGGATGCGGAGGGCATCGCCTTCATCCTGCGCCATGGGGAGTCAAGGATCCTGCTGGTGGACAGCGAATTTTCTGGCGTGGCACAGCGCGCCATCGCGATGCTGGAGCAGGCGCCGCTGGTGGTGAGGATCGATGACCTGGGTGCACCGGGCGAGACAAGCATCGGCGCGTTGGACTACGAAGCGTTGCTGGCGGAAGGCGACCCGGACTTCGAAGGTGTCTGGCCTCTGGACGAATGGGACCCCATCGCGCTGAACTACACGTCAGGCACCACGGGAGATCCCAAAGGTGTCGTTCCGAGCCATCGGGGCACCTATCTGATGAGCATGCTGCAACTCACCGACTGGGCCGTTCCGCGAGCGCCGGTCTACCTGTGGACCTTGCCGATGTTCCACGCCAACGGTTGGTGCTTCACCTGGGCCATCACGGCGGCGGCGGGCACCCACGTGTGTCTGCGCAAGGTCAGCGCGCAGACCATCTTCGACGCGATCGTCGAACACGGCGTGGACCACTTCTGCGCGGCGCCCACGGTGTTGGCCATGCTCGCCAACGCGACACCCGAAGAACGCAAGCCACTGCCACGCCGGGTTCGAATCCTCACGGCGGGGTCTCCACCGCCTGCCGCGATCCTGCAGGCCATTGCAGCCATGGGGTTTGATGTTGACCATGTCTACGGCATCACCGAAATATCGGGGACGCCCGTCAGCTGTGTGCGCCAGCCTGAGTGGGAGGCGTTGCCAGCAGCCGATCGCGCCCGCCTGCAGGCGCGCCAGGGCGTGCGCGCCGCCGGGCTGGAAGAGCTGCGCGTCCTCGATCCCCAGACCCTTCAGGAAGTGCCACACGACGGCACCACGGCGGGCGAAATCATGATCCGCGGCAACACCGTGATGAAGGGCTATCTGAAGAACCCCGATGCCACCGCGAAGGCCTTTGCCGGCGGTTGGTTCCACACCGGCGACATCGCCGTCGTGCATGCGGATGGATACCTCCAGATCACCGACCGCTCCAAGGACGTCATCATCTCCGGCGGAGAAAACATTTCGTCGGTGGAGGTCGAAGACGTGCTGCACCGACACCCTGCGGTGCTGCATGCCGCGGTGGTGGCTCAGCCGGACGAGCGTTGGGGTGAAGTGCCCTGCGCCTTCGTGGAACTCAAGCCGGGTGTGGACACCGTCAGCGAGAGCGAACTGATCGCGTTCTGCCGCAGCCAGTTGGCCCACTTCAAGTGCCCGCGCCGCGTGGTGTTCGACGCCCTTCCCAAGACCGCCACAGGCAAGATTCAGAAGTTCCGGCTGCGGGACATCGCGGGAAGCCGCGAAGCCATCACGCGGCTGGCCGGGCTGGCGGCAGACAGCTGAGCGGCGTCTGACGCCTCATGCTTCGCGCGCCACGCTCTGCAGCGCCTCAAGGTCAATGACCTCGATCGATCCGTAGCTGACGCGAATGGCGCCCCGTTCCTGCAGCTCCTGCAAGGCCCGATTCGCCACCTGGCGGGACACGCCGCTGAGGCGCCCCAGCTCCTCCTGGGAGATCGTGATGCACCGTTCCGTGTTGGGGAACAACGCCGGGTTGAAGAGGCCAGACAGGCTGTACGCCACCTGCGCCGTGGTGTCACCCAGGCGGAAGTTCTGAACCAGCGCCACGTAGTGCCCCAGCCGTGCATTGAGGTGCGCAATCAGCCAGAGGGCGAAGGGATGGCTTTCATTCAGCAGCCGAAGAAAGTTGTCGCGCGGCAGGAAGGCGACCCGGCTGTCGCGCAGGGCAACCACCTCATAGGGCCTCAATTCACCCTTGAGCACGGCGCCCTCACCAAACCAGGCGCCGGCAGGAACGCTGGCAAAGCTGCTGCTCTTGCCGCCCTCGGAGATGTTCTCCAGCTTGAGCATGCCGTCGATCACACCCAGCCAATGTGCCGAGGGCGTGGAGCGCGCGCATACCGTGGTGCCAGCCGCAAATGAAATGACAGAAATCGCTTGACGCACGCTCTCCGCCTGCAAGTCCGTGAGACAGGTCGTCCAGGACGACTGGGAGAGAAGGCGCTCAAGTGGATCTTCGGACATGGTGTGTGGGCAGGGCAGCAAAGGTCACGATTTTCAGGGGAATCGCTGCCAAGACCAAGGGCATTTGCGAAGACTCCTGGACCCTCAACCGAACATTCCAGCCCAGGCTTTCCCGCCGGTTCTGCGGGATACATTACGTCAAGAGTCACCAACCGCCCGGAACCACCGCCATGAGCATGTTGTGCAGTCTGTATCGTCTGACCTTGGAAGAAGCCGCGAGCGTACAGACCTTCCCTGACGCTGCGGGCGAACTACTGGGCCATACGCCACCCCCTCCAAAGGTCGGATTTCTCTCCAAGGTCTTCGGGAAGTCTCAAAAGGAAGTGCCGGCTTCAAGAGAGAAACTCCAACCTGTCGGCGAGAGCGATACCTTCAACCTTGATCAAGCCTGGCACATACTTCACTACCTCTTCACTGGGGGCGCCGAAGAAGGAAAGTGGCCCGCCGCCTTCATCATGTCCGGGGGTCAGGAAGTAGGCCCTGACCTGGGCTATGGAGCGCCCCGCCTGCTCACTTCAGAACAGTCAAGCGAGGTCGCCGCGTTCCTCAACGCTCAAACGCTCCAATCGCTGGACGATGCTTACAGCACACAAGGCATTGAGGCCGCGCAGATCTACTGGCAGGCATCCTCAGATCCCGCTGAGCGGCAGCGAGAGCTGGGGGAACTCTGGGGTGTCGTTCAGGAACTTCGGATCTTCATCGGGCACTTCGCACAAACGGGAAACTCGGCACTCGTTCACATCTATTGAAGTGATGCCTGCGCTGCTGGAAGTTCAGTCCGCATCCAAGCCTGGGCATCGATAAAGCCTGCGCTCGGACTTAGCGCGCGGACAGGAAGTCGCCCACTTCGAGCAACACCAGTTCGTTGTCGTCGGCCTTGTTGGGCTCGCGGCTACTGGAGAACGGCAGGTTGTTGTCGTTGCCGACCACGATGTGACGCGCATCGACCATGTCGACATTCTCGATCGTGAAGAAGGGGAAGGTCAGCACGCCGTTGTCCAGCGGCTTGCGGGCCAGCTTGTTCGGGTCGGCGATGTTCATCAGGTCGATGTAGCCGATCTTGCGCAAGGGGCCACCCACGTTGGCTTCGCTCAGCTCCACTTTGTACACGCGCTTGAATTTGGCCAGGTCGTGGAAACAATCGGCGCGTTTGGTGGCTTCCGGGCAGGCCTTGTCGGCCGTGCCTTCGCCGTTGTCGCGCTCGATGATCAGGCCCTCGGTCGGGCTGATCATGTTGAAGTCGCCAATGGCGTGGTGGTTGGCTTCCAGCACGTACTTCCAGTGGCGGCCGGTCCATTGCTGCGTTGCCACATCGAACTCGAGCACGCGCAGGAATTGCTTGCCGTCGACGGCTTCGGCGGCCTTGGCCGCTTCGTCGTAGAGCGCGCCTTCGAGCAAGGCGTAAAGCTTGCTGCCGTCCTTCGACGCGGCCATGCCCTCGTAGCCCTTTGAGCGGCGAACCTGGAACTTCACCTCTCCGCCTGGCGCACCGGGCGTGGTGACGGCAGGATGGTCGGGCGAGCGCACGACCTTGCCATCCACCTGCGTCTCGAACACGGCCTGCACCTTGCCGTTCATGTCGGCCTTGATGAGGTAGGGTCCGAATTCTTCGCCGATCCAGATCGAGCCGCCGGCGAACTGGAAGCTTTCGAGGTCGAAATCAGAGCCGCTCAGGTAGCGCTTCTTGGTGCCTTCGTGCAACACGCGGAAGGGCACCTTCTTGTCCGGGTCGTGCAGGAACACGGTCTTCAGACGCGTGAACTTGCCACTCTTGAAGTCGACCTTGTAGTGGTTGAGGTAGAGCCCGAAGTCGGGTGAGTTGGCCTTGGCGCCCGCGCCGTTGTCTGTGAGGATCCAGAACGTGCCGTCGGGCATTTTCTTGATACCCGAGTGGCCCTGGGCAGGCTGGCCTTTGAAGGGCACCGACACGCCCGTGGGGCGGCCACCCGAGAGGCCTTCGACACTGCCGATCTTCTCGACCAGTTTGCCGGTGGTGAACTTGCCGCTGACCTGCAGGTCGGCCGGTGCATCCTTGGGCGCGGGAATGAGGCTCTGCGCGGGCAGAAGGGCGTGACCCGCAAGCGTGGCCGGGTAGGCGGTCTGGGCCTGGGCGGCAACGCTCACACTGGCAACGGCCAAGGCGAGCAGTGCATGGGTATGGAGCTTCATGGGGAATGGCTTTCGTCGGTTTGGATGAACGCGCGCCTCGCTCTCCCGGTGGGTAGCGTGGACAGCGCGCCCAGCTTGCCGGTTCAGCTTGACAGCAGCGCGACACTTTCATGACGGCGCGTTGACACCCCAAGCTGCGTCCTCTATCCGCTCACAAGCGCTGCACACAGTTGCTCTTGGCACCTGGAGTCAGGTTCAGACTGGACTGAGTCGGTCAAGGCAGGTGTGTCGAAAGACAGCCTCGGTCCTCACCGGGCATTCGACGAACGACGTTTGGCGCGACTGCTGCGACTCCAGGATCGGGTACTCAACGAGCTGTGGTCGCAGTCTGGAGATGTGGGCGTAGGGTGGGATATGTGTTGACTCATCACCAAAGCGAGCTCAAACGTTCAAGCCAGGTCCGGCGAGCAGCTTTGGGGCTGCCGGGCACTGCCGGGGACACGTTGAACAAGCGGCCCACGCGCACGACCCCTGGGTCCGCGGGCGCTTCACAGATTCCCGGATGCATTCCATGTCGTCGCATGAAGGCAAGCATGCGCGCGTTGGCTTCAAGTACGTCTCCATAAAGTTCTCGCAGCTCGGCTTTCTCAGCCGATGCCATAAGCATTCGCATCAATTCATTTGCAACGCCCTGGCCCTGCCAGTCATCTCTGACGCTGATGGCCAACTCCCCGATGCGTTCAGTGGGATCCACGAGGTACCACACAGCCTCCCCCACGATCTCCTCACCGTTGGGGCCCCAGACGCATCCAACCCATGCTGCATGTCGTTCCCCGTCGGCATCAACGAGGCGGCGCAGCAAGGAGGGCGAGACAACGTTGACCACACCGTGAAATCGACTGCGTCTCGACGCTCCGCTTAGCCGCAACAGGAACTCCTGCATGGCTTGCGCATCCGGAAGGTGCACGCGGCGAACTACAACGGGTTTGCGCGAGGTCTGTGCCATGGAGTGAACTTTTAACAGTCAAGAAAAATGAGATTCTGCCGAATCAGCCCGGATGCGGTCCCAATCGCGTGCGGTTCGGCACGAGCAGGCAACGCACTTTCTCAGTGTGACATTTTGCATAGTCAGGCACAATCTGTGAGCAGTGTGAAGTCACGCGCCGTGCCCGTCCAAGCCACCCTCGCCGAAGGCCCAGATGTTCTATGCCGCAACCGTTTGCATCGCGCCCCTCGACCGGGAGGTGCTCTGATGCTTTTGCCGGACACTTTGTCCGACACCTTGAGCGGGGATCTGGGAGACCAGCGACGCGTTCACCCCATAGTGAAGCTCGACTATGGGGTGAGGGTGGTGAGCCACCTCTGCGTGGGCGCGGTCATGCTTTCCGTTCTGCTTGATCAGCCACCGTCCAGCGTGCTGTGGGTCGCCTTGGCCTTGACCAGCCTGTTGTGGCCACACGTCGCCTACCTGGTGTCCAGCAGGGCGCACAACAGCAAGAGGGCCGAACTGCGCAACCTCCTGGGTGATGCGCTGATCGTTGGGGCGTGGAGCACGCTGGCCGGGTTCAGCGTCTGGATCGCGGCTTGCTTTCTCGTGGCCATCACGACGGCGAACATGAGCGTCGGAGGTGTGCCATTGGCGCTCAAGACCATCGGCACCTACATCGCAGGTGCGGTACTGGCTGCGCTCGTCGTGGGGTTCCGGTGGAACGCGGAGGCTTCCGGGCTGACGCAGGGCTTTTCGCTGGTCGGTCTGACGTTTTTCAACTTGATGTTCTCATTGCAGTCGAACATACAAACGCGTCGGGCAGTTCAGGCCAACCGCGAGGTCAAGGAGCGCAACCGGCTGATTGAAGTGCAGAGCGCAGAACTCGACCACGCGCGCAAGCGCGCAGAGCTGGATCGGCTCGCCGCCGACGAGGCGAGGCTGCAGGCGGAAGAAGCCAACCGCAGCAAGAGCAGCTTTCTGGCCAACGTAAGCCACGAACTTCGCACGCCGTTGAACGCGGTGATCGGCTACACCGAAATGCTGGAAGAAGACTTCACGCACGGCGTGAATCTGACCACAGCTGTCAGCGACCTGCGCCGCATCAACGGCGCCGCCCGGCATCTCCTGGGGCTCATCAATGATGTGCTGGACCTGTCGAAGATCGAAGCGGGCAAGGTCGAGCTGCACCTGGAAGACTTCGAACTGGTGGAGTTGGTGGATCAAGTGGCGTCCACTTGCCAGCCGCTTGTTGCAGCGAATGGGAATCGCCTTGAAGTGGCGTTGTCGGATCAGATCGGCCAGATTCGCTCGGACGCGACGCGCCTGCGCCAGGTGCTGTTCAACCTCGTCTCCAACGCCGCCAAGTTCACGCACGGCGGCGTCATCCGGCTGGACGTGCGCTCCTTCCTGGATGCGCAGGGCGACGCATTGGTTGGGTTCGACATCACTGACTCCGGTATCGGGATGACGCCCGCGCAGCAAGGCCGCCTGTTTCAGGCTTTCGTTCAGGCGGAAGCCGAAACGACCAGCAAGTACGGCGGCACCGGCCTCGGCCTGGTGATCAGCCGCAGGCTGTGCCGGCTGCTGGGGGGTGACGTGACCGTGACGAGCGAACTCGGTGTCGGCAGCTGTTTTTCCGCCACGGTGCTCGCAGACGGGCCGCGGCGCGCACCGCCCGCCGCTGAGGCATGGGCCGAGCGCCAGGCCGCATCGCTGATTGACGTGCAACCGGCGCGCGCCAGCGCGGACGTGGACTCGGCGGAGGCGTCGGTTGACGCTGCCTCCGATGAGCGCATTCGCGCGCTCGTGCAGGCTGCGCCGATGTTTCTGATTCTGTGGCGAGCAGCCGACGACGAGATTCTCTTGGCCGGGCCATCGAGTGAGCGATTGTTTGGTTACCCGCCCCAGGACGTCGTGGGCCTTTCCATCAAGCGCCTGTATGGTGCCCACAGCGTGGACGGGGAGGCACTTCAAGATGCGCTTGAGCGAAACGGCGAAGTCCGCGATCACGAGGTGCGCTTTCTGCGCTCCAGCGGAGACGAATTCTGGGGCCGGGTTTCGGCCCATCACCTGGAGTTTGGCGGGCGCACTTGCCTGATTGCGGGCGTCATCGACATCAGCGATCTGCGCGAAGCCCAGATCACAACGCTCGCGGCGAGCACCGCAAAAACACGGTTCCTGAGCAACGTGAGCCATGCCATGCGCACGCCTCTCACGGACATCATTGGCTACGCCGATCTGCTGACCGAAACGTTGGCGGACGACGGTGCTGGAACTGCAGCGATCGCGCAGGCGGGGCACATTCGGGAATCGGGGCTGACCCTGCTCGCCATGATCAACGACTTGCTGGACTACTCCTCCATCGAGACGGACGAACTGCGGGTTCATCTTGAGCCTGTGAATGCGCACGCGCTAGTGGCCGAGGTGAAGACCGCGGCGCGCCAGATGATGGCGCGAGCGGGCAAGGTCCTGACCGTGCCTGAAGCGCCCTTGGTCGATGTGATGGCTGATCGCGTGCGTCTGAAGCAGGTGCTGCTGCACCTGCTCGCTCATTGCAGCCGCAGCAAGGATGCCAGCGAGATCAGCTTGTTCGCCACCTTGGGTTCCGATGGTTGTCTGGACATCCTGGTGCGCCACAACGGTGGGGGCCTGACGCCGCGTCAGCTTGAACTTGCATTGCAGCCCTTCAAGGGCACGCAGGAGACTGCGCCTCCCGCCGCAGGTGACCTCGGTCTGGACCTGGCGCTCAGCCGCGGCCTGTGCCACAGGATGGGCGCCGACTTTGTTGCCGAATCAGCGCCCGGACGAGGCGCGCGCTATCGCGTGCGGCTGCTGCTCGCGTCCGCCATTGCAGGCGAAGTCAACCCCCTGGAGGCACATGCCCAAGATCCTGCTCGTTGAAGACAACGAACTCAACCGCGACATGCTGTCGCGCAGGCTGATTCGTCGCGGTTACGAAATCGTGATGGCCGTGGACGGTGCCGAAGCGCTGACGGGTGCCGCCAGAGAGCGACCCGACCTCATTCTTATGGACATGAGCCTGCCGAAGATCGACGGATGGGAGGCCACCCGACGGCTCAAGGCCGACCCCACGCTGTGCGCCATACCGGTCATCGCGCTGACCGCTCACGCGATGACTGGGGACCGCGAGCGGGCCCTGGAAGCGGGCTGCGATGAGTTTGATACCAAGCCGATCGAGTTCGAGCGTCTTGTCGCCAAGATGGAGCGGTTGCTCTGAACAGCGGCCTCACATCCAATATTCGATGACGTTCACCACAGCCAAGCTCGACGCTCCGACAAGTGCTGCGCCTGCACCGCCACGGCCAGCCCACCGGATCGTGCGGCTGAACTATCCGGTCCGTATCGGCGCCCATGTCTTCAGTGCTTTGCTGCTGCTGTCCGTTTTCATCGGCAAGCTGCCGCCCACGGCCTTGTGGGTCTCCCTGGCGATCACAGTCGTTGCATGGCCCCATTTGGCTTTCTGGCTGGCCAACCGCTCGGTCAACAGCAAGCAGGTTGAGCTGCGCAACTTGCTGGTGGACTCGTTTTTGCTGGGCAGCTATGGGGGCATTGCCGGCTACAACCCGTGGATCATGGTGGGCATGTACGCGGCGATGAACTCATCCAACCTGAGCGTCGGGGGCTATCGCCACGCCCTGAGGGGCGTGGGCGCGCTGATGGCAGGCGCTTTGGCGGGCGGCGCTGCAACAGGCTTTCACTTCCAGCCCGAAACGCCGGTGCTCACCACCGTACTCTCGGCCACGGCGGTGGCCCTTTACCTCACGATTTTTGGCATATCGGTTCACGTGGAGGCGGGACGAGCTGCCAGGGTTCGGCTGGCGCTTCAAGACCGCAACCGCGAAATCGAAGCGCAGGCGGTGCGGCTGGAAGAAGCCCGCCGCCAAGCCGATGCGGCCAACGTTGCCAAGAGCGCCTTTCTGGCAAACATGAGCCATGAATTGCGCACGCCACTCAATGCAGTGATCGGCTACACAGAACTGCTGGAAGACGAGCTTGCCGATACCGCTCCGGCGCAAGTGGCGATGCCGGACCTGGCGCGAATCAAAGGCGCTGCCCGGCATCTGTTGCGGCTCATCAACGACGTGCTAGATCTCTCGAAAATGGACAGCGGTAGGGTTCAGTTGCATTTGGAAGATGTCGATCTGAACGACCTGATGCAAGGTGTGGCATCTTCCACAAGAAGCCTGATGGTCGCCAACGGCAACCAATTGGTGGTGAACGTAGCGCCCGACCTTGGCCCGATTCGTGCCGATGCTGCTCGCCTGCGTCAGGTTCTTTTCAACCTGATGTCGAACGCAGCGAAATTCACGTCCAACGGACGGGTCACCTTCAGCGTCCGGCGGCAATCGCCTGGCGACCAGATCGTGTTCGATGTGGAGGACACCGGTATCGGATTGACCAAGGAGCAGAAACATAACCTGTTCAAACCCTTCGAGCAGGTTGACTCCAGCACGACGCGGCCGTTTGGGGGCAGCGGTCTGGGGCTGGCCATCTGCCGAAGGCTTTGTGAATTGATGAACGGCAGCGTATCCGTGGTGAGCGAGCCCGGGCAAGGCTCCCGGTTCACCGTCTGCATCCCCTTTGCGGGGGAGCCCGGCGAAGGAGCCGCAAGCGACAGTCAGGATGAAGGGGACACTTCAAAGGGGATGCGAGCACATGCAGCCACGAGCCTTTGACCCTCCGGTGAGGACGAGTTGCCACGCCAATCCCGAAGGCCTTTCCAGCTTGTTGGACATGCTCGATCGCTACTGTGCTCAGAACCAGGTGGACAGTCACGCTCAGCACGACCTTCACCTCATCGTCGAAGAAGCTTGCTTCAACATTATTTCGTATGCCTATCCGGAGGGTGCGCCGGGGCGTCTGAGCCTGCAGGTCGGGGCCAGATATTCAGCTGGCAAGCCGTTGATCGAGATTACGATCGAAGACGCTGGAATCCCCTTCAACCCCTTGGCCTTGCACGTGACTGCCCGGACGACGCCGGTGGAAGAGATTGCGCCGGGAGGACTCGGCGTGCTGCTCATCCGCAGCCTCTCCGATCAGCAGCACTACGAACACGACCCCCAGCGCGGGAACGTTCTCACCATCGGCAAGTTCATCAGCGCGCCCCATCAACATTGACTTAACCATCGGGAGACGACCTTGGAGATAACCATAACGGAACGGGATACGGTAACTGTGGTGGCGATCAGGGGCAGTGTGGACAGCTTGAATGCCGAACAACTGACCTCCGCGTTTGCCGTCCCCATCAAAGAGGGCCGCATTCGCCTGGTGGCTGATTTCGGCGCAGTCACCTACACCAGCAGCGCGGGCTTGCGTTCGTTGTTGGCAACGGTCAAGGACTGCCGCAGGCTTGGTGGCGACCTTCGCATTGCATCGCTGCAGCCACAGGTGGAGCGCGTGCTGTCCATCTCGGGTTTCACCAGCATCATCAAGATCTTCAACGACCCTGAAGGGGCCGTCGAAAGCTTCCGGGCTGCCGCATGACGCCCCCCACCGTCCCAGCGCCAGCGGTGTCGCTCGTCATCGGCTCGGGAAGTGTCAAGTGCGCAGCGGCGCTGGGCGTCATGAAGGTCCTGAACGAGGCGGGCATTCCGATCGACCGTGTGGTCGGGTGCAGCGCAGGCGCGCTCTTCGCCTCGCTGGTGGCGCTCGGGTACGAAACCACCGAGGCGACCGACATTACCTTGCGCACATGGACCAAGGATCTGACGTCCAAACCCAGCCGCATGGGGTATTTGCGCCTTCTGGCGCCGAAGCTGTTTGGATTCAAGCCAGACAACTTCGCGCTGCGGGACGACAGATCGATGCTCGATCGTCTCCATGCCGTTTTTGGCGACAGGCGCATTGAGGACACTTCCATCCCACTGCACATCACCGCCACCGATTTCGCCACAGGCGAGTTGGTGGAGATCACCAAGGGGCGGATTGTCGACGCGATCCGTGCAAGCCTCGCGCTGCCGCTCGCATTCAGCCCTGTGAAACTGGACGGCCGGTTGTTGGTCGACGGCTATCTGTCCGACCCCTTGCCGCTGAGTGTGGCGATGAAGCATGGTTCCGGCGTCATTGTGGGCGTGGGCTTTGAGAGCCCGTACCAGGACAACATCACCAGCGCCGGACGCTTTGCATTCCAGCTGAGCGCCATCCTGGCCAACAATTTGCTCAAGTCAAGGCTGGCCTTCCACGGCATGGCGCACCACTGCGAAGTGATCATGATCCTGCCCGAGTTCAAGCAACGCGTCCGACTTTTCGACACAGCCAAGGTGCCATACATCGTCGAACAAGGTGAGCAAGCTGCGCTGCAGCAGTTGCCGTACTTGCGAGAGCTGCTTGCCGCGGAGCAGACGGCGTCCCCAGCCGCTGCGATCTAGTCAGTGTCGGTCATGCCGTCCGTACTCGGGCAGCCGCATACCCGGCGCAAGGTCGCTCTCGTGATCGGATCGGGCGCGCTCAAGTGCGCCGCCGCTTTTGGGGTCGCCAAGGTGCTCCAGCGTGAAGGCGTTCCCATCGACATGGTGGTGGGCTGCAGCGGGGGAGCCTTCTGCGCCGCGTGGCTTTCGGGCGGCGGGCGGGATGCCGACGCAGCGGCTTCGCTGTTTGCCGAAGGATGGGCAGGCGCATTTTCTCGGGTCGATTACCGTTCGATCCTGGGCGCAATCTTTCCGCGTGTATTGGGCTTCTCCGACGAGGCCAGCATCTTCAACGATCGCGCCGTGAACGCGGGCATCCAAAGCTTCGCCGGCGATGCAACAGTTGAAGGCCGGCCCATTCCTCTGTTTTTGGTAGCCACCGATTTTGTGAGCGGTGAAAAGGTGGTGCTATCCAGCGGCTCGCTGTTCGACGCGATCCGGGCCAGCATTGCGCTGCCGCTGATACTTCCGCCTTGGCGCGTACATGGGCGCAGGCTGGTCGACGGTGCCGTTTCGAATCCGATTCCGGTTGACGTGGCGATACAGCACGGCACGGAGATCATTCTCGCTGTGGGGTTCGAAAACGCGCTTGCCAGCGGCTTTGACTCCGGCATCGGACTGGTGATGCAGTTGCAGTCGTTGATGACGAACCACTTGGTGCGTGCGCAATATGCCTTTCACAGTCTCTCGCACCATGCCGAGGTGTTGCCCATCATTGCGCAGTTCGATCGCCGTATCGGCTTCAAGGATGCCCATCTGGTGCCGTACCTTGTGCAATGTGGTGAGCAGGCAGCAGAACAGCAGATGCCGTACCTGCACCGTTTGCTGAGCGAGCATGCGAGCGCTTCGGGTGCTGCGGCCGCATGAGCGCCGTGAATGATCCCGCCATGGCGCGTGGGCCCATGCGTTTGTTGGTGGTGGACGACCTCGAGATCAACCGCGATTTGCTCGTGCGGCGCGTTCGCCGGCTGGGACATGAAGCCGATGTGGCGGTGAACGGTCAGGAGGCGCTGGAGAAGCTGCGTGCGGCTTCCTGGGACCTGGTCTTGCTGGACATCACCATGCCCGTCATGGACGGCTACGACACGCTGCGCCACATCAAGGCCGATCCGCTGTTGGCGGACATCCCTGTGGTGATGGTGTCGGCGATCGACGAAACCGACAGCGTGGTACGTTGCCTGGAGCTCGGCGCCGACGACTACCTCACCAAGCCGTTCAACCCGATCATCCTGCAGGCCCGTATCGAGTCTTCGCTTGCGAAGAAGCGACTCGCCGATCAGCAGCGCTTGCTGCTGCAGGCACTTTCCCGAGAGATGCACATCGGCCAGCGAATCCAGCAAGGCTTTCTGCCGGAAGCCATGCCGGTGCTGGCGGGATGGGACCTGGCAGGCTGCTGCGTGCCTGCGCGGCAGGTTTCCGGCGACTTCTACGACGCGTTCATGCTGCCCAACGGCCGGCTGGCGCTCATCGTGGCCGATGTCTGTGACAAAGGGGTTGGCGCAGCGCTGTACATGGCGCTGTTTCGGACCCTGCTGCGTGCGATGTCTTGCCACGCCGGTGCCTCCGAGGCGTCCCATGAAACCTTGTCGCGCACGGTTGACTTCACCAACGACTACATCGCGGGGGTCCATGGGCGCGAGAGCATGTTTGCCACCGTATTTTTCGCCATCCTGGATCCGGCGAGCGGCCATCTCGACTACGTCAATGCCGGGCAAGACGCCCCAATGGTCAAGCGTGGCTCGGGTGGCGAGGTGGTGCGTCTGCCATCCTCAGGCGGCGCCGTCGGGCTTCTGCCGGGAATTCGTTGCTCCGTGCAAGCGTTCGACCTGCAGCCGGGCGATGGCCTGTTCGCCTTTACCGACGGCGTGACCGAGGCCGTGGGTGATACCGGGGAATTTGGCGAAGCGGCGTTGTTGCACGAGATCGCGGCCGCCGGTCCCCAGGCATTGAGTTATCTCGCATCGATTCAATCGCGAATGGCCATGCACGTCGGCAGCCACAACCCGCACGACGATGTCACGATGTTGTGCGTCGTGCGCGCTGCCGGCTAAACCAGCGGGCAGGACGGGGCCGACACGCCGTCCCCATCCGTCCGCGCGTGGACTGGCAGGATCACCTTGAAGCAAGTGCCGGCGCCGAGCTCACTTTTGACTTCAATGGTGCCGCCCATCATCTGGCAGAGCCTGTGGCTGATGGCCAGCCCGAGACCGGTGCCGCCGTACCTGCGCGTGGCGGCTGAATCGGCTTGCATGAAGGGGGTGAACAGCTTGTCGATCTGTTCGGCAGACATGCCGATGCCGGTGTCGCAGATCTCGATCACCAAGCGCTCTGTGGCCCCCGCGCCGTTTCGCGCCACGCTCATCCGAACCTCCCCCTGCTGCGTGAACTTGGCCGCGTTCGACAGCAGATTCAAAAGCACCTGGCGCAGGCGGCGAGCGTCTGCCGTCATCTCGCCGAGCGGTGCAGCCGCGAGAAGCTCAAAACGGTTGCCATTCTTGTGCAGCAGCGCACGGGTGGAAGAGATGACCTGTTCAATGAAGGGATTCAGGTCGACCCGCTCGACCTGAAGGTTGAATTCGCCCGCTTCGATCCTGGACAGATCGAGCAGGTCGTCGATCAAGCCGAGCAGGTGTTTGCCAGAGGCATTGATTTTCTGCAGGTCGGACTTTTGCTGAACTGCGTCCGGGTCTTCCTCCAGCAACTCCGCGTACCCGATGATGGCGTTGAGGGGCGTTCTCAACTCGTGGCTCATGTTGGCGAGAAAAGTGCTTTTTGCAAGATTGGCCGCCTCCGCCAGATGGAGTGCGTGCTCCACATGCTGGCGTTGTTCTTCCGTGTGCTGATGGCTGGCGCGCAGCTCCCGCTGCGCTCGAAGCAGCCGCTTGGCCTCGACATGTGTGCGATAACTGAATATCGCCGTGTATCCGAGAAAGCTGACCGCACACAGGAACGAGGTGACCAAGCTGGATTCGGGTGTAAATCGGTAGCCGTTGATGAACCCCAAAACCGCTGCGCTCGCTGCACAGATGACGGAAGCACGCAGAGCAAAGGCGATGCCGCCCACGCTCAAGCAAGCGGAGTTGAAGCCCGTCACCAGCACCACGCTGGGCCACAGGCTGAAGCCACAGAGGGCGACGAAGCCGCCGCTGAATGCCGCGTCAGTCAGAAGATTGCGCAATTCTGCGGCCCTGGAGTCCCGGCTGTGCAGCGCCATAAATCGGGCCACATGGGGCCAGGCCAAGCCATAAAACAGGGCGAGAGCCCATACCCATGTTGGCGCGCCGCTGCCGGCAAAACTGGAAGCCAGCAACAGCAAGGTACAGATGTGGGCGGGCACGCGCACCCTGAAACCGAGCTCGACGATCGGGTGGACTCGGATCGGAATGGAGGTGGCCTCCCCAGGCTGCTTGCCGACACTCGCCGCGATGCCGTCGGATGGGATCACAGCGGGCGCCAGGTTTCGGAGCAGAGCGACACCGCGCGTTTCGCCGAGACGCAAGATGTCAAAGCGAAAGTCGGTGATGTGGCATATACGGCCGTAGCGCTCGCAAATCCTGTGTTCATGTCCAAGCCAAGTTGTCAGCGTATGCAGCAATCGCTATTGCTTTAAATGCTTGTAATCGCCAAGTGCATATTTGTCAGTAGATTAGTCATTATGGACAACTCACGCAGGAGGGCAAAACCGACTGCCCGCCAGGGTCACAGTCACCCCCGCCAGATCCCAGCTGCTCGGGTGGATGCCATCTCAGTTCACTGGCTCAACGGGTCGAAGAAGCGCCGAGCCAAACCGCTGCGCCCCGGAAAGAACTTGAACCAGGGCCGCGCCTGGTCGATGGTGCGCGCCACCGGGGGATGCTCCATCAACCGATCAAAGTAAGCCGCCAGCCGCGCGTGTTGCGGCGCGAAGGGCACGTAAGTCACGGCGTAGAACAAGGCCGGCGCGGCGGCGCAATCGGCCATGCTGAACGCATCGCCGGTCACCCAGGTTCGCCCTTCGAGTTGGTGATCGATCAGCGCGTAGGCCGACGTCAGAGTGTCTCGAGCCCGCGCCACACCGTGTGCATCGCGCTCGCCCTCCGGTCGCAGAAGATCGGCGGTGAAGGCCTGCATCGGCGTCATCACGTACAGGTCGAAGAGGCGGTCCCACAAGCGCACTTCGATTGCCTGATCGGGGTCGTGCGGGATCAGCGTGCGGCCAGGGTGTGCATGGTGGCGCTGCAGGTGCTCGATGATGATGCTGGTCTCGGGCACGGGCCGGCCCTGGTCCACCAGCAGCGGCATCTTGCCCATGGGCCACAGTGCCAGATGCGCGGAGCGTTCTGCAGCATCACCCAGGTTCAGCAAACGCAGGTCGACGTCGATGCCGAGCACGTCGATGGCGATCAGCACCTTGTGGCAACACGACGAGAGTGGGTGGTAGTGAAGCGTCAGGGCACTCATGGGGTCTCCTGTGATTCCAATGATCCAGAGTATGAATCCGACCCCCGGCCCTGCCAACGTGGCCGAGGCGAGTCAGCTCGGTATCAACACGGTGCGCGCAGCAGAAACGACATGGCGGGTGAGTCCATCGAGCAGCGATGACGCCGCGCGCGCCTGCTGCCAATGCAGCGGCACGTCCAGCGGGGAATCGGGCACCAGCTGCACGAGAGCGCCCGTCTTCAACTGGGCGCGGATCATCACCTCCGGCTGCAGGCCCCAACCCATGCCCGCAACGGCCGCCACCACGAAGGCCTGTGACGACGGCAAGGTGTGCCGGGGCAACTCCACATGGCGATGGCACAGGCGCCGTACCCATCGCGCCTGCAACTCGTCCTTGGTGTTGAACTGCAGGCTGGGCGCTTGTGCCAGGCTCCCCGCTCCCACACCACCGGAAAAGTGCCGTTCGACGAAGGCGGAACTGGCGGTGGCCAGGTAGCGCATGGAGCCCAACGGCTGGCTGTTGCAACCGACGGCCTGTCGGGCCGAGGCGGTGACCGCAGCCAGTACCGCGCCGCTGCGCAACCACTCGGCGGTGTGGTCCTCGTCGTCCACCGCCACCTCCATCAGCACCGGAGCCACTGCAGCGAAGGCGGCCACAGCGGGGGCAAACCACGTGGCCAGGCTGTCAGCATTCACCGCCACGGGCAGCGCCACCCGCGCAATGCCTTCGGGCGCGAGTGCGGGCAACGCGCCTTGCAGCTCCTGTTCGAGCAGCCGCACACGGTCCACGTGCTGGCACAGCCGCCTGCCCGTCTCCGTCGCCTGGCACGGCTGACCACGCACCACCAGCGCACAACCGACGCGCTCCTCCAGCAACCGTATGCGCTGCGAAATTGCCGACGGTGTCACGTTGAGCGCACGGGCCGCGCGATCAAAGCTGCCCTCGCGGACCACAGCGGCCAGTGCAGAGAGCGATGCATAGTCCAGCATGAGTTCAGTTTCTCTTAATCCATCAAAGGAAAGATAGTTTGCCTTCACGTTGCGGGGCTGGCAATCTCCCCTCATGACGACGTTTTCTTCCACCGTATCCGGCGCTTGGCCGGTCTTCATCCAGGGCCTCTTTCTGAGCCTCGGGCTCATCGTGGCCATCGGCGCGCAAAACGCCTTCGTGCTGCGCCAGGGGCTTCGCCGAGAGCATGTGGGCAGCGTGGTGCTCTTCTGTGCCGTGGCAGACGCGGTGCTGATCATGGCGGGCGTGCTGGGCATGGCGCAGGCCCTGGCAGACAGTCCCGGCATTGCCCGTTCGCTGGCGCTGGCCGGCGCGGCCTTCCTGGCGGTGTATGGGTGGCAGGCTCTGCGTCGCGCGCGCAACCCGCAGCTTCTGAAGGCCTCCGAGGGCGGCGAGACCTTCAGCCGTGGCGCGGCCGTGGCGCAGGCAGCGGCGTTCACGCTGCTCAATCCCCATGTCTACCTGGACACGGTGCTGCTGGTGGGCAGCATTGGCGCGCAGCAACCGGCAGCGCTGCGTGGCTGGTTCGTGGCTGGCGCGAGCACGGCCAGCCTGTTCTGGTTCGGGCTGCTCGGCTTTGGCGCTCGCTGGCTGGCGCCCTGGTTTGCGCGTCCGAGGGCTTGGCAGGTGCTGGACGGTCTGATCGGTGTGACCATGTGGGTGCTGGCCGCGCTGCTGTTGCGCCACGCCCTCACCAACATCTGAAGGTTCGCCATGTACGTTCCCACGCGCCACCAACTCACCGACCGTGAGGACATCTTCGCGCTGGTGGAATCGCATCCGCTGGCGACGTGGGTGTGTCAAGGCGCGGGTGGCCTTGTCACGAACCACATCCCCTTGTTCCTGGAGCGCAACCGGGGCGAGTTCGGCACCTTGATCGGCCATGTGTCACGGGCCAACCCCGTCTGGCGCGAGCTGGAAGAAAGCACCGCATCGGTCGTGATCTTCCACGGGCCGCAAACCTACATTTCACCCGGCTGGTATCCGGGCAAGGTGGAGCATGGGAAGGTCGTGCCGACCTGGAACTACGCGGTGGCGCATGCACACGGCATCGCGCGCGCGGTGCACGACCGCGGCTGGCTGCTCGACATGCTGGACCGCCTCACGAACGCTCAAGAGGCCCGGCAGCCGACGCCGTGGCGCACAGGCGATGCACCTGCGCCGTACATCGACAGGATGCTCAACGGCATCGTCGGCATCGAGATTCCGATCGATCGGCTCGAAGGCAAGCTCAAGGCCAGTCAGGATGAAGATCTGCAGGACCGGCTCGGCACTGTCAGCGCGCTGCGCGAGGATCCTCGCCAAGAGGCGAGGCAGATGGCCAATCTGGTCATGAAGGCCATTGACGACGAGACCCCCGGCCGCTAGCGGGTGGACGTGCGGGGCAAAGGCCTCGTCGCTATCGGTTTGCCTTGGCCACCTCTTCGGCCACCAGCGCCGCCAGCTGATCCGGGCCAAAGCTCGGCAGGCTGCGGCCATTGACAAAGAAGGTGGGCGTCTTGGTGACTTGCAGCGCCGTGAGGTCTTCAATGTCTTGCTGCAACAGCGCCTGCATCCCGGGCTTCTCGATGTCCTGCCGCGCCTTCACGAGGTCCAGCCCGGCCCGCTCGGCCACCTTGAAAGCGGTCTCGATGTTGGGCTGACCGTGATCGGCCCAGGTGGGCTGCGCGGCGAGCACCGCTTCAAGCACCACCTGGTACTTGCCCTGGCTCCGGGCCGCTTCCAGCAGCTTGACCACCTGGTCAGAGCCTGGGTGAAACGGTGCGTAGCGGATCACGAGGCGTACATCGTTCGGGTACTGAGCCATCAGGTTCTTGACGAGGGGATAAAACGCGCGGCAGGTCTCGCAGGCCGGGTCAAAGAACTCGACGATGGTGACCGGCGCAGCTTGAGGGCCGAAGATCGGTGAGTGCATGCGCACCAGGCGGGTCTGCTCGGCCTTGACCTGCACGTCCTGCACGGTCTGCACGCGCTTCTGGTAGGCGTTCATGCCCAGGTAAAAGAACAGGGCAACGAGGGTCACGAGGCCGATGACGGTGAGTTTTTTGGCGTTCATGAACGGGTTTTTCTCAAGTAAACAAACAGCAGGATCGCGATGGCGATGAAGGCCGCGAGAGACAACCAGGGAATCTGGATGCCGTCCAGAATCTCCAGGCTCTGATCGCTGCACGAGGGCCCCGTGCCGCAAGGCACCCACCACTTCGGCACCCACCCCGCCACCAGCGCGGTGTGGTACGCCGCCACCGCCACGCCGATCAGGGCCAGGGGCAGCGCATACACGGCGCCACGCCGGTCCTCGGCAAAGGCCGCCATGCCCAGGATGAGCGCCAGCGGAAACATGAAGATGCGCTGGTACCAGCAAAGCAGGCAGGGCGTCATGCCCATGACTTCGCCGATGAACAAGGCACCCAGGGTGGACACCAGGGCCACACCCCAGGCCGCCACCAACACCGACCAGCCACGCATCGGCCCGGGCCGCTCAGTGGACGTGGCCATGGGGGTCCTTGCCGGCGTCCTCGCCCAGTTCTCCCCTCGCCTGCCGCAGCACCGTCCAGCCGCCGTGCAAGGCCAGCGCCCCCATCAGGCTGGCCACCGCCAGGTCGGGCCAGGCCGAGCCGGTGCCGAACACGCCGAGCGCGGCCATGAACACCGCCACGTTGCCAATGGCGTCGTTGCGCGAGCACAGCCACACGCTGCGCATGTTGGCGTCACCTTCTCGAAACGCATAGAGCATCCACGCCACGGCCACGTTGGCCACCAGTGCGAGCAGCGCCACGGCGCCCATGGTCACGGCTTGTGGCACGCCGCCATGCCAGACCGACCACACCGCAGCCCCCAGCACATACAGGCCAAAGCCCATCATGCTGAACGCCTTGAGGATGGCCGCGCGCGCACGCCAGGCCAGCGCCGAGGCCAGCACGGCAAGCGAGACCGCGTAGTTGAGCGCGTCGCCCGCGAAGTCGACCGCATCGGCCAGCAGCGAGAGCGATCCGGCCTGCACACCCGCGCCGATCTCGATCAGGAACATGGCAACGTTGATGATCAAGGCGATCCAGAGAATCTTGCGGTAGCGAGGCAGGTTGACGATGGTCTCGGCCTGGGGGGTGTCGTGGTCACAGCAATGGGCGGACATGGTTTTTCCTTTTGATGCCTGTATTGGAAACCCTGGAGCCGCTACAGTGTCAATCACTCAATTGAACGAGGGTTGTGCGATGCAGATCAAGGAACTGTCCCGAGCCACGGGCGTGGATGTTGAAACCATCCGCTACTACGAAAAACAGGGTCTGCTGCCCGAGCCGGCGCGGCGCGACAACGGCTACCGCGACTACGCGGCCGCCCACCTGGAACGGCTGTCGTTCATCCGCCACTGCCGGGCGCTGGACATGCCGCTGGCCGATGTGAACCGGCTGCTGGGTTTTGTGGATGCGCCCGCGGAGCACTTTGGCGAGGTGGACCTGCTGGTGGACGAACAGCTGGCGCGTGTGCGCGCCCGCCTCAAGAGCATGCGTGCGCTGGAAAAACAGTTGCTCCAGCTGCGGGCGCGTTGCTCGGGCACCCACGAGGGTCACTGCGGCATCCTGGATGAGCTTGTATCTGCGGCGCACGGTGAAGCCTGTGCCTGCCATGCAGACAACTGACTCTACGCTCGCTGCGCGATGTCCTGACTGGCAGGGCCCTCCCTGGCGGCGTTACCATGATCAACCTTGCCCCCACACCAGGACACCCTCGCACACCATGAACTTGCGCACCCACCTCCCTGCGAGCCCCACCCGGCTCACACTGGGCTTCAGGTGGCTGGTGCTGCTGGCTTTGATTGTCGGCACCGTGATGGCCTCCATGGGCAGCGTGACGTCTCATGGGCTGGCTGCCCTCGCAGCCATGCATCAAGATGCCCATTCGCATGAGGAAGATACCGGCACTTCCCACCCGTCTGGCACAAACACGACGGCAGACCACGCGCACCACAGTGCCGATCACTCCCACGACAAGGCCCATGCATTGCCGCACGCGTGGGCCTGCGTCGCTGCACATCCCCCGAGCTGGCTGAGTGCACCCCGGCCGTGGATCGAACGGGTGCAGACGTTCCGGCTGGATCGCCCGCCCATGGTCTGAAAGACGGTTTGTCTTTGCGCTGCTTTTGGGGCGGCGGTTTCTTTTTTTCAGACCAATGGAGTCTTCATGCACAGCACTCTTCAAGACAGGCTGCCACGTTCGCCATGGGCGATCAGGCCCGGGCACCTGTTGCTCCTGTCGACATTCTTCATCTCGCTGCTCTTCGGAGCGCCCGAAGCACTGGCCCACGCGGTGACTTCGGGCGACAAGGGCTACATCCAGGAAATCTCCGGCGTCAAGCTGCTGCCCTTCATGTACCTGGGCGCCAAGCACATGATGACCGGCTACGACCACCTGCTCTTCCTGTTCGGGGTGATCTTCTTCCTGTATCGGCTCTCGCACATCGGTCTCTACGTGAGTCTGTTCGCGCTGGGTCACTCCACCACCATGATCCTGGGCGTGTACTTCAACGTCGGGATCAACAGCTACCTGATCGACGCGGTCATCGGCTTGTCGGTGGTCTACAAGGCGCTCGACAACCTCGGTGCCTTTCGGCGCTGGCTCGGCTTCCAGCCCGACACGCGCATGGCCACGCTGGTGTTCGGTCTGTTTCACGGCTTTGGCCTGGCCACCAAGATCCTCGAGTACGAGATCTCGCCCGATGGTTTGGTGCCCAACCTGCTGGCGTTCAACGTCGGCGTGGAGATCGGGCAATTGCTGGCGCTCACCGTCATCCTCATCGGCATGGGCTTCTGGCGTCGCACACCGAGCTTTTCCCGCAACGCCTACACCGCCAACGTCGCCATGATGAGCGCGGGCTTCATCCTGGTGGGCATGCAGCTCACCGGCTACTTCATTTCGTGAACACCCCAGGAGTGCCAACCATGTACAACAGCAACACCCCCTCCCCCGACGAGTTGCCCTCTTCCAGCCAACTGCTGCGTTCCACGGCCTTGGCGGTACTCGCTGCCGTGGTCCTGCTGATGGCCGTCGTCTTGCCGGCCGAGTACGGCATCGACCCCACCGGCGTCGGAAGCGTCTTGCGCCTGACCGAGATGGGCCAGATCAAGCAGCAACTGGCAACCGACGCCGCAACGGACGCGGCAACGCCGTCAGCTGCGGTGCCACCAGCACCCGCCGCCATCACAGCACCTCAGGCGCCTGCGGCCATCGCCGAAGCCGCGCAGGCGGCGCCTTGGCGTGACGAAATGAGCTTGACGCTCACACCGGGGGAAGGCGTCGAAGTGAAGCTGCGCATGCAGGAGGGCGACCAAGCGCAATACAGCTGGGTGGTCGAAGGTGGGGCGGTCAACTTTGATACCCACGGCGACGACGGCGGGCGCTCCATCAGCTACGAAAAGGGGCGCGGCGCACCGGCCGATGAGGGCACCCTGGTGGCCGCCTTCACCGGCAACCACGGCTGGTACTGGCGCAACCGCGGTCAGGCCGACGTGAAACTGGTGCTGCGCACGCGTGGCACCTACAGCGACATCAAGCGAGCGATCTGATCGCTGCTGCCGACTTCAGGCGTCCAGCTTGATCAGCCCTTCAGCCACATAGCGCTTGAAGTCGGCCAGCGGTATGGCCGCCGAACCGTGCGTCTCTTCGTCGGTCCAGCTCAGCGTGACGTCGTTGATGCCGGTCGCCACATCCACCGGGCCGGGACGGATTTCGACATTCGGGCCGTCACCACTGCGGTATTCGACCTTGCCGACGATGTGTGCTTTTTGAGCCATTTGGAATCCCCCAGTTAAAGACCCACAGCATCGCCTTGCGGCGCCACAAGGTCGGTGCGCTGGCGTACGCTTCGCATTCACGCCCACCGTTCAAGACCATGCCCCACACACCGTTTTCTCCAGCCATGCGCGGCGGACTGCTCGCCCTGGTGGCTGCTGTGCTGTTTGGCCTGAGCACGCCGCTGGTGCAGCGCTTCGGGCTGGGCGTGGGCGCATTCACCACCGCCGCGCTGCTCTACGCGGGCGCAGGGCTGGTGGCCTTGCTGCTGCGCCAGCCCATGCAGCGCGAGGCGCAGCTGCGCCGCTCCGACCTGCCGCGCCTGCTGGCCATGGCGGCCAGCGGCGCGGTGATCGGGCCGGTGGCGCTGGCCTGGGGCCTTCAGCGAACCAGTGGCTCAAGCGCCTCGCTCATGCTCACGCTTGAAGCCGTGTTCACCGCGGTGCTGGCCTGGCGCTGGTATGGAGAAACCATGGACCGCCGCGTGATCGGCGCCGTGCTGCTGCTGCTCGCCGGTGGCTCGCTGCTGGTCGTCGAACAAGGCCTGGCCGGTCAGGTGCAATTGCTCGGACTGCTGGCCGTGGCACTCGCGACCGTGGCCTGGGGCGTGGACAACACCCTCTCGCGCGGCGTGGCCGACCGCGACCCTGGCCAGGTGGTGTGGGTCAAGGCACTGCTGGGCACCTGCGCCACGGTGGCACTGGCCTTCATGGCAGGCGAAGCCCTGCCCGGCTGGGCCAGTGCGCTGGCCTTGCTGGCCGTGGGCGCCACCGGCTACGGCCTGAGCCTGCGCTTTTACTTGTTGGCCCAGCGCACATTTGGTGCGGCGCGCACCGGCTCGGTGTTTGCCTTTGCCCCCTTCATCGGCGCGGCGGGCGCCTTCGCGCTCGGTGAGCGCTCGGCCACCGCGCTCATGGTCCTGGGCGGTGCACTCATGGCGCTGGGCGTGCTGCTGCACCTGATCGAGCGCCACAGCCATGCGCACACGCACGAAGCGCTGGAGCACGAACACGCCCATGCGCATGACGATGGGCACCACGTGCATGCGCACCAGCCCATGCCCGGAGGCGCCCACAGCCACTGGCACACGCATGCGCCAACGCAGCACACGCACCCGCATGTGCCCGACGCACACCACCTGCATCGGCATTGAGCCGCCGGTGCAGCGCGCGTTCAGTTGTTCTTGCGGTTGTCGCTGATCCAGTCCGACGCCGCGAACAGCAGGCCCGAGATCACGAAGGTGAGGTGGATCGCGATCTTCCAGCCGATCTGTTCACCGGTGAGCGTGGTGCTCACCAGAAACGCCTTGAGCAACTCCACCGCCGAGATCGCCACGATGGCGCCGATCAGCTTCATCTTGAGGTCGGAGAAGCTGACCTTGCCCATCCAGGCGGGCCGGTCCTCGTGGTCGCCGATGCTCAGCTTGGAGACGAAGTTCTCGTAGCCGCTGAACACGATGATGAGCAGCAGCACTGCGATGAGCGCCGTGTCCACGAGCGTGAGGATGGAGATGATCGAGTCGTGCTGGTGCAGGCCCAGCACGCCCATGAGCAGCGACACCAGTTCCTTGCCGAACTTCAGCAGCAGCACGAGCATCGCGATGATCAGGCCGATGAAGAACGGCGCGAGGATCCAGCGGCTGGCGAAGATGGCCGACTCCATGAATCGTTCGAAGGTGTTGGACTGTTTTGACATGGGCGGATTTGAAGAATGGGGTGAAGTCTGACGGGATGATGCCGCACGCGAGTTCCCACCGCCAAAACAAAAGGGCCCACATGAGTGGGCCCTTTCTCGCGCTGAGCGAATTACTTCTTCTTGCACTCGTCCTTGGCTTTGTTTTCTTCTTTCATGCAATCCACTTTCTTGTCGTCCATTTTGCCGCCGGCATGGCTGGCAGCAAACGCGGGAACGGAAGCCATCATGAATGCAGCGATCATTGCGGAGATGAGAGTTTTCATAGATTACCTTTGGGGATGAAATGTCTTTTGACACCGGCACACAATGGGAAATCGCCCACCGCTGCCATTGCCAAGGATATCGATTTCAATGACCCTCAACCTGACAGACGTTGTTCCCAAGAACGCCCCTCGGGTATTGATTGGATTCAGGTGGAAACCCTATTGCAAAGCTCTGCTGCCCCTTGTAATTAGTGCTTCATTGAGTGCCTGGGCGCAACCCCGGTTGACGCCAGCGCCCGAACAGATCGTATTGCCGGCTTCCGTGCATGCGCAAAACAATCAGGCAGGCTCATTGCGCGAGGTGGAACGCGAATGGCGCAAGAACCGCAACAACCTGCCCGCCTCGCTCGCCTACGCGCGCGCCGTGTTTCTGCTGGGACTGACCGAAGGCGATTTGCGTTGGTACGGCGCGGCCAAGGCAGCGCTGCAACCCTGGTGGAGTGCGAGCACGCTGCCGGCCGACGGCCACTTTCTGCGCGCGCTGGTCAAACAGGGCTTCCACGATTTCAAGGGCGGCATTGACGACCTGAGCGCTGCCATCGCCCTCGATCCAGCGCAACCCGAGTACTGGTCTTGGCGCTTCTCGCTGCACCTGCTCACCGCCAACATGGCTGCGGCGCGGACCGACTGCGATGCCATCGGACAACGCTTCGGCCGCGATGAAGGTCAAGCCTGTGCGGCCACGCTCCTGTACCGCAGCGGTCAGGCGCAGCAAGCCATTCCCGTGTTCAACCGCCTGGTCGACCTGCCGGACTACCAGGGCCCGTTCACGCAGGACTGGCTGCGCTACCACCAGGGCGAGGCCTATCGCACCGCCGGGCAGTACGCACAAGCCATTGCCGTGTGGGAGAAGCACCTGCAGGCGCGACCCAACTCGCACCTGGTGAGGCTCACGCTCACCGAACTGCTGAACCAGCAAGGCCAGTTCGCCAAAGCCCGGCGCTACGCGGACTCGCCCTCACCCACCGACGCACTGCTGGTGCAGGCGCTGCTGGCCAGCCGCGGCCTGAAGGACAGCGACACGCAGCGGATGGCCGACCAGTTCGAAAGCCGGATGAACAACCAGTCCTTGCGCGGCGAGAGCCTGATCGAACGGCCCACCATGGTCTACCTCATCACCTACGGACGCGACAACGCGCAAGGTCTCAAGCTCGCGGCTGAAAACTGGCGCACGCAGAACGAACCGGCTGACGCGGTGCTGCTGGTGCAGGCCGCGCTGAAGGCCAACCAACCCAAACTGGCCGAGCCCGTGCTCGGCTGGATGGCCACCACCGGCTACACCGATCCGGTGCTCAAGGCCCTGAGCGCAGAACTCCAGACCCGTCTGGGCAAATCCTGATGAGCCACCTGTTCCGATGCCTGGCGCGGCGCTGTGCCCTGCCCGCCTTGTTCGTCCTGTTCGCCTGCGCGGCAGCCCCCGCCTTCGCGCACTCCAGCAGCAACAGCTACCTTTCGCTCTCGCAGCGCGACGCCGATCTGGTGCTGCGCACCGACATCAACCTTCGCGACGTGGACCTGATCTTCGATCTGGACGACGACCGCGATGGCCAGGTGAGCTGGGGTGAAACGGCGGCCCGCATCGATGAGCTCACGGCGTGGATGCAGCAAGGCATCACCGTGCGAGGACCATCGGCCGCGTGCGCGCTGCGGCCGCTCGACGTGATGGCCAGCCCGCACTCGGATGGCTTCTACCTCAGCGCGGAATGGACCGTGGCCTGCGCCGATCCCGAGGACATCGCGGCCCGGCGCCTCACCCTCCAGTACAAGCTGATCTTCGACCAGGACAACCTGCACCGCGGTCTGCTCAAGGTGGATCTGCCGGGTGCGCAGAGCAGCGCCATCTTGAGCCCTGACCAACCCGAAGCCGCGTTGCTGGCCGGTGAAGTCTCGGGGTGGTCGGTGTTCACGCGATATGTGGTGGAAGGCATCTGGCACATCTGGATCGGTATCGACCACATCCTCTTCCTGCTCAGCCTGCTGGTGCTCGCGCCGCTCGTGCCGTCACGCGAGCGCGTGACCAACTGGCCTGCGGTGGAGAATTTCCGCACCTCGTTCATGGACGTGCTGGCGGTGGTGACCGCCTTCACCGTGGCGCACTCCATCACGCTGGTGGCGTCCATCCTGGGCTGGGTCAACCCGCCGGTGGCCATCATCGAATCGGTGATCGCGCTCTCGGTGATTCTGGCGGCGCTCAACAACCTGCTCGGCTGGTTCTCGCTCAAGCGCTGGCGCCTGGCCTTCGCCTTCGGCCTCATCCACGGCTTCGGCTTTGCGAATGTGCTGCTCGACCTGGCCCTGCCCGCGCAACAGCTGGCGCTCGCGCTCGGTGGGTTCAACGTGGGCGTCGAGATCGGCCAGCTCGCCATTGTGCTGGCGTTCCTGCCGGTGGCCTGGCTGCTGCGACACACCGCGTTCTACCGCTGGGTGGTGGTGGGGGGTGGGTCGCTCGCCATCTTGGTGATCGGCTCGATCTGGCTGGCTCAGCGCATGGGCTTCTGAACACGCACTGTTACCGGATTGACGACTGGTTCGTACGGTCACGAACAGACGGGTTTTTTCATGGAACCTAACCTGAAGGCCAGTCGGATTCTTCGGCTGCGAGTCTTAAACGCTGCCACGTGCAGCATGTTCAAAGGATCCTCCATGAAAACGTCCAGTTTCATCACTTCCTCGATTGCCGCTTTGGCCGTGGTCGGCTCCGTCGGTCTCGTGTTCGCGCAATCAAGCACGTCCGGCTCCCCATCGACCCCCGCACCTGCGGAAGCCAACCAGTCGGCCCCTTCCACTACCACCACCACGCCCATGGCCACGCCACCCGCTGGCGGCATGACCACCCCCGCACCCGCCACCACCGACAGCGCGAACAACAACGCTTCGATGAACGAACCCGTGGCCCGCGCTGATCGCAACTGATCCGGGCAGCTTGCGCGCAGCGCCCCTTGACCCGCGCGGTCCGGGGGCGTTGTCGTTTGAGCGGATTCGATCCATGGACCCCACCACACCCACTCTGGACGACCCAGGCCCCTGGGTGGCCATCCGCAATGGCGTCATGGTCGGCATGGCCATGCTCGCGTTGCTGTTGCCCCCCGGTGCACCCCGGCCAGACGGCAGCGCGACGCAGCTCACCGCATCGCGCGAACCCGCGGCGCTGCGCCAAGCGGAGCTTGGCGACGTCAATGCTTCAAACGACTTGCGCCACATGGCCAACTGGATTGCCGGCTCAGGCGATCACGCCGCCATGCCGTTCGTGGTGATCGACAAACGCGCGGCACGACTGTATGTGTTCGACGCACAGGCCCGCCTGCTGGACCACACTGCTGTGCTGCTGGGCTCCGCGCACGGCGACGACTCGGTGCCCGGCATCGGCGACAAGGCCATTGCCGACGTGCTGCCCGAAGAACGCACCACGCCAGCCGGTCGATTCAAAGGTCAGCGTGGGCTCAACATCGTTGGTGAGGACGTGGTGTGGGTCGACTACGCCGCTGCCGTTTCCATGCACCGGGTGCGCACCACGCAGCCGAAAGAGCGTCGCCTGCAGCGCCTGGCCAGCGAGACGACGGACGACAACCGCATCAGCTACGGCTGCATCAACGTTCCCGCATCTTTCTTCGACGCGCACATCGCGCCCACGTTCTCGGTACAGCGGGCGATGGTGTACGTGCTGCCCGAACAGAAATCCCTGCACACGGTCTTTGGCGTGCAGGTTCCCGAGGCCCTCCACGCCGAGCAGGCACAAGGGCATTTGGCTCAGATGATTAAGTAATTAACAACCAAAAATCCATTCGTTCCCGAATTGCACCGAAGCCCGGATCATCCGGTCACTTCAACAGTTCACACAAGGAACGACATGACCACCCGCCGCCAACTCATTCAGGCCCTCGCGGCCACCGCCCTCACCGCCAGTGCCCTGTCTGCCGTGGCCCAGCCCGCCCCGGTGACCTTGCTCAACGTGTCCTACGACCCCACGCGCGAGCTGTACGTGGAGTACAACGCTGCGTTCATCAAACACTGGAAAGCCAAGACCGGCCAGGACGTGACCATCAAACAAAGCCATGGTGGCTCGGGCAAGCAGGCGCGCTCCATCATCGACGGCCTGGACGCCGACGTGGCCACGCTGGCCCTGGCTGGCGACACCGACGCGCTGCACACCAACGGTGGCTGGATTCCGAAAGACTGGCAGAAACGTCTGCCACTCAACAGCTCGCCCTACACCTCCACCATCGTGCTGGTGACGCGCGCGGGCAACCCCAAGAACATCAAGGACTGGGATGACCTGATCCGCCCCGATGTGAAGGTCATCACCCCCAACCCCAAGACCTCGGGCGGCGCGCGCTGGAACTACCTGGCCGCATGGGAATTCGCCAAACGCAAGTTTGGCAGCGACGCCAAGGCGCAGGAATTCGTGGCCAGGCTCTACGCCAACGTGCCGGTGCTCGACTCTGGCGCGCGCGGCTCCTCCATCACCTTCGCGCAGCGCGCCCAGGGCGACGTGTTCATCTCCTGGGAAAACGAGGCCTACCTGCTGGAGAAGGAATTCGGCAACAAGGTCGACTTCGTCTACCCCTCGCTCTCGATCCTGGCCGAGCCCGCCGTGACGGTGGTCGACAAGAACGTCGACAAGAAGGGCACGCGCGCCGTGGCCCAGGCCTACCTGGAGTACCTCTACACCGAAGAAGCGCAGGACATCATCGGCAAACACTTCTACCGCCCCACCTCGACCAAGGCCCAGGCCAAGTACGCCAAGCAGTTGCCCAAGCTCAACCTCTTCAAGATCGAAGACGCGTTCGGTGGCTGGGAGCAGGCGGCCAAAGTGCACTTTGCCGACGGCGGCACCTTTGACCAGATCTACACCAAGAAGTAAACCGGTTCTGCTGTCACACACGATTCAGGGAAGAACAACGTGTCCATTCTGTTGATCGCCGGCAGCCCGTCCGAGCATTCGCGGTCCGCCGCGCTGCTCGATGCGGTGTCCCAGCGGCTGGGGTTGCGCCACGCGCTCATCGAGCGTCTGCACATCCGCGATCTTTCACCCCAGGCCTTGCTGCTGGCGGACGTGGGCCACAAGTCCATTCGTGCCGCGGTGAGCCAGGTTGAGACGGCCCGTGCCATCGTGGTGGCCACGCCGGTCTACAAGGCGGCCTACAGCGGCGTGCTCAAGGTCTTCCTGGACCTGCTGCCGCAATCGGCCCTGAAGGGCAAGGTGGTGCTGCCGCTGGCCACGGGTGGCAGCCCGCACCACATGCTCGCGCTCGACTACGCGCTGCGCCCCGTGCTGCAGTCGCTGGCCGCGCGCCACATCCTGCCCGGGGTCTACGCCACTGACGCGCAGATCCCGAAGGACACCGAAGGCGAGTACCAGGTGGGTTCCGAAATCGGCGACCGCCTCGACGACGCCGTGCACACCCTGTTGCACGAAGGCTTGCGAATGCCGTTCGCCACGGGCTTTGCATCCGTGCCGTTTTCCCAGGTGCGATGTAGCGTCTGACCCGCTGCGAGCCGGGACCACCCGGCCGATCTTTCCCGCATCCCCATTCCGTTTTTTCAGCCACCACACCCGGTGGCCGGGGCGCCCTTTGCCCGCGCGCGGCCACCCACCAAGGAATTCACCATGAACCACCCGATCGAACACCTCGCCTCTGCGGAGGCGCACGCCAACCCGCCCACACCCCTGGCCAGCCGTCTCAATCGATTCAAGCGCTGGGCATTTGCCCTGCTCGCCGCGGCCATCGCCGCTGCGGGTCTGGCGCTGCTGGTGTTGCCAGCGCCCTCGGCCCATGCCCAAAACAGGAGTGAGCTGCGCATCGGTTACCAGAAGTCGGCGAGTCTGTTCGTGCTGCAGAAGGCCCAGGGCACGCTGGAGAAGAAGCTTGGCTCCCTGGGCTTCGGCGTGAAGTGGGTCGAGTTTCCCGCCGGACCCCAACTGCTCGAAGGCCTGAACGTGGGCGCGGTGGACGTGGGCTACGTGGGTGAGGCGCCGCCCATCTTCGCGCAGGCCGCGGGTGCCCAGTTCGTCTACTTCGGTGTCGACCCTGCGGCGCCGCGTGCCGAGGCCATCCTCGTCACCAGGGACTCCCCCATCAAGTCGGTGGCCGATCTCAAAGGCAAGAAGGTGGCGCTCAACAAAGGCAGCAACGTGCACTACCTGCTGGTCAAGCAGCTCGAAAAACACGGCCTGAAACTCACCGACATCCAGCCCGTTTACCTGGCCCCGGCCGACGGCCGCGCCGCCTTCGAGAGCAAGAATGTGGACGCCTGGGTGATCTGGGATCCGTTCCAGGCTGCCGCCGAAAAAGCCACCGGCGCCCGCGTGCTGGCCGACGGCACGGGCGGTGTGGTCAACAACTACCAGTACTACCTGGGCGCGCGCAACTTCGTGACGAAGAACCCCAAGGTGATCGAAGCCCTGTTCGAGGACTCGGTGGCGCAAGGCATCTGGCTCAAGAAGAACCTGCGCCAGGCGGCCGAGCTGATCGCACCGCTGCAGGGCCTGCCGGTCGAGGTGGTGGAGCTCGCGCTGCAGCGCTACGAGTTCAACGTCAAGCCGATCACCCCCGCCGTGGCCGCCGACCAGCAAAAGATCGCCGACACCTTCTTCGATCTCAAGCTGATCCCCAAGGCCATCCAGGTCAGCGAAGCGGTCGTCATCTCCCAGCCCTGATGCGACAGCCCTGAACACCCACCGGAAGGAAGCCACCATGTCCGACACATCCCACCCACCGGTCTCGCGCCGCCACCTCTTCAAGCTGCTGGCGGTCACCGCTACCGCCTGGGGCATTGCCGCGGCGAAGGCCCGCGCGCAGACCACCACCGACAAACCTGCTGCGCCCGGGCCTGCCCTGCTGCGCATCGGCTACCAGAAGTCCGCCGCCAACCTCGTCATCATCAAGCAGCAGGGCTGGCTTGAACAGCGCCTGCCTGGCACCAAGGTCAGCTGGATCGAGTTTCCCGCCGGGCCGCAGTTGCTCGAAGCGCTGGCCGTGGGCGCGCTCGAATTCGGCCTGACCGGCGATTCACCCCCGGTGTTCGCCCAGGCCGCCGGCAAGGACCTGCTCTACGTAGGCGCCGAGCCGCCCAAGCCCGACAGCTCGGCGCTGCTGGTGCTCGGCGACTCGCCGCTCAAAACCCTCGCCGATCTCAAGGGCCGCAAGATCGCGGTGCAGAAGGGATCGAGCGCGCACTACCTGCTGGTGCGCGCGGTCGACAAGGCCGGCCTGCAGTGGAACGACATCCAGCCGATCTACCTCACCCCGGCCGACGCACGCGCCGCCTTCGAACGCAGGAGCGTGGACGCCTGGGCGATCTGGGATCCGTTCTACGCTGCCACCGAACTGGCCGTGCGGCCGCGTGTGCTCGCCACCGGCCGCGACCTCGCGAGCAACAACTCGTTCTACCTGGCTTCGCGCCCGTTCGCCACCGAGCACACGGCCACGCTGCTCACGCTGTTCGAGGAGCTCACGCGCGCCGACCGCTTCGTGCAGCAGAAGCGGCCCGAGGCCATCAAGCTGATCGCCGACTTCAGCGGGCTCGACGCCGGCGTGGTCAGCCTGTTCCTGCAGCGGCGGCCTCCTTCTCCGGTCGGGCCACTCACACCGGCCACGGTGATCGACCAGCAGCGCGTGGCCGATGCCTTTCACCGCATTGGTCTCATCCCCAAACCCGTGAAGGTCGCCGACATCGTGTGGCGACCGGATTTCTCGAAAAAGAACGCATCATGAAAATCTTCTGGTTCATCCCCACCCACGGCGACAGCCGCTACCTCGGCACCGTCGAGGGTGCGCGCGCGCTCAGCCACGACTACCTCAAACAGGTCGCGCAAGCGGCGGATAGCCTGGGTTACGAAGGCGTTCTGATTCCCACCGGCCGCTCCTGCGAAGACCCGTGGGTGGTCGCGGCCAGCCTGCTGCCGGTGACGCAGCGGCTGAAGTTCCTGGTGGCCGTGCGCCCCGGCCTGCACCAGCCGGCGTTGGCCGCGCGCATGGCCGCCAGCTTCGACCGCCTCTCGGGCGGGCGCCTGCTGATCAACCTCGTCACCGGCGGCGACCGCGCAGAGCTCGAAGGCGACGGCGTGTTCCTGGACCACGCGCAGCGCTACGAACAATCGGCCGAGTTCATCCGCATCTGGCGCGAGATCCTCTCGCGCAGCCATGCCGGCGAGAGCTTCGATTTCGACGGCGAGCACCTGCAGGTGAAGGGCGCCAAGCTGTTCTTCCCGCCGCTGCAGAACCCGCACCCGCCGGTGTACTTCGGTGGTTCGTCCGAAGCCGCGCACGAGCTGGCCGCCGAGCAGGTCGACACCTACCTCACCTGGGGCGAACCGCCGGCCGACGTGGCAAAGAAGGTGGCCGATGTGCGCGCCAGAGCAGCCAGGCATGGCCGCACAGTGAAGTTCGGCATCCGCCTGCACGTGATCGTGCGCGAGACCGATGACGAAGCCTGGCGCGCCGCCGAATCGCTGATCAGCCGGCTCGACGACGACACCGTGATCCGTGCGCAGAACGCGTTCTCGAAGATGGATTCCGAAGGCCAGCGCCGCATGGCCGCGCTGCACGCCGGGGGCAAGAAGCGCACGCGCGCCGACCTGGAGATCAGCCCCAACCTGTGGGCGGGTGTGGGCCTGGTGCGCGGTGGCGCCGGCACCGCGCTGGTGGGCGACCCGCAGACCGTGGCCGAGCGCATCCAGGAATACGCCGAGCTGGGGCTGGAGAACTTCATTTTCTCGGGCTACCCGCACCTGGAAGAGGCCTACCGCTTCGCCGAGCTGGTGTTCCCGCTGCTGCCGCGCGCGCTGCGCGAGAAGCTGCCCGGCCCCACGCTGAGCGGTCCGTTCGGTGAAGCCGTGGCCAACGTGTTCGTGCCCCGCGCTTCGCAAAGCTGAGGTGCCACGTCATGAGCATCCATTCGATCAACCACGTGCAGCTGGGCTTTCCGGCTGGCCAGCAGTCGCTGGTACGCCACTTCTACGGCGAGCTGCTGGGTCTCAAGGAATTCCGAGCCGGCGGCGGGAATGCCCTGCGCTTTTTCGCCGGCCCACAGCGGGTGGACCTGGTGCCGGTGGCGAACTGGCACGGCACGCCCACGCCTGCACACCTGGCCTTTGAAGTGCAGAACCTGCCGGGCTTTCGCGCCAAGCTGCTCGCAGCCGGCTTCGAGCTCGACGAAACCCGCCCGCTCGGTGGCCACCTGCGCTTCTACGTGAACGACCCGGCTGGCAACACGCTGGAGTTCCTCGAACCCGACCTGTCCCAGGAACATACCCAATGACGACGATCCAGACCTTCCGAGAAGCTCCCGTGACGCCGATCCCCGACACGATCGATGCACCCGGCTGGGGATTCACGCCGGACACCGACTTCAGAGCGCTGCTGGGGCGCGTGCTGCGCTCGGCCTGGAAGCGTTTTCTCCCGTGGCTGGTCCCCGCGCTGCTCATTGCGGTGTGGCAAGCGTCTTCGTCGTTCGGCTGGTTGTCCACGCGCGTCTTGCCCGCGCCCCTGGCCGTGGTCACGGCGTTCTGGACACTCGCCGTCTCCGGTGAACTCTGGACCCACGTGCAGGTGAGCGCCGGGCGCGCGCTGATCGGGCTGGCCATCGGCGGCGGTCTGGGCCTGCTGCTGGGGTTGCTGACCGGCTCGGTGCGTTTCTTCGAGACGCTGCTGGATTCCAGCATCCAGATGGTGCGCAACATCCCGGCGCTCGCGCTCATTCCGCTGGTGATCCTGTGGTTCGGCATCGACGAGGCGGCCAAGCTCTTCCTGATCTCGGTGGCCGTGTTCTTCCCGATCTACCTCAACACCTTCCACGGCATCCGCAACGTGGACCCGGGCCTGATCGAGATGGGCCGCACCTACGGCCTCTCCCGCTGGGGCCTGTACACGCAGATCATCCTGCCCGGCGCGCTGTCTTCCATCCTGGTCGGTCTGCGGTTCTCGCTCGGCCTGATGTGGGTGATCCTGATCGTGGCCGAGACCATTTCGGCGCAGGCCGGCATCGGTTACCTCACGATGAATGCGCGCGAATTCCTGCAGACCGACATCGTG
Organism: Hydrogenophaga sp.; assembly: GCF_018780385.1. GTDB lineage: Bacteria > Pseudomonadota > Gammaproteobacteria > Burkholderiales > Burkholderiaceae_C > Hydrogenophaga. Next base: position 14,574 of record NZ_JADMJO010000096.1, on the reverse strand, counting down.
CTCGTGGGCATCCTGCTCTATGCGGCGCTGGGCAAGCTGGCCGACGTGTTTGCACGCGGCCTGGAGAACTACTGGCTGCGCTGGCACCCGGGCTACCAGGGAGGCAAGGCATGACGCACTCACATGCTTCCGTTCGCCCTGAGCTTGTCGAAGGGCTCACCAACACCTCGGCACGGCTTCGACAGGCTCAGCCCGAACGGGGTGTTGCTACGTCTACCGGTGTGCGCCTGCAACTCAAAGGCCTGAGCAAGCGCTACGGCGCGCGCGAGGTTCTGCGCGACAACGAGCTCATCATCGAACCGGGCGAATTCGTCGCCATCGTCGGCCGCAGCGGCTGCGGCAAGAGCACGCTGCTGCGCCTGGTCGCCGGCCTGGAACAGGCCAGCGGCGGCGAGCTGCTGCTCGACGGCAAGCCCGTCGATGGCCTGCACGAAGACACCCGCATCATGTTCCAGGACGCGCGCCTGTTGCCCTGGAAGCGCGTGGTCGACAACGTGGCACTGGGTTTGCCCAAAGAGCGTCGCAGGGACGCCGAGGCCGTGCTGGGCCAGGTCGGCCTGGGCGACCGCCTGGCCGACTGGCCGGCCAAGCTCTCGGGTGGCCAACGCCAGCGCGTCTCGCTGGCCCGCGCGCTGGTGCATCGGCCGCAGCTGCTGCTGCTCGACGAGCCTTTGGGTGCGCTGGACGCGCTCACCCGCATCGAGATGCACGAACTCATCGAAGGCCTGTGGAAGCGCCACGGCTTCACCGCGCTGCTGGTCACACACGACGTGCAGGAAGCGGTGGCTCTGGCCGACCGCGTGATCCTGATCGAGGACGGCGCCATTGCGCTGGACGAGCGCGTGCCGCTGGCGCGCCCGCGCTCGCGTGGTGATGCCACCTTCGCCGCGATCGAGAAGCGCATCCTCGACCGCGTGCTGCAGGTGCCCGACAGCGCACCGCCTTCCATCGATCCTCCATGGCCCGGCACCCTCGCTCACGGCCTGCGCTGGGCCATCTGAATCCCTTCTCGCTTTCTGTTCAAACCAAAGGAATACACCGTGTCCATTCAAGCCATCAACGTTCGCAACCAGTTCAAGGGCAAGGTCAAGGAAATCATCCGTGGCGACGTGGTCTCCGAGGTCGATGTCGAAACGCCCTGGGGCATCGTCACCTCCGTCATCACCACCCGCTCGGTGGTTGACCTCGACCTGAAGGTGGGGTCGGAAGTCGTGGCCTTGGTGAAGTCGACCGAAGTCTCCATCGCCAAACTCTGATCTGCAGAACCCCAACCCCATCAAGGAGCCCCCTGTGCACACCGACCACACCCCCTACCTGCGCCGCCGCGATGTTGGCCGCGCGCTGCTCGCCCTCTCGGCCTGGGCCTCGGGCCTGGGCTCTTCGGCCTGGGCACAGGCCCCACTGCCCAAGGAAGTGCGGATCGGTTTCCAGAAGGGCTCGGCGATTCTCGTGCTGATCAAAAAACAGCAAGCGATTGAAGCGCGCCTGAAGTCCTTGGGCGTGACCAACGTGAAATGGGTCGAATTCCAGTTTGGCCCACCGCTGCTGGAAGCACTGGGTGCCGGTGCCATCGACCTCGGATCCGTGGGTGACACGCCACCCATCTTTGCGCAGGCCGGTGGCTCCAACCTCGTCTACGCCGCCGCCACGCCATCGGCCCAGCACGCGGTGCTGGTGCCGAAAAACTCGCCCATCAAAACCCTGGCCGAGCTCAAGGGCAAAAAGGTCGCCTTCGGCAAAGGCTCGAGCGCACAGAACGTGACGGTGAAGGCCCTCGCGCTGGTCGGCCTTAAGTTTGACGACATCGTGCCGACCTATCTGTCCCCCGCCGACGCCACCGCCGCCTTCAACGGCGGCAACATCGACGCCTGGGTGGTCTGGGACCCGTACCACGCCATTGCCGAAGAACGCTACGGCGCACGCGCCATCGCCAACACCGCCGACAAGCGACTGGCCAGCTCGTCGTACTACATCGCCTCCAGGAGCTTTGCCACCCAGCACCCGGCCGTGCTCTCGACCGTGCTCGACGAGATCCGCAAGGTCACGGTGTGGGCCGGCAACCACCGCGATGAGCTCGCCACCCTCGCATCGGAAGCGACAGGCATCGACGTGAAATCCTGGTCGGCCGCCTTCGCGCGCGCGGAGTTTTCTCTTGGCCCCGTGACCGACGCCCACATCGCCCAGCAACAGCAACTGGCCGACACCTTCCAGGCCCTGGGCATCATCCCGCGCAAGATCAATGTGAGCGACATCGTCTGGCGCGCGCCCGCTCCCCAATGACGCTGCAGGCGGTGGCCACGGGCGGCTGGGTTGCGGTGGGTGAGTTGGTCGACAATCTCTCCCTTCACCAACCCAATCAAGGAACCTGAAATGCCCAAGGCGTACTGGATGGCCACCTACCGATCGATCAACGACCCCGCCGCACTCGCGGCCTACGCGGCACTCGCCGGCCCCGCCATTCAGGCCGCGGGTGGACGTTTCCTGGCGCGTGGCATGCCCGCGAAGGTGTATGAGGCGGCTGTCAACCAGCGCGCCGTGTTGATCGAGTTCGACAGCGTGGCGCAGGCCACCGGCGCGCACGACAGCCCGGCCTACCAGGAAGCGCTGAAGGCCCTGGGCCAGGGCGCTGAACGCGACATCCGGATCATCGAAGCGGTGGCGTAAAAGCCCGACTTCACCTGCGGAGGCGCCATGCATCTGGAAGGTTCATGCCATTGCGGCAGCGTCAAGTTCTCGGTCGAATCCACCGAGCCCGTTCCGTTCATGCGGTGCTACTGCTCCATCTGTCGAAAGACGGCCGGTACCGGTGGCTACGCCATCAACCTCGGCGCCGACCACCGCACCCTGAAGGTGACCGGCAAACGCCACCTGCGCATCTACCAGGCGCAGATCATCGAGGGCGACCATGTGCGGCACAGCAGCGCGCAACGTCATTTTTGCGGCAAGTGCGGCACGGCACTCTGGTTGTGGGACCCCACCTGGCCCGAGCTGGTGCATCCGCACGCCGGTGCCATCGACACGCCCTTGCCCACGCCGCCGGCGAATGTGCATCTCATGCTGGGCTCGAAGGCCTCATGGGTTCCAGTGGAAGGCAGCAAGGACGACGAGCGCTTTGACGTGTACCCCGACTTTTCGCTCAAGGAATGGCATCAGCGACACCTGTGAGCAGGGTCTGGCTTACCGGCCTTTGCGAGCAGCCGCCTTCAACTCCCGGGCGCTCAACAGGTGCTCGGGGCTGTCGACCAGACGCTGGACCGCGAGGTCGATGAAGGCACGTGCCCGCGCCGGTTGTGAATGGCGGCTGCCGAAGTACACGAAGTAGTTCGACCGGGTGGGGATGTGATCGACCAGCAGCGGCACCAGTTGTTTTGACCGGATGAAGGGTGCAGCCGTCACGCCCGCGAGCTGCCCGATCACCTGACCCGCCAGCACGGCTTGCAGCTCCAGCATTTCGTCGTTGGTGCAGATGCTGGGCGTCACCGCCTGCTCCACGGTGTCGTCGCCCATCTTGAGGCGCCAGGGCACGATGGCTCCCGTGGCGGGATGCCGGAACACACTGCACCGGTGCGACTGCAGCGACGCCACGCTGTCCGGATGGCCATGGCGCTCCAGGTACGCGGGCGATGCACACACGATCATCTGAACAGGAAACAGGCGCCGCGCAATCACGCCTTCGTGCGCAGACGATCCGAGCCGGAAGCCGACATCGACGCGGTCCTCGACCCAGTTGCCCACACGGTCTTCCAACTGCACGTCGGGCACGATCTCGGGGTACAGGCCACAGAACTCTTCCAGCAGCGGCCACAGCACCGGTTGGAACGCTGTTCGTGGGCCCACGATGCGCAGCGGCCCCGCAATGTCGTCCTTCGCCCGCTTCGCCGTGTTCAAGGCCCTTTGCAGACCCAACAGCGCAGGTTGGGCAATCTCCAGAAACTGGCGGCCCTCGTCGGTCAGCGCCATCACGCGCGTGGTTCGGTGAAAGAGGCGCACGTTCAGGTGCTGCTCCAGCTGGGTGAGCGCCTGGCTGGCCGCCTGCGGGCTGATCTCCAACGCTGCGGCGGCTTTGCGCAAGCTGCCCAGCTCGGTGGCCTTGATGAAGACGGAGATGGTGCGCAGTTCGTTGAATGCCATGGGGGTCTCGTGCGATGAACTGTGTTGTTTTGCTTGTCAATCCATCAAGCATTTGCAGTCTATTCGCATGCCAATCGTTTTCCTAGACTTGGCCGCAACACCGCGTTTTCCAAGGAACACCTCATGAAGCTGCTCACCACCGCCGTCATGGCCGCCGCGCTGCTGACACCCCTGATGGCTGCCGCACAAGCGACGCGTGCGCAGCAGCTGATGGGCGATGTCGCGCCCAAGCTCGCCCAACTCACCGACGATGTGCTGTTCGGCGATGTCTGGGCCAGGCCGGGGCTCTCGCGGCGCGACCGCAGCCTGGTGACCGTGAGCGCGCTGATCGCGCTCAACCGGCCCGACCAGTTGCGATCACACATGGCGCTCGCACGAGACAACGGCGTGACCCAGGAAGAACTGGTCGAGGCGTTGACGCAGTTGGCCTTCTACACCGGTTGGCCCAACGCCGTGACGGCGGTGGGCGTGGTGCGCGACGTGTTCGCGACCCGACCATGAACGTGAACTGGATGCGTGCCACCGCCCTGGCCCTGACGGTGGGCATGTCGACGATCACTGCGGCACAAACCGGGGCCGCCGTCGTGACCCGCGTGGGCACACAGCCTTCCAGCGCAGGCCCCGAGCAGTACTTCACCGGATCGGTCCGTGTGGACAGCCGCTTCCAGGCAGCGTCACCTGCCCGGGTGGGCGGCGGCATCGTGACCTTCGAGCCCGGTGCACACACGGCCTGGCACACGCACCCACTGGGCCAGACCCTCATCGTCACTGCGGGCGTGGGTCGCGTGCAGACATGGGGCGATGCCGTTCAGGAGATTCGCCCCGGCGATGTGGTGTGGATACCGCCGGGCGCCAAGCATTGGCACGGCGCGAGTCCCACGGTGGGCATGAGCCATGTCGCCATCTCCGAGTCCCTCAACGGCACATCGGTGGAGTGGATGGAAAAGCTCGGGCGGGAGCAGTACGGGCAGTGATCCGGCCAACGCTGGCGTTGTGTCCGATACGCCGCCAGGCTTTCAACACATCGATGCCGCTGCAGGCATCTCGAACCAGGAATCTTCACCATGTTCAACACAGACCCACACACCTCTTGCGCTCCGGACCCCCAGGGCCTTCAACGGCGACAGCTGCTGGCCACCACCGCCAGCCTGGGCATCGCTCCCTGGCTGCTGTCCGCCTGCGCCAGCCCGGCCGGCACCAACACCTCCAGCCCACAAGCCACGGGACAACGCCGCAAGCTCGGTGGGCTCGAGGTGTCCTCGATCGGGCTGGGATGCCAATGGCGCCCGGGCGCAACGCCCGGGGTGGTGTCCGACCTCTACAGCAGCCGGATGGACCGGCCGGCTGCTCTGCGGTTGATTCGTCGGGCCGCGGAGAAAGGCGTCACGCTGTTCGACACCGCCGAAGCGTACGGGCCTTTCCTCTCGGAAGACATCTTGGGTGAGGCGCTTCAGGGCATTCGCAACCAGGTCGTGGTATCCACCAAGTTCGGCTTCGACATCGATCAAAAGACCGGTCAGCGCCTGGGCGGCACCCAGAGCCGGCCCGAGCACATCAAGCAGGTGGTCGAAGGCCAGCTGCGTCGCCTCAGGACCGACCGGATCGACCTGCTGTACCAGCATCGGGTGGACCCGCTGGTGCCCATCGAGGACGTGGCCGGCGCCGTGAAAGACCTGATGGCACAAGGCAAGGTGCTGCACTGGGGTCTGTCCGAGCCCGGTGTGCAGACCATCCGCCGCGCGCACGCCGTGCAGCCGCTCTCAGCGATCCAGAACGAGTACTCCATGTTGTGGCGCGGCCCCGAGGCGCAGGTGCTCCCGCTGTGTGAGGAACTCGGCATCGGCTTGGTGTGCTGGAGTCCGCTGGGCATGGGTTTCCTGGCCGGCTCGGTGCGCTCCGATGCGCGCTTCGAGTCCGCACCTCCCGTGCCGGATTTCCGCGCCGCGGTGCCCCGCTTCGCACCCGATGCCCTGCCGGCCAACATGGCGCTGGTCGACGTGGTCCGGGCCTGGGCGCAGCGCAAGAACGCCACGCCCGCCCAGCTGAGCCTGGCCTGGCTGCTGGCGCAAAAGCCCTGGATCGTCCCCATTCCGGGCACCACGAATGTGGCCCACATGGAAGAGAACATCGGCGCCGCGGCCATCTCGTTCACACCCGATGAGTTGCGGCAACTGAACGCAGCGGTGGCCGCGGTTCGCATCCAGGGTGATCGCCTGCCCCCGGCGGTGATGCGGATGGCCGGGGTGGAGGCGCCTCTCAAGCGCTGATCAGGACGAGCTTGCTCTTGGCCCCGTGCGGCCCTGCGGCGCGCCCGGCCGTGGCAGCCCGCTCAGGGAAACGCGGGGATGTCCGGCTCCGTCCCCTCCAGGTGCGCCTCGGGATGCAATTCCTGCAGCCGCTTTTCGATGGTCTCGACCCGCCACATGGACACGTCCACCATCAGCAGCACCTGACCACGCTCGATCTGCGCGGCGAAGCGCTGCAGGCGCTTGCTGGGCGTGGAGATGCCGATCATGGAGGACGTCCAGATGCCAAACAGCGCGCCAAAGATGGCCAGTCCGGGAACAACCAATCCCAGTTGCGTCCCGTCACCCCCGATGGGATAGAACACGGCCACCAGTGCCCCCAGCAGCCCGCCGAGGCCCGCGCCGACGACCAGGCCTATCTCGGCCGAGCGCACCACGTCGGAGGTTTGCAGCACGTTGGCCGCGTGCAGGCCGCGCATGTCGGTTCCCTCCCGGGCGACGAAATGGATGTGGCGCTCCTCGATGTGCGCCAGCAGCAGGTCGTCCATCGTGGCGCGGGCACTTTTCAGGTCAGGCAGAAGCCAGTAGATACGTTTGCGCATGATCAACTCCTTTGGGATGGTTTCAATGGTTTGCGCTTGTCTTCAGTTCCACCACCGGCGCGAAGAATTCACTGCGCGACAGGAAGGTGTAGTCGGCCTCCAGCGCACCGATGCCGATCAGCGTGATCAGCAGCAGCGGTGGCACCAGGATGGCGTAGACAAGGGCCAGGCGCTCCCACACCATGTGCATGAAGACGGCCACGATCAGCCCCGCCTTCAGCAGCATGAAGATGATGATGAGCGACCAGCGCAACAGGCCCTGCACCTGGGCGTAGTCCACCATGTAGGAGGCGGCGCTCAGCACGAACAGCAGGCCCCAGATCTTGAAGTAGATGCCCAGGGGATGCTGCTGGCCCTTGTCGTTCGAGCCGCCGCCGTGCTCTGCGTGCTGTCCGTGTTCTGCGTGGTCCATGTGAGGCTCCCTTGGCCTACCAGAGGTAGAAGAACGCGAAGATGAAGACCCACACCAGGTCCACGAAGTGCCAGTACAGGCCCATGATCTCCACGATCTCGTAGTTGCCCTTGCGGTGGGTGAGGAAGCCGGGCCGCTCGTGGTCGAGGTCGCCGCGCGCCACCTTGGCGGCGACGATGACCAGGAAGATCACGCCGATGCTCACGTGCGTTCCGTGGAAGCCCGTGATCATGAAGAAGGAGGCGCCGAACTGCGCCGCACCCCAGGGGTTGCCCCAGGGCCGCACGCCCTCGGAGATGAGCTTGTACCACTCGAAGGCCTGCATGCCGACGAAGGTGGCCCCGAGCACCGCGGTGGCCACCAGCAGCCAGAAGGTCGTCCGGCGGTTGCGCCGGTAGCCGTAGTTGACCGCGAGGGCCATCGTGCCGCTGCTGGAGATCAACACGAAGGTCATGAAGGCGATCAGCAGCAGGGGCACGTTCTTGCCGAACATCATGAGCGAGAACACCTCGCTCGTGTTGGGCCAGGGCGTGACGGTCGACATGCGCGCCGACATGTACGCGATCAGGAAGCTGCCGAAGATGAAGGTGTCCGAAAGCAGGAAGATCCACATCATCGGCTTGCCCCAGGGCACGCCCTTGAAGGCGCGCTGGTCCGAGGCGACGTCACGCACGGCGCCGCGCCAGCCCTCGCCTGCCGCCAACATCGCTTCGTTCACCATGGTTTATCTCCGGTCAGAGGGGCGCGGCGGAACAGATCGCCAGCCCCAGGTCTTCCGACACCAGCAGCACGTACAGCAGCAACCACACCGCCAGCAGGTAGTGCCAATAGGTGGCGCACAGTTCGCAGGCCAGTCGCATGCGCGCGGCGTCGGCCCCGCGCCAGACCCGCAGCGAGGCCCGCGCCCAGGCCACCAGCCCGCCCAGCACGTGCAGGCCGTGCACCGCCGTGAACAGGTAGAAGAAGGCGGTGGCCGCGCTGCTGGAGAGGAGGAGGCCTGCGTCGTGGTACTGCTTCCACACGTAGAGCTGGCCGGCCAGGAAGGCGAAGGTCAGCAGGCCGCTGGCGGCCAGGCCGCGGCGCACGTTGCCGGCATCGGCACGGCGCGCGGAGTACACGGTCCATTCCATGGCCAGGCTGGCCCCCATCAGGAAGACGGTATTGAGCAGCAGGAGGCGCGGCCGCGGAATGGGACTCCAGTCGGCCAGGCCCAGCCGCATGACATAGGCGCTGACGAACAGAACAAACAGGGAACTGGCCACGCCGAGGAAGACCCACAGCGCCACCTTGGCCGTGGGCATGGCCGCCAGGCCCACGCGCACCTCGGGCACCACCACCTCGGCGCGCCAGGGCTCCACCAGGGTCTGCCGCATCAGCCACCCGACGATGACGGCCACCAGCAGCGATAGAAAGATCAGGCCGATGGTCATGGCATCAGGCTCCAGTCGGCCGATCGTTCCTGGCCCACGCTTCGGCCGCCACTTCCGAGGGCGGCACGTTCTGCGGGATGTAGTCGGTCTTCAGGCCTGCAACGCCGTAGTCGTAGGCCCAGCGGTGCACCGTCGGCAGTTCCTTGCCGAAGTTGCCATGGGCGGGCGGTGTCTCGGGCGTCATCCATTCCAGGCTGGTGGCCTGCCAGGGATTGCCGCCCGCGGGCTTGCCCTTGAAATAGCTGTGCGCCAGGTTGTAGAAAAAGACCAGTTGCACCGCGCCGACCACGAAGGCCGCCAACGAGATCCAGACATTGAGCAGGTGCGCCGAGTCCGGGATGAAGTTGGTGCCACCGAAGCCGTAGTAGCGCCGCGGGACCCCCATGAAGCCCAGGTAGTGCATGGGATAGAAGATGGCGTAGGTGCCGACGAAGGTCACCCAGAAGTGCAACTTGCCCATGGTGTCGTCAAGCATGCGACCTGTGACCTTGGGATACCAGTGATAGATGGCGCCGAACACCACCAGCACCGGCGCGATGCCCATCACCATGTGGAAGTGGGCCACGACGAACATGGTGTCCGACAGCGGCAGGTCGACCACCACGTTGCCGAGGAACAGCCCCGTCAAGCCGCCGTTGACGAAGGTGAAGATGAAGGCGATGGCGAACAGCATCGGCACGTTCAGGCGGATGTTGCCCTTCCACAGGGTCAGCACCCAGTTGTAGACCTTGATCGCCGTGGGCACCGCGATGATCAGGGTGGTGGTGGCGAAGAAGAAGCCGAAGTACGGGTTCATGCCGCTCACGTACATGTGGTGCGCCCACACGATGAAGCTCAGGCCGCCGATGATCAGGATCGCCCACACCATCATGCGGTAGCCGAAGATGCTCTTGCGCGAGTGCACGCTGATAAGGTCCGACACGATGCCGAAGGCCGGCAGCGCCACGATGTAGACCTCCGGGTGGCCGAAGAACCAGAACAGGTGCTGGAACAGCAGCGGGCTGCCACCGGTGTGGCCGAGCTGCTGGCCCTTGGAGACCAGCGCGGGCATGAAGAAGCTGGTGCCCAGCGTCTGGTCGAGGAACATCATGATGGCGCTCACGAACAGCGCCGGAAAGGCCAGCAGCGCCATGATCGTGGCCATGAAGATGCCCCACACCGTCAGCGGCATCCGCATCAGGGTCATGCCTCGGGTGCGCGCCTGCAGCACGGTCACCACGTAGTTGAGGCCACCCATGGTGAATCCGATGACGAACACGCCCAGCGAGATCAGCATCAGCAGGATGCCCCAGTTGGCGCCCGGTGTGCCGTCCAGGATGGCCTGCGGCGGATAGAGCGTCCAGCCTGCGCCGGTGGGCCCGCCCGGCACGAAAAAGCTGGCCACCAGGATCAGCACGGCCGCCAGGTAGATCCAGTAGCTGAGCATGTTGACGTAGGGGAACACCATGTCGCGCGCGCCCACCATCAGCGGGATCAGGTAGTTGCCGAAGCCTCCCAGGAACAGCGCCGTCAGCAGGTAGATCACCATGATCATCCCGTGCATGCTCACCAGCTGCAGGTAGACGACCGGATCGATGAACGAGACCTGGCCCGGAAAGCCCAGCTGCAATCGCATGAGCCAGGAGAACACCAGCGCCACCAGGCCGATGGCCATGGCGGTCAGCGCGTACTGGATCGCGATGACCTTGGCGTCCTGGCTCCAGATGTACTTGCCGATGAAGGTCTTGGGGTGGTAGAGGTGGGCCTCTGCCACTTCCGCCGGCGGAGCGACTTCCGTTTCGTCGTGCGCGACATGAGTGCCCATTCAGCCTCCCCGGTGTGGTTTCAACGCGTGTTGATGTAGGCGAGCATGTCGCCGACCGCGGCGTCGTCCCTGAGCATTTCCGAGACCAGTCCCATCTGGCCGCCGTAGATGTCCTGCGGGTGCGCACCGCGCACGCCCTCACGGAAGTTCTTCAGTTGCGTGGCCATGTACCAGTCGTTCATGCCCTGCAGCCGCGGCGCGTTGGTCGCTGCAATGCCCTGGCCCTCGGCGCCGTGGCAGGCGGCGCAGGTGGCCCAGCGCGCACGTCCCTTGTCGGCGTTGCCCTTGATGGTGCTTGCCGGCCGGGTGTCGGGCAGCGAGGCGATGTAGGCCACCACGTCGGCGACGGCGCTGCCATCCGCCAGCGTGGCCGCCATGGGCGCCATCATCTTGCCGAAGGTGTCTTTCTCGTGCGTTCCCCGGGCGCCGCTCTTGAACAGGTGCAGCTGCCGCTCGAGGTACCACGCGCTCTGCCCCGCGAGCTTGGGCGAGTTGAGCGCCACGTTGCCCTCGCCGTTGGCGCCGTGGCAGGCGACGCAGACGGCATAGAGGTTCTTGCCGATGGTGGCATTGGCGGCTGGCGTGTCGCGCAACTGGGCATAGGTTGGTTGCTTCTCCAACCAGGCGGCGTAAGCGGCGGGCTCGTCCACCACCAGGCGGCCGCGCATGGCGAAGTGGCCGACGCCACACAGTTCCTCGCACAGCAGGTCGAAGGAGCCCGTACGGATGGGCGTGAACCAGGTATAGGTGACCATGCCGGGCACCATGTCCATCTTCACCCGCATTTCGGCGATGGCGAAGTTGTGCAGGACGTCCTTGGAGCGCAGCAGCAGCTTGAGCGGCTTGCCCAGCGGCACCCGCAGTTCCGGGGTGGTCAGCAGGATGTCGTCGCGGCCGGCGGCATCCGTGGGATTCATGCCGAAGGGATTGGCGTCCGTCACGTAGCGGGCGTGGGTGGTTCCGAGCTTGTCGTCCTTGCCGGGCAGGCGATAGCTCCAGTGCCATTGCTGCGCAACTGCCTCGACCACCTGCGCTTCCTGCGGCACGTTGACGACCTGCGACCACACCACCAAGCCGGGCGCGAGCATGGCGGCGACGCCGACGGCTGTGAGGACCAGCAGCCACCATTCGAGCTTCTTGTTCTCGGGCTGGTATTCGGCGTGCGAGCCTGGGCGATGGCGGTAGCGGATCACCGCCCAGGCCATGAAGAGGCTGAGGGCGACAAAGACGAAACCGGTCACCCAGAAGGTGATGGTGATCGTGGTGTCGATGGCCTGCCAGTTGGAGGCGATCGGCGTGAAGTACCAGGGGCTCAGGAAGTGGAAGAGGACCGAGCCCAGCGCCAGGATGACGAGTGCGAGGGCGATCGCCATGCTAGGACTCCGTCGCAGTTCGTTTCAGTCGCCAGTAGAGGACGGCGGCCACACAGCCGAAGACGAGGTGCGCGGCCAGGGTGGCCGTGCCACGCAGGCCGGCCAGCCAGGGAAAGAATGCAGTGAGCCCTTCGAAGTTGACCACGTACAGCAGCAAGCCCATGAACGCGCCCGTCACCAATGCCTGTAGCGGCTCGGTGTCGAGCCGCAGCTGCGCCAGAATGACCGCCAGCACCAGTCCGAAGACGATGCCCAGCACGTAATGGGTGAGCAGCGCGATGAAGACCACGCTGACGCTGAAGCGGTAATCGCCCGTTTGCAGGCTGTCGGTTACGCCGCTGAAGATCGGCGCAATCATGTGGGACGTCCGCCAGGGGCCGTCAGGGTTGAAGATGGTCGACCAGACCAGGTCCAGGACCATCAGCACGGCACCCGCAGCGAAACCGGAGACCGCTGCCGCGACCCAGTCCATCGCACGCCAGCGCCTGCTGCGCAAACCAAGAAACGTGTCCATGGTGCCCCCCTCGTGCGCGAGTTGTGCCCATGCTGTCCGGCCTGCGCCGGAACAACGCCCGGTAACCTTGTACACCCGTTAACCCGTCAACGCAAGCAAGCGCACTTGGGGCCGACGGCGTGGATGGATCAGCGCAGGCACAGTTGGAATGGGAATGCCCCTTCCCCAAATGGGAGACCCACCCACCGAATGGTCTGGGGCCAGCCCACCACCTATATTGCTTTCCATGAACAACATGGCCCCTGCGGATGTGAACACCAGCCCCAAGACATCGGTCGACAAGGAAAAGATCCGCTTTCTGTTGCTGGAAGGCATACACCCCTCTGCCGTTGACGTGCTGAAGGCGGCCGGCTACTCCAGGATCGAGAGCCTTCCCGGTGCACTGCCGGAGGCGGAACTCAAAGCCCGCATCGCGGACGCCCATTTCCTGGGCATACGCTCACGCACTCAGCTCACGGTTGAGGTGCTGGCCCATGCCCGCCGGTTGACAGCCGTGGGGTGCTTCTGCATCGGCACGAACCAGGTGGACCTTGCGGCGGCGCGGGAACGGGGTATTGCGGTTTTCAATGCACCGTTTTCCAACACCCGATCCGTTGCCGAGCTGGTGCTCGCCGAGGCCATTCTGTTGATGCGTGGCGTTCCCGAAAAAAACGCGGTCGCCCATCGGGGCGGATGGCTCAAATCCGCCAGCAACGCGTACGAGATCCGAGGCAAGACGCTGGGCATCGTGGGCTACGGGGCCATCGGCACGCAGCTGTCGGTGCTGGCCGAAGGGCTGGGAATGAAGGTGGTTTTCTTCGATATCACCGCCAAACTTCCCATGGGCAATTCGCGGCCAATGTCCACCCTGGCCGAGTTGCTGTCGGTGTCTGATGTGGTGAGCCTGCATGTGCCGGAAACCGCTGACACGCAATGGATGATCGGCGCACCTCAAATCGCGCTCATGAAACCGCAATCGGTGTTGATCAACGCCTCGCGCGGCAGTGTGGTCGAACTTGAAGCGCTGGCCAGCGCACTGCGTCGCAAGACCTTGCTGGGTGCCGCCATCGACGTGTTCCCGCAAGAGCCTCATGGCAACGACGACAGCTTCGAGTCACCCCTGCGCGGCCTGGACAACGTGATCCTCACGCCCCACATTGGCGGATCGACGCTGGAAGCGCAGGAGAACATCGGTGTCGAGGTGGCGGAAAAACTCGTCAAGTACAGCGACAACGGCACCACCACCTCGGCGGTCAACTTTCCCGAAGTGGCCTTGCCGGCACACCCGGGCAAGCACCGTCTGCTGCACATCCACCACAACGTCCCTGGTGTGCTCTCCAGCATCAACCGCATCTTTTCGGACCTCCACATCAACATTGCGGCGCAGTACCTGCAAACGCGCGAGAACGTGGGCTACGTGGTGATGGACATCGAAGCGGCCCACTCAGAACTGGCGTTGTCCCGACTGGCCGAGGTGCCCGGAACACTGCGCAGCCGCGTCTTGTTTTGAGGCGTTCGTACCAGTTGGAGCGCGCGGGTTCCAGGCGCATCGGTCTCACGCCATGTAGACGGCGATGAAGGCCAGCATGAAGATGAGGATGGCGCCCATGATGGGCAACAACAGAGGCATGTAGTGCACCACCGAATCGAGAATGTCTTCAGCCTGCTCCTCGGCGTACGCTCGCAGCTCTGGGTCCGAGTATTCCAGGGGATGTTCGGCCAGGGCCTGATCTGGCGGTGGTTGTCGGTGCGGCATGGTGATCTCCTTTTTTGGTCTCATTCGCCCGGGGGGGCGAACGGCTTCTCCGCCCTTGCAAGGCGATCGGCTCTTGCAGTGTGCCCCGATCTCTCTTTCTCGCGTGTGTCTTTTCGTCAGACCCCGTGGATCTCAGGCCTCGCGGCCCTCGATGTCCTCGCCCAGCGCGTGCAGGAGTTGCTCGACGAAGGCACCCATGGCCGGCAGTGCGTGCGGCAGAAACATGCCTGTGTGGTCCACACATCGCGCGACTCGCCGGCGTCCATGTCGCTCCATATGCCAAGCCCCCATAAACAAACTACTTCATAGTTGTTTGGTTATTTGGAA
>NZ_JADMJO010000104.1 GCF_018780385.1 Hydrogenophaga sp. | reverse complement strand
TGGTGGGCAGCGACTGGCTGATGCAGTCGGTGCAGATGACCAGCATCGCGCGCAAAGCCATCAATGCCGACAAGCACGTGATCATTTGTGGCTACGGCCGCTGCGGGCAAAACCTCGCGCGTCTGCTCGAAGCCGAAAGCATTCCCTACATGGCGCTTGACCTCGACCCGGACCGCGTCCGTCAGGCCGCGGCCGCTGGCCACTCGGTGGTGTTTGGCGACGCGGCCAGGCTGCAGGCGCTCATGGCGGCCGGTCTGCACCGCGCCAGCGCCGTGGTCATCACGTATCTGGACACGCCCAGTGCGCTCAAGGTGTTGCGCCACACGCACGTGCAAGCGGTGAATGTGCCGGTGGTGGTGCGCACGGTGGACGACGTGGACCTGGAAAAACTGCGCGCGGCCGGTGCCACCGAGGTGGTGCCCGAAGCCATCGAAGCCAGCCTGATGCTGGCCAGCCATGCCCTGGCGCTGGTCGGTGTGCCCATGCGCCGCGTGATCCGTGTGGTGCAGGACCAGCGCGACGCTCGCTACAACCTGTTGAAAGGCTACTTTCACGGTGCCGACGACGACGGCGCCGACGAGCTCGACCACGAGCGACTCAACACGGTCACATTGCCGCCGGCCGGGCGCACCGTGGGCAAGACGCTGGAGAGCCTGGCCCTGCACGCGGTGGGCGTGCGGGTGGTGAGCTTGCGCCACGCCAGCGGCATGCCCGCGCCACTGACCGACGACACCGTGCTGCAGGGTGGCGACACGCTGGTGATCAGCGGCAAAGCGCCGGCCCTCGCGCTGGCTGAAGACAAGTTGCTGTCGGGCTGAAGCACCATGGGTTCGGGTTTGTGGAAATTCCCGACCATCAAGTAGGCATTAAGAACGATAGGTGCGACATGCGACCAGTCGGTATGTATGCTCACGTTCTTTCACCACCCGGAGAGCTTTAGATGATGGATCGCCGTTTGTTCCTGGGCGCTGGCGTGGCCGGCGCTTCCGCACTGACGTTCTCGTCCGTGTTCTCGCAAAACACCCCCAACTTCGGCGCGCCAACGCTGCCGGAACCGGGCTTTCGCAAGATGAAGCTGGGCGCGATGGAGATCATCGCGATCAACGATGGTGCCCTGCGCCGTCCACTGGGTGAAGAGTTCGTGCGCAACGCGCCGCTGGAGCAGGTCAAGGCCATGCTGGCGTCGCAGAAGCTCTCCCCCGACTACGTGGACATCCCGTTCACCCCCTACCTCATCGTGAGTGGCAACACCAGGTTCCTGATCGACACCGGCTTCGCTGACAACGGACCACCCACCACCGGTCGCCTGGCGGCCAACATGGCTGCTGCAGGCTACAAGCCGGAAGACATCGACCACGTCATCATCAGCCACTTCCACGGCGACCACATCAACGGCTTGGTCAAGAAGGACGGCTCGCCGATGTTCCCCAAGGCCAAGGTGCACGTGCCCAATCCGGAGATGGCTTTCTGGATGGATGAAGCCAAGATGGCCGCCGCGCCACCCGCCGCCCAGGGCGGTTTCCAGAACGCGCGCCGCGTGCTCGGCAAAATCCCGGCCGACCGCCTGGTGCGCTTCGAACCCGGCGCCGAACTGGCCCCGGGCATCCAGTCGTCGGCCGCCTTCGGCCACACACCGGGCATGGCCGTGTTCACGGTGCGTTCTGAAGGACAGTCGTTCATGTACACCGCCGATGTGACCAATGTGCCCTCCCTGTTCGCACGCAGCCCCGACTGGGCCGTGGCGTTCGACATGGATGCCGAGATGGCCCGCCAGACGCGTCGCCGCATCTTCGACACGCTGGTGAAGGACAAGATGGCCATGGGCGGTTTCCACTTCCCGTTCCCGGCCCTCGGCACGCTGGAGGCATCCGGCAACGGTTACCAGTTCAAACCCATGGCCTGATCGGGAGGCCATGGTCTCCCACCCCGGCCTTCGTGCCGGGGTTTTTTTTGGCCCCGGTCAATAATGGGCGCCTCCCTCAAGCCTCCACTCCGATGGACATCTCAGCCTTCCTCAAAGCCCACATCCGCACGGTGCCCGACTGGCCCGCGCCCGGCGTGCAGTTCCGCGACATCACGCCGCTGCTGCAAGACCCGAAGGTGTTTCGTGTGCTGATCGACGCTTTCGTGCACCGCTACATGGACCCGGCCCTCAAGCCCACCGTGGTGGCCGGCCTCGACGCGCGGGGGTTCATCATCGGATCGGTGCTAGCGTACGCGTTGGGTGTGGGCTTCGTTCCCATCCGCAAGAAGGGCAAGCTGCCCTTCACCACGGTCGAAGAAACCTACGAACTGGAATACGGGAGCGCCACGGTGGAGCTGCACACCGACGCGGTGAAGTCCGGCGACAAGGTGGTGCTCATTGACGACCTGATTGCCACCGGTGGCACCATGATGGCCGGGCGGCGTCTGCTGGAGAAGCTGGGTGCCGAGGTGATGGAAGGTGCTGCCATCGTCGACCTGCCCGAACTCGGCGGCTCGCAGAAGCTGCGGGAATCCGGTCTGGCGCTGTTCACGCTGGTCGACTTTGCCGGGCACTGAGCCCCGATCACGGCCCGGTCAGAGTTTGCCATGCTGCGTGTCGCTGAGCGCCGCGAAGTCGCTGTGCGATTCGGGAACGGGCAGTTTCGCTTCGTCGGGTGAGGTATACGCCGGTTTGGCGGCGCTCTGAAGCACGGCTCGAAACGCATCCACCTCGTCGGCACCCAAGGCCTGCATCGGCGTGCGCGACGACTGGATGTTGGGCTTGGGAATGGCGGTGGGATTGAACATCTCGGCATCCCGCCGGGTCTGGGCGGAAACAGCCGCGCGCAACGCCACACCGACTTGGTCGTGAGCCGCACGGCGGCGCCAGTACACCGAGCGCACGAGCATGCCGTGGCGAGCCTTGGCGCTTTGCTGGATCCAGTTTTCAATCTCCAGCAGGTACTCGTCGGGCATGCCTTCGGCAGGCAGTGCCAGGTCGACCAGCACGAGGAAACAGTCGCCGTTGGCGTCCAGCGTGAGCACCTTGAACTCATAGCTGGTGGAGAGCACGCCCGCGCGGATGAGCGATTCGCGGACCACGCCGAACAATTGTTCGCGCCGCAGGATGCGACGACCCTTGCGCGGCGAGATCAGCGGCAACGTGGTCTGGCCAAACGACTTGCGCGCGCGCGCCAGCCGGCCCTTGCCCGATGCGTTGGTTTTCTTGGCATGGAGCCAGCTCATGAAGGACATGGTCAAAGTATGCACAAGGCGTGGTACTGAAGTGGTCTGAATTGGGACATGAATCCGGCGCTGTCCTGCCCAAGCTTCACAAACGCATGCCCCGTGGTCATCAGGTGACTGCCACCCGCTTGGGCTTGTTGTACATGCGCCGAGCCAGCACGGCGGACATGGACACCGTCAGTTCCAGGGCAATCTCGGGATGGCGGATGGAGAGCTCGCGAAATCGCAGCGGCGTCATGCACCAGAGGCGGCAGTCGCTGCCGGCGTGCACCGTGGCGCTGCGCGGGAGGTGGCTGAAGAACGCGCCTTCACCCAGCAGTGAGCCCGAGCCCACCACCGCGATGCGCACGCGCTCCTTGTCGTCTTCGTAGTGCACGGTCAGCGTGCCGCTCTCGACGAAATACACCGTGCGGTCCTTCACCCCCTGCTCGATCAGCACCTGACCTTGCTGCAAAGCCACGGGTTGCAGGTAGTTCGCCAGCAACGGCCACTGGCTGTCGGTGAGGTTCAGAGGCACTGCGTCCAGCGCGCTGCTGTGCCGCATGGACTGGGCCAGGCCGTTGATATCGAAGCGCAACGATGTCGGAGGTGTGACATGCATCACGTCAAGATACCCGCGGCCCACACCACCACGCAAGCTGTAATTACCCGTGCTTACAACTGTGCCGCCCAGCGGCGTTCGCAGCGTTCCGGGCGGTGCCGCCGGCCTACTTTCCGATGCAGAAACGCGAAAAGATTTCGCCCAGCAAATCGTCGGCGGTGAACTCGCCGGTGATCTCACCGAGCGCTTGCTGGGCCAGGCGCAACTCTTCGGCCAGCAGGTCCAGATGCTCAGCCTGCGCCGCGAGCAAAGCATCAGCCACCAGCAGGTGTTCATCGACGCGCTGCAGTGCCTGCAGGTGGCGCGCGCGCGCCATGAACAGGCCGTCGCCCGGTTGCTGCCAGCCCGCCAGCGCCAGCAGGCGCTGGCGCAAGGCTTCCAGGCCCTCACCCTGCTTGGCTGAAATGGCCAGACCACCCTGCATGTCGGCGCGCGTGGAGGGGCTCTGGTCGAGCTTGTTCCACACGTGCAGCACGGGCACGCCTGTCGGCACGGCCTGGGCCAGGCTGGCGGCAATCACGGCATCGGCGCTTTGGTAGACGACCGTCTCGGTGCGGGTCAGGTCGTGCAGGAACAGCACCACGTCAGCCTCGCGGATCTGGCCCCAGGCGCGCTCGATGCCGATCTTCTCCACCTCGTCCACATCGGGACTGTCGCGCAGGCCGGCGGTGTCGACCACATGCAGCGGCACGCCCTCGATCTGGATCGTCTGCTGCACCACATCGCGCGTGGTGCCCGCCACGGGCGTGACGATGGCGAGCTCGGCGCCGGCGAGCGCATTGAGCAGCGAGCTCTTGCCCGCATTGGGTTGACCCGCGATCACCACCTGCAGACCGTCGCGCAACAGCGCGCCCTGCCGGGCCTGCGCCTGCACGCCCGCCAGCGCCTCACGCAGCCGCCGCAGCTGCCCCGCAGCGTCGGCTTTTTGCAGAAAGTCGATGTCCTCTTCGGGGAAATCCAGCGTGGCCTCGACCAGCATGCGCAGGTTCACCAACGCGTCGCGCAGGCTATGAATGCGCCCGGAGAACACCCCGGCGAGCGAGCGTGACGCGCTGCGTGCCGCCGCCTCGGTGCTGGCATCGATCAGGTCGGCCACGGCCTCGGCCTGCGCCAGATCGAGCTTGTCGTTGAGGAAGGCGCGCTCGGTGAATTCACCGGGACGCGCCGTGCGCAGCGCGGGCAAGGTATCGCGCGACACCTCAAGGCAACGCGCGAGCAGCAACTGCAGCACCACCGGCCCGCCGTGACCCTGCAGCTCGAGCACGTCTTCACCGGTGTAGGAATGTGGGCCCGGAAACCACAAGGCCAGGCCATGGTCGATCGGCTGACCCGCCGCATCGGCGAATGGCAAATAGGTCGCCTCTCGTGGCTTCAAAACCCGCCCCAGCAAAGCCAGCACGAACGACTCCAGTCCCCGTCCCGACACCCGAACAATGCCCACCCCACCCCGACCGGGCGCGGTGGCAATGGCAACGATGGGATCACGAGAGGCTGCGAGCATGGTGAGCGAGCATAAAGGGCCAAGCCCAGAAACAGCGAGGGCCTGCGAAGCAGGCCCGGCGAGGAACAAAGTGCCCCATCCCAGGGGCGTCAAGGGTCCGGCTCCGCCGGCCCAAGACGCCGTCCCCCCTTCAAGGGGGGAAGCCGCGTCAGCGGCGCAGGGGGGTCATGCCTTGAAGTTTGGCATGCTGAACTTCAGCGGCACACCCATGCGCTTGTTGATGAAGGACTGTTGCGCGATGGTCAGCACGTTGTTCGTGATCCAGTACAGCACCAGGCCGGACGGGAAGAAGAAGAACATCACCGAGAACATCAGCGGCATCAGCCACATCAGCTTGGCCTGCAGCGGATCCGGTGGCAGCGGGTTGAGCGCGGTCTGGATCATGGTGGTCACGGCCATCACCAGCGGGAGGATGAAGTACGGATCGGGCGAGGACAGATCGGTGATCCAGGCCGCCCAGGGCGCGTTGCGCATTTCCACGCTGGAGAGCAGCACCCAGTAGAGCGCGATGAACACAGGGATCTGAATCAGGATGGGGAAGCAGCCACCCAGCGGGTTGACCTTTTCTTCCCGGTACATCTTCATCATTTCCTGCTGCATGCCCTGCGGGTTGCCCTTGAGGCGCTCGCGCATTTCCATGATGCGGGGGTTGATCTTCTTCATCTTCGCCATGCTGCGGTAGGCGCTGGCGTTGAGCCAGTAGAACGCGGCCTTGATCAGCACCACCAGCAGCACGATGGACCAACCCCAGTTGGCCACGAAGCCGTGGATCTTCTCCAGCAGCCAGTACAGCGGCTTGGCCAGGATGGTCAGCCAGCCGTAGTCCTTCACCAGTTCCAGGCCTGGAGCAATCGTCTCCAGCACTTTTTCCTCTTGCGGACCGACGAAGAGCCGCGCTTGCACGCTCTGCGTCTGGCCGGGCTCGATGGCCGGCAGGTTGGTGATGCTGCCCACAGCGAACAGGTTGTCGTCCACCTTGCGGGCGAAGTTGTCGCGCGCCACACCGTCGCCCAGCAGCCAGGCCGAGGCAAAGTAGTGCTGCACCATCGCCACATAGCCGTCGGTGCTGGACTTGATGTACAGGTCTTCCTTCTTCTTCTCGATGTCGGCGAACTCGACTTTCTGGTACTTCTTCTCGTTGGTGTAGACGGCCGGGCCAGTGAAGGTGGAATAGAACGGCGTTTCGCTGCTGAGCTTGCTGCCGTCGCGCACCAGTTGCAGGTAGAGCTGCGGGCTTACGGCCTGCGTGCCGAGGTTTTGCACCTCGTGTTTCACGGCGATGTCGTAGTGGCCGCGCGTGAGGGTGTAGGTCTTGACCAGCTTCACGCCGCCCACGTCGGCCGACTCGAAGCGCACCTGCAACTCGTTCTGGCCATCGGCCAGCGCGGTCTCGGACGTCACCAGATTCATCGGCGTCTTGTGGGTGGGGAACGAGCCACCGATCAGGCCGGTCTGGGCCACGTAAATGCGGTCGGCGCCCTGGGTCAGCAAGGTGAACGGCTGTTCGCTCTGGTCCTTGCTTTGCTGCGTGGCTTCGGCGTGCTTGAGCAGCTCGGCGCCAATCAGCGATCCGCCCTCGGTGTTGAAGACGAGCTTGAACACATCGGTGGTCACCACGTGGCGTGCGGCGACCGGGCTGGGTGCGCCAGCCGGGGCTTCACCCGGTGCGCCGGTGGCGGCCGACGAAGGCACGGCAACCGCGTTGGGCACGCTGGCGTCGGCGGCGGGAACCGGCTTGGAGGCAGGTGCGCTCACCTGCGTCGAGCCGGGGAAAAAGGTGGGCTTGTGCCCGTTGTGGATCTGCCATTTGTCCCAGATCAGGACCATGGACAAACCAAACACCACCCACAGGATGGACCGACGGATGTCATTCATGACGCGTTCTTCTTTGCTGAGGAGGGTGAAATCAGACGGGAAAAGAGGGCGGGCCGGGACTCGGGCACCGGATCGAAGCCACCTTCGCACCAGGGATGGCAGCGCACCAGCCGCGCGACCGTGAGGTAGGTGCCAGCCGCGGCACCGTGTTGCTCCAGTGCGCCGATGGCGTACACCGAACACGAAGGCTCAAACCGGCAACCGTTGCCCAACGACGGGCTCAGGAGCAGCCGGTAGCCTTTGACGAGACCCACCAACACCTGGCGCGGCCAGTCAGACCACATCGCGGACCTCCCGGGACGCGGCGGCTTTCGGCAACATGGCACGCGACAACAACTGCTCGAGCTCCAGGCGCACGGCGCGTTTGAGCCCGTCGGACGTGGCACTGACGAACTGCTTGCGGCTGAATTCGCTGCGCAAGCGCACCACCCAGGCAGCCTGCGGCAAGGCGGCAGGCTGGTGCCGAGCCACTTCGTAGATCTGGCGGCGGATCGCATTGCGCGTGACAGCACGTTTCGCCCAGCGTTTGGGCAGCAGGACACCCAGCCAGGCATCGGCCACGGGAAACAACGGCTTGCCCTCGACGTCAACGTCCAGCGCTGCTCGGTGCAAGGCGAAGTGGGGAGTCTTGGCCACGGGCGCTCCAGCCATGACGGCCTGGAACTGCTGGCGGGACCGAAGGCGCTGGGTCACTGCACAACCGCCAGCATTTGGCGGCAGACGGGCCGGGCACAGGGACACCGGCACACCATGCGCCAAGTCAACGCGCCGACTCAGACAGCCAGACGCTTGCGGCCTTTGGCGCGGCGGGCGTTGATCACAGCACGGCCACCACGGGTCTTCATGCGAACGAGAAAGCCGTGGGTGCGGGCGCGACGGATCTTGGAAGGCTGGTAGGTGCGTTTCATGGTGGTCTCTTACAAATCGGGAAAACCCGCAATTATCGCAAAGAAAACCCAGGTGCGGCAAGCACTTGGCCTTATATGCAGACGATCCACTTCAGGAACACCACCCTGAGCACTTGCCGGAGCGCCCCGCTGACCGGCTTGTGGATAAGTCACGCACACGCCTACAATGGTCGGCTGGCCTCGCGTCATTTGTCCACAACCACAACAACATCGCCACCCAGCATGATCGAGGGCCTTCCCCCCAGCGCTTCCCTGCCTTCCAGCAGCGCAGACTCCCTCTCCCTGTGGTCGTCCTGCATGGACCGACTCTCCCAGGACATCCCGGAACAACAGTTCAACACCTGGATCCGCCCCCTCTCCGCCACCGTGGCGCCCGACGCTTCCCGGGTGGTCGTATCGGTGGCCAACCGCTTCAAACTGGACTGGATCCGCACCCAATACGCCGCCCGTATCACCGCCTTGCTGGAAACCATTCAGGGGGCTCCCGTGGCGCTGGAGTTGGTGCTCGCTCCGCGCGAAGGCCCCAGCCGCACGTCACCAGCGCCACGGACTGCGCAAGAGTTGGTCCTCGCCGAACTGCCCGATCTCGCACCCCCCGAGGTGACGGCACCGAGCGGACCGAAGACGCGCCTGAACCCGGCGCTGGCGTTTTCCACCCTGGTGGAAGGCTCGGCCAACCGCATGGCACGCGCAGCCGCGATGCACGTGGCGGGCAGCTTGGGTCAGCTCTACAACCCGCTGTTCATCTACGGCGGCGTCGGCCTGGGCAAGACCCACCTGGTGCACGCCATCGGCAACCACCTGCTGGCCGATCGTCCACAGGCCAAGGTTCTCTACATCCACGCCGAGCAGTTTGTGTCGGATGTGGTCAAGGCTTACCAGCGCAAAACCTTTGACGAGTTCAAGGAGCGGTACCACTCGCTGGACCTGCTGCTGATCGACGACGTGCAGTTCTTTGCCAACAAGGAGCGCACGCAGGAAGAATTCTTCAACGCGTTCGAGGCCTTGCTGGCCAAGAAGAGCCACATCGTGCTGACCAGCGACACCTATCCCAAGGGCCTGGCCGACATTCATGAGCGCCTGGTCTCGCGCTTCGATTCGGGCCTGACGGTGGCCATCGAGCCGCCCGAGCTGGAAATGCGCGTGGCCATCCTGATCAACAAGGCGGCGGTGGAAAATGCCGTCATGCCCGAAGAGGTGGCCTTTTTCGTGGCGAAGAACGTGCGCTCCAACGTGCGTGAGCTCGAAGGCGCGCTGCGCAAGATCCTGGCCTATTCGCGCTTCAACCAGAAAGAGATCTCGATCGCACTGGCGCGCGAGGCGTTGAAAGACCTGCTGTCGATCCAGAACCGGCAGATCAGCGTGGAGAACATCCAGAAGACCGTGGCCGATTTCTACAAGATCAAGGTGGCCGACATGTACAGCAAGAAGCGCCCGGCCAGCATTGCTCGCCCGCGCCAGATTGCCATGTTCATCGCCAAGGAACTGACCCAGAAGAGTCTGCCCGAGATCGGCGAGCTGTTTGGCGGGCGCGACCACACCACGGTGCTGCACGCGGTGCGCAAGATCGGCGCCGAACGCCAGCAGAACACCGAGCTCAACCAGCAGCTGCACGTGCTGGAACAGACGCTCAAGGGATGAGGCGCGGCGCCCAAGTTGGAGAGCCGTTTTTGAGTCGAAAGGCGTTTTGCCGGACGCTCTTCCAAAACAGCGAAAATAACGAAGATTTGGCTCGGACAAACGCAGGGCCCGCCGGGGAGGCAACCCCCGGACCACAAGCAACCAGAGACGAAAGAGTCTGACATGATCGTTTTGAAATCGACCCAGGACAAGGTTCTGGCCGCGCTGCAATCGGTGGCCGGCATCGTGGAACGCCGCCACACCCTGCCCATCCTGGCCAACGTGTTGCTTCGCAAGACCGGCTCGCAGGTGCAGCTGACCACCAGTGACCTGGAAATCCAGATCCGCACCACCGCCGAGCTCGACGGCGACAGCGGCAACTTCGCCACCACGCTGGGTGCGCGCAAGCTCATCGACATCCTGCGCACCATGCCCGGCGACCAGAGCGTGAGCCTGGAATCCAGCGCGGGCAAGCTCATCCTCAAGGGTGGCAAGAGCCGCTTCACGCTGCAAAGCATGCCGCCGGAAGACTTTCCGCTGGTGCAGGAGTCCGCCAGCTTCGGCCCGGTGTTCTCAGTGCCCCAAAAGACGCTCAAGAGCCTGCTCGGCCAGGTGTCCTTCTCGATGGCGGTGCACGACATCCGTTATTACTTGAACGGCATCCTGTTCGTGGCTGAAGGCAAGCAGCTCAGCCTGGTGGCCACCGACGGCCACCGCCTGGCTTTTGCTTCCGCCACGCTGGACGTGGAAGTGCCCAAGCAAGAAGTGATCCTGCCGCGCAAGACGGTGCTGGAACTGCAGCGCCTGCTGAGCGACAAGGAAGGCGCGATCGAGATGCAGTTCGCCGCCAACCAGGCCAAGTTCAGCTTCGACGGCATGGAGTTCGTCACCAAGCTGGTCGAGGGCAAGTTCCCCGACTACAACCGCGTGATCCCGAAGAACCACAAGAACATCGTCACGCTCGGCCGCGTGCCGCTGCTGGCCTCGCTGCAGCGCACCGCCATCATGACGAGCGAGAAGTTCAAGGGCGTGCGCCTGAACATCGAGCCCGGCGCGCTGCGTGTGGCCTCGAGCAACGCCGAGCAGGAAGAAGCGGTCGACGAACTCGACATTGACTACGGTGGCGACACGATCGAGATCGGCTTCAACGTCACGTATCTCATCGACGCGCTGCAGAACATGACGCAGGAGATGGTTCGCATCGAACTGTCCGATGGCAACAGCTCGGCGCTGGTGACCAACCCCGACGACAACGCCTTCAAGTACGTTGTCATGCCGATGCGGATCTGATCCCGAGCGATCAACTCTCCCCCAAGCCCGACCCGCTGCCCAGCGGGTTTGGCCTTTCTAGCGATTGAGAAAAGTCCCCTATGTCCGAAGCCAACAAGCCCGCCGAATCCGTCAACACCGGTGCGGCCAACGCCGACAGCTCCAATTTCCAGCCCACCATCGACGCCCACCAGGTCGGTGCCAGTGAAGGGTATGGCGAAGGCTCGATCCAGATCCTGGAAGGCCTGGAGGCCGTGCGCAAGCGGCCCGGCATGTACATCGGCGACACGTCCGACGGCACCGGCCTGCACCACCTGGTGTTCGAGGTGGTCGACAACTCCATCGACGAAGCCCTGGCCGGCCACTGCGACGACATCGTGGTGACCATCCACAGCGACAACTCCATCAGCGTGACCGACAACGGCCGTGGCATTCCCACCGGCGTGAAGATGGACGACAAGCACGAGCCCAAGCGCTCGGCCTCCGAGATCGCACTCACCGAACTGCACGCCGGCGGCAAGTTCAACCAGAACAGCTACAAGGTCTCGGGCGGCCTGCACGGCGTGGGCGTGAGCTGCGTGAACGCGCTGAGCCAGTGGCTGCGCCTGACCGTGCGCCGCGAAGGCAAGGTGCACCAGATCGAATTTGCACGCGGCTTCGTGCAGAACCGCCTGCTGGAGACCACGCCCAACGGCATCGAGATCTCGCCCATGCGCGTGACCGGTGCGACCGAGAAGCGCGGCACCGAAGTGCACTTTTTGCCCGACTACGACATCTTCCGCGAGAACGCCGACTTCCACTACGAGATCCTGTCCAAGCGACTGCGCGAACTCTCGTTCCTGAACAACGGTGTGCGCATCCGCCTGAAGGACGAGCGCAGCGGCAAGGAAGACGACTTCTCCGGCGCCGGCGGCGTCAAGGGCTTTGTCGACTTCATCAACAAGGGCAAGACGGTTCTGCACCCCAACGTGTTCCACGCGCTGGGGGACCGCGCGAGCGACCAGGGCACCAACATCGGTGTGGAAGTGGCGATGCAGTGGAACAGCGGCTACAACGAGCAGGTGCTGTGCTTCACCAACAACATCCCGCAGCGCGATGGTGGAACCCACCTCACCGGTCTGCGCGCGGCCATGACGCGGGTGATCAACAAGTACATCGACGACAACGACTTCGCCAAGAAGGCCAAGGTCGAGGTCACCGGTGACGACATGCGCGAAGGCCTGTGCTGCGTGCTGTCGGTCAAGGTGCCCGAGCCCAAGTTC
>NZ_JADMJO010000028.1 GCF_018780385.1 Hydrogenophaga sp. | reverse complement strand
GGTTCTTGATCACGAACTGCGCGCCTTCCAAGTCTTCCTTGTAGTCGATCTCGGCACCCACCAGGTACTGATAGCTCATGGCGTCGATCAACAGCGACACGCCATTCTTGGTCATGGTGGTGTCGTCTTCGTTGGTCACTTCGTCGAAGGTGAAACCGTACTGGAAACCGGAGCAACCGCCACCTTGCACAAACACGCGCAACTTCAGGTCCGGGTTGCCTTCCTCAGCAACCAGTTCTGCCACCTTCGCGGCGGCGCTGTCGGTGAAAACCAGCGGCGCCGGCATTTCAGTCTGGATGTTTTCTGCCACTGCACTCATGGGATGACCTCTTGGGATGGTGTGGCCCTCAATCAGGTCCACGGAGAAAGACCGGGCGCACAGCGCTCCGGGGGATGGGAAAGATACTAAATCAATTCGCTCGGGAATGCGCTCAACCGTTGTTTGCCGCCAGTTTCAGTGTGGGTTTGTCCTCCACACCGCCGACCATGGGCTTGAGCTGGCCAGTGATGGTCGCGCCCTGGTGCATCTCCAGGGCCTTGTACGACACGTCGCCCTCGATGCGTGCCTTGGGCTGCAGCTCCAGCAGCTCGAACGCCTGCACCGGGCCCTTGACGTGGCCGTTGATGATCACGTGGTCGGCCAGGATCTGACCGGTGATCACCGCCACCTCGCTGATCACGAGAATGCTGGGTTGTTCGTCGCTGGCGCGGATGTCGCCGACCACCTCGCCGTCCACACGCAATCCATCGTGGAACAAGACATTGCCCTCGATGCGGGTGCCCTGGGCGATCAGGCTCTTGATGGGGGGCTGTTTTTTCTTGCCGAACATGGGCTTCTCCAAACGACGGATCGCTGCTGTCACAGCTGGAATGTTTGTACCGACCGCACCGAGCTCCCTTGAAGGATCTTGGCCGTCACGTTTTTTACCATGGCTTGAGCAGGCACATCGACGATGCCTTCGAGCCTCAGGTAGCCTTTGATCAATACCGGCTGTGGCACTGGCGCCTGCGCCAACGACCACGGCTTGCCGTTGAGCGTGCCGGTGAAAGTGATCGCAAGTGACCCTTTGAAGTCGGGCGCATTCTTGGTGGCCTGCATCATGAGCGCCTGCCACCGCCACTGGGTGTCGGACACACGCTCGGCCTGCAGACTGCGGATGCTCAGTGCATCTCCGCCCGAACCCGGGATCAAACGCTCGAAAAAACCAAGATCGGTGCGCAGCAATTCGTTGTCGGCCTCGAGCTGGCGTATGCGCATGGCCAGCTGTTCTTGCGCACTGCGTTCAGTGGTCAGCAGGCTCTCCGACGTGTTGGCCACCGACTGCGCGTGGAGCAGATCGACGCGCAAGGCTTGCACTTCGGAGCGCAGCCGGGTGAGCTCCTGCTTGGACTCTCGGTCCAGACCGGCAATGTCGCGACCAACATCGAAGGCCCACATGGCCATCGACCCGGAGAAGCCGAGCACGACCGCGCCGAGCAGCCAGCGAAACGGCCACGGCAACGCGCTGCGCACCGCCATGCGCGGCGCGCTGACGGTGAGTTTTCTGCGCAGAAGCCGAAACCGCATGCAAACCTTTCAAATGAAAGCAAACGCAACCCGGTCCCAGAAAGCAAAAACCGCCCCAAGTTCGACTTGAAGGCGGCTTTTGCAGTTGAGGCCAGACAGATTAGCGTTTGCTGAACTGCTTGCGACGGCGCGCGGAGCGCAGACCGACTTTTTTCCGTTCGACTTCGCGAGCATCGCGCGTCACGAAACCGGCTTGCGACAGGCCCGGCTTGAGCGTGGCGTCGTAGTCGATCAGGGCGCGGGTGATGCCGTGGCGCACGGCGCCGGCCTGGCCGGATTCACCGCCACCGTGCACGTTGACCTGGATGTCGAAGGTTTCGGCATGGTTGGTCAGCAGCAGGGGCTGCTTGGCGATCATGATGGAGGTTTCACGGCCGAAGTAGGCCTGAATGTCCTTGCCATTGACCGTGATGTGGCCGCTGCCTTTTTTCAGGAAGACACGGGCGACGCTGGATTTGCGACGGCCGGTTCCATTGTTCCATTCACCAATCATCTCAAGGCTCCTTTAGAGTTCCAGCACTTGCGGCTGTTGGGCGGTGTGCGGGTGCTCTGCACCGCCGTACACCTTGAGCTTCTTGATCATGGCGTAGCCGAGCGGGCCCTTGGGCAGCATGCCCTTGACAGCCTTCTCGAGTGCGCGGCCAGGGTGCTTGGCCTGCATGTCGCGGAAGTTGGTGCCATAGATACCGCCGGGATAACCCGAGTGGCGGTAGTAGACCTTGTCGAGGGCTTTGTTGCCCGTGACGCGGATCTTGGCTGCGTTGATGATGACGATGAAGTCACCGGTATCGACGTGAGGCGTATAAATGGCCTTGTGTTTGCCGCGCAAACGGAGAGCAACTTCGCTGGCTACTCGTCCGAGGACCTTGTCGGTCGCGTCAATCACAAACCACTCGTGCGTCACGTCAGCGGGTTTTGCGCTGAACGTTTTGGTCATGAGTTTTCTCTTGAAGAGGTGGTTTGGCGGCTCTTTTCCACGGTCGGTCGTTCTCTGACGGAACGCTCTTAGGTGGGTTTTGGATACTTCGTCGCGGAGCCAGCAGTTCGCTGCGAAGCCCTCGATTGTACGAAATTGCAGGGGTGACTGGCAAATTTCAACGTTTGCAGACCCGCCCGGCGTGGTCAAACCGCTACCATCGAAGAATGTTCAGCTACCGACACGCCTTCCACGCCGGCAACCACGCCGACGTGCTCAAGCACACCACTCTCATCGCCACGCTGCGCCATCTGATGCAGAAAGAGGCCGGCATCACCCTGGTCGACACCCACGCCGGTGCCGGTTTGTACCGCCTGGACGGCGACTACACCGAGACCGGGGGCGAGGCCAAGGACGGCGTGGTCAAGCTGATGGCGGCGCTCAGGGCCGCCGACCAGCCGCCGGCCAAGGATGTTTCGCCCGCGATCGAGGACTACCTCGACATCATCGCGGGCTTCAACCCCTCCGGCGCGCTGCGCGTCTACCCCGGCTCGCCCTTCGTGATGCAGCAGTTGATGCGGACCGAGTCGCGCGACCGGCTCAAGCTGTTTGAATTGCACCCCACCGACAGCAAAACGCTCGCGGCCAACATCGCCCAGCTCGACGCCGGGCGGCAGATCGCGGTGGCGCGTGAAGACGGTTTTGAAGGTTTGCGCCCGCTGCTGCCGCCGCCGCCTTCGGCCACCGGCTCCAAACGCGCCGTGGTGCTGATCGACCCGAGCTACGAGATCAAAAGCGATTACGGCAAAGTGAGCGCCTGCATACAAGAGGCCATCAAGCGTTTCCCGACTGGCACCTATCTGGTCTGGTACCCGGTGATCCCGCGGCCCGAGGCCCACGATTTGCCACGCCGCCTCAAGACGCTGGCCAACCAGGCGCAGAAGCCCTGGCTGAACGCCGCGCTGGCCATCGGCCAGGACCCGACGCACGGTCCTGAAGACCGGCCCGGGCTGACCGCCAGCGGCATGTTTGTGATCAACCCGCCCCACACGCTCAAAGCCGTGCTGCAGGTGGCCTTGCCTCAGTTGCTGGCACACCTTGGCCGCGGCCGCGGCAAATCACAAACCTTGGAATCGGGCGGCTGAAGCTCGATCACTGCGGGCGGCCCAGCGCCATGGTCCAGTAACGACCATAGGTACTGCCCGCCTGCTGCACACAGCTCACGCCCACCTCCTGGAACTCGGGTCGCATGATGTTTGCGCAGTGCCCAGGGCTGGCCAGCCAACTGCTCATCACCGGCGACACAGCGGGTTGCCCCGCGGCGATGTTCTCGCCCACCCAGGACCACGCGTAGCCTTCGTCGGCAACACGCTGTGCCGGGTTGCGACCGTCCAGGCCGATGTGGGAAAAGTAGTTCCTGGTCGCCATGTCGCGCGAATGGCGCGCAGCGGCGGAAAACAAGCGGTCGTTCCAAGTCAAGGGCGCGGCGGCCGCCATCGCGGCACTGCCACAGGTGCGGGCCACCGAGCGTGCGGCATTGATCTGCCGCAGAAGGTCGATGCGAAACTCCGGCAGACCGCAACTAGTGCTGGCGTCCAGCGCGACGGGCCCGGTTCCGCCACCGGTGGCACCCGACGAGCCTGAAACCGTGGTGGGCGTGGTGCCGATCACGCCATCGGGGCCCGCTGGCGGGTCATCGCCACCTCCGCCACCGCAAGCCAGCAACAACGCACACAGCACGAGCACCACCGGCACACGGGCCGCTGGCGAGGAGGACGCAGGATGGGAAAGCGCAGTGGTGACAGCAGAGTTCATGTGAGCCACTGTAGGTGAGGCGCCGGAATCGCCGGTAAGCGCGTGTATCGGTACAGCGTGGAGATACGTTGAGTGGGCGTCGCAAAATTAGCCGACCGCTCGGTCGGCTAATTGGCTATACTGCGATCCACGCGCCCGGCCAGTGGCGCAGGAGACGCGCATGTACACCCAGTCGTTCAACGTTCCGGATGCCGACGCCAAGCCGGGCAACCCGCTCAAGTCGGTGCCGCACGACGCCGCCCTGCAGGCGCACTTTGACGCCGTGATCGACGCCGACGGCAAGATTGAACCGCGCGACTGGATGCCGGACGCGTACCGCAAGACGCTGGTGCGCCAGATCAGCCAGCACGCGCACAGCGAGATCGTGGGCATGCTGCCCGAGGGCAACTGGATCTCGCGCGCGCCCAGTCTCAAGCGCAAGACCATTCTGGTGGCCAAAGTGCAAGACGAGGGCGGCCATGGCCTGTATCTGTACAGCGCGGCCGAGACCCTGGGCACGAGCCGCGACCAGATGTTCGACGCGTTGCACTCGGGCAAGGCCAAGTACAGCTCCATCTTCAACTACCCCACGCTGACCTGGGCCGACGTCGGCGTGGTCGGCTGGCTGGTGGACGGCGCGGCGATCATGAATCAGATCCCGTTGTGCCGCTGCAGCTTCGGCCCCTACGCCCGCGCGATGATCCGCGTCTGCAAGGAAGAGAGTTTTCACCAGCGCCAGGGCTTCGAGTGCCTGATGACCATGATGCAGGGCACGGCCGAACAGAAGGCCATGGTGCAGGACGCGGTTAACCGCTGGTGGTGGAAGTGCCTGGCCATGTTCGGCCCGCCCGACGCCGACAGCCCCAACAGCGTGCAGGGCATGCGCTGGGGCATCAAGCGCATTTCCAACGACGACCTGCGCCAGAAGTTCGTGGACGCCACCGTGCCGCAGGCCGAGGTGCTGGGTGTGACGCTGCCCGACCCCGATCTCAAATGGAACGAGGTGCGCGGTCACCACGACTACGGCCAGATCGACTGGGATGAGTTCTGGGCCGTGGTCAACGGCGACGGCCCGTGCAACAAGGAGCGCCTGGCCACGCGGGTGAAAGCCTGGAACGACGGCGCCTGGGTGCGCGAGGCGGCCCTGGCCCATGCGGCCAAACAACAAGCACGCACGATGAAGGAGGCCGCATGAACACCACCAACACCGCCCTCAAGGAATGGCCCCTCTGGGAAGTCTTCGTGCGCAGCAAGCAGGGCCTGGAACACAAGCACTGCGGCAGCCTGCACGCCAGCGACGCGCCGCACGCGCTGCAGATGGCGCGCGACGTGTACACACGTCGCCAGGAAGGCGTGAGCATCTGGGTCGTGCCGTCCAACAGCATCACGGCCAGCGAGCCCGACAGCAAGGACAGCTTCTTCGACCCGGCGGCCGACAAGGTGTACCGCCATCCCACGTTCTACGAGATCCCCGACAAAGTGGGGCACATGTGATGGTCTCGGCTCCCACCCATGCACCCGTCGACTACTTGCTGCACCTGGCCGACAACGCCTTGGTGCTCGGCCAGCGCAACGCCGAATGGTGCGGCCACGGGCCCATCCTTGAAGAGGATCTGGCCCTCGCCAACAACAGCCTCGATCTGCTGGGCCAGGCCCGCATGCTGTACCAGCACGCCGCCGCGCGCATCAACGACGATGCCGAACTCACGCAGCGCTTCCAACACCTGCAGGGCGCACGCACCGAGGGTCGCGTGACCGAGGACACGCTGGCCTATTTCCGCGACACCGCCGAGTTCCGCAACCTCACGCTGCTGGAGCTGCCGCACAGTGGGCCGCTGGCCAGCACGGCGTCGGGCGACCGAGACTACGCCACCACCATCACCCGCAACTTCCTCTACAGCGCGCTCATGGTGCTGGTGTGGGACAGGCTGCAGACCTCGGCCGACGCGCACCTGGCCGCCATCGCCGCCAAGTCGCTGAAGGAGGTGCGCTACCACCTGCGCCACGCCAGCGACTGGCTGGTGCGCTTGGGCGACGGCACCGACGAATCGCACGCCCGCGCGCAGGCCGCGCTCAACCACCTGCTGCCCTACTGCCAGGAATTCTGGATCGGCAGCGAGGCCGAAACGCAGGCGGCGAACAGCGGCACGGGCGTCGATGTGGCTGACCTCAAGACCGACTGGGACGCGCTGGTGGACGACACGGTGAACGAGGCCACGCTCGAGCGCCCGGCTGTGCAAGGCTACGTTCCGCAGGGCAAGCTGGGCGTGCATTCGGAACACATGGGCTTTCTGCTTGCGGAGATGCAGAGCCTGGCCCGCACGCATCCGCAAGCCGTCTGGTGAAGCGCACCATGCATGCCGCCACCGAACACGAACAAGCAGGCATCTGGGCCGCGCTCGCCGACCTGAGCGACCCTGAGATTCCGGTGGTCAGTCTGAGCGAACTCGGCATCCTGCGCGAGGTGCGATGGGGCGTCGACGGCACGCCCGAGGTGGTGATCACGCCCACCTACAGCGGCTGCCCGGCCATGGGGCAGATCGAAGACGATGTGCGCGCCGCCTTGGCCAACGCCGGCATCACCGCACGCGTGGTCACGCAACTGGCGCCGGCCTGGACGACCGACTGGATGAGCGGCGTTGCGCGCGAGAAGCTGCGCGCCTACGGCATCGCGCCGCCGCAATGCGGCAGCACCGCAAACGCAGGCACCAACGTGCTGAAGTTTTCGCGCCAGGCCCTGCAGCGCGAGACCGTGCCCTGCCCGCAATGCGGCTCGACCCACACCACCGAAACCTCACCCTTCGGCTCCACCGCGTGCAAGGCCATGTACCGCTGCCTGAATTGCCTCGAACCCTTCGACTACTTCAAGCCGTATTGATGCCATGAGCACTGCACCCCACTTCCACGAGCTGCCCATCGCCCGCATCAGCCCCGAGGCCGCGGGCGCGGTGGCCATCACCCTGGCCATCCCGCCCGGGCAGCGCACGGCGTTCTCGTTCGAACCCGGCCAGTTCCTCACCGTGCGTGCAACCATCGGCGGGCAAGATGTTCGGCGCAGCTATTCCATCAGCAGCCCGCGCAGCCTGCTCACACAACGCGGTGAACTCACACTGGGCATCCGGCCGGTGGACGGCGGCGTGTTTTCCAACTGGGCCGCCCGCGAGCTGAAGGCCGGCGACACCCTCAAGGTGATGCCGCCGGACGGCCGCTTCACCGTGCACAAGCCTCGCGCACTGCACCGCGTGGGCTTCGCAGCGGGTTCGGGCATCACGCCCATCCTCTCGCTCATGGCCAGCACACTCGAAGAATCGCCACAGGCCAAGTTCACCCTGGTCTACGGCAACCGCCGCATGGACAGCGTGATGTTCAACGAAGCCCTGCAGGACCTGAAGGACCGCTACGCCGGCCGACTGACGTTGATTCACATCCTCTCGCGCCAGGCGCAGGAGGTGCCGCTGCTCGAAGGCCGCATCGACGGCGACAAGGTGCGTGCGCTCATCGCCACGCTGCTGCCGGTGGCCAGCATGGACGAGGTGTTCATCTGCGGGCCCGAAGCCATGATTGAAGCGACCGAGCAAGCCTTGCTCGGTGCAGGCGTGCGGCCCGACCGCGTGCACACCGAACGCTTCACCTCGCCCACGCTCGACGCCCTGCCGGCCGAAGCGCGCAGGGCGGTGGTGCTCGGCCATGCCGATGCGGCCGGGCGAACCGAGGGCGACGTGGCGCTCACCGTGCTGCTCGACGGCAAGCCACACGAACTGCGCATGAACCGCGACGAGCGTGTGCTCGACGTGGCACTCAATGCCGGACTCGACCTGCCCTGGTCGTGCCGCGGCGGCGTGTGCTGCACCTGCCGCGCCAAGGTGGTGGAGGGCTCGGTGGCGATGGAGAAGAACTACACGCTGGAGCCCTGGGAAACCGACAAGGGTTTCGTGTTGAGCTGCCAGGCGCGCCCCACGAGCGAACGCCTGGTGATCAGTTACGACGAGCGCTGAGGCGCTGCCTCAGAAGCGCCAGCCCAGACCCACACCGACCAACATCGGGTCCACCTTGAAGGTGCCGATGTTGCTGCCGCCAGCGATGACGTCCGTCTTGATGTAGACCTTCTTCACATCGACGTTGAGGTACAAGTTCTTGGCCAGCGGAATGTCGACGCCCGCCTGGAACGCCAGCCCCACGCTGTTGCGCTTGAGGTCCGCCGCACCGCCGAGCAGATCCACCGAGCTGAAACGCGTGTAGTTCAGACCAGCACCCACGTAGGGTTTGACGCCGCTGCTGTGGTTGAAGTGGTACTGCAGCGTGAGCGTGGGCGGCAGGTGTTTGAGCGTACCGATCTGGGTGGCGCCGGCGTACACGCGCTGCTTCTGCGGCACGGTCAACACCAGCTCGGCGGCCAGGTTGGGGCTGAAGAAATACGTGAAATCAACTTCAGGCAGCGTTTTGTCATTGATCGACAGGTTCAGGCCGGTGCTGTCCTTGTTGGCGCTGTCCAGACGGACAGCGCGAGCACGCACCAGCAGCGAGCCCGCGGTGAAGTCTTGCGCAATGGCCGCGCCCGATGCCAGCAGCACGAGGGAAGCGAGAGCGACAGTGGTCTTTTTCATGGTTTTCAGTGATCGAGCCGGGAACATTCCCGACATCGATTACAGAAGACCCCGGGCTGTGGCATGTTGCGCTGCATCAATGCGCACCGGCACACCCACGGCGGCAACACCCGCGTTTGACGCAGATCAATTCGCCGGTCGCGCCCTCAGGCGGTGGGCTGGCCGGCAGCGCCGCTCAGGATGGCTTGACGTTGCCGACGCGGACCACCTCGGCCCAGCGCGGAATCTCTCGCGCGATCAGCGCGGCAAAATCCTGCGGCTTCGACGGCATGGGCGTGGCACCCTCGCGCGTGAGCGGCTCCAGCACCTCGGGGTGGACCAGCGCCGCGTTGATCTCGGCATTGAGCCGCGCCACCAGTTCGGGCGCCATGCCGGCCGGGCCGACCACGCCGTACCACTGATCGGCCTCGAAGCCTGGGTAACCGCTCTCGGCGACCGTGGGTACGTTGGGCAGGGCGGGCAGGCGCTGCGGGCTGGACACCGCCAGCGCACGCAGGCGACCGCCCTGCACGTGGGGCAGCACGGCCGGGGCGCCGGTGAAGGTGCAGTCGACGCGTCCACCGATCACGTCGGTGATCGAGGGCGCCGTGCCGCGGTAGGGGATGTGCAGCATGAACATGCCCGCGCGCTGCTTGAGGTATTCGAAGGCGATGTGGGCAGCGCTGCCGTTGCCGCCCGACGCGTGCGTGAGCTGGCCGGGCTGCGCCTTGGCGCGCTCGATCAATTGTTTCAACGTGGTGATGGGCAGCGACGCGTTGATCACCAGCACATTGGGCACGCGGGCCACCCAGGCGATCGGTGCAAAGCTCTTTTGCGGGTCGTAGGCCAGGCCGGGATAGATCGCGGGGTTGACGGCCAGCGTGCCGGTGTGGCCCATCAGCAGGGTGGCGCCGTTGGGCGCGGAGCGCGCGACATCGGTCGCACCGAGCGAACCTCCGGCTCCCGGCTTGTTGTCGATCACCACGTTCACGCCGAGCGCCGCGGCCAGCCGGGGCTGCAAGGCACGGGCCAGGATGTCGGGCGAACCACCGGGCGGAAACGGCACCACCAGCCGGATGGTGCGGGGCAGGGTCTGGGCCCGCAGAGCGGGCGCCGCCACGCTGGCGGCCGCTGCCATCAGCACGGTGCGGCGGGTCAATGAGGAAGGGGAATGCATGCGGTTTCCTGATGTGGGGGCGCGCAGCATGCTGGCCGCTGCCTCGCCCGGATGTGGCCTTCCAGTATCACCACCGTGGTGACCATCCGGGCTGCAATTGCCCACGCCAGCCTGCCGAATTGCTTATACCGGCCTGGCGCTCGTCAGTTGAAGTTCATCCACCACCGCGCGCAGTTCGTCCATGAACACCCGACCGGCCGGCGACGGCAGGCCACCGCGCCGCGTGGTGATGCCGATGGCGCGCTCGGTGCCCGCCAGCGGCAGGGGCAGCACGGCGAGCACGCCGCTGGCCACGTCGCTCAGGACCTGCAGCGGAGACAGCAGAGCCACCCGGTCGGACTGCAGCAGCAGGGCGCGCACCGCCGACGGGCTGTTGGCGTGCAGCCGCGCTGCCGGTGGCTCGTGCCCGGCGGCGCGAAACGCCGCCTCGAACGCCGCGCGCGCGGGGGAGCCACGCAGGGGCGAGATCCAGTCGGCGCCCGACAAGCCCCGGCGCAGCACCGCCTTCGAGCGCCCCAACCACGGATGCCCGGCGCGCACGACCGGCACCAGGTGGTCGACAAACAGCGTCTGCTCCTCGATGTCGGCCGCTGCCAGCGCGCCACGCAGCGGGCCCACAACGAGGTCGATCTCTCCATGGCGCAACAGGTGCAGCAGCGTTTCGTAGGTACCGTCCGCCACCGTGGCCTGCACGCCGGGCAGGCGCTCCAGCAACCGACCCAGCGCACGTGGAACCAACTCGGTGCCCGCCATGGGCAGGGCACCCACCGCCAGTTGCCCCACGGCCAGGCCGCGCCAGCCGGCCAGTTCTTCTTCGGCCACGCGCAATTCGCTCAAGGCGAGTTCGGCCGCGGCAGCCCAGCGTTCACCGGCCTCGGTGAGGCGCACGCCACGGTCGGTGCGGCGCACCAGCGGCGTGCCCGCGAGGTGGGCCAGCGCGCGCAGGCGCAAGTGCACCGCCGGCTGCGACACGCCGAGTGTGGCCGCCGCCACCGTCTCAACGCCGCTGCGCGCGGTGGACACCAGCGCGTGCAGCATGCCGTCGGTGATCTGCGAGACGCGCAGCGCACGGCGTGGGGTGGCCGCTCTGGCCCGACCGGTGGCATCGGCCTTGAGCAGTTGTTCGTGGGCGCGCTGGGCACGCAGCGCGAGCTGGCGCGCCGCCGGCAGCGCGGTCATGCCGCGCGCGCCGCGTTCGAACAGGTCGATGCCGATGGCAGCCTCGGTCTGGCGCACCGCGCGCGAAACCGCCGAGGGCGACAGGCAGAGTTCGGCGGCCGCTCGGGCCACGCTGCCGTGCGCGACCACGGCCGTCAACACATGCAACCAGCGCAGCACCACGGGCCCGCCCGGGGCACCAGCCGGTAGCTCGGCGTTCATTCGGCCAGCAGCACCACCGGCGCCGTGCCAGTGCCC
Source organism: Hydrogenophaga sp. (assembly GCF_018780385.1). GTDB lineage: Bacteria > Pseudomonadota > Gammaproteobacteria > Burkholderiales > Burkholderiaceae_C > Hydrogenophaga. Next base: position 43,102 of record NZ_JADMJO010000028.1, on the reverse strand, counting down.
AGCAGGCCAACCTGCGCAGCGGCGGCGCGGCTCAGATCGATGATGCGGCCCCTGACATGAGGGCCACGGTCGTTGATGCGCACCAACACGTCCTGGCCCGTGGCGAGGTTGCGCACCCGCACGCGCGTGCCGAAGGGCAAGGTCTTGTGGGCGGCGGTGAGCTCGTTCATGTTGAAGATTTCGCCACTGGCGGTGCGTCGCCCATGAAAGGGCTCGCCGTACCACGAGGCCCGGCCGCGCTCGATCTCGCGCGCGTCCGGCACGGCCGCGGGTTCCTCCGCATCGGACAGGGGTGGCACCGAAGGCACCCGCGTCGCACAGCCGCCGAGCCACAACACGGTGGCCAGTGCGAGCGTGAACGCGGACTTGAAGCTCATGACAACTGCAGCCGCTTCGCGATTTCCAGCGTGGCCACGCTCTGGTTCATGGTGTAGAAGTGCAGCGCCGGCACGCCCCCGTTGCGCAGTTGGTCGCACAGGTCGGTCACCACGTCCAGGCCAAAGGCCTTGATCGACGCCGTGTCGTCGCCGAAAGCCTGCAGCCGCAGGCGGATCCAGCGCGGGATCTCGGCGCCACTCGCATCCGAGAAACGCATGAGCTGGGTGGAGCTGGTGATGGGCATGATGCCGGGCACCACCGGCACGTCGGCACCGAGCTTGACGGCGTCGTCCACGAAGCGGAAGTAGGCGTCGCTGTTGTAAAAATACTGGGTGATGGCCGAGTGCGCACCCGCGCGCACCTTGGTCGCGTAGGCCTGCAGATCGGACTCGGGTGACTTCGCCTGTGGGTGCACCTCGGGGTAGGCCGCCACCTCGATGTGGAAGTCGTCGCCGGTCTCGCCGCGGATGAAAGACACCAGGTCGCTGGCGTAGTGGAACTCGCCGCCCGCGCCATAGCCACTGGGCAGGTCACCGCGCAGCGCCACCAGGCGCTTCACGCCCATGGTCTTGAGCGTGGCGAGCTGCTCGCGCACCGAGGCCTTGGTGGCGCCGATGCACGAGAAGTGCGAGGCCGCCGGCACGGACTCGGCAAGGATGTCACGCACCGTGTTGAAGGTGCCCTCTTGCGTGGAACCGCCGGCGCCGTAGGTGACCGAGCAGAACTCGGGCTTCAATCCATAGAGCTGCTGGCGCACCGCGCGCAGCTTGTCCACGCCCTCGGGCGTCTTGGGCGGAAAAAATTCAAGACTCACGGGCAGGCCCATGGGGTTCTCCAGAAATGTGCGGGTTCGACACCGCCAGCGGCCTCAGACCGGGCTGCGGGCGAACACCAGAAATTCGCGGTTGCCGTCACCCCCGGTGATCGGGCTCTCGAAGTAGTCCAGCAGCGCAAGACCGCTGTCCTTGACCACCTGCTCGATGCGCTCACGCACCAGCGGGTAGCTGGCCTCGCTCTTGACCAGGCCGCCCTTGCCGATGTGCTCGGGTTGCAGTTCGAACTGCGGCTTCACCAGCATGAGCACATGCCCGCCCGCCTTGAGCAAGGGCATGAGCGCTGGCCACACGAGTGTTTGCGAGATGAACGACAGGTCGCCCACGATGAGGTCGAACGGTGGTGGTCCGCCCGCAGCCTGCAGCACATCGGCCGACAGGTCGCGAGCGTTGCATTTCTCGATGCAGACCACGCGCGCATCGCCGCGCAGCCCCGGATGCAACTGGCCCTGGCCCACGTCCACACCCACCACCTGCACCGCGCCGCGCTGCAGCAGGCAGTCGGTGAAACCACCGCTGCTCTGACCCACATCGAGGCAGCGCAGGCCGCGCACGTCGAGTGCCACGCGTTGCAGGGCGCCGTCGAGTTTGAGTCCACCGCGCGAGACGAACCTCGTCTCGGCGTTGTCCACCGCTTGCAGTTCCACCGTCTCGCGCAGCTCTTCGCCGTTCTTCGAGATGGTTTTCCAGTCGCCCGGAAGCAGTCGCCAGCGCACGCCCGATGCAATCAGCCGTTGGGCTTGCGACTTGGAAGCCGCCAGCCCGCGCTCGACGAGCAGTTGGTCTGCCCGCATGGGGCTCAGTACCGGTAGGTGTCCGGCTTGTACGGGCCAGCCTTGTTCACACCGATGTAAGCGGCCTGCTCGTCGGTCAGCTCGGTCAGCATCGCGCCGACTTTCTTCAGGTGCAGGCGAGCAACCTTCTCGTCCAGGTGCTTGGGCAACACATAGACCTGGCCCACTTCGTACTTCTGCGGCTGGGTGAACAGCTCGATCTGCGCGATGGTCTGGTTCGCGAACGAGCTCGACATCACGAAGCTGGGGTGACCGGTGCCGCAGCCCAGGTTCACCAGGCGGCCCTTGGCCAGCATGATGATCTTCTTGCCGTCGGGGAAGGTCACGTGGTCGACCTGGGGCTTGATCTCGTCCCAGTTGTACTTCTCGATCGAGGCGATGTCGATCTCGTTGTCGAAGTGGCCGATGTTGCAAACGATGGCCTGGTCCTTCATCGCGGCCATGTGGTCGTGCGTGATGATGGACTTGTTGCCCGTGGTGGTCACGAAGATGTCGGCCTTGTCGGCGGCGTATTCCATGGTCACGACCTTGTAGCCTTCCATCGCGGCCTGCAGGGCGTTGATGGGGTCGATCTCGGTCACCCAGACCTGGGCCGACAGCGCGCGCAGGGCCTGGGCCGAGCCCTTGCCCACGTCACCGTAGCCGGCCACGCAGGCGACCTTGCCGGCGATCATCACGTCGGTGGCGCGCTTGATGCCGTCGACCAGCGATTCACGGCAGCCGTACAGGTTGTCGAACTTGCTCTTGGTCACCGAGTCGTTGACGTTGATGGCGCGGAACGGCAGCGTGCCCTTCGCGCTCATTTCCTTCAGGCGGTGCACGCCGGTGGTGGTCTCTTCGGTCACGCCGATGATCTGCGCGGCCTTGCGGCTGTACCAGGTCGGGTCCACGGCAATCTTGGCCTTGATGGCGGCGTACAGGCAGGTCTCTTCTTCGCTGGTCGGGTTGGCCACCACCGAGATGTCTTTCTCGGCCTTCTGGCCCAGGATCATCAGCAGCGTGGCGTCGCCGCCGTCGTCCAGGATCATGTTCGGGCCTTCGCCTTCGGTGCCGGCGGCGCCGAATTCAAAGATGCGGTGCGTGAAGTCCCAGTACTCGGTGAGGGTCTCGCCCTTGTGCGCGAACACCGGCGTGCCTTGCGCCACCAGTGCGGCGGCGGCGTGGTCTTGCGTGGAGAAGATGTTGCAAGAGGCCCAGCGCACGCTGGCACCCAGGGCTTGCAGGGTTTCGACCAGCACCGCGGTCTGGATCGTCATGTGGATGCTGCCGGTGATGCGCGCGCCCTTGAGCGGCTTGGCAGCAGAGAATTCTTCGCGGATGGCCATCAGGCCAGGCATTTCGGTCTCGGCGATCTTGACCTCTTTGCGGCCCCATTCGGCCAGGGAGATGTCGGCGATCGCGCAATCGGTGAGGGGGGTGTTCAGACGTGCATTCATGGTTCGCTCCAGAAGGGATGGACAAACCACATCGGCGGGCGAAAAAAAACTCATCGCACGGGATGTGGATGAGCGTCGTTGCATGGATGGTCCGAGCCTCACGCCCCGCTTCTGAACTGGTCAGTGGGGACGCTGCAACGCTCCTCGGATGCGGGATTTTAGCCCAGCATGCCGCCGGGTGTGTGGTCTGTGATGCCGGAGACCTGCCAATTTGTAAGCCTGTGCGACACTGCCGGCCCCATGCCCACCATCCCCGCGCCCTCCCCGCTCGACCTGTGGCCCACCGCGGCGCGCGAGCGCATCCACGGCGTGCTGACCGACATCGACGACACCCTGACGACGGACGGTGCCATCACGGATGACGCCCTGGACGCCCTGCACCGCCTGCGCGCCGCCGGTCTGCCGGTGCTGGCGATCACGGGCCGGCCAGCGGGCTGGAGCGAAGCCTTTGCCCTGGCCTGGCCGGTGGACGCCATCGTGGCGGAGAACGGCGCTGTGGCGCTGTGGCGCGGCGCTGATGGACGGCTCTGCCGCGACTACCTGCAGGACGCGGCCACGCGAACCACCAACTTCGCCCGCCTGCAGGCTGTGGCGCAGCGCGTGCTGCGTGAATTGCCACAGACCCGCCTGACCACCGACAGCCCCGGGCGCGAGACCGACATCGCCATCGACCACAGCGAGTTCGCTCACCTGGGCGAGGCCGAGATCGCGCAGGTGGTGGCCCTCATGCGCAGCGAGGGGCTCAACGCCACCGTGAGTTCGATCCACATCAACGGCTGGATCGGCGAACACGACAAGCTCGTCGGCGCGCGCTGGATCGTGCGCACGCGCCTGGGCCGCGACCTCGACGCCGAACTAGACCGATGGGTCTACGTGGGCGACTCGACCAACGACGCCCGCATGTTCGGCCACTTCCCGCACAGCGTGGGCGTGGCCAACGTGGCGCGCTTCTGGGCAGCGCTCCGCCACCACCCGCGCCATGTGACGCAGGGTGAGCGCGGCGCGGGCTTTGCGGAGGTGGCCAACGCGGTGTTGAATGCACGGTCGACATGAGCGAACACCCGTTGCCACCCCAGCACAGCCATGCCATCACCGGCACCGCGCCCGGCACGCCCGTGCCCACGCAAGCGCGCCTCGGGCTGGTGGCGATCTTCGGCTCCACCTTTTTCCAGCTGGTGGGCTACTTCATGCTCATGCCCCTCTTGCTCTTGCGGCTCAAGGGCGACGGCGTGTCCACCGCGCTGGCGGGTGTGTTCGTGGCCACGGGGTGGCTCGGTGTGTTCGCCATGACGCCGTTCGCCTCGGCCATCACACAGCGACTGGGCCGGCGGCCCTCGCTCCGGCTCGCGGCCTTCGTGCCGGTGGTGGCCATCAGTGGTTTCCTCTTCAGCAACTCGCTGGTGCTGTGGTTCGTCTGCATCCTCATCGAGGGCATGGCCGCCGGCCTGCGCTGGGTGCTGGCCGAAGCGGTGGTCGCGGAGTTTTCTCCACCTGCGCAGCGTGGGCGCAATGTCGGCATCTTCGAAACCATGGTCGGCACCACCTTCGTGCTGGGCCCGCTGGTGCTGGCCTGGTTGGGCGCGCAGAGCGATGCCGCGCTCTGGCTGGCGCTGACGCTCACCGTGTTCGGCCTGGGCTGGAGCTTGCTCATTCCGCGCATGCCCGCCGCTGCCGACACGCACAGTGCGCAGGTGGGCCTGTCGGGCGTGTGGCACGCACTGCGCGCGCACCCGCTGATCATGACGGTGGGCTTCGTCGGTGGCTTCTTCGAGAGCGGCCTCACGTCCATCTTGCCGCTGTACGGCCTGGCACTCGGCCTGGGCGCCACCGCCGCTGCGCTGCTGGTCTCGGCCAGCGGTCTGGGCAGCGCACTCATGATGCTGCCCGCCGGCCTGCTGGCCGACCGCCTGGCCCACCACCCCAAGCAGCGCTGGGGCAACGCCCGCGCCACGCGCCTGAAGATCATGCGGGTGTGCGCGCTGATCACGCTGCTGGCCACGCTGGTGATTCCCTTCGTGGCCGACACGCCCTGGCTGGCCGCGCCGGTGGCCTTCCTGTGGGGCGGCGCCGGCGGCAGCCTCTACACCCTGGCCATGATCGACATCGGCTCGCGCGAAGACGGCATCACCCTGGTCAACAGCACCGCGGTGCTGGTGCTGTCGTACACGCTGGGCGGCGTGCTGGCACCGGCGCTGGGGGCCGCGACCCTGCAGTGGGCGCCCACGGTGGGATTTCCGGCGCTGCTGCTGTCGGTGGCCGGGGTGGGCTGGTGGCTGTTGAGAGGCGCCGCTCCGTCCCCATCTGCGGGAACCCCACCGGGTTAAGCTGCTCCCAAGGGTGCATTCCGCGTCATCCGCCCTGCGAAAGGACCCCCACATGGCCATCCCCTGGCTGCTCGCCCTCAAAGTGATCCCCTGGGGCGACGTGATCGAACACGCGCCCAAGGTGCTCAACGCCGCCCGCAAGCTGATGGACCGGCAAAAGGCGCCCGAGAGCCCCACCGCCACCGCCATGCCCATGGACCTCGTGTCGGACACGCCACCCAGCCTGGGTGAGCTGCGCAACCGGCTGATCGAAGCCCGGCAGCTGATCGATCAACAAGCCCAGACGCAGACCCAGATGGCTCAGACCCTGGCCGAACTCGCCGAGCAGAACGCACGCCTGGTGGCGGCCGTGGAGCTGCTGCGGGTGCGCACGCGGCTATTCATGTTTGTCATCGCCGCGCTGGTCATCGGCGTGGTCGTGCTGTTCGCGCGCTGATCAGCCCCGCTCGCTCTGCAGGTGGGCGTCACAACCCACCCCTGCGGCAATCCAGCGGCGCGCCAGTTGGCGCAGCACCGGCGCCGCCCAGCGCCAGCGTGGACCCAGAACGCCGGCGGCGTCGGTGATCGCGCCGCAGCGGTACACCGATAGCTGTTCGTCCCAACGCAACGCACCACAAGCGCCGTGCCGCCTGCGCGAGATCACCTGTCCGAGGGGGCAGGGCTCGGCCATGCAGCACACGCCACAACCATTGCACGGCGCGCCGAGCGTGGGCTGGGCCGGAGCGGACGGGTGGATGTGGATGACCTGGTGCTGCACCACGGCAGCTTAGCTCAAGCCCCGGTCAACGCCTGCCGGGCGCGCGCCGCGACGCTGTCGGCATCCACCTGGAAGAAGGCGCGCAGCGCGGCGCGCGTGTCGCTGCGGCCGAAGCCGTCGGTGCCCAGGGTGTGGAAGCGCCGGCCTTCAGGCACGAAGGCGCGCACGCTCTCGGGCACGGTGCGCACGTAGTCGGTCGCGGCGATCACCGGGCCCGCGCTGTTGGCCAGCAGGCGCGTGAGATGCGACTCCTCGCCGTTCACCACGCCGTCGCGCGCGAGTTCACTCCAGCTCGTGATGCTGAACACCTCCACGCCGATGCCCTGTGCGGCGAGCTGTTCGGCCGCCTTGAGCACCTCGGTGAAGATCGCGCCCGAGCCCAGCAGGGTGACACGCTGCCCGGCGTTGGCTGGACCGAACTGGCCGAAGCGGTAGCCGCCCTTGAGCACGCCTTCGGCCGCGCCCTCGGGCAGATCGGGCTGGGCATAGTTCTCGTTCATCAGCGTGACGTAATAGAACACGTCCTGCTGCTCGACCAGCATCTCGCGCATGCCCGCGTCCACGATCACCGCGAGCTCGCCCGCGAACGCCGGGTCCCAGGCCTTGCAGTTGGGAATGGTCGCGGCCACCAGGTGGCTGCTGCCGTCCTGGTGTTGCAGGCCTTCGCCGCCCAGCGTGGTGCGGCCCGAGGTGGCGCCGAGCAGGAAACCGCGCGAGCGCTGGTCCGCCGCGGCCCAGATCGCGTCGCCCACGCGCTGGAAGCCGAACATGGAGTAGTAGATGTAGAACGGCAGCATCGCCAGGCCGTGCACGCTGTAGCTGGTGGCCGCGGCGGTCCAGCTTGCCAGCGCGCCGGCTTCGCTGATGCCTTCTTCGAGGATCTGCCCGTCCAGCGCCTCGCGGTAGCTCAGCACCGAGCCGATGTCTTCAGGCGCGTAGCGCTGGCCCACGCTGCTGTAGATGCCGACCTGCTTGAACAGGTTGGCCATGCCGAAGGTGCGCGCTTCGTCGGCCACGATGGGCACGATGCGTGGGCCGAGCTGCGGATCCTTGAGCAGGCCACCCAGCATGCGCACGAAGGCCATGGTCGTGCTCATTTCCTTGCCGTCGGCCTTCAGGGCGAAGGTGGCGTAGGCCTCGATCGCGGGCACGGGCACCACCTCGCAGGCGGTCTCGCGGCGTGGCATGGCGCCACCGAGTTGTGCGCGGTGCTCGCGCAGGTAACGCATCTCGGCGCTGTCGTCGGCGGGTTTGAAGAAGTTGAGGCCGGTGGCCTGTTCGTCGGACAGCGGCAGGTTGAAGCGGTTGCGGAATTCGATCAGGTCGGCGCCGTCGAACTTCTTCTGGCTGTGCGTGGTCATCTTGCCCTGGCCCGCGCTGCCCATGCCGTAGCCCTTCTTGGTCTGCGCGAGGATCACGGTGGGCTGGCCGGTGTGGGCCGCGGCCGCGGCGTAGGCCGCATGGATCTTCACCAGGTCGTGGCCGCCGCGCTTCAGACGGTCGATCTGCTCGTCGGTCATGCCCTGCGCGAGGCGCGCGAGCTCTTCGTTCTGGCCGAAGAAGTTGTCGCGGTTGAAGCGCCCGTCCTTGGCGGCAAAGGTCTGCATTTGCCCATCCACCGTCTGCGCGAAGGCACGCACCAGCGCACCCGTGGTGTCGCGCGCGAACAGGCCGTCCCAGTCGCTGCCCCAGACCAGCTTGATCACGTTCCAGCCCGCGCCCGCGAACAGTTTTTCCAGCTCGTCGATGATGCGGCCGTTGCCGCGCACCGGGCCGTCCAGGCGCTGCAGGTTGCAGTTGACCACCCACACCAGGTTGTCCAGTTTCTCGCGCGCGGCCAGCGTGAGCGCGCACATGCTTTCGGGCTCGTCCATCTCGCCGTCGCCGAACACGCCCCAGACCTTGCGGTTTTCGCAGTTCTGCAGGTTGCGGTGCGTGAGGTAGCGCATGAAGCGCGCGTGGTAGATCGAGCTGATCGGGCCTATGCCCATGGAGCCGGTGGGGAACTGCCAGAAGTCGGGCATGAGCCACGGGTGCGGGTAGCTCGAGAGGCCGCGCGCGCCGCTGGCGGGTGCGGTGATTTCCTGGCGGTAGTGCAGCAGGTCGGCTTCGCTCAGGCGGCCTTCGAGGAAGGCGCGCGCGTACACGCCCGGCGCGCTGTGCGGCTGGAAGAACACCAGGTCGCCGCCGTGGCTGTCGCTGCGCGCGTGGAAGAAGTGGTTGAAACCGCTCTCGAACAGGTCGGCCGCGCTCGCGTAGCTGGCGACGTGGCCGCCGAGTTCGCCGTACGCCTGGTTGGCGCGCACCACCATGGCCAACGCGTTCCAGCGCATCAGCGAGGCCAGGCGTTCTTCCACCGCGAGGTCGCCGGGGAAGGCGGGCTGGTCTTCGACCGCGATGGTGTTGACGTAGGGCGTGTTGAGCTCGGGCTGCCAGGCCACGCGCTGTCCACGCGCCAGCCGGGCGAGCTCGTCCAGCATCTGGCGGGCGCGGGCCGGGCCCTGCGTCTGGACCAGCGCCAGAAAGGCATCGCGCCATTCGGCGGTTTCGTGCGGATCGGGATCATGGTCGATGTCGGGGCGGGCATTCATGGGATCACTGTACCGGTGACTCGCCGGCATGTGCTGCCAAACAGCTTGCAATACTGTCCTTTGGCAGCACAATCTGCCGCACTCCGTTCAATCGTCAACACAAGAAGCCATGGACCAGATCGACCGACGCATCCTTCACGAGCTGCAGCACGACGGCTCGCTGTCCAACGTGGCGCTGGCCAAGCGCGTGGGGCTGTCCCCCTCGCCGTGCCTGGCGCGGGTCAAGGCGCTGGAAGCCGCGGGCGTGATCCGCCAGTACGTGGCGCTGGCCGACGCGGCGAGCCTGGGGCTGGGGCTGAACGTGTTCATCAACATCAGCCTGAAGACCCAGCGCAAGGAAGCGCTGGCGCGCTTCGAGGAGCGCATTGCCGACCACGACGAGGTGATGGAGTGTTACCTCATGACCGGTGACTCGGACTACCTGATCCGCGTGGTGGTGGCCGACATGGCGGCACTGGAGCGCTTCATCCTGGACCGGCTGGCCCCCATCCCCGAGGTGGAGAAGATTCGATCCAGCTTCACGCTCAAGCAGGTGCGGTACAAGACCGCCCTGCCCCTGCCGCGCAACTGAGGTTCAGCTGCGCGCCAGCACCGGCCCCAGCACGCGCCCGGTGTGCGTGTCCAGCCGCACCACCTCGTCGGGCGGCGCGGCGGCCACGATGAGGCCACCACCGCCCCCGCCCTCGGGACCGAGGTCGATGATCCAGTCGGCTTCGGCCATCACGTCCAGGTCGTGCTCGATCACGATGACGCTGTGTCCACCGTCCACCAGGCGGTGCAGCACGCGAATGAGCTTTTCCACATCGGCCATGTGCAGGCCCACCGTGGGCTCGTCCAGCACATACAGCGTGTGCGGCGGCTTCTGGCCACGGCGCGTGATGTCGTCACGCACCTTGCTGAGTTCGGTCACGAGCTTGATGCGCTGCGCCTCGCCACCGCTGAGCGTGGGGCTGGGCTGGCCCAGCGTGAGGTAACCCAGGCCCACGTCTTTCAGCAGCTGCAGCGGGTGGCCGATGCTGGGCATGGCGGCGAAAAAGTCCACCGCCTCGTCCACCTCCATCTGCAGCACGTCGCCGATGCTCTTGCCCTTCCAGGTCACGGCCAGGGTCTCGGGGTTGAAGCGCGCGCCGTGGCAGACCTCGCAGGGCACTTTCACGTCGGGCAGGAAGCTCATCTCGATGGTGCGCATGCCCTGGCCTTCGCAGCCCGGGCAGCGGCCTTCGCCGGTGTTGAAGCTGAAACGGCCCGGGCCGTAGCCACGCGCCTTGGCTTCCAGCGTGTCGGCGAACAGCTTGCGCACCGTGTCCCAGAAACCGATGTAGGTGGCCGGGCAGCTGCGCGGTGTTTTTCCGATCGGCGTCTGGTCGACTTCGAGCACGCGGTCCACGGTCTCGAAACCGCTCACGCCGGCACAGCCGGACCACGCGGGGTATTGACCCTGGTCCATCGCGTCGCGGCCGGCTCTCGTGCTGCGCTGGGAGACAGCGGCGGCCACGTTGGTCAGCAGCACGTCGCGCGCGAGCGTGGACTTGCCCGAGCCGGAGACACCGGTGATGACGACCAGGCGCTGCAGCGGCACGGCGGCGTCGAGCTGGTTGAGGTTGTGAAGTTGGGCGCGGTGCACGTGGAGCCAGGGGGCACCCTCACCTTCTCCCGCTGGCGGGAGAGGGGGCAACACAGGCCTTCTGGCCTGCAGCGGATGCTTCATCGCATGCAGCAGGTAGCGCCCGGTCACCGACTCGGGGTTCGCCGACAGGTCGTCGACCGTGCCCTGCGCCACCACGCGCCCGCCGCGTTTGCCCGCGCTGGGGCCGATGTCGATGATGTGGTCGGCACGGCGGATGGTGTCTTCGTCGTGCTCCACCACCACCAGCGTGTTGCCCATGTCGCCGAGCTTGTGCAGCGCGTTGAGCAATATCGCGTTGTCGCGCGCGTGCAGGCCGATGGTGGGCTCGTCGAGCACGTAACACACGCCTTGCAGGTTGCTGCCGAGCTGCGCCGCCAGGCGGATGCGCTGCGCCTCACCACCGCTGAGCGTGGGCGCGCCGCGGTCCAGGGTCAGGTAGTTCAGGCCCACTTCTTCGAGGAAGGCGAGGCGGCTTTCGATTTCGGGCAACAGGTCGCGCGCGATGCCGGTTTCGCGGACGCTCATCACAAAACCCCGTTCGGGCTGGGCTTGTCGAAGCCCCTGCGAGTCTGGATGCCCTTCGACAGGCTCAGGGCGAACGGCATTGTTGATCAACGCCTGCACCCACTGCCGCACCTCGCGCACCGAAAGCCGCGCCACATCGGTGATGCCCACGGCGCTGAACTTCACCGCGCGGGCCTGGGCATTCAGCCGAGTGCCCGCGCAGCCGGGGCACACCTCGTCCACCAGGTCGTCCACCTCGGGTTCGGCAAAGCTCTGCTCGCGGCCACGCTCCTTGTCGTCGCGCACCGAATCGTCGAGCACGGTGCGCTGGTCGCGCGAGAGTTTGAGGCCAGTGCCCACACAGTCAGGGCACCAGCCGTGCTTGCTGTTGTACGAGAACAGGCGCGGGTCGAGTTCGGGGTAACTGGTGGCGCAGACCGGGCAGGCACGCGTGGTGGAGAACACCTCCAGCCGGCCGAGGTCACGCGTCGAAGTACCTTCTTCCAAAGCCCGAGCCAGACCGTCGAGCGGGTGCAGCACGTGCACCACGCCCTTGCCGATCTCCAGCGCCTTGGCCAGCTGGCTGCGAAGCTGGGCCTCCTGGTCGGCGCTCACCACGAAGTCGGCCACCGGCAGCTCGATGGTGTGTTCCTTGAAGCGGTCGATGCGCGGGAAGCCGGTGGTGGGGAGGAATTCGCCGTCCACGCGCAGGTGGGTGTGGCCGCGCGGGCGCGCCCAGTCGGCCAGCTCGGTGTAGACGCCCTTGCGGTTGACCACCAGCGGAGCGAGCAGGCCGATGTGCTGGCCGGCGTAGCGCTGGAGGATGGCGGCGGCGATGCTGTCGGCACTCTGCGGCATCACGGCCGCGCCGTCGTGCACGCAGTGCTGCGTGCCCAGCTTCACATAGAGCAGGCGCAGGAAATGCCAGACCTCGGTGGTGGTGCCCACCGTGCTCTTGCGCCCGCCGCGCGAGAGCCGCTGCTCGATCGCCACCGTGGGCGGGATGCCGTAGACCGCGTCCACCTCGGGCCGGCCCGCGGGCTGCACGATGCTGCGCGCGTAGGCGTTCAGGCTCTCGAGGTAGCGCCGCTGGCCTTCGTTGAACAGGATGTCGAAGGCCAGCGTGGACTTGCCCGAACCGCTCACGCCCGAGATCACGTTGAACTGGCCGCGCGGGATGTCCACGCTCAAGTTCTTGAGGTTGTGTTCCTTGGCGTTGACGATGCGGATGGCGTGGCCGTGTTTGTCGCTGCGGCGGGCGGCGGCGGCCAGGCCGCTGGACTGTCCCAGGTAGTCGGACGCGCGGCCTTCGCGCACCGCGTGCACCTCGCCCATGGACAGCGCGTACTCGCGCAGCGCCTTGGCGGTGTGGCTGCTCGCGTGTTCGCGCACCTGCTCGGGCGCGCCCTCGGCCACCACCAGGCCACCGGCGTCACCGCCCTCGGGGCCGAGGTCGATCAGCCAGTCGGCCGAGCGGATCACGTCCAGGTTGTGCTCGATCACCACCAGCGAATGGCCCGCATCGAGCAGCTTGCGCAAGCTTCGCATGAGCTTGGCGATGTCGTCGAAATGCAGGCCGGTGGTGGGCTCGTCGAACAGGAACAGCGTGCCCTTGCGCGAGAGCGGCTGGCGGCTCGCGCTCGCACTCTTGGAGGCGTCGGCCAGGAAGCCCGCGAGCTTCAAGCGCTGCGCCTCGCCACCCGAAAGCGTGGGCACGGGCTGGCCGAGCTTCACGTACTCCAGGCCCACGTCGACGATGGGTTGCAGCACGCGGATCACCTCTCTGTCGGCCTTGAAGAGCTCCGCCGCCTCGCTGACCGTCAGGTCCAGCACGTCGGCAACGTTGAGCGAGCGAGCGCCGCGTTCGATGCGCACCTCCAGAATCTCGGGCCGGTAACGCTTGCCATCGCAGTCCGGGCAGCGCAAATACACGTCGCTCAGGAACTGCATCTCCACGTGCTCGAAGCCCGAGCCACCGCAGGTGGGGCAGCGCCCGTCGCCGCTGTTGAAGCTGAATTTGGCGGGCGTGTAGCTGCGCTGGCGCGAGAGCGGCGCGTCGGCGAACAGCGCGCGGATGGCGTCCCACGCGCCCACGTAGCTCACCGGGTTGGAGCGCGCGGTCTTGCCGATGGGTGACTGGTCGACGAACACCACCTCGGAGAGCAGGTCGGCACCCAGCAAGCGGTCGTGCGCGCCGGGCGTGTCGGTGGACTTGCCGAAGTGGCGCAGCAGCGCGGGGGCCAGCACGTCTTGAATGAGGCTGGACTTGCCCGAGCCCGAGACGCCGGTGACCACCACCAGGCGCTGCAGCGGGAACTCCACCGACACGTCCTTCAGGTTGTGTTCGCGCGCGCCTTCAAGAATCAGGCGCGGCGTGCTGTCGGTCACCGCGCGCTTGAAACCCATGCCGATGGTCTTGCGCGCACCGAGGTAGGCGCCGGTGAGTGTGTCGGCCGAACGGATCTGCTCGGGCGTGCCGTCGAACACGATCTGCCCGCCGCGCTCACCCGGGCCCGGGCCCATGTCGATCAGGCGGTCGGCGGCCAGCATCACGGCCGGATCGTGTTCGACCACCACCAGCGTGTTGCCGGCGTCGCGCAGGCGCAGCATGGCGTCGTTGATGCGCGCCATGTCGCGCGGGTGCAGGCCGATGCTGGGCTCGTCGAGCACGAACAACGTGTTCACCAGCGAGGTGCCGAGCGCCGTGGTGAGGTTGATGCGCTGCACCTCGCCACCGCTGAGCGTGCGGCTTTGCCGGTCGAGCGTGAGGTAGCCGATGCCGACCTCGCAGAGGTAACGGATGCGGGTGTTGATTTCGTCGAGCAGGAGTTTGAGGGCCTGCGCCTGCCCGGTGTTCGGCTCCTTCTCCCCGCGCGTGTGGGAGGGAGCCAGGGAGGCAAAAAACACCCGCAACCGATCCAGCGGCAGCAACATCAGATCGTGCAGGCACAGACCGGGCAAGGCCTCCAGTTGCGTGCGTGACCACTTCACACCCTGCGGCAAGTAACGCTTCGCGGGCTTCAGCACCGCATCCGCCTGCGCCTTCGTGCCCAGGCGCCAGAGCAGGCTGTCGGTCTTGAGGCGCGCGCCGTGGCAACTCGGGCATTCGGTGTAGCTGCGGTATTTGGACAAGAGCACGCGGATGTGCATCTTGTAGGCCTTGCTCTCCAGGTATTCGAAGAAGCGGTCCACCCCGTACCAGTGCTGGTTCCACTTGCCGTTCCACTGCGGCGAGCCGGCCCTGACCCAGTGTTTCTGCTCATCGGTGAGCTTGGCCCACGGGGTGTCGCGCGGGATGCCGGCGGCCTCGGCGTGCCGCATCATGTCGTCCTGCGCCTCTTTCCAGGCCGGCGTCTGGAACACCTTGATGGCCCCGGCGCGCAGCGTGAGCTTGTCGTTCGGAATCACCAGCCCGTAATCCACCCCGATCACCCGCCCGAAACCCCGACAGGCCTCGCAGGCGCCCACGGCCGAATTGAACGAGAACATCGACGGCGTTGGCTCGCTGTAGCGGATGTCGCTCTCGGGGCAATGCAGGCCGGTGCTGAATCTCCAGATCTCGGGCTCCCCACCCAATTGGGGGTCAGATTCCGATTTCAGGGCATACACCATCAACTTGCCGCTGCCCCGCTTCAAGCCGACCTCGATGGCTTCCATCACGCGCGCCGGTTCGGTGGTGCCGATGCGGAAACGGTCGGCCACCACGTCGAGCACCTTGATCGACTCCATGGGCGCGGCCTTGGCCTTGCCTTTGGTCTTGGCCTTTTCATCGACCGGTGCGATGGCGCGCTGCACCACCCGCTCGGCCTGCACCCGCGTGTAGCCGCTGGCCGAAAGCCACTGTTCGATTTCTTCGGGCGTGGTGCTCGCGGGCAGCTCCACCGGGAAGGTGACGACGAGTCTGGGATCTCCCTGCGCCGCCGCGCGGGCACTCAGCTCCGCGTAGATCGACTCCGGCGAGTCGTGCCGCACCAGCGCCGCGGTGTCGCGGTCGAACAGCTCGGCACCGCGCGCGACCAACAGCTTCAGGTGGTCGTTGAGCTCGGTCATGGTGCCGACCGTGGAGCGCGAGCTGCGCACCGGGTTGGTCTGGTCGATCGCGATCGCCGGTGGCACGCCCTCCACCCGGTCCACCGCGGGTTTGTCCATGCGGTCGAGAAACTGGCGCGCATACGCGCTGAAGGTTTCCACGTAACGGCGCTGGCCCTCTGCAAACAGGGTGTCGAACACCAGGCTCGACTTGCCCGAACCGCTGGGGCCGGTGACGACCGTGAGTTCGCCGGTGCGGATGTCGAGGTCGATGTTCTTCAGGTTGTGCTGGCGCGCGCCGCGGATGCGGATCAGGCCAGTGCCACCTTCCGTCGGTCGGTCGCGCCCCTCATCGTCGGACGCGGGTGCAATCGCGTCCACAGGCAACTCGGCGGGCAAAAAGGCATCGGACATGCAGGGGCTCCAGAGGGGGACGCAAAGATTCTACGGAGCCGCGTGACATACCCCCTGCCGTGTACGTCATACCCACAATTTCCCGCCCGACCAGGCTGCCTAGACTGTGCCCATCTTCGGAGACAAACCCATGAAAAAAAACTTCACCTCCTGGCCCAGGAGCCTCGCCACCCTCGGCCTGGCCGGCCTCATCACCATCACCCTGCCCGCCTGGGCGCAACTGCGCATCGGCAATCCAACGGGCATCACCGGCTCGGTGGCGGCCGGGGTGAAAGAGAACATCGATGGCGCCAGGCTGTACTTCGACGCGGTCAACGCGCGTGGCGGCGTCAACGGCCAGAAGATCGAGCTGGTGTCGGTCGACGACAAGTTCGACCCCAAGGTCACGGTGGAGGTCTCGCGCCAGCTCATCACCGAGCAGAAGGTGCTGGCCTTGTTCCTGAACCGAGGCACACCGCATTCACAGGCCCTGCTGCCCATGCTCGCCGAGTTCAAGGTGCCGCTGGTGGGCCCGAGCACGGGCGCCATGGTGCTGCACGAGCCGGTGAACCCCTGGGTGTTCAACGTGCGCGCCACCTACCAGCGCGAAGCCGCCAAGGCCATCGAGCACCTGGCGAGCATCGGCATCACGCGCATCGCGCTGCTGGAGACCGACGACTCGTTTGGCGCCGACTCGGCCGCGGGCGCTCTGAAAGGCTTCGCCACCGTGAAGCAGACGCCGGTGTTGCAGGAAAAATTCCCGCGTGACAAACCCGACTTCACCGAACTGGCGGCTCGTGTTGCCAAAAGCAACGCCCAGGCGGTGATGGTCATCGGCTCGGCCGGCAACGCCGCCAACGGCATGAAGGCGATCCGCGCGGCGGGCTCGCGGGCCCAGTTGGTCACGCTGTCCAACAACGCCTCCGACGGTTTCATCAAACTGCTCGGCGAACACGCCCGTGGCGTGATCGTGACGCAGGTGTTCCCCAACGAACGTTCGGTGGCCTACCCGCTGATCAAGGAAGCGCAGGACCTGGCCAAGGCCAAGGGCCTGGAGGGTGTGTCACCGGCCATGATGGAAGGTTTTGCCGCGGCCAAGGTGATGGCGGAAGGCCTGCGCCGCGCCGGCCCCAACCCGACACCGGTGGCCTTGCGCGACGCGCTGGAAGGCATGCGCAACTACGACATCGGTGGTCTGCAGATCAACTACAGCGCCACGGACCACACCGGTCTGGACTTTTCCGATTTGTCGATCGTGAACGCCAACGGAAAATTCATGCGCTGATCGTCAAGACTTGACGATCAGCACGGGCACCTTCGCGTGGGTCAGCACCTTTTGCGCCACGCTGCCCAGGATGAGCGCCTTCACGCCCTGGCGGCCGTGTGAACCCATCACGATCAGGTCGCAGCCCTCGGCCTCGGCCGTCTCGATGATCCCTTCGTAGACCACGTTGCGTTCGATGGTGTCGCCCGTGAACGGCACACCGTCGGCCGCGCAGGCCATGCGCGCGGCATCCAGCGCCACGCCGGCAGCGGCCTTGGCCTCCGTCAGGTAGGACTGCAGACCGATGGCCGAGGCGTCGCCGATGCCGATGTAGGGGAACGGGTCGATCACGTACACGCCCACCACTTGCGCGCCCTGGCTCTTGGCCAGTTGCACGGCGGCGCGGGTGGCAAACACGCCGAGTTCGGAGCCGTCGGTGGGCAGCAGGATTTTTTTGAACATGGTCGATCTCCTCCAGGTGATGAATGAACAAGGCCGCACGAGACGGCACGGTCATCGTAGGAGGGGCCGGGCTCAAAGGCCTTGCGTCAGATCAAACCCGGGCCGATTCCTGCGTGGACACCGAGGGCCGCACGTCCACCGCACAGTACTTCAGTTCGGCGATCTTGCCCACCGGGTCCAGGGCCGGGTTGGTGAGCAGGTTGGCCGCCGCTTCGGCGTAGGCAAACGGGATGAAGACCGTGTCCAGCGGCATCGCGTCGTCCAGCCGCACCGGCAGCGCCACCTCGCCACGGCGCGAACGCACCTGCGCCAGAGCACCCGCCCTCAGCCCCAGCCGCCGCGCGGTGGTGGGGTGCAGGCTCACCACCGGGCCGGGCTCCAGCGCATCAAGCACCTCGCTGCGCCGTGTCATGCTGCCGGTGTGCCAGTGCTCCAGCTGGCGCCCGGTGATGAGCACCATCGGGAACGACGCATCCGGCACCTCGGCCGGCGGCGTGACGCTGGCACCCACCAGCGAGGCGCGCCCGCTGGCGGTGGGGAAACCGTCGGTGAACACCACCGGCTGGCCGGGGTCGTTTTCGCTGCTCACCGGGTAGGTCACCGCGCCTTCGCGCTGCAGCCGCGCCCACGAGAGGCCGGCGATGCTGGGCATCATGGCGCGCATCTCTTCAAATACCGCGCCGATGCCGCCCTGCGCATCCGTCGCAGCAGTGCCGTCGGCGGCCACACCGTAGGTCCAGTCCAGGCCGAGCCGGCGCGCCAGCTGTTCGGTGATCCAGGCGTCGGCCATGGCTTCGCCGGGCGCACGCACGGCCTTGCGGCCGAGCTGCACGCAGCGGTCGGTGTTGGTCACGCTGCCGGTCTTTTCGGGCCAGGCGGTGGCGGGCAGCACCACGTCGGCCAGGCTCGCGGTTTCGGTCAGAAAGATGTCCTGCACCACCAGGTGGTCCAACCCGGCGAGCGCTTCGCGGGCATGGGTGGCGTCGGGGTCGCTCATGGCGGGGTTCTCGCCCTGGATCAGCATGGCGCGGATCTCGCGTCGGTGGGCGGCGTCGATGATCTCCACCACGGTCAGGCCCGCCTCGCTGCCCAGCGTGCCGGGCGGCAGGTTCCACAAATGCTCGGCCTTCTCGCGGGCCTGTGTGTCGCCCACCTTCTGGTAGTCGGGCAGCACCATCGGGATCAGCCCCGCGTCGCTCGCTCCCTGCACGTTGTTTTGCCCGCGCAGCGGGTGCAGACCGGTGCCGGGGCGACCGATCTGGCCGGTGATGAGCGAGAGCGCGATCAGGCAGCGCGCGTTGTCGGTGCCGTGGGTGTGCTGGCTGATGCCCATGCCCCAGAGGATCATGGCGTTCTTCGCCGTGGCGTAGGCGCGCGCCACTTCGCGCAGCGTGGCCGCATCGATGCCGCAGACCGGCGCCATGGCTTCAGGCGAGAAGTCCACCAGGTGGGCCTTGAGTTGTGCGAAGTCCAGCGTGTGGGCCTCGATGTAGGCCGGGTCGGTCAGGCCTTCGAACACGATGGCGTGCAGCAGCGCATTGAGCAGCGCCACGTCGGTGCCCGACTTGAAGCCCAGGTGCTTCCAGCTGTGGCGTGCGAGCTCGGTGCGGCGCGGATCGGCCAGCACGAGCTTCATGCCGCGCTGCTTCACCGCGTTCTTGATCCAGGTCGCGCCCACCGGGTGGTTCTGCGCGGGGTTGGCGCCGATCAGCAGCACGAAGTCGGCGTGCTGCACGTCGCGCAGCGGGTTGGTGACCACGGCCGAGCCCAGGCCTTCCATGAGCGCGGCCACGCTGGACGCGTGACACAGGCGCGTGCAGTGGTCCACGTTGTGCGTGTCGAACGCAGTGCGGATCAGCTTCTGGAACAGGTAGGCCTCTTCGTTCGTGCCCTTGGCCGAGCCGAAGCCGGCCACCGGGCCTTGGCGCCCGCGCGCGGTGGTGCTGGCCATCGCCTGCTTGAAGCCATTCGCGGCAGCGTCCAGCGCTTCGTCCCAGCTGGCTTCGCGGAAGAGTTCGCGCCAGTTTCGGCGCATCACCGCCTGCGGATCTTTGGGTGCGTCCGCCCGGCGGATCAGCGGGCGCGTGAGCCGCTCGGGACTGTGCGCGTAGTCAAAACCAAAACGGCCTTTGACGCACAACCGGCCTTCGTTGGCCGGGCCGGCAATGCCCTCGACGTGCTCGATCTTCTCGTCTGTCACGTGGTAGGTGAGCTGGCAGCCCACGCCGCAGAAAGGGCAAACCGAATCCACCTGCTGCTGTGAAGCCTTCGCGTACGCACCGTTGGCCGGCGCAATCGCGCCCGTGGGGCAGACCTGCACGCACTCGCCGCAAGCCACGCAGGTGCTCGCGCCCATGGGGTCGTTCTGATCGAACACGATTTGCGCATGGCCACCGCGAAACGCGAGACCCAGCACGTCGTTGCCCTGCGTCTCGCGGCAGGCGCGGATGCAGCGCGTGCACTGGATGCAGGCGTCGAGGTTGACGGTCATCGCCGGGTGGGACGTGTCGGCGCCCCACCGTTCGGGCTGAGCGGACATCCGTTCGCCTTGAGCCAATACCCGTTCGCCCTGAGCCTGTCGAAGGGCATCCACGGGTGGTGTGCGCTGGGCTTCGACAGGCTCAGCCCGAACGGGGTAGTGGGTGCGCGAGGGGAAACGCCTTGCCTGCGCACCGGCAACTTGCCCCCAATGCGCCAACTCGCTGTCGAACTTGAGCGCTGCAGTGTCGGGTGCATCCGACAACAACAGCTCCAGCACCGTCTTCTGCGCCGCAGCCGCGCGCGGACTGTCGGTGGTGACCACCATGCCCGGCGTGGGCGCGCGGCAGCATGACGGGGCGAGCACACGTTCGCCCTCGATTTCCACCATGCACGCCCGGCAGTTCCCCGGGCTGCGCAAGCCGTCCTTGTGGCACAGGTGCGGCACCGCCACGCCGGCGCGTTGCGCGGCCTTCAGCAAGGTCTCACCCGGCGCGGCTTCCAGCGCGCGGCCATTGAGCGTGAAGGCGATCGGCGTCGCGTGGTCCGGCAGGTCGTTGGTCTTCATGCGCCCACCTCGTGAGGAAAGAACCGCAGCACGCTGTCCACCGGATTCGGCGCGGCCTGGCCCAGGCCGCAGATGCTGGCGTCGCGCATCACCTGAGAGAGTTCGGCCAGCAGCGGTGCGTCCCACACCGGCGCCTGAATGAGTTCCACCGCCTTGGTGGTGCCGGCGCGACAGGGCGTGCACTGGCCGCAGGATTCGTGTTCAAAAAACCGCATGAGGTTCAACGCGGCGTCGCGCGCCTTGTCGTGCTGCCCCAGCACCACCACCGCCATGGAGCCCACAAAAGCGCCATGCTCGGCCAGGGTGTCGAAGTCCAATGGCACGTCGGCCAGTGCCGCCGGCAGGATGCCGCCCGACGCGCCACCGGGCAGGTACGCATACAGCGTGTGGCCCTCGGCCATGCCGCCAGCGTGTTCATCAATCAGTTCGCGCAGCGTGATGCCGGCGGGCGCGAGATACACACCCGGCTGCTTCACGCGGCCAGACACCGAAAAGCGCCGCAGGCCGTTGCGCCCGGCGCGCCCGTGCGCCGTGAGCCACGCACCGCCGTGCGCCAGGATCTCGGGCAACCACCACAGGGTCTCGGGGTTGTGCGCCAGCGTGGGCCGGCCGAACACGCCGTGCAGCGCGACGATGGGGGGTTTGAGGCGCGGCAGGCCGCGCTTGCCTTCCACCGATTCGATGAGCGCCGACTCCTCGCCACAGATGTAGGCGCCCGCGCCACGGCGCAACTCGATGCGCGGTGGCCGATAGCCCGGGTACTGCACGGTCAGCACCTGCAGCCGGGTTTCCAGCGTGTCAAGTTCGCGCTGCAGCAGCACACGCGCGTCGTGGTATTCGTCGCGCAGGTACAGCCACACGTGCTCGATGCCGACCACCTGCGCAGCGATCAGCAGGCCTTCCAGCACCTGCGGTGCGCCGGCCTGCGCGCTGGTGAGCACGTGGCCGTCCTTGAAGGTGCCGACTTCACCCTCGTCGATGTTGACCACCATGTGGCGCGGGCCGGGTTGCGCGCGCACCGTCTCCCACTTGCGCCAGGCCGGAAAGCCCGCGCCACCCAGGCCGCGCAGGTTGGAAGCCTTGAGCTCGGCGAGCACCGCCTCGGCGCTGAGCTCGCCAGAGAGCAGGCGCTGCAACGGTCTGAGCTCAGAGGCCTCGGGCACCGGCAGCTCGCGCGGACCAGTGTCGCCGCTGGCGAGCAGGGCCTGCACCTCGGCCACGCTCGCATGCGACAACTGGCGCTGGCCCACGCAGGCGGCCGGTGCGCGGTGGCACTGGCCGATGCAGGGCGCGGCCTGCACACGCACCGAGGTGTCGTGCGCCAGGGCGGTCTGCAGGTCGGTCATCAAGGCTTCGCTGCCGGCCAGGGTGCACGAGAGGCTGTTGCACACGCGGACCACGGTGGCAGGCACGGCCGCGTCGTCGTCGACGATCTCGAAGTGGTGGTAGAAGCTCGCGACCTCGAACACCTCGACCTGGCTGAGCTTGAGGTGTTCGGCCAGCGCGGCGAGGTGGCCGTGGCGCAGCGCGCCCTCGCCGTCCTGCAGGCGGTGCAGGTGTTCGATCAGCAGGTCGGCGCGCGGCGCCAGGCCGGCACACACAGTGGCCACCCGTTCTCGCGCGGCGGGCTGCACTTGCCGACCCTTGGGTGCGTGGCGTGGGCGGCTGCGGACAGGCTCGTTCAGGGGGCGGATGGGGATCACGGTGCTCATGCCGTCAGCCTAGCACCGCAAGTCCGCTTTAATATGTTCACCATTTCATAAACCCCCACCGTCACCATGCTGCGCATCACCCTGCAACCCCAATGGCGCGTCAGCCAGGACGACGGCCCCGCGCTCGACGCCAACACCTTGCTGCACCTGCTGGCAGCCGTGCAAGCCTCGGGCAGCATCTCGCAGGCGGGCCGGGAGCTGGACCTGTCGTACCGCCATGCCTGGGGCCTGCTGCAGCAGGCCGAACAGCTGTTTGGCCAGGCGCTGCTGGTGCGCGGGCGCGGGCGTGGATCGGCGCTCACCGAGCTGGGCGAAAAACTCATCTGGGCCGACGCCCGCATCGGCGCGCGATTGCAGCCGTTGCTGGAGTCGCTGGCCTCGGAGCTCGAAGGTGAACTCGGACGCGTGCAGCGCCGCCAGCGTGCGGTGCCTCGCCTGCACGCCAGCCACGGGTTTGCGGTGGCCGCGCTGCGCGAGCAGCTCGCCGCGCGCCAGGTGCCGGTGGAGCTGCGCTACCGCAACAGCCTGGAGGCCGTGGCCGCGCTCGCGCAGGGCGACTGCGAGCTGGCCGGCTTTCACGTGCCGCTGGGCGAATTCGAAGCCGCGGCGGCCCAGCGTTACCTGCAGTGGCTCAAGCCCGACCAGCACCTGCTGGTGCACCTGGCGGTGCGCACCCAGGGACTGTTTTGCGCACCCGGCAACCCGAACAACATCCAGGGTCTGGCCGACCTCACCCGGCGCGGCCTGCGCTTCGTCAACCGCCCTGAAGGTTCGGGCACGCGCGTGCTGACCGATCTGCTGCTGCAGCGCCACGGCATCGCGCCGCGCGAGGTGGCCGGCTTCGACAACACCGAGCTGACCCACGCCGGCGTGGCCGCCTATGTGGCCAGCGGCATGGCCGACTTGGGGCTGGGCGTGCAGACCGCGGCCCACCGCTTCGGTCTGCACTTCATTCCCCTGCTGAAGGAACGCTACTTCTTTGCCCTGCCGCCCGATGCGATGGATCGCGCGGAGTTGCGTCCGGTGCTCACCGTGCTGCGCTCACCGGCGTTCCGCTCGCGCGTGGCAGCGCTCAAGGGTTACGAGGCCGCCAGCACCGGGCAGGTGACGACGGTGGGCGAGGCGTTCGCGAACTGACTGGTCAACGCCGCTGCACGCCCGAGGGCGTGCGCGCCGCGGCATCCCAGCCGGCGTCGAACCAGGCATCGCCATCGAGGTAGGCCCGCAACATCAGCAGTGCGTCGAAACCCCAGAACACGCGGCCCTCGACCACCATCGCCGGCACGCCGAACAGGCCGAGCGCGATCGCCTCGTCGGAGTTGGCGCGCAGGCGCTGCTTCACCACCTCGCCGTCGGGTGCCTGCCAGGGTTTTCCGCGCTGGGCCATGTGGTCCTGCAAACGGGCCTGCAGGTCGGCCAGGCGAGCCGGGTCGGTGGCGTCCAGGCCGCCGTGCCACACGTGGTGGAACAGTTGCTCGGTCACATAGCGGCTGGTGTCGCCGGGGGTGTCATCGGTGGCGCAGGCCAGGCCCAGGCGCAGCAGGGCCAGCGGGTTGAACGGATGTGCTGCGGGCAAGTCCAGCCGCACACCGTGTTGGTGTGCGAGCCAGTTCACCTGGCGGTAGGTCCAGTCGCGTTTGGTGGGGATCTCCGCCGGGCCCAGCTGACCGTGGGCCTTGAGCAGGGCGGCGAACAGCACCGGCTTGTAGCGCACGGCCACGCTGTGACCCATGAGCGCCTGCGGCAGGCGTTCGAACGCCAGAAACGCGTAGGGCGAGATGGGGTCGTAGTGGAACGTGATCTCGCGCAGGGCGGCGTTGGGCGTGCTCACTGGACTACCCGGCGCGCTCATGGCGCCACCACCGGCACCTGTCGCGCTTCGATCTGTTGCCACACCACCAGCTTGTCGGCGTCGCCCATGCGGCTCCATTGCGAGATCTCGGCCAGCGTGCGAAAGCAGCCTTTGCAAGACAGCTTGACCTCGTCCATCTCACAGACCGAGATGCAGGGCGATGGCACGCCGGGAGCGATGCCGGCTTTGGCGCGGGCGGCCTGCAGCGTGACGGGTGGGCGGGTGAGCTGGGACATTGGGAGAGAGGTTGTCAGGCCACGGTGACGTCGTGCACGGGCGCGCCGGTCAGGGTCTGGAGTTGGTGGGGCGTGAGGCGGAACACCGCGTGTGGATGGCCGGCGGCGGCCCAGATCTCGTCGAAGCGGAACAGTTGCTGGTCGACCAGTGTGACCACCGGCGTGGCGTGAGCGAGTGGCGAGACGCCACCGATGGAGAAGCCGGTTGCGCTCTTCACGAAATCGGCATCGGCACGACCCAGCTTGCCGCCCTCGGCGCAGACGATGGCCTGCACCTTTTGCTCGTCCACGCGCAAATCGCCCGAGGTGACGACCAGCACCGCCACACCGTCCGGCTTGCGGCGGAACACGATGCTCTTGGCGATCTGCCCCAGCCCCACGCCCAACGCGTCTGCCGCCTGCTGTGCGGTGCGAGCGGCGTCGTCGAGCATGTGGGGTGGGTTGGGATGGCCCAGCGCGCGCAGGTGCTCGGCCACGCGTTGAACCGCCGGGGTGGTGAAGCAGGAAACATCGCTCATGGGCACCGATGGTATCGACCCTCGCCGGTCCCCGCTGCCATGGGCTTTCGAAGCGATGGTCGGCGCAGGGGCAAGCGCACAAACTGGTCTCGTCCGCCACCTGGCCGAATCGCGCCATTCGAGCCCGAACCTACGAGAGCAAGTCCCATGTACGGTCAACTGGACTACAAACCCGAACACGCTGAAGCCCCATGGATCGTCAGCTATTTCCTGTGCCGCGATCTGGCGCTGCCGGACTTGTCCTTCGAACAAGCCGCCGCGCGAGGCCAGGCGCTCAAACAGATCAGGGTCGAGGTACCCGACCTCACAGACGCCCAGCTCAAAGCACTGAACGCCATCGCCCGGGGCTTGCCCGCCGATACGGTCGACCTGATGTCCGATCTGTACATTGCCCTGGCACACCTTCGGCTGCCCGATGCGCAGCGCAAGGAGCGCGAAGCCCAGATCACCACGACGATGAATGCCTACTTCCATGGAACGCCTGAGCTGCCCAGTGTGATCGCCGGCATGAAACACCTCAGCGTGTTGGCACCGCTGGCGCCCGATGCCTTCCTGGAGACCATGGTCTGCAGCCAGGCCGCCCGGCTGCAAATGGTGTCCATGGCCCAACCGGACTGGGCAACCCACTTCGCCGATCTCGTGAAAAACCTTGACACCCTGATGGGCGCTCTGGGCATTGAAACGCGAACGAAAGAAGAGTATCTGCTGCTCAGCGCGTGCTTCACGCGCCCGCAGACAGAACGGCCGAGGTTTCTCGAACTGTTGGCGCTGGCCGCTCAACACCATCTCGGTGGTGCCGTGCGCAGCACCCAGGCCGCGTTGCTCGGTGCAGGCCTGTTGTCGGCGTCTGAAGGCGACATTCTGGTGAGCGTGTTGCAGGACTGCGCGGTGGCCAACCTGGATGGATCGATGCAAGCAGACATTGACCAGATCGTGGCCAACCAGGTGGCCCTGGGCCACGCCACCGACAGCGCGCGAGGTCAGATGGTCATCGAGGCCACCATCGATGCTGTTCGCGCCGGGGTGCCCCTGGGCGCCAAGGTGCAACAGCAGAACCAGGCTGCGATCGCGGCAGCCAACCAGGTCTGGTCGGAGCAGTTGCTTCGCATGACACCCCAGCGCCTGCGCAACCCGCGGACACCCGCGTCGGATCCCCCCAAAGGCGGCGCCCCATCCAACCCACCCGATCTCGACCCGGTCAACACGTGGTCCGTGAGCAAACTGGTGCAATGGATCGGGGGCCCGATCAGCGAGAAGGAACCACAGCCACTGGAGCGCAAGGCGATTGTGGTCAAGGAGAAAGCGGTTCGTCAGGAAGCGCGCGTCAAGACCAGGATGCCGGAGAAGGACGCACGCACCGATCTTGATATGACCGAATCGGATGTCGGATGTACGGTGCAGAACGCGCTGAGCACCTACGCAGACTTCTGCATCTGGGAAATCGAGCGGGGCAAGGCATTGAACACCCCCTCGCCGGCCTTACACGCCTGCACCGCCCTGCTGGTCTCGCTTCAAAGGTTGAGGGATGGCCTTGAATCCGATGATCGAAAGGCTCGCAGCCTCCTGTACCAGGCGGATGTGGCGATCAGCGTGCTGCGCAAAGACCCCCATGTCGTGGAGACCGATGCGCGCACCCGTCAACGCTTTGCCGAGCAACTGCAGATGGCCTTGTCCAGGGAACCCATGATGGCGGGCAAACGCAACGGCGGCGTGATCAACTGCCCTCTGCGTCGCAGCGATTGGGCCTGGGTGGCCGAGCAATACCACGGGCGCTGGCTGCCCTGGACCCGCCAGATCGTGATCGATGGGGTGCCTCAGCCCCTGCAACCCGACCAGGCGCTGGGGCTGTACGTCACGCTCAAAAGCCTCAGCGGCTTCGAGTTCGACGTGTCGGTGCACCTGTGGCAACGCAGGTCAGGGCGATACAGT
Organism: Hydrogenophaga sp.; assembly: GCF_018780385.1. Lineage (GTDB taxonomy): Bacteria > Pseudomonadota > Gammaproteobacteria > Burkholderiales > Burkholderiaceae_C > Hydrogenophaga. The sequence goes on along the minus strand of NZ_JADMJO010000028.1, from coordinate 16,417 downwards.
GCGCCGGGCACCAGCACGGCTGCGTATGCGCCCATGAACACGGCGGACTGGATCGACACCCGAACGTCCTGCACGGTGTTGCACATTCCCTCAGCCACCTGAGCGGGCCGGGCTTCAGCAAGGCCAGCCGATCGATCACGCGCTGCACGGCCCCGGTGATCAGTGAAGCAAGCTTGCTCATGACCAACGATGTTATCGAGCAGCACGGCTTCAGGGTCAGGCTCTGGGAGGCAGATACGGTGTGAACGCGATGGTCAGCACGTGACCCATCGAGCAGGATGCCACCAGCGCAATGAGCACGCGTGCAACCCAAAAAATCGCCTCCCCCTTACCACCTCGCAAACGAACAGGAGAACACCATGTACGGCTTTCTGGACTTCAAGATCGATCGGCGACCCAACCCCTGGCTCGTCCGCTTCTTCGTGATTTCGGAGGTTGCGGATGTCATCGATCCCGTCATCGACGCGGCGCGCAAAAAAGGCGTGGAGATGCTGGTCGGCTTGTTTGTCAATGATGTGCCATCAGAAAAAAAAGCCTGGCTGATCCAGCAGGTCTGCAACACCGTGCAGTGGCTGCCGAACCGCATGGCCTCCTCCAGCCTCGAAATGCACCTGGTGCTGGCGCACTTCAGACTGGATGACGCCAGGCGCGCTCAGCGTGAAACGCGCATCGCCGCACTGCTTGACCCTCACTTCAAAAGCCACCCAAGCCCGTTCCTTCAGGCATATGGGGAGAAGCTGAAGTTGCTCGCGGTCGCGATGCCCGACGAAATGATGAATGCGGCGCTGCACTCCCATGTTGTCAGGCTTTGCAGAGGGTGCATGGATACATCGCCTCAGGACTACAAGCCCCTCATCGACTTCCTCCGGGACACGAAAGCCACTGGCGGGATCGACGACCCGGCCGCCATCGCCTGCCTGCAAGCGTGCTACTTCTCGCGAGAGCTGGGCGAACGAGAAGCGTGCCTCACGCACCTGTACGCGGAGCTCAAGTCGCACAAACTGCAGAAGTGGCTACCGCTGCTGAAAAAGGGCATTGACGACCTGTCGCCCATGCACCTCGAGTCCGACATGGCCGATGCGGTTCACGACACCCTTGAAAGTTCCATCGAGGCCCCGGAACAGAGTATCGAGAACCTGGTGACCGACGGCGTGGCACGGTACTCTGAGCGTATCCAGGCACGGCTCACGGCCATCGTCGAGTCCTCGCGGGACGCCATGGAAGCCGGGGTGCTTTTGGATGCCAAGTCGACCCAGACCAACAGCGAGGCGCAAATCGCCTACAAGCTGGCGATGTCGCAGGCGGCGATCAACTTCACGCCAGATGGCGCACGCACTGTGTTCAAGCAGGCGCACGCACCCGAGCCGCCGTTGAAAGCTGGCGACGATTTGCCGGACATGAGTCCGATCCACGCACGGTCGGTCGAGCTGCTGGCGAGCTGGATCGACGGATTGATCGAAACACCCGATGCGCCTGCCCTGCTCGCCCGGCAAAAGATCCTCGAAGCGCAAAACAAGACGCGCCCCACCGTGGAAGTTCCACCCAAACCGGCGCCAACCAAGCAACCGGCCGCCACCACCAAGCCTGTTCCTACCAAGCCCATTTCCACAAAGCCGGACGAGGTCGTCCCTGCCGACGAAGCCCTGTCTGTGAACGATGCAGGGCTCGTGGTCCAGAGCGGCCTGTGTTCGACCGCCGAGTTCTTCCTCGGCGAGATCCAGGACATGAGCTTGCGGGCCGCCAGTCTGAAAATGAACAAGGACTTGCTCGAAACCTGCACGGAACTGGTCCCCGCACTGAAGGACTTGCGAACGGGGACCATGTCCAACGAGCGGGATGCTCTGAGACTGCTGACGCGCACGGAATCCGCCATCAAGAGCTTGCGTGCATCCATCGACTCGATCGCGATCGAGGCACGCGTGCGGCAGAATTTTTCCCGAAGCCTGAGAGAAGCCCTCGCCAAGGAGCCACTGGTTTACGGCAAGCGGCACGGAGGTGTGCTCTCATGCCGCGTGCGGCAGGCCGACTGGCCTTGGGTACACCGCGAGTACCACCAACGTTGGCTCAACGTGCAGAGCCTGGAGATCGCAGGCAAACGAGCCCCTCTGGAACGCCATCAGGCACTGGCGCTCTACGTCACGGGCAGCAGTCGGAGCAACTACGCGTTCGATGTGTCGGTCCATATGTGGATCCGAAAGGAGGGCTGCCACAGCACGCCCAACGCCGGCAACAGCACCGACGTCTGGATGAACACCGAGGAATGGCGAGACGCCCACATTTCCTGCACTGTCCTTCATGTGATGGCTGCCGACTGAACGCCAGCGCATCGCGGGGCGCAACGCAGTCCGCTTTAAACCTTGGAGAACACCATGTACGGCTACCTGAACTTCGACATCCAAAACCCCCTCACCCCCTGGATCGCCCACTATTTCGCCCTGTCGGACGTGGCCGACACGCTGCCACCCAAGCTGGAAGGGGCGCGCAAGATCGGCGTCGAATATTTGGTGAAGTCGAGCTGCCCCGAACTGACCGAAGCCAACAGGAAACTGCTGTGCGATCAGGTCTACAACGTAATTCGGCTGCTGCCCGCCGACATGACGCAGATCAGTTTCGAGATGTACATGGCCTTGGCCCACTGCCGTCTGAACACCGATACGCGGGCAGCCCGCGAGCAGCGCATCGCCTCGATCATGGCGCCCCACTTCGCTGAACCGGTGCAACAGCACGTCAAGGATCTTCAAACGCTGGCTGTTCTGGTCCCGGACGCCGCCATGAACGTCGTGCTGCGGTCCCTGGTCATTCTCACGAAACGCAGCATGGTCAGAGCCCCTGCCGTCCCGATAGCGTTCAAGCGATCCATCGAGCTGTTCAACAAACTCTCCATTGAATACCACTGGAGGGATTTCAAGTTCAGAGAGGCCCTGGAGGCTTGCCACTTCGGCCGCTTGCCGGGCGACCAGTCGGCCTGCCTGGACCTCATCGAACAGGCAAGCGGCACGGGTCTGGACAAATGGCTGCCCTTGCTGCTGGATGGCCTGGCGGCCTGCGATAAAAACCTCCTGGCTGCAGATCTCGGCGATGCGGTTTATGGCTTGCTGCAGGCCTGGATGGCGTTGGAGCAATCCCAGCGGGACGGCAGTGCCATGGAGGATCTCGTGGCCATCGAAGTGGCGCGCTTCGTGACGCGACGCACAACGCGCTGCAACGACATCTGCACGGCGACCATGGACGCCATCAACCGGAAGGTCCTCTTCGACCCGACATCCATGGCTGCAAACACCGCCGCGATAGTGGCCTGTACCGTGATCCAGGCGGGAATAGATCTCGGCATGAGCGGCACGCGCTTGCGCAAGGAACTGTCCCAGGTCAAACCCGCGCCCACACCACGGGCATCCGAAGCACCGCAGTCCGCGCCCGACCCCATGCATGCGCGATCGGTCGAGTGGCTGGTGGACTGGATCGAGGGACCTGCACCGGTGCGCATCAACCGCCAGGCGATTGCCAAAGCAGAAACCCAAGTGCTTCAGCGTGCCCGCACCACGATGAAGCACGCCGCACCGGACGAGCACAACGACGAGGACATGACCGAGAAAGATGTGGGTCTGGTGCTGGACAGCGGCTTGAGCACCTACGCCGGCTACGTGCTCGGCGACATCAACCGCCTGCTGTCGCGCTCCAAGAGCGTGAAGATTCAACCCAAACTGCTTGCAGATTGTGAAAACTTGGTGCAACCGCTGCAGGACTTGGTCCAGCGGCACTACACCGACGAGTTGCAGGCGCAGGACCTGCTGCACCGGGCGGATGCTGCCATCGCGGCCGTGGAGCAGGACATCACCGCGACCATCAGACTCGAAAAGCCGGAACGGATGCGTCAGCAGTTCGAGCGCGCGCTCTACGAGGCGCTGAACCGTGAGCGTTTGGTCTATGGCAGGGAAGAAGGCGGCGTGATCCAGTACGCCATGGGGGAGAGCGACTGGCCATGGGCATACCAGACGTTCCATCAGCGTTGGATCAACACACAGCTGCTGGAGATCGACGGGAAGCTGACGGGGCTGCGGTCAGATCGGGCCATGGCCATGTACGTGACCGGCAGCAGCCACAGCGGATACGGGTTCGACATATCGGTGCATCTGTGGTGCCGCAAGTCAGGGTGCATGGGCTTGCCTTACGTGGAAGGAGGCGGTCTCTACCCTCGCATGAACACGCGCACCTGGCGCGACAGCCGCATCACCTGCCTGGTGCTGCACGTGCCGTTCAAAAACTGAGCGAGCGGGAGAGTCCGTCGTGTCTTCTGGCCAAGAAGAAGCTCCAACGGCTGGGCGTCGGCCTGTTGGCCTCAGCCTGCCCGCTTGGCCAGCAAGGCGCGCGCCACGCGCGAGCCGCTCGGACGGCCGAGCTGCTCGCTGATGTATGCGCCGGCATCAACCAGCGCGTCGAGGTCGATGCCGGTGTCGATGCCCATGCCGTGCAACAGATAGACCACGTCTTCGGTGGCCACGTTGCCGGTGGCGCCCTTGGCGTAGGGGCAGCCGCCCAGCCCCGACACGGACGACTGGAAATTCCAGACCCCCATCTCGAGTGCAGCCAGGGTGTTGGACAGGGCCTGGCCGTAGGTGTCGTGGAAATGACCGGACACCGCGTCGATGCCGTAGTGCTGGAGTGTGGCCTCGAGCGCGGCCTGCACCTTGCGCGGTGTGCCCACGCCGATGGTGTCGGCCACGTCCACACGTTGCACGCCGATGCCCTTCATGAGCCCGGCGAGGTAGGCCACGCGCTCGGGCGCGATCTCACCTTCGTACGGGCAACCGACGGTGCAGCTCATGGCGCCGCGCACAGCGATGCCGGCTGCCCTGGCCGCTTCCACCACGGGCGCGAAGCGCTCGATGCTCTCGGCGATCGAGCAGTTGATGTTCTTCTGGCTGAAGGCCTCGCTGGCCGCGCCGAACACCACGATCTCGTCGGGCTTGTCGAGCACGGCGGCCTCGAAGCCCTTGAGGTTGGGCGTGAGCACCGAGTAGCGCACCCCACCCTGGCGCGACATGCCGGCCATGACGTCGTGGTTGTCGGCCATCTGCGGCACCCACTTCGGGCTCACATAGCTGGTGACCTCGATCTCTTTCAGGCCAGCGGCCTGCAGGCGGTGCACCAGCTCGATCTTGATGGCGGCGGGCACCGGCTGCTTTTCGTTCTGCAGGCCGTCGCGCGGGCCGACGTCGATGAGTTGAACGCGGGTGGGGATGTTCATGAGGGGCTCTTTCAGCTTTCAATAACCGCGGTCGCGGTGCACCACACCGGCGATCGACTCGCCGCGCGACAGCGCCGCGATCTTGCCGGCGATCTGCGCAATGCTCTCGTCGCGCAGGGTGCGGGCCGAGGTGTGTGGGGTGATGGTGACTTTGGGGTGTTGCCAGAAGGGGTGCTCGGCCGGCAGCGGTTCGGTGCGGAACACATCGAGCGTGGCGCCCGACAGATGCCCGCTGTCGAGCAGGGCGATCAGGTCGTCCTCGACCAGGTGCGCGCCGCGCGCGACGTTGATGACATGGCCGCCGGGCTGCAGGCGGCCCATCGTTTCACGATTGAGGATGTCCTGGGTGTCGGGCGTGAGTGGCAGCAAGTTGACCAGGACCTTGCTCGCCGCGAGAAACCCGTTGAAGCCCTCGGCGCCCGAATGGCAGGTGATGCCGTCGATCTGCTTGGGGCTGCGGCTCCAGCCATGCACAGGAAACTCGAACACACGCAGGGCCCGCGCCACGCGTTCGCCCAGCACGCCCAGGCCCATCACGCCCATGGGGCAGTCGGCGCGGCTGCGCGGCTTGCGGTAGGACCACTGGCCGGCCGCGATGTCGGCCTCGTAGCCATCGAACTCGCGGAAGTGGCGAATGACGGCGTGGCACACGTACTCGGCCATCTGCACCGACATGCCGGCGTCGTCCAGCCGCACCACCTGGGCTTGCGGCGGCAGGCGCAGTTTCATGATCGCGTCCACGCCGGCACCGATGTTGAACATGGCCTTGAGGCCGGGTTGTTCGTCCAGAAAGGCCTGAGGCGGCGACCACACGATGGCGTACTCGGCCGGGGGGTCCCCGGCTTTCCAGGTGCTCACGTGGGCGTCGGGCAGCAGGGCGCGAAAGCCCTCTTCCCAGGGAGCGGCTTTGGTTTGGGCAACGCAGATGGTGATGTTCATGCGCCGAGCTTAAAAGAAGCGGGCCGCGCGCGCTGTCACGGCCACCATCTCCATCACGCCGTGGTGATCTTGAGCAGCTCGGCGCCTTCGCTCACCTGGTCTCCGGGCGCGTACAGCAGCTCGGCCACCGTGCCGTCGGCGGGGGCGGCGATGGTGTGCTCCATCTTCATCGCCTCCATCACGGCCAGCGCCTGGCCTTTCTTGATCACGTCACCCGCCTTCACCGCAAACGACAGCACCTTGCCGGGCATGGGCGCGGTGAGCCGTCCACCGTCCGCCGCGGCCACGCCGGCGTGGGCCAGCGCGTCGATCTCGGTGATCTGGGTGGCGCCGAGTGCACAGAAGACATGCACGATCTCGCCCAGTTGCCAGGTCTGCACGGTCTGCCGCTGGCCCTGGAACTGCAGATCCATGCGCGCGCCACCCTCGGTGGGCAAGGTGTCGAACTGCAGCACGCCGCTGACCTCGCCGAAGGTGAGCTGCAATGCGCCGTCGTGCAGGTAGGTGAGGTGCGCGAGCAGGGACTCGCCGAGGTACTCGAAGTCGAAACGGCGCACGGTGAGACCGTGCGGGCGCCAGCCGTCGCGGCGCGAGAACGGATCGGCGGCTTCCACGGCACGCTCGGCAACCAGCGTCTGCGCCACGGCCGAGGCCACCGCGAGCGCCAGACCGACCTTGTCCTGGTGGAACAGCACCGCGGCTTCCCGCGGGATCAGCGCGGTGTCGAGGTTGGCCTGCGCGAACGACGGGCTGTTGACCACGTGGCGCAGGAACTGCACGTTGGTGGACAGACCGACGATGCGCGTCTCGGCCAGGGCCGCGTCCATGCGCGCCAGGGCCTCGGCGCGCGTGGCCCCATGCACGATGAGCTTGGCCACCATGGAGTCGTAAAACGGGCTGATGGTGTCGCCCTCGCGCACGCCGTCGTCCACACGCACCACGCCGCGCTCAAACGCAGTGCAGTCGGGTTTGCGGTAAACCGTGAGCGTGCCGGTGGCGGGCAGAAAGTTGTTGTCGGGCGTTTCGGCGCAGATGCGCGCCTCGATCGCGTGGCCGTGAATGCGCAACTCTTCCTGCTTCAACGGGAGGGGCTCGCCGCCGGCCACACGCAGTTGCCACTCCACCAGATCGAGCCCGGTGATCGCTTCGGTCACCGGGTGCTCCACCTGAAGCCGCGTGTTCATCTCCATGAAATAGAAACGCATGCCGCCTTCGGGTGGCTGTTCGACGATGAACTCCACCGTGCCCGCGCCCACATAGTTCACCGCCTTGGCCGCCGCCACGGCCGCCGCGCCCATCTGCGCGCGGAACTCGGGCGTCATGCCGGGCGCGGGCGCTTCTTCCAGCACCTTCTGGTGGCGGCGCTGCACCGAGCAGTCGCGCTCGAACAGGTACACGCAGTTGCCGTGCGTGTCGCCGAACACCTGAATCTCGATGTGGCGTGGGCGCTGCACGTACTTCTCGATCAACACCGCGTCGCTGCCGAAGCTGTTGCGCGCCTCGCGCTGGCAGCTCGCCAGCGCGGCCTCAAAATCCTCGGCCTTGTCGACCGCGCGCATGCCCTTGCCGCCGCCACCCGCGCTGGCCTTGATCAGCACCGGGTAACCGATGCGGTTGGCCTCCCGCTGCAACAGCGCGGGGTCCTGGTCGGCCGCGTGGTAACCGGGCACCAGCGGCACGCCGGCTTTTTCCATCAGCTGCTTGGACTCGGCCTTCAGGCCCATGGCCAGGATGGCTGAGGCCGGCGGGCCGATGAAGGCGATGCCGGCGTTGGCGCAGGCGTTGGCGAACGCATCGTTCTCGCTCAGGAAACCGTAGCCGGGGTGGATGGCTTGCGCACCCGTGGCCTTCGCGGCCTCGATGATGCGCTCCCACTGCAGGTAGCTGTCCTTGGGCGCGCTGCCGCCAATGTGCACCGCCTCGTCGCAGGCGGCCACGTGCTTGGCGCTGGCGTCGGCGTCGGAATACACAGCCACGGTGCGCACGCCGAGTCGGCGAGCGGTGGCCGCCACACGGCAGGCGATCTCTCCACGGTTGGCAATCAGGATTTTGGTGAACATCAGGTTTCCTTGACGGGTCCGGAGAAGAAGCCCTGCGCGCGACGGAACACCGCACGCAGGAATTTGAAAAGCATCCAGGTGACGATCCACATCAGCACCACGGCGATGAGCAGCAGCACGCCGAAAGCCACCGGGTGGTTGGTGGCGAGCCACACCGCGCCGACCACCAGGCCGTCTTCGACCAGGCTCATGGCGATGTTGGAGAAGGGTTCGGGCGAGGCGTTGATGGCCGCGCGGGTGGTGGTCTTGGCGGCCTGGCTGGTGGCCGCGAGCGAGCCGCCCAGCAATGCGGCGGCCAGCGCCAAGGAGCCGCTGTCGGCACCGAACACGCCGGCCGCCAGCGCCGCGCCGGCGGGGATGCGCACCACGCTGTTGACCATGTCCCACAGTGAGTCGACCACCGGGATCTTGTCGGCAAAAAACTCGACGAACAGCATGAAGCCGCTGGCCCCCAGCAAGGCGGGATGCTGCAGCACCTGCAGACCGGCGGGCAGCTCCATCCAGCCCAGCGCACCGGCCGCGCCCACCAGAAACACCACCGCGTAAAGACGGAACCCGCTGGCCCAGCCGAGCGCCCCGGCCAGAGCCAGCAGCTCGGGCGTTCCCAGGGAGGCGAGGGTTTCCGTCATGGTCGATCAGGCCTGTGGCAACCAGCCCGGTGCGCGTTTGCCCAGGAAGGACTGCAGGCCTTCGCGGCCCTCGTCGCTGGCGCGGATGTCGGCGATGCGGCGCGCGGTCTCGCCGCGCAGCTCGGCGGTCACAGGCACACCGCTCACGTCGCGCACCAGGCGCTTGCATTCACGCGCGGCCTTCGGTCCGTTGGCCACCAGGGTGGCCACGATCTCGTCGACCCGGGCGTCCAGCGTCTCGGGCGTGGCGAGTTCGTGGACCATGCCCAGCGCGTGCGCGCGCACCGCCGAAAAGCGCTCGGCCGTGACCATGTAGCGGCGCGAAGCCTGTTCCCCCAAGGCGCGCACCACGTACGGACTGATGGTGGCCGGCAGCAGTCCCAGACGTGCTTCGGAGAGGCAGAAGGTGGCACCTTCGACGGCCACCAACACGTCGCAGATGGCGGCCAACCCCATGCCCCCGGCGTAGCAGTCGCCCTGGATGCGGCCCACCACCGGCACCGGGCACTGGTCCAGCGTCCACAGCATGTCGGCGAGCCGCTGCGCGTCGGCGCGGTTCTGGTCCCAGCTGTAGCCGGCCATGGTCTTCATCCAGTTGAGGTCGGCACCGGCGCAGAAGGCCTTGCCGTGCGCGCCGAGCACGACCACGCGCAGGTCCTCGTCTTTCGACAGGGTCTCGAACGTGGCGGTCAACGCGGCGATCACATCGTCGTTGAAGGCGTTGCGCACGTCTGGCCGGTTGAGCCACACGCGCGCTACGTGAGGCGCGGGGCGGGAAACATCCAAAACTTCACTCATGTTCTTCGTCCTCAATAACGTTTCGCGACTTCTTCGAGCATCACTTCCGTCGCTCCCCCACCGATGGCCAGCACGCGCGCGTCGCGCCACAGGCGTTCGATGGCCGTCTCGCGGATGAAGCCCATGCCGCCGTGGAACTGCTGGCAGGTCTGCACCACCTCGTTGACCAGCTCGCCGGTGAGCGCCTTGAGCATGGAGACTTCCTGCACGATGTCGTGGCCCTGGGTCACGCTCCAGGCGCAGTGGTACATGAACTGGCGAGCCGCGCGCACCTTGGCGTCGAGCATCGAGAGGCGCTGGCGGATGGTCTGCTGATCCCACAGCGTGGCGCCAAAGGCCTGGCGCTGTCGCACGTGGTCCAGCGTGATCTTGAGGGCCTGCGTGCAGTGACCGATGGCCATGGCGCCCAGCGCAATGCGCTCGGTCTGGAAGTTCTTCATCACCGAATAGAAGCCCTTGCCCTCTTCGCCCAGCAGGTTGCCGGCCGGGATGCGAACGTTGTCAAAGACGAGTTCGGCCGTGTCGCTGGAGAGCCAGCCGGTCTTCTTGAGCGCACGGCCTACCGTGAAGCCCGGCGTGCCCTTTTCGACGATGAACATCGACATGTCGTGCCGCGCTGCTCCGGTCTTGGCGGCCACGAAATACAGGTCGCCGTGCACGCCGTTGGTGATGAACATCTTGGTGCCGTTGATGACCCACTCGTCACCGTCCCGGCGCGCGGTGGTGCGCATGCCGGCCACGTCCGAGCCGGCGCCGGGTTCGCTGATGCCCACCGCGGTGATCAGTTCACCCGCCGTGACCTTGGGCAGGTATTTCGCCTTCTGTGCCGGGGTGCCCGCGTGGTGCAGGTGCGGGCCGGCCATGTCGGTGTGCACGAGCACGGTGATGATGAAACCGGCGAAGGTGCTTTGCGACAGCGCCTCGGCGAACACCAGGTTGGTCATGGCGTCGGCGTCAGCGCCGCCGTAGTCGCTCTCGAACGCGATACCGAGCAGACCCGCCTGGCCCATGCGGCGCAACACCTCGCGCGGCACCATGCCGGTCTCTTCCCACGCGGCTGCGTGCGGCTCCACTTCGCGCTCGAGAAAACGTGCCACCTGGTCGCGCAGCAGTTCGTGGTCGGGGTTGTCGTAGATGGTGGCGCTCATGGTTTGTCTCGCTTTTTTTGTTGTCGTGAGATTCAAGCCGTCTGCTGCAGGAAATACACGAGATCCAGCACGGGTGCGGGTTGGCCCAGCATGGTGAGTGCTGCGCTGATCTGGCCCCGGTGGTGCGTGCCGTGGTTGAACACGTGGGCCAGCGTGGCGGCAAACGGCAGGCTCATGGGCTGGCCACGCGTGTTGAAGTAGTCGAGCTTGCCGTCGAAGCGCTCGGCGGGCCAGCTGGCAATCAGCGGTTCCCAGGTCTTGGCGCCACCCTTCAGGGCCTGCGCCAGACGATCGCGCTCGGGTTCGACTTCCATGTCCAGCTCCAGCTTCGGCGATTCTCCGCGAGCGAAGCGCCGCTGCCACGCCATGTGCTCGCCCACCAGCAGGTGGTTGAGCGTGCCGTGGATGCTCTTGAAGAACAGGCGCAGGTCACGCCGGTAATCGAACTCGTTGACCGGTTCGATGGCTGCGAGCAGCTGCTGCGTGGCCCACACGTTGTAGCGGGCGAGTAGGGTGAAATGCTGACGCGCGTCCATGGCGTCACATCCTGAAAACACCAAACTTCGGTTCGCCGATCGGCGCATTGAGCGCGGCCGACAGTGCCAGGCCAAGCACGCGGCGCGTGTCCGCCGGATCGATCACGCCGTCGTCCCACAAGCGGGCGCTGGCGTAATAGGGGTGCGACTGGTGGGCGAACTGGTCGAGCAGTGGCTGCTTGAACTTCGCCTCTTCCTCGGCGCTCCAGCTGCCCCCCTTGGCCTCGATGCCATCGCGTTTGACGGTGGCCAGCACGCCGGCGGCCTGCTCGCCACCCATCACGCTGATGCGCGCGTTGGGCCACATCCAGAGGAAACGCGGGCTGTAGGCACGACCACACATGCCGTAGTTGCCGGCGCCGTAGCTGCCGCCGATGATCACGGTGAATTTGGGCACCTGGGCGGTGGCCACGGCGGTGACCAGCTTGGCGCCGTGGCGAGCGATGCCTTCGCTTTCGTATTTCTTGCCGACCATGAAGCCGGTGATGTTCTGCAGGAACAAAAGCGGCACCTTGCGCTGGCAGCACAGTTCGATGAAGTGCGCACCCTTCTGCGCGCTCTCCGAGAACAGCACACCGTTGTTGGCGACGATGCCGATCGGCATGCCCTCGATGTGCGCGAAGCCGCAGACCAGCGTGGCGCCATAGCGCGCCTTGAATTCGTGGAATTCGCTGCCATCGACGATGCGGGCGATGATTTCGCGCACGTCGTAGGGCTTGCGCGTGTCGACCGGGATCACGCCATAAATTTCTTCGGTGGAATAGATCGGTGCGCGCGGCTCACGCAGCGCCTGCGTGGCCAGCTTGCGCTTGTTGAGCGTGGCCACAGCCTGGCGCGCCAGGGCCAGCGCGTGGGCATCGTTCTGCGCCAGGTGGTCGGCCACGCCCGAGAGGCGGGTGTGCACGTCGCCACCGCCCAGGTCTTCTGCGCTCACGATCTCGCCGATGGCGGCCTTCACCAGTGGCGGGCCGCCCAGGAAAATGGTGCCCTGGTTCTTGACGATGATGGTCTCGTCGCTCATGGCAGGCACATACGCGCCCCCGGCCGTGCACGAGCCCATGACCACCGCGATCTGCGCGATGCCGTTGGCCGACATGTTGGCCTGGTTGTAGAAGATGCGGCCGAAGTGGTCCCGATCCGGGAACACATCGTCCTGGTTCGGCAGATTGGCGCCGCCCGAGTCCACCAGGTAGATGCAGGTGAGGTTGTTCTGCATCGCCACCTCTTGCGCCCGCAGGTGTTTCTTCACCGTCATCGGGTAGTAGGTGCCACCCTTGACGGTGGCGTCGTTGCAGACGATCAGGCAGTCGACTCCGCTCACCCGACCGATGCCGGTGATCACGCCGGCGCAGGGCGCGCTGTCGGTGCCGTCGCGGTCGGGGTACATGTTGAGCGCGGCCAGCGGGCTCAGCTCCAGGAAGGGCGTGCCCGGGTCCAGCAGCATCTGCACGCGGTCGCGCGGCAACAGCTTGCCGCGCTTGGTGTGTCGCGCGCGGGCGACGTCGCCGCCGCCGAAGGTGGACTTGGCCACCTGCGCCCGCAGGTCGTCCACCACCGCGCGCATGGCGGCTGCGTTGGCCTGGAAATCGGCAGAGCGGGCGTTGAGTTGTGTCTCCAGGGTCGACATGTCGCGGTCCTGTCAGGTTGTCTTGTGGGGGTTTCGGGTCATTGTGGAGGATAGGGATGCGCGTGGGGTACTGTCGGTCAGCTGGGTTGCAAATGCTGCCATTGCCCCTGAAAATCAGGGTATGCCCCAAGCCACCCCCCGCCGACTGCCAGCCACGCCCGACGCCACCCAGCTCCTGGCGGGACCTGCGCTCACGCCCATCGCACTCATCCGGGCCATGGTGATGGCCTTCGATGCGCGTGGCATGGATCCGTCAGCCGCGCTGGCGCAGGCACAAATAACGCCAGCACAACTGAGAAATCCGACCGGGCGAATCACCGCAGCCCAGATGGAGGTGATTTCGGGTGCGGCCATGCGAGAGCTGGACGACGAAGCGCTGGGCTGTTTTGCCCGGCCCCTGCCCTGGGGCAGCTACGGCCTGCTCGCGCGCGCCTCGCTCTCCAGCCCCACGCTGGGGGTGGCACTCAAGCGCTGGTGCCGCCACCACGGCCTGCTGGCACCCGATGCGACGCTGGCCGTGGAGGTGTCGGGCGAGGTGGTCAGCATCGCGCTGCACCTGCACCGCGACCCCGGGCCCATGGCCGAGCTCTGCGCGGTCTCGTTGCTGCGCAACATCCACGGCCTGGCCAGCTGGTACGTGGACTCGCGCATTGCGTTGCTGGGTGCGCAGTTTCCCTACGCCGCGCCACCGCACGCCGAGGCCTACGCCGTTCTTTTTGACGGACCCACCCGATTCGATGCGGAGCACGCGGCCATCCACTTCGACGCCCGCTACCTGAGCCTGCCGGTGCGGCGCGACGAAGCCGCCATGAACCAGCTGTTGCAGCGCGCCCTGCCCCTGACCGTGCGCTCCTATCGGCGCGACCGCCTGCTGGTGCAGCGCGTGCGACAGATGCTGGCCAGCCGCCCGCAGGACGCCCACAACGCCAACGACCTCGCTGCGCTGCTCAACACCTCACCGCGCACCCTGCACCGCCAGCTGAAGGACGAAGGCGCATCGCTGCAAAGCCTGAAGGACGAGTCGCGTCGGCAACGCGCGACCGAGATGCTGCTGCGCACGAAGCGTCCGATCAAGCAGGTGGCCGAGGCGGCGGGCTTTCAGAACGAGAAGAGCTTCATGCGCGCCTTCAAAGGCTGGACGGGAAAGTCACCGGGCGAGTGGCGAGGGCAGTAACTCGAGCAGGTCGTGCATGCGGTGGAACACGCGGTGCACAGCCAGCCCTTCAAACGCACGGCCATGGCCGTCGGGGCAATAGCCCCACACGGTGGCGCCCGCCGCCAGGCCGGCCAGCGCACCGGTGCCGGTGTCTTCGATCACCAGGCAGCGCGCCGGGTCGACCCCCAGGTGTGCCGCTGCGGCCAGGTAGACATCGGGCGCGGGCTTGGAGCGCGGCTGGTCGTGACCGCTGAAGATCCGGTCGCCAAAGTAGGGTTGCATGCCCGCCATCTCGATCTGCATCACGACCTTGGGTCGGTCAGCCCCTGAGGCGCAGGCGATGCGGCCACCCGCGTGACGGTGCGCGGCCATCACAACATCGATCGCACCGTGCACCGGCTGCAGCTCGGCGCGAAGCCGCGCGTCGCGCCGGGCGTAAAAGGCGCGCATCCAGTCGTCCGTGAGCGGCTTCCCGGTCTCGGCCTCGATGCGCGCGCGCTCGTCGCGCACCGCCTTGCCGATGAATATCTGCATGCACTCGGCCTGCGTGAGCGCCCAGCCGCTCTCGTTGAGCACCTCGCGCAGCACACCGTTGGTGATGGGTTCGCTGTCCACCAGCACGCCATCGCAATCAAACAAAACCGCATCAAACATGTTGTCCTTCAAGTCAGGATGTCGCCATCCAGGTAAAACCACTGGCCGTCTTCGCGCACAAAGCGGCTGCGCTCGTGCAGGCGTTGTCCGCGGCCCTGCACGCGGGAGCGCGCGACGAATTCGACCTCGGCGTGAGCGCTGTCGATCGGCGAGTGCCGCTTCACTTCCAGGCCCAACCACTTCACGCTCGGCTCGAGTTCGACTGAGGGCGGGCGTGTGCTGGCGTGCCAGGTGGCCAGCAGGTGCGCTGCGTCGCCACGCACAAAGGCGGTGTATCGCGAGCGCATGAGCGATTCGGCGTCTGGCACGGGCACATCGGTGCCGAGGTATCGGCCACAGCAGACCTCGAAGGCCGCGCTGCGTCCGCAGGGACAGGGAATTTTCATCTGGTTTTCGTCGTGCTGCAGGTGGTGATCTGTGCGCGTGGTTACGAAATTATCGATGCCCTTGCAGGGTCCGGGTCATGCAGGACGGGTGTTCAATGCGGCTCTCATTCAGGAAAACATTCATGACATCTCTCGACAAATTTCCCATCACGCAGAAATGGCCCGCACAACATCCGGAGCGCCTGCAGCTGTATTCGCTGCCAACGCCCAACGGCGTCAAGGCCTCGATCATGCTGGAGGAAACCGGCCTGCCCTACGAGCCGCACCTGGTGAGCTTCGACACCAACGACCAGACCTCGCCGGCCTTCCTCTCGCTCAATCCGAACAACAAGATCCCGGCCATCCTCGACCCCAACGGTCCGGGCGGCCAACCGCTGGCGCTGTTCGAGTCGGGCGCCATCCTGGTGTACCTGGCCGAGAAGACGGGCCAGTTCCTGCCGCAAGACCCGGCCGCCCGCTACGAAACGCTGCAGTGGCTGATGTTCCAGATGGGTGGGGTCGGGCCCATGTTTGGCCAGCTTGGCTTCTTCCACAAGTTCGCCGGCAAGGACTTCGAAGACAAACGCCCACGCGACCGCTACGTGGCCGAGACCAAGCGCCTGCTCGCCGTGCTGAACCAGCGCATGGCTGGGCGTGAGTGGATCATGGGCGCGGACTACTCCATCGCCGACATTGCGATCTGGCCCTGGGTGCGCAACCTGGTGGGCTTTTATGGCGCGGGTGATCTGGTGGGCTTCAGCGACTTCGCCGAACTGCCGCGCGTGCTCGAAGCCTTCGGGGCCCGCCCTGCGGTGATCAAGGGCCTGGCCATTCCGGCGCGCGGCTGATTTTCAAAAGGTCACTTCCTCCAGAAGTGACCGGTGAAAAGCACGAGCACGGTGAGCAATTCGAGACGGCCCAGCAGCATCGCAAACGTCAACACCCAGATCTGGAACTCGTTGAGCACGCCGAAGTTGCTCGCCGGACCCACATCTCCCAGACCGGGGCCGATGTTGTTGACCGTGGCCACCACCGCCGAAAATGAGGTCACGATGTCCAGCCCGGTGAACAGCAGCAGCATGGTCAGGCCCATGGTGGCCGCGCCGTAGATCAGCATGTAGCCCAGCACGGCGGTCATGACGGACGGGGGCATGATCGCGCCGCCCAGCGTGACAGGGTTGACCACACGCGGGTGCACGATGCGGACCAGCTCGCGCCGCGCCTGCTTGATCAGCAGCACCATGCGCACCAGCTTGATGC
>NZ_JADMJO010000022.1:32493-204023 GCF_018780385.1 Hydrogenophaga sp. | reverse complement strand
GCTACGGTTTCCAAGGCCATGCACGAGATGCTGTGCACCGACCCCCTTCAAAAGCAGCTCTTGCTCGAAGGCGGTGGCTTTGCCCGCATCTACGGCCCGGACGGTTCGCGGCTCGGCAGCATCCTGCCTGAAAACGAAGAGGGCCTCGTTCTGGCCGACATCGATCTGGGCATGATCTCGCTCTCGAAAGCCGCGGCCGATCCGGCGGGCCACTACTCGCGCCCGGACGTGACGCGCCTGCTGCTGGACAACACACCGCGCGAGCGTGTGGTGCTGAGCTCCAGATCCGGCATCCAGGGACTGGCGTCCAACGAAGCCGACACCAGGAAGCCGGAAGCCGCGCATTCCGATTCGCCGGCCAGCATGGCTTGAGGAGCGATACATGACACAGTTTGCCTATACCGAAAAAGCCCTCGAGCTCCAAAAGCGTTTCGACACCGAAGCCCTGGCGAATGCGGAATTGCAGGTGCTGGTGCACGACAGCTTGTCGGCTCCCGATCGCAAGTTTGTCGGACAGGCCGAGTTCTTCTGGCTGTCGACGGTGGACCCTCAGGGCTCGCCCACTGTCAGTTTCAAGGGAGGTGCCCCGGGCTTTGTCGCCATGCCCGATGACAAGACCTTGCTGTTTCCCTGCTTCGAAGGAAACGGCATGTACTTCTCGATGGGCAACGTCGCCTCAACGTCGAAGATCGGCATGCTGTTCATGAGTTTCGACCCACCGAGCCGGCTTCGCGTTCAAGGCAACGCTCAGCTGACCGACGACCCTGCCATCGTGGGCCTGTGGCCCGGCGCGCAATTCGGCGTCAAGGTGGAGATCGCCGCACTGTTGACCAATTGCCCCCGCTACATCCCGCGGATGAAGCGTGTCGATGGCTCTCGTTACGTTCCCGATCCCGTCCGTGGTCACCAGCCGACGCCGGGATGGAAGCGCATCGATGCCATACAGGGCGTGCTGCCCAAGCGCGACCAGAACAAGGCGGATGCGGTAGGCGGGTTGATCAGCATGGAGGAATGGGAGGGCATGGTGCTCAAGGGAGACCCGGACGCTTGAGCTTGCGCCCGTTCGTGCCACCACCGGCTGCCGAGGTTCTCTCTGGAACGGAAGAACGTCAGAGTTGTGTGTCGATCAGCGAGGCGAGTGCGTCAGTCCATTTTTCGTAGAGGGGACGCGCTTGCCATTCCTCCAGCGTCACCCGGCGAGAGCGCGCCAGGTCGGCTTCAAAAGTGACCGTCTGAAGGCTCGCGAACGCTTCGTCCATGACGTTCAGCGTGGCCTCGTCGTTGAGCCGGAACGATCGATTGTCGAAATTGGTGGAGCCCACGGAGACCAGAAGGCCGTCGACGATCAACACCTTGCAGTGGTACATGGTCGGCTCGTACTCTGCAATGACGGCTCCCGCCGCGAGCAAAGGGCCCCAGGTGGCGCGCGAGGCGCTTCGCACCGTGTCGCTGTCGATGTGTTTGCCCGGTACGATGATGCGCAGCTTGACGCCGCGCTTCATCGCGGCCACGAGCACCCCTGTGGTGAGTTCGTCCGGCACGAAGTAGGCCGCAGAGAGGTCGATCGTGCGGGAAGCCGCTGTGAGGGCCATCAGATACATCAGCTGCATGCTCTCGCTGCCGCCACTGGGCGAACTGCTGAACATCTGTGCCCGGCTCGGGCCAATCTCCGTGAGCGAAGGGAAAAAGTCAGGGCCGTGCAACAGGTCGCCCGTGACCTTGATCCAGTTGTCCATGAACACCGCCTGCATCTGCGCCACCACCGGCCCATGGACCTCGAAGTGCGTGTCGCGCCAATGGTCGGGATCCTCTGCTTTGCCGGTCCATTGTGGTGCGACACCGACCCCACCCGTGAAGCCAACCGTGCCGTCGACGATCAACAGCTTGCGGTGCGTCCGGTTGTTCAGCCGCCCGAGGTGTGACCAATGGGGTGGATGAAACTTGCGAACCTTCACGCCCGCCGCCGTCATGGCGTCGATCAGGCCGTCGTCCATCTTGCCGCTGCCCACCCAGTCCAGCAACACGTGGACCTTCACACCTTGGCGGGCCCGCTCCGAGAGCGCTTGGGCAAACTCGCGGCCGATGTCACCCGACCAGTAGATGTAGGTCTCGAAGGTGATGGAGGTCTTCGCCTCCCGGATGGCCTTGAGCATGGGCGGGAAAATCTCATCGCCATTCAACAGCGCCTGAACCCGGTTGCCTTGCAGGAACGTCGGCCCGAGCAGCACGCCCAGCTCCTGTATGAAGCGGGGATCGTCCAGCCCGTAAAGACGCTCGACGTGACGATCGATCTTTTTCTCTCCGCCCATGAAATTGGACACGAGCACGCCACCCACCAGCGCCATGACGGCCGCGAGCACGACCACCAGCAGCCAGCTCGGCCCGCGGGTCATGCGTTTCATTGCCCATCCCATGGAAAGCCCTTCGAGTGACCGCCCCAAGAGGTGCTGGAACAGCCAGCGCCACGGGTGATGCCCGCATTCTGCCCGCGAAGGACGCTCGACGGACCCTCGATCCGAGGTTCACGCCGGGCGGGCGCTGATGCGTATGACACCCGATTCCAGCGCCTGCACGATCAGGCGCGGACGGTGGTCGGTGACGTGGTGTTCACCTGCGCCAAGAATGACATCTTGCGGATACCCGTCCTGGGTGATCCACAGCGTGCCCTTCAGGCAGTCGATCCGGTAGCCCAGCGGTTGCGCGATCGACAGGAGGGCGTTTTTCTTCATCGCTATGGGTGGGTGGTTCTGGCTCTGGCCGGCGCGGTGGGCCAGTCGCTGGACGGCGTGCGAGTTGTTCATGGTGGTTCCTGTGGCCCTGCGAAGACGGCCTGCTGTGGGCGCAAGGCAGGCACACGGTCACATGACCCCGTGCCCGCCCCGTGCCCGATGGGCGAGGGGATCACGCCAGGGAGATGGCGCGCCGGGATGCTCGGGACAGCACCGCGCTGCGTTGCGGCGTGAACGGCAGGTGGTGCACCTGCCGCTGCGACTTCAGCGCACTCGCCAGGGCATGGTGACCGCCGCGTTGTGCGGCTTCCTGTGCGGTCAGCGTGAGCAGGTCGCGCTGTGCGTGGCTGCCGCCGAGCGCCTGCGCCACCGGCAAGACCGGCAT
Organism: Hydrogenophaga sp.; assembly: GCF_018780385.1. Classification (GTDB taxonomy): domain Bacteria; phylum Pseudomonadota; class Gammaproteobacteria; order Burkholderiales; family Burkholderiaceae_C; genus Hydrogenophaga. Next base: position 200,909 of record NZ_JADMJO010000022.1, on the reverse strand, counting down.
CAACAGGTCGAGGCAGCGTGTGTGCTCGCCGGCCACCATGGCGGTGATCGCCTCACTGGCCGGCATCGCCACCGCGCTCCATTCGGCAAAAGCACCGGGGCGGGCGGCCGCATCCGCGCCTGCGCGCATCAGTTGAGCCATGCCCTCTCTGTCGCCGGCGGCCGCCAAGCTGATGGCCGCGTGCACGTCGAGAAAGCCCACCGCGCCAAACACGCCCTGCGTGCGCCAGCGCTGCGCGAGCGACAGCCACCGCGGGCCAACGTCGACGCCGCGCATCACCAGGCGCCAGAGCAGGGCGCTGGCATCGGCCAGGTCGAGCGCGAGCGCGGTGGGTGCGGGCGCCACCGCCTTGTCGTACAGGGCCAGCGCGGCAGCGTGTTCACCTCGGGAAAGGTGCATCAAGGCCAGGTGCCAGTGGTTGTGCACGGCCAGGCCGTTGTTGGCTTCCCAGGCGCCACGGGTTTCGTTCATCCACTGGATGCCGTCATCCGCGCGACCTTGCATCTCGCACACGTGGGCCACGGCGTGCACGGCCCAGGTGTCGTGCGGCTGCAAGGACACCGCGCGTCGGCCAACCTCTTCGGCTTGATCGTAGGCAAAGCACTCCTCAAGGCCAAACGCCTGCATGCCCAGCACGTAACCGTAGCTGGCATCGCTCTCGCTCCAGGCCGGCAGGGCCCGGGCGATGCGGTCGCGCAACATGGTCGTGTAGCCCAGCGCCAGGTCAGCGGTGTGCGCGAGCTGCAGGGCCAGCAGGTCGCGCGGATGGTCGATGAGGTGGCGGTCGAGCCGGCGGCTGCCGCCGATCATGTCGCCATCGGCCCACGCGCGCAGCGCGGCGTGCAGCGACTGCTCGCGCGCGGTCGGCGCCAACGCGCTGGCGGCCGCGTTGTCGAGGCTGGCGAGCGCGGGTGCGTTCATGTTCGGGTCGTAAGTGCCCAGCATCATGCCGGCCAGCAGCAGGTGGCCGGAGATGAAGTCGGGGTCTTGTGCCAACACGGGCGTGATGGCGGCGAGCGGGTCGGCGCGAAAGCTGTTAAGCAGGTCAAGCGTGTGGTCGTACGCCATGGCCGAGGCCGCGTGCACGGTGGACAGCGTTTCGCCGCGAAGGTCTTTGAAAGTCACGATGGTTTCTCCTGAGGGGGACTGAAAGGGGGGCTCGACACGGGGTCGAGCATCGGTATCGGCCGCATGGCCCACCCGACGCGGTCAGCTTAGGAAGCGACCGTCCGCTGAAAGTCCTTTGCTTCAGGAAACCTGGCGATGCGCCTGCACGAAGCGCTCCATCTCGTCCAGCGCGGCCGAGGTGTCCCCATACCAGAGGGGATGGTCGATGCCCTCGAGCAGCACGAATTGCGCGCCCGGTATGTGCGAAGCCAGGTAGCGCCCCGCGCCCTCACGCACGATGAGATCGTCCTTGCGCTGCAGCACCAGCGTGGGCACCTGCAGCGCCGGCAGGCGCGCGCACACATCCGTGCCGCCGAGCGCGCGCAGCAGCAAGGGGATGCCGTTCTTCGAAGCCGACTGGCGCAGCATGCGCGCCCACCAGTCGCGGGTGGCCTGGTCGTCCACCATGGAGGGGGCGAACTGCGCCAGGCTCGTGGCACCTCCCCACGAGGACTGCAGCTCGTGCAGCCACTTCTTCTGTTGCTGCTCGGTGAGTGCCCAGGGGTAGTCGGGCGCCCAGGTGCCGCGCGCGCCGGTGCCGTACAGCATCAGGCCCTGCACCCGCGTGGGAAACACCGAGGCGTACTCGATCGCAATCGCGCCCCCCACCGAATTGCCCAGCAACCACACCTGCTCCACGCCGAGCGCCCGGCGCACCGCATCGATGTCCTCGACACCGGCGCGCGCGGACTGTTGCTGGTTGATCCGGTCGGACAGGCCGGTGCCACGGCGATCGACCAGCACCACGCGCATCGAGCGCGACAGGCGGTCGAGGATGGCGCGGATGCGCGGCTCCTCCCAGGACACCTCCAGGTGAGACCACAGCCCGAACAGGATCACGAGCGTGGTGTCGCCGCTGCCGAGTTCGAGGTAGGCAACCGAACCGTCGGCGCTGTCGGCAAACCGGATCGGCGGCGACAGACTGGGGCGTGTCGTGCGCTGTTCGGGCCGCACGGCGAGCTGGGCCCGGGCGTCTGCATAGGTGGTCTCGATGTTGGCTGAGGGCCGGATGCCCAACTCGTTGCGGAGGACCTCGGCACAGGCGAAGTACGCGGCCTCGACGCCCGCGGCGTCCCCGAGCTGGGAGCGGGCCGTCAGCAGCGCGGCGTGGCCCATGTCAGCCAGCGCATCCAGGGCGATCAGGCGCGCGGCAGCTTCGGCCGCCAGGGCTGGCTGGCCGCTGGCGCACAGGTGCTCGGCCGCGCGGCTGAGCGCGCGCGCCACCAGGCGTTCCTGCTCGCTGCGCCGCACATCCTGCCAGGCGCTGAACACATCGGAGTCAAGTTCGAAACCATCCAGCACACGGTGCGAATCACTCGCCAGCAGGTGCTCCAGCGTCTCGTGCGAGCGGGCTTCGTTCGGCGTGCCGAGCAGCTGTTGTGCGCTCTGGCGGACCCGGGCGACGTCGGACTGCACGCTGCACTCTGTGGTATCGAGCCAGAGCGCGTCCGCATCGCCCTCCACCAGATCGAGGCCCAGCACGCCATTGACTTCGTGGCACAGACGGCGCAGCCGGGCGCGCGCGGTGTCGGGTGGCGCGTCGGGCCACAGCGTCTCGGCCAATTGCGTGCGCGCCACCTTGCGCGCCAGCTCGTCCAGGTACACCAGCAGCGCCAGGCCGCGCTTGAGCTTGAGAGCCACCGGCTGCCCGTCGACCTGGATCGTCGGATAGCTCTTGCACCGGATGTCGACGCGGCGACGCCCACCGGGCTCTCGCGGCGCGGCATTCATGGCATCGTTCGGTGTACCTGTCGGCATGGAAAAAATTGTAGACCTCCCATGACAACCCGCCTGACGCCTGGGCAAGTGCACCAGCGGTGCAATGAACCCGTCCAGCGGCGTCGCGTGAGCACCCTCCAGCGGGGGCGCGGGCCGAGAATTCATGGATGGCCGGCCGCACAGCATCAACAACCAGGGAGCCCGCCCATCGCGTGGCCCTGGGTGGCGCATTGCTGTTCTGCGCCGGACTGGTGGTGCACCACACCGCGTGCAGCCAGGAGCTGGACTTTGCACGGGACTGCATGCGGGTGGTGGCAGAAGGTTTGATCCTGGAGACTTCTCCCGCGTGCGTGAACGCATTCCGCAGCCAGCCGGCGGCCCGCGCCCAATTCATCCAGACCATCCAGGACACCATGGCGCAAGCCGAGGCGGCGCTCTCCGCGCCTGCCACCCCCAACGCGGCAGCGCGCTCGCTCAAACGCCTGCATGAACGCGCAACGTCCGAAGCCGGCCGCTGGGCCGGTGGTGGCACCTCTTACTACGGCGCTCACCCTTGACGCGGGGCCTTACAGCACGTTGAGCGGGATCTTGGCGTAGGCCACACCGTTGGCTTCCTTCGGCGGCAATTCGCCCGCACGGATGTTGATCTGCACCGAGGGCAGGATCAGGGTGGGCATCTCCAGCGTGGCGTCGCGCTGGGTGCGCAGGGACACGAACTCGGCCTCGCTCACGCCGTCGTGCACATGGATGTTCCTGGCGCGCTGTTCGGCCACCGTGGTCTCGAAGGCCACCGCTCGGTCGGTGGGCGGGTAGTCGTGGCACATGAACAGGCGGGTCTGGGGCGGCAGGCTCAGCAGCTTGCGGGTGGAGGCATAGAGCGCCCTGGCGTCGCCGCCTGGGAAGTCGCAGCGCGCCGTGCCCACATCCGGCATGAAGAGGGTGTCGCCCACGAACACCGCGTCGCCGAACCGATAGGCCACGCAGGCCGGCGTGTGGCCGGGCACATACATCACGCTGCCGCGCAGTTCACCCAGTTCGATGGTGTCGCCCTCGTCAAACAGGTGATCGAACTGCGAGCCGTCGAGTTTGAATTCGGGCTCCAGGTTGAAGATGCCCTTGAACACCTTCTGCACGTCCGTGATGTGACCACCGATGGCAATCTGCCCGCCGAGTTGCGCGCGCAGGTAGGGCGCGGCCGAGAGGTGATCGGCGTGCGCGTGGGTCTCCAGGATCCACCTCACGCGCAGGTCGAAGGAGCGCACGTAGTCGATCACCTGGTCGGCGGAGGCGTGGCGTGTGCGACCCGACTTGGGGTCGTAGTCGAGCACCGAATCGATGATGGCGCATTCGCTGCCCGGGCCGTTGTGGACCACGTAAGTCACGGTCCAGGTGGCGGGATCGAACAGGCCGTGAACCTGGGGCGAGAGGGTGGGTGCGGTCATGAAGGGCTCCTTCAAACAAGTTGTTGATAGTTTATTGACAGATATATTGTTTGTCAATAAACTGTAGCCTTCGTTCAACCGGAGAGCACACACGATGAAACGCGCCACCCTCGACCTGGAAGACATGCAGGCCGCCGCCGCCGACGCCTGCCGACTCATGAAAGTGCTGTCCAACCCGGACCGCCTGCTCATCCTGTGCCAGCTGTCCCAGGGCGAACACCGCGTGGGCGAGCTGGAGGAGCTGCTGGGCATCGTGCAGCCCACGCTGTCGCAGCAACTCACCGTGTTGCGCGACGAGGCGCTGGTGAGCACGCGCCGCGACGGCAAGAACATTTATTACCTGCTCGACAGCCCTCAGGCGCTGGCGGTGATGCAGGTGCTGTACGCACAGTTTTGCGGTACGCCAAGGAGAAAGTCATGAACATCGATTGGGCGAACTTCACCCCCTGGGCCTCGTTGTCCGGCGGCATCCTGCTGGGCGTGGCCTCGGCGCTCTTCATCCTGGTCAACGGCCGCGTGCTGGGCATCAGCGGCATCCTCGGCGGACTGCTCAGCCCCAAGGCCGGTGACGCGGGCTGGCGCATCACCTTCCTGCTGGGCCTGTTCAGCGCGCCGCTGGTTGTCGGCTGGCTGGCGCCCGCCGGCTTCGTGAAAGCGCCGACCATCGACGCGGGTTTTGTCGCCATCGTCGCGGCCGGTCTGCTCGTCGGCCTGGGCACCCGTTATGGATCGGGATGCACCAGTGGGCACGGCGTGTGTGGGCTCTCGCGCCTGTCTCCCCGTTCATTGGTGGCCACGCTCGCCTTCATGGGCGCGGGCTTTGCCATGGTCTTCGTGGTTCGCCACGTTCTGTAAGGAGCACACACATGCACCGCATCACCGAATTCTTCGTGGGCCTGTTGTTCGGCCTGGGCCTGCTGCTCTCCGGCATGACGGACCCGGCCAAGGTGCTGGGCTTCCTGGACCTTTTCGGCATCTGGGACCCCTCACTCGCGTTTGTCATGGGCGGCGCCATCGCGGTCGGCTTCTTCGCTTTCGCGCTGGCCCGCAAGCGCACCACCAACTTCCTCGGTGGCGCCCTGCACCTGCCCAAGGCGACCCAGATCGACCGGCGTCTGGTGCTGGGCGGCCTGACCTTCGGCGCGGGCTGGGGTCTGGCGGGTTTCTGCCCGGGCCCGGGCCTCGTGTCCATGGCCTCGGGTGAGATCAAGGCGGCGGTGTTCGTGGCGGCCATGGTGGCCGGCATGCTGCTGTACGAGGTGGCCGACCGCACGTTGCACCGTCCGCAAGCCGCTCACTGACGCAACGCGCATGACGACGAACTGGCGCCGATGGTTGCCCTCGCTGCCTCTGCTGCGGTGGGGTCACCAGTACAACCGCGACACGCTGCTCGGCGATGGCGTGGCGGCGCTGATTGTCACCATCATGTTGATCCCCCAGAGCCTGGCCTACGCCATGCTCGCGGGCCTGCCGCCCGAGGTCGGCCTCTATGCGAGCGTGGCGCCGCTGCTGCTCTACGCACTCCTGGGCACCAGCCGTGTGCTGGCCGTGGGCCCGGTGGCGGTGGTCTCGCTCATGACGGCCGCAGCCATTGGCCAGCACGCCATGGCGGGCACACCCGAGTACTGGGCCGTGGCCATCACACTGGCGTTTCTCTCCGGTGCCATGCTGTTGCTCATGGGGCTGCTGCGCCTGGGCTTCCTCGCCAACTTCCTGAGCCACCCGGTGATCTCGGGTTTCATCTCGGCCTCGGGTCTGCTGATTGCGGCCAGCCAGCTCAAGACCCTGATGGGCGTGAAAGCCGAAGGCCACAACTTCCTCGATCTGGCTCGGTCGCTGTGGTCGCAAGCCGGCCAGACACACATCCTCACGCTGGCCATGGGTGGGCTCACCGTGGCCTTCCTGTTCTGGGTGCGCAGCGGACTCAAGCCTCTGCTCGTGCGCATCGGCCTGCAAGCCCGCACGGCCGACGTGATCGCCAAGACCGGCCCGGTGGCGGCGATTGCCATCACGGCTGTGCTCACCTGGGCGCTGCACTGGGAGGCGCAGGGCGTGAAGATCGTGGGCACCGTGCCCCAGGGCCTGCCACCCTTCACCCTGCCGCTGTTCGACATGGCCTTGTGGCAATCGTTGCTGGTGCCCGCGCTGCTCATCAGCGTGGTGGGCTTCGTGGAGTCGGTGTCGGTCGGTCAGACGCTGGCGGCCAAACGACGCCAGCGCATCGAGCCCGACCAGGAACTGGTGGCGCTGGGCGCGAGCAACCTGGGCGCGGCGTTCACCGGTGGCTTCCCCGTGACCGGTGGCTTTGCCCGCTCGGTGGTCAACTTCGACGCCGGCGCGCAGACACCAGCCGCCGGTGTGTTCACCGCCATCGGCATCCTGCTGGCCTCACTCTTCCTCACCCCGGCGCTGTACCACCTGCCACAGGCCACGCTGGCCGCCACCATCGTGGTGGCCGTGCTCTCGCTGGTGGACTTCAGCATCTTCCGCAAGACCTGGGCTTGGTCCAAGCCCGACTTCACCGCCGTGCTTGCCACCTTGCTGGCGACGCTGCTGCAAGGCGTCGAGGTCGGTCTGGTGGTGGGTGTGGCGGTGTCGCTGGCGCTCCACCTGTACCGCACCAGCCGCCCGCACATTGCCGAGGTGGGGCTGGTGCCGGGCACCGAGCACTTCCGCAACGTGCTGCGCCACCCCGTGCTGGTGAGCCCGCAGGTGCTCAGCCTGCGGGTCGACGAGAGCCTCTACTTCGCCAATTCGCGCGCGCTGGAAGACCGTGTCAACGACGCCGTGGCCACACACCCCGCGCTCAGACATGTGGTGCTGCAGTGTTCGGCCATCAATGACATCGACGCCAGCGCGCTGGAGAGCCTGGAGGCCATCAACCACCGCCTGCGCGATGCAGGACTGCAATTGCACCTGAGCGAAGTGAAAGGTCCGGTGATGGACCGGCTGCGGCGCACGCACCTGCTGCAGGACCTCGGCGGGCAGGTGTTCCTGACGCACTTCCAGGCCATCCAGGAACTCGCCCGCGAGGTGTCTGACGCGTAAACTCGCTCGTCAACTCAAAGGAACATGGCCATGGGCGCGCAGTGGAAAGCAAAACACAAGGATCTGGCGGCCAACGCCAAGGGCAGGCTGTTCGGCAAGCTGGCCAAGGACATCATGATCGCCGCGCGCCACGGCGCCGACCCGGCGGCGAATTCGCGGCTGCGGCTGGTGGTGGAGCAGGCGCGCAAGGTCTCCATGCCCAAGGAGACGCTGGACCGCGCCATCAAGAAGGGCGCCGGCCTCACGGGTGAAACCGTTCACTTCGAGCACGTGGTCTACGAAGGCTTTGCGCCGCACCGCGTACCCGTCATGGTCGAGTGCCTGACCGACAACGTGAACCGCGCCGCCTCCGACATGCGTGTGCTGTTCCGCAAGGGCCAGTTGGGCAACTCGGGCACGGTCTCGTGGGACTTCGACCACCTCGGCATCATCGAAGCCGAAGCCACCACCAAAGGTGCCGACCCGGAACTGGCCGCCATCGAAGCCGGTGCGCAAGACTTCCATGCCGCCGACGACGAGGGCGTGGTGGTGTTCCTCACCGACCCCACCGACCTCGACCTCGTGAGCCGCGCGCTGCCGGCGCAGGGCTTCACCGTGCTCTCGGCCAAGCTGGGCTACAAGCCCAAGAACCCGATCGACCCGGCCAGCTTGAGCGCCGAACACCTGGAAGAGGTGGAGGCGTTTCTCGCCGCGCTGGACGCCAACGAAGACGTGCAGAACGTGTTCGCCGGTCTCGGCGGCTGAGGACCGGCTCAGCCGCGCAACAAGGCTTCGTAGTCCCTGCGGGTGGCCGGTGCCACCGAGGCCACCAGTTGCGCGTAAGGCGTCTGGTGGCGCACGAGCGTGCGCGCGGAGGCGGTGGCCAATGAGCGGCAAAACCAGTGGCAGGTGTGTTGCATCAGCAGCAGCTCGGCCGACATGGTGAAGGCCTTGTCCCGCGGTGATCGGTTGAGGTCGTTGCTGGCGGCGTCCGCCAGCCCGCGAGCGTGAATGCGGAAGGCCTCACGCACGTCGAACGTGGCCTTGGGAAAGAGGCGGTCAGCAAAAGGCAGCGCCACGCCCAGCTTGCTCACCCGGGTCTGGGCCTCGTCGAGCCGTGAAAACTCGGTCGCGAAGCTGCCGAACTGCAGCGCCACCGATTGCTCGGCCGCGTTCAGCATGTTGAGGATCTGCTCGCGCCGCGCCGGGTCGTCTTCACCCAGTGCACGCAGATAGCCTTGCGTGAGGTTCTCCATCAGCGCCTCGATCTGGTACTTGCCCAGAAAACTGCCCAACAGGGCAATGCGGCGCCTTTGTTCGCCCGAGCGCAAAAACCACACCCCCGCGGCGACGAGCATCACCAGAATCAGCACATCCATTGCAAATCCATCATCATTTTGTAGGCCTTTAGTAGGCATTTTTGTGGTCAGCTCGGTGTGGCCCGTGGCCCACACAGCGAGGGGGAAGTGTAGTGATGCAATCTGCGGCCTTGATGCGAGAATGCAAAGTCGGGCCGGCAGGGCAGGCGATTCGCCTCTCCCGCGCCGGTGCACTTCCTCGGAACACACGAGTCCCACTGTCCATGTTGCGTTCCCTACCGTACATCGCCCTCACCGCCGCAGGCATCGCTGTTTGCCTGCTCGCCTTCTCATGGCTGACGTCGGTCTGGTTGGGTCGTCACCTGGGCTGGGGGGAACTGGTGGTGGCCAGCCTGCTGCTGTTGGTGGTGCTGGCTGTCGGACGCAGCATCTGGCGCAGCCGCAGCCGCCGCAAGATCGAGGACATGCGCGACTCCGCGCTCTGGTGAGGCGCAACATGGAGGCGTGGCGCTCTCGAGTGTGTACCGCACCGTACATACGAGTGGGCCGTTCCTGACTACATTCGCGCTAGCCTGATTCGACGCCCTGACCCAGGAAACGCCGGGACCAGGCCTTCATGCGAGGCCGTCATGTCCACCCCCCCACCACCCAAAAGGCCGGCTTCTGCCCGCATCCCCAAACGCGCCGCTGCTTCGGGCGCTCCGGTGCCCAATTCCAGCGAAATCAAACTCAACGACCTGCTCTCTGCATTGCCCGACAAAGACGTTGAACGCTGGCAGCCGAACCTGGAGCTGGTGGACCTGCCCTTGGGCTGCGTGCTGTACGAGTCGGGCGGGGTGGAAGGCTATGCCTACTTTCCCACCTCCGGCATCATCTCGCTGCTGTACGTGATGCAGAACGGCGACTCGGCCGAGATCGCCGTGGTGGGGAACGAGGGTGTGGTCGGCGTGTCGCTCTTCATGGGCGGCAACACGACCACCAGCCGCGCCGTGGTGCAAAGCGCGGGGCGTGGGTACCGGCTCAAGGCGGCGTATCTGGTCGAGGCATTCAAGCTCGGGGGACCGGTCATGAACGTCTTGCTGCGCTACACGCAAGCCCTGATCACGCAGATGGCGCAAACCGCGGTGTGCAACCGCCACCATACGCTGGACCAACAACTCTGCCGCTGGCTCCTGCTCAGCCTGGACCGACTGCCGGGCAACGAACTGGCCATGACGCAGGAACTGATCTCCAACATGCTGGGTGTGCGCCGCGAAGGCGTGACCGAGGCGGCGTTGAAGGTCCAGGCCGCCGGGCTGATCAGTTACTCGCGCGGGCGCATCAAGGTGCTGGACCGCGCCGGCCTGGAACAACGCTCGTGCGAGTGTTATGCGGTGGTGAAGGAGGAGTACGACCGGCTGCTGCCGCACCAGATGGCGGTCTGACGCACCGACTTTCGGGGGCCTGATGCCGGGCTCCCGGTGTCAATGCGTTGCCGCGCACACACAATGCAGACACACTCCCGGCGCACACTGAACGGCCTGGCAAGTCGGAGGTCTACATGGGTGCGCAGTTTCGCGTGGGGTTGTTTGCAGCGGTGCTGCTGCTGTCGTTGCCGGCTCAGGCCGAGTCGCTGCGGTGCGGCGGCGGCACGGTGGAAGAGGGTGATTCGCGCGTCTCCTTGCTGCAGAAGTGCGGCCCTCCTCAGTTGCAAGACAGCTTCTGCGCACCGGTGTTCCAGAACAAGTCCCTGGTGCCCGTGCCCGAGCCGTTGGCCAGCAACGCCGTGCCGTGCCAGCAGGTCGACGATTGGTTCTACGACCGTGGCCAGGGCAAGCTGACCGCCACGGTGCGCATCCGTTCTGGCACCGTGCAATCCATCCGCATCCAGCGCCAGCCGCGCTGATTCAGCCCACCCGCGAAGGATCCTGAAAACAGGCCATGGGCAGCGCATCGTCAAAGCCCGCCAGGGCTTCGTCAATGCTCTGGATGAAATCGCTCGGTGGGCCCTGGCGCGCGAGCAGGCGAAAGCTAAGGTACATGAGGCCGTTGGAGCTGCGCACCACGGTGTCGAACAGGTCCACCGGAAAGCCCGAACCGGTGCGGTGCATCGGGTTGATGCCGCCATGTTCAAAGTCACCGAGCGCAGCGCTGTATGCATCGTTCATGGCCAGCAGCGGCTTCACCAACCCTGCCAGCCCCGGTTCGTCCGCCAGCCGTGTTTTCAGGTCATGCACCATGCGCCCCGTGTGCGGCAGGGTGAAGCCGCTGTCCGGGTCGAGCATGGCCTGGAAGTCGGCGTCACTGGCCGCGTAGGCGTACCAGGCGGCGCGCACCAGGGCGTCGTATTGCACATGGAGCATCGCGCAGGCTGCGTTTTGTGCGCCGGTGGCAAACAGGATGCGCAGGGCATAGGCATGTTCGATGCCGAGCTCGCAGGCAAAGGCGGTGGCCAGCGCGCGGTGGCTGTCGTCGCGCTCGGGCATGCGGTCGATGCGGTCTCCGAGGTGGAGGGCAAAGGCTTCGGATTGTTCGAGGAGGATCTGTTCGTAGTTCATGCGCGGATGGTACCGGGGCGGCCCGTTTGCCCGCGTCGAAAACGCGGCCTCGGCTGTCGCTTCAGTGGCTCGCGTTCCCCAGCGTGCCCCGCAAAATGCAGGGCTGACGGGCCGGCTGTTCGGCCCACGTGATGAAGGCATCGGCATGCAGAAGATCGAAGAAGTTTCGGCGCGCGAGATCGCCGCCCGTGTGGCGCGGCGCGAAGTCAGCGCCGAAACGGTGGCTCGGGCGTATGTCGAGCGCGTCCAGGCGCTGGAGCCCGGCATCCTGGCGTGGCAACACTTTGACGCCGCGCAGGTGATCGCGCAGGCGCAAAGGGTCGACCGCGCAGGCGCACGGGGCGCGCTGGCCGGCGTGCCGATCGCCGTGAAGGACCTGATCGACACCGCCGACATGCCCACCACCTACGGCTCGCCGATCTACGCCGAGCACCGCCCGGTGGTGGACGCCGCCGTGGTCGCCAGCGTGCGCGAGGCCAGCGGCGTGGTCATGGGAAAAACGGTGACCACCGAGTTCGCCACCTTCAAGCCCGGCGTCACGCGCAACCCGCGCGCAGCGTTGGACGCACCGCGCACACCGGGCGGTTCGTCCAGCGGCTCGGCCGCGGCGGTGGCCACCGGCATGGTGCCGCTGGCCTTCGGCACGCAGACGGCGGCCTCGGTGATCCGGCCCGCAGCTTACTGCGGCGTGGTCGGCTACAAGCCCACCTTCGGCCTGCTGCCCATGGCGGGCATCAAGTCGCTCTCGCCCACGCTGGACACCGCTGGCGTGTTCGCCCGCTCGGTGGACGACGCCGCGTTTTTCGTCAGTGCGCTCTCGCGCATCGAGCTGACATTGAGCCCGATCAAGGGCTGGCGCGTGGGCATCTGCCACACACCGCACTGGGACCTCGCATCGCCCGATGCGCGCCGCGCGTTGCAGGACGCCGCACGGCACTTCGACAAGCTGGGTGCGCGCGTGGTCGAGGCGGTGGTGCCCGGCGCCTGGGTGGGTCTGGCGCAGGCGCAGATGGACATCATGGGTTTCGAGGCCTGGGCCGCTTTCGCGCCGGAGCGCAACCGCCACGCGAACCTCTTCAGCCCGGCGTTTGCCGAGGTGCTGGCCAGCGGTGCGGCGGTGACCGGCGAGCGCCTGGCGGCAGCCCATGCGCTGGCCATTCACGCGCGTGGCGAAATCGAGAACCTGCTTCAGCAGGTGGACGTGTTGATCGCACCCAGCGCCACCGGCGAAGCCCCGCTGGGGCTGGACGCCACCGGCAACCCGATCTTCAGCCGGCTCTGGAGCCTGCTGGGCGTGCCGTGTGTGCACGTGCCCACGGGTGTGGGCGAACACGGCATGCCGGTGGGCGTGACGGTGGTCGGGCCGCGCTGGCGCGATGCCAAGGCGCTGAGTGCGGCGTTGCAGCTCGAATCTGCGGTCAGAGGCTGAGGATCAAACCGCGCCGGTCGGGTGCGTGGGGTCCACCCACAGCACCTGCTCGGGCTTTTCCACCGGCTCGATGTCCAGGTTGACCGCCACCGCCTGGCCGTCGCTGCGGCACAGCACGCACTCCAGCACCTCGGTGGCGCTGGCGTTGATCTCCTGGTGCGGCACAAAGGGTGGCACGTAGATGAAGTCGCCCGGCCCGGCCTCGGCGGTGAACTCCAGCTGCTCGCCCCAGCGCATGCGCGCGCGGCCCTTCACCACGTAGATCACGCTCTCCAGCGGGCCGTGGTGGTGAGCACCGGTCTTGGCATCGGGGTGGATGGTCACCGTGCCGGCCCAGAGCTTCTGCGCGCCCACGCGTGCGAAGTTGATCGCCGCCTTGCGGTCCATGCCCGGGGTCGACGGCACGTTGCCATCCAGCTGGTTGCCGGGCACCACGCGCACGCCGTCGTGCTTCCAGGCCGGGGCGTGTTCGTGGGGATGGTCGTGATCGTGTGACATGGCGTGTCTCCGGGGCGATGGAAGGATCAGTGTGCCACCGCCCCCGATGCCCGAAAATCACGGTATTGAATCGCCCCTGTTGGAGAAACCGTTTTGCCCCTGCCCCCACCCCAACCCCGGACCCCCATGCACACCCGCCGCGTCGAATACCGCGGCTTTCACCGCGACGACGGCCTGTGGGACATCGAGGGCACGCTGCACGACAGCAAGCCGCACGACTTCGAGATCGAGGGAGAACGCCGTTGGGCGGCGGGCGAGCCGGTGCACCACATGCACATCCGGGTCACGGTCGACGAGTCCATGGTGATCCGCGAGATCGCGGTGGTCATGGACGCGCACCCGCACGGTCCGTGCCCCGAGGCCATGGTGCCCATGCAGCGCATGGTGGGCGAGGTGCTGGGCCGCGGCTGGCGCCAGACCATCCAGCGCCACCTGGGCGGCATCCAGGGCTGCACCCACCTGCGCGAGCTGTTGTTCAACCTGGCCACCGCCGCGTTCCAGACCCGCTCGGCCTCGTTCGCACCACCGGCCGACGGCAGCCCGCCGCCCCACCTCGGTCAGTGCCTGGCCTGGGACTTCAACGGCCCGGTGGTGGAGAAGGTCCACCCGGTGTTCTTCCGCTGGCAGCCGCCAGCACGGGTCTCGTAGCCGAGGTGACCGCCTGACGCGGTCAACCCCGCTCGGGCATGGCAGATGAGTGGTGGCTCGTGATCAGCCACTGCTTGCCGTTCCACTTGTACGTGAAGGTGTAGCGAGCACGAACCGCGGTTCCGTCTGCGAACTTGAACGTGTAAAGCCCGGCATCTATCGCGGTGTTGCAGTCGACTTCTATCGAACGGGAATCGATGGCACCGACGGGCTTGCGCTGCAGGAAGTGTTCAAAGTAGTCCTCTTTCTCCTCTGCAGTCAGCCGCGGCTGGTTGGACACCGTGGGGAGAAGGATCGACTTGGTTGCATAGTTCTGCACGACCTTCTTCGGTTCGCCGGTCTGCAGAGACACGTTCCAGCGGTCGAACAGCGCAGCGACCTCCTTCTCGGACGTTGCCTTGCAGACTTCGGATCGAGCGAAGGAGGACTGCGCAGCAACGGCGAGGGCGGTAACGATGACGATACGAGCAGCAAGCATGGAAGCTCCAGAAGTGTGGGAGCCGCCACTGTTCCAGATGAAGCTGAAGCCAACCTTAAGCGTGCCTGGGAGCTTGAGCTGAGCGCACTTGTCGCTGGTTGCGAGTTCGGTTCTTGTCATGCAGCTTCAAGATTTCATGTCCGGATATGGCGAGCCAGGTTGTCCAGGTTGGCGTGAAATGCTCCCCGGCGTCCACGCAGGTGTGGCGCAAACCATGGGAGAACTGACATGAAGTTGCTGATCAATGGAATCCCGACGGCGTTCGTGCACGAACTTCGTGAAGGAGGCTTGGATGCGAACGGGCAAGCGCCAGTGGTTCGAGTAGCCGAGGGTGCTGGCAATCCCTGCCGTCACTGCCTTGAGTTGATTGCGCCGGGGGAAGACAAGCTGGTCCTGTCGTACCGGCCTTTCCCGGTCGCGCAACCTTACGCGGAGACGGGTCCGATCTTTCTGCATGCGAGCGACTGCACGCGCTACGAGGGCGATCAACTGCCGTTCTGGTTCTCGTACCTGCAGCCGGCCCTCGTGCGCGGATACGACCGGAACGACTGGATCGTGTACGAGACAGGCGAAGTCGTTGAGGGTCTGGAGCTTGAACAACACTGCCGAAGGATTCTCGAGCGCGAGGACATCGAGTACGTTCACATCCGGTCCAAGTTCAATTGCTTTCAGTGCAAGGTGGAGCGAGGCTGACGCGCCGAGAGCGTGGGACGAGGATTGCGCCGCCCGTCGCGACGGGCACCGTCAGTCCACGATGAAGATCTTGGCCCCGATCTTCGTCCTGGATCGGTGAGGCTCGGCGTTGTCGGCAACCTGGTAGCTCATGCCTGGCTTGAGCGTGAAGGTTCTTCCATCGGCCAGTTCGGTGTGGAGTTCCCCGTCGGTGCACAGAAGAATGTGGCCCTTCACGCACCAGTGATCCGCCAGGTAACCCGGCGTGTATTCGACCATGCGGACGCGGATGGATCCGAAGTGGCACGTTTGCCAGTAGGCCTTGCCAGTGTCACCTGCATGTTCGGTCCTGGGGATTGAGGCCCAGTCTGTCGTTCCGAACGGGATTCCTTGCATCTCCACGGCGTCAGTCCTTTGGTTCAGATCGAACTTGTTTGGGGTGGCTGGCGGGGGATTGGAGGAGCGTCGTTCCGTCATTCGCGGTGCCTGAAGGCTCAATGAGCAGGAAATGAGCCTCCTCGGTGGCGATGGGGCGATGCTCGACACCTCGAGGAACCACAAACACTTCACCCGGGCCGAGGCAAACACTGCGATCTCTCATTTCGATCGTGAGCTTGCCTTTGACTACCAAGAAGAAGTCGTCTGTGTTTTCGTGCTTGTGCCATGCATACGAGCCCCTGGCTTTCGCAACCATGACTTCGTTGCCATTGAAGCGCGCAACCGTCGCGGGTTGCCAAGGCTCTGAAACGGTCGATAGCGCAGCATCGATATTTGCTGGACTCATTGTGCTGAACTCCTCGCAGTTGAAGGGGGACGGGACGCCTGACGTTCGAGTTAGACCTCAACCCACAAAGACGATACAGCACGGGCAGTGCCTCCGGCCATAAGGCGAGAGATCTTGCCGTTTGGTAGTTCGAGGACGACCTTTATGACACTTGGCGACGGAGGCTTCATCAGCCAGCCTTGTTCAATAAATATCTCCCGATCCTCAACCCCGAGGTGATCATGCAGAAAGCACGCAAGTGGACCGGCGGCCATTCCCGTTCCCGCTTCCTCAGGTATTCCGAAGCGTGGGGCAAACATGCGTGCCCCAGCATGACGGCCCTGCACTTTCGTCGTTGTTGAGAACACGTAGTACCCAATCAGGTCCAATTCATCGCTGAGTGACTCGACCAAGCCAAGGTGTGGCCGCAGTTCGGCCACTGACCGCTCGTCAGGCAACGGGACGAGAAGGAACGGGTTCCCGGTGTTGACCACAAACGGATCGACTCCGCTCAGCAACAGCGCTTGCATAAGGCCGAGAGAGGCAACTACCCGGTCTCCCAATTCAGACGCAGCTGCGACTGGGGTGTACTTCGGGGCGCGTTGCTCCATGAAAGCCATTTCACCGTCTACGAGGATATCCCGGCTGCCATCAATTGTTTCTTTGGAAAGGTGGCCTTCACCGACGAGTCCAAGTTGTCGCAAGAGAGAAAACGTGGCAATGGTGGCATGCCCGCAGTGGGCAATCTGTCGCGTTGGCGTGAAGAACTCGAGTTTGATGGTTGCAGTGTCTGACGTCGAAACGAAGGCAGTCTCAGACAGACCGACCTGCTGGGCAACCTTCAGTTTCTGTGCTGCGGTCAGAGCATTCGCATCAACCACAACACCGGCGGGATTGCCGCCAGTTGCTCCGTCGATGAAGGCATTGACGATCTGAATTTCGATATGCATGAGTTCTCCAATGGGGTCTACCGTCGGAGATGACCGGCGACCCGCGGTGAGTGAAGCGGCGAAGCCTCGGAACGCCGCTGGGCGTCCGTGTCGATCGACCTGTCAGGCGTCCACGCCATGGGAAGAAGTGCAGCGTAGACCATGAGCCAGCGACGCCAGACAGGTGGATTGCCACGAGAACTCGGGTTCGAAGGACTCACGATCCGCCACTGCGCCATAGCCGCCTTGCCCATAGACCGCTGCATAGGCGGCGTACTCGGCTGCCTGGCGCGCCTTGCCCGCGAGTGCGTTGGCCACCGCATAGGTTGCGGACACGGCGGCGTGGCCACACCCGTCCATGGACTTGGAGCCCTGATGGCGGTTTGCGAGGCGGGCAGCTTCTGCCGCGAGTTGTTCGAGGTGGGCTCGATCGACAGTTCCCTCGAGGTACTGGCCCAGGCCCGAGAGGCACGCCAGGACCGATGACTCTTCCAGCAGATGCTTCACTCGCAGCGTGCAAGCGTGGCCAAATTCGAGTCGCAGACGCTCGTGGGCGGAAGAGTCGAGGTCCAGCTCCCTGGCAAGGCGGTCGAGGGCGTCGTTCATGGAGATCTCCGCGATGGCTGGTTGGCGAGGTCTGACGTAATGTATCCCGTGGAACGTGCAACAGCGGCGCTTGACACCGACCCGCCAGCTCGCGTGAAATGCCGCCGGTGGGTGGACCACTGGAGGCGGAACGATGAACAAGAGAACATGGATGAGGGCGCTGCTCGCGGGGCTGGGCGCGCTCGTGCTGCTGGCGGCCATTGCGCTCGGTCTGGGTGTGATGCTGGCCGAACGCAAGATGCAGCGCACCGTCAGCGTGCAGGTGCCCACGGTCGCGCTGCGCACTGAGGCGGCCTCGGTCGAACGCGGCAAGTACCTGTTTGCGTCGCGCGGCTGCGTGGAATGCCACGGCAGCACCGGCACCGGCCGGACCTTTGTGGACGACGGTGGCCTGGTGATTGCCGGCCCCAACATCACCACCGGGCCCGGCGGCGTCGTGGCCGCCTACCAGCCGGTGGACTGGGTGCGTTCCATCCGCCATGGCGTGAACCCGAAGGGGCGCCCGCTGATGATCATGCCCAGCGAGGACTACAACCGCTTCACCGACGACGACCTGGCCTCACTCGTGGCGTATGTGCGCTCGCTGCCGCCCGCCAGCGGGCAAGGCGCGGTGGTGAAGCTGCCGCTACCGGTCAAGGCGCTCTACGGTTACGGCGCCATTCTCGATGCGGCCGCGCGCATCGACCACACGCTGCCACCCCAACAGCCCGTTCCTGAAGGCGTGACCCTGGCGCACGGTGCGTATGTGGCCAACATGTGCATCGGTTGCCACGGCGTGGGGCTGGTGGGCGGCAAGATTCCCGGCGGCCCTCCCGACTGGCCGCCCGCCGCCAAGCTCACACCCGGCGAGGGCAGCGTGATGGGGCTGTACCCCACCGCCGAGGCGATGATCGCCATGTTTCGCAGCGGCAAGCGGCCCGATGGCGCGGCGGTGCAGGTGATGCCCTTTGAATCGCTGCGCGAGATGAGCGAGACGGATCTGCGGGCTCTCTATCTGTATTTGAAGGCGTTGCCGGGGAAGGGGTGAGGGTGCCGGGCCAAAAAGCCGACGCCCACTCGATGGCCGGGCTAAGCCGCACTGGACGCAGGAACGGACTTTTTCATGGGCGCGGCAGGAGGCCTACGAGGGGTGCCTGTCTGCACAGGGGTCAGGCGGCGCTGCGCTGTTGCGACAGGAGTTTGAAAGCCAACGCACCCAGGACCAAGCCCATGACATACCGCTGGACAGCGAGCCAGAAACGGTTCCTGGCGAACCAGCCAGCAATGCCGGCTGCGCAGAGCGTGACAACGAGATTCACCGTGGCGCCTATGCAAACCTGCGTGATGCCCAAGAGAAGGCTCTGAGCAAGCACGGAACCCGACTCGGGTGAGATGAACTGAGGCAGGACCGACAGATAGAAGATGGCGACTTTGGGGTTGAGGATGCTGGTGAGGAGCCCCATGACGAACAGCTTGCGCGGCGGTTCGGCTGGGAGGTCACGCGCCTCGAATGGCGAGCGGGAACCTGGGCGGACGGCCTGCCATGCCAGCCAGAGCAAGTACAGCGCTCCGGCGAACTTGAGCAGTTCATAACCCAGGGGCACGGCCATGAAGAGTGCCGTGAGGCCCACTGCCGCACAGAGCATGTGGACGGTGAACCCGAGGACCACGCCCAACCATGACGTGATACCTGCTGCTCGGCCTTGGCAGAGCGACCGGGAGATCAGGTAGATCATGTTGGGGCCTGGGGTCAGCGCCATCAACAGCGCAGCACCGACGAACACAAGGAGAAGGGAGTTGGAAATCATGGTGGATCTGAAAGGGACGGGTTTTGTGAGGCCCAAAGTTTTGAGATGAGGCTCGTCTCGGCCGGAGGCTTGGGCCTTACTCGATGCGCCACACCATGGGAAGCGCGTACCGGCCGGGTGGAAGTGGGTCGTCGGGCTGTGGACTGACCGAGGCGATGCATTGGTTCAGGTGCGCCAGAGCGGCGTGGTCCAGTATCTGGTGCCCACTTGATCGAAGGAGGCCCGGATTCTGAATCTGTCCAGCGGCGGCAACGGTGAATGCGACGACGGTCTGTCCTTCCTGCTCGTTTCGCAGAGCGGCAACCGGGTACGCCGGTTGCCGCCTGAAGCAGGCGCCCAAGCGAGATGCAGCAACCCTTCGAGCTGCAGCGGCACCTGTTGGTGTTGCCTCTTGTGGGGCCCCGGCGGTTGGCGGAGAGGTCTGCTCCTGTGCTGAAGCGTGACCTGCGAGCGCAGTGACAAGAAGTGCAATCGGGATGCGTGACATCGGAAGTGTTCGTGGGGCCTCAGGCGTCCAGCGTGTAGATCTTCGCCGTGGCGCGCTCTTCGACGCTGTACGCTGCAAACAGCCTGTCCCATTCGGCCCCCGCAGCTCCAACCGTTGGTACTCGGTCGACGATCATTGCGGTGACCTCTTCGGTATTGGCATCAAGCTCGGCGACCTGCTCCCGATCAGGAAGCAGCAGTTTGGCAATCGGACCTTCTGGCGCTGCAATGACCACCAGATACGTCGTTACCTCACGATGCTCGGCTTGCACATGTGGCGCCGGCACTTGGCCACCAAATCCTTGGCTCATGGCTCGTCTCCAATGCGTCGTTGGACGCTGAATGCATTCTGCACCTCACATCCGCCAACGGCTTCGGGATTTCACCCCACCACCGCCGCGTACACCAGGTTCCGCATCATCGACCGGTAGTGCACCCGCTGGTTCGGCGCCTGCGCCATGAAGATCGCGAACAACTCCAGCGCCGGGTCGACGAAGAAGTGGGTGCCACCGATGCCGCTCCAGTGGTAGGTACCCACCGAGCCGGGCACGGGGGCCACGCCCGCCTCGGTGCGCACGGCAAAGCCCAGGCCGAAACCGTGGCCTGGTGGCAGCAGCGGGTTGTCGGCGTGGTTGATGGCGCTGCCCAGGTGGTCGGCCGTCATGTAGGCCAGGGTGTGCGGTGACAGCAGTCGCTGGCCATTCAGTTCACCCCCGTTGCAGAGGCATTGCAGGAAGCGTGCGTAGTCGTGCAGGGTGGACATCAGACCGCCGCCGCCCATTTCCAGCGCAGGCACTTCGCGCGGGTCGTGCATGGGCATCTGCTTGCCGCCGTCGGGGTCGTGTTCGAAAGCCTCGGCGATGCGGTGGTGTTGCGCGGGTGGCACGAAGAAGGCGGTCTCCATCATGCCCAGCGGCTGCAGGATGGTCTCTCGCAGGAAGGCGCCGAGTGGCTGGCCCGTGATCACCTCGATCACGCGGCCCAGCACGTCGGTGGCGCGGCTGTAGGCCCACGCAGTGCCAGGCTGGTGCGCCAGCGGCAGCGCGGCCAGGCGTTCGCACAGCCCGGCGTTGGTCTGCTGGCGCTCGCCCAGACCGGCCTGCGCGTAGAGCTGGTTCACGTGGTCGTTGCCGGTGAACTCGTAGGTGAGGCCCGCGGTGTGGCGCAGCAGGTCCTGCACCGTGCTCGGCTGCGTGGCGGGCACCAGCGTCACGCCGTGGGGCCCGGGAACGGCCACCTGCTGCTGCAGGAAGCCCGGCACGTACCGGCCCACCGGGTCGCTCAGCAGCAGCCGGCCTTGCTCGACCAGCATCATGGCCGCCACCGAGACGATGGGCTTGGTCATGGAGTAGATGCGGAAGACCGCGTCCGTGCCCATGGGTGCCTCGTGCGCCGGGTCGAGCCGGCCCACGGCGGTGTCGAGCACCACGCGGCCGCGCCGCGCGATCAGCACCGCCGCACCGGGCAGGCGGCCGCGGTCCACATCACGCTGCAGCACCTGCACGATGCGCTGCGTGCGCTCGGGGCACAGCCCCACCTCGGCTGGCGTGGCCGTTGGCAGTCCGTGCATGGTCATGCCGAAACCTCGGCGCAACGCGCTGCGGCGCTCATGCGCCGTAACGCTGGCGGGCGAGCGCGGCGCCCTGGGCCAGCGCTTCGAGCTTGGCCATGGCCACCTCGCGGCTCATGGGCGCCAGGCCGCAGTTGGTGCAGGCGATCAGCTTGTGCTTCGGCACGTACTTCAATGCCAGACCGATGGTGTCGGCCACTTGCTCGGGTGTTTCGATCACGTCGCTGGCCACGTCGATCACGCCCACCATCACGTCCTTGCCGTCGAGCAACTGCATCAGCTCGGGCGGCACGTGCGAGTGGAAACACTCCAGGCTCACCTGCTGGATGCTGCTTTTCGCGAGTGCCGGAAACACCTGCTCGTACTGGCGCCACTCTTCGCCCAGCGTCTGCTTCCAGTCCACATTGGCCTTGATGCCGTAGCCGTAGCAGATGTGGACCGCCGTGGTGCAGGTGAGGCCGCGCGCGGCCACCTCCAGTGCGGCCACGCCCCAGTCGGCCGCGTCCTGCATGTAGACGTTGAAGGCCGGCTCGTCGAACTGGATGATGTCCACGCCATCGGCCTGCAGCGCCAGCGCCTCCTGGTTGAGCAGCTCGGCAAAAGCCATGGCCATCTTCACCTTGTCGCCGTAAAAGCGGTCCGCCACCGTGTCCACGATGGTCATGGGGCCGGGCAGGGTGAACTTGAGTTTCTTTTTGGTGTGCTTGCGCGCGAGCTGCGCTTCAAACGCGTGCACGCGGCCTTTGAGCTTGAGCGGAGCCACCACCTGCGGCACCTGCGCGTCATACCGGTTGTTGCGGATGCCCATCGTCACCTTGTGCTCGAAGTCGATGCCCTCGACCTGCTCCACAAAGCCGTGCACGAAATGCTGGCGCGCCTGTTCGCCGTCGCCAATCACGTCCAGGCCCGCGTCTTCCTGCGCCTTGATCCACAGCAGCGTGGCGTCGGCCTTGGCCTGCTGCAGCTCGGCGCCTTGCGACTTCCACTGCGGCCAGAGCTTTTCGGTTTCGGCCAGCCAGGCCGGCTTGGGCAGGCTGCCTGCGATCGCGGTGTCGAACATGGTGTCTCCGGGTGTTGTAGGTAGCACCGGAATCTTACTCAGACCGTGGCGTTTTCGCTGTCGCGGGGGCTTGGCGGCCCCCGTTGTTCTCAGCGCGGCGCCAGGCGCTCGGCCAGCACGCGCAGCGCCACCAGCTGTTCGCCGATGAACTTGGCCGTGGTCTCGTCGGTCAGTTCGCCTTCGGCGTTGAACTTGCTGCCCGAATGGCTGATGAAGACCTCGGGCTTGTTCAGCGTGAAGGCATTCAGGAACACCATCACCTGGCGCAGGTGGTACTGCACGCGGGCGGTGCCCACCGGGCCGGGGCTCGCACCGAGGATGGCCACCGGTTTGCCATCAAACGGCGGCGCGGGTGGACGCGACATCCAGTCCAGCGTGTTCTTGAGCACGCCCGGGATCGAGAAGTTGTACTCGGGCGAGGCGATCAGCACCGCGTCGGCGGCGGCGATCTTCGCCTTGAGCGCGCTCACCGCAGCGGGTTCACCGGCGGCGCGCACGTCGTCGTTGTAGAGCGGGATGTCGGCGATGTCGACGATCTCGATCGCCATGCCGACAGGGGCCAGGCGCTGCGCGGCGCGCAGTGCCATGGTGTTGGTGGAACTCTTGCGAAGGCTGCCGGAAATGGCGACAACTTGAAACGTCATGGCGTGTCCTGAAGATGAAAAAGAGGAGATCAGTCGAGCGAGATGTTGGCCGCGCGGATCAGTGCGGTCCAGCGCTCCACATCGCGCTTGAGCATGGCAGAAGTCTGCTCAACGCCGATGGCCAGGGGTTTTCCACCGGCCTTGGTGAAGACCTCGCGCAGTTCGGGCTCGGCGATCACCGCGGCCAGCTCGGTGCGCAGGCGCTGCAGAGCCTGAGGCGGCGTGCCGCGCGGGGCGAAGAAACCGAACCAGGACTCCAGGTCGAGCCTGGCCACGCCGGTTTCATTGAGGGTGGGCACGGTGGGCTGCAGCGCGTTGCGCTCGGCGCCCGAGACGGCGAGGGGAAACACCTTGCCCGTCTCGATGTGTGCGCGCGTGGTGGGCGTGAGGTCGAAGAACATGTCGACCCGGCCTCCGAGCAGATCGGTGTAGGCGGCCTGCGCGCCACGGTAAGGAATGTGGGTGATCTCCACCCCGGCGAGCTGCCAGAGCGCGGCGGCCAGGACGTGTTGTCCCGAGCCGTTGCCGGCCGAGGCGTAGGTCAGCTTGCCGGGGTTGGCCTTGGCGTGGGCCACCACCTCGGCCAGCGTCTTGAACGGCAGGTCCGCACGCGCGATCAGCGTATAGCTGTAGCTCACGGCCAGGCCCACGGGTTCGAAGTCGCGCAGGCTGTCGTACGAGAGGTTTTTGTAAAGGCCCATGTTGAGCACCATGTTCGACACCGAACCGGTGAGCAGCGTGTAGCCGTCGGGCGCGGCCTTGGCCGCCGCGTCGGTGCCGATCAGCGTGCCCGAGCCGGTGCGGTTCTCCACCACCACCGGCTGGCCCAGGCGCTTGGCCAGACGTTCGCCCAGCGCACGCGCCACAAAATCAAAGCCCCCGCCGGGCGGCTGCGGCACGATCACGCGCAGCGAGCGCGAGGGAAAGTCGGCCTGCGCCCAGGCGGTTGGCGCGAAAGCGCTCAACAGGCAGGCAGCGGGCAGGGCGGCCACCAGGTGGCGGCGCGAGGTCGAGAAGGTGGCGTCTTGCATGTCTGTCTCCGGTGTTGTTGTGCTCGGGTGGCGGATCAGGCGGGGTTGATGTCCCGCTCCAGCGCGCCGCCGGCCAGCCAGGCCGCGCCCCGGAGGTAGAGCGCCTGTACTTCAGGACCCTTGAGCATGGGCATGTCGAGCTTGACCGTGTAGCCGATGCGGGTCTGGATGTAGGCGAGATGCCGGTAGCCCTCGGGGAAACCGGCCAGGGCCTGCTGGTCGAGCGAGAGTTGCGCCGCAGGGTCGACCGCGTCGATGCGGTCCTTCTCGTAGATGGGCTGGCGGTGCAGCAGCTTCCACTCGCCATCGACCTTCACCACGAAGTCGTAGAAACGGCCGGTGCACACCACGTCGCACAACACCGGGCCACCTTCGCCTTCGACCATGCCGCGCTGGGAGATGGTCATTTTGGTCTGCGCAATCGCGCGGTCTCCCGCCACCTCGATGGCAGAGCCACCGAGAAAGTGCAGGATGCTCACGCCCTTGGCCCAGCCCTCTTGCGTGACGCGGATGAAGTCGGCAAAGGGGCCTTGAAACCAGGTGGCCATCATCACGCCGTGCGGGTGCCAGACGGTGGCGAAGCGCTCCCAGTCACCGGCATCGCGCCACACCGCCCAGCGCTCCACCATCTGTCGAATCTTCAGTTGCTCGTTCAGGTCGTCGCTCATGGTGTGTCTCCTCGCTTGTTGTGTGGGTGCATGCGGCGGCGCGCGCGCAGGCCCGGTCCGACGCCGGGCGTGGGCGCACTCTATGTCGATCACCACGAGGAATGAACCCCCGGGCTGGAAATCAAATTTGCAGAAACTGCAAAACCCGGGGTGGCGTGGTTGAGTGATAGTGGTTGGCGCGACGGGCGTGGCACCTCGCCCGTGGTTACGTGACCCCATGTGCCCTCATCAAAAAACCTCAGGAGACAAGACATGAAACCTTTTCACCGCATGAATTCGGTGGCCCTTGCCATGGGCCTCGCTCTGGGCACGTGCGCCGTGCAGGCGCAGACCGCCGCGCCCACCGCTCCCCCGCCACCCGCCTGGAAACAAGGCATGCCCGAGGGCATGGCCACCTCCACGCTGGCGCCCCTGGCCGGCAAGAACACGGCCACACCGGCGTCCGACATTCCGGTCGACAAGATCAAGTTGCCACCAGGCTTCAAGGCCGAGATCTGGGCCACGGGTCTGCCGGGCGGACGCGCCATGACGCAGGGTGACGAGGGCAAGATCTATGTGGGCACGCGTGGCCTGGGCCGCGTGTACGAGGTGTCCGACAGCGGGGCCAGCCGCAGCGTGCGCACCGTGGTCGACAAGCTCAACCAGCCGGCCGGTGTGGCCTACAACAAGGGCGCGCTGTATGTGATGGCCATCGACAAGGTGCTGCGCTTTGATGGCATCGCCAACAACCCCGCCGCCGCGCCGGTGGACATCACCGCCGCCTTCAACCTGCCCAAAGAACAGCACCACAACTGGAAGTACATTGCCTTCGGCCCGGACGGCAAGCTCTATGTGCCCTTCGGCGCACCGTGCAACATCTGCGCGCTGCCGTCGCCGGAGTACGCGCAGATCCGCCGCTACAACCCCGACGGCTCGGGCATGGAGGTGGTGGCCACCGGCGTGCGCAACAGCGTGGGCTTCGACTGGCACCCCACCACCCGGGAACTCTGGTTCAGCAACCATGGTCGCGACTGGTTGGGTGACGACTCGCCCAACGACACCGTCAACCGCATGCACAAGGTGGGTCTGAATTTCGGCTTCCCGTCCTGCCACCAGGGCAACCTGCCGGACCCCGACATCAAGAAGGAAAAAGCCTGTGCCGACGTTGAGCAGCCGGTCGCCCTCATGGGCCCGCACGCCGCGACCATGGGCATGACCTTCTACACCGGCAACATGTTCCCCGCCGAGTACAAGGGCGTGTTGTTCACGGCGCGCAAGGGTTCGTGGAACCGCACCAAGAAGATCGGTTACGACATCGTGATGGTCAAGGCCAGCGCCGATGGCAAGAACAGCCAGGTGGTGCCGTTCATGACCGGTTTCATGAACGAAGCCGACCAGTCGTTCTGGGGCCGTCCGGCCTACATGCTTCAGATGAAGGACGGCTCGCTGCTGGTCTCCGACGAGCAGCTCGGCGCGATCTACCGCGTCTCCTACGCGAAGTAAGCCATGGTGAAGATGTCTCTTGCGCGGGGCGTGTCAACAACGCTCCTGGGACTGATTTTCTGGGTCGGCTCCCCGGTGTGGGCGCAAGACATCTCGATGCGTCTGATGGCGTGTGCGGCCTGCCACGGGGTGGACGGCAATTCGCAGTTGCCCAACATCCCGTCGCTGGCCGGGCAGCCCAAGGTGTTCATCGAAAACCAGCTCGTGATCATCCGCGAGGGGCTGCGTGAGATCCCGGCCATGAAGGGGTTGCTCGATGGTGTGAGCGACGCTGAGATCACCGCGATGGCGGTGCATTTCTCCAAACTGCCGGCGCGCAACGCACCGCCAGTGGCGGACCCGGCGCTGATGGCCCGGGGCAAGGCCCTGGCCGAGGGCATGCGCTGCGGCATCTGCCACCTGCCGGACTACCGCGGGCGCGAACAGATGCCCCGGCTGGCTGGCCAGCGCGAGGACTACCTGCTGACTTCAATGCTGCAGTTCAAGAACAACCAGGCGATCGGGCGCGACACCATCATGGCCGCCTCGCTCCACGGCATCTCCGACGGCGACCTGAAGGCGCTGGCCCACTTTCTGGCACGCGTGGCGCCGTAGAGCGGACCTGCCGCCGGGCCGCCCCAAGGCAGGGCCAGCCCCCTCGGGGGGCAGCGACCCGCGCAGCGGCGGAGCGTGGGGGCTTGTTCAGGCTGCGCTCGTTTCCCGGTCGCTCAGGGTCACCAGCAACTGGATGATTTCGGCACATTCTTCCTCGATGCGCGCGATGCGGTGGGACACGGCCGGCGACAGGCTCTTCTGGTCGGTGTGGCGTATCGATTCGGTCTGCTCCAGGATGGCCGACATGCGCTCGAACAGCTCCGAGGTGATGTCATCGGCGCTGGTCGCGGGCAGAGCGGGTTTCACCGGCACGACCACAGGAGCGCTGACAGCGCTGGTTTTTTTGGCAAGCGGGGGAAACTCCGCAAAGATCTGCGTTTCCGCAAAACCGTTTTCCAGCTCCACCCGGGAATGACCGGGTGGTTTGGGACCCCTGGGTTCGTACACCTGCCCGGTCTTGCTGGTGAAGTCGCCCTGGGACGAGAAGCTCAGTTCGATCGATTCGACGTCCTGGTTCAGCAGCCGATCCACCCGCTCACGGACTTCCTCGCGGTTGATCGGCTTGAGGAAGAAGTCCACCGCACCCAGTTCCATCGCCCGGCGGCGATAGCTCTCCTCGGTGTGCGACGTGACCATGATGACTTTCGTGTCTCGTGTCTCGGGGTTGTGCAGCATGCGCTGCATCACCTCGTAGCCGCTCAGGTCGGGCATGTCGACGTCGATCAGCATCAGGTCGGGCCGGTGCGCCTGGAGCTTCTTCAGGGCATCTTCACCGCGCACCGAGAAGTACAACTGGGCGCACTCCATCAGGGTGCGCGCGAGCACGTGCACCATGGTTGGATCGTCATCGACGATCAGCACTCGGCGTCGCTCGGGCGTGGCATCGAAGGTGGAAGTGTTCACTGGTGTCTCCAGTTGGTTGAAGAAGTGATGTTCCGTGTTTCCGCGCCACGGCAAACCCCGGAAAAGCGGCACCGGGCGCCCGCAGATCCCCGCATCGGTGGCCCGATCGTCGCAACTGGCGGGTTGTGCTGCCGCTTATCAAGGGCTTGCTTGCGGGCAGCGGCAAGACACTTGAGCGTCCTGCCCCATCAGAGACTGCACCCATGAACTCAGACCTGCCTCCTCGCCAGCGGATGCTCACCAGCTTCAGCCTGACCGTGGCGATCGTGTGCCTGGGCCTGGTGGCCAGCGCCCTGGGAGCCTGGTCCCTGGCGCGCCGGGTGCAGGCCGATGCCCAGACGGAGTTCGCCCGCAAGAGCGAGCTGATCACCACGGAGGTCACACAGCGCCTGTCGGCTTCGGTCTACGGGCTCAAGGGCGCACGTGGGGCCTTTGCAGCCAGCGCGCAGGTGGACCGCCGCGAGTTCAAGGCATTCGTCGATTCAATGGATCTGCAGGGCGAGTTCCCTGGCAACCGGGGCTTCGGTCTGGTGGACCGCGTGCGGCGCGCGGAACTGCCCGCCTACCTCAATCGTGTGCGCACGGGCGACGCCCCGGGGTTGGAGCTGCAGCAGTTCAGCGAGAAGGACCGCGACACGCTCTACGTCATCCGTTACGTCGAGCCTGAAGAGCTCAACCCGGGCATCATGGGAATTGACCTGGGCAGCGGTCCTCGTGCCCGGGTTGCTATCGAGAGCGCCATTGCCAGTGGCGAGACCACGCTCAGCCCCGCCGTGCCCCTGGTGCGCAATGGCCAGACCTCGCCGGGTTTCCTGATGTTTTTGCCGGTTTACGTCGGTGGCCTGTTCCCGTCCACCAAAGAAGACCGGGAAGCCCAGCTGGTTGGTGTGCTGTATGCGCCGCTGATTGCCCGCGATGTGCTGGTCGGTGTCACCGCTGTCACCCAAGACCTGGTCACGTTCCAGCTGTACGCGGGACACGAGGAGCCTGCACGGGACAACTGGGTTGCCGGTTTTCACGCCATCGACGGCGGGCACGGCATCACCCGCACCAACGAGGGCCGGCTCGCGCCGCCCGCCGAGTACAACCAGCAACTGCGCTTTCAGGTGTACGGGCAGAGCTTCACCTTGCACACCAGCAGCACACACGCCTTCGAACAGTCGATCACGCAGTTGCCCGCTTTTGTGGTGCTGGGCGTGGGCATTCTGCTCACCCTGGCGCTGGCCTGGATGTCCACCCAGTCGGTGCGTGCACGTCTGAAAGCCGAGGCGCTGGCACGCTCGATGACGATCAACCTCGAGCGGTTGGCGGTGGTGGCGCAACGCACGTCCAACGCGGTCGTGATCACCGACACCCAGCGCCGCATCACCTGGGTCAACGACGGCTTCGAGCGCATCACCGGCTACAGCATGGGTGAGGTGATGGGACGCCGTGCCGGCGAGTTCGTGCAGTTCGAAGGGACGGACCTGCGTGAGCTGGCGCGCTTGAGGGAGACCCTGGACGCGCGCCTGCCGTTTCATGGGGAACTGCTCAACCGCAGCAAGAGCGGGCAGGAATACTGGATTGAACTGGAAATTCAGCCGCTGAAATCCGAAGCCGGTGAATTCATGGGATTCATGGGGATTCAGAACGACGTCACCGAGCGCCGCCAGAACGCGGAGGCGCTGCTGTCGAGCCAGGCCTTCCTGGACCGCACCGGGCGTATCGGCGGCATCGGTGGCTGGGCCATGGACATCGGGACACGGCAGATCCGATGGACCGATCAGACCTGCCGCATCCACGACCGGGAGCCGGGACACCTGCCGACGTCGAAGGAGGCCTTGTCGTACTTTGCGCCCGAGGCCCGTCCCCTCATTGAGGCCGCGTTCAGAAAAGGTTTCGAAACCGGCGAGGCATTCGATCTTGAGTTGCCGCTGGTCACGGCCCGGGGCCGTGCCATCTGGGTGCGCGCGTTGGGCGAGCTGGATGTGCGTGATGGCGTAGCCCGTGGCCTGGTCGGCGCGATGCAGGACATCACCGCGGCCAAACAGTTGTCGGAGGCGATGGAGCGCAGCAATGAGGTGCTCACCAGCGTGATCGAAAGCCTGCCGTGCGCGCTCAGCGTGATCGACGCCGACGGCCGCCTGCTGGTGGCCAACACCGAATTCGGCCGCCTCTTTGGCCTGCCTGCCCACCTGCGCCAGCCCGGTGTGAGCCGGTTCGAGGACATGGTGCGCTTCAGTGCCGAGCGGGGCGATTACGGACCCGGGGATGTGGACCAGCAGGTGCGCGACCTCATCCACGCGGCGGAGACCGCCGGTCGCAAGCAGCAGTTCGAGCGCACCATGCCGGGCGGGGAAGTGATCGAGCTGCGCCGAGGCCAGATGGACAAAGGCGGCTTCGTGACCACCTACGTCGACATCACCGCACGCCGCGAAGCGGAGGCGCAGGCCCGCCGCTCCAACGAGCTCATGTCCAGCGCACTGGAAGTCACGGGCGCCGGCGTGGTGATCTTCGACGCCGACGACGAGCTGGTGTTCTGCAACGACCGCTACCGAGAGCTCTACGCCGAGATCAACGACCTGCTCAAGCCGGGCATGAAGTTTGAAACCATCGTGCGCGCGAGCCTGGCCCTGCACGAGCCACCGGCAGCGCGTGGGCGCAACGAGGAGTGGGTCGCGCAGCGGGTGCGAGACCACCGTCAGGGCGGTGACTGGGAACGCCGCATCCCCGATGGCCGAACGCTGCGCGTGGTCGAGCGCGCCATGCCCGACGGGCACGTGGTGAGTTTCCGCTTCGACATCACCCAGGTCATCCAGGCGGCGGAGGTGGCCGAGGCGGCCTCTCGCTCCAAGAGCCAGTTCCTGGCCAACATGAGCCATGAAATCCGCACACCGATGAACGCCATCCTGGGCATGCTGTCGCTGCTGCAGCGCACGGAGCTCACGTCGCGACAGCTCGACTACACCAGCAAGACCGAGAACGCGGCGCGCTCGCTGCTCGGTTTGCTCAACGACATCCTGGATTTCTCCAAGGTCGAGGCCGGCAAGCTCACGCTGGATCCCCATCCCTTCGAGGTCGATCGCCTGTTCCGCGAACTGGCAACAGTGCTCTCGGCCAGCGTGGGTGAGAAGAAAATCGAAGTGTTGTTCGACATCGACCCCACCGTGCCGCCGGTGCTGATGGGCGATGCCTTGCGCCTGCGCCAGATCCTGGTGAACCTGGCGGGCAACGCGATCAAGTTCACCAATTTCGGCGAGGTGGTGATCTCGCTGCGAGCGCGGCGCACCAGCACCGACCAGGTGATGCTGGACGTGGCCGTGCGCGACACCGGCATCGGCATTGCACCAGAGAACCAGGCCCGCATCTTCGAGGGCTTCACCCAGGCCGAAGCCACCACCACGCGCCGGTTTGGTGGCACTGGCCTCGGGCTGGTGATCTGCCAGCGCCTCGTGGCCCTGATGGGCGGCGAACTGGTGCTGGACAGCGAGCTCGGTCGCGGCACGGTGTTCCGGTTCTCCGTTGCGCTGGAGGTGCCCGCACAGTTGCAGGACGACCGCGACCTCGCACCCGGCGCGCCGGCGCTGGATGTGCTGATCGTGGACGACAACGACATCGCCCGCGACACGCTCGCCGTCATGGCGCACGCCAACGGGTGGCGCGTGGAGGTGGTGTCCAGTGGCGAAGCCGCCATCGAATGCCTGGCGCAGGCCCGCCGCGACGGGCGGCGTTTTGATGCCGTGTTCATGGACTGGCACATGCCGGGTCTGGACGGTTGGGAATCGGCGCGCCAGCTCAAATCGCCGCCGCTCAGCGAGGCCCTGGACCTGCTGATCATGGTCACCGCCCACGGTCGCGAATTGCTGGAGAGCAAGGACCTCACCGAAAAGAGCCTGCTCGACGGTTACCTGATCAAACCCGTGACCGGCTCCATGCTGGTCGACGCGGTGAAGGCGGCCCGCGATGAGCGGGACGGCGTGCTGGCGCCCGCCGCCCGCGCGCAACGCCTCGGGGTGCTCGAGGGCATGCGCATCCTGCTGGTGGAGGACAACGAGACCAACCAGCAAGTGGCCTGCGAGCTGCTGGCCGGTGAAGGCGCACGCATCACGGTGGCGGGCAACGGCCAGATCGCGGTCGACATGCTGGCGGCTGACAGCGACGCGTACGAGCTGGTGCTCATGGACGTGCAGATGCCCGTGATGGACGGCTACACCGCCACGCGCTGCATACGCGGAGAACTCGGGCTGAGCGCATTGCCCGTGATCGCCATGACCGCCAACGCCATGGCCAGCGACCGGGAAGCCTGCCTGGAGGCGGGCATGAACGACCACGTGGGCAAACCGTTTGACCTGGCCCAGTTGCTGCGGACCATTCGACAGCACATGCCGCACGCCCCCGATCACGCGACGCTTGCACCGGCGCCGTCTGGCGAGGGGCCCGCCACCACAGCGTGCGACGTGCCCGCTGCAGCCCAGGCACTGGCCGACATGCAGGGTGTCGAGCTCCAGGCAGCGCTCAACCGACTGGGCGGCAGTGCCAAGGCCTACACCCGCTTTCTGGAGCGCTTCATCGACGACCATGCCCGGCAGATCATCGAGCTGCAGGCCCGTCTGGCTGCCGGTGATTTCAAGTCTGGCGCGCGCGTGGCCCACACCCTCAAGGGGCTGGCTGGCACACTGGGTATCACACCCCTGGTGGAGCACAGCTTCAGGGCCGAGAAGGCGTTGGCGGCCGCACGTGCGGCCACCCAGGTGGATGAGTCCCTGAAACCGCTGATCGATTTCAGCCTGGACGGTCTGGTGGCGCTGCTCGCGGCGTTGCGCGTACCGCTGCCCGAGTCGCACGACGGGCAAACCATGTCGACCCGGCCGCCGGCCAACCGCCATGCCCTGCGCGACCTGCACATCCTGGTGGTGGACGACAGCGACATCCAGCTGTCCGTGACGCGCCACCAGCTGGAGCAACTGGGAGCACAAGCCACTTGTGCCACCTCGGGCGAACAGGCGCTGGGGCACCTGAGGCGCTGGCCCCGGCGTTTCGACGCCGTGTTGATGGATGTGCAGATGCCCGAGATGGACGGACTGCAAACCACCCGGCGCATCCGTGAGGAACTGGCGTTGGCGCACCTGCCCGTGATTGCCTTGAGCGCCGGCACGCAGACCGAAGACCGCGACCAGGCGATGGCCGCGGGCATGAACGATTACCTCAACAAACAGCTCGACCCCCAGCATCTGCAGGGCGTGCTGCGCGAGCACATCGAACGTGCGCGCGGCACGTCGCTGGTGGTGCTGGACGATCCAGTGCTTCCAGCAACCGGGCCGGCGCCCGTGGCGCCCGCCGATGGGGCCTGGGACGCGGTGACCTGCATCGATCACCGCGCCGCGCTGGAGCGCATGGGGGGTGACCAGGCGCTGTTCCTGAGCGCCTTGCGTCGCATGGTCGATGAGTTCAGCCCGCTGCGGCACGAGCCACCGCCCGCCGGTCTGGACGAAGCCAAGCGCGCCGCGCTGGCTTCACGCATGCACAAGCTCAAGGGCATCGCGGGTCTGGTGGAGGCGCGGCGGGTCTACACCGTGGCGCGCGGGCTGGAAGACCTCTTGCGCGCGAAGGCCCCCGAGAGTTCGGTGGTGTTGCTGTGGCCGCCGTTGCGCGCGGCCATGGCCGAACTGGAAGACGCCACACAGGCGCTGTGCGCCCTGGCCGTGGTGACCCCGCTCGCCCTGCACGATGTCGTGCCGCTGGGTGACGAGGCACTGGCCGCGTTTCGCTTGATGCTGCTGGGCCAGGACCTGGACGCGCTGTCGTTCTTTGCCGAACACCAGGCCGCGCTGGCCCAGCGGCTCGGCGCGGACGTGGCGCAACGCATGGAGCGGTTGCTGGATGCGCTGGAATTCGAAGCCGCGGCCGAACTCATCGGGCAGGCCAGCACCGTGTGAGGGGGGACGCCCGTGTGGCCATGGGCTGCGCGGGTTGTGGCGAAACGGAACAAGCCGCCGTCAGGGAAAGCCCGGGCGTGTGGGCATCGTCGGGGCGGGTGATGATCCTGCGCATGCACGCTGCCGCGCGCCACCACCAGGAGACACCCATGCCCGCCGTACCCACGCCAGAGCCGGCTTACGCCCGGGGCGCCACCACACCCGCCCTGCTGGAGCTCACCATCGGCCAGACACTGGCGCAAACCGCCGAGCGCTTCGGCGAGCGTGAGGCCCTGGTGGTCCCGCACCAGGGCGTGCGCTGGACCTGGAGCGAACTGCTGCGCCGCACCGACGCGCTGGCCGCCGGCCTGCTGGCGCTCGGCCTGCAACCCGGCGACCGCGTGGGCATCTGGGCGCCCAACTGCGCCGAATGGACGCTGATGCAGTTCGCCACCGCGCGCGCCGGCCTGATCCTGGTCAACATCAACCCGGCCTACCGTGCCAGCGAGCTGGCCTACGCGCTCAACAAGGTGGCCTGCACCGCGCTGGTGATGGCGCCCGCACTCAAGACCAGCAACTACATCGACATCCTGCGCAGTCTGGCGCCCGAGATCGACAGCAGCTCGCCCGGTGCGCTGGTGGCCGAGCAACTGCCCCACCTGCGCTGGGTGGTGCGACTGGGCGACGGGCACACGCCGGGCATGCTCAACTTCAACGACGTGCCGGTGCGGGCCGGCCCCGAACACGTGAGCCAGTTGGCCAGCATCGGGCCCACGCTCTTGGCCACCGACCCGATCAACATCCAGTTTACCTCGGGCACCACCGGCTTCCCCAAGGGCGCCACGCTCACCCACCGCAACATCCTCAACAACGGCTTCTTCGTGGGCGAGGCGATCCGCCTCACCCCCGAGGACCGGCTGTGCATCCCTGTGCCGCTGTACCACTGCTTCGGCATGGTCATGGGCAACCTGGCCTGCCTCACCCACGGCTGCACCATGGTCTACCCGTCGGAAGCGTTTGATCCGGCGGCCGTGTTGCAGGCGGTGCAGGCCGAGCGCTGCACCTCGGTCTATGGTGTGCCCACCATGTTCATCGCCGTGCTCGACCACCCTCAGTTCGCCGCGACCGATCTCGGCAGCCTGCGCACCGGCATCATGGCTGGCTCACCGTGCCCGATCGAGGTGATGAAGCGCGTGGCCTCCTCCATGAACATGCGCGAGGTGACCATCGCCTACGGCATGACCGAGACCTCGCCCGTGTCCACCCAGAGCGCGGTGGACGATCCGGTCGAGCGCCGCGTGTCCACCGTGGGGCGTGTGCAGCCGCACCTGGAGGTGCAGATTGTGGACACCGAAGGCCAGCGCGTGGCGCGCGGTGTGGTGGGCGAACTCTGCACGCGCGGTTATTCGGTGATGCAGGGCTACTGGGCCGACCGCGACAAGACGCAGGAAGCGATCGACGCGGAGGGCTGGATGCACACCGGCGACCTCGCCACCATGGACGATGAAGGCTACGTGAACATCGTCGGGCGCCTGAAGGACATGGTGATCCGCGGCGGCGAGAACGTGTATCCGCGCGAGATCGAGGAGTTCTATTACCACCACCCCAAGGTGCAGGACGTGCAGGTGGTCGGCGTGCCCGATGTGCGCTATGGCGAGGTGCTGTGCGCCTGCGTGGTGCTCAAGGCCGGGCAGAGCGCCACCGCCGAGGAGCTGCAGGCCTTTGCGCAGGGGCAGATCGCGCACTACAAGGTGCCGCGCTACATCGAATTCGTCGACGCCTTTCCGATGACCATCACCGGCAAGATCCAGAAGTTCCTGCTGCGCAAGGCCATGGTGGAGAAGCTGGGGCTGCAGGAGATCGCCATGGCTTGAGCGCCTCGCGGTAGCGACTTTCGACTGGTGCGGTCGGGGTCCGGGCAGGGAGTTGTGTGATCCATTACCCAAAGCGTCCCTCAAATGGGGGGCTTCGGTTACCTTGAGTAACAGAAGCGAACAACAACAACGCAAGCCACACGAGCACCCCATGTCCTTGAACTCCAGACCGCCTCCGGCCACCCGCGCCCGTTCCGTGTTCACCGGCCCGGCACCGCGCCCATGATCCGGCTGGCCCAGACCTCACACGGTGAGTTTCCGGTGCGCGTGGTGGCGGGGCGCATCCTGTCGGTGGCGCAGCAGCCCACGCCCCCGGCTGCGCACACAGGCGGCCTCACCGGCCTGGCCTGCACCCGTCTTGTGATCGAGCACGACCACCTGGTGAGAGAACTGGCACTGGTGCATCTGCAGCCGCTGGACATCCTCCCGCACCGCAATGTCACCCTCGTCACCGGCTGTGAAGTCGAGCGCGAATGGCCGCTCTACATCTACAGCCCGAACGACAAGAACCACCGGCGCTTCGACGAGCACATCGGGTGGTTTCTGGGAAGCCAGGGCGCGAAGCCGCTCAGCGAGACGGACCAGCGGGTGATCTGGTCGGACATCCTGCTGCAGGTCTTGCCTGGCGGAACACGCTGATCGCTTTGATCAAAACAAAGGGGCCTTTCGGCCCCTTTGTTTTTTCTGCCTGGTGCGATCACGCCAGATCGAAACGATCCAGGTTCATCACCTTGTTCCAGGCCGCCACGAAATCGCGCACGAACTTCGGTTGCGCGTCGCTGCTGGCGTAGACCTCGGCCAGGGCACGCAACTGGGAGTTGGAGCCGAAGACGAGATCCACCACGGTGCCGGTGCCCTTGGCAGCGCCACTCACCCGGTCGCGGCCTTCCAGCACGCCGGGGGCGGTGGTGGACTTCTGCCATGTCGTGCCCATGTCGAGCAGGTTCACGAAGAAGTCGTTCGTCAGGGTTTCGGGCCGCTGGGTGAAGACACCGTGCGGGGTCTGCCCCACGTTGGTGTTGAGCACGCGCAGGCCACCGATCAAGACCGTCATCTCGGGCGCGGTCAGCGTGAGCAGGTTGGCCTTGTCCAGCAGGCGCTCGGCCGAGGAGCTCTCGAATCCCTTGCGCGCGTGGTTGCGGAAGCCGTCGGTGATCGGCTCCAGTGGAGCGAACGACGCCGCATCGGTCTGGGCCTGCGTGGCATCGGTGCGACCCGGCGCAAAAGGCACCGTCACCTCATGGCCGGCTTTCTTCGCCGCAGCCTCGACCGCTGCGCAGCCGCCCAGCACGATCAGGTCGGCCAGTGAAATCTTCTTGCCGCCCGACTGCGCGCTGTTGAAGGTTTTCTGCACCGCTTCAAGCTTCGCCAGCACCTGAGCCAGTTGAGCCGGCTGGTTGACTTCCCAGTCTTTCTGAGGCGCCAGGCGGATGCGCGCACCGTTGGCCCCACCGCGCTTGTCGGAGCCGCGGAAGGTGGAGGCCGAAGCCCAGGCCGTGGTGACCAGTTGGGAGATCGACAGGCCGGATGACAGCAGCTGCGCCTTGAGGGACGCCACGTCCTGCTCGTTGACCAGGGGATGGTCAACGGCGGGCACCGGGTCTTGCCAGATCAGCTCTTCTTTCGGCACGAGCGGACCGAGGTAACGGGACAGCGGTCCCATGTCGCGGTGCGTGAGCTTGAACCAGGCGCGGGCGAACGCGTCATGGAACTCCTGCGGATTGGCCATGAACCGGCGCGAGATCTTTTCATACGTCGGGTCCATGCGCATGCCCATGTCGGCCGTCGTCATGGTCGGGACCTGGCGTTTGCTCGGGTCGTGCGCATCGGGCGCCGTCGCCGCATCGGAATTTTTGGGGTTCCACTGGTGTGCGCCGGCCGGGCTCTTGTTGAGCACCCATTCGTTGCCGAACAAGGTTTCGAAATAGCTGTGGTCCCACTGCGTGGGGGTGGGCGTCCATGGTCCCTCGATGCCGCTGGTGATGGCGTGTGCGCCCTTGCCACTGCCAAAGGCATTCTTCCAGCCCAGACCTTGCTCTTCGATGCCCGCGCCTTCGGGCTCGGCACCCACGTACTGGCCCGGGTTGGCCGCGCCATGGGATTTGCCGAAGGTGTGGCCGCCGGCGGTGAGCGCCACGGTCTCTTCGTCGTTCATGGCCATGCGGGCAAAGGTTTCGCGGACGTCGCGGGCAGAGCCGAGTGGGTCCGGGTTGCCGTTGGGGCCTTCCGGGTTCACGTAGATCAGGCCCATCTGCACGGCGCCCAGCGGGTTCTCGAGTTCGCGGTCGCCGGTGTAGCGCTGGTCGCCCATCCATTCGGATTCGGGACCCCAGTAGATCTCTTCCGGCTCCCATACGTCGGCGCGGCCGCCGGCGAAACCGAAGGTCTTGAAGCCCATCGAATCCAGCGCCACGTTGCCAGTGAGGATCATCAGATCGGCCCACGAGAGCTTGTTACCGTACTTCTGTTTGATCGGCCACAACAGGCGGCGCGCCTTGTCGAGGTTGCCGTTGTCGGGCCAGCTGTTGAGTGGCGCAAACCGCTGCGTGCCGGAGCCCGCGCCACCGCGGCCATCGGCGATGCGGTAGGTGCCGGCGCTGTGCCAGGCCATGCGGATGAAGAAAGGTCCGTAGTGGCCGTAGTCAGCGGGCCACCAGTCCTGGGAGTCGGTCATCAGGGCGTGCAGGTCCTTGATCACGGCATCCAGGTCGAGGCTCTTGAATGCCTCGGCATAGTTGAAATCTTCGCCCATGGGGTCGGTGAGCGGAGAGTGCTGGTTGAGCAGCTTGACGTTGAGCTGGTTGGGCCACCAGTTGGCGTTGGAGGAGGTGCCGGCCACGGCATTCTTGGGGGCGCCGCCCGAGAAGGGGCATTTGGGTTCGTTGGACAAGGTGATCTCCTTTGTGGGCTGTGGATGACCTTGTCAACTTTAGTGTGTGCCTCCCCAAACGATCAACGCAATTTTGGCAATGAAAGCCATAGTGGCGCTGCGGGGCGCTGGCCGGTGGCGCCTCAGCGCATGTGCAACAGCGATCCCGAAGACAGGTCGTGTTGTGGGCCGGTCGAAGCGACTCGTGTGGCCGGGGATCTGCGTGACGTGAGTCCGCAGAGACGCAAGGTTTCCGGGTCCTTGGAGCCGTTGAAGAACGCTTGCAGCGCGAGGCGAAACACCAGTTCCTCGGGAGCGGCTTCACTGAACAGCGTCATGCAGGAGTAGAACTTCAGGTCGTCGGGCGCACCCAGGATCTGGCTGGCCGATTTCCGGGTGTGGCGCAGCACGGCGGTGGTGCATTCGTGCAGGCGCGGGCCGAGCACCGGGTGTTTCTGAAAGGCCCGGGCCTCGTCAAGGCATTCGATGCCATAGAACTGGGCGCGGTGGCTGCTGCCCAGACCGCGGTGCTGGGGAAAGACGAACCAGATCCAGTGGCCCTGCTTCTGGCCGGCTTTGAGTTCTTCCAGCACCTGGTCGTAGACAGGGTTCTGGGCATCGAGGAAGCGTTGAAGATTCATGGTGGCGGGGCTGCGCTGAAGCGAAGGGCCAAAACTATCACGCTGTGGTGTCATCGCCCACCACAGGTGGGGGATGAACCGCCCGCCGGTCAGCCGGTGGGGTGGTCGTCGCTGCGCCATTCACCCAGGCGCCGGTAGAGCAGCCCGCGTGAAACACCGAGCTGGCGTGCCGCCCGCGACACATTGCCGCCACAGGCGGCCAATGTGCTTTCGATCAGCGCTCGGTTGGCGTGGTGCAGGGTCGGCACGGCGGGGTCGTCGGGTGGCGCGGCGTCGGGCACGTCGGCGGGGGGCAGGGGTGGCGTCTCGATGCCGGGGGCGGGGGCCCTTGGCGCATCGAGCCGGGCCTGGATCCACAGCGTCAGGCCATTGGGGCATTGGCGCGGCTGCGGCCGGCCCTGGTGGGCGAGCGAGAGCAGGTCTTCAAGCCCGAGCCCGAGCAGCGCCTCGGCGTCGGTGGGTTGTGCGGGCACACGCTCGGTGCCGAGCAGGCTGGCCCCGGTCTGGTTGAGCCAGGCCACGCGGCCTTGCCCATCCACGGCGGCCAGGCCTTCCAGCGGTGTGTGCAGCAGCGCCGGGCTCGACTGGAAACGCAGCAGCACCAACGCGGCCGATTGCGCCTCGAAC
Organism: Hydrogenophaga sp.; assembly: GCF_018780385.1. Lineage (GTDB taxonomy): Bacteria > Pseudomonadota > Gammaproteobacteria > Burkholderiales > Burkholderiaceae_C > Hydrogenophaga. The sequence goes on along the minus strand of NZ_JADMJO010000022.1, from coordinate 161,545 downwards.
AAACGGTTTTCGATGGCGGTGGCATACAGCCGTACCATGGCGGCGGCATCGAAGCGGAAGGCCTCGCCCTCGATGGAAAGGTCCAGCACACCGGCCAGATCGCCGCGTGCGTTGCGGATCGGCGCGGCGGCGCACTGCATGACCGAGACGTCGGTAAAGAAGTGCTCGGCGCCGCGCACCACGCAGGCTTCACCGGTACGTGCCACCACGCTGGGCGCGGTGGTGCCGATGTGGTTTTCATTGAGATTGACGCCAACGCGCGCCGCCTGCGGCATCAGGCCGCCTTCGGCGCGCGCGGTGGGCGTGACCTGGATCAGCACCCCGTCGGGTCCGGTGAGCAAGGCTTTGCACGGCGTTCCGGCCAGGGCGGCATCGAGTTGTTGCAGGTCGTGACTGGCGGCCTGCAACAGCAGGCGGTTGCGCGCCAGCGCGCTGGCGATGCGCGCCTTGGTCACCGGCTCGAGGTTGATCGGCTCGGAGGGCCGGCGGTTGGCCACCGTGCAGCGCATCCACGACTGGATCACCAGCTCGGGTACCAGCCCCGTGGGGCGTTGGCCCTCGTCAAAGAACATCTCGCGCGCCAACGCCACACGCTGCTCGGGCGTGGCGAAGAACAGGCCTGCCGTGCGGGGTGGCGAGGAGCGGAGGGTGGGTGGGTTTTGCATGGGGGGTGTCCGAGCGACTGTGTACTGCCGTGGCACAAACCCGCGCTAGGGAAAGTACTGAGCGGCTGTCGCGCAGGGCGCGCGTCTACGATCAACCCACCGAACAAGCCGCCGCACAGCAGCACCCCAACACGATCGAGGAAACATGAACCACACGCCCAGCCCATCCTCCCAGGCCTTTTTGCAGGCGCGCGACCAGTTGCTCGCCCTGCGCGGCGACCCCGCCGCGGCGAGTGCGCAGTTTCGCTGGCCGGTGCTCACCGCATTCAACTGGGCGCTGGACCATTTCGACGCCATGGCGAACGGCAATGACGCCACCGCGCTGTGGATCGTTGATGCCGACGGCGCCGAAGAGCGGTTGTCGTTTGCGCAACTCGCGCAGCGCTCCAACCAGGTGGCCAATTTCCTGCGTGCGCAGGGTGTGCAGCGCGGTGAGCGTGTGCTCATGGTGCTGGGCAATGAAAGCGCGCTGTGGGAGACCATGCTGGCGGCCATCAAGCTCGGCGCGGTGCTGATCCCGGCCACGGCACTGCTCACGCCCGACGACCTGCAAGACCGGATAGCTCGTGGCGATGTGAAGCATGTGGTGGTGGGTGCGGTGCAGGTGCCCAAGTTTGAATCGATCACGGGCAGCTTTTCGCGCATCTGTGTGGGCGCGCCGCAGCCGGGCTGGGTGGATTTCGCCGCGTCGAACGATGCACCGACTGCGTTTGACCCGCAGGGCACGACCCTGGCCACCGACCCCATGCTGCTGTATTTCACCTCGGGCACCACCTCGCAGCCCAAGCTGGTGTTGCACACCCACCAGAGCTACCCGGTGGGACACCTCTCCACCATGTACTGGCTCGGCCTCAAGGCGGGCGATATGCACCTGAACATCTCTTCACCGGGCTGGGCCAAGCACGCCTGGAGCTGTTTCTACGCACCGTGGAACGCGGGCGCCTGCGTCTTCATCTACAACACGCCGCGCTTCAGTTCGCAGGGTCTGCTGGCCGTGCTGGAGCGCTGCCGCGTCACCAGCCTGTGTGCACCGCCCACGGTGTGGCGCATGCTGATTCAGGAAGACCTGGCCGCCTGGCAAGGCCGGCTGGCGCTGCGCGAGGTGATCGGCGCTGGCGAACCGCTGAACCCGGAAATCATCGAGCAGATCCGCAAGGCCTGGGGGCTGACGCTGCGCGACGGCTACGGCCAGACGGAGACCACCGCGCAAGTGGGCAATGCGCCGGGCCTGCCCCTCAAACCCGGCTCCATGGGTCTGCCGCTGCCGGGCTACAAGATCCGCTTGCTCGACGCCGACGGGCACGAAGCCGATGAGGGCGAGGTCTGCATCGACCTGAGCGAACGCCCGCTGGGGCTGATGGTGGGCTACCTCGACAGCCCGGAGAAGAACGCCGAGGTGATGCGGGATGGCCACTACCACACGGGTGACACCGCCGCGCGCGATGCCGATGGCTACCTCACCTTCGTGGGGCGCGCCGACGACGTGTTCAAGGCCTCGGGCTACCGCATCAGCCCGTTCGAGCTGGAGAGCGCACTCATCGAGCACGAAGCGGTGGTGGAAGTGGCGGTGGTGCCGTGCCCGGACCCGGTGCGCACGGCGGTGCCCAAGGCCTACCTGATCCTCGCGCCGGGCGCCGTGGCGGGAGCCGAGCTGGCCGAAGCGATCTTTGCATTTGCGCGCCAGCAACTCGCGCCGTACAAGCGCGTGCGCCGCATCGAGTTCGTGAATGAGTTGCCCAAGACCATCTCGGGCAAGATCCGCCGTGTGCAACTGCGTGCGCAAGAAGTGGGGCGGCAGGCGAGCGGCGCGCGCGGCGCTGGCGAGCACCTGGAGAGCGATTTTCCGGATCTGCGCCAGGACGATTGAGGCTCCTTCCCCCAAGCGGGCAGAACGGACCGGCGCGCCCACTTCTCAAAGGCGGTGCGGAGGATCAGAATTTGCGCCTCCCCTGTTGAAAAGGAGGTTGGCCATGAAACGAAAAATCCCTGCCTTGGGCCTTGCGGTGGCTGCCAGTCTGGCGGCTTGCGGTGGGGGCGAGTTGCTGGCGGTGCTGCAGATCGTCACACCGCTGGGTGGCGCCTGGAGCAACGCCGGTTTCACCACCACCATCCAGTTCACCTCGCCGTCGCCGTTGGTCCAGGTTTTTGCGTCCAAGCTCGACATCACGGCCACCGTCGACTCCGACGATGGGGTGTGCGGCGCCACGCCGGGCAACCCGGTGGATGTGGTGGGGACCCTGGAGAACGGCGCCGTGGTGCTGCGCCCGGCGGCGCCAGCGAACGCGCCCAACTGCATCCAGGGCAGCTTCACCGACCTGCGCAAGCTCGACACCGTGGCCCTGGGCGCACAACCCGCGCGCAGCTACACCAACAGCCGGGTCGACGTGCAGATGCAGGCGGGCCTGTGGATCAGCGAAAGCGGTACGCTCACCCTGAAGTTCAACGAACCGTCGTCGGTGGACAACTTCACCGGTGCCAACACCGAAAACGTGACCGGCTGCGACGTGACCGTCCCCGCCGCCAAGGTCAACTTCGAGGGTGAGATGCGCGGCTTTGTCGTGGCCTCACTGAGCCGCCCGTTGATTCCGGAGCTGGTGAACCCGCTGAACGCCGCGCAGAAGTTTTTCACCCAGGTCGAGTATGTCGACGGTGCCACCTTGCGCCTGCTCAACGCCGGGGGCGTGCTCGTGACGCTCAAGCGCCAGCCCAACCCGGGCAACGTGACCTGCTGAGTCAGGGCAGGGCCGGCAGAAAGTGCGAGCGGCGCAGCACCACCCGCGCCTGCGATCCGGCCTGCACCTCGATATCGTCGCGTCCCTGCACGCGTGCCCACAGCGCGCGCAGCGCACCGCTTGGTGGGCCGGTCACCCAGTGTTGCACCACGTCGCCTTCGCGCAGGCCGGCGAGTGCGGCGGGGCTTCCCGGCAGAACGGTCTCGAGGACCACCCCCTCGCCCCGTTGGGTGAGCGACAGGCCGAAGCCTCCCGGTACCGCGAGGCGCCGGGGCTCGACGCAGGCGCGCCGCCGGTCCAGGTCGATCCACCAGCGCGTGCCATCGAGCAGCGCGGTGCCGGCCAGTCCCTGAAGGTCGGGTGCCAGCGCGCGGTGCAGTGCGGGCGCGTTCAGCCGCACCACCGGTACCTGGGTGCGCTGCAATGCACCCACGCTCACGCTGGCCGCCAGCGCCAGGCCGGGCGCCGCGGCGCGAGCCGGCGTGGCTTCGATGCGCACCACCGCCGCCGGGTTGCCGGTGTCCAGCAGCAGGGATTCGGCGGCGGCGTCGTTGACGCGAACGGTGATCACCGGCAGGCCGCGGTACACACCGAGATCGAGTGCCTGCGTGCCTTCGGGGCACGGGGTGGTGGTGTCCGTGGTGCTGGAACCCAAGGCCAGCGTCCAGTCCCTCAGGTCCAGATCCAGCGTGTGGCCCCGCAGCAGCGGCAGGCCCAGAATGCCCTCGATGCCCTCGCCCGCGGGACCCAGTACACCGCCAAGATCGTCGATGCGCACGGCGCTCTGGCCCGCCTGGCGCCAGGCGCCGATGTGCAGCGCGGGCAAGCTCACTTCGGTGCCATTCACCGCACCCCCGGCCGTCTCGACCCGCACGCTGGCGCCAATGGCCAGCGCGTGCCGCTCGGCAAAGGAGCGCGAGACGATGTGGCGGGTGCTGCCGGTGTCGATGATCCAGCGCCCCGGCCGGCCTTGCACCTGCACCACCACTTCGATCCACCCACCCACATCGCCCAGGCTCAGGCGCTGCAGGGGAACGCGCTCTGCGCGGACCTGGGCCCACGCCAGCAGCAACGCGCCCGCCAGCAACCAGGGTGCGCCGCGCTGAAGCCAGCCGTTCATGGCCGCAAGGTGTCCACGTAATCGGCGGTGCGCTCCACCAGCTCGGCCATCACCGGCTCCAGCGCGGTCACGCGGGTTTCCCGCCGGGCATCGGCCGTGGCCAGCGCGGATGCGTCCTGGCTCAGCACGGTGTCGAAAGCGTTGATCGACTCGATCACGTCGTTGAGCGCAAACGCCGCGCCGTGGTAGACCTCGTTGCGGATGAAGGTCATGAGTCGGGCGAATCCTTTTTGCGCTGCCCCGCCGAAACGCCAGCGTATCTCGGCGTCCAGGCCCACGAGGTGCGGGATGAACTGTTCGGTGAACACGTTGTAGGCATCCTTCACCTGCACCAGATGCGCCACCGCGTCGTCCTTCACCAGCGTGGCCAGCGGCCAGGCCAGTGCGGCCTTCACCGCATACAGGCGCGTCTGGAACTCCACCAGGTCGCGCTCCAGCGTGTCGACGAAGCGGCGGTTGCTGTCGCCCTTGGGCTCCATGCGGTCGAGCCAGTCGCTGGCCCAGTGAAACAGCGTCTGTGCGATCGCCGTGCGGGCCTTGTCGGTGCCGCTGTCGCTGCGGTCGCTGGCGTCGATGAAGAGCCGCTGCGCAAACTGCTGGAACGGGGGTGCACTGGCCGCCAGATCGATGCCCGCTTCGATGACCACGGGCAGCACGAACACGCGGTCCTTCTGCGCCTCGCGCTCCATGGCCCAGTTCACCTCCTGCGCCACCCAGGCCTTGGCCAGCGAGATGCGGCTGATCAGCACGATGAACACATGGCTGTCCTCGATGGCCGTGATGATGGTCGGATCGAGTTTCTCGCCGCCGAGCAACTCCCGCACATCGACCCAGGCGTCGATGAAGTCGGGCAGTTGGGCCAGGGCCAGAGCCAGCGGCTTGTCCTCCCAGGCGTGGCTGATGAAAACGCGCATCGTCGTGCTCCCTCCGATCGTGGCGCCACTGTCGGCGCGCCACCGGGGTGTGTCAACCCTTGACCGGCGCCGCATGTCCCGATGAGCGGTTGACTGGGTGGACCAAGTGCCCTCCAGTAGGGTACGGGGGTGGGTAGCATCAAGAGAGCCGAATTCCCGCAATGCCCCCTGGAAGCCCCCACCCATGAAGAACCGCCCCAATGCCGTCTCTGGAATGTCCCGTCGCACGTTCAGCGGGCTCGTTGCCGGCGCCGCTGTTCTCGGCGTGCCCAGCTTGCACGCCCAGTCGGGCAACCGCATCGTGCTGGGCCAGTCGGCCGCCTTCACCGGCGCCGCCGCGCAGCTGGGCATCCAGTTTCATGCGGGTGCCAAGCTGTTCTTCGATCAACTCAATGGCCAGGGTGGGGTGAATCAGCAGCGCGTGGAGATCCTGCAGCTGGACGACGGCTACGAGCCGGACCGCTGCGTGGAGAACACCAACAAGCTGATCGCGGCCGATGTGTTCGCGCTGTTCGGCTACATCGGCACGCCCACCAGCGTGGCCGCGCTGCCGCTGGCTTTCAAGGCCGAGGTGCCATTCTTCGCGCCGTTTACCGGCGCCATGGGCCTGCGCCAGCCGTTCAACCGGCTCGCGTTCCACTTGCGCGCCTCGTACAACGACGAGACCGAGCTCATCGTGCGCCAGCTCACCAACCTGGGCCTGAAGAAGATCGCGGTGTTCCATCAGAACGATGCTTACGGCAAGGCCGGCCTCGATGGCACGGTGCTGGCCCTGAAATCACGCAATCTTGAGCCGGTGGCCACGGCCACGGTGGAGCGCAATTCGGTCGACGTGGCACAGGCGGTGGAGAAGATCAACGCGGCCAAGCCCGACGCGGTGGTGCAGATCAGCGCCTACAAGTCGTGCGCCGCTTACATTCGCGCGGCCAAGGCGGCGGGTTACGGGGGCACGTTCTACAACGTGTCGTTTGTGGGTACGCAGGCACTGGCCGACGAACTGGGCAAGGACGGCGCGGGCGTGGTGGTGTCGCAGGTCATGCCCACGCCCTACGCGGCGTCCAAGCCGATCGCGCGCGAGTTTCAGGAGGCCATCGGCAAGGGCGGCAACAAGGTGCAGGCCAACTTCTCCAGCATGGAAGGCTTCCTGGCCGCCAAACTCTTCACCGAAGGACTGCGCCGCGCGGGCTCACGCGTTACGCGCGATGGCCTCATCAACGGGCTGGAATCGATCGGCACCACCTCCATCGGTGGTTATTCGGTGTCGCTCAGCCCCACCAACCACGTGGCTTCGCGCTACGCGGAGCTGTCCATGCTCACGGGCGACGGACGCGTGCGAACCTGAAGGGCTCAGCGGCCCCGGATCAGCCCTGCTGGCAGAGGGCGTTCGGGTGCTCCCAGCCAGAGCCGTTGCGCGGCCACTCGACGAGCACGCCTTCAGCGGTCTGGGCCACGACGCGGCCATCGGTGCGGTCCAGGCTGCCCTGGTGCAGGCGGTTGACACGAACGCCGACCTGGAAACGGGGCGTCTGGAAAAAGGTCTGGAAAAACTTCAACATGGGAACTCTCTAAGGGTTAACCCGTATTTTAGGTGTTTGGTTGTGAAGCGCGTGATTCATCAGAATTGCTAATGGAACATCAGGGGTGGCTCCCCAAGCACAGATTGGGGTGGGTCCCTGCGGTGGCGGTCACCATTGAACACATCTCGAAATACCCTCCAAACGCGGTCAGTCCGCGCTGGGCGAGAGAATCGAAACCATGAAATTTCACCTACACGACCTGGGTTATGAGCCCACAGACCTGCACGTGACCGTCTCTGAATTGATGGTTGCCACCGCCGATCAATCCGACGAGATGCTGGACCAGGCCATCACGGATGTGCTGAAGACACTGCGCGACCGCATGAACATGGACGTGGTTTTCTGTTCAGAGTTTGTGGACGGGCGGCGTGTGTTCCGCCAGGTGGCAAACGACAAGGCGCGCCCGACCATTTCCGTTGGCGGGTCGGATCTGCTCGAGGAGAGCTGGTGCCAGCGCGTGGTCGACGGGCGCTTGCCGCGCTACATGGCCGATGCCCGAGCCGACCCTCTGGCCAATGCCCTGCTGGAACAGTTGCCGTTTTCGATCGGCACCCACATCAGCACGCCGATCGTGCTCAAGAGCGGCGAGATTTACGGCACCCTGTGCTGCTTCTCGTTCAGTCCGCAGGACAACCCGAATCCAGACGACCTGAAGACCCTGGAGATGACGGCCAGGCTCACCGCCATGCGGCTGGAGGGGCGCAACGTCAGGAGCGCGCCGCGAGAGATCCCGGCGTGGGATCTCAAGCCCAGGTGAGTGTCGGCAGGCCGGAGCACACCACCGGGACCTGACAAAAAGTCGCACCACCGCGTCGGCTTTTGGCCGATACTGAAATTCAGAACCGCAACCGCAGACCCCGCGTGGTTGGCTGGCGCGGCCGCTGATCGCCCTCCCTGTGTCCCCTCCCGAACGAGACGCCATGGACAACACGTCAGCCACCCCCCAACTCTCCACCAGCGCCTGCGCCCTGTACGACCGGGTGCCCTGCGGGCTCGTGTCCATCGACGCGGAGCTGCGCGTGGTCCACATCAACCGCACGCTGATCGATTGGCTGGGCATGGACGCGCGCGGTTTCAGGGAAGGCCGACCCACGCAGGCCACCGACTTCCTGAGCCTGGTGGGTCTCACCGATGCGCACTCCCGCGCCCTGCTGGGTGCTTACCTGGCCATGCTCACGCGTGGTGGCCTGGGGGCGCCGCTGGAGCTGGACATCCCTGGCCCGGGCGACAAGGTGTTCAGGGCCGAGGTCGGCATCGACCCGGTGCTCGATGCCGACGGGCACTTTCTGTGCGCCAGCGCGGTGGTGATGGATGCCACCGCGCGCAGCGAGGCCGAACACCATGTGGCTCAACTCAGGCGGGACCTGGAGCAGCGCGTGACCCGGCGCACCAACCAGCTGGTGGCGGCGAACAAGGACATCGACGTGTTCTCGCACAGCGTCTCGCACGACCTGCGCGCGCCGCTGCGCCACATCTCCAGCTTCGTGACGCTGGCGCAGGAGCGCTTGGGCCCCGGCGGTGACAGCCAGCTGCTGCAGTACCAGGCCTCGATCGCCAAGGCGAGCAAGCGCATGGGCTTGATGATCGAAGGCTTGCTGGAGTACGCGCGCATGGGGCGTGTGTCGCTGGCGCGCCAGCAAGTGCCTTTGAGTCCGCTGGTGCACGGTGTGGTGCGGCACCTGCAGGCCGAACACCCGGCGCGTTCGATCGAGTGGGTGATCGACGACGATCTGCCGCAAGTGCGTGGTGACGCGATCCTGCTGGCCGAGGTGCTGCGCAACCTGCTGGAGAACGCGGTGAACTTCACGCGCACCCGCGCTGCGGCCCGCATTGAAGTGGGCCAGTGGACCGACAGCACCGGTGAACGTGTGGTGTTCGTGCGGGACAACGGCGTGGGCTTCGACCTGGAGCACGCGCCCAACCTGTTTGCCTTGTTTCAGCGGCAACACCACTCGATGGACTATGAAGGTATCGGCACTGGCCTGGCGCTCACGCAGCGCATCGTCGAGCGTCATGGCGGGCGCATCTGGTGCGAGGCGGCGTCCAGCGCCGGTTGCACCTTCGCCATCAGCCTGCCGGGGCAGGTGATCGATCCCGAAAGCGAGTTCGGCCGGCTGCCCCCCTGAGGGCCGCGCGGCCGTCGATCAGAAGCGCCGCGTGAGTTCCACGCCGGCCGAGAGCGAGCGGCCCAGGCCGGGCTCGAAGAAGCGGTTGTTGCCATCGTTGACGATCACCGAGCCCACGTGCTTTTTGTCGGTGAGGTTGTCGATGCGCACGAACTCGCGCCAGGTCCAGGCGCCGGTGGTTTGTTCGAAGCGGGCGCCAACGCCCAGCAAGGTGTGCTTTTCCGCCAGCGCGGTGACGCGGTTGTTGGCGTCGTTGGCAAACACGCTCCCGGTGTGCCGGGCCTCCAGCGTGAAGACCCCACCGATGCCCGAGACCAGGGCCGGGGCCCACGCCAGCTGTGCGAAGAGCTGGTGTTCGGGCAGACCCGGCATGCGGTTGCCGGCGGGAATGCTGGCTGTGCCGCTGCCGTAGCGCGCGCGCAGGTAGGTGTAGGCACTGCTCAGCGTGACACTGCCCATGCCGTACTCGGCCGACAGTTCCAGTCCCTGGCGTTTCGTGCTGCCGCCGTTGGCGAAGGTCGCGCGCCCATCGATCGTGCCGGCCGAGACGATCTCGTCGCGGGTGCGGATGTCGAACAGCGTGGCGTTCCACAGGCCCGCTGCGTTGCGTCCGCGCAGGCCGACCTCGGCGCTGGTGCTGCGTGACGCATTGAGCGCCGTGTTGAGGCCGGCACCGCCATCGCTGCGGTACGCGGCCTCGTTGAGGGTGGGGGTTTCCAGGCCCCGTCCCACGGAGGCGAAGGCTTGCAGTTGGGGCGCAAGCTGCCAGCGCACCCCCACCACCGGCAGGTAGCCGTCGAACTTCACCCCGCCGCTCTGGTCACCGTTGGACAGAAAGGTGTCGGTGGAGACGTAGCGCGCGTTGACGCGGCGCAACCCACCTTCGAGCGTCCAGTCTTCTTTCTGCCACGAAGCGCGCACGTAGGGATCGAGCGTGGTGGCGCGGTTGGTCTCGTCGCGCCGCAGCGCTCCGAGCACGCCCAGCGCGGTTGGTGTCGCGGCCGCTCCGGTGAAGTTCTGGTAGCCGCGACGCAGGTCGGTCTGCCGATCTCCCGCCAGGCCGGCGCTCAGGTCCAGTTGGCCGCCGTTCCACTCGCGCTGCAGGCGCCAGCGCGCGTTGAAGCCCCAGTAGTCGCGGTCGAGGTCGATCACACCGCCCGAGTTGCCCGGACTGGTGACGGGGTTCTGGTTGCCCGGCGGGATCGACTGGAACTGGATCACCCGGCGCTGGCCGGCGTAGCCCATGAGTTCGACCTTGTGCCCGTTGCCCAATGCCTGATCCCAGGCCAGACCGGCCTGCGTCTGCGAGACCGACTTGCGCGTGTTGAACAGGATGGGTTGGGGTGCGGTCTGCTCGGGGTTGGCATCGAACTGCGTGCGGCTCAAGCCCTGCGGATCGAGTGCGAATGCACTCTGCCGGTTGAAGACCAGGGTGGTGCGTCCACCGTCGTGGGCGCGTGAGAGTTTGGCGTTGGCCGTGCTGCGGTGCGCGGCCGACTGCGGTCGCGCGCCGTCGGTGGCGAACTTGCCCACGTCCAGCGTGTAAGACCAGCCCGGTGCCTCGGCCGTGCCGGTCTGGCCGGTGGCCTGGGTCGAGAAGCGCCACAGGCCGTTGGCCCCGGCCGCCACGCCGGCGCGGATCTCGCCCGGGCGGCCGCCGTCTTCCGTGTAGAGCAGGATCGCACCGCCACTGGACGCACCGTAGAGCGCAGAGAAAGGCCCACGCACCACCTCGATGCGGTCGGCACTGCCCAGTGGGAAGTTGGCCGCCTGGCCCGAGCCGTCGGGCGCGCTCGCGGGAATGCCGTCGACAAACAGGCGCACGCCGCGCACACCAAAGGTGCTGCGCGCCCCATAGCCGCGGATGGAGACCTGGAGGTCCTGGGCGTAGTTTTCACGGTTGCGGATGACCAGACCCGGCACGCGCGCCAGACCCTCGGACAAGTTGATCTGCAACTGGCCGTCGCGCAGTTCGCGGCCGTCGACCACGTCCACCGTGGCGCTGCCGCGCCAGCGCTGGTCGGCCGAGCCGCTGCCGGTGATGACGACGGGTGCGAGGGCGCCGCCATCGGCTTCGGGCGGTGGGGGGGTGGTCTGGGCGTGCAGCCAGGCGGGCATCACGGCCAGGGGAAAGAGAACCAGAGAGCGCACTTGCATGATGGGGATGGGCTTGGGTGTCAGGGAATCTGAACGCTGATCTGCAGCGACGAATACCAGGCCGCGAGATCCTCGATCTCGGCGTCGGTCAGGGGTTTGGCGATCACGCCCATCACTTCGTGGGGGCGTTTGCCACTGCGGTAGTTCTTGAGTTGTTCGACGAGGTAGATGGCGGGTTGACCCGCCAGGTGGGGTGCGTTGGGCACCATGGACATGCCGGTGGGGCCGTGACACACCGCGCAGACCGCGTTGGCCTTGGTGCGACCCACCACGGGGTCGGCTGCGTGGGCGGCGCCGACGCTCAGTGCGGCAGCGGCCATGAGGAGTGAAGTTCGCATGGGAGGGAGATCCGTTCAAACGTGAAGGGACGCCAGGCGACCCGCGTGGGCCGACTGGCGCCAGGGAGCGGGTGCCCGATCAGTTCGGCGTGTAGGTGACGCGGTAGATCGCGCCGACGTAGTCGTCGGAGATCAGCAGCGAGCCATCCTTCATCGGCGCCACATCCACCGGGCGGCCCTTGTACACGCCGTTGCCATCCAGCCAGCCCTCGGCGAACACCTCGGCCTTGCCGGCGGTGCCGTTGGCGTTGAGCGGTATGAAGTTGATCAGCGCGCCGGTGGCCTGGCTGCGGTTCCACGAGCCGTGCGCGGCCACGAAGATGCCGCCCTGGTACTTGGCCGGGAACTGCTTGCCGTTGTAGAAGGTCATGCCGAGCTGGGCCTGGTGGGCCGGGAACTCCACCTGCGGGAAGACCGCGTTGGCGGGTTCCTTCATGTCCTTCAGGTCGGTGGCGGCGGGCGAACCGGCCACCTTGAATTTGCCGTTCCAGTAGGGGTAGCCGAAGTGCTCCCCGACCTTGGTGGCGCGGTTGAGCTCGCCCGGTGGAACGTCGTCACCCAGGCCGTCGGTCTGGTTGTCGGTCCACCACACCGACTTGTCCTTGGGGTTGATGTCCATGCCGACCGAGTTGCGCATGCCGCGCGAAAACACCTCGCGCTTGGAGCCATCGAAGGCGTTCATGCGCACCACACCGCCGATGCCGATCTTGTCGTACAGGTCGACCTTGCCCGCGGGCTGCACGTTGTGCGGCTGGCCCAGGGTGATGTAGAGCGTGCCGTCGTCGGCCACGCGACAGGTGCGCGCGCCATGGTTGAACGACTCTTCCTCCACCGGGATCAGGCCGCCCTGAGGCACCACCTCGATCACGGCCACGTCCGGGCCTTCGTAGAAGAACTCGGCGGCGGGGAAGTTGAGCACGCGGTTGTGCTCGACCACGACGAGGAAACCATCCTTGGTCCAGCACACGCCGTTGGGCACCTTGAAGTTGAGCGACGGCGCGAAAGGCTTCACCTCGTCGGCCGCGCCGTCACCGTTTCGATCGGTCACGGCCCAGACGCGTGTCTTGCGCGTGCCCACGAAGAGCATGTTGGTGGAGGGGGCCACCGCCATGTGGCGCGCGTCGGGCACCACGGCGTAGAGGTCGATCTTGAAGCCGGGGGGCAGCTTCACGGCCTTGAGGTTGGCGCGGATCGCATCGGCATTCTTGCCCTCCTGCGGAACCGGTGGAATGTTCAGGTCGACGCCCGATACCTTCATCTGCTTGAGTGTGGACAGGTTGTCCTTGCCAGCCTGGGCCAGTGCGCCCGTGGCCAAGCCGCAGGCCATCAGCGCCAGCAGCAGCTTTTTGCTTGTCATGTTTGTCTCCTCTGTGTGATTTAAGTCTCGAAAACCACTTTTCGAGAAAATCATTCTGGAGGGAAACCGGGGCTGCGTGCAAGCCACATGCTTGATGTGGGATTGGCTGTTGCGCCGCTCAAAACGCCTGGTGGTCGTGCTAGAGCGGGTACACCACCCCCTCAGGGTATGGGGTCCGGGTTCAGTCAGGCACCACCGCTGTCACTTCGATCTCCACCTTCGCCTGCGCTTCAACCAGCGCGCTGACCTCCACACAGGTCATGGCCGGGAAGTGTTTGCCCATCACCTCCCGGTAGGCGGCGCCGAGTTCGCGCAGGCGGGCGTTGTACTCCACCCGGTCGGTGATGTACCAGGTCATGCGCACCATGTGCTGCGGCCCGGCATCGGCACAGGCCAGCACGTCGCGGATGTTGAGCAGCGCCTGGCGGGTCTGGTGGATGAAGTCGTCGCTTTCGAAGGTCTGGCTGGCGTTCCAGCCGATCTGGCCGCCCACGAAGACATGGGTGCCGCGCGCGCTGATGCCGTTGGCGTAGCCCTTGGGCGTGGCCCAGCCGGGTGGTTGCAGGTGTTTCATGGGAGTTGTTCTCAAACTTTCTGGGTGGCTTGCTGGCGCAGCGCGAAGCGCTGCAGCTTGCCGGTTTCGGTGCGCGGCAACTGGGGCACAAAGACCACCTCGCGCGGGTATTTGTAGGGTGCGAGGCTGTGCTTCACATGGTCCTGCAGCGCTTTCACCTGCGTGGCGTCGGCGGCTTCGCCGGGCTTGAGCACCACGTAGGCCAGCACGACCTGGCCGCGTTCGTCATCGGGCTTGCCCACCACGCCACACTCGGCCACGGCCGGATGCTCCAGCAGGGCGGCTTCCACCTCGGGGCCGGCCACGTTGTAGCCGGCGGTGATGATCATGTCGTCGGTGCGCGCCTGGTAGAAGAAGTAGCCATCGGCGTCCATGCGGAAGGCGTCGCCGGGATGGTTCCAGCCGTCCTTGACGTACTGCGCCTGACGCGCATCGCCCAGGTAGCGGCAACCGGTGGGGCCGATCACCGCGAGCTTGCCGACTTCACCGACGGACAGCGGCTCACCGGCGTCGTTCACCACGCGTGCTTCGTAGCCCGGCACCACCTGGCCGATCGCGCCGCGGCGCACCGACTCGGGCGGTGAGGAGATGAAGATGTGGAACATCTCGGTGGCGCCAATGCCGTCGAGCATCTCCAGCCCGGTGGCTTCCTTCCAGAGCTGGCGCGTGGCGTCGGGCAGGCCTTCGCCCGCGCTCACGCTGATGCGCAGTTGGCCGATTCCGTGCCGCTGCGCGAACGCGGCCATCTGGCGGTAGAAGGTGGGCGCGGTGTAGCAGATGGTGGCGCCCACGCGGCCGATGAGTTGCACCATGGCCTCGGGCGTGTACGGAATGGACGGGAAGTACACCGAGGCGCCGGCCCACATCGGAAACACCAGCAATCCCCCGAGGCCAAAGGTGAAGGCCAGCGGTGGCGAGCCCATGACGATGTCGTCGGGTGTGGCGCGCAGCACGTGGCGCGGCCAGGTTTCGCAGGCGGCGAGCACGTCGCGGTGGGTGTGCACCGCCGCCTTGGGCGTGCCGGTCGTGCCCGAGGTGAAAGCGAGCAGGGCGATGTCGGTGGCGGCCGTAGGGCAGGGTGTACTGTGCACGCACTGGCGCCCCGCCATGGCTTCAAGCGAATGCGGCACTTCCGCGCCATCGGTGTTGAACACCAGCAGCGTCATGCCGGCGGTGGTGGGGTCGGCGGCGAGCGCGGTCTTGAGCTCGTCCTGCAGCTTGACGTCGCACAGCGCCAGCACGGGCTGTGCCTTGGCGATGATGGCGCCGAGCTCTTTGGCGCGCAGCAACGGCATGGTGGCCACCGCGACCAGCCCGGCCTGCACCGTGGCCAGCCAGGCCAGCGCCATGGCCACCGAGTTGCCGCCGCGCAGCAGCACGCGATTGCCCGGCACCAGACCCAGCTCCACCGTGAGCGCGTTGGCGATGCGGTTCACTTCGGTCTGCGCCTGTGCGTAGCTCAGCGTGCGCTCGTCGCTGCGGAACAGCGGGCGGTCGGCATGGCCGGCGGCGATGGCCCGCTCGAACAGCGCTTGCACCGCGTTGACCTGTGCGGGCAGTTGCAACTCGGGCCGGTCGAAGCGCAGCTCGGGCCACTGCTCGGGCGGGGGCAGGTGGTCGTGCACGAAGTGGTCGGCTTGCGCGCTGGGAACGAGGCGTGTGGACATGGTGGTGGTGTGTTCAGGCGCGCAGCGCGGCTTTACCGAGGATGAGCAGTTGCACTTCGCTCGCGCCTTCGTAGATGCGCAGCGATCGGATGTCGCGGTACAGGCTCTCGATCTTCTGGCCCACCTGCACGCCGCGCCCACCGAACATCTGCAGCGCCATGTCGATCACGCGCTGCGCGTTCTCAGTGGCGGTGAGCTTGGCGGTGGCCGCGGCCGTGGTGTAGGCCGGCGTGCCTGCGCCCTGGGTGGCGCTGCAGTCGCGCTGCCAGGCGGCGCGGTAGGTGAGCAGGGCGGCGGCGTCGATGAGTGCGCTCATCTCGCCCAGGCGCGCCTGCGTGAGCTGGAAATCGGCCAGCGTCTGGCCAAACATCTTGCGGTGCTTGGCCTGCGCCACCGCTTCGGCGAACGCACGGCGCGCCATGCCGAGCGCGGCCGCAGCCACCGAGGCGCGGAAGATGTCCAGTGTCTGCATGGCGAGCTTGAAGCCTCCGTGCAAGGAGCCGACCATCGCGTCGCTGCCGATGGCGCAGCCGTTGAACCGCAGCGTGGCCAGTGGGTGCGGCGCCATCACGTGGAGGTGTTCGCTGCTGTCCAGGCCCTGGTGCTGTGCGTCGACGATGAAGGCGCTGATGCCACGCGCGCCCGCCCCGGGGTCGGTCTTGGCGAACACCACGTAGAAGTCGGCCAGGTCGCCGTTGCTGATCCAGGTCTTGGTGCCGTCGATCGTCCAGCCGCTGGTGGTCGGTACCGCCATCGTGGCCATGGCCGCCACGTCGGAGCCGGCCTCGGGCTCGCTGAGCGCGAAGGCCGCGATCTTCTGGCCACTGGCCACCGCGCTCAGGTAGCTCGCTTGTTGCGCGGGCGTGCCGGCGAGCGTGATGACACCGCTGCCCAGCCCCTGCATGGCAAACGCAAAGTCGGCCAGCGGGGAGTGGAAAGCGAGCGTCTCGCGCAGGATCACCAGCGAACGCGAATCGAGTGCGGGCAGGGCGCCGCCGTGCGCGGCCGGCACGCAATAGCGCAGCCAGCCAGCTTCGCCCAGGCGCGCCACCCAGTCCTTGCACGCGGCGCGGTCGTCGGCTTCGTCAACGTGCTGCAGCGCGGCCCAGTCGGCCAGGCGCGGCGCCATCTCGCGGTGGTGCGCGTCGAAGAAGGGCAGTTCCCACTGCGCTTGCGGTGGATGCATGCCGTGCGGGTGTTCGAAGGCGACCATGTCAATCCCCTTCAAAGACCGGGCGCTGCTTGGCCGCGAATGCTTCGTACGCGCGCCGGAAGTCCTGCGTCTGCATGCAGATCGCCTGCGCCTGCGCCTCGGCCTCGATCGCCTGGTCCAGCGTCATGGCCCACTCCTGATGCAGCATGGTCTTGGTCATGCCGTGCGCGAAGGTGGGGCCCTGTGCGAGTTGCGCGGCGAGCTTGTGCGCAGCGGGGAGCAGCGCGGCGCTCTCGTGCAGCGCGTTGTAGAAACCCCAGGCATGGCCTTCGGCCGAGGTCATCGCGCGGCCGGTGAACAGCAGTTCGCTCGCGCGGCCCTGGCCGATCATGCGAGGCAACAGCGCGCAGGCACCCATGTCGGCACCGGCCAGACCCACACGCGTGAACAGGAAGGCCACCGTGGCCGCTGGCGTGCCCAGCCGCAGGTCCGAGGCCAAAGCCATCATGGCGCCAGCCCCGGCACACACGCCGTCGAGTGCGGCCACGATGGGTTGCGGACAGGCCCGCATGGCGCTCACCAGCGCACCGGTCATGCGGGTGAAGGCCAGCAGCTCGGGCATGGTCATCTTCGTGAGCGGGCCAATGATCTCGTGCACATCGCCGCCCGAGCAGAAGTTGTCGCCCGCGCCAGTGAGTACCACGGCTTTGATGTCGGTGCTTTTCTGCAGGGCGAGGAACCAGTCGCGCAGCTCGGCATACGACTCGAAGGTCAGCGGGTTCTTGCGCTCGGGCCGGTTGAGCGTGACGGTGGCCACACCCTCGTTCACGCTGAGCGCGAAGTGGCTGGGGCGTGCATCGGCCATCGCGGTGTATTGGCCTCGCATGGGGTTGTGGTCGGGGATGGGGTGTTTCATTCGTCGATGCGTTGGTTGATGTCGAGTTGATGCGCCTTCACCTTGCCCAGCAGCTTGTGCAGGCTCTCCAGATCGCGCGGGCTCAGGCCTTCGAAGGCGTCCACTATCCACTCCTCGTGCTGGCGTGCCATCTCGGTGAAGGTGGCGCGGCCGAGGTCGGTGAGCGCCACCCGAAACGCGCGGCGATCGCCGTCCACACCCAGCCGCTCCACCAGGCCTTCGTTGACCAGCTGGTCGGTGATGCCGGTGACATTGCCGCCGGTGACCATGAGCCGGTGCGAGAGCTCTTTCATCTTCAAACCCTCCGGGTTGCGCTCCAGCTGGGCCATGAGGTCAAAGCGCGGCAGCGTGGTGTCGAACTGCTCGCGCAGGCCGGCGCGCACGCGCTTTTCGATCAGTTGTGAGCAGGTGAGCAGACGCAGCCACAAACGCAACTCGTGCGCATGTTCGCTGTGGGCACGCGCTTCCAGATCCAGAAGACCCCCACGCTCCCCCGCTGCGCGAGGTCCGCTGCCCCCCGAGGGGGCTGAGCCTGCCTTGGGGCGGCCCGGCGGCTGGCTCGGGTTCTTGCCTTCCCCGTTGATGGTCATGGCTGCGCCTCTTTCAAGGCTTGCTGACGCGCGGTTTCGCGGTACAGCTGGTCACGGCCGCTGTCGTATTGGCGTGGCCATTGCAGGGCGCGGGTCTGCAGCTTGGCGGCCTCGTGCAAGGTCCAGGCCGGGTCGGCCAGGTGGGGTCGAGCCACGGCGCAAAGGTCGGCGCGGCCGGCGGCGATGATGCTGTTGGCGTGGTCGGCTTCGCTGATCGCGCCCACCGCCATCGTCAGGATGCCGGCCTCGTTGCGCACGCGGTCGGCAAACGGTGTCTGGTACATGCGGCCGTAGATGGGCTTGGCCGCACGCGTGGTCTGGCCTGAGGACACGTCGATCACGTCGCAACCGGCGGCCTTGAACATCCGCGCGATCTCGACCGCGTCGTCCGGCGTGTTGCCGCCGGGCGCCCAGTCGTGCGCGGAGATGCGCACGCTCATGGGTCGGTCCTGTGGCCACACGGCGCGCATGGCGGTGAACACCTCCAGGGGGTAGCGGCAGCGGTTCTCCAGCGTGCCGCCGTACTCGTCGGTGCGCAGGTTGGTCAGCGGGCAGATGAAGGCCGAGAGCAGGTAGCCGTGCGCTGCGTGCAGTTCGAGCCAGTCGAAGCCGGCGGCTGCGGCACGTTGGGTGGACTCGACGAAGGCGGCGGTGAGCACGTCCATGTCGTCACGGGTCATGGCGCGCGGTGTCTGGTTCTGCGGACCGTAGGGCACGGCGCTGGCCGAGATCACAGGCCAGTTGCCGGACTCCAGCGGTTCGTCGATGCGCTCCCACCCCAGCTGCGTGGAGCCCTTCGGGCCGCTGTGGCCCAACTGGATGCCGATGTGCGCGTGGCTGCCGTGGGTGAAGTGCACGATGCGCTCGAAGGCGGCCTGCTGCGCGTCGTTCCACAGACCGGGGCAGCCAGGCGTGATGCGGCCCTCGGGCGTGGGGCTGGTCATCTCCACCATCACCAGTGCCGCGCCACCGAGCGCACGCGCGCCCAGGTGCACCAAGTGGTAGTCGCCCACCGCGCCGTCCACCGCGCTGTACTGGGCCATGGGCGAGACGACGATGCGGTTCTTCAGCGTGAGCCCGCGCACGGTGAGCGGCAGCAGCATGGGCGGTGTCGGATGTGAGCCCCCACGCTCCGCCGCTGCGCGGGTCGCTGCCCCCCGAGGGGGCTGATCCGGCTTGGGGCGGCCCGGCGCCGGATCGGCCTGCGCTTCAAGCCACGACTCGTAGCCTTCGAGCCAGGTTGCATCGCGCAGGCGCAAATTCTCGTGGCTGATGCGCTGGCTGCGCGTGAGCAGCGAGTAGGCGAACTGCTCCACCTCCATGCCGGTGTAGCGGTCCACGTTCTCGAACCACTCGGTCGAGTTGCGCGCAGCGTTCTGGATCTTGAGCACCTCCACGCTGCGCCGTGCCTCGTAGCCCTGCAACACCTCGGACACATCGGCGTTGGCGTGGCGCGTGAATTCGTTGGCCAGGTCGATCGCGTCTTCGAGTGCGAGCTTGGTGCCGCTGCCGATGGAGAAGTGGGCGGTGTGGGCAGAGTCGCCCATGAGCACGATGGGTATCTGGCGACCGGCCACCTCAACCCGGTGTACCCAGGTCTTGCAGATCACACGCGGGAAGCGGATCCAGTTGGCCGAGCCGCGCAGGTGCTGCGCGTTGCTGATGAGCACATGACCTTCCAGCCGATCGGCGAAGAGGCGCTCGCAGAACGCCACACCTTCGGCCTGCTCCATCTGGTCGATGCCGTGCGCCTTCCATACCGCCTCGGGTGTTTCCACGATGAAGGTCGAGGTTTCGCCGTCGAACTTGTAGGCGTGCGCCTGAAACCAGCCGTGCTCGGTCTGCACGAAATCGAAGGTGAAGGCGTCGAAGGTTTTCTTGGTGCCGAGCCACACGAAGCGGCATTCGCGCGTGTCGATGTCGGGCTGGAAGGTGTCGGCGTAGCGGGTGCGGATGCGGCTGTTGAGGCCGTCGCTGGCGATCACCAGATCGGCGTTGTACTGGGCGGCCAGCGCCTGGTCGTCGGTCACGTCGGTCTCGAACACCAGGTTGACACCCAATGCGAGGCAACGGTCTTGCAGGATGTTGAGCAGCTTCTTGCGCCCGATGCCGCAGAACCCGTGGCCGCCCGAACGCACGCGACCACCCTTGTAGAAGACCTCGATGTCGTCCCAGTGGTTGAAGGCTTCGCCAATGAGCGTGGCCGATTCAGGATCGGCCGCGCGCAGATTGCCCAGCGTCTGATCCGACAGCACCACGCCCCAGCCGAAGGTGTCGAACGGCCGGTTGCGTTCGACCACCGTCACGGTGAGCGAAGGATCACGCCGCTTCATCAGCAAGGCGAAATACAGGCCAGCCGGGCCGCCACCGATGCACAGGATGCGTTGAAGAGCCGAGTCTGGAGTGTTCATGTCTAATTAGTTTAGACTTGAATTATTCAGCTTCAATCGGGTTTACCCGAATCTTGCCTGTACCCGTGCCCCCATGGAGTACTTTGGTGCAACAATGAAATGCAGCTCAAGGAGGTCTCTATGTCCGTGTACCGATTCAAATCCCGCGAAACCGGCGACCTGGTGATGCTGAAACAGCACGGCAAGCGCCTGTTGGAAATTCTCGGCAAAGATCCCTCAGGGCCGGGGGTCGTGATGCATCAGCAGATGCCGGCCGCCGTCCAGGCCATCCGCGATGCCATCGTGCTTGAAGAAGCCGAACAGAAGAGGCTTCGTGAAGAAGCCTCTGCGCGAGGGGATGTACCGCCGGAGTTCGATCAGGTCAGTCTGCGCATGCGCAGTGCGCCATTCATCGAAATGATGCAGCGCTGCGAAAAAGCAGCAGTCGACATCGTCTGGGGGGTCTGAACGGCCCCCACGCTCCCCCGCTGCGCGAGGTCCGCTGCCCCCCGAGGGGGCTGATCCGCCTTGGGGCGGCCCGGCGGCGGATCGGATCTCTCCGGCTGCCTTGGTTGGCGCTGGAAGCGGGAACACGCTCCGGAGCGCAATGCCCGAACCCAGAGATGCCACGGAACCGGCTCCGCCGGGCCGTAGGCATCGCCCCCTTTCAGGGGGTCGCGCGCAGCGCGGCGGGGGTCAATCAACTCTGGCGCCAGAGGCCTTCACCACCGGCGCCCACTTCGCGATCTCGGCTTCGATCAGCTTGCCGAACTCTGCCGGGGTGTTGCCGCTGGGAATGGCGCCTTGTGCCACGAGCCGCTCTTTCACCGCGGGCAGGCCCAGCGCCTTCGCGGTTTCCTGTTGCAGGCGGTTCACCACCTCGGGCGGGGTGCCTGCGGGTGCCAGCAGACCGAACCACGAACTCGCTTCAAAACCGGCAAGTGCGCCGGCTTCGGCCACCGTGGGCGTGTCGGGCAGCGCGCTGGAGCGCACCGCGCTGGTCACGGCAAAGGCCTTCAAGCCGCCGGCCTGAATGTGCGGCATGGCGGAGGGCAGGTTGTCGAACATCACGTCCATGGCGCCGCCGAGCATGTCGGTCATGGCCGGACCCGATCCGCGGTAGGGGATGTGCGTCATGAAAATGCCTGTGCGCGACTTGAACAGTTCGCCCGCCAGGTGGATCGAGGTGCCGTTGCCGCTGGACGCCATGTTGAGTTTGCCGGGGCGGGACTTGGCGTACTTGATGAAGTCGGCCACGTTGTTGATGCCCAGCTCCTGCGCGCGCTTGGTGTTCATCACCATCACGTTGGGCACGCCGGCCACCAGCGTGATGGGTGCAAAGTCTTTCTGCGGGTCGTAGGGCAGTTTTGAATAGAGTGATTTGTTGATGCCGTGCGTGCCCACCGTGCCCATGAGCAGGGTGTAGCCGTCGTTGGGTGCCTTGGCCACCAGCTCAGCGCCAATGTTGCCGCCGGCGCCGGCGCGGTTTTCCACCACCACCGGTTGACCGAGCGCCTTGGTGAGTTCGGGCGCCAGCGTGCGCGCGAGGATGTCGGTGGTGCCGCCCGGTGCAAAGGGCACCACGATGCGGATCGGCTTGCTCGGCCAGGCGGCTTGGGCTGCCACCAGACCCGGGAGGGCGGTGGTGGCCACGGCCAGTGCGACGAGGGTGCGACGGGAAAGATTCATGTTTGTCTCCGGCTCAGGTTGTCTACTTGCGGTTGCAGGCGCTCTTGGGTGCGAATGCCCAGGGCCTGCGCCGCAGCGTTGGCGTGGCTGACCACACCATGGGCCAATGTACTGGCTGCCTGCCCGATGCGCGCACTCGTGTGCGACACCGCGCAGGCGGCGAGGTTTTGGGTTTGCAGAAATTCCAGGCCTGCGATGCCGGCAGCGTCCAGACCCACACCCGCGTCGTTGAAGACCGAGAGCAGCGGCCGGACCGCCAGCGCGTACCGCGCCGAACTCAAACCCCCGTGCGAACCGCTCAAAGCAATGCAGCCCGCATCAGCGGGCTGCAGTTCGGTGATGGAGTCGATGACGCGGATGGCGATCACGAGGTGTCTCCGATCAGAGACACCAAGGGTCCGGCTCCGCCGGCCCAAGGTGTCGTCCCCTTGAGGGGACGGCGCAGAGCGCCGCAGGGGTGTTCAACAGGTCAATCGGCGAACTGGCCGGCAGCGTCGATGGCGGTCTTGAGCTTGGTGATCTCGTTGGCCACGAAAGCCTTGTGGCCTGCGGGGGTGACACGGTTGTCGGTCACGACGATGGCGCCCAGTTCTTCCTGGCTCTTGATGAACTCGGGGTCCTTCAGGGCCACCTGCAGTGCGTCGTTGAGCTTCTTGGTCACGTCGGCCGGTGTGCCCTTGGGCGCGTACAGGGCGTGCCAGATGGTCAGGTTGAAACCCTTGAGACCCATTTCCTGCAGCGACGGGTAGTCCTTGAGCAGCTTGTGGCCGTCCAGTCGTTTGGCGGTCGTCACGGCGAAGGCCTTCACGCGGCCGGCTTCGATCTGCGCGGTGGTGTTGGTGGTCTGGTCGCACATCACGTCCACCTGGCCGCCGATCAGGTCGTTCATGGCCGGGCCGGTGCCGCGGTAGGCGATGGTGGTCATGGACTTGTCGAGCTTCACGGCCGACTGCCACATCAGGCCGCAGATGTGCGAAGCCGATCCCAGGCCGGCGTGGGCCAGATTGAGCTTGCCGCCGTTGGCGCGGATGTAGGCCTCGAAGTCGCGGTAGGTGTTGGCGTTGAGCTTGTTGGTGCCCAGCAGGGTCATGGGCACATCGTTGATCATGCCCAGGTACTCGAAGTCTTCGAGCGGCTTGAACTGCTGTTTGCGGTACAGGCTGGTGGTGGCGGCCATGCCGATGTGCCAGACCAGCAGGGTATAGCCGTCGGGGTTGGCACGGGCCACCTTGGTGCCGGCGATGGTGCCGCCAGCACCGGCGGCGTTTTCAACCACGATGTTGGCGCCGCCCAGGGGCTTGCGCATGGCTTCGGCCAGACGGCGAGCCACCAGGTCGGTGGGGCCGCCGGCGGCGAAAGGCACCACGAACGTGATGGGTTTCGCGGGGAAGGCCTGCGCAAATGCGCCGGCTGAAACGGTGGCCGCCAAAGCGACAGCAAGCAGTTTTTTCATGGAGATCTCCATCTGAGTTTAGGGAACGCTCAAATGGTATCCCCCATGTGACAGCGGGAAATCGCGGAAATTACTTAGCTGGCCGCCTGGGAAAACCCTCTGCTGCGCTGCAGCCAGAGTCACGTCGCGTTCGAGCGGGCCTCCTGCATCACTGGTAGCTGCGCGCGTCCTCGATCACCTTGCCGTCGTTGGGCAGGCTGCCGGGTGGCACCAGCTGCACATCGCCCCGCAGTTTGGTGACATCGCGCACCGCGACCGCGATCAGCTCGCGCAGCGTGTCGTCGGCCTCGCTGGCCTCGACCTTCAGGCACATCTGGTCATTGGCCATCTCCCCGCTGATCACCAGGCGCGCCTTGTGCACCTGTGGAAAGCGCCGGGCGATGTCGGCCACCTGGGAGGCGTGCACGAACATGCCCCGCACCTTGGTGGTCTGGTCGGCCCGGCCCATCCAGCCCTTGATGCGTTGGGCGGTGCGGCCCGTGGGGCATTGGCCGGGCAGGATGGCGGAGAGATCGCCTGTGCCGAACCGGATCAGGGGGTAAGCCGTGTTGAGCGTGGTCACCACGAGCTCACCCACTTCACCTTCGGGCACCGGGTCGCCGGTGCCGGGCCGAACGATCTCGACGATCACCCCTTCGTCGAGCACCAGACCCTGGCGGGCCTGCGTCTCGTAGGCCACCAGTCCCAGGTCGGCCGTGGCGTAGGTCTGGTACACGCTCAGGCCCTGTTCCTTGAACCAGGCGGTGAGGCTGGGCGGACAGGCTTCACCACCGACCGATGCCTTGGTGAGGCTGCGGATGTCGACGCCGGTATCCCGGGCTTTCTCCAGCAGGATGCGCAGGAAACTCGGCGTGCCGGTGTAGCCAGCGGGCTTGAGGTCCACCATGGCGTCGAGTTGCTGCTCGGTCTGGCCGGTGCCGGCAGGGAACACGGTGCAACCCACGGCGTGTGCGCCCGATTCGAGGATGAACGCACCCGGTGTCATGTGGTAGCTGAAGCTGTTGTGAACGAGCTCACCAGCGCGAAAGCCAGCAGCGAACAACGCACGACCGGCGCGCCAGTAGTCGCGCCCCGTGCCCTCGGGCTCGTAGATCGGACCGGGACTCGCAAACACGCGCGACATGGCCGGGCCACGCACCAATGCCGCAAAGCCGCCAAAGGCATCACCACCTTGTGCGCGCGAAGCCTTCTGGCGCTCCAGCAGTTCACTCTTGCGCGTGACCGGCAGGCGGGCGAGCGCAGCACGGCTGTTGATGGCCGCTGCGTCGATGCTGCGCAGGATCTCGGCAAAGGCCGGGCTGTTGCGTTGTGCGTGCGCGACCTGCAAGGGCAGCGCCGCCATCTGTTCAGCCCCGCGCTGATCGGAGGATCGCGTTTCAAGAGCGTCGAAAAACTCGTTCATGACAATCCAGATGCGTTGGAGTGAGGGGAAGTTGATTCGGGGATGACGCCGGAACCGGCTTCGCCGGGCCGCAGGCATCGCTCCCGGGGGGGTGACGCACCGACGGCGCGGCGCGGGGGTGGGCCATCAGGCCAGCCACCTTTTCCTGCGCTTGTAGCTTTTCACATCCTTGAAGTTCTTGCGCTCGCCGCCGCCCATGCCGAGGTAGAACTCTTTCACGTCTTCGTTGTTGCGCAGATCGCTGGCCAGACCGTCCATCACGATGCGCCCGCTCTCCATGATGTAGCCGTAGTCGGCGTACTGCAGCGCCATGTTGGTGTTCTGCTCCGCCAGCAGGAAGGTGACCTTCTCCTTCTGGTTCAGGTCTTTCACGATCTCGAACACCTCTTCGACGATCTGCGGCGCCAGGCCCATGGAGGGCTCGTCGAGCAGCATCACGCTGGGGTTGGTCATGAGGGCACGGCCGATGGCGCACATCTGCTGCTCGCCACCCGAGGTGTACGCGGCCTGGCTGGTGCGCCGGGTCTTCAGGCGCGGGAAGTAGGTGTAGACCTTTTCGAGGTTGCGCGCGATCTCGCCCTTGTCCTTGCGGGTGTAGGAGCCGGTCATGAGGTTTTCCTCGATGGTCAGGTGGGCGAAGCAGTGCCGCCCTTCCATCACCTGCACCACGCCGCGGTGCACCAGATCGGAGGTGCTGAGGTTCTCGATGCGCTCGCCGCGCAGCTCGATGCTGCCCTTGGTGACTTCGCCGCGCTCGGCCTTCAAGAGGTTGGAGATGGCGCGCAAGGTGGTGGTCTTGCCTGCGCCGTTGCCCCCGAGAACGGCCGCGATCTTGCCTTCGGGCACGTTGAGCGAGACGCCCTTGAGCACGAGGATCACGTGGTTGTAGATGACCTCGATGCCGTTGACGTTGAGGACGATATTGGGGGTGCTCTCTGGGGTGGTCATGGAAGTGTCCTGTGTGGCCAATTCAAAAACCGGCTGTGCGCAGGTCTTTGAATTGGCGGCTCTTTCGAGCCGCCAGGTTCAGCCAGTCATCAGCTCTGGCAGTCGGCGCCGGTGCGGCGTGTGAGCTTCTTTTCGGCGGCGTACTTGTCAGCCGCGGCCTTCACCATCGGGCGGATGATCTGCTCGTCGCCCTGCAGCCAGTCGGAGGTCCATTCGAACTTGGTGCCGTTCCAGGTGTGCACGCGGGCCCATGAAGCGCCCATGTGGTCTTGGCAGCTGGTGGAGATCGGGCGCATCACCCCCTTGAAGCCCAGCGCATCGAGCTTGGCCTGGGTCAGGTTCAGGTTCTCGTAACCCCAGCGGGCCTGCTCACCCGTGATGACCTTGCCCTTGCCGTAGCGGTCCTGTGCGGCTCGCACGCCTTCGACCGCCAACATGGCCGCCTGCAGGCCGCGCATGTACAGCACCTGGCCGACTTCCTCTTTCGGTCCCGTGCCCTGGCCCTTGCCGTGCACCTTGGTCAGGATTTCCTTGACCACGGCCGCCTCGGGTTCGGCACCGTGCTGCATCATGATGGCGTTGTAGCCCTTGGCACCCATGCCCACGTCTTTCACGTCCGGCTCGGCTCCCGCCCACCACACGCCGTACATCTTCTCGCGCGGGAAGCCGGTGGCCTGGGCTTCCTTCAGGGCGGTGGAGTTCATCACGCCCCAGCCCCAGTTGAGCACGTAGTCCGGACGGTTCTGGCGGATCTGCAGCCAGGTGGCTTTCTGCTCCACACCAGGGTGCGTGACGGGCAGCAGGCTGAGCGTGAAGCCGTGCATGGACGCACGTTCCTGCAGCAGCGGAATGGGTTCCTTGCCGAACGGGCTGTCGTGGTAGATCAGCGTGATCTTCTTGCCCTTGAGCTTGTCCACGCCGCCTTCTTTTTTGGCGATGTGCTGGATCAGCGTGTCGGCGGCCACCCAGTAGGTGCCTGAGAGCGGGAAGTTCCACTTGAACACGCCGCCGTCGGCCGATTCGCTGCGGCCATAGCCAGCGGTGATCAGCGGGATCTTGTCGCCGGGGGCCTTTTCCGTCAGCGCGAAGGTGATGCCGGTGGACAACGGCTGGAACACCGTGGCGCCACCGTTCTTGCCTTTGAGGCGCTCGTAGCACTCCACGCCGCGGTCGGTTGCATAGCCGGTTTCGCATTCCTCAAACGAGACCTTTACACCGTTGATGCCGCCACGCTCGTTGACCAGCTTGAGGTAGTCCACGTAGCCGTTGGCGAAGGGCACGCCGTTGGGTGCGTAGGCGCCGGTGCGGTACACCAGCACGGGGAAGAACTGTTCCTTGGCTTGCGCCATGGCGCTCGGCGCCACCAGCGCGGAGGACAGGCCGGCGCAGGCCACGGACAGGGAAAGCACAAGTTTTCGCAGCTTCATTTCGTTGTCTCCTAATAAGAATCAAACACACAGATCAACACAACACACCATGACCCTTGGATGTCGGACGGCCCGCGCCGTTCCGAACTCAGTGCGGAAAGGGCCAGAGCCGCAACTTCTGTTTGGCGATGCTCCAGAGCTTGGCCAGGCCGTGGGGCTCGACGATGAGGAACCAGACGATGAGCGCGCCGAAGACCATGAACTCGGTGTGGGAGACGGCCGCGGTGGAGATCTCCACGCCGAAGAGGGAGCCCAGGGCGGGCAGGAACTGGTTGAGGAAGATGGGCAGCACGACGATGAAGGCCGCGCCAAAGAAGCTGCCCATGATGGAGCCCATGCCGCCGATGATCACCATGAAGAGCAGCTGGAAGCTGCGGTCGATGGAGAAGGCCGCGGGCTCCCAGGAGCCCAGGTGCACGAAGCCCCACAGGCCCCCGGCCACGCCGATGATGAAGGAGCTCACCGCGAAGGCGCTGAGCTTGGCGTACATCGGGCGGATGCCGATCACCGCGGCGGCCACGTCCATGTCGCGGATGGCCATCCACTCGCGCCCGATGGCCGAGCGCACCAGGTTCTTGGCCAGCAAGGCGAAGACCACCAGGAAGCCCAGACAGAAGAGGTACTTCTCCATCGGGGTGTCGATGGTCCAGCCCAGCACGGCGAGGTTGGAGATCGAGACCGAGCCTGAGGCGGTGTTGTTGGTGAACCAGCCGATGCGCAGGAACGCCCAGTCGCAGAAGAACTGCGCGGCCAGCGTGGCCACGGCCAGATAGAGCCCTTTCACACGCAGGCTGGGGATGCCGAAGAACATGCCCACCAGCGTGGCGAAGAAGCCCCCGGAGAGCAGGGCGATGATCACGGGCATGCCGTCGATGCGCACGTAGGTGTTGTAGGCCATGTAGGCACCCACGGCCATGAAGGCGCCCGAGCCCAGGCTGATCTGCCCGCAGTAGCCCACCAGGATGTTCACCCCCAGGGCGGCCAGCGCCAGGATCAGGAAGGGGATGAGGATGGCGCGGAACATGTATTCATCGACCAGCATGGGCACGCCGATGAAGGCAAAGGCGATGAAGGCCAGGATGACCCAGCGGTCCTGCGCGATCGGGAAGATCTGCTGGTCGGCGCGGTAGGAGGTCTTGAATTGACCGTTTTCACGATAGAACATGGTGGGCTTTCTTCTTGTTCTGTTTCAGACGCGGTCAATGATCTTTTCGCCGAACAAGCCCTGCGGCCTGAAGAGCAGGAACACCAGCGCCAGCACATACGCAAACCAGATCTCGATGCCCCCGCCCACATAGGGGCCCAGATACACCTCGGAGAGCTTCTCGCCCACGCCGATGATCAGGCCGCCGATGATGGCGCCGGGCACCGAGGTGAGGCCGCCCAGGATGATCACGGGCAGGGCGCGCAGGGCCACCGTGGTGAGCGAGAACTGCACACCCAGCTTGGAGCCCCAGATGATCCCGGCCACCAGCGCGGTGATGCCGGCGACGAACCAGACGATGACCCAGATGCGGTTCAAGGGAATGCCGATGGATTGAGCGGCCTGGTGGTCATCGGCCACGGCGCGCAGCGCGCGTCCGGTGGAGGTCTTCTGGAAGAACAGCGAGAGCACGGCCACCAGCAGGGCGGCCACACAGGCGGCGTAGACGTCTTCGAGGTTGACCAGCACGCCGCCTTCAAAGGTGCCTTCGAACAGGAAGACCGGGTCCTTGGGCATGCCCACGTCGATCTGGTAGATGTCCGAGCCGAAGATGGTCTGGCCCAGCCCGTCGAGAAAGTAGGTGATGCCCAGCGTGGCCATCAGGAGCGTCACACCCTCCTGGTTGACCAGGTGGCGCAGCACCAGGCGCTCGATCAGCCAGGCCAATACAAACATGAGCGCACCCGCCATGACGAAGGCGATCAGGTTGCCCAGGAACTTGTCTTCAATGCCGAGCCAGCCCGGCACCCAGCCCGAGAAGCGCGCCATGGCCAGCGCTGCGAACAGCACCATGGCACCTTGCGCGAAGTTGAAGACGCCCGAGGCCTTGTAAATGAGCACGAAGCCCAGCGCGACCAACGAATACAGCATGCCGGCCATCAGGCCGCCGAGAAGTGCTTCAAGAAAGAATGCCATATCAAGTGCCTTTACGGCCGTTCGCCCTGAGCCTGTCGAAGGGCTCTGGCGGTGTTGGTGTGGAGGGCTTCGACAGGCTCAGCCCGAACGGGGTTTCGGTTCATCTCAGTGGGAAGTTCCAAGGTAGGCGCTGATGACTTCTTCGTTGGAGCGCACCTCTTCGGGTGTGCCGTCGCCGATCTTCTTGCCGTAGTCCAGCACCACCACGCGGTCGGAGATGTCCATCACCACGCCCATGTCGTGCTCGATCAGCACGATGGTGGTGCCGAACTCGTCGTTCACGTCCAGGATGAAGCGGCTCATGTCCTGCTTCTCCTCCAGGTTCATGCCGGCCATGGGTTCGTCCAGCAGCAACACCTGCGGCTCCATGGCCAGGGCGCGGCCCAGGTCCACCCGCTTTTGCAGGCCGTAGGGCAGTTGCCCCACCGGCGTCTTGCGGTGCGCCTGGATCTCCAGGAAGTCGATGATGTGTTCGACGAACTCGCGCTGCGCTTCTTCTTCCTTCTGCGCCCCACCAATGCCGAAGGGGTTGCGGAACGCCTGCGCAAAGATGTTGCTTTTGATGCGCAGGTTGCGCCCGGTCATGATGTTGTCGATCACGCTCATGCCCTTGAACAGCGCGAGGTTCTGGAAGGTGCGCGCGATGCCCATCTCGGCCACCTGGCGGCTGTTCATGTGCTTGAAGGTCTGGCCCCGAAAGCTGATCGAGCCTTCCTGCGGCTGGTACACGCCGTTGATGCAGTTGAGCATGGAGCTCTTGCCCGCGCCGTTGGGCCCGATGATGGCGCGCACCTCGTGTTCGCGCACGTTGAAACTGATGTCGGTGAGCGCCTTGACGCCACCGAAGCGAAGGCTGATGTTGTGGACGTCGAGGATGACGTCGCCGATTTTTTTGCTCATGGGGTGTTCAGGCTGCGGCTTTCACCGGGGCAAAGGTCTTGGCGTCACCCAGCTTCAGCGTGGCGTTGACCGAGCCGCTGCGCCCGTCTTCAAACTTCACCTGGGTTTCGATGTACTGCTCGGTCCGCCCGCTGTAGAGCGCGTCCACCAGCGCGGCATAACGTTCGCTGATGAAGCCGCGGCGCACCTTGTTCGTGCGGGTGAGTTCACCGTCGTCGGCGTCCAGCTCCTTGTGCAGCACCAGGAAGCGGCTGATCTGACTGCCCGCGAGCAATTCGTCGCGGCTCAGGTCGGCGTTCACCTTCTCCACGCAGTCGCGGATGAGTTCGTACACCTCGGGCTTTTGCGCGAGATCGGTGTAGCCGGCGTAAGAGAGGTTGCGCCGCTCGGCCCAGTTGCCCACCGCCTCGAAGTCGATGTTGAGCATCACGCACACCCGGTCGCGCTTGTCGCCCAGCGCCACGGCTTCCTTGATGTACGAGAAGAACTTGAGTTTGTTCTCCACGTACTTGGGCGCGAACATGGCGCCGTCGTGATCCCCACCCAGGATGCGGCCCACGTCTTTCACACGGTCGATGATCTTCAGGTGGCCGGAAGCGTCGATGAAGCCGGCATCACTCGTGTGGTACCAACCGTCTGCGGTGAGTACCTCGGCCGTGGCGGTCGGGTTCTTGTAGTAGCCCTTCAAGAGGCCGGGGGACTTCACCAGGATCTCGCCGGAGTCCGAGAGCTTGATCTCCACGCCCTCGCAGGGCACGCCCACGGTGTCGGCGCGGGCTTCGTGATCGGGCTGCAGGCAGACGAAGACGGCGGTCTCGGTGGAGCCGTAGAGCTGCTTGAGGTTGATGCCGATGGAGCGGTAGAAGGAAAAGAGGTCGGGACCGATGGCTTCGCCTGCGGTGTAGGCCACGCGCACGCGGCTCATGCCGAGGTTGTTCCTCAGCGGGCCGTAGACGAGCCAGTCGCCCAGCTTGTATTTGATGGCGTCGACGAGGCCGATGGACTTGCCGTCCATGCGGATAGGGCCCACGCGACGGGCCACGTCCATGAAGTAATGGAACATGCCGCGCTTCAAGGCGCCGGCGTCTTCCATGCGGATCATCACGCTGGTGAGCAGGCCTTCAAACACGCGGGGTGGTGCGAAGTAGTAGGTCGGGCCCACTTCCTTCAGGTCGATGGTGACTGTGGCGCCGGATTCGGGGCAGTTCACCACGTAGCCGGCCACCAGCCACTGCGCGTAGGAAAAGATGTTCTGCCCGATCCAGGCCGGCGGCATGTAGGCCAGCACCTCGTCGGCCGGGGTGAGTTTGTCGAAGCGCGCGCCCACGTCGGCGCGGTTGATCAGCGTGTGGTGGGTGTGCACCACGCCCTTGGGATTGCCGGTGGTGCCGCTGGTGAAGAACATGGCGGCCACGTCGTCGGGCCGGCAGGCGGCCACCTGTTCGCCGAACAGCTGCGGGTGGGCTTTGGCGTGCGCCTGGCCGGCGGCGATCAGCGCTTCCATGCCACCGAGGCCGGGCTGGTCGTAGTTGCGCAGGCCGCGCGGGTCGTCGTAGTAGATGTGAGAGAGCTGCGGGCACTGCTCGCGGATCTCCAGCATCTTGTCGACTTGCTCCTGGTCTTCCACCACGCAGAAGCGCACCTCGGCGTTGTTGATCGGGAAGACGCATTCACCACCCACGGCGTCCTGGTAGAGCGGAATCGGGATCGCGCCGAGCGACTGCGCGGCCAGCATGGTGGCGTAGAGCCGGGGGCGGTTGGCACCGATCACGACCATGTGTTCGCCGCGCTGCAGGCCGGCCTGGTGCAAACCGCAAGCCAGGGCCTCGACCAGCCGGGCCATGTTGCTCCAGCTCGTGGTCTGCCAGATGCCGTATTCCTTCTCGCGCATCGCCGGCGCGGCGGGGCGGCGCTGGGCGTGGTCCAGCAGCAGCTGGGGGAACGTCGTTTGCATGTGTGTCTCCTGGGCCGATCCGGTTCGCCGGCGTTTGAATGTCCCTCGAAGGACACTCATTGATGAAGCGGATCGTATGACTTCGTTTGACGTCATGTTGTCGGTACGACGACAATTGCGGGTCATCCCTCCTAGGACTTTCCCCTACGGGATTTCGCCTTTCACCTCGCCATGAACCCCTTCGCCCCCCACCGTTCCGGCAGCGATCTGCGCGATCGCGCGCGCGCGCCCACCGAGGCGGAGCTGGCCGAAATTCCCTGGCTGGAGCGCTTGACGCCGATCGAGCGGATGCGGGCCGTGGATGCACTGGTGGTGGGTGAAGCCGACACGGGCGACATCATCTGCCGCTTTGGCCGGCCGGTGACGTACTGGTTTGGTCTGGTGGATGGCCTGCTCAAGATGAGCAACGACGATTCGCAAGGTCCGGTGGTCACCTTCACCGGTGTGGCGCCCGGTGGCTGGTTTGGCGAGGGCACGTTGCTCAAGCACGAGCAGTACCGCTACAACATCCAGGCGCTGCGCAAGAGCCGCGTGGCCGGTCTGCCGGTGGAGACGTTTGACTGGCTGCTCGACCACTCGATCGGCTTCAACCGTTTCGTGATGTACCAGCTCAACGAGCGCCTGGGGCAGTTCATCGCCGCGCGCGAGATCGATCGCCTGGGCAGTCCCGACCTGCGCGTGGCACGCAACCTGGCCGCGCTGTTCCACCCGCTGCTCTCGCCCAACGTGGGCGGCATTCTGCGCATCACGCAGCAGGAGCTGGCCTACCTGGTGGGCCTGTCGCGCCAACGCACCAACGAAGCCCTGACCACGCTGGCGGCCAAGGGCTGGATCCGGGTGGAATACGGCGGCCTGCGTGTGCTCGATCTCGCCGCTCTCAGGTCCGGGCAATTGGATGAAGGATGATCGACCCATGACGACCGACAAACCCGCCCGCACGCTCAAGCTCAATCCGGGCGCAGCCAACAAACCACCCGCCGATCCCCGCGCGCCGCGCCGAGCGCCGGTGCGCCCACCCGGCCCGGCCCGCGCCAAGACCGTGTCGGCCTCGGCACCCAAGCCGCCGCGTGACCCGTCACCGGGCTACGGCGCAAAGCGCGCCGGCCCCGAAGGCGAGCGCACCGAGCGCACCGAGCGCCCGCGCTATGGGTCAGACGGCCCACGCTCAGGGCCCGCAAACGCCCCGCGCGGCGAAGACCGCGGCTGGAGCGAGCGCCCGGCGCCGCGCCGCGCCGATCCGCCCTCGGGGGCAGCCGAGCGAGCACCGCGCGGTCCGTCCGCCGCACCGCGTCCGCCCCAGCCCCACCGGCCAGACCTTGCCCGTGTCGGCAACGTGCGCGGTGAAGTCCGCCTCAACAAACGCATGGCCGACCTGGGCCTGTGCTCGCGCCGCGAGGCCGATGAATGGATCGCGCGCGGCTGGGTGCTGGTCAACGGCGAACCCGCCGTGATGGGCATGCCCGTGGCGCCCGATGCCCAGGTGGAGGTGCTGCCCCAGGCGCGCCACCAGCAGGCGGGGCAGGTCACGATTCTGTTGAACAAGCCGGTGGGCTACGTGAGCGGACAGCCTGAAGACGGGCACGAGGCCGCCGCCACGCTGATCGGTGCGCCAAGCCAGTGGCGCGGCGACGCCAAGACGCCCGCCGACGGCCGCCGCTTTGCACCCGAGCACACGCGCGGTCTGGCCCCGGCCGGTCGGCTCGACATCGACTCCACTGGCTTGCTCGTGCTCACGCAGGATGGGCGAGTCGCGCGCACGCTGATTGGCGAGAGCAGTGGTGTGGAAAAGGAATACCTGGTGCGCGTGCAGTTCGCGCCCAACGGCCCGCAGGGCGCGGGTGTGATCGCGGAGAACGTGCAAGCGGTGTTTCCTCCCAGACAGCTGGCCCTGCTGCGCCACGGCCTGAGCCTGGACGACCAGCCGCTCAAACCCGCGCAGGTGGAGTGGCAGAACCCGGAGCAGTTGCGCTTCGTGCTGGTCGAAGGCAAGAAGCGCCAGATCCGCCGCATGTGCGAGCAGGTGGGTCTGCATGTGGTGGGCCTCAAGCGCGTGCGCATCGGCAAGGTGGTGCTGGGCAATCTGCCGGTGGGGCAATGGCGGTATTTGCGCGCCGACGAGCAGTTCTAAGTTTCTTGCCGAGACCTCGCGCCAGGACGGTGGCGGCGCCGGAGAACGCGCACCCGTACCGTCCGCCCTACCCAAAAAGCAAGCGCGAACCCCGACCGCAACAATCCCCGTCACACAAAAACCCAGACACCGGCGCCACAATGCCCCATGACCCGCGCCAAACCCTCCGCCACCCGTCTGGCCGTGCTGCGCCACCTGCGGCCCAGTGACCTGCAAGCCGCGGTGCGGCTGGCCACCCAGGCCACCACGGGTGTGATCGGCATTGCCGAGGGCGTGCACCAGTCGGTGCGCCGCAAGATGGGCTTGTCGGCGGGCGCCGAGCTTGACCGCACCGGCGGCCTCACGGGTCAGATCTACCGCGGCATCCGCGGCGTCACCGCGATGGTCGGTCACGGGCTGGACGGCGCCCTCTCAACCCTGCTCCCCATATTGGACGATCCCTCGACCCACCCCGAGCCTTCGCCCGGTCGCGAAGCCGTGCTGGCCGCGCTCAACGGTGTGATGGGCGATCGCCTGCAGGAGCAGGCCAATCCGCTGGTGCAGCGCATGGAGCTGCGCTTGGCCGCACAGGTCTTGCCGATGGACCGCCCGACACAGCTGCGCGAGCGGCTGGCGGGTGCCTCCGCCCACCTGCTCCTGCTGGTGCACGGCCTGTGCATGAACGACACACAGTGGCTGCGCGGTGGCCACGACCATGGTGCCTTTTTGGCCCAGGCGATCGGCTGCACACCGGTTTATGTGCGCTACAACAGCGGCCTGCACACCTCCATCAACGGCCGCGAGCTCGCCGGCCAGCTTGAGCGCCTGGTGGCGCAATGGCCCAAGATCGAATCCATCACCGTGCTCGGCCACAGCATGGGCGGGCTGCTGGCGCGCGCGGCCGTGTTCTATGGCCGACAGATGGGTCACCACTGGCCTGCGCAACTCAAGCACCTGATCTTTTTGGGCACACCGCACCATGGCGCGCCGCTGGAGCGCGCCGGTCACGGGGTCGACGTGTTGCTCGCCGCCTCCCCCTTCACCCTGCCGTTCACCCAGCTCGGCATGCTGCGCAGCGCCGGCATCACCGACCTGCGCCACGGCCATGTGGTGGATGTCGACTGGCAGGGACGTGGTCGATTCGAGTCGGCCCAAGACCACCGCGCGCCACTGCCCTTGCCCGAAGGCGTGGCCTGCTTCACCGTGGCCGCCACACTCGCGCCCCAGCGTGGCCTGCTGGCCGACCGGCTCACCGGCGATGGTCTGGTGCCCCTGCGCAGCGCGCTCGGCCAGCACGATGAAGCCGCGCGCCGACTGGTGTTTGCCAAAGACAGCCAGCGCACCGTCTACCGCACCGGCCACCTGGAGCTGCTCTCCAGCCCGGTGGTGGCGCAGCAGCTGGTGCAGTGGCTGGCGCCCGTGGCCGTGGAAGTCGACTGAGGAGCCTCAACGTTCGCGTCCGGCCTCGTGCCACGCACGCTGCACGGGCGAAAGCAGGTATTGCATCACCGTGCGTTGGCCCAACAGGATTTCAGCCTGTGCCTGCATGCCCGCTGTGAGCTCATGGCGCTTGTCATCGCGCACGAGGTCGGCCTCACGCAGCGTGACCGTTGCCTTGTAGCGAGGCGTCGGGGTGCTCCCGTTGGCGGCGCTCTGGCGGGCGGCTTCTTCGGTCTGTGCATCGGCGTTGACCCATTGCACCTCACCTTGCGCCATGCCGTACTTCTGAAATGGATAGGCCGCGAACTTGAGCTTGACCGGCTGACCCGGCCTGACGAAGCCGATGTCGTCGTTGGACACCCACACCTCCACCTTCAGCGGCGCCTGTTGTGGCACCAGCGTGGCCAGCACCGTGCCGGGCTGCACCACCGTGCCCACGGTGTGGGTGGCCAGCTCTTTCACGATGCCCTCGTGCGGTGCGCGCAGTTCCATGAGGGCGTGGCGGTGTTGTTGTTTCTGCCAGTCGGCCTCCAGCCGCTCGAGCTGCGATCGTGTTTCGGCGCGCTCGCTGTGCAGGCGCTGGCGGTGTTCGGCCCGGATCTGCTCCAGCTTCTTCACCGACTGGTCGGTGCTCGCGCGTGCCGAGGCAATCACGTGCTGCTGGGTGGCAAGTTCCTGTTCCTTCTCGATGCGTTCGCGGCGCTTGTCGCTGACCATGAGCTGGCCGGTGAAGCCCTGGTCGGCGAGTTGGGCATACGCCGTTTCCTGGGCCTGGAAGTGCGGCATCACCGCCTGCAGCCGCTGGCTTTGTTGTTGTGCGGCGGCCAGCTCCTGCTGCGCTTTGAGCATGCGGCTGCGCTCCTCGGCCAGGGCGCTGGTCAGCGCCGCCTGGTTGGCCTGCTGTCGTGCGGTGGCTTCCTGCGCCAGGGGTGGTGGGTCGTCGGGGGTGATGCGCAGGGCCTGTTCGGCCAGTTCGGCGTCCAGGCGGCGCAGCGCCAGGCGTTTGCGCCCGCGCTCGGTGCCCAGGGCGTTCAGATCGGCCTCGGCGCTCAGGGCGTCCATGCGCATGAGCACCTGGTCCTGGTGCACGGTTTGCCCTTCGCGCACGAGGATGGCGCTGACGATGCCGGCTTCGGAGGGCTGCACGATCTTGAGGTAGTCCTGCGGCACCAGCTTGCCTTCGGCCACGGCCACGATGTCCAGCCGGCCCAGCGAGGCCCAGACGACCAGGAACACGAGCAACGCCAGCAGGCACCACAGCACGCGCCGGCCGATGGGCGAGGGGGCCTGCTGCTGCAGCCGGATCAGGGGTGGGTGGAAGGCGAGGTGGGTGGGGTGGGTGGATGTGGATTTGGAGGCAGCGGGCGTTTCTGTCATGGCTTGTTCTTGTTGTGTGATCGCAAGGCAGGCAAAGCTGCGGCGGCCCGAACGGTGCGCCCGGGTCGCCGCAGTGGCCTTCATCAGGCGGCCAGGCTGGCCACGCCTTCCTTCAGCCCGTTGAAGCCGACCAGGTGTGTGCCCGAGCCCACGCCCAGGCCCACGGCGCTGGAACCCGAGGCGCCCGCCTGCAACCCGCCCGCGCTCAAGCCGGCCAGCCCATGGCCTGCGCCCCAGGCCGGGTCGCTCCACAAGTCACCGGCATTGCGCTCGGCGTCCAGCCGTTGCAGCGTGGCGAGGAGTTGTTGCCAATGGCGTTCGATCGCGGGGTTCGCCGGCGTCGACTCTGTCTGAGTGGCCGATGTGCCCTGGCGGGCGTTCCAGTCGGACCAGTCGACCAGCGCCGGGGAGGGCGCCGGCCCGGTGGCGTCGGTTGTGGTCTGCGTGGTGGTCGGCTCGTCGCTGCTGCGCAGAGAGCCGGTCTGCGCGCCGTCGTTCTGGTTGGTGTCGTGCCCCGGTGGGGGCGGGTCCTCGCCGTTGCCCAGGCCTTCGTTGCCCTTGGGCTGGTCGCCTGCATTGCCCACCCTGACCTGGAACACCTGCGATGCGCTGGCGCCGTGCGCATCAGTGGCCGTGACCTGCACCGCCAGGTTGGCTGC
Organism: Hydrogenophaga sp.; assembly: GCF_018780385.1. Lineage (GTDB taxonomy): Bacteria > Pseudomonadota > Gammaproteobacteria > Burkholderiales > Burkholderiaceae_C > Hydrogenophaga. The sequence goes on along the minus strand of NZ_JADMJO010000022.1, from coordinate 123,794 downwards.
GGCGGTGGCTGGTGGCGCGGCAACGAAGCTGCGCGTGGCCGCGTCGAACACCATCCAGGCGGGCAATGAACCGCCATCGGCCAGTGCTGCAGAATAACTCAGGCTGTCGCCCTGATCGGGGTCGACGAAGGCGTCGGCCGGCAGCTGCCAGGTGGCAGTCTCCTTCTTGATCACCAGCATGTTGCTCAAGGTCTGTTGAACCACTGGCGCGTCGTTGACACCGTTCACCGTGATCACCAGCTCGCCCTGCGCCTGCGCGTGGCTGTCGGTGGCGGTGTAGGCAAAGTGCTCGGTGGCGCTCTGGCCTGCGCCCAGGGCTTTGAGTTCGGGGGAGGTGTTGTTCAGCGCGTAGGCGAAGGCGCCGTCAGCGTGCCAGGTGAGCACGCCGAAGATGCCCTGCTGCGCGCCGCTGCTCAGCAGGCTGAGCGCGTCGCCGTCGGGGTCGGTGTCGTTGTGCAACACGTTGCCGCTGACGGGTGCGGTGGCGTCGGCGGGCAGGGTGGCGGTGTCGGGGTTGACGGTCGGGGGCAGGTTCTCGTTGCCGGGGAGTACGTCCAGCGCAAACGTCTGGCTTGCGGTTGCGCCGAAATGGTCCCTGGCCTCGACCAGCAAAGAGAGTGTTCCAACGTCGCCGCCGGAGGGCCGCCCGTGCAGCAAGCCCAGTGCCGGATCGAACGCCAGCCATGACGGAAGCGCATCGCCATTGGCCAGGCGAATGCTCAGCCGAAGCTCGTCCATCGCATCGGGATCGTGGAACAGATCGGCCGGAAGGAACATCTGGAAGTCTTCGTCCTGCGTGACCGCGGCATCTTGCAAATCTGCCGCCACCTCGGGTGCCCGGTTCATCCGCTCGGTCAGCGAAAGCACACTGCCGTCGTCGAACACCAGGGCAAGGACGACCGGGTTGCCCTCCGAGCCGTGGTAGTCGGCGATCCGAACCGCGTCTCCCTCGCTGTAGTGCACGACCAAGGTGGAGCCATCCCACTCCTCGCGGATGTCCTGCGGGCGGATGCCTGCGCCGAAGCGAATGAAGTTGAAATCGGTCGCGCCGCTGTCCACGATGGTGTCGACACCGTCGCCGATGTTGAAGACGTACGAATCGTCGCCTTCGCCGCCACGCAGGACGTCGCTGTCACTGCCGCCGTGGAGTTGGTCGGCGAGGTTGGTTCCGGTCAGGTCGTTGGCCTGTTCGTCACCTGCCACCACGAAACCTTCCGAGACGAGCGTGGCGTAGTCCCACGCTGTGCCGTCGGCGAAGCTGAAGCGGTCCACGGCATGATCACCGCCCAGCACGTCCGACGGATTGAAGCCGGCCAGGCGCAGCACATCGCCGGCATCACCGTAGTGAATCACCAGCCAGTGCCCCCCGTTGCCATCTGCCTCGGACCTCAGATTGCCCTGGATGTCTTGCGCGTCGATGCCTTCACCAAACGCCAGGGTGCCCGAGCTGTTCGCGGCGCTGGCGGCGTCCACATCGACGGCGCCATCTCCCACATTCACCTGAAGGTCTGGCAACGGTGCGTCAGGGTCGTAAACGCCCTGAGCCAACAGGTCGTTGAAACGAATCACCTCGCCCGTGTCAGCCAACTCAATGCGCTCCACCGGCGCCGGCATGCCGGGCACGCGTGGATCAAAGCCGGCAAAGCGCACGCTGTCGCCGCCTTGGCCGATGCGCAAGACCAGGTCGTCGCCTTCGAGCGCGAGCCACAGGTCAGCTCTGCTCACCTCGCCGTCGATGACCAGCACGTTGACGTCTTGCGGGCGCCAGACTTCGGCGATCACGGTCTGGGCGGGCTTCTCAGGTGTGGTGCTGGCCCGCACGTAGTAGGTGTCCGAGCCCATGCGGCCCGCGAGGCGGTCCGCGCCTCCCTGGCCTTCCAGAACATCGTCACCGTCCCCACCGATGAGTTGGTCGGCGAACGGTGTGCCTTCGAGCCATGCACCGTCATCGCTTCCCTGAATCGTGAAGCCTTCAACGGTGATCTCGCTGGCCATCAGCTCCGTGCCATCGGCAAAGCGAAATACGTCGATGGAGCGGGTCTGCGTGGCACGACTGGGGTCGAAATCCTTCAAGGTCAACCGATCGCCCGGGCTGGAAGTGAACTCGATCACGAGGTCACCATCCTGCTCGCGCAGCCGCAAGTCCTGCTGCGAGAGGCCTTCGCCGAACACCAGCACGTTGGGCGCTTCGTCGGGCAGTCGAGGACTGCGCCGTGGTCTTTCCCAGTAGCCGGATAACTGCATCAATGCGTTGTGGCCGTCTTGGATCGTGTCGTGGCCATCACCTCGTGCGAAGTGGTAAGTGTCCCCTGCGGCGCCACCTTTCAACAGGTCTCGTCCGGCGCCGCCGTGCAGCACATCGGCCCCCCAGCTGCCGAGCAAGGCGTCATCGCCCTCGCCGCCGTGCAGGACATCGTCGCCTTCACCCCCGTCCAGAACGTCGTTACCCGATTGACCGTGCAGCACATCGTGGCCTTCCAATCCGATGACGATGTCATTGCCTAAACCGGCGTCGATGCTCTCGGCAGCTGCCGTGCCGTACAACACATCGCTCAGGTCGCTGGCGTGGTTGTTGACCAGCGTTGCGTTGACAAACAGATCGCCCGTCTGCGCGTAGGCTACCGCTTCGAGTCCACCGGCTGGCGCGATCCACCCCGTCATCTCGAATCCCGTGCCGTTGAAAGGCAGGGGAGCTGCCGCCGTGGCGGCCAGCAAGTGCGGCCCGTGCTGATCAAGCCATCCAGAGAAATCAAACACGCGAGCCGAACCGGCCGCGTCAATGAACTGAAGGCGTTCGACAAACGAGGGCTTTTCGGAGAAGTACTCGAAGTCGCTGATGGTGATCGAACCACTCTCGCCACCGTCCACCAACACCACCAGATCGCCGTACTGGCCCAACACGAAAGAGATCGACGCAGGATCGATGCTTCCCAGTGACAGCGTGTCGATTCCCTCGCCGAACGTCACGTGGTCGTGGCCGTCGCCCCGATTGAACACCACCACGTCGTCTTCGCCCTCGGTGTCGATGCGATCGTCGCCGGCCCCTCCCGCCACGATGTCGTCTCCACTGCCGGAGAAGAGTTGGTCCGAACCTGCTCCGCCCGCCACGTGGTTGTTGGTCCAGTTCACCGCCACCTGGTCGTTGTTGTCACCAGCATCGACGCGCCGTGCCACCGCGTTGCCTGTCTCGTCGACGATGTCATCGTCACCGGCGCTGCCCCACAGATGCGCGGGCGAGTCCTGGTCGATCAACTGCAGGCCCAGCTCACCGGGGTCGGCCAGGGCCATGATGTCGGACAGGGAAAGCTCCGTGCCATCGGCGAACACGAATCGCTGCACCGACAGCCGTCCCAGGTCTGTCTTGTAGTAAGTGAGCGGGTCGAACCGTTCGATGAGCAGGGCGTCGTTGCCGCCGATGCCGACCACCATGCGCTGGAAGCCTGTGTCGCCCGGCTGCGGATCACCCGAATACTCTGCAGCCTCCAGCCCCACGGTCACGTCGGCCAGCGTGATGCCTTCTGCGAGCTCCACGGTGTCCCAGGCGTTGGCGTGCAGCTCGGCGATGACCGTGTCCAGACCCATGCCGCGCGTCATGCGGTAGGTGTTGTGCCCGGTTCCGCCTGCCAGGCCATCCCTGCCCGCCCCGCCGTCCAGCGTGTCGTCGCCTTCGCCCCCGCTCAGGTGGTCGGATCCATCACCGCCCAGCAGCACATCGTCGCCCTCCTCGCCATTCAGCTCGTTTTGGCTGGCCTGCCCCATCAGCACATCGTTGCCATCGCCCGCATAGACACGGCTGATTTCGCCGGAGGTGGTGAGCACGTCGTCGCCCGGTGAGCCAAACAGCACCTGCTCCTGCTCGTCGGCGTTCAACAGGGTGCGCACCTCATCCACACCCAGGACCGTGCCGTTGTGAAATTCGAAGCGGTCGATCCTGCTCCAGGTGGTGTGCCAGTTCTTCAGTCTCACGGTGTCGCCGCTGCTCTTCAGGGTGGCGACCAGGTCGGTGCCTTCGGTGGTGAAGCGCACGTCGTCCTGGACCAGGCCTTCCTTGAACCGGAGCGCTCCACCGGTGGGCCGGATGAGGTCGTGCCCGTCGCCAACGCCAAAGAGGAAGGTGTCGTTGCCCCCGAGGTTGTGGAGCTGGTCGTTGCCCGCGCCGCCATCCACCACGTCGTCTCGGTCGCCCAGCACCAAGTCGTCGTCACCGTCGGTGGCGAACGCCGTTCTGCGGTACATCTCATCGATGTCCCACTCGGTGCCGTCGGAAAAACGGATGAACTCAATGCCGGTGCCCGCTGTCCAGCCATTGCCGCTGGCCTGACCCGTCACGGTGACAAGGCCGCCGTCGGGCAGGTGCACCTGCAGGTCGCCCCTCTGATTCCATCGCAGAGTCACATCGCCAGGGGAAATGCCTTCACCGAGAGTCAGCGCATCCGTGGCATCGGGTTCGTGATGCTCATTGATCACATCAACGCCCTCACCAAGCTGATAGTGATAGGTGTCTGAACCCCGCCCACCTTCGAGCACGTCATTGTCGGCGCCGCCGTCGAGCGTGTCATTGCCCGACAAGCCCTGCAAGTGATCGTTGCCCGCGCCACCCTGGATCACGTCGTCACGGTCGGCAAAGCCCCGCAACACCTCGGCAGCGGCTTCGCCCAGCAGCACACGGCTGCGGATGGCTTCCGCGTCCCACACCGTGCCATCGGCAAAGACGACTTCTTCCACCGCATGGCGCTGGCCTTCGATGAAGTGGCCTTTGACCGTCAGCGTCTCACCGGTGTCGCGGATGGTGAGCACCAGATCGTCCGTTGTGAGCCAGACGCTCACGTTGCGGACGCGCTGCAGGCGCACGTCGTCTGCTGACAGACCGGCCTTGAGTTCAATGCGGTCGGTCTCTCCAGGTGTCCAGGTGTCCTCGGAGATGGTGTCGTGCCCGTCGCCCCGGCCATACCGGTAGGTGTCGGAGCCATCGCCTCCGCGCAGTAGGTCGTTGCCGGCGCCGCCATCGATCACGTCGTCCCGACCGACGTAGCCCCGAAGCTCTTCGTCTTCTGCCCCACCCAGCAGCACTTGGGAGCGGATGGCTTCGGCGTCCCACACGGTGCCGTCAGCGAAGACGATTTCTTCGATCGCATGGCGCTCGCCGTCGCCAAAGTGGTTCTTCACCGTGATCGTCTCGCCGGTGTCGCGAACGATCAGACGCAGGTCGTCCTGCACGGGCCAGCCGCTGCCGGTGCGCACGCGCTGCAGGCGCACATCGTCAGCTGACAGACCGGCTTTGAGTTCAATGCGGTCGGTCTCGCCCGCGATCCTGGTGTCATCGACGATGGTGTCGTGTCCGTCGCCGCGCCGATAGATGTAGGTATCTGCCCCCTCGCCGCCCCGCATCTCGTCATTGCCGGTGCCGCCATCCAGCACGTCGTTGCCGAAACCTCCGATGAGAAGGTCGTTGCCGCCGCGCGCCACGAGGCGGTCGTTCCCGCCGCGCCCGTCGATAACGTTGTCAAAGTCGGTGCCGCGCAACACGTCGGCGCCTTCTGTGGGCGTGTTGTCACCCGCCCAGCCTTGCAGCGCGGTGCCCATCGTGGACTCCACGTCGCTGCCCAATGCGCCGAGCTGCATCCTGAAAGCCTCAACGTTCAAGCTCCCGAGCAAGCCCATGCCCTTGAGCGAATACAGGAAGTCGCCCAGGGCATCGAGCCCTGTCTCGCGCTCCGCTTCGATCCGCTGCGCCAGCGCATGGGCTACACCCGTCAGATCGCCCACCACCGCTTCAACTTCTTCGTCCCATTGGTAGGTGATTTGCTGAAACAGGCCCTGCAAATGGGTCTGTGCCATGAGCTGGCCGTACACCAGCGCCTTGAGTTCGTCCCAGGCCTGGAGCAGCACCGGAGCAGCCCGGCCGTGAGGGTTGGGATCGCGCGTGCCCCAACACCACACGCCCACCCACTCTTCACCCATGAAGGCTTCGAGGGCTTCGAGCTTGCGGGCGTCGCCGATGACGTTTCCGTAGCTGGAGCGCGAGGCGCGGCTGAAGGGATCCACGTCCTGTACGCCAGTCCAGTGGTAGATGAGCCGGGTCACCAGCAGGTCGCGGTCCTGCGGTGTCGTTGCCTGGGTGAACGCCTCCACCAGTCCCTTGAGTTCGCCGGAGGCGTCCATTGCCATGGCTTGGTGCAGGTCGCGCACCAATCCGTAGCCCTGCGCATCGGGCAGGGCAGCAATGTCCTCGGGCACGATCACCCAGTCGGTGGGCAGGCTCTGGGTGGGATTGGTCTGCACCCAGATGTCGGTGGCGGTGCGGGTTTCACCGCTGGTGGTCGTGTAGCTGCCCACCTGCCGGTGTGCGTTGCCCTGGGCGTCGGTGTGGCTGGAGTTCGCGTAGGCCACGTTGATGCTGCTCACACCGGCCTCGGCCAGGGTGAGTAGTTCGCCTGCATCGGTGCGGCCGTTGGCGTTGGTGTCTTTCCAGATGCGCAACTCGGCAAAGGCAACATCCTGAGCGTCAATCACGCCATCGGTGTTGGCATCGAGTGCTTTGAGTGCCTCGAAGCCGTTGGCGGCTTTGGCGCCGTTGGGCAGCAGGGTCTCGGAGCCGAAGAGTTCGCGGCCGGAATCGATGCTGCCGTTGCCGTCGAGGTCGTGCACGAGCAGACCGTCGTCGGTGCCTGCCCAGGCGGTCAATTCTGCGAAGCCATCGACGGCGTGGTCGAACCAAGCGCCGTTGGCCACTGAAATCGTCTCGATGCCATCGCCGTCCAAGTCGAGCACGATGGGGGAAGGGATGGTGGAGGCGGTTTGGGTTTTGCGCTTGATGGATGCGAGAGGCTCCCAAATATCGTTTCTCGACATTGTCAGGGGGAGAATTTCTCGAAGAAACGCGTCAACCAGTTTCTGATCTTCTAATTGATCGTTTGGCGAGGGTTCTTTCATCCAATCCCATAGCCAGCCGAAATCTTCTGAGAGTTCGTCAAAGTTGTCGGAAATTTTCTCTTGAATCCATCGATCAAAGTCATCAAAAAACTTCTGTTCATCGGCAGAACCAGGAGCATCTCCTCCGGGAAGATCGAAGTCCGATCCAGGAGACCAATATTCATTTGGGCCATCCAGTTTTGGGGAGGGAAGTCCTGCTTCGCGCAGTGCTTCATCAACTGTTGAGTTCGAGTTCGTCGATCTGGGGTCGTAGGGAATTTTTTTCTCTCCAATCTCTATAACAATCCCTTTTATTTTTGTCCATTCTTGAGATAGATCGTCGCCTTCACTGATTGTTTCTCGAGGATGCGGCTGTAAGCCTGGGTCGGTATTCGCTGGATCACGTGCAGGATCCCAATCGGGATTCCTTTCTCGATCTGCCACATACTCCCCAACTCTCGTTTTTATATTTCCAAAGGGGGAATCGGAAGCTTCATCACGGCCCCCATCCGCAGCCCCAGGGCCAAAATTTCCAGGACCTCCGCGAGCAAAGAACATGTTTCCATTTTTATCTGTGTATAGAATGTATTTATGGTAGACCCCTAATTCACCAACAAAAGCGGCGGGAGCATATCCCACCTCGATTTTTTCTTTCATTTTCTTCCCCCTTAAATTGATTCTGCCCAGAGAGTGGCTTCTACACGATCAATGACCTCGGAATCATCTTTTATAATAAATCCGATGGCAACATTGTTTTTGACAATTAGATTCTTGATATCGTATGTTTTCCAGCTTGAAAAGCGACTTTCGCCTTTTGGATATTTCAGTTTCAAATTCTTTATCGTCGCAGCATCGGGATGTCGTGCGGACTCCCACGCAAATAATTTCCCTTCTGGCCAATTTTTCACTCCTTCATGTCGATATTCGCGTATTTCAAAACCTAAACTTTTCAGTTCATGCAGCAGATTAAATGCTTCTGACTTGGGCATGCCCGGGCGAAAGTATTGCCGGGCAACGATGGATACCGCTTCATCGCGGCCAGTGTGACCTTCCCGGGCGTTGTCAGCTCTAATCCACGCATTTTCCATTTCAGAGAGCATTGTTTCGATCCATGTTTTTTCGGTCATGTTGCATCCATTTAATAAAGAGGTAAGAAATGTGGCGCCTGTCATTTTTAGTAGATGACGCTTAAAGGGTGCGGCGATGGTCTTCATGATTTTCTATACTAGGCAGGCACAGAGTGGAGCTGTATGCTGCTCGATCTTTAAACAGTACAGCCAGACAATGTTGCAGTTACGAACGACGGCCGTTTAATGCAAGGCATTGGCATGTGAAATTGAGGTCGGGCGCCGCTTGCATTCCAGCCCAAAGGCGCGAGGAGCCACGCCCTTCATCCCCAAACCCCATGTGAAAGCGATCTGATGGCGCAAGTCCAACAGGCGGGAATGGGCTGTCAGCTGAGCGCGCATCATTGCAAAACGGTCGCGCCGAAGATTGAACCGAGTGAAAGCGCTGACCTTGGCCTTCAGTTGATCACTGGTATCCATCGCCATGGCCTGGTGCAGATCGCGCACCAATCCGTAGCCCTGCGCATCGAGCAGGGCAGCAATGTCCTCGGGCACGATCACCCAGTCGGTGGGCAGGCTCTGGGTGGGATTGGTCTGCACCCAGATGTCGGTGGCGGTGCGGGTTTCACCGCTGGTGGTCGTGTAGCTGCCCACCTGCCGGTGTGCGTTGCCCTGGGCGTCGGTGTGGCTGGAGTTCGCGTAGGCCACGTTGATGCTGCTCACACCGGCCTCGGCCAGGGTGAGTAGTTCGCCTGCATCGGTGCGGCCGTTGGCGTTGGTGTCTTTCCAGATGCGCAACTCGGCAAAGGCAACATCCTGAGCGTCAATCACGCCATCGGTGTTGGCATCGAGTGCTTTGAGTGCCTCGAAGCCGTTGGCGGCTTTGGTGCCGTTGGGCAGCAAGGTTTCTGAGCCGAAGAGTTCGCGGCCGGAATCGATGGTGCCGTTGCCATCCAGATCGCGCACAAGCAGTCCGTCGTCGGAGCCGGCCCAGCCGGTGCGTTCGGCGAGGCCATCGGCGGCGTGGTCGAACCAGCCGCCGTTGGCCTCGGAGATCGTCTCCACGCCATCGCCGTCCAGGTCGAGCACGATGGGGGAAGGGATGGTGGATGCGATTTGGGTTTTACGTTCGATGAACCTTAGGCATTGCCAGATATCACTGCCGGACGTTAGTAATGGGAGGAAATGCTCCGGCATGTAAAGCGGGGTCAAGAAGAACTTGTCGAGCGCGCTATTCCAGTTTTGAATCGTAATGGTATGTTGTCGATTGTATGCGTCCATCCATGATTTTTCCTCCGCAGATATAGGCAGATTTCGACCTTCCGCTGGCCGCATGTAGCCTTGCGAGTCGTATTGATAAAGAGTTGGGGCGTGGGCGTCAGTCCCCTGAAAAAAGAATCCCGTGACAATCGCTTTCGGTCGCCAGTCGATTCCGATCCCGATGAAGCCCTGCGCAAGTATATCTACCCCGCTAATGGCGAGTTCCTGTAGTGTCTTTTTCATTTTTAATTCAAGAATTGTTCAATGATTGCAAAAGTTACAGCAATAATTAAAAGAAGATAGACTGCGCTTACGCGCATATCCTGTGCATTAATTTCCCTTCGATAAATATAACGTCGTAAAAATAGTCCAAATAGAAACCACAACACTAAAAATATGGTTATAAAGAGTATAGTTTTCATATGCAGCCTTGTGGTGGATGTCATTTGTCCAGAATTATTGCAGAGGAGTATTCCCTCTCATGAAAATCACTTATGTAATTGTGTAGATGATCGCTGTGACTAGACAGATGTAGATAAACGATTTTCTGAGTTCAAATGAAGTAACCGGTCGTTTATGTGGAAGGTTAAATATATAAAGCTGAGTGCCAGAAACACTAGGAACTTTTCCATATATTGAAAATATTGAGTTCAAAGTTGAGGTGTGCTGGTTTCCAATTCAATCTCTTGTTTCTCCTTTCTTTTTTGGCTAATAGGCTATCAATTGCTCCCGTTTCCGATGGATCAAGGTTGTTCTCTATTGGTGATTTTGGTCTCGCGCCATATCGAGTCTCCAAGTCGCACCACCCCATCCACCGCCAACCCCCTCGGCACCTGATGCGTAATAAAAACCATCGTCGCCTTGCCCTTGAGCCGATTGACCGTTTGCGCAAACAACTCAGCCGTTTCCTGATCGAGGTTGGACACCGCTTCATCAAAAATCAGCACCTTGGGCCGCTTGAGCAGGGCGCGGGCGATGGCGATGCGCTGGCGCTGCCCGCCTGACAGACCGGTACCCCGTTCGCCGATCTCGGTCTGGTAGCCCTGGGGCAGTTGTTCGATGACGTCGTGGATTTCGGCAGCGCGGCAGGCGGCCACGGCGTCTTCAAAGCGGGCGTGGGGGTGCGCCATCAGCAGGTTGTCGAGCACCGTGCCCGAGAACAGCACCGTCTCTTGCGGCACCACGCCAAAGTGCGCGCGCAGCTCGTTGGCCGCCAGGTGGCGGATGTCGCGGCCGTCGATGGTGATGCGGCCTTGCTCGGGCAGATGAAAACCCAGCAGCAGCTTGGCCAGGGTGCTCTTGCCGCAGCCCGAGGGACCCATGAGCACGGTAAGTTGCCCGGGCGGCAGCGTGAGGCTCAGGCCCTGGTACAGCCAGGGGTGGCGTTCGCTGTAGCGAAAGCCCAGGTCGTGCACTTCAATGGCGCCGGTGCCGCCCGGCGCGCGCTGGGGCACCAGGCTCACCGGTTCGGTTGGCATGTCCAGCACGTCGGCCAGGCGTTTCACGGCAATGCTGGCCTGCTGAAACTCCTGCCACAGGCCCACCAGCCGCATCAGCGGCTGGCTCAGGCGGCTGGCGAACATCTGGAACGCCACCAGCATGCCCACGGTGAAGTTGCTGTCCTGCATCACGGTCCAGGCGCCCACGATCAGGATGGCCAGGGTCATGGTCTGCTCCAGCGCCGACGCGCTCACCTGGTAGGTATTGCCCACCTGCCGCGTGGCAAAACCGGCCTGCAGGTACTGCGCCAGGTAGGTGCCGTAGCGCTTGTCCACGTCGGGTTCCATCTGCAGTGCCTTCACCGTGGCCATGCCCGAGAGGTATTCGGTCAAGAACGCCTGGTTGCGTGCGCCCAGCAGAAACTGGCGGTCCAGCCGCTGGCGAAACACCGGCACCATGACCAGGCTCACCCCCACGATGAGCAGCAGCAGGCCCACCGCCACCAGCGAGAGCACCCAGCTGTACCAGAACATCACCGCCAGAAAGATGAAGAGAAACGGCAGGTCCAGCAGCAGGGTGACGGCCGCGCCCGAGACGAACTCGCGCAGCGTCTCCACGCCCTGCAGCCGCGCCACCAGGGTGCCGGTGGGGCGGGCTTCGAAGTAGGGCAGGGGCAGGCGCAGCAGGTGGCGCATCACCTGCTCGCCCAGCACGGCGTCCATGCGGCTGCCGGTGTGCAGCACCAGGTATTGGCGCAGCCAGGTCATGGCGCTGGTGAACAGCATGAACACCACCAGCGCCACACCCAGCACCCACAGCGTGCTCACGCTGTGGTGAGCGATCACCTTGTCGATGATCACCTGGGTGAACAGCGGTGTGGCCAGGCCCACCAGCTGGATGGCCAGGCTGGCCAGCAGCACGTCGCGCCACAGCTGGCGGTGGCGCAAAAGTTCGGGGATGAACCAGGCGAAGCCAAAGCCCTGGCGTTGGCTGGAAGCGGCGGCGCCCTCCGATGCGCTGGAGGCCTGCGTGCCGCCGTCTTCGTCGGGTCCGGCCGGGGCTGCGGGGTCTTGTGGGGCGCAGAGCAGCAGCCAGGGCTGCACCGCTTCGCGCAGGGTGTGCAGATCATCCAGCTCAGCCGGGGGATCGCCCGGGCGGAACACGCCCAGTTGCCCGTCGCCGCGGCGGGCCACCAGCAGGGGTGGGCCGCCTGTGTCTGGCGCGGTGCCGCGCGCAAAGGCCACGGCGGGCAAGGGTGGGGGTGGGTGCGCCGGGTCGGGCCAGGGCACCGGTAGTGCCTTGAGTCCCAAGCCGGCCAGCGCCTCGATGAGCGTGGGCAGGTCCCAGGGCGGGGCGAAACGCTTGATCAGCAGTTCGGCATCAAAGGGCTTGCGGTGCAGGCCCGCCAGGCTGCCCAGCAGCCACACGGCTTCTTCCGTGCTCAGGGCGTGTGTGAGCCCCACATCGTGGTGCGATGACAAATGGTTTTCCTCCCTCGTGGCTTGTTCTGGGCGCAAGACCCGAAGAGGCTAGGGGGGCGAGAGGACGCGGGAAATACCACCAAGGCAGTAAATGAAGGATGCTGAAGGGGGCTGGCTCAATGGCTCGGCAGGGTCTGCGGCTTGAAATCACCCACCCCGCCCATAATTCCGTGCTCCACACGCTTTGAACACGCTCCCGCCATGGGAGCGCTTCCTCCTCTTCTTTTCAACGAACTCCCATGAGCAAACAAACCCTGTCGTTCCAGGCCGAAGTGGCACAGCTGCTGCACCTGGTCACCCATTCGCTGTATTCCAACCCCGACATCTTTTTGCGCGAGCTGGTTTCCAACGCATCGGATGCCTGCGACAAGCTGCGGTTTGAAGGGCTGAACAACGCCGCTCTGTTCGAAGACGCGCCCAACCTGGATGTGCGCGTGGCCTTCGACACCGACGCCCGCACGATCACCATCACCGACAACGGCATCGGCATGAGCCAGGCCGAAGCGGTGGATCACCTGGGCACCATCGCCAAGAGCGGCACCAAGGACTTCATGAGCCACCTCAGTGGCGACCAGAAGCAGGACGCCCAGCTCATCGGCCAGTTCGGCGTGGGCTTCTATTCGGGCTTCATCGTGGCCGACAAGATCACGGTGGAAAGCCGCCGTGCCGGCGTGCCGGCATCGGAAGGTGTGCGCTGGGTCAGCGCGGGCACCGGTGAATTCGAGGTGGAGACCATCGAGCGCGCCGCGCGCGGCACCAGCGTCACGCTGCACCTGCGCGATGACGCGAGCGACTACCTCGATCGCTGGAAGCTCAAGTCCATCATCGCCAAATACTCCGACCACATCAGCCTGCCCATCCTGATGCAGAAGGAAGAGTGGGATGCCGAGAAGAGCGCCCACGTGAAGCTGGACGAATGGGAGGCGGTGAACTCGGCCAACGCGCTGTGGGCGCGCAGCAAGAAGGACATCAGCGACGAGCAGTACGCCGAGTTTTACAAGAACCTGAGCTACGACACCCAGGCCCCGCTGGCCTGGAGCCACAACCGCGTGGAAGGCAGCACCGAGTACACGCAACTGCTCTACATCCCGGCCAAGGCGCCGCAAGACCTCTGGAACCGCGACCGCAAGGCCGGCATCAAGCTGTATGTGAAACGCGTCTTCATCATGGACGAGGCCGAGGCCCTCATGCCGGCCTACCTGCGCTGGGTCAAGGGTGTGGTGGATTCGGCCGACCTGCCGCTCAACGTGAGCCGTGAACTGCTGCAGGAGAGTCGCGACGTGAAGGCGATCCGCGAGGGCAACACACGCCGCGTGCTGGCCATGCTGGATGACATGAGCAAGGATGTCGAGAAGTACACCGGCTTCTACGCCGAGTTCGGCGCGGTGCTCAAGGAAGGCCTTGGCGAAGACTTTGCCAACCGCGACAAGCTCGCCAAGCTGCTTCGCTTTGCCAGCACCGCAGGCACCGAGTTGACGTCATTGGCCGACTACAAGGCCCGCATGAAGGAAGGCCAGGCCGCGATCTACTACATCACCGCCGACAACCGCGCCGCCGCCCAGAACAGCCCACAACTGGAGGTGTTCCGCAAGAAGGGCATCGAGGTGCTGCTCATGACCGATCGTGTGGACGAGTGGGCACTGAGTTTCCTCAACGAGTTCGACGGCGTGCCGCTGCAAAGCGTGGCCAAGGGCGCGGTGGACCTGGGCACGCTGCAGGACGAGGAAGAGAAGAAGGCCGCCGAGGCCGCGGCCGAGGTGTTCAAACCGGTGCTGGAGCGCCTGAAGGAAAGCCTGAAAGACAAGGCCAAGGACGTGCGCGTGACCTCGCGCCTGGTGGATTCACCGGCCTGCCTGGTGGTGGAAGACGGCGATCTGTCGACCCAGCTGGCCCGCATGCTCAAGCAGGCCGGCCAGCCCGCGCCCGAGGTCAAACCCATCCTGGAAGTGAACGCCGAACACGCCCTGGTGAAGAAGCTGGAGAGCAGCGAACACTTCGACGACCTGGCCCACATCCTGTTTGACCAGGCCCTGCTGGCCGAGGGTGGTCTGCCGGATGATCCGGCGGCTTATGTCAAGCGCGTGAATGCCCTGTTGATCTGATTGAAATAACGGGGCGTGCAAGTCACGCAAGCGGTTGACTACACTGTGCCCCGGGGGGTTTCCTCGGGAACAGGGCAATGCACCTGTTCCCCCACGCACTCAAACACTCACACCGTGTACCTTCAGCGCCCATTCGACCACGTCGTCACCTTTCGCAACAGCCAGGGAGAGAGTGCCCGCGGCACCCTGACCAGCCTGCAGCGCCGTTCGCTGGTGATGGAGATCTACAACCCGTACTCCATCGTGCAGGTCAGCGAGGTGCTCAGCGAGCTGACCATCCGCTCGGGCGACCGCATCATCTACAAGGGCAAGGCCGTGGTGGTGAGCCTGCTCAACACCGGTCTGATGGCGGTGGTGTCGGTGGCGCTGATTGACGAGTGGTCCGATCTGAACGCCATCCGTGGCGATGTGCGCCAGGTGCGCGACGAGGCGAGCCGCTTCGTCGCCGACTGGGAATCGCGCTTCAAAATCAAGCAGAGTTACCAGGTCACCATCAGCGAGTTCCGGGCCTTCCTGGCGGAGACCGCGCGCTGGATCGACCAGGCCGACATGGTCGACTCGCTCCCGCGCGACAGCAGCGGGCGCCTGACCGACGACGTGTTCGAGGCCATCGCCGAGCCCTTGATGATCAAGGGCAAGGAGTTCCTCGTGCGCCTGGAAGACGAGGCCTCGCAACTGCCCATCGAAGACTCGCTGCTGCACCGCGCCTATGCCCAGACCGCGCTGCACCCCCTGTTGCTGCGCGCGCCCTTTGTGTACCGCACCTTCGCCAAGCCGCTCGGCTACGCGGGTGATTACGAGATGGTCAACCAGATCCTGGGCGACCCGCGACAGGGCAGCAGCACCTACATCCAGCTGGTCAACGCGATGTTTCTGAAGGCGGCGGTGGCCGTGGCGCACCGCAACCGCATCGACATCCTGGTGGATTTCCTGAAGAAGGCGGCGGACAACGCGGCCGCGCAGGAGCGCGTCATCCGGGTGCTCAATGTGGGCTGCGGCCCCGGCGTGGAAATCCAGAAGCTGATTGCCAGCGGTGTGGATCTCTCGCGCCTGAAGTTCACCCTGATCGACTTCAGCCTGGAGACGCTGAAGTACACGCAGCAGAAGATCGAAGAGGCAGCGGCCACGCACAAGGTGAAGGTCGATGTGACCTATGTGCAGGAGTCGGTGCACGAACTGCTGAAACGCGCCACGCGCGACACCGCCCCCTCGGACGGCGAAGGTTTCGACACCATCTACTGCGCCGGCCTGTTCGACTATTTGTCGGACAAGGTGTGCACGCGCCTGATCCGCTACTTCATGTCGCGCAGCAACCCCGGTGCCCACCTGCTGGTGACCAACGTGCATTCGGACAACCCGGAGCGCTTTGGCATGGAGCACCTGCTGGAGTGGCACCTGATCTACCGCGACGAGGCGCAGATGCGCGTGGTGCTGGAAGAGGTCGACGCACCGGTGACGCTCTATACCGATCCCACCGGGGTGAACATCTTTGCGGAGCTGGTGGTCAACGCGCGCCTGAAAGCGATGGCCCTTGAAAATGGTTAGCCGGCCGAGTTCGCCTTACGAGCAGCAGCTCTCGGACTTCCGGCTCACCTACAGCAAGGCGGGGAGCATCACCTCCATCGTGCTGGTGCTGGCCGGCTTCGGTCTCGACTATTTTTCGTACCCGGACCGGCTGCTGGAGTTTTCGCTGCTGCGCGTCCTGGTGGCGGTGCTCACCCTGGGTGTGTTCTGGGTGCTGTTCACGCCTTTCGGACGCAAACACGTGCGTGGCCTCACCATGCTGTGGCTGCTGCTGCCGCAGATCATGATCGCCTTCATGATCTTCGACACCGATGGCGCGCAGTCGATCTATTTCGTGGGTCTGCATCTGGCGCTCTATGCGGTGGGGATCATCCTGCCGATCAGCTTCTTTGAGGGTGTGGGCTTCGGAGCGCTCACGCTGGGCCTGTATGTGGCGGCCTGTGTGCTGCACCCCGAGGCCAGCGAGGACTCCTCGCGGTTGGTGACGAACTCGCTGTTCATCCTGTTCTCTGCGGCCGCCAGCGCGGTTTGCACCTGGTTCAACGAGAAGGCTCGCATCCGTTTGTTCTCTCTTCAGCACGAGGTGTCGGAAAAAAACGCCTCGCTGCGCGAGATCAACACCACGTTGGCCGAAGTCAAGGGCCAGCTGATCCAGCGCGAGAAGATGGCCGCCATCGGCACGCTCTCGGCCGGCCTGCTGCACGAGCTCAACAACCCGGTGAACTACAGCCTGATGGCGATCGACATGGGTCTCACCTGCCCGGGCGTGGAGAGCGACGCCATGCTCAAGGAGAGCCTGGGCGATGCGCGAGAGGGCATGCAGCGCATCCAGAACATCGTCTCCGACCTCAAGACCTTCGCCTACCAGAAGCCGGGTCAGGACGCCCAGCGCCCCTTCCTGCTGGGCAACGCGTTGCGCTCGGCCCTGCGGCTGGCCGGCTACGAGCTCAAGGGCATCGACGTGCCGGTGGAGTTGCCGCAGGACACGCACGTGCTGGGCGACGAGCCCGCCATCATCGGTGTGTTGATCAACCTGCTGAGCAATGCCGCACATGCCCTGCAGGCGGCGCGGCGTGAACAGCCACGCATCGCGGTGACCGTGGTTGCGCGCGAGCTGCGCCTGTTCGTTTCGGTGCGCGACAACGGGACGGGCATCGCGCCCGAGAACGTGGGACGTGTGTTCGAGCCGTTCTTCACCACGCGCGATGTGGGCGCTGGCCTCGGACTGGGCTTGAGCGTGAGCTACGGCATCGTGCAGCGCCACGGCGGCACCCTGGCGGTGGAGAGCGAGCTGGGCGCCTGGACCGAATTCACCTTTGATTTGCCGAGGCCCACATGAACATGCAAGACCCCGGTACGGTGCGAGGCCCCCAGGGACCGCACGCCATCCTGATGGTGGACGACGAGCCGCAGGCCTGCAAATGGTTTGCCCGCCTGTACGGCACGGAATTCACCGTGTTGACCGCCGCCAGCGTGGACGAAGCGCTGGCCTTGCTCGTTGAGCGCAGCCACGAGGTGGCGGTGCTGCTCACCGACTACGCGATGCCCACGCGCGACGGCGTGGCATTGCTGAGCGAGGTGCGGCGGCTCTATCCGCACGTGGCGCGCCTGCTGGTGTCCGCCTATGCCGACAAGGACGTGGCCATGTCGGCCGTGAACCAGGGCCATGTGGAGAAGATCCTGGAGAAGCCCCTGGACGACGCGATCACCCGCCAGGCCTTGCGCGAGGCGCTGGAGTCCAGCGTGCGCCGCACGCGCGACCAGTTGCTCATCGCGCGGCGCGAGTCGGCCTTGCGCGAGACCTTGGGCTTTCTGGCCCACGAGGTCACCTCGCCACTGGCCACGGTGCGCGGCTACCTCTCGGCCATGCGCGAGAACCACCGCGCCAGCCCCGGGAACACCGATGGCATGGCCTACATCGCCCAGCAGAAGCCGGGCGACGTGTTGTTCATGATCGAGGCCGCGCAGCGGCGCGCAGAGTACGCGCAGTCGCTGGTGTCCACCTTCGTGCAGACCGCGCGCGATGCCAGCCGGGGCGATACCTCGGCCAGCCTGCGCGCCAGCGAACTCGTGCGTGCGGTGCAGGAGGAGTACCCGTTTGAAGCCGCCGAGGCCGACTGGCTGTCGGCAGAACTGGCGCCCGATTTCACCTTGCCCGGTCGACGCGACCTGCTCTACCTTGTGTTGTGCACCCTGGTCAAGAACGCCTTGATCGCCCTGCGCGCCCAGCCGCCGGAGCGCCCCGAAGTGCGCATTGCACTGGTCCGTGTGGCCATGCTGCCTGGCCTGAGCCCGCAGTCGGCTTTGCGCGTGACCGACAACGGCCCCGGCATCCCGCCCGAGGTGCTCAATCGCCTCACGCGGGAGCCCGTGACCACCCGCGCCGAGAGTGGTGGCAGCGGCATGGGTCTGCTCTTTTGCCAGCGCGTGATGACCACCCTGGGCGGTGACATCGCCGTGCAATCCACCTTGGGCCAGGGCACGTCCGTGACCCTTTATTTCCCACCGTCGCCTGACGACACCCCGGTCGAGGAGACCTGATGACACCAACAAAAATTCTGTATGTGGACGACGAGGCCATGGCGCTGAAGTATTTCGAGCGTCTGGTGAGTCCGTTGGCGCCGGTGCTGACCGCCGGCTCGGTGGAAGAAGGCCGCGCGGTGCTGCTCGCGCACGGTGCCGACGTGGCCGTGCTGGTGTGCGACCAGCGCATGCCCGGCGAGCGTGGCAACGAACTGCTGCGCCATGCCCGCGAGTACTATCCCGGCATCGTGCGCATGTTGACCACCGCCTATTCGGAGCTGGGGGATGCCATCGAGGCGATCAACACCGGCGAGATTTACCGCTACATCAACAAGCCCTGGGAGCTGGAAAGTCTGCGCGCCGATCTGAAGAACGCACTGGAGCTGGCGGTCCTGCGCAGCGAACGCGACAGCCTGATGCGCGACAGGCTGCTGGCCCAGCAGAGCCGCCTGCTGGCCAATCGCCTGGCCGCCTTGCTCATGGTGGGTTCGGCGGTGTATGCCGACGGCCATGAGCAGGCGCTCCACCGCTACGCCGAAGCGGCGCGGGTGGTGGGTGGCGCCGAGCCCATGGTGGACTGGAACCGCTGGGACCACGCCGATCTGCTGCAGGCCGAGGCCCAGCGAGGCGCGGCCATCGCGGCGCACCTGCGCGATGCCTTGCAGGCGCTGGGCCCCCGGGGCGAGGTGGGCGACGCTCTGTCGGCACTGGCGCGTTCGATCGGTGGCGAGGTCAGTGGTGACGGGGTGTTGGTGGCCAATGCCACCGTGTTCACCGCGCTGCTGGTGTCGCCCGCGGGCGAGACGCCCACCGCACCCCAGTGCGCCTGGCTGGCCTGGTTGCTGTGGCAGGGCGGCCATGCCCGTGTGACACCCGCGCAAGGCGGCTGGATGGTGCGCCCCGCCGCGCCGGATGCGCTGCGCGAGGACTGGCTCGCCGATGCGATGGAGCGGCTGGGGAAAAACCCGGTTTGAAACCGGTTCGTCGGAACCGCGGAACCATGGTGAACGGTGTGGGTCATTCAGGCAGGGTTGAAGTACCCTTGTTCTTGAACCTTCGGGGAATCCCATGACGAACCTTGCCCACTCTTCCCGTCAGCGGCTCCGGCACGCGTCCCGCCTGGCCGCCTTGCTTTTTGTTGGCGCCCTGCTCACCGGTTGTTCTGTGGGGGTGGGTGTGGGCATTCCGGTCGGCCCGTTTTCCATCGGCGTGGGCGTGGGCTCCGGAGGCGTGAACGCCGGCGTCAGCACCGGCGTGGGGCCGGTGGGTGTGGGCGTGGGGGTGAACCAGCGCGGTGCGGTGAGCGCCGGTGCCGGCGTGGGCACGAGCAGCCGGATCGGCAACAGCAATGCGCGCGTCGGGGTGGGTGTGGGCACCAGCACCACCATCTACGATCCCGACCTGTATCGCTGACAGGGGGCGACCTCCATCAAAAAAGCCCGTCCGGCGTGAGCCGGACGGGCTTTTTGCTGCGTGATCCGACGCTCAGACCAGCGTGATGGTCACGTTGATGTTGCCGCGGGTGGCATTGGAGTACGGGCACACCTGGTGCGCGGTGTCCACCAGGTCTTGGGCCACGGCGCGGTCCATGCCG
This sequence comes from Hydrogenophaga sp., assembly GCF_018780385.1. GTDB lineage: Bacteria > Pseudomonadota > Gammaproteobacteria > Burkholderiales > Burkholderiaceae_C > Hydrogenophaga. The sequence continues at coordinate 103,891 of NZ_JADMJO010000022.1, read as the reverse complement.
GGCAGGCTCACGTTCAGGCGGGCAGCGATGCCGAAACCGGCGGGGATCGGGCCGATGTCGACTTCAGCGTCGATCGACGCGTCGGCCGGCACAACCAGTTTTTTCATGCCCGCCACGTGTTTCATGGCGCCCATGAAACAGGCGGAGTAACCAGCGGCGAACAGCTGCTCGGGGTTGGTGGCTGCGCCCGAGCCGCCCATGGCTTTGGGAGGCGAGAGCTTGACGTCGAGCATGCCGTCGTCGGAGCGTGAGGTGCCTTCGCGGCCGCCGGTGGTGTGGGCGCGGGCGGTGTAGACGACTTTGTCGAGGGAAGTGGGCATGGTGTGGCTCCTGGGGTTGAATCGCTTGCGGGAAGCGGTGGTTGAAACGGGGGAAAGGGAACTGGGGTCAGGCGGAGAGGCGATCGCGCAGGGTCTGCACCTGCCGGGTGAGCGCAAGGACTTCCGCCACATCGCACTGCGTGGCCTGCAGCACGCAGCCGGGAATGCGCGCGGCCCGGGCCTTGAGCTTGCGACCGGCGGCAGTCAGGCGGATCAGCACGCGCCGCTCGTCCTGCACATCGCGCAGGCGGGTCACGAGCTCGGCGGCCTCCAGGCGTTTGAGCAACGGGGTGAGGGTGCCCGAGTCGAGGTGCAGGCGTTCACCAAGTTCGGAGACGGCCACGCCGTCGTGTTCCCACAGCACCAGCATGGCCAGGTACTGCGGGTAGGTCAGGCCGATCTCGTCCAGCAGCGGCTTGTACAGCTTGGTCATGGTCAGCGAGGCCGAATACAGCGCGAAGCAGAGCTGGTGGTCGAGCTGCAGGGCCTGGTCGCTGGAGAGGCGCGTGGTGTTCATGGGGTGTTAATGTAACGAGCAATTAGATTGTGTGCAATGTAATTGTGAGCAACCATGATCGTTGATGGGTCTTTTGGTCGGCTGTGTGCAGGAGGGCGGCTGGAGCGGGTACGCGTTCTCCGGCCCTGCTCGCGGGTGTCTGCCCGGGATCGCCTGCACCGCCACCGTCCTGGCGCGAGGTCTCCGAACGAAGCCCCCAAGAAAACTCAAGCCATCAAAGGCGCACCCTGCATTTCCTCGATCTGCTCCACCAGCATGTCGACCTGGCCCTGCCAGTAGTCGCGGCTGCCGAACCAGGGGAAGTTGATCGGGAAGGCCGGGTCGTCCCAGCGGCGTGCGACCCAGGCGCTGTAGTGGATCAGCCGCAGCGTGCGCAGTGGCTCGATCAAAGCGAGCTCGCGCCGGTCGAAAGGGCGGAACTGTTCGTAGCCGTCGACCAGCGCGCCGAGCTGTTGCGTCTGCTGGCGCCGATCGCCACTGAGCAGCATCCAGAGGTCTTGCACAGCAGGTCCGGTGCGCGCGTCGTCCAGGTCCACGAAATGCGGTCCTGCGCCTGGCTGGCCTTCCGGTGTCCAGAGGATGTTGCCGGGGTGGCAGTCGCCGTGCAGGCGGATGCGGCGGATGCCGTCTTCTGCCAGCGTCGCGCCAGCCTTGAGCACCGGATGGGCTTCAACAAGGGCCAGCGCTTCTTCGAGTGCGGCGGCCCAGGCGGTGCGCACCTCGGGTGCCACGGCGGCGTGTTCCATCAACCAGTCGCGCGGCTCGCGGGCGAAGTTGGTGGCGTCCAGCGCCGGGCGCACCAGGAACGGCTGGGTCGCGCCCACGCTGTGGATGCGCGCCAGAAAGCGCCCGATCCATTCGAGCACGTCGAAGTCGTCGAGCTCGGGCCGCCGACCACCGCGACGCGGGCTCACCGCAAACGCGAAGCCGCCGAAATGGTGCAGGGTGGCGCCGTTCACCACGAGCGGCGGTACCGCGGGAATCTCGGCCTGCACCAGCTCCATGGCAAACGCGTGTTCCTCGGCGATCTGCTCGTCGCTCCAGCGCCCGGGCCGGTAGAACTTGGCCACCACCTGGTCCACGCCGTCCACTGGCGACTCCAGGTGGATCTGGTACACGCGGTTTTCGAAGCTGTTGAGCGCGGCCATGCGCCCGTCGCCCCACAGGCCGATGCTGGCCAGTGCGTCCTGCACCACGTCGGGTGTCAAGGCGCGGTAGGGATGGTCGGTGGGAGCAACGGAGTCGGGCGTCATGGGCAATGTCATGGGTGATTGTCACCGTTGCAGACCGTGGCACCGGGTGCGACCTATCATCGGTCCATGGCCAAAAACACATCTTCACCTCGCCCGGTGCCCACGCTGCAGGAGCAACTGCCCGAGCTGCGCGAAGGCCAGTCGGTGGCCTTGCTGCAGGAGCTGCACATCCTCACCCGCGAGGGCAAGCTCAACCAGGACACGCGGCGCAAGCTCAAGCAGGTCTACCACCTCGTGCAGTTCATCGAGCCGCTGCTGGCCGAGGTGCTGGCCGCGCGCGGCGACGTGACCCTGGCCGACCATGGCGCGGGCAAGTCTTATCTGGGTTTCATCCTGTACGACCTGTTCTTCAAAGCCAGGCCGGTGGGCCGTGTGACCGGCGTGGAGACGCGCGCCGAGCTGGTGGACAAGTCGCAAGCCCTGGCCAGCAAGCTGGGCTTCGAGCGCATGGACTTTCTGGCCACCACGGTGCAGGAGGCGCTCACGCACCCGGGCTTGCCACCGCGCATCGACGTGGTGACCGCGCTGCACGCGTGCGACACCGCCACCGACGATGCGATTGCCTTCGGCCTGGCCAAGCAGGCGAGTCACATGGTGCTGGTGCCTTGCTGCCAGGCCGAGGTGGCCGGCGTGCTGCGCCAGCACAAGGCGCTGAGCCTGGCACGCTCGCCGCTGGCCGAGCTCTGGCGCCACCCACTGCACACGCGCGAGTTCGGCAGCCAGATCACCAATGTGCTGCGCTGTTTGCAACTGGAAGCAAACGGTTACAGCGTGACGGTGACCGAGCTCGTGGGATGGGAGCATTCCATGAAGAACGAACTGATTCTGGCCCGTAGAATGGCCGACGACCGACACGGAGCCCGCGCGCGGGCCCGGCAGCGATTGACGCAGGTGCTCAATGAGTTGGGCCTGCCTGAACTCAAGACGCGGTTCGCGGTCGAGTCCTCCGGATCTGAGCCGCCCGCTGTGGTGGTCTGATCCTCCGCCGCGGCCCTTCGGCCCCCTCGTTTGCCCTGTTCCCCGGTGTACAAGTCAGCCCCACGCTGATGCCGGTTTGCCGGGTGGCACTCAGGGTATTTTTTCACCTTGAATGTCACCCTCTCACAGACCCCCATCCCTGGAGAAGCCTGCCCATGGTCACCGATTTTGCTTTTCTCTTGCAGTCCGTTGCCTGGCCTCTGGTGCTGCTGCTGGCCTGGTTCCTGGCCGAGCTGCTGTTCGAACGCTGGAACATTCCGCGCGTCACCAGCTACGTGGCGGTGGGCCTGTTCGGCGGCTTGATCAACCTGCCCGGCCTCACCACCGATGTACCCGGCCTGCCGTTCCTGGCCAACGTGGCGCTGTCGCTGGTGCTGTTCGAACTCGGCTATCGCATCAACCTGCGCTGGTTCCGCCACAACCCCTGGATGCTGGCGCTCGGCGTGGTCGAATCCTTCGTCACCTTTGGCGTCATCTATTGGGTGAGTGGCTGGTTCGACCTGCCGGTGGACCACCGCCTCATCATTGCCGCTCTGTCCATCTCGGCCTCACCCGCGGGCGTGGTGCGCGTGGCCAACGAGCTGCGCAGCGCAGGACAGGTGACCGAACGCGTGCTGCACCTGTGCGCCATCAACTGCATCTTGTCGGTGGTGGCGCTCAAGCTGGTGGTGGGTTACTGGTACCTGAACACCTCGGGTGATCTGGTGCTGGCCGCCTTCGGCAGCATGTATGTGGTGGCCACCTCGGTGGCGGTGGGTGCGCTGCTGGGTGTGGCGGTGCCCTGGCTGTTGCGCCAGCGCAGCACGCACGAGCGCGGCGTCACGGTGGTGTTCGCGCTGTCGGTGTTGCTGCTCACCACCGCCGCTTACGGCCTCAAGCTCTCGCCGCTGCTGGCGGCACTCTCCTTCGGCATCGTGGCGCGCGAGCGGCGGGTGCACCTCACCAACGCCCAGCGCGACTTCGGTACTGCGGGCGATATGGCCTCGGTGTTCCTGTTCGTCTACATCGCGTCGTTGTTGAACTGGGCCGACGTGGGCGCCGGCATGCTCATGGGCTTGTTGCTGATCGCCGTGCGCACAGCCTCCAAGGTGGGCTGCAACCTGGTGGCCGCGCGCCTCTCGGGCATCACCGAGCGCAAGGGTCTGCTCACCGGACTGGCGCTCACACCCATGTCGGCGTTTGCGATCCTGCTGCTCGAGCAGACCCGTCTGTACGGCTTCGCGCCAGCGGTGCAAGTGCTGGCGGCCATGGCCGGGATGATGGTGGTGCAGGAACTGCTGGGGCCGGTGGTCACGCAGCGCGCGCTCATGACCGCGCAAGAAACCCACGTGACCAAGGAATAGGAGCTCCCATGCCGTTGGAAACATTCAAATCGTCCGATTCGCTGACCATGGGCGTGGAGCTGGAACTGCAGCTCGTCAACACCTACGACCTCGATCTCTCCAGCAGCGCCAACGACTTGCTGGAGCTGTTGCGGCGCAAGCCGTTTCCGGGGGTGGTCACGCCCGAGATGACGCAGAGCATGATCGAGATCGCCACCGACATCCAGCGTGAGCACGGCCCGCTGCTGGCCCAGCTGCAGCAGATCCGCGACACGCTGGTGAGCGCGGGCGACCGGCTCAACATCGAGATCGCGGGCGGTGGCACGCACCCGTTTCAGCGCTGGTTCGAGCAGCGCATTTTCTCCAAGCCGCGTTTCCAGGAGCTCTCGGGCCTGTACGGCTACCTCGCCAAGCAGTTCACCGTGTTCGGCCAGCACGTGCACGTGGGCTGCAGCTCGCCCGACGAGGCGCTGTTCCTGCTGCACTCGCTCAACCGCTACGTGCCGCACTTCATCGCGCTCTCGGCTTCGTCGCCGTTTTCGCAAGGCGTGGACACGCTGTTCGACTCGGCGCGCCTGAACTCGGTGTTCGCGTTTCCGCTCAGCGGCCGTGCGCCGTTCACACTGAGCTGGGACGAGTTTGCCAACGTCTACTTCACCAAGATGGAGAGCACCGGCGTGGTCAAGTCCATGAAGGATTTTTACTGGGACATCCGGCCCAAGCCCGAGTACGGCACGATCGAACTGCGTGTGTGCGACACGCCCCTCACGGTGGAGCGCGCGGCCGGCCTGGCGTGCTATTTGCAGGCGCTGTGCCGCCACCTGCTGGTGCGCCGCGAGCTGCCACCCGAAGAAGACGATTACCTCGTCTACACCTACAACCGCTTCCAGGCCTGCCGCTTCGGGTTGGACGGGATGATGGTCAACCCCAAGACGCGCGAGCAGATCAGCATCCGCGAGGACATCCTGACCACGCTGCGCCTTCTGGCACCGCACGGGCTGGCGCTGAATTCACTGGCCGCGCTCGACGAGATCGAGCGCACGGCGGGGCGTGTGGGCAACCACGCCACCTACCTGCGCAACCAGTACAGGGAGAGTGGCAGCGTGCAGTCGGTGGTGCGCGCCAGCGTGGAGGCGCTGCGCACCGGCCCGTGACTTCGCGCACGCCTGGCTTGTAGGTGTTCCGGACGCCGTGTCAGGGAACTTCTTACAGAGGGAATGGGGCTGCGCCGACTTAACGCCCTGAAGGTGGCCAGATACAGTTTGTTTCATCGACAGCCGATTTGAAACAACCACCGCATTCCCCCAGGAGCCCCCCATGTCCATCACGTCCAGCCGCCTCAACCCCTTCGTCCTCATGCTCGATCCGGAAGCCGTGATCCACGCCATGGAGACCAGCGCCAACCTGCGCGGCCTGCGTCAGCGCATCTGCCGCCCGCTGGACAAGCCACTGATTCCCAAGATCTTCGACACCGCTCGAGATTTTGACGCCGTGATCGAAGCCGAAGAGTTCATGGACTCCGGTGCCGAGTTGTATTGCGAAGCCCAACCCGCCCTTCAGATGGTGCATTGAAGCGACGGCCGCAGCGCAGGGCCGCCCCAAGCAAGGCCAGCCCCCTCGGGGGGCAGCGACCCGCGAAGCGGCGGAGCGTGGGGGCTCAAGTTATTTGGCGAACCTTTTGCGCGTGAGCGCGAGGGCCAGCCAGAACGCTGCCACGGTGTAGACCAGCAGCACGCCCGCATGCAGCCAGGCCTGCTGAGGCCACTGATCCATGAAGAGTGGTCGCACCAGTTCCACCGCGTTGGTCAATGGCAGCCAGTCGGAGAGATGGCGCACCACCACCGGCAGTTGTTCCCGCGGAAAGAAGACGCCCGAGAGAAACATCATCGGCGTCAGGAACAGCGTGAAGTAGTAAGTGAAGAAGTCGTAGCCCTGGGCCAGGGCGTTGAACACCAGGGCAATGCACGAGAACGTGATGCCCACCCCCAGCAGCACTGGCCAGGCCAGCAGCAGCTTGGGTGAATGGCTGATGCCCAGCGCGAGCATCACCCCCATGATGGCCGTCACCGAAAACAGGGCCTTGAAGCCCGCCCACAACATTTCAGCCAGCACCACGTCGTCCAGGCTCACCGGCGCGTTCATGATGCCGTCCCAGGTTTTCTGCACGTGCATGCGCGAGAAGGCCGAGTACAAGGCCTCGAAGCTGGCCGCGTTCATGGCGCTCATGCAGATGCTGCCGCTGGCGAGAAACAGGATGTAGGGCACCGCCACGTTGCCATTGGCCGTGTCCACGTTCACCTGCCCGACCAGTGCGCCCATGCCGTAGCCGAAGGCGACCAGCCACATCAGCGGCTCGGCGATGTTGCCCACCAGGCTGGGGATGGCCAGCTTGCGCCAGACCAGCAGGTTGCGCAGAAACACCGGCCACCAGCGCATCGACACCTGCGGAGGTGACCAGTGAGAAAGCTTGCGGGGCAGGGGAGTTGTCGTGTTCATGATGGGTGCGCCAAGGTATCCGTTCGGGCTGAGCTTGTCGAAGCCCTCGCCATCAACCGTCTTCTCGAATCTGTCTCCCGGTCAATTTCAGGAACAGGTCTTCCAGGTTGGCCGGTCGGTGCAGCGTGCGCAACTGGGGATGCGCGCCCAGTGCCGCCAGCAGCGGCATCGCCTGCGCGGTGTAGAAGAACACGGTTTCGCCACTGACTTCCACGCGCGCTGCGAGCTCGCGGATCGCGGCGTGCTCTTCGGCCTGCGCAAGGGCCAATGCCCCCTGGCCGTACACCTCCACCACGTCGGGCTCCAGGTGCTGTGCAATCAGCTCACGCGGGCGGCCTTCGGCGATCTTGCGACCGTGGTCCAACACCAGCAGGCGCGAGCACAGGCGCTCGGCCTCGTCCATGAAGTGGGTGGTCAGCAAAATGCTCTTGCCCTGCTGCAGCAGCATTTGCAGGCGCTCCCACATCAGGTGGCGCGCTTGCGGGTCCAGCCCGGTGGTGGGCTCGTCGAGCATCAGAAGGCGAGGGTCGTTCACCAGCGCACGCGCCAGCGACAGGCGCCGCTTCATGCCGCCAGAGAGTTCGCCCGGCTTGGCCTGCGCCTTGTGCGAGAGCGCGGCGAACTCCAGCAGTTGCGGGATGCGCGCGCGCACCTGGGCCACCGGCAAACCGAAGTAGCGGCCATAGACCAGCAGGTTCTCGGCGCAGTCGAAGTCCGGATCCAGCGTGTCCATCTGACTCACCACACCCAGCTGCGCCTTGATGGCGAGGGCGTCGCGCGGCATCTCCAGGCCAAAGGCGGTGATGCTGCCGGCGTCGGGTGCGGTCAGGCCCAGGCACATGCGGATGGTGGTGGTCTTGCCCGCGCCGTTGGGCCCGATCACACCCAGGCACTCGCCGGGGTGGATGGAAAAACTCAGGTCGTTCACCACGGTGCTCTCGCCGTAGCGTTTGACGAGATGGTGGCATTCAAACAGGGCTTGCGTCATGGTGCGGGATTGTGCCCGCCCGGGCCGCTGCTGTTGGGGTCGACCCCTACAATGCGGGGCCGCCCGCCAGGGTCTTGCTCCTTCTGCTCCACGTTCATGTCCCTCTCCGTTTCCCTGCAATACGTGTTCCCGAAGCGCGCGCTCACCGAGTTCGCCCGCTGGGTGGCCAATGGCCGCTGGGGCGGCGTCACGCAGTGGATCGTTCGCCGCTTCATCCGCAAATACGGCGTCAACATGGCCGAGGCCGCGAACCCGGATCCGACGGTGTACGCCAGCTTCAACGAGTTTTTCACCCGCGCGCTCAAGCCCGGTGCCCGCCCGCTGGCCGACGCGGCTTTCGTCTGCCCGGTCGACGGCGCGATCAGCCAGTTCGGCGCCATCACCCGCGACCAGATTTACCAGGCCAAGGGCCACACCTACAGCACGCGTGCGCTGGTCGGTGGTGATGTCGCGCTGGCCGCGCAGTTCGACGACGGCGCCTTCGCCACCATCTACCTGAGCCCCAAGGATTACCACCGCATCCACATGCCGGCAGCGGCCACGCTGCGCCGCATGGTCCATGTACCCGGCGATCTGTTCTCGGTCAACCCGGCCACGGCGCAGGGCGTGCCCGGCCTGTTTGCGCGCAACGAGCGTGTGGTCTGCGTGTTTGACCTGCAGCTGGGCCAGACCACTGTGCCCTTCGTGCAGGTGCTGGTGGGCGCGACCATCGTGGGCAGCATGGCCACCACCTGGCACGGCGTGGTGAACCCGCCGCGCCCGGGCACGGTGCGCGAATGGTCTTACGACGACAGCCCGGTGCGCCTGCAGCGCGGCGAAGAAATGGGCCGCTTCCTGCTCGGCTCCACCGTGGTGCTGCTCTGGCCGCGCGACACCATCGCCTTCAACCCCGACTGGGCGCCCGGCAACAGCGTGCGCCTGGGCGAGGCCATGGGCGACGCCCTCTGAATTCCTTGTTCCCTGGAGCCCTCACATGACCACGCTCGGCACCCCTTTGTCTCCCTCGGCCACCAAGGTCATGCTGCTCGGCTCGGGCGAACTCGGCAAGGAAGTGCTGATCGCGCTGCAGCGCCTGGGCGTGGAGACCATCGCGGTCGACCGCTATGAAAACGCGCCCGGCCAGCAGGTGGCACACCATGCGCGCACCATCACCATGAGCGACCCGGCGCAGCTGAAAGCGCTGATCGAGGCCGAGCGTCCGCACTTGGTGGTGCCCGAGATCGAGGCGATCGCCACGCCCGTTCTGCAGGAGCTGGAAGCCGCCGGTGTGGTGCGCGTGATCCCCACCGCGCGCGCCGCGCGCCTGACCATGGACCGCGAGGGCATCCGCCGCCTCGCCGCCGAGACACTGGGCCTGCCGACCAGCCCGTACCAGTTCTGTGATTCGCTGGAGGAACTGCAGGCCGCCATCGATGCCGGGATTGGTTATCCCTGTATCGTCAAACCCGTGATGAGCAGCAGCGGCAAGGGCCAGAGCAAGATCGACGGCCCGGCCGACGTGAAGAAGGCCTGGGACTACGCCATGTCGGGCGGCCGTGTCGGGCCGGGCCGCATCATCGTCGAAGGCTTCATAGCCTTCGACTACGAGATCACCCAGCTCACCGTGCGCGCCGTGGGCGCCGACGGTGAAATCGAGACCCACTTCTGCGACCCGATCGGCCATGTGCAGGTGAGCGGCGACTACGTGGAAAGCTGGCAGCCGCATCCCATGACGCCGACCGCACAGGCAGAGTCGCGCCGCATCGCCCAGGCCGTCACCGACGACCTCGGCGGCCAGGGGCTCTACGGTGTGGAGCTGTTCGTCAAGGGCGATCAGGTGTGGTTCAGCGAAGTCAGCCCGCGCCCGCACGACACCGGCATGGTGACCATGATCACGCAGTGGCAGAACGAGTTTGAACTGCACGCCCGCGCCATCCTGGGTCTGCCGGTGAGCACGGCGCTCAAGAGCCCGGGGGCGAGTGCCGTCATTTACGGTGGGGTGGACGCCAGCGGCATCGCCTTCGACGGCGTGGACGAAGCGCTGCGCGTGCCGCAGACCGAACTGCGCCTGTTTGGCAAACCCGAGAGTTTCACCAAGCGCCGCATGGGCGTGGCGCTGGCATTCGATGCCGACGTGGAGTTGGCCCGCGCGCGCGCCAAACAGGCCGCCGCGCTGGTGAAGCCGCGCACGGCCTGAGCCGCTCCCACTCAGTGGAGCAGGCCTGAGGTGTCGTGCTCCACCGCGCCGCCATTCACCTGAATGACGCGCCCGGCCCAACGGGCAGCACTGTCTGACTGCGTGACCACCACCACGGTGAGCTCGTGTTCGGTGTTGAGCTTGCGCAGCAAGGTTTCGATCTCGGGGCACAAGGGCTTTTCCGACGCTTGGCGGGCCGCGTCCACCAGCAGCACGCTGGGGTTGCACACCAGGGCACGGGCAATAGCGGCCTTCCCCTGCTGCGTGCTGTCCAATTCGGCGGGCATTCTGTGGCCGCAATCCTCCAGACCCACCACCGACAGCGCACGCATCGCCGCTGTCTGGCAGCATTCAGCTGATAGCCCACGATAGATCAATGGCAGTGCCACGTTGCCTTGCAGCGACGTGGTTTGCAGCATGTTGAACGCCTGTGGCACGAAGCCGAAAAACCGCCTCCGAAACCACAGCCGCTGTTCTTCAGACAACGATTGTTCGGGTACGCCCAGGAAGTGGTATCCGCCGCTGGTGGGAGCCTCCAGCAACCCGAGCATCTTCATGAGCGCGGATTTGCCCGAACCGCGAGGCCCGGCGATGGCGATCAACTCCCCCTTGTGAATTTCCAGGTTAACCGAGCGGAGTGCCTCGCGCGCGCTGCTCCCCTTGTCGTACAGCTTGCTGGCGCCCGTTAAACACATCAATGGCCGGCGCGCGCTGTGCGCGTGGACGGGCGGGCGCTGGCGGGTGGGGCTGTGGTGATCAATGTTCATGCGGTCACAGCTTACGCACCGCTCAGGCCGCGCACCGTTCGCAACCGTACGCATGCAAGGTAAAGAAAGTTTTTTTTGGCGCGGTGCATCCAGATGCGGCCTCCGGGCGTAGTACTTACAGCTGCAACCCGTTTTGCGCTGTTCGAGTTCCCCCAACCTCAATCTGGAGTTACCCATGATGATCAAGTCCACCCTGGCCGCCGCGGCCGCCCTCGTCCTGACCGCCTGCGCCACCGGCCCCGCGCCCATGATGTATTCCCAGGCCATGCTGCCCGCCGCTGTGCAGGTGCCCATGGGCCACAAGGTGGTGATGGAGACCGTCGGCGCTGGTGACATCACCTACGAATGCCGCGCCAAGGCCAACATGGCCGACCAGTTCGAATGGGTGTTCGTCGGTCCCGACGCCAAGCTGATGGACCGCGCCGGCAAACAAGTGGGCACCTACTACGGCCCACCCGCCACCTGGCAGAGCAACGACGGCTCGAAGTTCACCGGAACCCAAGTGGCCGTGGCACCCGCCGCCGCCGGCAGCATCCCGCTGCAACTGGTGAAAGCCAACCCCGCCATGGGCAGCGGCGCCATGACCGGTGTGACCTACGTGCAGCGCGTGGCCACTGTGGGTGGTGTGGCGCCTGCCATGGCCTGCGCTGCCACCAACGTGGGCAGCAAGCAGATCGTGAAGTACCAAGCCGACTACATCTTCTACAAGGCGGTCTGATGGCCGCTGGCTGGCGTCATGCGGCGCCGGCCACGAGTGTGCCTCGGGCCCTCGGGTACGATCGATGGCAACCCCGCCGGGTATCTCTGCAAAGGGGTGCCCGGCGTCCGATCGATCCGCTGGTCCGACCGTCGCCCGTGCTTTCCAACGACCCCACGCCTTTCGACCACAACGCCGCGCTGGCAGCCTGCGCCCGGGGCGATCAGGGTGCTTTGCAGCGCCTCTACGAACGCGAAAACCGTTTCCTCATGGGCGTGGCCCTGCGCATCGTGCGCGATCGCGCCGCCGCCGAAGACGTGTTGCACGACGCCTTCATGGCGATCTGGAACCGCGCCTCCACCTTTGACCCCAACCGCGGTGAAGGCCGAGGCTGGATGTGCAGCATCGTGCGCCACGGCGCACTCAACGCGGTGCGCGCCAGCGCCCGCACCGTGTCGGTGGACGAAGAACGCCTCGACGATCTGCAAGACGCAGAACCGCAGGCCGCACCCGACATGCTCGACGCCTTTTCCCTGCGTTCCACGCTGGGCCAGCTCGACCAATGCCTCGAACGGCTGGACGTGGCCAAGCGCAACTGCGTGCTGCTCGCTTACCTCGACGGCTGCACCCACGCCGAGATCGCCGAACGCCTGAGCGCCCCGCTGGGCTCGGTGAAGGCCTGGATCCGCCGTGGGATGGCCTCGCTCAAGGAGTGTCTGGCATGAGCCTTGATCCCGTGCAACAACTCGCCGCCGACTACGTGCTCGGCACGCTGTCCGCCGGCCAGCGCATCGAGGTGGAAGAGCGCCTGCCCAGAGACGCCATGCTGCGCACGGCCGTGCAGCAGTGGGAAGAAAAACTGCAACCCCTGACCCAACTCGTGGAACCGGTGGAGCCTTCACCCGCGCTGTGGCAGCGCATCGAAAACAGCCTGCCCGCCAAGCCCCGTGCGGCCCCTGCCATGAAGCCGGGCGGTCTGAGCTCATGGTGGAACAGCGTGGTGTTCTGGCGCTTTGCCGCCGCCACCGGCTTTGCCGCCGCCAGCGTGATGGCCATCGCGCCCACCGTGGGCCTGTTCGCGCCCGCGCGACCGCAGTTCATGGTGGTGCTGGTGGCGCCCCAGGGCACGGCGCCCGGCTGGCTGGTGCAGACCAGCAGCCCGCAGCGCCTGAAGCTGATTCCCGTAGCGCCCGAGCCGGTGCCCGCGCAACGATCACTGCAGTTCTGGACCAAGGCCGACAGCTGGAGCGCACCGGTGTCGCTGGGCCTGGTGGAGCCGGGCAAACCGATCGAGATCCCGCTCGACAAGCTGCCCCCGATCGAAGCCAACCAGCTGTTCGAGATCACAGTCGAGCCTTACAACGGCTCGCCCACAGGACGGCCCACCGGGCCGATCCAGTTCATCGGGCGGTCGGTTCAGCTTTGAGCCTGGCCAAGCTGCCACCTTGGCATCACTGAAATGCCACTTCGGCAAAGCTCCGCAGCTTGCGGCTGTGCAACTGGTCCGGCCCGCCTTCGCGCAGGATGTCGATGGCGCGGATGCCGATGCGCAGGTGTTGGTCCACCCGCTCGCGGTAGAAATGGTTGGCCATGCCGGGCAGCTTGATCTCGCCGTGCAGGGGTTTGTCGCTCACGCACAGCAGGGTGCCGTAGGGCACGCGGAAGCGAAAGCCGTTGGCGGCGATGGTGGCGGACTCCATGTCGAGCGCCACGGCGCGCGATTGTGAGAACCGCCGTTGCGGTTTGTTGTCGGGCAGCAGTTCCCAGTTGCGGTTGTCGGTGCTGGCCACGGTACCGGTGCGCATGATGCGTTTGACATCTTCCGGCGCCACACCGGTCACGTCGGCCACGGCCACCTCCAGCGCGAGCTGGATCTCGGCCAGCGCGGGAATCGGCACCCACAGCGGCAGTTCTTCGTCGAGCACGTGGTCTTCGCGCACGTAGGCGTGGGCCAGCACGTAGTCGCCCAGTTGCTGGCTGGTGCGCAGGCCGGCGCAGTGGCCGAGCATGAGCCAGGCGTGCGGGCGCAGCACGGCGATGTGGTCGGTGATGGTCTTGGCGTTGGCCGGGCCGACACCGATGTTGACCATGGTGATGCCACTGCGGTCGGCGCGCATGAGGTGGTAGGCCGGCATCTGCGGCAGGCGCGGCGGTGGGTGACCGAGTTCGTCAATGGCCTCGGCAGCCAGGCCGGTGCGCCGCATCACCACGTTGCCGGGCTCCACGAAGGCGATGTACTCGCTGTCGGGTTTGGCCATCTCGGCGTGGCCGAGTTTGATGAATTCGTCGATGTAGAACTGGTAGTTGGTGAACAGCACGAAGTTCTGGAACCACTCGGGCGCGGTGCCGGTGTAGTGGCGCAGGCGCTGCAGCGAATAGTCGACCCGCGGGGCGGTGAACAGCGAGAGCGGATGCGCTTCGCCGGGTCGGGGCTCGTGCGTGCCGTTGGCGATGCCGTCGTCCATGGCGGTGAGGTCGGGCAGGTCGAACACGTCGCGCATGAAGGCGCGGCGCGCCACGTCCAGGCTGCCTTCCACATGATCGTGTTCGGCGAACGAAAAGTGGATCGGAATGGGCTGCGTGCTGGTGCCCACCTCGAGTTCGCCGCCGTGGTTGGCCAGCAGCAGGCGGAACTGCTCCAGGTAGTAGTCGCCGTAGAGGTCTGGGCGGGTGAGGGTGGTCTCGAAGCGGCCCGGGCCGGCCACGAAGCCGTAGCTCAGTCGGCTGATGGGCAGACTGCTGCTGCCCTGGCGCGAAACGCTGTGCGTGTGCAGCCTCACGTAGGGGTAGCAGGCGCGCACGCGGGCGTGGGTGAAGTCGCCACCACCCACAAAATCGCGCATGGCCTGACGCAGGAATTCGACGTTGTCGTGGTAGATGCGCTGCACCTGGCGCAGGGCGGCGGCCGGGTCGTTCAGAAAGATCGGAGCGGTAAAGTCGGGTGTCTTGTGCATGGGCTTATTGTGGCCTTGCACCGATGACCCCGCATGACACGATGAGCCTTGCCATCCCCGATCTGTCCCAGGCCGCCGCCACGCTGGCCGCGGCGCTGGGCTGCGGCCTGTTGATCGGCATCGAGCGCGAGCGCCGCAAGGGCGAGGGACCGGGCAGGGCGCTCGCGGGTCTGCGCACCTTTGCCCTGACTTGCGTCACCGGCGCAGTTGCGGCGCTCACGCAGGTCACTGGCTTGGTGGTGGCGGGCGCGGTGTTCGTGGCCGCGCTGGGCGTGGTGGCCTACTTTCGCGACCGCTCCGACGATCCGGGCGTGACCACCGAGGTGGCCTTGCTGCTCACCTACCTGATCGGTGTGCTGTGCACCTGGAGCCTGCCACTGGCCGCCGGCACGGCGGTGGGACTCACCGCCCTGCTCGCCGGGCGCGAGCGTCTGCATGAGTTCGTGCGGCATTGGTTGCGGCCCGCCGAGGTGCGCGACGGCATCCTGCTCGCTGCGCTGGTGCTGCTGGCCTTGCCACTGGTGCCTGACAGGCCTTTGTGGGGCAACACGCTCAACCCGCAAGAAATCGTCCAGCTGCTCGCCTTGCTGCTGGGCGTGCAGGCCGCTGCCCACCTGGCGCGCCGGCTGCTGCAGGCCCGACACGCGGTGACGCTCTCGGCCCTGGCCTCGGGTTTTGTGTCGAGCACGGCCACCATCGCCACGCTCGGCCTGGCTGTGCGAGAAGGCCGCAGCGGTGCGCGGCTGATGGCCGGCGGTGCGCTGCTCAGCTGTGTGTCGACCCAGCTGCAGTTGCTGCTGGTGGCCGCTGCCGTGCAACCGGCCTGGCTGGTGCACCTGGTGTGGCCGGCGCTGGGTGGCGCGGTGATGGCGCTGGCCTGCGGGCTGTGGCTGGTGCGCGGCGCGCCGTCAGAAGCGGCACCTGTGGCTGTGGAGCAGGACGAGCGCATGTTCAGCCTGGCGGGTGCCGCTGCGGTGGCGGCGCTGCTCGCGGGCATCCAGGTGCTGGTGCACGCGCTCACGCTGTGGCTGGGCGAGGCCGGCCTGATCGTGGGCAGCCTGCTCGGTGCGCTGGCCGATCTGCATTCGGCACTGGCGGCGGTGTTCAGCTCGGGGCCACCCGCGCCCATCGGTCACCAGGCCGTGGTGGGGGCGCTGGCGGTGCACACCTTGAGCAAGAGCGTGACCGCCGCGCTGGTGGGCGGGCGAATGTATGCGCTGTGGTTTCTGCCTGGTTTGTGGGGGCACACGGCGTTGGTGATGGGGTTGCTGTTCGTGCTGTGAAGCGCTGGGCGGCACCACGAGAGCCCTTCGACAGGCTCAGGGTGAACGGGATCAACTTCAGACCTTCACAGGATCGCGCATCGTCACGAACTCTTCGGCCGCCGTGGGGTGGATGCCGATGGTGCTGTCGAACACCGCCTTGGTCGCGCCGGCTTTCAGGGCCACCGCAAAGCCCTGAACGATCTCGCCGGCCTCGGCGCCGACCATGTGCAGGCCCACCACGCGGTCGGTCTTCGTCTCCACCACCAGCTTCATCAGCGTGCGCTCGGTGCTGCCCGAGAGCGTGTGTTTGAGTGCCTTGAACTCGCTGCGGAAGACGGTCACGTCGCCATACTGCTTGCGCGCGTCGGCCTCGCTGAGGCCCACCGTGCCGATGCTGGGGTGGGTGAAGACCGCGGTGGGGATGAACTCGTAGCCCATGTTGCGCGCTGCCTTGCCAGCCGCCGGGCCGAACAACTGGTCCACCACCACCATGGCCTCGCCCAGCGCCACCGGCGTGAGCTGCACGCGGTTGGTCACGTCGCCCACCGCGAAGATGGACGGCACGTTGGTCTGGTAGCGCTCGTTGACGACGACCTCTCCCTTGGCGCCTTGCACCACGCCCACGGTCTCCAGACCCATGTCCTTCACGTTGGGAACGCGGCCGGTGGCGTACAGCACGGCATCGGCCATCACCAGGGCACCGCCTTCACATTCCACGCGCAGGCCATCGCCAGTCTTGCGGATGTCCACCACCCCGGCGTTGAGGTGCAGGTCCACGCCCGCCTTGATCATTTCGGCGGCCACGAAGTGGCGGATCTCGTCGTCGAAGCCGCGCAGGATCTGCTCGCCCCGGTAGAGCTGGGTGACCTTCGCGCCCAGTCCGTTGAAGATGGAGGCGAACTCGCTGGCGATGTAACCCCCGCCCACCACCACCAGCCGTTTTGGAAACGGTTCGAGGTCGAAGATGTCGTCGGACGTGATGACGTGTTCGTGCCCCATGAAGTGCGGCACGTGCGGCGTGCCGCCGGTGGCGATCAGGATGTGCTTCGCAGTGAATTCCTGGTGACCGGGTGAACCGTCGGCGTTCAGCGTGGCCAGCGCGATGCCGTGTGCACCGGTGAGGCTCGCGAAGGCGTCGAACACGGTCACGCCGGAGCCGCGCAGCAGGTTGCCGTAGACGCCGTTGAGGCGCGTGATCTCTTTCGAGCGGTTGGCCTTCAGCGTGGCCCAGTTGAAAGTGGGTTTCTCACCCTCCCAGCCGAAGCCGTGCGACTCTTCGAAGGATTCAGCATAGTGCGCCGCATAGCTGTAGAGCTTCTTCGGGATGCAGCCCACGTTCACGCAGGTGCCGCCCAGGCCGTCGGTGCCCAGCACCTCGGCCAGCGCCACGCGCGCGCCGCGCTGCGCAGCCATGCGCGCGGCGCGCACGCCGCCGCTGCCGCCGCCGATCACGAAAAGGTCAAAGTCGAATGAAGCTGTGGACGTGGTCATGGTTGGTTGTTCCCGGGCGCGAAGCCCTTGAGTTCCTGGCGAATGAAATCGATGAAGGCCCGCGTGCGCGCGGGCAGCAGGCGGGCGTGGGGGTACACCACATGGATCGGGCGCGGAGCGTCCTCAAAGTCTTCCAGCACGGTCTGCAATTCTCCGGTCTTCAGGAGCGGCGCGACCTGGTACGACAGAAACTGGCCGAAGCCCGCGCCCGCGGCGCACGCCTGCACGGCGGGCGCGATGTGGTTGAACTCGAGGTTGCCGCTGACGCTGAGTTTGAGCGTTTTGCCGCCGTCGCGGAAGCTGCCCCAGGTGGGCGAGTACCCGACCAGGCGCACGCAGTTGGCCTTGAGCAGCTCGTTCGGATGCGCCGGCGCTCCCTGCTCGCGCAGGAATGCGGGACTGGCGACCACCACGCGGCGGATCTCGCCCAGGGGCAGCGCGACCAGGCTGGAATCTTCCAGGTGGGCGATGCGGATGCCCACGTCGACCCCTTCCTCCAGCAGATTCACCACCCGATCCATCAGCATCACGCGGCAGCGCATCTGGCGGTGCTGCTGCACGAAGCGCGTGACGATGGGCGCCACATGCATCTGGCCGAACAGCACCGGTGCGGTGATGGTGAGGTGGCCGGTGGGTTCGGCGGCATTGTTTTTCAGCTCGACCTCGGCATCGTCCACTGCGCTCAGCAAGTGGCGGCAGCTCTCCAGATGGCGGCGACCGTCTTCGGTGAGCGAGATGCGGCGCGTGGTGCGGTTGAACAGTCGCACGCCAAGATGGGCTTCGTAGGCCGCGAGCAAGCGCACCACCGCGGGCAACGATGTGCCCATGGCCCAGGCCGCCGCGGTGAGGCTGCCGGCGTCGGCGATCTGCACGAAGGTGCCCATGGCACGGAGTTTGTCCATGGGCCATTAAACCGATTTATGGAGCAGTGATGTGCGCCTGGGGATATTGGTGAATTCGGTTGCAGCAAACAAGATGGCGGCCTCACCAACCAGGAGCCCCCATGAAACCCGCCCTCCAGCTGTACCGCAACGCCATCTCCGGCCACTGTCACCGCGTCGAGCTGTTCCTCTCGATGCTCGGCTTGCCTTTCGAGAGCATCGACGTCGACCTCGCTCAGAAGCAGCACAAAGCGCCCAGCTTCCTCGCCATGAACCCGCTGGGCCAGATCCCGGTGCTGCGCGACGGTGAACTGACGCTGGCCGATTCGAACGCCATCCTGGTCTACCTGGAGGGCCGCTACGCGCCGGGCCAGTGGCTGCCGCGCGACCCGGTGGGCGCGGCGCGTGTGCAGCGCTGGCTGTCGCTGGCCGCCGGCCCACTGGCTTTCGGGCCGGCGAGCGCGCGCGTGGTGCAACTGTTCTGTTTGCCCACCGACCCGAAAGAGGCGATTGCGCGCGCCGAGGGACTGTTCGGGTTGATGGAGGGAGAACTCGGGCGCCCGCCGTTTCTTGTTGGCGAGCGCGCCACCCTGGCCGATCTGGCGCACTACGCCTATGTGGCGCGCGCACCCGAGGGCCTGGTCTCGCTGCAGCCCTACCCGGCGATTCGCGCCTGGCTGGCGCGCATCGAGGCGTTGCCGGGCTTCGTGCCGATGCTCAAGTCACCGGTGGGGTTGGCGGCGTGAGCAGCCACCCGGCCTTCCACGCCGGCGAGCAGGCCCTGCAGGCGCGGGCCGGCGTGCAGGCGCACATGGCGCAGATCGGCCCGCGTGTGATGCGCGATCACATGCCCGACCAGCACCGCGAATTCTTCGGCCTGCTGCCCTTCTTGGTGGTGGGCAGCGTGGACGCCGGAGGCCAGCCCTGGGCCAGCGTGGTCGCGGGCGCGCCCGGCTTCATGGATTCGCCCGATCCGACGCACCTGCAGATCCGCGCCCGGCCCTTGCCGCACGACCCGCTCAACACCACGCTGCACGACGGCGCTGCACTGGGCCTGCTCGGCATCCAGCCGCACACGCGTCGGCGCAACCGCATGAACGGCACGGCGCGGCTGGAAGACGGTGGGTTCGCGGTCGAGGTCGGCCAGAGCTTCGGCAACTGCCCGAAGTACATCCAGGCGCGCGAACCGGTGTGGACACCCGAGGCGCCCGCGGGTCACCTGGCCTATGAGGGTCCGGGCCTCGACGAAGCATCGCGCGAACTGATCCGCGCGGCCGACACCTTCTTCATTGCCACCGCGCATCCGCAGGCAACAGCCCCGGGCGGAGAAGCGCGGCATGGGGTGGACGTGTCGCACCGCGGCGGCCCACCGGGTTTCGTGAAGCTGGAGGGCGAGGTGTTGACCGTGCCCGACTTCATGGGCAACCACTTCTTCAACACGCTGGGCAACATCGCCGTGCACCCCGCGGCGGGTCTGCTGTTCGTGGATTTCGATCGCGGCGACCTGCTGTATGTCGCGGTGCAGGCCCAGGTGCTGTGGGACGGTGCCGAACTCGCGTCCTTCGACGGCGCCCTGCGCCTGCTGCGCATGCGGGTGACGCACGTGCGGCGGGTGCAGGGCGGATTGCCCTTGCGCTGGGGGCCGTCCGAACCGTCGCCGCAGCTCGCCGGCCTGGGGAGCTGGTCTTCTCGATAACGCGGCGAGCACCCGCAGCCACGGAGCGCGTGCCCCAACCCAGAGATGCCGTGGAACCGGCTCCGCCGGGCCACAGGGCATCGCCCCCCTTCAGGGGGTGCCGCGAAGCGGCGCGGGGGGTCAATACGAATAGACGCCGCGCCCGGTCTTGCGGCCGAGGTAGCCGGCGGCCACCATTTCCTTGAGTAGCGGGGCGGGGCGGTACTTGCTGTCGTTGAACTCGGCGATGTAGACGTTCATCACCGCCAGGCACACGTCCAGGCCGATCATGTCGGCCAGGGCCAGCGGGCCGATGGGCTGGTTGGTGCCCAGCTTCATGCCGGCGTCGATGTCTTCCGGCGTGGCGATGCCTTCGGCCAGCACGAAGAAGGCCTCGTTGATCATGGGCACCAGGATGCGGTTGACCACAAAACCGGGCGCGTTCTTCACCGTGATCGGCGTCTTGCCCAGCGCTTCGGCCAGGGCCTTGACCGCGTCGTGCGTGGCGTCGCTGGTCTGCAGGCCGCGGATGATCTCCACCAGCGCCATCATGGGCACCGGGTTGAAGAAGTGCATGCCGATGAAGCGGTCGGGGCGCTGCGTGGCGGCGGCCAGCTTGGTGATGCTGATCGAGCTGGTGTTGGTCGCCACGATCACCTCGGGGGCGAGCAGGCCGTCGAGCTGCTGCAGGATCTTGACCTTCAGGCCTTCGTTCTCGGTGGCCGCTTCGATGACGAGCTGCGCGCCTTTGAGGTCGTCGTAGTTCGTCGAGGCTTTGATGAGCGAGAGCGCCTGGTCCTTGTCGGCAGCGGTGATCTTCTCTTTCTTGATCAGCCGGTCCAGGCTGCCGGCGACGGTGGCCAGACCCTTGTCGACCGCGGCCTGTGCGATGTCGACCATCACCACGCGGATGCCTCGGGTGGCGCAGGCCTGCGCGATGCCGTTGCCCATGGTGCCCGAGCCGATGATGCCGACGGTTTGAATGCTGTTCATGAAGGGGATGCTCCTGCGGAAGTGGGTGGGGATCTGGGGGCGATCGGCGGTTTGCGCCGGCGTCGCGAGGGCGTCGCCGCAGGCGGTTTCCTAGGCGTCACTGCCTACCTGCGCCGAAACCCCTGTGCTAACTTGCTCCGAGATTGTCGCGCACGGTTTGGCGTGCGCCACACACGACGGAGACACCCCATGTTCGACTACATCATCGTTGGCGGCGGATCGGCCGGCAGCGTGCTCGCGGGCCGCCTGAGCGAAGACCCCACCATCCGTGTCGCCCTCATCGAGGCCGGCCCCCCCGACCGCAGCGTGTTGATCCATTGCCCGGCGGGCCTGGCGGTGATCGCGAAGTTCGAAATGAATGGCTGGGGTTTCAACACCGTGCCGCAGCCCGGCCTGAACGGTCGGCGCGGTTATCAGCCGCGTGGCAAGGTGCTGGGTGGTTCCAGTTCGATCAACGCCATGATCTACGCGCGCGGCCACGCGAGCGACTACGACGCTTGGGCGGCCCAGGGCAACCCGGGGTGGTCTTACGCCGACGTGCTGCCGTACTTCAAGCGCGCCGAGCACAACGAGCGCGGCGCCGACGCGCTGCACGGCCAGGGCGGCCCGCTCAACGTGATGGATCTGCGCAGCCCCAACCCTTTCCTGGCCTCGTTCATCGAAGCCGGCCAGCAGGCGGGTTACCGGCACAACACCGACTTCAACGGGCCGGAGCAGGAAGGCGTGGGCGCCTACCAGGTCACGCACAAGAACGGTGAACGCTTCAGCGCCGCCAAGGCCTACCTCACGCCGCACCTGCAGCGGCCCAACCTGCAGGTGATCACCAACGCCCTGACCACTCGCGTGGTGATGGACACCGGCGCCCATCCTCCGCGCGCGGTGGGGGTGGAATACCGCGGCGAGGGCGGGCGTGGGCCCATGCAGCTCCTGCGCTTGAACGACGGTGGCGAGGTCGTGCTCAGCGCCGGTGCATTCGGCTCGCCTCAGCTGCTCATGCTCTCGGGCGTGGGCCCGGCGGAGCACCTGCGCGAACACGGCATCGCGTCCGTGCTGGACCTGCCCGGCGTGGGCGCGAACCTGCACGACCATGTGGACGTGGTGATCGTGGTCAACGCGCCGAAGGTGCGAGACCTGCTGGGCCTCACGCCAGGCGGCCTGTGGAGGGCCGTGCGAGGCATTTTTGAATGGCGGCGCCAACGCAGCGGCATGCTCACCACCAACTTCGCCGAAGCCGGCGGTTTCATCAAGAGTTCGCCCGATGAGGCCATCCCCGACCTGCAGCTGCACTTCGTGGTGGGCAAGCTGGTGGACCACGGCCGCAAGTCGGTGCTGGGCCACGGGTATTCGTGTCACGTGTGCCTGCTGCGACCCAGGAGCCGGGGCAGCCTGCGCCTGGCCAGCGCCGATCCGCAGGTGGCACCCCTCATCGACCCGGCGTTCCTGCAGGACCCCGACGACACCGCGCGCCTGGTGCGCGGTTTCCAGGTGATGCGCCGGCTGTTGCTGCAGCCGGCCCTCGCGCGCCACGGGGGCACCGAGTCGGCCACCTCCGCGCTGGCGCAGAGCGAGGGGCAGATCGAGCAGTTCGTGCGCAACCATGCCGACACGATCTACCACCCGGTGGGCACCTGTCGCATGGGGCCGGGACCGATGGACGTGGTGGACGCCCGCCTGCGGGTGCAAGGGGTGGCGGGTTTGCGGGTGGTGGATGCCTCGGTGATGCCCACCGTGGTGGGCGGCAACACCAATGCGCCGGTGATCATGATGGCCGAAAAGGCCACCGATATGATTCTCGAAGACCGCCTAGCTGCTTCATCACTCCAGGAACAACACCATGATTCTCGAACACGCGGACATCCGCATCGACCCCCTCAAGAGCTCGGCGTTTGAGGAGGCCATCCTGCGTGGCGTGAGCACCGTCATTGCTCAGGCCAAAGGCTTCAAGGGTTACAAGGTCAACCGCAGCATCGAGACGCCGGGCCGCTACCTGCTGATGATTTATTGGGACACGCTGGAAGACCACACCGTGGGCTTTCGGGGCTCCGACCTGTTCCCCCAGTGGCGCGCCATCGTCGGTCCGTTCTTCGCGCAACCGCCGGTGGTCGAGCACCTCGAATTGGTAGGCAAAAGTTGAATCCCCCCCGCGCCGCGCTGCGCGCGTCACCCCCCAGGGGCGATGCCTGTGGCCTGGCAGAGCCAGTTTCACGGCATCCTTGATCAAGTCACGCGCGCCGGAGGTGCTGTTCGCATCAACGTGGACTTGCCAAAGAGACTTTCGATCAAATCCACCGCCAACTCCGCCGTGCGGTTGCGCACGTCGAGTGCCGGGTTGAGTTCCATCACGTCCATGGAGGCCAGCCGTCCGGTGTCGGCGATCATTTCCATGCACAGCTGCGCCTCGCGGTAGGTGGGGCCGCCGGGCACCGTGGTGCCCACGCCCGGGGCGATGTCGGGGTCGAGGAAGTCCACGTCGAAGCTCACGTGCAGGTGAGTGTTGTCGTCCATGCCCGAGAGCGCCTGCTCCATCGTATGGCGCATGCCCATCTCGTCGATGTAGCGCATGTCGAACACCTCCAGCCCGGCCTCGTGCACCAGGCGCTTCTCGCCGGCGTCCACGCTGCGGATACCGATCTGGCGCACCACGCTGGCGTCGATGGCTGGCGTGGTGCCGCCGATGCCGGTGAGCAGCGCCGGACCGTGGCCGCACAGCAGGGCCACCGGCATGCCGTGGATGTTGCCACTGGGCGTGAGGGCTGCGGTGTTGTAGTCGGCGTGGGCGTCGAGCCACAACACGCGCAGTTGTTTGCCTTGCTCGCGGCAGTGCCGCGCCACCGCACTGATCGAACCCAGGCCCAGGCAGTGGTCGCCGCCCAGCACGATGGGCATGCGCCCCAGCGCGAGTTCGGCGTGCACCGCGTGGTGCAGGGTCTCGTTCCACGCTGCCACTTCGGGCAGGTGGCGGTAACCGTCGGTGGGCGGTTGCCAGGGGTTGGGTGGTCCGCTGAGATTGCCGCGGTCGATCACGTTCAAACCGTGGCTTTCAAGCACGCTGGCCAGGTTGGCCACGCGCATGGCTTCGGGGCCCATGGAGGCGCCGCGCGCGCCAGCGCCGATGTCGGTGGGGACGCCGATGAGGCTGATGTGCTTTTCCATTTTGTGTACTCTCAATGAAATGGCTTTGCAAGAAGGGGCATTCTTGTAGATCGACAGGCTGCCGCCTGGGGCGATGAGCTTGCCTTTGGGGTGTAAGTTGGTAATGAACTGTGTCCGCTTGGTGCTTATCAACGGGGGAATTGTCATAGAGAGCGACGCTGGACGCACGGTACCAGAGCCATGCTGGATGGTTGCAACGGCCGTTACATCCGCGAACCTCCTGACGCGATGGTTTGCGCAGAAGCCTCCAAACTTGGCCCCTTCGAACAACCCACACGAGATGCTTCACCCCATGAAAAAATCGCACCGCTACGCCTGCCTTGTCTCCGTCGCCGTCACCTTGGGGGCATGTGGTGGCGGTGACGCTGATGCTGCTACCCCGGGCAACAACGCTTCGACCCTTGTCCTCCAACCGGTCCAGGCCCCTGCGCAAGTGCTCCAGCCAGCGCCTCCACAACCTGCTCCAGCTCCACAACCTGCACCATTGCCTTCTACAGGAACCGCTTGCGACACAGCCCCGGGCCGGGTGCTGAACGTTGGCGTCGGTCAGACCTATGCTGCGCCCAGTGCGGCAGCCGCGGTGGCCCGCGACGGCGACGTGATCCGCATCGCGGCCGCGGACTACCGCGGTGATGTCGCCATTTGGCGCAGCAACAATCTCACCATTTGTGGCGTCGGTGGCCGGGCACGGTTGTTTGCCGACGGCAAGGCCGCCAACGGCAAGGGCATCTGGGTGGTGGTGGGCGCCAACACCACGATCGACAGCATCGAGTTCCGCGACTCCCGCGTGACCTCGCGCAACGGGGCGGGCATCCGCGCCCAACACACGGGTTGGCTGCGGGTGCGCAACAGCGGATTTTTTGACAACGAGAACGGCCTCCTGACCGGCAACACCGAGGGCAGCAGCCTGATCATTGAAAACTCCGAATTCGCGCGCAGCGTGGTGGCTGGTGGTCTGGGGCACAACCTGTATGTGGGCAGAATCGACAGCCTCACCGTCACCGGCAGCTATTTCCATGAGGCCGCGGTGGGTCACAACCTCAAGAGCCGGGCGCGCGAGTCGGTCATCGAGAACAGCTACCTCATGGACGGCCCCACCGGCAGCTCCAGCTACCTGGCGGACTTTTCCGAGGGCGGGCGGGTGGTCTTGCGCGGCAATCTGTTCCACAAAGGACCCCTTGCGCAGAACCCCGCTGCCATCAACTATGGCGGGGCGCTGATGCACTCCACGAACACGCTGGAACTCACACACAACACGATGGCCATCACCCGCTCCGGCGGCGCCTTCATGAACATCCGCACCGCGGTCCACTCGATCGTGCTCAAGGGCAACATCTTTGCCGGTACCGGCAATCAGACGCTGATGTTGGGCGCCGCCACCGGCAACGCCGTGCAGACCGGCAACGTGACCGCTCTGGCCAGCCAGATCCCCGGGGCCACCAACATCGCCAGCCCGAACTTCTGGCCCAACGCCAGCTTGCAGGCCTTGCTGGCTTTGGGAAGCGTGCTGGATGCCTCGTACGTGCGCGATGCTCCCCGGCCGTTGCAGTTGCGCGCCGTCAGCGGTGCTCGCAAGGCGGGGGCGCTGCAATCGGCACCTTGAGGTCGAAGGGCGCGTCCGTGGCCCGGGCGCGCCGGCGGGTGAACGACAATGCAGGCCCCTTGTGTTCCTGCGAGACCCGCCCACGCGCTGCGGGTGGATGTCATGCCCTCCCACGCTTCTCCCCTTTGGACCCCCTGCGGCTTTGAGCACCTCACGCGCGATCCGCGCGGCTGGCTGGTGCCCACCGACGGCTATTGGCGCCTGTGGCTGCAGCGGCCCGAACTGGCGCTGGTCGAGGAGTCTTGCGCAGCCGAGCAGGCGCTGCATGCCTCGCTCATGGAGGCGCCCACGCGCTCCGTGGCGCAGCACGAGCTCGATGCTTTTGAGGACGCCGATGCCCGCGCCAACCACCGTCTGTTCCTGGGCTTTCGCGATGCGGTGATCGCAGCCGGCTCATTGGAGGCGGCTTACGCCGGTTTCTTCAAGGCCGGCGCGATCCAGATCCCGCCGCTGTTCCTCGATCTGGTGGTGCAGGCCATGGTCTGCAACCTGCTGGATGGTGAGGACGATGCCTGGCAGTGGCGCGCGGCCGAGATGCTGTTTCGCCGCCAGCGTGTGCGGGTGCAGGACGGTCGCGTGCTCAGCGGTGACAGCGAGGTGCTGGACATGCTCAACGAAACCGGGGGCCTCGGCGCGGTGGGTCGTCTGCTCATGCAGAGTGGCGCGACTATTCCCGAGGTGCAGATCGAGGTGCTGGGTGACGACAACGCCGTTCGCTACCTGGCCAGCCGCTCGGGCAACGGGCGTTTCAACTTCGTGCTCGACCTCACCCACGAGATCCAGCGCGAGCTCTCGCACGGCCTGACGCTCACCATGAACCGTTCGCAGTCGGGTTTGAAGGCGCTGGCGGTGGTGCTGCAGAAATGGGTGCGGCATTTCCACGGTGTGGCCGTGCAGGTGCAGCCCGAATCACGGGTGGAAGACACGGCGTGGCGCTGGCACCTGGGGCTGGACGCTGAATCCACCGCCTTGCTCAACGACCTGTACCTCGACCGGGAAGTGGAGCCCGAACGGCAGCAGCGCCTGATCAGCCTGTTTCGCCTGAGCTTCGACGATCCGCAGGACATGCGCGCCGACGTGCGCGGCAAGCCCGTGTACCTGGGGCTGGCCATGAACGCCGAAGGACTGCTCAAGATCAAGCCGCAGAACCTGCTGCTCAATCTGCCGCTGACAGCGTCTGCCTGAAGGCCCTAAATCCCCACCACCGACAACGCACCCGGCAGCACGCTCAACCGCAAGTGCCGGGCGTAGCCGAGGAACTCGCCGTCGGCGGCCAGCGGCAGGTCGGTGTTGCTGATCACCGAGAGCGTTTCAAACGCCCGGGTGCGCATGCGGCTGTGGCCCAGGTGCGTGCCGGTGAGCAGGCGCGGCAACATGGCCAGCGTGCCCAGACGACCGAAGGGCCCGGCCAGCAGCAGGTTGAGCAGACCGTCGTTGGTGCGCGCCGCCGGCGTGGCGGGCATGCCGCTGCCGAAGGTGGATGTGTTCATGCTGGAGGCGAAGAGAGCCGGACCACTGTGCAGGTGTTTGCCGTTGGCCGTGACGTCCAGCGTCCAGGTCTGCAGATGGGCCAGCTCGGCCAGCGTGGCCCACAGGTAACGCGGCACGCCGCCGAGCCAGCGTGGGCCCGTGAGCGTGCGCAGCACCACGGCGGAGTCGAAGCCGGCGGTGAAGCTGGAGAGAAACAAGGCCCGGTACTCGCGGCCATGGGGGTCGCGCCATTCGGCACATCCCACGTCCATCGGGCGCGTGTCGGCGTTGAGGGCGTGCACCAGGGCGGCCAGTGGCGCGCGGCCGCGTAGGCCGAGTGAGCGCGCCACGTCGTTGCCACTGCCCACAGGCACCACGCCCAGCTCCAGGTCGTTGTGCAACAGGGCTGGCAACCAGCGGTTGAGCGTGCCGTCGCCGCCCACCGCCACGACCCGGCTGCGCGCCGGCAGGCTCGCCAGCAAGGCCAGTGCATCCACCACGTCTCGCGGCGCGTGCAGGGACACGTCGGGCGGCAGGGCGGCCTGCAGCGTGGGCAACAAGGCCGCCGCCCGCCCGCCATGGGCGTGCGGGTTGAGCAGCACGCAGCGCTTCGCGCCCGCTCTCAAATGGTGCTCACATGTTGCGGCGGTACTGGCCGCCCACCTCGAACAGGGCCGAGGTGATCTGGCCGAGCGAGCACACGCGCACCGCCTGCATCAGCACCTCGAACACGTTGCCGTTCTCGATCACGGCCTGGCGCAGTTGCTGCAGCATGGCGGGCGATTCACCCGCGTGCAGCGCGTGGAACTCGGCCAGGCGTTTGAGCTGGTTCTGCTTCTCTTCGTCGGTCGAGCGTGCGAGCTCCAGCGTGTCGGGTGTCGCGTCGCCGTGCGGATTGCGGAAGGTGTTCACGCCCACGATCGGGTACTCGCCCGTGTGCTTGAGCATCTCGTAGTGCATGGACTCGTCCTGGATCTTGCCGCGCTGGTAGCCGGTTTCCATCGCGCCCAGCACGCCGCCGCGCTCGGCGATCTTCTCGAACTCCTGCAGCACGGCTTCTTCCACCAGCTCGGTGAGCTCGTCGATGATGAAGGCGCCCTGGTTGGGGTTCTCGTTCTTCGCCAGGCCCCACTCGCGGTTGATGATGAGCTGGATCGCCATCGCGCGGCGCACCGACTCTTCGGTCGGCGTGGTGATGGCTTCGTCGAAGGCGTTGGTGTGCAGCGTGTTGCAGTTGTCGTAGATCGCGATCAGCGCCTGCAGCGTGGTGCGGATGTCGTTGAACTGGATCTCCTGCGCGTGCAGCGAGCGGCCACTGGTCTGCACGTGGTACTTGAGCTTCTGGCTGCGCTCGTTGGCGCCATAGCGGTCGCGCAGGGCCACCGCCCAGATGCGCCGCGCCACGCGGCCCAGCACGGTGTACTCCGGGTCCATGCCGTTGCTGAAGAAGAACGACAGGTTGGGTGCGAAGTCGTCGATGTGCATGCCGCGCGCCAGGTACGCCTCGACAAACGTGAAGCCGTTGGAGAGCGTGAACGCGAGCTGGCTGATCGGGTTCGCGCCGGCCTCGGCGATGTGATACCCGCTGATGGAGACCGAGTAGAAGTTGCGCACGTCGTGGTGCACGAAGTACTCGGCGATGTCGCCCATCACCTTGAGCGAGAACTCGGTCGAGAAGATGCAGGTGTTCTGGCCCTGGTCTTCCTTCAGGATGTCGGCCTGCACCGTGCCGCGCACATTGGCCAGCACCCACTCGCGGATCTTGGCGGCCTCGGTGTCGGTGGGCGCGCGGCCGTTCTCAAGCTCGAACTTCTCCAGGTTCTGGTCGATCGCGGTGTTCATGAACATCGCGAGGATGCTGGGCGCCGGGCCGTTGATGGTCATGGAGACCGAGGTGGCCGGGTGGCACAGGTCGAAGCCGCCGTAGAGCACCTTCATGTCGTCCAGCGTGGCGATGCTCACACCCGAGTTGCCGACCTTGCCGTAGATGTCGGGGCGCGGATCGGGGTCGTTGCCGTAGAGCGTGACCGAGTCGAATGCGGTGGACAGGCGCTTGGCCGGTGTGCCGGCCGAGAGCAGCTTGAAGCGTGTGTTGGTGCGGAAAGCATCGCCCTCACCGGCGAACATGCGGGTCGGGTCCTCACCTTCGCGCTTGAAGGCGAAGGTGCCGGCGGTGTAAGGGAAGCTGCCCGGCACGTTGTCCAGCATCAACCATTTCAGAATTTCGCCGTGGTCCTCGTACTTGGGCAGCGCGACCTTGCGGATGGTCGTGCCCGAGAGGCTCTTGGTGGTGAGCGCGGTGCGGATTTCCTTGTCGCGGATCTTCACCACGTACTCGTCGCCCGCGTAGGCCTTCTGCATGTCGGGCCACTGGGTGAGCAGCTTGCGTGCGGCCGGGTCCTGATCCAGCTCGCGCACCTGAGCGAGGTCGATCACGGCTTCGGCGGCGCGCGAGCGTTCGGGTTTTTCCACACGCAGCATGCGTGCGGTCTCAGACAGCTGCTGGATCTCGCGCGCCAGCTTGGCCTGCTCGATCGCCTTCTTCTTGTAGCCGCGCACCGTGTCGCTGATCTCGGCCAGGTAACGCGTGCGCGCCGGCGGCACGATGGGCGTCTGGTTGGTGCTGTGGCGGACCTTCACGGTGGGCAAGCGACCTTCTTTGAGCGGCAGGCCGATGTCACCCAGGCGCGCCTTGAGGCCCTGGTAAAGCGCGGTCACGCCGTCGTCGTTGAAACGCGCGGCCATGGTGCCGAACACCGGCATCTGGTCCGGCGGCGTGCTCCAGGCTTCCTGGTTGCGCTGTACCTGCTTGGAGACGTCGCGCAAGGCGTCGAGCGAGCCCTTGCGGTCGAACTTGTTGATGGCCACAAACGCCGCGAAGTCCAGCATGTCGATCTTCTCGAGCTGGCTGGCCGCGCCGAACTCCGGTGTCATCACGTACATGGGCACGTCCACGTGCGGCACGATGGCCGCGTCGCCCTGGCCGATACCCGAGGTCTCGACCACGATGAGGTCGAAGCCGGCGCACTTGCAGGCGGCGATCACGTCGGGCAGGGCGGCACTGATCTCGCTGCCGAAGTCGCGCGTGGCCAGACTGCGCATGTAGACCCGCTGACCTTGCTGCCACGGATTGATGGCGTTCATGCGGATGCGGTCGCCCAGCAGGGCGCCACCACTCTTGCGGCGCGACGGGTCGATGCTGATCACGGCCACGCGCAGGCTGTCGTCCTGGTCCAGCCGCAGGCGGCGGATGAGTTCGTCGGTGAGCGAGGACTTGCCCGCGCCACCCGTGCCGGTGATGCCGAGCACGGGCACCTTCTTCGTTTTTGCCTGCTCGCGCAAGGCAGCGACGATGGCTGCATCCGCGTTGCCGTTTTCCAGCACCGTGATGAGTTGGGCCAGCGCGCGCCAGTTCATCTCACCCTGACCTTCAATGGCGGCCAGCGACGTCGGCGCGTACGGACTGAGGTCGCGGTCGCAACGCATCACCATCTCGCCGATCATGCCGGCCAGGCCCATCTTTTGCCCGTCTTCCGGGCTGTAGATCCGGGTCACGCCGTACTCTTGCAGCTCGCGGATTTCGCTTGGGACGATCACGCCACCGCCACCGCCAAACACCTGAATGTGTTCACCGCCGCGGCTCTTGAGCAGATCGACCATGTACTTGAAGTACTCCACGTGACCGCCCTGGTAAGAGCTGATCGCGATGCCCTGCGCGTCTTCCTGCAGCGCGGCGGTCACCACCTCGTCCACCGAGCGGTTGTGGCCCAGGTGGATCACCTCGGCGCCCATGCCCTGCAGGATGCGCCGCATGATGTTGATGGCCGCGTCGTGCCCGTCGAACAGGCTCGCAGCGGTGACGAAGCGCACCTTGTGCGTGGGGCGGTAGTTGGCCAGGGCCTGGTATTCGGCGGCAAGGTTGCTCATGGTGTGTCTCTGGGTCGGTAGCGGAAAAGGGGTGGCAGGCGTCAGGCGATCTTCAGGCCGGACAGCTTCGGGTCTTCGGGCGGAAAGCGCAAGTCCAGCGCCTTGAGCGTGTCGCGCACGATGGTGGCGATCATCAGGTTGCGGTGTGTCTTGGAGTCGGCCGGCACCACGGTCCAGGGTGCCCAGGGGGTGCTCGTGGCGTTGAGGAAGGCTTCGTAGGTGCTCTGGTAGTCATCCCATTGCTTGCGCACGTCGAGGTCGCTCAGGCTGAATTTCCAGTGTTTTTCGGGATCGTCCACCCGCTCCTGCAGGCGCTCGCGTTGCTCGTCCTTGCCGATGTGCAGCATGAACTTGAGGATCACCGTGCCGGTCTCGGCCAGCAGGCGCTCGAAATCCTTGATGTGTTCGTAGCGTTGCAGCGTCTGCTGCGGCGTGATCCAGCCATTGACCGCAGGCACCAGCACGTCTTCGTAATGGCTGCGGTTGAAGATCATCATCTCGCCGGCGCCCGGGACTTTCTGGTGGATGCGCCAGAGGTAGTCGTGGTCGCGCTCGGCCTCGGTGGGCGCTTTCCAGCCGACGGTGTGCACGCCCAGCGGGCTGGTGCGCGCGAACACGCCACGCACCGTGCCGTCCTTGCCCGAGGTGTCGGTGCCCTGCAGCATCACCAGCAGCTTGTAGCGGCCGTCGGCATGGAAGAGGTTCTGCAGCGCGTCGAGCTCTTCGGCCAGGATGGCCAGGGCCGCCTGGTCAGCAGACTTGCTGCCGCTGGAAAACGGCTTGGCGTCGGGTTTGAACGACTTGAGTGAGACGCCCTTGGCCTTCTTGCTGCCGTTGCCGGGGCTCACCTGCCAGTCCTGCCAGGGACTGCCTTTGCCGGCCAGGATGGCACGGGCGGGGAAGGGCAGGGCGGCGTCGGTCGTGCTGGGCATGGGGGTTCCGTTCGGTGCACGGGCACTTTCTTGCGGGCCCGTTTGGTTGACGTTTACGTAAACGTAATGTTACCGCGTATCGGCAAAAAAAGGGGCGCTTGCGCGCCCCTGGTTCTGCATGGTTGCTGCCCGCTGGATCAGCGGTAGAGCACCTGTGGCAGCCACATGCCGATGGCCGGGAACTGGTAGAGCAGGACGATGGCCAGGATCTGGATGCCCATGAAAGGCAGCATGCCGACAAAGATCTGGTTCAGCGTCACGTGCTTGGGCGACACGCCCTTGAGGTAGAAGGCCGCCATGGCCACGGGCGGGCTCAGGAAGGCGGTTTGCAGGTTCAGCGCCACCAGCAGGCCGAAGAACAGCGGGTCCACACCAAAGTTGTCCAGCAGCGGGATGAAGATGGGCATGAAGATCACGATGATCTCGGTCCACTCCAGCGGCCAGCCCAGGATGAAGATCAGCACCTGCGACAAGATCAGGAACTCGGTCTTGGACAGGTTCATGCTCAGCACCCAGGTCTCGACCAGTTCCTGCCCGCCCAGCAGCGCGAAGGCCGCCGAGAAAATGGCCGAGCCCACAAACAGCCAGCACACCATGGCGCTGGTCTTGGCCGTGAGGAACACGCTTTCCTTGACCACACTGAAGGTGAGCTGTCGGTAGGCCGCCGCCAGCAGGAAGCCGCCGAAGGCGCCCACCGCTGCCGCTTCCGTGGGCGTGGCCAGACCGAAGACGATCGAACCCAGCACCGACAGGATGAGCACCAGCAGCGGGAAGAAGCTGGAGAGCAGCATCTTGAAGACTTCCAACCGCGTGAAGCTCAGGATGGCGTAGAAGATCACCATGGCCAGCAGACCCACGGCCAGGCCGATCCAGAAGCTCATGGAGGCTGGCTTGGTGGTGGCAGCAGGCTCTGCGGCCTCACCTGCGGGAGCTGCAGCAGCAGCCGGCTCGGCCACGGCATCGGGTGCCGCGCCAGCCGCAGGAGCCTCTTTCTCGGCACCGGGTGGTTCGGCCACGGCGCCTTCCTGTGCACCCGGTGGCTCGGCCACCGCGTCGTCGGATGGGGGTTCAGCCAGACCGCCTTCTTCGGCTTCGGGTTCGGCCAGACCACCTTCGCTGGTGTTCTCGTCCACGTTGGCGCCAGCGCCCATGGGCTGCAGCTCTTCGTAGGTTTCCACCGGCACCACGGTGGTGGCGCTCTGGTAACTGGCGAAGGCCACGGCGGCGAACAGGATCGCTGGCAGCAGTGCGATGCCCAACTGGCCCAGCAGGTACTTGGCGGACACGTCCTGGTTGCGCCGGCCTTTGAGTGCCTTGATCAGGTTGGACACGGCCCAGCCGTCGCCGGTGGCACCGATGGCCGTCAGCGGCGCCGGCAGCGGCACGAAGCGCTGCGCTGCGGTGAGCGGCGGCGCCCAAGCCGGCTTGATCTTGGCCATGATGATCACGTACAGGATGTACAGACCGGCCAGCATGATGCCGGGGAAGAAGGCACCTGCATACAGCTGCACCACCGACACGCCGGCGGTGGCGCCGTACACGATCAACAGCACCGAGGGCGGGATCAGGATGCCCAGGCAGCCACCAGCGGTGATGACACCGGCCGACAGGCGCACGTCGTAGCCGGCGCGCAGCATCTGCGGCAGGGCCAGCAAACCCATGAGCGTGACGACCGCACCCACGATGCCGGTGGCGGTGGCGAACACCGCGCAAGTCACCAGCGTGGCCACACCCAGCGAGCCCGGCACACGGGCCAGGGCCAGGTGCAGGCTGCGGAACAGCTTGTCGATCAGATTGGCGCGTTCCACGAGATAGCCCATGAACACGAACAGCGGGATCGAGATCAGCACGTCGTTGCCCATCACCGAGAACGCGCGCTGCACCATCAGGTCCAGCGTCTGCTGCATGGCGCCGCCCGCGGTCTGTGTGCCCGAGTGGTAGGCGAAGAACGCGAACATCATGCCCATGCCCATGAGGGTGAAGGCGGTGGGGAAGCCCAGCATGATGGCAACCACCACCAGCGAGAGCATCAGCAGGCCATAGTGACCGTTGGTCATGGTGTCCACGCTGAACACCATGGTGAGTGCGGCCGAGCCGATGAGCGCCATCAGCGAGAAGCCGAACCACAGTTCCTTGCGAATCTTCATGGCTGGCCTCCCTGCTTCACCACGAGGCTGTCCAGCGCATCAATGTCGGCATCTTTCACGTTCACCATTTCTTTGAGTTTGTCCACGTCCACTTCTTCCACGTCCTCCTCACGCTTGGGCCACTCGCCGGTCTGCAGGCACATGACGCAGCGGATGATTTCCACGAAACCCTGCAGCAGCAGGAAGGCGCCGGCGATCGGCACGACGAATTTGAACGGGTAGACCGGCAGCGGATCGGCGTTGAAGGTCTGCTCGCGAATGGCGAGTGATTCGTTGGCAAAGAACCACCCGGCGTAGGTCAGGGCCACGATGCCGGGCAGGAAGAAGAGGATGTAAAGGGCCAGGTCCCACCCGGCTTGAGTGCGCGGGCTGAAAAAGCCATAAAGGACGTCACCGCGCACGTGGCCACTCTTGGCCAGCGTGTAGGCACCCGCGCTCATGAACAGCACGCCGTACAACATGATCTGGGCATCAAGCACCCAGGCGTGAGGTGTGTTGAGCACATAGCGGGAGAACACTTCCCAGGTGATCAACAGCGTGAGTCCGATGACGGTCCAGGCGCAGGCCTTGCCGAACCAGGTGGAGAGGCGGTCCACCGCCAGTAACAACTTTTGCATGTGAATTTCCAGAAACAGAAAGGGGCGCCTGCAGGCGCCCCGAGTACAGCTAAGTCCGATCAGGACTTCTTGGCGCCTTTGCCGAAGTAGTGGTTGTAAGCCATCTTGAAATCGACCATGTAGTCGTTTTGCCATTGGCCGGCGCGCTGGGCAAATGCCTTTTGCGAATCCAGCACCTTCTTGAAGATGGCGTTTTCCCCAGCCTTCTTGGCGATGGTCTTGTCCCAGGCTTCGAGCTGCGCACGCAGGATCGCGTCGGGGGTCTTGTAGAACTTCACGCCTTGCTTCTTCAGCTCGATGTAGTCCTGCGAGTTGCGCTGAATGGCTTTCCAGCTCATGTCGGCACTGGCCGCCTGCACGGCGTAGTCGACGATGGACTTCAGCTCGGCCGGCAGGGCATTGAGCTTGGTCTTGTTGAACAGGATTTCGAACTGCTCGCCCGACTGGTGGAAGCTCTGCAGCATGCAGTTCTTCACCACATCGGGGAAGCCCAGCAGGCGGTCCGAGGATGCGTTGTTGAACTCGGCTGCGTCGATCAGGCCGCGGTCCAGCGCGGGCACGATCTCGCCCCCGGGCAGCGGGTTCACCGCGGTGCCCATTTCGGTGAACACGTCAACGGCCAGGCCCACGGTGCGGAACTTCAGGCCCTTCATGTCGGCCACCTTGGCCACAGGCTTCTTGAACCAGCCCAGTGGCTGGGTGGGCATCGGGCCGTACAGGAAGGAGGTCACATCCAGGTTCAGGCTGGCGTAGATTTCTTCCAGCAGGGCCTTGCCGCCGCCGTAGTTGTGCCAGGCCAGGACCATGTTGGGATCCATGCCATACGCAGGGCCGGAACCCCACAGGGCGAGCGCCGAGTTTTTGCCGTAGTGGTAAGCCACGACGCCATGGCCGCCGTCCAGCGTGCCTTTGGCCACTGCCTCGAGCAGCTGGAAAGCCGGCACCACGGAGCCCGACGGCAGCACTTCGATCTTGAGCTTGCCGCCCGCCATGTCGTTGACCTTCTTGGCGAAGTCCTGGGCGTACTCGTGGAAGATGTCTTTGGAGGGCCAGGTGCTCTGGAAGCGCAGCGACGTGGTCTGTGCGGTCGCAATCATCGGCACCGACATGGCGCCTGCCGCAACGGCCGCGCCCTTCAGCATGCCGCGGCGTGATGTCACGGTTTTCTTGTCTGACATGTGTTTGTCTCCAGTCTGGGTTGAGGTCGTTCATCATGCGGCCCGCAGCTCGCCCCCCTCGACAGGGTTTTCACCGACCATGATTCCTTTGTCTGACGTTGCGCCTGCCATAGGGTAAAAATGGTGTACGAAAAGCCTCTCGAAGTGCGTGTGGCGGTTGTTTGAGTCGGGCATCTCGTGTGCAAAAAACCGCTGCGTCAGCAGGGTGTAAGTCCGGTGCAAGTTTGCATGCTAACAACGTCGCATTCGACTTGGGTCAATCCACAGAGTCCGGGCAGTGGCATGCTATGCGCCATGAAACCGATCCAGCTTTTCGATCCAGCCTCCAGCACCTTCACCTATGTGCTGTTCGACCAGATCACCCGCGACGCCCTCATCATCGACCCGGTGGATGACCAGATCGAGCGCGATCTCGCCGTGCTGCGCGAGTACGGCCTGAAACTGGTCTGGACGGTGGAAACCCATGCTCATGCGGACCACATCACCAGCGCCGGCAAGCTGGCCGAACTGGCAGGGGCGAAGACGGCAGCGCCCCAAGGTTGCGGCATCGGTACCGCCGGCGTGCAGCTTGCGCACGGCGACACGCTGAGTTTTGGCGGGGAAGTGCTGCGTGCATTGCACACCCCGGGGCACACCGCCGGCAGCATGAGCCTGGTCTGGAGGCACCACGTGTTCACCGGCGACACGCTGCTCATCGGCGGTTGTGGCCGCACCGATTTCCAGTCGGGCAGTGCAAAAGACCTTTTTCACAGCATCACCCAGGTGCTGTTCAATCTGCCGGAGGACACCACCGTCTGGCCCGGACACGACTACCACGGTCGTCACCACTCCACCATCGGCGCCGAGAAGAAGCACAACGAACGTGTCGCGGGCAAGAGCGAGTCCGAGTTCATCGCCTTGATGGAGTCGCTCAATCTGCCCAAACCCCGACGCATCGACGAGGCCGTGCCTGCCAATCTCATGTCGGGACAGCGTCACGACGCGGGCGGCGTCCTGTTCATGGAGCCCCGGCCCGCGGCCGGCCCGCACACGGGCAGCTACGCGGGCGATGTGACGCCGCAACTGGCGTGGCAATGGGTGCAGGCCGGCGAGGCTGTGCTGGTGGACGTGCGCACCGATGCCGAGCGCGAGTGGGTCGGCTTCGTGCCCGGCGCGGTGCCGGTGGCGTGGAAGCAGTGGCCCGGCATGGCGATGAACCCCGACTTCGACGCGCAGGTGCGTCAGGCAGCCGGCGACAAAAAGATCGTGTTGCTGTGCCGCAGCGGCGTGCGATCGATCGCCGCTGCCAAACGCGCCACCGAACTCGGCCTGGAGGCCTACAACATCCTGGAGGGATTCGAGGGTGATCCGGATGCGCATGCGCACCGCGGGCAGCAAGGTGGCTGGCGACACCGGGCGCTGCCCTGGCGCCAGAACTGAGCGCTGAAGCGCGCGAGGTCCCTGCTACCAGGCAGTTGGTCGGCCACCGCTGGTCGCGCGACTTGCCTGCAATTTGAGAAGAAAGCGTCACTACCCCTGTCAGGGCTGACAGGGTTCGTGTGTTTTTTCACGAATTTCTTTTTCAATGGGGTTTTCCATTCCAAAAGGATTGCTCCATGACGTCGTTGGCCTGCTCTCGGGAAAAGGCACCCTCCAGCCCCCCGATCTCCGATCATCTGGCGGGGCGCATTCAGCGCGAATTCACCACCCGTTGGGACACGCTCTGGAGCGGGCGCTCACTGCTGCATGGCCGAGAGGCGGGTCCCGGCGCGGTGCGGCTCAACGGCAACGACTACCTCAGCCTCACCGGCCATTCCGAGATCGTTCAAGCGCAGACGCTGTCGATCAAGACCGACTCCGAGTTCGTCATCCAGTCCGGCGTGTTCCTGCTTGACGAACACCCCGCGCGCAAGCTCGAACTCAAACTCGCCCACATGCTGGGTCAGGAAGACGGCCTCATCTGCCAGTCGGGCTACGCGGCCAATCTGGGCCTGCTGCAGTCGATCGCCGACGAAAAGACCGTGATCTACATGGACACGTTGGCCCACACCTCGCTGTGGGAAGGTGCGCGCCGCGCCGGGGCCACCACCCACCCGTTCCGTCACAACGACGCCGAACACCTGGAGCGGCTGGTGCAGCGCCACGGCGCCGGTGTGATCGTGGTGGATTCGATCTACAGCACCACGGGCGCCGTGTCGCCTCTGGTGCAGGTGGTGGAGGTGGCCGAGCGCTGGGGCTGCATGACGCTGGTGGACGAATCGCATTCCCTGGGCACGCACGGCCCGCAGGGCGCGGGCCTGTGCGCCGAGCTCGGTTTGAGCCACCGGGTGCACTTCATCACCGCCAGCCTGGCCAAGGCGTTCGCCGGACGCGCCGGTTTCCTGAGCGTGCCCGCGGCCATGCGCAACTACGTGCTGAGCACCAGCTACCCCAACATGTTCAGCTCGTGCTTGCTGCCGCACGAGATTGCCGCACTGGACGCCACGCTGGAGGTGATCCGCCGCAGCGACACCGAGCGCGCGCGCCTGCATGCCCACACGCGCCAGTTGCGCGGCATGCTCAGCGACCTGGGTTACCCGATCCACCAAGGCACCGAACAGATCATCGCCCTGGAGGCTGGCACCGAACCCGCCACCATGGTGCTGCGCGATCTGCTGGAGGAGCGGGATGTGTTTGGTGCGGTGTTCTGTGCGCCGGCCACCAGCCGCAACCGCACCATGGTGCGCCTCACGCTGCACGCAGCGCTCACCGATGCCGAGCTCGACCATGTGGCCGCCGTGGCGCGTGAGTTGGCGCCGGTGGTCAAGCCGTGGGACTGGCCAATTGCGCGGCGCGCCCGCGCGGCCTGCGCTCAGTTGTCCTGAACGCTGCGGTGGCCTTCGGCGTCCAGAAAGCGCCGGTAGCCGTAGATGGGATGCGGCAGGTCCGTGGCGTCAAGTGAGAACACCGCCGCCGTGATCAGCTTGTCCTCACCCAGGCTGAAAGCCGGCGCAGTGCGCACCGGTCCGCTCAGATTGAGCTGCTGGTGCAGTTCCACGGCCGCCAGCTGGTTGCCCGCCTGCACAGCGCGCACCACGTCGAACCCCAGGCCGGCCGAGCCAGCCAGTTCCGCCAGGTCGGCGAGGCTGCTGGTGGGCTCCAGCTGCAGCCAGTGTGCGTCGCCCACGCCGTCCAGGCCGATCAGGCCAAACGGCTCACCCAGCACGGCGTATTCAACCCAGTTCTGGCTGGCGAAGGTCTGCAAGGCCTGCGCGATGGAAGGAATCTGCAGCAGCGATTGTTGCGACGGCTGCAGCGCGCCGCGCCACAGCGTGTTCAGGCGGGGGTGGGGTGCGTGCATGAGCTTGCGCAAGACACCCATCAGGTGGCGCGTGATGTCGGTCGTCTGTTTGGGCACGAATTGGTCGATCAGTCCGTTGTTGAAGGCCTGGATCGCGATCTGCTCGTCGGCCTGGCCGGTCAGCAGCACGCGTGAGCCGGGCCAGTCCAGCAGGGTGTTGAGCACCTTCAAGCCGTCGGTGCCGGGCATCGCGTAGTCGACCACGCAGGTCTTCACCAACTGGTAGCGCGCCGGGTTCACCGACCAGTAGCGCAGGATCTGCGGCAGCAGCGCCTGCCCCTGGCGCCAGCGTTCGATCATCTGCAACTGCAGCATGGCGTCGGCTTCCCACCGGGCAGGCTCCTGCTGCATGCGCTGCGCAAACCCAGACGGGCGCGAAAACAGTTCCACCTGCCAATGCGTCGGAATCACCATACCGAGCATGTCGAGGTAGTCGGTGTCATCGTCCAGAAACAGGATGCTGCCAGGACGGTGGAATAAGGGGATCGTCAGTGCCATCAGGTTGTCAGCGAGTGGGAGGATGAAGTCGCGGGAGTCGGGGTCGGGATCGGAAGATCGATCATGAACACCGCGCCCACGCCGGGTTCCGAATGCACGCTGAGAGTTCCCTGCGCCGCTTCCACCACGTTTTTGCAGAACGTCAGACCCAGGCCGTTGCCAGCACCTGCCAGCGTGGAAAAGAACGGTTCGAAGATTCTCGTCTGCTGTTCGTGGGCAATGCCGATTCCGTCGTCAGATACTGCAATGCGGCCCTTGCCGTGGTGCACACCCACGTCCAGCCGCAAGTCGCCCGGACTGGGTGCATTGCTGGCCGAGGCCAGCGCGTGCAGCGCGTTCTTCATCAGATTGGTGAGCACCTGGGAGAACAGCTGGCGGGAGGCAACGAAGTGAAAGTCCTGCTGGATGTGCACCTGAACACAATCTCGCTCCCTGGACGAGCGGTAGGGGTAGTGCAGCACCACGTCCTGCACCAGTTCGGCCGCGCGGATCGAGGACTTGTCGCGGGGCAGTCGAATCAGTTGTGCATTCGATATCTGGGTATCGATCTGCCGGTTCATGCTGCGCACCAGGTTCTGCAACCGGGTGGCCAGCTCGTCGAACCTTTTCTGTTTGGCCTCCGGCAAGTCGTGCTGCGACAGGTTGCGCAGCACGTCGCCCATCAGGTGGACGGTGGCCAGCGGCGTGCGCAGCTCATGCGCCATCACGCCCATGGTGCTGAGCGTGTTGATCAGGCGCGTGCGGCGCAAGTTGGCGCTGGAGGCCCCCAGCATCACGGCCGCGCCCCATGCGAAGGCCAGCACGACCAGATGATCGGGCCGTGTGGCGGCTTCCGTCAGCGGTATTCCCAGCATCTGTGTCAGCCCCAGGCTGAGCCCCGCTCCCGCGACAACACCCAATGTGGCCACCCGCCAGTCGGTGAGGTGGTAGTAGATCACCAGCATGCAGGACACGCTGGCCAGCCAGACGTCGTTGCCGTCGTTGAGCCAGTACATCCAGGAAAAGAACATCGGTAACTGCAACCAGCTGGCCAGGGAAAAGATCCAGATCGTGGCCTTGGAGGTGAGGTCCCGATTGATCATGCCGAACAGCAGCGGGATGCCCAGGCTGGCCATGGCCAGTCGGGTAGGCACGCTTTCGTAGGGCTGCGGCAACAGGTCGATCCAGATCCAGCCAAAGGCGATATGGCCGAGAATGGTGAACGCACCCAAGTACTGCAACCGTGCACGGGATGGGTGCAAAATGGGTTCCAGGGGTGCATGGACCACCTCGTCCAGCAACCACCTCCACAGTCGCGCCTTGGCGCTGTGCAACCTCAACCGGTCCAGAGGCAATATGTACTC
Organism: Hydrogenophaga sp.; assembly: GCF_018780385.1. Taxonomy (GTDB): domain Bacteria; phylum Pseudomonadota; class Gammaproteobacteria; order Burkholderiales; family Burkholderiaceae_C; genus Hydrogenophaga. The sequence goes on along the minus strand of NZ_JADMJO010000022.1, from coordinate 62,931 downwards.
CTTTGATCGTCGAGCACCCGTTGCCCGCACCGGCTGCCCAAACACGTACCCCATTGTCTGTGCAACAGGCTGTTTCAAACCATGACCTTACCTGTCAACTTTGACAGTGTCAGCCTGGACAGCATCCTGGCCGACTGGGTCTGCGCACTGCATGATCAGGGCGTTGAGGCCGTCATGGTGCTGGGTCCGGCGCCCACCGGCGGAAGAGACGAGCGCGAGGTGCTGGCGGTGCACCCCCCTCGCTTGCTCTCGGCCGCCCAGGCCTTGGCCGACAGCCGCGATTTTGGTGCCAGTTGGCGCGAAAGTGATGCGCCCCTCGTGGCCTGGCAAGACATCTCCAAATCCGTTTTTGAACAGTCCAGTCGCTGGCGCCGCCTGTGGCTCGCACACGGTTACCAGACACTGGTGCGCGTGGCATTCAGCCTGCCCGCCGGTCGCGCCTTTGAATGTTTCATGTTCAGCCCCCGGGCGTTTGCCGATCGCTCCGAAGCGGCCGCGCTGGCCTGGTCGGCTTTCAATATCTGGCCCATGTTGCGCCGTGCCATCGCCGAAGCTCGCGTGGGCTTGAGCCCCCGCGAGCTGGAAAGCCTGAACATGGCGTTTGAAGGGCTGACGGCGCGCGAAACCGCCGTTCGCATGGATTGTTCGGAACGCACGGTGAACTACCACCTGGCCAACGCCATGGGCAAGCTCAAGACCGACAACAAGCTGGCGGCTGTGCAGCGCGCCTGTTGGATAGGTCTGATTTAGTCCGATGCTGCAGTGCGCAAACCCCCCGGGGTTGCCGTGGTCATAATCCGCGCATGACTTTTCTGGCCCTGGACGTTGGCAACACCCGCCTGAAATGGGCCCTGTATGAGGAGCCGCGATCCGGTTCACGCCTGATCGCGCAGGGTGCGCAGTTTCTCGAAAACATCGAAACCCTGGCCGAAGGTGATTGGGCCGACCTGGGCGCCCCGCAGTGGGTGTTGGGCTGTGTGGTGGCGGGGGATGCAGTCAAACGCCGGGTTGAAGAGCAGCTTGAACTGTGGGACGTGACCCCGCAGTGGGTGGTCTCCGGCAATGCAGAAGCGGGGGTGATCAACGGCTACGACCACCCGGCACGGTTGGGTTCGGACCGCTGGGTCGCCATCATCGGTGCGCGCCAGCGCCTGGTCTCGCGAGGCCTGGCGCGGCCTTGTGTGGTGGTGATGGTGGGCACCGCGGTGACGGTGGAAGCCATCGACACCGACGGGCGTTTTCTGGGCGGCATCATCCTGCCCGGCCACGGCATCATGCTGCGCGCGCTCGAGTCCGGCACGGCCGGCCTGCACGTGCCCACCGGCGAGGTGCGTGACTTCCCCACCAACACCAGCGACGCGCTCACCAGCGGCGGCACCTTCGCCATTGCCGGCGCGGTGCAGCGCATGGTGGACAACCTGCGCCGCCATTGCGGCGATGAACCCGTGTGTTTCATGACCGGCGGCGCTGGCTGGAAGATGGCTCCCAGCATGGCCCTTCAGGTCGAGCTGGTGGAAGGCCTGATCTTTGACGGGCTGCTGGAGATGGCGTCGCGCCGTTTGACCACCGCGTGAAGTCCCTTGGGGCAGACCGATCCGGCGCCCGGCCGCCCCAAGGCGCAGCGTGGGGGCGCTATGCCTTGGCTTCACCCCAGGGCAGCATCAGGGTGAGGGTGAGCAAGCGCCGGAATTCGGGCTCGAACTCGTCGATGATCCGCTGCGGTTCGGGGCACAGGGTGGTGTCGGCGATCACACCGAACTGCACGCCGCCACCGTAGCTCAGGATCGACACCCCCAGGCCCACCGTGCCGGTCTGCGGTACCCAGAACATCGTTTGCTCCAGCGTGGAGCCGCAGACCTTGAGCTTGGTGGCCGGGCCCGGAACGTTGGTCATCACCGCGGTGGTCTTGCGGCCGAACAGGCTGAGCATGGCGTCCTGCGCGGGCTTGACCAGCAAGCCCGCCACCGAGAGCAAACCGAAGGTCAGCAGGGGTTGCAGGCTGCCCTTGAGATTGTTCATGCGCGAGCGCACGGTGAACACACGTTCGACCGGGTTGGTGCAACCGATGGGCAGCACCAGCGGCACCAGCCCGAACCGGTTGCCGAGTTTCCAGGCGTCTTCCATCGGGCGCAGGTTGATCGGCACCATGGCGCGGATCTCCTGGCCGGTGGGATCGTCGCCCAGGCTTCGGAGGTAAGCACCGATGGCGCCGGCCACGCACCCCAGCAGCACGTCGTTGACCGAGCAGTTCAGTGCCTTGCCGATGGCTTTCACCTCGTCCAGCGGTATCGGTTCGCACCAGGCCACGCGTTTGGTGTTGCCCGGTTGTCCCTTGAGCCGGGTGGGCGAGTCGTCGGGCATGAGCGCGAGTGCGGCCAGATCGCTGGCGAGCTGACCACCCATGCGCGCCAGATCAACCGCCTGGCCGAGCGAGTCGGTCAGGCTCTGTTGGGGGGAGGCCAGCATGGCAAACGACTTGGCGGCACTGCCACCAGCCGCCTCCAGCGCCTTGGCGGTGAGATCGCCGAACGGCCGGATCAGTGTGTCGACCACCCAGTCTTCGGCGCCGTCCAGGCCGGGCTTGGTCGTCTTGCGGTCCTTGCGCTGCGGCGGTGCACCGCCGCCGTCGACCAGGCTCATCATCACGCTGATGAGCGCAATGCCGTCGGCAATGCAGTGGTGGATGCGCGCGACCAGCGCCGAGCCGCCACCGTACTGTTCGATCAGCTCGAAGCGCCACAGCGGGTGCTGGCGGTCCAGCGGCTGCATGGCGAGTTCGGCCACGCGGGCCTGCAGGGCATCCTGTTCGCTTTGCGCGCCGGTTTGCGAGAGCCGGTGCGTGACCACATGGCGGTCAAGGCGGAAGTCGGCGTCGGCTATCCATTGCGCACCCGTGGCGTCTTCGCGCGCCAGCTGCACGAAGCGGCGGTAGGGCAGCAGACGCTCGCGCACCCGTTCGTTCAAGGACTCGATGGTGATGCCCGGTTGGAGGATCCAGACGCCCACGATCATCATGAGATTGGACGGTGAATCCATGCGCAGCCAGGCCGTGTCGACCTTGCTCATGCGCTCGCCTTCCAGCCCGAGCGTGCTGGACAGCGCCTGCTTCACCGCTGGCAGCACGCCAGCCGCGGCGCCGTTGATGGCGTTCGGGCGGCGAGTGGCAGGGCGACTGGCGCGCACCGCCGGGGTGCCGCTGCGGGCGGCAACGCGTTGAACCATGGATGCTCCTCGGGTGGCTGGGCGGGTCTTGGGTTGTGGCCCTATTGTGCAGAGGCCGCCAACCGTAAGATAGCGGGAGAGCCCTTAGCCCGCGGCGCGCCTGCCGGGCCATTCATTCAACAACAGGAGCATTCATGGCCGATCTCAAGTCCCTATTCGAAGCCGCGGTGGCGAATTCCAAGAACCTGAGCGAGCGGCCCGACAACGCCACTCTCCTGAAGATTTACGCCTTGTACAAACAAGCCGCCGAAGGAGATGTGGAAGGCAAGAAGCCCGGTTTTGGCGACATGGTCGGTCGCGCCAAGTGGGACGCGTGGAACGGCTTCAAGGGCACCGAAAAAGATGATGCGATGCAGCAGTACATCGACCTCGTCCAGAGCCTGAGCTGAGCGTCAGCCAGCCTTCTTCTTTTTGGCGGCCGGCTTCTTCGCCGCCAGCAGTTCGTCGAGGTTCTTCACGATCTCGCTCTCGATGCGGTCCTTGAAGGCGCCCAGCAGGAAGCCCAGGCGCGCATCGAGCTCAAACTTGTCCGCCGATACCTTGAGCGTGCCACTCACGCCCGAGCGGGTGAACTGCACTTCGTCGCAGTCGTCACCTTCTTCATAGGTGCAACTCATGTCGAAATCGTTCTCGGCCTGTTCCGCCCAGCGCCAGGCGAGCTTGCGCGCAGCGCCCATGCCGAGTTGGTGATCGCGTTCGATGTGGATGTCGGCCATGTGTGTCTCGCGTGTTGTTGTCAGGGGCGGTCGTGGTGGGTGGCTGCCCAGGCGGTGGGCGCCAGCTCTCGCAGGGCGGCTTGGCGCTCTTCTTTCGGGCGATCGGCCAGTGCGCGCACCGCATCATAAAACCGTGTGAAATCGCGGCCCTCGCGCTCGAACAGCGCTTCAAACGCAGGCACCCAGTCGTCGTAGGCCGCCTGCGCTGCAAAGCTGGCGTTGTTGGCCACCGCCACAAAGGGGTCGTAACCGGCGTAACCGTTCCAGCCGGCTTTCAGGCGCTCGTACTGTTGCCGGAAATCCCTCATGGCGACGGCTTTGCGTTGCAGCTTGGTGTCGTCCAGCAGGTGGACATCTTCATAGATGGCCTTGAGACGCTCGCGGGTCGAGCGGGTGAGGGCGCGGAAAGCCCGGCGGCGGTTGTCGAAGGTGGCGTAGTCGGCGCGGGCCTGGTCGGTTGACCGGTTGAGCCACCGTGCCGCGCCCAGCCGCTCGACCGTGGTGGCGAACGACTCGTTGAAGGCGGTGTCGTTCTGCACATAGACCACCTGGTGCGAGAGTTCGTGAAAGATGAAGCGAGCCAGCTCGCCCTCGGGGTAGGTGATGAAGGTGTTGAGCAGTGGATCGCCGCCGGCCCAGTTCATCCAGCCGAGGGTGGAGTAGGCCTGAACCGGATAAACGGCCACCTCCAGTGCCTCATCCAGACTGTCGGCGAAGGCCCGTGCGTCCGACTCCAGAAAGTAGCCGCGGTAGCCCACGCAACCGGCCACCGGGAAGCACCAGGTCTCCAGTGTGAGCGAGAGCGCGGGCGCGGCCACCACGTTGTAGACAGCGGCGCGCCGCTGCAGGTCGGCGTAGCGGTGGTAGCTGGCGTTGTCGGGCAGGGCCAGCTCGCTCACCGCGAACTGGCGGATGCGCCGCGCCTTCTCCAGCCGTTCCTTGAGCCCGGACGGAACAGCGTCGTCAGCCAGCCAGTCGTCGACCGGGCGCGCGGCCTGCAACATTTTCAGATGCCCGCTGACCGACTGCCAGTAGTAGCCCACGCCGGTCGTGTTGGTTGCGCAGCCGGCGCTCAGCATGGCCGCGAATGCGAGTGCCGGCAGCTGCTTCACGGTGGCCTCAGGGCACGCTGGCCACTTCGACCAGACAGTCGTAGAACACTGGCCCGCGACCCATGTCGGTGAGTTGCTGGCTGGTGACTTCGTTGACGTTGGTGCCCGAGGGTCCGAGCTTGCGCCACCAGATGCCCAGGCCGTTGACCACGCCGGGCCGTGCCCGCGTCGACACCTTGGCCTTGCAGCGGTATTCGCCGCGGTCGTTGAACACGCGCACCATCTGGCCGCTCTCGATGCCGCGCAGGGCTGCGTCGTCGGCGTGGATTTCCAGCAGCGGTTCGCCTTCGATGTCGCGCAGGCTCTGCACGTTGACGAAGCTGGAGTTGAGGAAGTTGCGCGCCGGTGGCGAGATCATGGCCAGCGGGTAGGCCGGCGACGAGCCTTGCAGTTCGTGGTTGGGCAGGTGGTCGGGCAGGCCGTCCATGCCCTGCGCGGCCAGGCGCGCGCTGAAGAATTCGCAGCGGCCCGAGGGCGTGGGGAAACCGCCGTTGGCATACGGTGCTTCAGGCACGGGCAGGGTGGTGAAGCCCTGGTCGAGCAGTTGCTGGAAATCCACCGTGTTGCCAAATGCGGTGCGGCACAGGGTCTCGTCGTCGTCCTGAAAACACGGATCGTCAAAACCCATGCGCGCGGCCAGCGCGCGGAAGATGTCGGTGTTGGTGCGCGCCTCGCCCACGGGTGCGATGGCCGGGCGATTGAGCAGCACGTCGGTGTGACCGTAGCTGGTGTGGATGTCCCAGTGTTCGAGCTGCGTGGTGGCCGGCAGGATGATGTCGGCGTGGTCGGCGGTGTCGGTTTTGAAATGCTCCAGCACCACGGTGAACAGGTCCTCGCGCAGGAAGCCCTGCACCACCTTGCCGGATTCGGGCGCCACCGCCACGGGGTTGCTGTTGTAGACGATGAGCGCCTCGATCTTCGGGCCGAAGCCGGCCGAACCTTCATGGAGCAGATCGTTGCCGATGGTGCTCATGTTGATCGTGCGCGGGCTTCTGCCGGCCAGCAAGTCGGGCCGGTGCAGCGCCGCGCGGTCAACCGGGAACAGGCCCGAGCTGGAGAGCAGCAGGCCGCCCGCAGACTCCCGCCAGGCACCCACCAGCGCGGGCAGGCAGGCGATGGCGCGCACCGCATTGCCGCCGCCCCGCACGCGCTGCATGCCGTAGTTCAGGCGGATGGCGGCCGGCTTCGTGGTGCCGTAGGCGCGCGCCAGATCGGTGATCTGCTGCACCGGAATGCCGCAGACGTTCGCCGCGCGCTCGGGCGGCCACCGCAGCGCGCGCTCGCGCAGGCCTTCCCAGCCCAGCGTGTGCTGCGCGATGTAGTCGTGGTCCAGCCAGTCGTGCGTGATGAGCTGGTGCATGAGCGCGAGCGCCAGCGCCGCGTCGGTACCCGGGCGCAGGGCGATGTGTTCGTGGCACTTCTCGGCGGTTTCTGAACGCCGCGGGTCGATGCAGACCAGACGGGCGCCGTCGCGCTTGGCCTGCTGGGCCAGACGCCAGAAATGCAGGTTGCTGCCGATGGAGTTGCTGCCCCAGATCAGGATCAACTTCGAGGCCGCAAAGTGCTCCACCTTCATGCCGACCTTGCCACCCAGGGTCTGCACCAGCGCCTCGCCGCCGGCCGATGCGCAGATGGTGCGGTCCAGGAACGAGGCGCCGAGCCGGTGGAAAAAGCGCGCGGCCATGCCTTCACCCTGCACCTGCCCCATGGTGCCGGCGTAGCTGTACGGCAGAACAGCTTGCGGGTCTCGGGTGGCAATGGTTTTCAGGCGGTCGGCAATCGCATCCAGTGCTTCATCCCAGCTCACGCGTTCAAACTGCCCGCTGCCCTTGGGGCCGGTGCGTTTGAGCGGGTGCAGCAGGCGCTCAGGGTGGTAGGTGCGCTCGGTGTAACGCGACACCTTGGTGCACAGCACGCCGTCGGTGTGTCGGTGCTCGGCGTTGCCCTGCACGCGCACGGCCACGCCGTTCTCCACCGTGGTGACCAGGGAACAGGTGTCCGGACAATCGTGGGGACAGGCACCGCGGATCGTGAGCGCAGTCGTGTTCATCGGATGGGTGTTGCCAAAAGGAGTCGGGACGTGGGGGATGGCAGGGCGCTTGCTTTACCCTGCTCGGTGTCCAAATCAGCATATCAGGAGTATCCGCATGCAGCGTCGTGAAGCCCTATCCCAAGTGTGCAAGCTGGTCGGCTCGGGGGCTCTGGCTTCCTGGGGCGCCTCCGCCAGCGCGCAGAGCTCCGCCTTGACCGACGCCCGCATCGTCCTGGGGCAGTCCGCACCTTTCACCGGTGCAGCCGTGCAGCTGGGCTTGCAGTTCCATCTGGGGGCGCAGGCCTACTTCGACACGGTCAACGCGAAGGGCGGCGTCCAGGGCCGCACGATCGAGATCAAACGGCTGGACGACGGCTACGAGCCCGAGCGCTGTGTCGCCAACACCCGCCAGCTCATTGCGGATGACGTGTTCGCCCTGTTTGGCTACATCGGCACGCCCACGAGCCTGGCCGCCTTGCCGCTGGCCACCACCGCCAAGGTGCCGTTCTTCGCACCGTTCACCGGTGCACAGGCACTGCGCGATCCGTTCAACCGCTACGCCATCCATGTGCGCGCCTCCTACTTTGACGAGACGGCCGCCATCGTTCGCCAGATCACCTCCACCGGCATCAAGAAGATCGCGGTCTTCTACCAGAACGACGCCTACGGCAAGACCGGTCTGGAGGGTGTGACCCGGGCCATGACCGCCATGACCATGGAGCCCGTGGCCCTGGGCACGGTGGAGCGCAACACCATCGATGTGGAGCAGGCGGTGAAGGACATCCTGGCCCAGAAACCCGAGGCCATCGTGCAGATCGGGGCCTACAAGGCGGTGGCCACCTTTGTGCGGCAGGCGCGCCGTGCCGGATTCCACGGCAACTTCTACAACGTCTCGTTTGTCGGCACCCAGGCCCTGATCGACGAGCTCGGGGCGGAGGCCCGTGGTGTGTCCGTGAGCCAGGTGATGCCCTTCCCCTACACGCCGGCCACACCGCTTTCAGGCGAGTACCTGGCGGCCATCAAGGAGAAGCGCGGCATCGAGCCCAACTACTCGGGCATGGAAGGCTTCGTGGCGGCCAAGGTGTTCACCGAAGGTGTGCGCCGCGCGGGGAGGGCGCTCACGCGCGAGGGCTTCATCAACGCCGTGCAAGGCATGCAGAACGTGAATCTGGGCGGGTTCCCGTTGGACTTCGGACCGACAAAACACACCGGCTCCCGGTTTGTTGAACTCACGCTGCTGACCGAAGACGGTCGCATTCGCCGATAGGCGGGCTTGCCTCGTCCTCGCGTGGTGATCACTTGATCGTCACCAACCAGGTCAAGTGGCCCGCATGTTGATGGGGGTGTCTCCTGCGCAGCCTCGGCGCATGCAGCTCTTCGGTACCATGACCTTTTGTTTTCGATGCCCCTGTCACGGCACGCAAAGGTCCTCATGAAACTCATCGACTCCATCCTCACGCAGGCCGCCAGCATCGCGGCCGTGCGCCGCGACATCCACGCACACCCCGAACTCTGTTTCAAGGAAGTGCGCACCGCCGATGTGGTGGCGGACAAACTCACCGAATGGGGCATTCCCGTGCACCGCGGCATGGGCACCACCGGTGTGGTGGGCATCGTGCACGGGCGCGACGGCGGCAAGAGCGGTCGTGCCATCGGCCTGCGCGCCGACATGGACGCCCTGCCCATGCAGGAGCACAACACCTTTGCCCACGCCAGCCAGCACGCCGGCAAGATGCACGCCTGCGGCCACGACGGCCACACCGCCATGCTGCTCGGCGCAGCGCAGCACTTTGCCAAGCACCGCAACTTCGACGGCACGGTCTATCTGATCTTCCAGCCGGCCGAAGAAGGCGGTGGCGGCGCGCGCGAGATGATCAAGGACGGTCTGTTCGAGCAGTTCCCGGTGGAGTCGGTGTTCGGCATGCACAACTGGCCAGGCATGGCGGTGGGCACCTTCGCTGCCAGTGCCGGCCCGGTGATGGCGTCGAGCAACGAATTCCACATCACCATCCGCGGCAAGGGCGCGCACGCCGCACTCCCCCACAACGGCATCGACCCGGTGCCGGTGGCCTGCCAGATGGTCATGGCCTTCCAGACCATCATCTCGCGCAACAAGAAGCCGGTGGACGCCGGCGTGATCTCGGTCACCATGATCCACACCGGCGAGGCCACCAACGTGGTGCCCGACAGTTGCGAGATCCAGGGCACCGTGCGCACCTTCACCTACGAGGTGCTCGACATGATCGAACGCCGCATGCAGGAGATTGCCGAGCACACCAGCGCGGCCTTCGGCGCCACGGTCGAATTCCAGTTCAAACGCAACTACCCGCCCACCATCAACCACGCCGTCGAGACCGCGTTCGCGCGCGAGGTCATGGCCGACATCGTGGGTGCCGATCGTGTGGTGGAGCAGGAGCCCACGATGGGCGCGGAAGACTTCGCCTACATGCTGCAGGCCCGCCCAGGCTGCTACGCCTTCATTGCCAACGGCGACGGCGCGCACCGCGAAATGGGTCACGGCGGCGGCCCCTGCATGCTGCACAACCCCAGCTACGACTTCAACGACGACCTGATTCCGCTGGGCGCCACCTACTGGGTGCAGCTGGCCGAAAAGTGGTTGGGCACCCCGCGCCCGGGGGCCGCTGCTTGATCGCACCAGCCGACGCGTTCTCCCCGTCGTACGCCCGGGCCCGGGTGAAGTTTCTGGAAGCGGCCGCCAGCGCAGGCATGGCGATCTCCAGCCACAACCATCCCCTGCCGGGTCGCGATGGCGAAGTGCTCGCGATGGATGTGGCGCTCGATGGCGACCCATCCGCGGAGCGGCTGCTGATCGTCAGCAGTGCCTGCCATGGTGTGGAGGGCTACTGCGGCTCGGGTGTGCAGGTGTTCGCCGCACACGACGCAGAATGGCGCGAACACGCGCGGGCCGCTGGCGTGGCTGTGCTCTACATCCACGCCCTCAACCCGCACGGTTTTTCGTGGGTGCGCCGCGTCACGCACGAGAACGTCGACCTGAACCGCAACTTCCAGGACTTCAGCCAACCGCTGCCCGCCAACGAGGCCTATGCGGAACTGCACGAGCTGTTGTTGCCCAAGCAATGGCCGCCGGGGCCCGACAACGTCGCGGCCATCGGGGCCCACATCCAGACCCACGGCCTGACCCGCTTTCAGGCCGCCGTGTCTCAGGGGCAGCATGCGTTTGCCGATGGCCTGTTTTATGGCGGTGTTGATGCCACCTGGAGCAACCGCACCTTGCGAGACGTGCTGCGCCGTCACTGCAGGCAGGCCCGCCACCTCGCGTGGATCGACCTGCACACCGGGCTGGGCGAGAGCGGGCTGGGCGAGCGCATCTGCGCCTGCCGCGACGACGCGGTGGCGCTGGAGCGTGCTCGAGCATGGTGGGGCGGCGGTGGACAGACACCGGTGACCTCCATCTACGACGGCTCGTCGACGTCGGCCCTGTTGACCGGCTTGATGTGGAGCGCCGCGTACGAAGAATGCCCGCAGGCGCAGTACACCGGCATCGCAATGGAGTACGGCACGGTGCCGATCGAAGAGGTGATCGACGCGCTGCGTGGGGACCACTGGCTGCACCTGCACCCCGAAGCGCCCGAGGCCTTGCGTGCTGCGATCAAGGCTCGGGTGTTGGCGGCTTTTTATGTGGACACGGATGAGTGGAAGGCGCGGGTTGTTGTGCAGGCTCGGCAGGTTTTGTTTCAGGCCGTTTCTGGGCTTGCCTCTTCTTCTTCGTCGTGATGTTGTTTCTGTCGTGGCTAGCCGGGTCTCGGCCCGGCGGCCGACTCACTTTTCTTTGCTTCGCCAAAGAAAAGTAAGCAAAAGAAAGGCGAGCCGAAGTCCGGGGCCCTGCGGGCTTCCTTGCGCTGCTCGGTTCGCTCGGGGTGCGCGCAAACTCGCTGCGCTCAAACAGTGCGCGCCCCTTTGTCCGAGCGCCCCTGCGCTGCTCAGCCCGGCCACGCGGCAACAAGCGGAATCGGGATGGGAATCGGACTTCCCTTCTGGCCTGCCACGCAAGAAAAAACATCACAACCGAGGCCTACAATTTCGAAACCGCACAAAGCAAAGAAGCCATGACCACCCCCCCAGACGTCACCACCATCTCCCCCCGCGACAAAGCCGAGATCCTCGCCCAGGCGCTGCCCTACATCCGCAAGTACCACGGCAAGACCATGGTCATCAAGTACGGCGGCAATGCCATGACCGACCCGGCCCTGCAGCAGGACTTCGCCGAGGACGTGGTGCTGCTCAAGCTGGTGGGCATCAACCCGGTGGTGGTGCACGGCGGCGGACCGCAGATCGAGACGCTGCTCAAGCGCCTGGGCAAGCAGGGGCAGTTCATCCAGGGCATGCGCGTGACCGACCCGGAGACCATGGAGGTGGTGGAGTGGGTGCTGGCCGGTGAGGTGCAGCAGGACATCGTGGGCCTGATCAACCAGGCCGGTGGCAAGGCCGTGGGACTGACCGGGCGCGACGGCGCCATGATCCGCGCGCAGAAGCTGCGCATGACCGACCAGAAAGACCCGAACCTCGAGCACGATGTGGGCCAGGTGGGCGACATCGTCAGCATCGACCCCAGCGTGGTGAAGGCCTTGCAGGACGACCAGTTCATTCCCGTGGTCAGCCCGATCGGCTTTGGCGAGAACAACGAGAGCTACAACATCAATGCCGACGTGGTGGCCGCCAAGCTCGCCACCGTGCTGCAGGCCGAGAAGCTGCTCATGCTCACCAACATCCGCGGCGTGCTCGACAAGGACGGCCAGTTGCTCACCGAACTGACGCCGCGCCGCATCGACGAACTGGTGGAAGACGGCACCATCTCCGGCGGCATGATCCCCAAGATCGCCGGCGCACTGGACGCGGCCAAGAGCGGCGTGAACGCAGTGCACATCATTGATGGGCGGGTACCGCACGCGCTCCTGCTGGAGGTGCTCGGCAACGAGCCCTTCGGCACCATGATCAAAAGTCACTGACCCCAGGGGCGCGCCGTCGAAGGGTGCGGAGTGCGATCACCCACTGACATCGGGTACCCCGCCCCCGTTGGGTTCGTGGCGCTGCGGCGATGTGCGAAAATTCGTAACAGGAAGACGCACCAGGGCCGGCACTGCGGCCATCAGCACCCATCAGCCCCACCGATCGGACCGCCTGCCCATGACCTCCAATGTCCCCGAGTCTCCCTCCCCGGAAGACGCCGCAGCGCTTGAAGCGGCCAGCGTGATCGAAGCCGCTGCGCATGCCGAGGGCACCGGTCGCAAGCGGCCCAAACCTGGCGAGCGCCGGGTGCAGATCCTGGAAGCGCTGGCCACCATGCTGGAGCAGCCCGGTGCCGAGCGCATCACCACCGCTGGCCTGGCGGCACGGCTCGAAGTCAGCGAAGCCGCGCTCTACCGCCACTTCGCCAGCAAGGCCCAGATGTTCGAAGGCCTGATCGAATTCATCGAGCAGTCGGTGTTCGGCCTGGTCAATCAGCTCGGCGAGCGTGAACCCGATGCCAACGCGCGCTGCCGCAAGCTCGTCACGCTGTTGCTGCAGTTCGGCGAGAAGAACCCCGGCATGACGCGTGTGATGGTGGGGGACGCACTGGTGTTCGAAAACGACCGCCTGCAACAACGCATGAACCTGTTCTTCGACAAGATCGAATCGGTGCTGCGGCAGAACCTGCGTGAATCGGCCGTGGTGGCCGGCGTGGCCACACCCACGGTGGACGCTCAGGCCGATGCGTCGGTCATCACGGCCTTTTGCGTGGGCCGGCTGCAGCGTTTCGCGCGCAGCGGCTTCAAGCGCTCGCCCAGCGAGAGCCTCGAGCACAGCCTCGCGCTGCTGCTGCCCGTCGGCCGGCTCTGAGCAACTGCAGCGTCCACCATGGCTCGGTGCCGTGGTGTGTCTTTTAGGGCTTCGCACCTAAACAAATGGCCTCAAAGCGCAGCGTGTTTGCGCGTGAAGCGGCTTTTGCGGTAAAAATAGAACGACCGTTCGATTATTCGAGCGGTCGTCTTTTTTTGCCCCTCCTCTTCATCAGGACCGACCCGCATGAGCGTGAACCCCATCACCCGCCGCCCGCGATCCGACGCATCGGCCCACAAGCCTTTGCAGAAGGGCCAGCAGACCAAAGCCGCCATCGTGGATGCCGCGCTCGGTCTGGCCACGCAGATCGGCCTGGAAGGCCTGTCGATCGGCGCGCTGGCCGAGGTGATGCAGATGAGCAAGTCGGGCGTGTTCGCCCACTTCGGATCGCGCGAGGAACTGCAGATTTCGGTGGTTCGCGAGTACCACGCGCGTTTCGAGGAAGAGGTGTTCTACCCCGCCATCAACGCACCGCGTGGCCTGCCGCGCCTGCGCATGCTGTTCGACAACTGGATGAAGCGCACCTCGGTCGAGATCGATTCGGGCTGCATCTACATCAGCGGCGCGGTCGAGTTCGACGACCGGCCCGGCCCGGTGCGCGACGCGCTGGCGAGTTCGGTCAACACCTGGCTTTCCGCCATGCGCCGCGCGGTCGAGATCTCCATCGAAGAAGGCCACCTCGCACCCGACACCGACGCGGCGCAGATGGCGTTCGAGATCCACGCGCTGATCCTGGCGTTGCACTACGAGGCCCGCTTCCTGCGCAGCCCCGACTCGGCCAGCCGCGCCGTGCGCGCGTTCGAGAACATCGTGACCCGCTTCGGGAGCGCCCCCGCGCCAATCGCGCGCAAGACCACCAAAACCCCAGCCTCCGCACGCACGCAGGGCTGATTTCCTTTTCGCCTTTTCACAAACCCAGCACAGGAGTTTCCCCATGCCCGTTTACAACCCGCCCCTGCGAGACATGCAGTTTGTGATGCACGAAGTGCTCAAAGTCACCGACGACCTCAAGTCCATTCCGGCACACACCGAGATCGACGCCGACACCATCAACGCGGTGCTGGAAGAGGGCGGCAAGTTCGCATCCCAGGTGATCTTTCCGCTGAACATCAGCGGCGACACCGAAGGCTGCAAGCTCGACCAGAAGACGCACGAAGTCACCACGCCCAAGGGCTTCAAGGAAGCCTACAAGACCTATGTGGACGGTGGCTGGGCGGCGCTGAGTTGCGACCCCGAGTTCGGCGGCCAGGGCCTGCCGCTGGTGGTGAACCAGTGCATGTACGAAATGATGAACTCGGCCAACCAGGCCTGGGCCATGTACCCCGGTCTGACGCACGGCGCCTACGCCGCGCTGCACACCTACGGCACCGACGAGCAGAAGGCCGCCTACCTGCACAAGATGACCAGCGGCGAATGGACCGGCACCATGTGCCTGACCGAACCGCACTGCGGCACCGACCTGGGCCTCATGCGCACCAAGGCCGAGCCGCAGGCCGACGGCACCTACAAGATCACCGGCAACAAGATCTTCATCAGCGCCGGTGAGCACGACATGGCCGACAACATCATCCACCTGGTGCTGGCCCGCCTGCCCGACGCGCCCCCCGGCATCAAGGGCGTGAGCCTGTTCATCGTGCCCAAGTTCCACGCCAAGGCCGACGGCTCGGTCGGCGAGCGCAACGGCATCTACTGCGGGGGCCTGGAACACAAGATGGGCATCCATGGCAACGCCACCGCGCAGATCGTCATCGACGGCGCCATCGGCACCCTGGTGGGCCAGCCCAACAAGGGCATGCAGGCCATGTTCGTGATGATGAACGCCGCCCGCCTGGGCGTGGGCAACCAGTCGCTGGGCCTGACCGAGGTGGCCTACCAGAACGCGCTGGCCTATGCGAAAGACCGCATTCAGATGCGCAGCCTGACCGGCCCCAAGGCCAAGGACAAGGCGGCCGACCCCATCATCGTGCACCCCGACGTGCGCCGCATGCTGCTCACCGCCAAGGCCTACGCCGAAGGTGGCCGCGCGCTGGCCATCTTCTGCTCGGTGCTGCTGGAGAAGGCGCACCACCACCCGGACGAGAAGGTGCGCAAGGACAGCGACGAGATGCTCTCGCTGCTCACGCCCATCACCAAGGCCTTCCTGACCGACAACGGCTACAACGCGGCCACGCAGTGCCAGCAGGTGTTTGGCGGCCACGGCTACATCAAGGAATGGGGCATGGAGCAGTTCGTGCGCGATGCCCGCATCAACATGATTTACGAAGGCACCAACACCATCCAGAGCCTGGACCTGCTGGGCCGCAAGGTGCTGGGCAACAACGGCGCCACGCTGAAGAAATTCGGCAAGCTGGTGGGGGCGCTGGTGATGGAAGAGGGCGTCAACGAAAAGATGGCCGAGTTCATCAACCCGCTGGCCATCCTCGGTGAGCAGATCACCAAGTTCACCACCGAGATCGGATTCAAGGGCTTGCAGAACGCAGACGAGGTGGGCGCTGCAGCGGTCGACTACCTGCGCGTGGCCGGTCACCTGGTGTTCGGCTACTTCTGGGCCCGCATGGCGCAGGTGGCGCTGCGCGAGATCGCGGCCGGCAACACCGACCCGTTCTACGTGGCCAAGCTGCAGACCGCGCGCTTCTATTTCGCCAAGCTGTTCCCCGAGACCGCGACGCTGATGCGCACCGCGCGCTCGGGTTCAAAAGTGCTGATGGACACCGACGCCGCCCTGGCGTAAACACGCGATTCCCAACAACCACCAGGAGACTTCCATGATCAAGACCGTTGTGAGCACCCTCGCCCTGTCGCTGGCATCGCTGTCCGCGTTCGCGCAGATGTCGCCCGTGGGCCTGTGGAAAACGATTGACGACGACTCGAAGAAAGAGAAGTCCCTGGTGCGCATCAAGGAAAACAACGGCGTCTACAGCGGCACGATCGAAAAGCTGCTCGACCCGACCAGCAAACAGGACGCGGTGTGCGACAAGTGCACCGACGAGCGCAAGGACAAGCCCGTGCTGGGCATGACCATTCTGCGCAACCTCAAGCAGAGCGCCGACGACAAGACCGTGTACGACGGTGGCGACATCGTCGACCCGAACAACGGCAAGGTCTACCGCACGCGCCTCAAACCCGTCGAAGACGGCAAGAAGCTGGAAATGCGCGGCTACATCGGCCCGTTCTACCGCACCCAGGTCTGGATAAGGGTGGAATGACACCCCTGCCGCGCTTCGCGCGACCCCCTCAAGGGGGCGACACCTGCGGCCCGGCAAAGCCGGTTCCGCGGTATCCCTCGATCAACACCCCTCGCGCGTTGCATGGCGCGTAAAGGAACTCAACGAATGAACCGATTTCAAGTGAAGAAAGTCGCCGTGCTCGGCGCAGGCGTGATGGGCGCGCAGATCGCCGCGCACCTGGTCAACGTCAAGGTGCCGGTTGTGCTGTTCGACCTGCCTGCCAAGGAAGGCCCGAAGAACGGCATCGTGACCCGCGCGATCGAGAACCTGAAGAAGCTCAAGCCCTCACCGCTGGGCGTGGTGGCCGATGCCGACCTGATTGGTCAGGCCAACTACGAAGAGCACATGGATCAGTTGAAGGACTGCGACCTGATCATCGAGGCCATCGCCGAGCGCATGGACTGGAAGCTCGACCTGTACACGAAGATCGCGCCCTTCATTGCGCCGCACGCCATCGTCGCGTCCAACACCTCGGGTCTGTCGATCACCAAACTCTCCGAGGTGCTGCCTGAGGCGATCAAGCCGCGCTTCTGCGGCATCCACTTCTTCAACCCGCCGCGCTACATGACGCTGGTGGAGCTGATTGCCACGCCCACCACCGAGCCGCAGATCCTGAACGATCTGGAAAGCTTCGTGACCAGCGGCCTGGGCAAGGGCGTGGTGCGCGCCAAGGACACGCCCAACTTCATCGCGAACCGGATCGGCATCGCCGGCATGCTGGCCACGATGAAAGAGGTGGAAAACTTCGGCTTGACCTACGACGTGGTCGACGACCTCACCGGCAAGCGGCTGGGCCGCGCCAGCAGCGGCACCTTCCGCACCGCCGACGTGGTGGGCCTGGACACCATGGCCCACGTGGTCAAGACGCTGCAGGACAACCTGAGCCTGGAGACCGACCCGTTCTACGGCAGCTTCGGCACGCCGCCTGTGCTCAAGGCGCTGATCGACGCCGGCAACCTGGGTCAGAAGGCCAAGGCCGGTTTCTACAAGAAGGTCGGGCGCGACATCCTACGCTTCGATCTCGCCAGCGGCGAATACGTGCCCGGCGGCGAGAAGGCCGACGAGGTCTATGGTCGCATGCTCAAGCGCCCGGCCGCAGAGCGCCTGAAACTGCTGCGCAATGCCGAAGGTCCGCAAGGTCAGTTCCTCTGGGCGATTCTGCGCAACAGCTTCCACTATGCCGCTGTGCACCTGGCGACCATCGCCGAGACCGCACGCGACGTGGACCAGGCCATGCGCTGGGGCTTCGGCATGAAGCAGGGCCCGTTCGAGCTGTGGCAAGAGGCTGGCTGGCTGGAAGTGGCGAAGATGGTCCAGGAAGACATCGACGCCGGCAAGGCGCTCTCCAAAGCGCCGCTGCCCGAGTGGGTGTTCAAGGGCCCGGTGGCCGAGGCCGGCGGTGTGCACACCGCGCAAGGTTCGTGGAACCCGACCAAGAGCGAGTTTCAGGCCCGTCTGCAATTGCCGGTGTACCAGCGCCAGAACTTCCCCGAGCTGCTGCTCGGCGAAGCCGGCCCGAAGTTCGAGACCGCGGGCAGCACGATTGAAGAGAACGATTCGATCCGCGTGTGGACACTGGACGAGCAGGTGTTGATCGCCAGCATCAAGACCAAGATGCACGCCATCAGCCCCGAGGTGTGCGAAGGTCTGATGGCCGCCGTGGACCTGGCCGAACGGGAATACCAGGGCCTGGTGATCTGGTCGGGCGACGAGCCCTTCAGCGCCGGCGCCGACCTGCAGGCCATGCTGCCGGCCTTCATGGCCGTGGGCGTGAGCGCCATCGAAGACGCCGAAGGCTTCATGCAGCAGACCATGCTGCGCCTGCGCTACGCCAACGTGCCGGTGGTCTCCGCCGTGCGCGGCCTGGCGCTGGGTGGTGGCTGCGAGCTGGCCGTGTACAGCGCGCGCCGCGTGGTGCACATGGAGAGCTACATCGGCTTGGTGGAAGTGGGTGTTGGTTTGGTGCCCGGTGCCGGCGGCCTGACCTACATTGCGCGCCGCGCGGCCGAAAACGCCGAGGCCTCGACGGGCAAGGACCTGCTGCCCTTCCTCACCGAAGGCTTCACCGCCGCGGCCATGGCCAAGGTGGGCACCAGCGCGCTGGAATCGCGCCAGCTCGGTTACGTGCTGCACTCCGACGTGATCGTGCCGCACAAGGATGAGCTGCTGTTTGTGGCCATCAACGAAGCCAAGGCTTTGTTCAACGGTGGCTACCGCGCGCCGCACAAGCGCCTGTTCCCGGTGGCCGGCCGCGACGGCAAGGCCACCATTCTGGGCAGCCTGATCAACATGCGCGACGGCGGCTTCATCAGCCAGCACGACTTCCACATCGCTTCTCTGATCGCAAACGTGGTGACGGGTGGTGACGTGGAGCCAGGCACGCTGGTGAACGAGGACTACCTGATGACGCTGGAGCGCCAGGCCTTCTGCTCGTTGATCGTGCATCCGAAGACGCAGGAGCGGATTCTGGGGATGTTGAACACCGGCAAGCCAGTGCGGAACTGATCGCATGAAACCCGCCGAGGCCGACGTGACTTACCCCCTCTCCCGCGTGCGGGAGAGGGTTGGGGTGAGGGTGGACGCCAAGGCAAAAGCGCGAGAGCTGCGTGGTCGAACCACCGAACCCGAAGCCCTTCTATGGCAACAACTCCGGGGTCGTCGTTTTCAGGACTTCAAGTTTCGTCGCCAGCGCCCACTCGGCCCGTACATCCTCGATTTCGTTTGTCTTGAAGCGGGGTTGGTCATTGAGATCGATGGCGGTCAGCACAGCGAACAACAGACTTACGACCAAGCGCGAACCGCGCTGATTGAAACCCAGGGTTTGAGCGTGATCCGGTTCTGGAACCACGAAGTCATGAACGAAACCCCTGCCGTGCTGGAGAAGATCTGGCAGACGTTGCAGGCCCTCACCCCAACCCTCTCCCGCGCGCGGGAGAGGGAGTAATACCGAATACCGAAAGCACCTCGCCATGAAACAAGTTCAAGACGCCTACATCGTCGCCGCCACCCGCACCCCCATCGGCCGTTCGCACAAGGGCTCGTTCAAGCACCTGCGCCCGGACGACCTGCTGGCCCTCGCGCTGCGCTCGGCACTGTCGCAGGTGCCCACGCTCGACCCCAAGGCCATTGAAGACATCATCTGCGGCTGCGCCATGCCCGAAGCGCAGCAGGGCCTGAACGTGGCGCGCATCGGTGCCATCCTGGCCGGCCTGCC
The DNA here is from genome assembly GCF_018780385.1 of Hydrogenophaga sp. GTDB lineage: Bacteria > Pseudomonadota > Gammaproteobacteria > Burkholderiales > Burkholderiaceae_C > Hydrogenophaga. The sequence continues at coordinate 43,549 of NZ_JADMJO010000022.1, read as the reverse complement.
GCACAGCGTGGGGGGCATCACCGTCAACCGCTTCTGCGCCTCCGGTCTCTCGGCCCTGCAGATGGCGGCGGATCGCATCCGCGTGGGCGAGGCCGACGTGATGATCGCCGCCGGCACCGAGAGCATGAGCATGGTGCCCATGATGGGCAACTCGCCCAGCCTCTCGCCCACCATCTTCACCAACACCGACGACGTGGAGAGCTACGGCATCGCCTACGGCATGGGCCTCACGGCCGAGAAGGTGGCGCAGCAGTGGAAGGTGTCGCGCGATGCGCAGGACGCGTTTGCCGTGCAGTCGCATCAGCGCGCCGTGCTGGCCATGAAGAACGGCGAGTTCACCGACGAGATCACGCCGGTGGAAGTGACCGAGCGCAGCGTCGATCTGGAGAGCGCAGAGGTGAGCACCACCAAGCGCACCGTGAGCCTGGACGAAGGCGCGCGGCCCGACACCTCGCTGGAAGGCCTGGCCAAGCTGCGCACCGTGTTTGCCGCGCGCGGCTCGGTCACCGCCGGCAACAGCTCACAGACCAGTGACGGTGCTGGCGCGCTGATTCTGGTGAGTGAGGCCGCTCTGAAGCGCTACAACCTCACGCCCCTGGCGCGCTTCGTCAGCTACGCCTCGCGCGGTGTGCCGCCGCACATCATGGGTGTTGGCCCTATCGAAGCGATTCCCGCTGCGCTGAAATACGCCGGCCTGAAGCAGGACGACATCGACTGGTTCGAACTCAACGAGGCTTTTGCCGCGCAGTCGCTCGCGGTCATGAACACGCTGGGCCTGGATCCGAGCAAGGTCAACCCCATGGGCGGTGCCATCGCACTGGGCCACCCGCTGGGTGCCACCGGCGCCATCCGCGCGGCCACCGTGGTGCACGCGCTCAGGCGCCACAACAAGAAGTACGGCATGGTCACGATGTGCGTCGGCATGGGGCAGGGCGCCGCGGGTATTTTCGAACGGGTGTGAGCGTGCTGTCGCAAGCAGGACGGAGCGTTCACGCGCCATCCTGCAAACTCGTCGCATGACCACACACGTTCTCGATCAAGCCGTCGCGCTGCAGTCCACTGGCGCCCACCAGTACAGCGGCGCCACCTCGCCCGCCTACGGCAACATGGTGGGGCCGTTCGGTGGCGTCACCGCGGCCACGGTGATGCAGTCGGTGATGCAGCACCCCGAGCGGCTCGGCGAGCCGATTGCGCTCACGGTGAACTACGCAGCCGCGCTGGCCGATGGTGCGTTCACCGTGACGGCGCATCCCGTGCGCACCAACCGCTCCACCCAGCACTGGGTGATGGAGATCACCCAGCCCGATGCGAACGGCGCGCCGGCCACCGTGCTCACCGCCACGGCCGTCACCGCCGTGCGGCGCGAGACCTGGAGCGTGGACGACGAGCCCATGCCCGCCGTGCCCGCGCCCGCCGCCGTGCCGCGCATGACGCTGGACAGCCCGGTGGCGTGGGTGAAGCGCTATGCCATGCACCCCATCACCGGTGCGCTGCCCACGGTCTGGGAAGGCCAGGGCGACAGCAGCCTGATCCAGATGTGGGTGCGCGACGAACCCCAGCGCTCGCTCGACTTCACGAGCCTCTGCGCATTGGCCGACGTGTTCTACCCGCGCATCTGGTTGCGCCGTGCCAAGCCGGTGCCCACGGGCACGGTGTCGATGACGGTGTACTTCCACGCCGGCTCGGCCGAGCACACCGCCACCGGTTCGGGCTGGCTGCTCGCGCAGGCGCGCGGCCAGGCGTTCCGCAACGGCTTCTTCGACCAGACCGCGCAGCTCTGGAACGAGGCCGGCGTGTTGCTGGCCACCACGCACCAGATCGTCTACTACAAGGAATGAAGCCTGTTCAGGGGCGACCCAGAAACAGGTAGAGCCCGGTGTAGCCACGCGGCGCGCTCACGATGCTGAGATACAGCGGACCAATGCCGGTGTCCGCCCCCACGAACAGGCTGCCGGCGCCACGCAACTGCCGCAGCGTGATGTCGCTGCGCTCGGTCCAGGCGTTGCCGGCTTCCAGCGAGCCCCCCACGAACAAGGCACGCGCCACACCCACCGAGTAGGGCAGGCGCTGGTAGTAGGTGAGCCGGCCGAACAGCAGGTAGTTGCCCGCCACCTGCGCCGTGCGGTAGCCCGAGAGGTTCTGGAAGCCACCGAGCGAGTACTCGTCGATGGCGGCCAGCGGGATCTGGTTGGTGTAGGCCATGCGACCGCCGACGTTGAACGTGTGCACGCCCCAGCTCTTCACCGCGGTGAACGAACTCTCCAACCGGGTGAAGTCGCTGGTCTCGCCACCGTCCACCTGGCGCCGCCCCCACGAGAGCTCGGCCTGGCCGCGGTAGCCGCGTGAAGGGAAATTGGCGAAGTCCAGCTGATCGGCCATCACGGCGGCGCGCAGGCCGCGCTCGGTCCAGCGTACCGTGCCCACACCGGCGGGGATTGCCGAGGACAGCAGTTCGGGCTTGGCCCGCCGCGCACTGGCCACCACCCCCAGCCGTGCTTCGCCAATGGTGCCGCGCAGGCCGATGGGCCAGCCCAGGTCGGCACCGACCTTCACACCCTGGCGTTGCACCAGCGCGAGCGCGTCGCCTTCGTCGCTGAACAGCTCGACCTTGTTGATGTTGGCGTCCACGTAGGCTGCCACGAAGCGTTCGCTGTTCACCCCCAGTGGCTGGTAAATCTCGGAATACAGGCCCACCGTCTCGCCGAGTTGCACGCGGTTGCGCCACTCGGCCCCGCTCTCGTTGAGCCAGTGCCGGTTGTGGCTGATGCGCAGGTTGAAAGCACCCTCACCCTGGAAGTCGGTGCGCAGGTCCAGGCCCACACGCAGGTAGTTCGGGCCCCAGGCGTTTTCGCGCAGCTTGATCGTCAGGTCTTCCGTGCCGTTGTCCTCGCGCCGGCTCAGCGTGTAGTCGATGCGCTCGTAGTCGCCGCTGACCGAGAGCTTCTGCAGGTCGGCTTCGAGTTTGGGCACATCCACCCTCTGGCCAGGCTCGGTGTCCAGTGCCCTGGCCAGACGCTGTGCGCGCTCTTCGCTCACGCCTTCAAAACGGATGGCACCGATCCGTCCCACCCGGTCGGCGTTGGCCAGCGCCTGCGCGCTGCGCGACTTCACCCAGCCCGCGTAGCGCGGCTCGTCCACCGCGAAGCGCGCGAGCGCCTCGCTCACGGTCAGTGCGTACTCGTTGCCGATCTTCACCAGTTCAACCGCCTTGTCGAAGTCGCTTGAGGTGAGCTTGCCGAGCTGCGGCGCGAGCAGCAAGTCTTTCGGCGTGAGCGTGGCGATGCTGGCCTGCACGTTCTGCTCGGTCAGGATGTTGACCATCTGCGTCGTCACACCCAGCACTGTGCCCAGCGTGTCGCGCCCGGCCAGCGGTGTGCCGATGTTCACCGCGATGATCACCTCGGCGCCCATGGCGCGCGCCACGTCCACCGGCAGGTTGTTCACCAGCCCGCCGTCGCCCAGGATGCGGTCGTTGATCGACAGGGGTGAGAACACGCCGGGCACCGACATGCTGGCGCGCAGCGCCGCGGCCAGGTCGCCCCGGTCCATCACCACCGCCAGACCGGTCTCCATGTCGGTGGCCACGGCGCGAAACGGGGTGGGCAACTGGTCGAACGATTCCAGGTGCCGGGTTGTGAGCGTGTAGCGCCGCAGCAGCATTTCCAGTGAACGGCTCGACACCGCGCCGGTGGGCAGTCGGAACTCGCCGTCGCGAAAGCCCAGCTGCAGCACCGGCGAGAGCTCGAAGTCTTCCTCCTTGCGGCGTTGCGAGAGCAACTGGCGCGGTTCGCGGCTGTTGAAGAGGCCGCCCCAATCCACCGCGACGATCTCGCGCTCCAGATCGTCCGCCTTCATGCCGCTGGCGTAGAGCCCGCCGATGATCGCGCCCATCGAGGTGCCCACGATCATGTCCACCGGCACCCGCGCGGCCTCCAGCGCCTTGAGCACGCCCACATGCGCAAAGCCGCGCGCCCCGCCGCCCGAGAGCACCAGGGCCACGCGAGGGCGATCGCCGGCGCCGCTGCCCTGGGCGGCCGCAGGCAGTGGCACGAGCAGGGTCGCCACCGTGGCGAGGATCAGAAGGATGGAACGGGAGCGCATGAAACACCTGTGTGCGGAAGCGGCGCGCAGGCGCCGGGATGCGGCCAAGTGTAGGCGGGCACCTGCTGAAAGCCTGCGCCGATACACGCTGTCACGCACCCGTCAGACCTCGGGAGCACGACCCAGAAAAGCACGCCCGTTCGTGGTAATTTGCGGCTTCCCATTGCCCACCGAGAGACCACCATGAGCGACATCCTCGTCCACACCGAAGCCGGCGTCTGCACCCTCACGTTCAACCGCCCCGACAAGAAGAACTCCATCACCGCCGCCATGTACGGCGCGCTGGCCGACGCCCTGCAGGCCGCGCAGGACGACGCGACCGTGCGCTGCGTCGTGTTGCAGGGCAACGAGGCGATCTTCAGCGCCGGCAACGACATCGCCGATTTCCTCAACAACCCGCCCGCCACCACCGATTCACCGGTGTTCCGCTTCCTGCGGGGCATCGCGCAGTTCCCCAAGCCGCTGATCGCCGCCGTGTGCGGCCCGGCCGTGGGCGTGGGCACCACGATGCTGTTCCATTGCGACCTGGTCTACGCGGGCGACAACGCCGCCTTCTCCATGCCCTTCGTGAACCTGGGCCTGTGCCCCGAAGCGGCCAGCAGCCTGCTGGTGCCGCAGATGCTGGGCTACCACCGTGCCGCCGAGGCTCTGCTGCTGGGCGAACCCTTCATGGCGGAAGCCGCGCTCGAGGTGGGTCTGGTCAACCGCGTGCTGCCGCCGCTGGAGGTGGCCGGCTACGCGCAGACCGCGGCGCGCAAGATGGCCGCCAAGCCCATCACCGCGCTGATCGAGACCAAGCGCCTGATGAAGAAGGGCCAGCTCAAGCAGGTGATGGAGGTGATGGCCGAAGAAGGGGCGAGCTTCGGTCGCATGCTCGGCGAGCCGGCCGCCAAGGAGGCGTTTGGCGCGTTCATGGAACGGCGCAAGCCGGATTTTTCGAAGGTGTGAGCGTGAGACCGTCAAACGCCGAGAGCGAGCCGGCCAGGGTTGAGACGATATAGTGCGTCTTCCTTTGAAACGGAGCGCGAATGAGTACCCTGACACGTGCCTCTACCGCCCGCGACGACACCTCGTCGCTGCTCCAGACAGGCGTCCCAGGCCTGGACGATGTGCTGGGGGGCGGACTCACACGCGGCCGCCTCTACCTGGTTGAAGGCAACCCCGGCGCCGGCAAGACAACCTTCGCGATGCAGTTTTTGACCGAGGGTGTGCGCCGGGGGGAACGTGTGCTGTACATCACCCTCTCGGAGACCGCCGAAGAGCTTCAGGGTGTTGCGCAATCGCATGGATGGAACCTCGCCGGCATCGAACTCCGCGAAGTGCTGCCGGGCACAAACGCACTGTCGCCCGACGAGCAGTACACGATTTTTCATCCGTCCGAAGTGGAGCTCGGTGAGACCACCGAGCGCATCCTCGCGGACGTGAACCGGATCAACCCGACGCGGGTGGTTTTTGATTCGCTGTCGGAGCTGCGGCTGCTGGCCGGCAGCTCACTGCGTTACCGGCGTCAGATCCTCGCACTCAAGCAGTTCTTTGCCGGACGCCATTGCACCGTGCTGCTGCTGGACGACATGACCGCGGTGGAGCACGACCTCCAGGTTCAAAGCATTTCTCACGCCGTGCTGCGGCTGGAGCAGATCAATCCCGACTATGGCGGCTCCCGGCGCCGCCTCATCGTTCTCAAGTACCGGGGCCAGCCGTTCCGGGGTGGTTACCACGACTACAAGATTGCACGCGGTGGTCTGGTCGTGTTCCCCCGCCTCGTGGCGGCGGAACACGTTGAACCCGTGAACCGGGAAAAGCTGCCCAGCGGGGTGAAAGAACTCGACGACTTGATTGGCGGTGGCATCGAGCGCGGGACCAGCACGCTGCTGGTGGGTGCGCCCGGCACGGGGAAGTCCATCGTCGCGGTGCAGTTCGCGCTGGCGGCGGCGCAGCGGGGGGAGTGTGCAGCGCTGTTCATCTTCGACGAAAGCATCGCCACCCTGTGCGCCCGTTCGGAAGGAATGGGCATGCCGTTGGCGAAGCACATCGAATCCGGTCACATCCGGTTGCGCCAGGTCGATCCCGCCGCACTGTCGCCCGGTGAATTCGTTTATGAGATCCGGCAGGCCGTCACGGAACACCATGCCCAGGTGGTCGTGATCGACAGCCTCAATGGGTATCTCAATGCGATGCCTGATGAGCGCTTTCTGATCGTCCAGTTGCACGAACTGCTGACCTTCCTCGGCCAGTCGGGCGTGGCCTCGATCCTGATCGCGGCCCACCAGGGCCTCTTCGGCACGCAGTCGGTCACGCCGGTGGATGCGAGCTATCTTGCCGATGCGGTCGTGCTGCTGCGGTACTTCGAGGCGGAGGGCGAAGTGCGACAAGCCATCTCCGTGATGAAAAAGCGCACGGGCCAGCACGAGCGCACCATCCGCAGCTTCAGGCTCGGTGCTGACGGCATCTCGCTGGGGCCCGCCTTGCGGCAGTTCCGCGGCGTTCTCACGGGTGTGCCTGTGCCTCTGGGAGGTTCGGAAAACAAACCGGACACGGCACCTTCATGACGGAAGAGCAAGCGCAGTCCAGTGAGTTGCGCGTGCTGCTCAGGATGGTCACCGCGAAGGACGCCGTGATGGCCATCCGCCTGCTGGCGCGCTCGGACATCGTTGCCGAGTCGTGCGCGGATGCACCGGGGCTCGCCACTGAAATGTCGGTGGGCGCGGGTGCGGTGGTCATTGCGGAAGAAGTTCTGAACGATCCGGGATTCGGCCGCGTGATGCAGGCTTTGCGATCACAGCCGCCGTGGTCGGACCTGCCGGTGATTGTGGTGGCGCGCACGGGTGTGGATTCGATGGCGATCACCGAAGCGGTGGAACAGTTGGCCAACCTCACCGTGCTCGAGCGGCCCATGCGGGCCTCGTCGCTGGTGAGTTCGGTGCGGACCGCACTCGCTGCACGAAAGCGGCAGTATCAGCTGCGGGCCACACTGGAGGGCCTTCACGAGGCGGATCAGCGCAAGACGGAGTTCCTCGCCACATTGGCGCACGAGCTGCGCAACCCGCTGGCGCCATTGCGCTCCGCCCTGACCATCCTGTCGACCATGCAGCCGGGGCCGGACAAGGCTCGATCGCTGTACGCCGTGATGGACAGGCAACTGAGCCACATGGTGCGTCTCATCGACGATCTCATGGAGGTTTCGCGCATCACGCGCGGCAAGATCGAGCTTCGGCTGGCCGCCGTTGCCCTGGACCGCGTGGTGCTCGATGCCGTGGATGTGAGCAAACCCCTGCTGGATGCAGCTGGGCAAGAACTGGTTCTGGACATGCCCCCGGTTCCTTGCACCGTCAACGGCGACGCAGTCCGTCTGACGCAGGTGTTCGCCAACCTGATCAACAACGCTTCGAAATTCACCCCACCCCAAGGACGCATCAGCGTTTCGCTGAGGTCGGATGCGCAGAACGTGCAAGTGCAAGTGGCCGACTCGGGCATCGGCATCCCGGAGGCCATGGTCGACACCGTGTTCGACATGTTTGTTCAGGTCAGCGACACCTCACGTGCCGCCCAGGGTGGTCTGGGCATCGGCCTGACCTTGGTTCGCAGCCTCGTGGAGCTGCACGGCGGCCGTGTCAGCGCTTCGAGCCCGGGCACAGGTGCAGGCACGACGATGACGGTTGAGCTTCCGCGGGTGGCCGGGGCAGTCACTCAAGACGCACTGACCTCTCTTCCCGTCACGGCTGATGCAGGCAAGGGACACAGGATTGTCGTGGTGGACGACAACCGCGATGCTGCCGATTCGCTGGCCCAGTTGCTGGGTCTGATGGGCGCCAGCGCCTCGGTCGCGTACGGCGGCCAGGATGCGTTGATCGCCATGGCGGCCAGCCCGCCCACCATGGCCTTCATCGACATCGGCATGCCCACCATGGATGGGTACGAGCTGGCCGGGGCCATCCGTGCAAACGATGCCATTGCCGGGGCCGTTCTGGTCGCGCTGACGGGATGGGGCCAGTCGACCGACAGGGAACGCATCATGGCGGCTGGCTTCGACCACCATCTCCTCAAGCCGGCCGACATCCACGAACTGGCACAGCTGCTGAAAAGTACCGACTGACCCGACCCCGGTTCGAGACTGCCATCCAGCAGTAGAGCAGGTGAGGGCGGTGGTGTAAGGTGTCGCGCCATGAGCACCACCGACCCCATTGAACAAGCCAAGGCCCTTTTCGTTGAAGGCAATGCCTTGTTCGAGGCGGGCCGGCTGCAAGACGCTGCCGCCCGCTACCAGGCCGCGCTGGCCCTGGTGCCAGGGCGCCCCTCCATCCTCGCCAACCTCGGGGTGACGCAGTGCCGGTTGAGTCAATGGCCCGAGGCCGTGGACACGCTCACCCAGGCCACGACTGTCGACCCCACCAACCGCGACGCCTGGGTGGCCCTCGGGCTCTCGCACGAGGCACTGTCTCATTGGGGCGAGGCAGCGCTTGCCCTGCAACACGGCATTCGGCTGGGCGCGAACACCGGGCAACTGTGGCTGTCGCTGGCCATGTGCCGCATGCGCCTGCAGCAGCCCGTCGAGGCCCTGCACGCGCTCGACCAGGCCGTCGCCATCGAGCCCACCCTGGGCGAAGCCTGGAGCCAGCGCGGCAGCCTGATGCGCGACACCGGGCGCCACACCGAAGCCGCGCGCAGTTACGAGCAGGCACTGGCCCACGGTGCCGACGAAACGCTCAACCGTTTTTACCTCTCGTCCGTGCAGGGCGGTGCAGCGCCGGCCCATCCACCAGCCCTGTACGTGGAAGCCTTGTTCGACGAATACGCGGACGACTTTCAGTCCCACCTGGTCGAGCAGCTGAACTACCAGGCGCACACCACCCTGCTGGCGCCGCTGCGCACCAGCGGCCAGCGCTTCGAGCGTGTGCTGGACCTGGGCTGCGGCACCGGCCTGTGCGGCCGGCTCATCCAGGCGCAGGCCGGGGCGGTGGAGGGCGTGGACTTGTCTGGGGCCATGGTGGCGCAGGCGCAGGCCAGCGGTGCCTACCGACGCGTGGTGCACGGCGATCTGCTGGCCTTCCTGCGCGAGAGCACAGAGCCGGTCGACCTCGTGATCGCGGCCGACGTGTTCATCTACGTGGGCGCGCTCGACGCGGTGTTCGAGGCGGTGCGTGAGCGCCTGCAGCCCGGCGGGTGTTTTGCGTTTTCGGTCGAACTCTCCACCGATGGCAGCGAACTCAAGTTGCTGCCCAGCTTGCGCTACGCCCATTCACCGGCCTACATCGATCGTCTGGCCGCGCTCAGCGGCTTTCGCGTGCGCCAGACCTGGCAGGCGCCGCTGCGCGAAGACCAGCGCCAGCCGGTGATGGGTTTGTATGTGTTGCTGGAGCCAGTGGCCAGCGCCTGAAGCCGCTCAAACCACCTTCGCCGGGCTGTACCTGAACGTCGCCCGGATCACACCGTGGTCGCCGGTGCCCAGGGCCTTGTGGTCGTCGAAGTTCAGGTGGTCGTTGTTGATCACCAGACCATCAAACAGCCACTGGCGCTTCTTGCTGTTGTCGTAGAACTCCTGGCTCACGAGGATGTGGTCGAGCGACTCGCGGATGTCCTGGTGCACGTGGGTGTAGTACACGTCGCGCGTGTCGCGGTATTCCTGCAGGGTCTGCGCGGTGTAGAGCGATGTGTCACCGCCGCCCTTGCTCTCGCCCACCAGGTAGCGCGGCTGCTCGGTGAGGATGTTCGCGGTGTTGCTGTGCTGGCCGTCGTTGATGTCGCCCAGCACGATCACCGGCGTGTCGTTGCCCTTCATGTGTTCGGACAACAGGAAACGCAGCGCCGTGGCCTCGGCCGTGCGCCGGATGGTGGAGATGGCCGCGCCCAGGCCGGTGGCGTGTTTGCCGTAGAGCGCCGGGTCGGCCTTGAACCACTTCTCGTTGAAGACCTGCGTCGGCCCTTTGGACTTGAAGTGGCACACGTACACGTGCACCTCGGGGCCCGGGCTGCGCGGCTGGATGGTGAAGTGCAGCACCGGCCTTGAGAAGCCCTGGATGTTCACACTGATGGTGGGCGTCTGGGGGTCGTCGCCGGTGGAGCGCAGCACGAAGCCGTCTGGAAACTTCGTGATCCATTCGGGCTGGCCCGTGAGCAGGCCCCTGCGCACCAGAGCGCCACAGTCGATGCGCTTGCCATTGGAGCCGGGCGGCGCCAGCAGGTCGTAGTCGGCCGCCACCTGGGCCGACTCCAGCGCGCGCTGCACCGACACCGGGTTCCACATTTCCTGAAGACCGAACACGTCGGCGTCCAGCGACTGGAGCTGGTGCGCGGTCCAACCGATCTTGCGGTCGTACTCGGCCTGGGTCCAGCCTGTCTTGTCGGTGTACATCGGAAGGCCGGGCTCGTTCAGGTTGTAGAGGTTGAACGACGCGATGCTGAGCTGGCGCAGATTCATGGTGTCTCTCCGGCAATGGCCAAGACACCCACTGTGCGCCCGCCATGTGACCAATGCCTCCCTCAAATGAGGGAAGGCGCCGGGCGGTTCAGGCGTTGCGCCGTGCCACCCAGTAGGCCGCGCCTTCAGCACCGTAGCGCTCGGCGTGCGGCACATGGGCGGCGAGTTCGAAGGTGTCGCCCGCCAGCAGGTGGCGCGTGTTCCCTTCCACTGTGAGCCACATCTCGCCGCGCGCGATCAGCGCGTTGGCGGCAAATGGGTGGCTGTGGGTGTCAAGCGCGGTGAGAGGCGCCCATTCGCGCTCCAGCACCTCGTCGAAACCCTCGGCGAGGCGTTGTTGGCGGAAACTCTCGAAGGTGGTGGTGTTCATGTGCCGGATTCTCCGCAAGCCTGGGCGCAGGTCAAGCGCAGGGTTGACGATCCCGCTAGGATGCTCAGCCTGCTTCAACACATTCGTCCTGGAGACCGCCATGTCCTACATGTTACTGATCATCGAACCCACCACGCAGCGCGCCACCCGCACCGAAGCCGAAGGCCGCG
>NZ_JADMJO010000022.1:0-32393 GCF_018780385.1 Hydrogenophaga sp. | reverse complement strand
CTGATCATCGAACCCACCACGCAGCGCGCCACCCGCACCGAAGCCGAAGGCCGCGAGGTTTACGGCCGCATGCAGCGCTTTGGCGAAACCCTGCAGGCGCAGGGCAAGCTGAAGGCGGTGGAGTCACTGGCCTCGCAGGCGAGCGCGGTGCGCGTGTCCACCACCGGAGGGCAGGCGAAAGTGATGGACGGCCCGTTTGCCGAGGCCAAGGAAATGGTGGGTGGCTTTTTCCTGCTGGACTGCGCCAGCCTCGATGAAGCGGTGGCCATTGCTCGCGAGTGTCCGGCGGCCGAGTGGGCCACGGTGGAAGTGCGGGCCGTTGGTCCGTGCTACGACGAAAGCCGGGCCTGATTCCGGAGGGCTTTTTGCACGGCTTGTCGAAATCGCCGTGGCTGGATCGTCGTGCGGGTTGAAGCCATGTCACCACCCCAACCCACCAGGAGAAGCCCATGCGATTCATGATCATCGTCAAGTCCTGCGACGAGTTCGAAGCCGAGACCAACCCCGCGCCCGATGAAGCGCTCATGGCCGAGATGGTGCGCTACCACGAGGAGCTGGCCCAGGCCGGCGTGCTGCTCGACGGCTCGGGCCTGCACCCCAGCCGCAAGGGCTGGCGCGTGCATTACAGCGCCGACGGTGGCAAGCGCGTTGTCGACGGTCCGTTTGCCGAGGCCAAGGAACTCATCGCCGGCTACACCCTCATCCAGGTGCGCTCGCGCGAGGAAGCCCTGGAGTGGAGCCGCCGTTTCCCCAACCCCGCCGGCCGGGGCAAGGACGCCGTGATCGAGCTGCGCCAGCTCTACGAAATGGAAGACTTCCCGCCCAGCCAGCCGTTGGAGGATTTCAAGAAGCTCGACGCCATGCAAGGCAACAAACCCTGAGGAGACCCGCCATGACGACGCAACACTTCGAGACCCTCATCCAGGCCCCGCGCGAGCGCGTCTGGACCACCATGCTTCAGTCGCCCACCTACGAGCAGTGGACCAGTGCCTTTTGCGAAGGTTCGCGGTTCGAGGGCTCCTGGAAGCAGGGCGACGTGATCCGCTTCCTGGACCCGTCCGGCAACGGCATGGTGTCCGAGATTGCCGAACACCGCCCCGCCGAATTCGTGTCCATCCGTCACCTGGGCTTTATCGAGAACGGCAAGGAAGACACCACCAGCGACGCGGTGCGCGCCTGGGCGCCCTGCCATGAGAACTACACCTTCACCGACGAGGGTGGCGGCACCCGTGTCAAGGTGGACACCGATGTGTTCGGCGGGTACGAGGAGATGATGGCCAGAGTCTGGCCGCAAGCTCTGGAAAGCCTCAAGAAACTGTGCGAAGGCACGAACTGAAACCACGACAGGAGAGCCATCATGCTGCGTCAGATATTCGTCAACCTGCCCATCAAGGACATGGCCCGTTCGCAGGCTTTCTTCCAGGCCCTGGGCCTCACGTTCAACAAGCGGTTCACCAACGAGCAGGGCGCCTGCCTGGAGATCGCACCGAACATCCACGCGATGCTGCTGGTGGAGCCGTTCTTCCAGGGCTTCACCAAACTGCCCATCGCCGATGCGAAGAAGACCACCGAGGTGCTGATCGCGCTGTCGGTCGACAGCCGCGCCGAGGTGGACGAACTCGTGGCCAAGGCGGTGGCCGCCGGCGCCACCACGCCCAATGCGCCGATGGACCACGGCTTCATGGTCCAGCATGGCTTTGCCGATCTGGACGGTCATCAATGGGAGGTGTTCTGGATGGACGAAAGCGCTGCACCGGCGCAGATGTGACGATGCGGATGTAGATTCCGGCCCATGCATTCCGGTGTTCACCAAGCCATCGCCACCGTCTGGCGCCTCGAGTCCGCACGCATCACGGCGCACGTGGCGCGCGTGGTGCGCGACGTGGGCGTGGCCGAAGAGCTGGCGCAGGACGCGCTGCTGGCCGCGCTCGAACACTGGCCCACGCAAGGCGTGCCGGACAACCCCGCCGCCTGGCTCATGACCACCGCCAAGCGCCGCGCCCTCGACCACCTGCGCCACCGCCAGATGGCCGAGGCGAGGCACGAGGACATCGCCGCCGACCTCGAAGCCCTGGGCGCCGACCACGTGCCCGATTTCGTGGATGCGCTCGACGAAGCCCGGCAGGACGACATCGGCGATGACCTGCTGCGTCTGGTGTTCACCGCCTGCCACCCGGTACTCTCGACCGATGCACGCGTGGCCCTCACGCTCAAGCTGCTGGGTGGCCTCACCACGCACGAGATCGCGCGCGCCTTCCTCGTGCCCGAGGCCACCATCGCACAGCGCATCGTGCGCGCCAAGAAGACGCTGAGCGAGGCCGGCGTGCCCTACGAGGTGCCACGCGGTGAAGCGCTGGGTGAACGCCTGGCCTCCGTGCTGGAGGTGGTGTACCTGGTGTTCAACGAGGGCTACACCGCCACCAGCGGCGGCGACTGGATGCGCCCGGCCCTGTGCGACGAGGCCTTGCGCCTGGGCCGCATGCTCGCCGGCATTGCACCGCAGCAGGCCGAGGTGCACGGCCTGCTCGCGCTGATGGAAATACAGGCCTCGCGGGCCAGCGCCCGCACCGACGCGCAAGGCCGCCCGGTGCTGCTGGCCGCTCAAGACCGCAGCCGCTGGGATGCCCTGCTCATCCACCGCGGTCTGGCCGCGTTGGTGCGCGCAGAAGCGCTGGCGCCGGCGGCTGGGTCTTATCAGTTGCAGGCGGCCATTGCCGCCTGCCATGCCCGCGCGGTCCACGCGCAGGACACCGACTGGGCGCGCATCGCCTCCCTCTACAGCGAGCTGGCGAGGGTGGCGCCTTCCCCCGTGGTGGATCTCAACCGAGCGGTGGCCGTGGCCATGCACGCAGGCCCTGCGGCGGGGCTCGCCCTGGTGGACACCCTGCGGGACAACAAGGCCTTGCGCAACTACCACTGGCTGCCCGCCGTGCGCGGGGACCTGCTGGCCCAGCTGGGGCGGCGGGCCGAGGCCTGCGCCGAGTTCGAACGCGCGGCCGCCCTCGCCGGCAACGAGCGGGAGCGAACTTTCCTGCTGGAACGGGCCGACAGCTTGCGCTGATCTGTGGTCCTTTTGCACGGGTGTAAGCCCTCATGGCGTGTCGCGCACGCGCCAGCCACACTGGGCGCAAAAAACGAGCGTCCATGGAACCCCAACCCACCACACGCACCGAAACCGACACGCTCGTCATCGGTGCCGGGCCCGCCGGACTGGCCACGGCGGCCTGCCTGGCACAGTGCGGCACCCGGGCACTGGTGATCGATCAGGCGCACGAGGTGGCATCCAGCTGGCGCCACCACTACGAGCGCCTGCACCTGCACACCGTCAAGACCCATTCGGCGCTCCCCGGTCTGCCGTTTCCCGACAGCGCACCCCGTTATGTGTCGCGCCAGGGCGTGGTGGACTACCTCACCCGATACGCCGATCGCCACGGCATCGAGCCCGAGCTCGGCGAAACCGTGGTGAGCATCGAACCCGCACCCCGACACGCGGGCTGGCTCACACGCACCGCAAGCGGGCGGCTGATCGCCTCACGGCAGGTGGTGGTGGCCACCGGCGCCAACCGGCGCCCGCGCGTGCCCACGCTGCCGCACCAGGCGCTTTTTGGTGGGCGCGTGCTGCACAGCCGCGAGTACCGCAACGCCAGGCCGTTTGCCGGTCAGCGCGTGCTGGTGGTGGGCATGGGCAACACCGGTGCCGAGATCGCGCTGGACTTGGTGGAACACGGCGTGCGCGCTGCGCTCTCGGTGCGCTCGCCACTCAACATCGTGTACCGCGACGTGCTGGGGCGGCCCACCCAGCTCTCCAGCATCCTGCTCAGCCGGCTGCCGACCGCCCTGGGCGATGCGGCAGCCACGCTGCTGCGCAACCTGACTGTGGGCGACCTCGGTCGCTACGGCCTGCACACCGCCGCCGTCTCACCGCTGCGCCAGTTGCGCGAAGACGGCAAGACGCCGGTGATCGATGTCGGCACGGTCGCACGCGTCAAAAACGGTGACATCCTGGTCTACCCCGGCATCCAGACCTTGCTGCACGGGGGTGTGCGCTTCACCGACGGCACCGAGCATCCGTTCGACGCGGTGTTGCTGGCCACCGGCTTTGAGGCGGCCCTGAGCGAACTGTTTCCCGCCACGCCCCTGCCGCTGGACGCACGCGGCATGCCCGCCGACGTGGTGGGGCAGGGCGCGCTCGCCGGGGTGTACTTCGTCGGCTTCGACGTGCGCCAGCCCGGTGGGCTGTTGCGCTCGATCGCCGCCCAGGCGCAGACTGTGGCGCAGCACATCTGCCCTGCCGAAGGTGTGAGCAGCAACACGCCCGCGCCGGTTCATCCCATTTGAAAGCGACCCCCGCATGCCCAGTTCCGACACCCTCGAACGTTTCATTGCCTTGGTGGAGAGCAACGCGCACGACCAGGCGATCGAAGACTTTTACGCGCCGCACGCCTCCATGCAGGAGAACCAGGCCCCGCCACGCGTGGGCCGTGACCAGTTGGTGGCCGGCGAGCGCAAGGTGATGGCGCGCGCGACCGCCATCGAATCGCGTTGCGTGCGCCCGGCCCTAGTGAACGGTGACCACGTGGTGATTCGCTGGGTGTTCCGCTTCGTCTGGCAGGACGACTCGGTCACCGAGATGGAAGAGCTGGCCTGGCAACGCTGGGAAGGCGAGCGCATCGTGGCGGAGCAGTTCTTCTACGACCCGGCGCAGCGCACGCCCCAGCCACCCCCGGGCGCTGCCACATGAGCTCGGAGAATCCTCCGCTGGAGTTCCTCGTCATCTCGCGCGGCCAGTGGGACGCCGACAAATCGCCCGAAGAGATTCAGGCCGCGATCGACCGCTTTTACGAGTGGCACGGCGAGATGGTGGCCCAGGGCGTGATGCGCTCCGGGCAGCGCCTGGCGCGTGAAGGCAAGCTGGTCTCGCGCGAGCGCATCATCGACGGCCCGTTTGCCGAGGCCAAGGAAGTGGTCGGCGGTTTCTGGTTCATCCGCGCGAACAGCCTGGAAGAGGCCGCGCGCATCTCGGCCGACAACCCCTGCCTGGCCTGCGGCCTCGAGTACGAGGTCCGGCCCTTCGAGCATGTGCGGGCCAGTGCGTTCGCGCTGACGAGCGAGACGCCCGGTCAGCCTCAGCGCTGACCGATCTTCACGTCGCCGAACAGCTGGCTCATGCCGCGCGGCTGGCTGCGCCAGTACTGCGGTGGGGCATCCACCTGTGCGCCGAGTTTCGCGGCGGCGTGCCAGGGCCAGCGCGGGTCGAACAGCATGGCGCGCGCCATGGCCACCAGATCGGCGTGGCCGCTTGCGATGATCTCTTCGGCCTGCTCGGGCTCGGTCACCAGGCCCACGGCGATGGTGGGCAGGCCCACCTCGCGCTTGACCTGCTCGGCCAGCGGCACCTGGTAGTTGGGGCCCAGCGGAATCTGCTGCTGCGGCGAGATGCCGGCGCTGGAGACGTGCATGAAGTGACAACCGCGCGCCTTGAGCTCAAGGCCGAAGGCCACGCTTTGCTGAGCGTCCCAGCCACCGTCCACCCAGTCGGTGCCCGACAGGCGCATGCCCAGCGCCATGCTGGCCGGCAGCGCGGCGCTCACCGCGTCGAACACCGCCAGCGGGAAGCGCATGCGGTTCTCCAGCGAGCCGCCGTATTCGTCGGTGCGCTGGTTGGAGATGGGCGAGAGAAACTGGTGCAACAGGTAGCCGTGGGCCGCGTGCAGCTCGATGGCGTCGATGCCGATGCGCTGGGCGCGCAGGGCCGCGTCCACAAACGCTTGCTTGATGCGCTCCAGACCCGACGCATCGAGCGCGTGCGGCGGTGTCTCGTGCGTGAGGTGGGGAATGGCCGAGGGCGCCAGTGTCTCCCAGCCACCGTCGTCGGGCGCGATGAGCTGGCCGCCTTCCCACGGCGCACGGCTGGAAGCCTTGCGCCCCGCGTGCGAGAGCTGGATGGCGATCGGCATGGACGAGTGCTGGCGCACCTTGCGCAGCACCTCGCCCAGCGCGTGTTCGTTCGCCTCGTTCCACAGACCCAGGTCGGTGGGTGAGATGCGGCCTTCGGGCGTGACCGCCGTGGCCTCCAGGATCAGCAGACCCGCGCCCGAGAGCGCGAGGTGGCCGAGGTGGATCAAATGCCAGTCGGTGGCGTTGCCGTGCTCGGCCGAGTACTGGCACATGGGCGCGATCACGATCCGGTTTTTCAACAACAGCGGGCCGAGGGCGAAAGGAGAAAACAGCTGACTCACGGAGGTTCCTTGAAAAGCGGTGGGTGTGTGGGATGCGATGCGTTCAGGCGCTGCCCGCCGTGTCGAACCTCAGATGCTCACGCACCCAGTTGGCCGCGTTGGCATAGACCTCGCCTCGCGCGCCCACGGCCACATAGTCGGGGTGGCGCACTTCGAGAGGGCCTTCCAGCGTGGCCAGCAAGGCCACGGTGTCGGGCGGCACCTGCACCAGACGGCTGCGCTCCACCTTGCGGTAACGCCCCGCGCCGGCGGCTTCGTAAGTGCGTTCGAACAGATCTTTCTTGATCGGATAGGCCGTGCCGTCGTCCAGCATCACCACCCAGTCCAGGTTCGGGTCGGCCGTGAGCTCGCCCCAGGCCACCGAGAAGGTCTCGGTGCCCCGCGGTTCGCGGATCGCCACCGTGAAGCGGCGCGAGGCGCTGCGCAGTGCGCCCCAGGTGGTGGGGATCTCGCTGGCATGGCCGATGGATATGCGTTGTTCCTGCATGGCTCAGCGTTGTGCGGGTTCGTCGATGATCTGGAACGAGAGGCCTGCGCGCTCCTGCAGCCGGCGCACCAGCGTCAGGCCCATGGCCGCACCAGGCGTCCACACGCCGCCGGGCGTCATGTCGGGGTCGATCTCGCGCGACAGGCACAGCGCAGTTTCACTGATGAGTTTGCAGGTGGAGCCGTAGCCCGGGTCGCGGTCGCCCTTCACGCTCGCCCGCAGCCTGCGGCCATCGGCGGTCTGGCCGATGAAGAGCACCTCGTAGCGACCCTTTTCTCGCTGCTCCTTCGTCGGGCCCTGGCCGGGCTGCGGCAATGCGAAGCGGCGGATGAGCGCGCGCGTGGGGCCAAAGGCCAGCAGCGCGTTCTGCACCCGCGTGTTGCGTGCCAGGGCCTTGGCACGTTTCTCCCCACCCCCACCGCCACCGGTGAGCATGCGTTCGCTGTAGACGAAGTCGGCGCCCCACGGGTGGCCGCGCAGCGCGTGGGTGCGGTGCACGTTCTTGGTGTTGATGGGCGCCATCACGAACGGGCCGGTCCACGACTGCGCGAGCTCGTCCCAGGCGGCTGTGTGGTCGTCGGGCTGCTTCGGACCGCGAAAACCCGGTGTGAGCGCAAACGGATCGGCCAGCGTGCGCGCCAGCGTCGGGTCGCGCCCGGCGGTCTCCAGCGTGGCCAGCAGGCTGGCCGCCGTGCCCCCGGAGAAACCGCCCTTCATCACCTTCACCCGGCCATGCACGCGCACCAGCGGCGCGCCCAGGCGCTGCATCGCTTCGTGCTGCAGGTAGACCACGCCGAGGTCGAACGGAATCGAATCGAAACCGCACGAGAACACGATGCGCGCGCCGCTGACCGCCGCCGGGCCTTGCAGGCGCGGGATCATCTGCGCCATCCAGCCGGGCTCGCCGCACAGGTCCACGTAGTCGGTGCCGGCCTGCGCGCAGGCGTCCACCAGCGGCTGGCCGTGCTTCTGGTACGGCCCCACGGTGGTGATGACCACGCGGGCCTGCGCCACCAGCCGGGCGAGTGCCTGCAGGTCGTTCGCGTCGGCCACCAGCAGGGGCAGTGAGGGGCTGATGCCGAGCGCGTCGCGCACCTGGGTCAACTTCGCCTGGCTGCGACCGGCCATGGCCCAGGCCACGCCGCGTCCCACGCCGCAGGTGTTGTTCAGGTACTCGGCCACCAGCCGGCCGGTGAAGCCGGTGGCGCCAAACACGATGATGTCGAAGGCTTTGTCCATGCGGCATGGTCGCAGAAACGCGGGCGCACATGGTCTCCATCAGGGTATGCACGGGGCCCCGATGTCGAGCCGGAGACAGCTGCTCACATTTTCACAAAGCAAGTGCTTGTTGAAATTCAGCCGCGCTGATATGGTCTGCGTCCATGAACCTGGACATTCCCGAACCCCTGGCCCCTGAAGCGGGCAGCGAGGCACCGCGTCGCTCGCGGGGGCGGCCGCGCAAGACGGCCGATGAGCGCGACGGCGGCAACCGGCGCCAGGAGCTGATCACGGGCGCTGCGCGCCTGTTTCGGACGCAGGGTTTTGCCGGTACCAGCACGCGCGACATCGCCACCGCCGTGGGCATGCGCTCGGGCTCGCCTTTCTACCATTTCGAGAGCAAGGAAGCCCTGCTGGCCGCGGTGATGCTGGAGGGCATGAAAGGTGCGCTGCAGCGGCAGAACGCTGCTCTCGCAGGCCTGCCGCCGACCGCCGACGTGCGCGAGCGCATGAGGGTGCTGGTGCGCAACCACTTCGACGCCTTGCTCGGGCCGGACAGCGACTTCATTCCCGTGATGTTGTACGAATGGCGCTCGCTGGACGCCACGCAGCGCAGCGAGGTCAACCGCCTCAAGGGCGAGTACGAAGCCGCCTGGGTGCCGGTGTTCAAGGCGCTGCACGCCACCCATCAGTTGGCGGGCGACCCCGTGCTGGCCCGCCTCATGATCTTTGGCGCGCTCAACTGGTCGGTGCAGTGGTACGCACCGCCTTCGGGACGCAGCGCCAAGACCCGCGCGCGCGCCTCGCTCGACGACCTCACCACCTCGGCCTTGCAACTCTTTCTGAAGGAACCGGCATGACCACCCCATCCACCACCGGTCACAAGCACTACCGCTCCGCCTTCGCCCCCGGCCTGCTGCATGGCCGGGTGATCGTGGTCACCGGCGGCGGCTCGGGCATCGGCCGTTGCACCGCGCACGAACTCGCCAGCCTGGGTGCCCACGTGGTGCTGATCGGGCGCAACCTGGAGAAGCTGCAGGACACGGCCGGGGAGATCGTGGCCGACGGCGGGCGTGCAAGCTTTCACGCCTGCGACATCCGCCAGGAAGACGTGGTGCGCACCGTGGTCACCGCCATCGTCGGCGCGCACGGTCGCATCGACGGATTGGTGAACAACGCGGGCGGCCAGTACATCACGCCGCTGGAGAACATCAGCGCCAAGGGCTGGCAGGCGGTGATCGACACCAACCTCACCGGCGGCTTTCTGATGGCGCGCGAGTGTTATGTGCAGAGCATGCAGGCGCAGGGCGGCGCCATCGTCAACATCGTGGCCGACATGTGGGGCTCCATGCCCGGCATGGGGCACAGCGGCGCGGCGCGTGCGGGCATGGTGAACTTCACCGAGACAGCGGCGCTGGAGTGGGCGCGCAGCGGTGTGCGCGTGAACGCGGTGGCGCCAGGTTACATCGCTTCCAGCGGCATGGACCACTACCCGCCCGAGGCCGGCCCCATGTTGCGCGAGATGCGCGAAACGGTGCCGGCAGGGCGCTTCGGCAACGAAGCCGAGACCTCGGCCGCCATCGTCTTTTTGCTGAGCCCCGCCGCGAGCTTCATCAGCGGCAGCGTGCTGCGTGTGGACGGTGCCCGCCCGCAGGTGCGCATGGGCTGGGGCCAGGTGGCCGCCCCCGTGGCCGTGCAAGACCGCGACGCGGTGAAACCCTTCGACGGCTTCCACCGCTACGTGACGCCCAAGGTGTTCCAGGAATGAAAACACGTCCCTTCGCCTTGAGCCGATATCCGTTCGCCCTGAGCTTGTCGAAGGGCTTACCAACACCTGGGCCGGGGCTTCGATCCTTCGACAAGCTCAGGATGAGCGGATTTCAGACCGAACGGACATGGGCTCAGCCCGAACGAAGATTTGCTCAGCCCGAACGGAGATCGGTGGATTCCTATGTTTGAGTCGTCTTTCAACCCCCAGAGTCCGCAAGCCTTGCAACGGCGCGACGCCATGCTCGCGCGCATCGCTCAACTGCGCGCGCTCGAAGACCGCGCTGCGCAGACCTCTGCCAGATCCAAGGCCGTGTTCGACAAACGCGGCCAGCTGCTGCCGCGCGAGCGCGTGGCACTCTTGCTGGACCCCGGCGCGCCGTACCTGCCGCTGTGTTCGCTCGCCGGCTTTCTGCAGGACACCAAAGACCCCGAGAAGTCGGTGCCTGGTGGCGGCATGGTCGCGGGCATCGGCTTCATTGCCGGTGTGCGCTGCATGGTGGTGGCGAGCGATTCGGGCATCGACGCCGGCGCCATCCAGCCGCGCGGGCTGGAGAAGATCCTGCGCGTGCAGGACATCGCGCTGCAGAACAAGCTGCCCTTCGTGCACTTGGTGGAGAGCGCCGGTGCCAACCTCATGAAGTACAAAGTCGAGGGCTTCGTGCACGGTGGCGCGCTGTTTCGCAACCTCGCGCGCCACTCGGCCGCCGGCCTGCCGGTGATCACGGTGCAGCACGGCTCGGGCACGGCGGGTGGGGCCTACATGCCGGGCTTGAGCGACATCGTGATCATGGTGCGAGGGCGTTCACGCGCGTTCCTGGCCGGGCCGCCGCTGCTCATGGCCGCGACCGGCGAGGTGGCGACCGAAGAGGAGCTGGGTGGGGCGGAGATGCACACCGGTGTGTCGGGCCTGGGAGAGTATCTGGCTGAGGATGACCGGGAGGCGCTGGGGATTGCGCGGCGCATCCTGGGGACCCTCACCCCGACCCTCTCCCGCATGCGGGAGAGGGGGCAAGGCACGCGCGTCGGAGAAGTTGTCTTACCCCCTCTCCCGCTCGCGGGAGAGGGCAGGGGTGAGGGTGCCCCCGACCCCACCTTCCCCCCCGAAGAACTCCTCGCCCTCATGCCCCCGCACCACCGCGAGCCGGTGGACATGCGCGAAGTCATCGCCCGCATCGTCGACGGTTCTGAACTGCTGGAATTCAAAGCGCTTTACGGCGCCGCCACGCTCTGCGTGCAGGCGCGCATCCACGGTCATGCGGTCGGCATCATCAGCAACAACGGCCCGATCGACGTGGCCGGCGCGAACAAGGCCACGCACTTCATCCAGTGGATGTGCCAGCTCGGCCACCCCATCGTCTATTTGCAGAACACCACCGGCTACATGGTGGGCAAGGACAGCGAGCAGGGCGGGATGATCAAGCACGGCAGCAAGATGATCCAGGCCGTGACCAACGCCACCGTGCCGCAGATCACCATCCAGTGCGGGGCGTCGTTTGGCGCGGGCAACTACGGCATGTGCGGGCGCGGCTACGAGCCACGCTTCCTCTTCAGCTGGCCGCAGGCCAAGACCGCCGTGATGGGCGGCGAGCAGGCCGCGCGCACGATGCAGATCGTGGCCGAGGCGGGCATGGCGCGCAAAGGCATCACGCCCGACCCGGTGCAGATGCAGGCCCAGTTCGACCAGATCGTCAACGTGTTCGAAAGCCAGGCCGACGCCTTCCACACCAGCGGCCTGGTGCTCGACGACGGCGTGATCGACCCCCGCGACACCCGCGCGGTCCTCGCCTTCTGCCTGGACACCTGTGCCGAGGCGGCCGCGCGCGAACCGCGGCGCATGCAGTTCGGCGTGGCCCGCATGTAGCAATGTCCGTTCGGGCTGAGCCTGTCGAAGCCTTCGCCAACATCTTGGTGAACCCTTCGACAAGCTCAGGGCGAACGGAGTGAATGGTTCAACGACAAGGAGACAAAAATGCAGTTCACCCATGAGCACCGCGAAGTCCAGAAGACGCTCAAGCGCTACATCGACGAGCACATCAACCCGCATGTGGACGAGTGGGAGAAGGCCGAGATCTTCCCGGCCCACGAGGTGTTCAAGGGCCTGGGTGACCTGGGCCTGCTGGGCCTGACCAAGCCCGAGGCGCACGGCGGCGCGGGCTTGGACTATTCCTACAGCATGGCCATGGCCGAGACGCTGGGCCACATCGCTTGCGGCGGCGTGCCCATGGCCATCGGCGTGCAGACCGACATGGCCACGCCAGCGCTGGCGCGCTTCGGCAGCGAGGAACTCAAGCGCGACTTCCTGGCGCCCGCGATTGCTGGCGACATGGTCGGCTGCATCGGTGTGAGCGAGCCCGGCGCGGGCAGCGACGTGGCCGCCATCAAGAGCATGGCGCGCAAGGACGGCGACGACTACGTGATCAGCGGCCAGAAGATGTGGATCACCAACAGCCTGCAGGCCGACTGGATGTGCATGCTGGTCAACACCGGCGACGGCCCGGCGCACAAGAACAAGAGCCTGGTGATGGTGCCCATGCGAGAGAACGGCAAGCTGGTGAAGGGCATCGAGGTGGCGCAGAAGATCAAGAAGATCGGCATGAACAGCAGCGACACCGGCCTGATCTATTTCGACGAAGTGCGCGTGCCGCAGAGCAACCGCATCGGCCAGGAAGGCGCGGGCTTCATCTACCAGATGCAGCAGTTCCAGGAAGAGCGCCTGTGGTGCGCGGCCAGCACGCTGCAGAGCCTGACCAACTGCATTGAATGGACGGTGGAGTGGGCACAGGAGCGCAAGCTTTTCGGCGCCAGCCTGGCCGACCAGCAGTGGGTGCAGTTCAAGCTGGCCGAGCTCAAGACCGAGGTGGAGAGCCTGCGGGCGCTGACCTACCTGGCGGTGGAGCACTACGTGGCCGGCGAGGACGTGACCGAGTGGGCGACCATGGCCAAGCTCAAGGCTGGCCGCCTGAACCGCATCGTGCCCGACACCTGCCTGCAGTTCTGGGGCGGCATGGGCTTCACCTGGGAGAACAAGGTCTCGCGCATGTACCGCGACGGGCGCCTGGCTTCCATCGGGGGAGGGGCTGATGAGGTGATGCTGGGGATTCTGAGCAAGATCATGGGCATCGCGAAGAGGCCGGCGAAGTGAGCCAGGCCTTTCTGGTTGAGCGCCAGGGCGACACCGAGCGCTGGACCCTCAACGACCCCACCACCCGCAACGCCCTGAGCGACACCATGGTGCTCGGCCTGTACGAGGCAAGCCTGCGAGCAAAACAGGACGACACCCTGCGCATCGTCGTGCTCACCGGCGCCCCCGGCGCCTTCAGCGCGGGCGGCAGCCTGGGCCATTTCTCCAGCGCCATCGGGCAGCCGCTGCAGCCGGGCGAAAACGACCCGCTGATCGCTCTGAACAAAGGCTTTGGTGATGTGTTGCACGCGCTGTGCGAATTGCCGCAGCTGCTGGTGTGCGCGGTGGATGGCGCGGCCATGGGCGGTGGTTTTGGCCTTGTGTGTTGCGCCGACCACGTCATCGCCACGCTGCGTTCCAGCTTCGCCACACCCGAGGTGACGCTGGGTCTGCCGCCAGCGCAGATCGCGCCCTTTGTGTGGATGCGCCTGGGTGAGGCCGCCGCGCGCCAGTGCTTGCTGCAAGGCCGCATCTACCGCGCGCAAGACGCGCAGGCGCTGGGCCTGGTGGACGAGGTGGTGGCCGACGACGCGCTGGACGCCGCGCTGCGCGACCGCGTGCAGGCTCTGAAGCGCGCTGCACCGGGCGCTGTCGCCAGCACCAAGCGGTTGCTGCAGCGCCTGCGCGGTGATGTGCCCGATCTGCGCGACGAAGCCGCCATCGCATTTGCCAGCGCGCTGCGAGGCCCAGAGGCCGCGGGCGGCCTGGCCGCGTTTGCGAAGAAGCAGCCCGCGCCGTGGGCAGGGACCGAGAAAAAATGAAACGCCTGCTTATCGCCAACCGCGGCGAAATCGCCCGCCGCGTCATCCGCACCGCGCACGCCATGGGCATCGAGACGGTGGCCGTGTTCTCCGAGCCCGATGCCAACGCCCTGCATGTGCGGGAAGCCACCAGCGCGTTTGCACTCGGCGGCACCACCTCGGCCGAGTCGTACCTGCGCGTGGACCGCCTGCTGGACGCGGCGCTCGCCACCAACGCCGACGCGGTGCACCCCGGCTACGGCTTCCTGAGCGAGAACGCCGATTTCGCGCAGGCCGTGATCGACGCCGGTCTCACCTGGGTCGGCCCGCCGCCGGCGGCCATCCGCGCGCTGGGCAGCAAGTCGGCGGCCAAGGCGCTGGCCGTGGCGCAGGGCGTGCCCTGCCTGCCGGGCTACTTCGGTGACGACCAGCGTGAAGACACCTTTGTGGCCGAGGCACAGCGCGTGGGATTTCCGCTCATGGTGAAGGCCGTGGCTGGTGGCGGTGGGCGTGGCATGCGCCTGGTGCGCAGCGCAGACCAACTGCCGCCCGCGCTGAAAGGCGCGCGCTCGGAAGCGCTGGCGGGTTTTGCCAACGGCGACCTGCTGATCGAACGCGCCCTGCTGCGTCCGCGCCACGTGGAGGTGCAGGTGTTTGCCGATGCGCTGGGCCACTGCGTGCACCTGGGCGAGCGCGATTGTTCGGTGCAGCGCCGGCACCAGAAGATCATTGAAGAGGCGCCCAGCCCGGCCGTGTCGCCCGAGCTGCGCGAAGAGCTCGGCCGCTGTGCCGTGGCGCTGGCACAGGCTGCGGGCTATGTGGGGGCAGGGACGGTGGAGTTTCTGGTGGAGGGAGCAAGCCATGGCAACGTTTCGCCGCCGGGCCGCCCCAAGGCGAAACAGCCCCCTGGGGGGGCAGCGACCCACACGCAGTGGGGGAGCGTGGGGGCCTTTTACTTGATGGAGATGAACACGCGGCTGCAGGTGGAGCATCCCGTGACGGAAGCGCTCACAGGTTTGGACCTGGTCGAATGGCAACTCCGCGTCGCACGTGGCGAACCGCTGCCGCTCACGCAAGAGCAGATCACCTTCAAAGGACACGCCATCGAAGTGCGCCTGTGCGCCGAAGACGAGCACTACACACCGCACACCGGCCGTGTGCTGCTGTTTGCCGAGCCGCCCCGGGTGCCCGGCTTGCGGTTTGACCACGCGCTGGAAACCGGCAGCGAAGTCACCCCGCACTTTGATGCCATGCTCGGCAAGCTCATCGTCCACGCACCCACCCGAACGGAGGCGATCGACCGCCTCGCCCACGCGCTGGACCAGACCCGCCTGCTCGGCCTGCCGACCAACCGCGCCTTCCTCGCGGCCTGCCTGCGCCACCCTGTGTTCCATGAAGGCGGCGCGCTCATTCCCTTTCTGGCCGATGAGGGCGACACCATTCGCGCCATGCTGCTGCCCCCTGCCGATGCGGTGCTGGCCAGCGTGCTCGCCGCCGCGTTCGGCGCGCAGCCACCGGCCACCGTGCTGCCATGCCCCTTTGCCCGCCCGCTGCGCTGGCAGCATGGCGAGCAGGTGCTGAACGTGGTGGCGCAGGAACAAGGGCAGGGCGCGCTGCGCGTGAACTGGGGCGAGCGCACGGTGCAGGCCTGCGTGAGCCCGGGCCGCGTGGTCGTTGATGGCGTCACCTGGCCCGTGGCCGCCGTGGCGCTTGGCGCGGGCCGCTGGCAGGTGCAGGCCGGGGCCCACACGCTGGAACTGACCGACCTCAGTCTCGCGCCGCGTGAGAGCGTCGGTGGTGCGTCTGCCGCGCGCGAGCTGCGTGCACCGTTCAACGGCAAGCTCATCGCCGTGCACGCCCAGCCCGGCGCCACCATCGGGAAAGGCGAGCCCTTGCTGGTCATTGAATCCATGAAGCTCGAACACACCCTGGCCGCACCACGCGACGTCACCGTGGACAGCGTTTTGGTGGCTGCTGGCCAGCAGGTGGCGCCGGGGCAACTGCTCATCACCTACGTTGCATGAACACCACCCAAGACTTCACGCCCGAAGACCGAACGGCCCTGCTCGACACCGTGCAGCGTTTCGCCACCCAGGCGATCGCGCCGAACGTGAGCGCGTGGGACGAAGCCGGCGAGTTCCCGCGCGGCCTGCACCACCAGGCGGCAGAGCTCGGTCTGCTCGGCCTGGGCTACCCCGAACACCTGGGCGGCACACCCGCGCCCTGGAGCGTGCGCAACGCCATGTCGCAAACGCTGGCCCGCTTTGGCGGCAGCGGCGGGGTGATGGCCAGCCTCTTCACCCACAACATCGGCCTGCCGCCCGTGCTCGCGCACGGCAGCCCCGAGCTGCAGGCCGATGTGATCCCGCCCGTGCTGCGCGGCGAGCAGATTGCAGCGCTGGGCATCACCGAGCCCGGCGGCGGGTCGGATGTGGCCGCGCTGCGCACCACCGCGCGGCTCGAGGGCGACGGGTACGTGATCGACGGCGAGAAGGTGTTCATCACCTCCGGCATGCGCTGCGACTGGATCACACTGGCGGTGAGAACAGACCCACACAGCAAGGGCGCGTCGGGCATTTCGATGATCGTCGTGCCCTGCAACACCCCCGGCATCTCGCGCAGCAAGCTGCACAAGATGGGCTGGCACTGCAGCGACACCGCCCACCTGCGCTTTGACGGTGTGCGCGTGCCGGCGCGCTACCGCCTCGGCGCCGAGGGCGCAGGGTTTCGCATGATCATGGGCAACTTCAACGGCGAGCGCCTCGCCATGTCGGCCATGGCACTGGGCTTTGCCCAGGCCTGCTTTGATGAAGCCCTGGCCTGGGCCCGCCAGCGCAGCACCTTCGGCGCGCCCCTCATCGAGCGCCAGGTGATCCGCCACAAACTCATGGACATGCAGA
This sequence comes from Hydrogenophaga sp., assembly GCF_018780385.1. Taxonomy (GTDB): domain Bacteria; phylum Pseudomonadota; class Gammaproteobacteria; order Burkholderiales; family Burkholderiaceae_C; genus Hydrogenophaga. The sequence goes on along the minus strand of NZ_JADMJO010000022.1, from coordinate 15,858 downwards.
TGCGCATCCACTCCACCCAGGCCTGGGTGGACGCGCTCGGTGCGCGTGTGGACGCCGGTGATGACGGAGCGGATTGGGTGGCACAGGTGTGCCTCTTGAAGAACCACGCCACCCAGACCATGCAGCACTGCGCCGACGCCGCCGTGCAGATGCTCGGCGCCATGGGCTACATGCGAGGCACCGTGAGCGAGCGCGTTTACCGCGAGGTGAAGGTCATGATGATCGGTGGCGGCGCTGAAGAAATCATGAAAGAACTTGCCGCACGACAATGGGCCCTATGACAAAAACAACAACGATCACCCCACCCGCCGCGGGCGAATTCGAGCCCGAGTTCATCGACGCGCTCAAAGAGCTGTTTGAAGAGAAGATTGTTTTCAACAACGTGCTGGGCCTGAAGATCACCGCCATCACGCCCGAGAAAGTGGCCGGCCGCATCGAGATGAAACCCCAGCTGATCGGCCACTACAGCCACAACCGCATCCACGGCGGCGTCATCAGCGCCTGCCTGGATGCCATGGGCGGCCTGGCCTGCATAGCCGCCATCGGCGCTCGCCACATGGATGAAGAGCCCCTGCAGCGCCTGCAGCGCTTCAGCAAACTCGGCACCATCGACCTGCGCATCGACTACCTGCGTCCCGGCATCGGCGAGCACTTCGAACTCAGGGCCGAAGTCATGCGCCTGGGCTCGCGCGTGGCGAGCACGCGCATGGAATTTCTGGGGGCGGACGGGAAGTTGTTGTCGACGGGAGCAGGGGCCTACATCGTTTCTTGAGATCAGAGGCTCGACGGCAGGATCACGCATCCGGCAGCGTCCCATTCCACCCGGGTGATGCCCGGCTCCAGGGCTTCGAGTCTGTGCATCTCCAGCGTCTGCGCACTGACCTTGCCTTGGCTGGCTCCCCATTGCAGGGCGTGGTCCTTTTGGGACCATTGCTCCACGCTGAACTTGAGGGCTGACGAAATGTGCTGCACCAACTCGTCGATGTCCCAGGGTTTGGTGAGGTAGCGGTACAGGCCGAACTTGTTCACGGCTTCCTGGGCGGTGGCGAAATCCGCGGTTCCCGTCAGGATCATCCGCACGCAGCTGGGCTGGATGTCCGCCGCCAGGAGCAGGAGCTCCATCCCGCCCATGTCGGGCATGCGCAGGTCGCTGACGATGACGTCAAACCGCCGCGCCATCAGTTCGCCGATCGCCGCCTCGCCACTGTTGCAGGTCACGATGTTCACCCGATGGCCAAGAGGGGTGCGCAGCGCACGGTGCAAGGCGCGCGTGATCGGCACTTCGTCATCAACGAGAAGAAGGCTGCCTTGAAGTGCTTGGTTCAACGGATGCTCCAGTGAGGTGATTCATGCGCCGGACATGATGTGAAGTTCATCGGTGATGCGCACGGTCAGGGCACGCAGGTCTTGCTCGCTGCGCCCGAGCACGGACCACATCGGATCGATCAACAGGGTTTCAACATCGGCGGAAGGTTCTTCCAGGCCGTGGGCCATCTGGTTGGCCAGGTGAATCAGAAGGGGAAGGGACGGGCGCTCTCCTGCTGGAACGGGGACCGACCGGTGGTGATCGGCAATCGCTTCCGCGAAGGTGGCAGGAAAGTTCCATTGCCTGGCCACGACCGCACCCACTTCCGCGTGGGTCACGCCGAACAGCTGCTGCTCCGCGTCGTGCATGGCCATTCCTTCAGACCGCGCGAGTTGCAGCGCCTGCGACTCCAGTTCCGGGCTGGTCATGGCAAGAATCACCTTGCCCACGTCGTGCAGCAGTCCGAGCAAAAAGGCTTCACCGGCATCCAGCCTCGTCAGCTGGGCGAGCTCCCGCGCCGCAATGGCCGAGCACAAGGTGTGGCGCCAGTAGCTGGTAAAGCAGAATTCTTTGCAGCGCAACGAACCCAGGGCCGTGCGCAAGGAGACGGCCGCCAATGCGCTGGCCACGGTGCGCAGGCCCAGCATCTGAACGGCATCACCGATGCGGGAGACCTGGCCCTGGGCGCCGTAGAACGGTGAATTGGCCAGACGAAGAACGCGCACGGTCAGGGCCTGGTCGCGCTCGATCGCAGCGATGCAGGATGCCGCGGATGCGTCGTCGTTGCTCAACAGTTCGACGGCTGCGATGAAGGCGCTGGGAAGCGATGGAAGCGACACGATGCACCGCGCCCAGGCAGCGGGTTCCAGGTGTCTGGTGGGAGGGAAAGCTTCCACAACGCTCACGTCAGGCTCCCCGGCGCCACCGTGGCGGTCTCGTGAAGCAGTTGCACCAGCATCAGATGCCCCAGGGGTTGCTGCTGCCCCGTGAGTGGACAGATCCATGCCCTCGCGCTTCGACCATCGATGCTCGTGCGCAGTCCCTGCGTGTAGGGCCGTTGCGCAGGCTGCATCAGCGTGGCCATCACGTGCTGCATCGACGGCTCCGGCTCACCGCCCAGCGCGCACGACCACTGGGGCCACTGAATCACGGCCTGGCGATTGACATACGCGAGCATGCCGTCGGCACCGATGCCGAACACCGCCATGGGCAAGCCGTCGAGTGCGTCTCTGGAGGCACCAGCTGCGTTCTGCATGGCCTGCCGACGTTCGCCTTCCTCGTGCACCATGCGTTCGAGCCGTTGGTTGGCGATGGCCAATTCGTCGTTTGCCTGTTGCACGGCGCCCCACAGAAGGGTGTTTTCCGTGGCCAGTTCGCTCTGTTCAAAGGCATGGGCCACGTGGCTGCGCAAGAGATCGTCGTCCCAGGGCTTGGTGAGGAACTTGTACACCGCGCCTTCATTGACCGCCTCGATGATCGACTGCAGATCGGTGTAGCCGGACAGCGTCATGCGCAAGGTGCGGGGATACAGGCGCTTGGCCTCGCGCAGGAATTCGATGCCCGTCATGCCGGGCATGCGCTGGTCCGAAAGAATCACGTCCACACGTTGCTGGGCGAGCACCTCCAGGCCCCGAGCGCCGCTGGTGGCTGTGATCACCTGGTAACCGTCGCGACGAAACACCCGCTTGAGCGCCGAGAGAATCGATTCCTCGTCATCCACCAGCAGCAGCGTGCGATGCCGGGCGGGCGCGTTCACAAGGCCCCCCCACACGGACTCAGGCGGTTGCATGGTCGCGCTCCCACGGTGGTGGCACAGCATCCTTGGCCGGGGTCAGCGGCCGCTCGATGGGCAGCCACACGCGCATGGCCGTGCCCTCCCCAACGGCGGAGCGCACCTGGATGGAGCCGCCGTGTTTCTGAACGATGGAGAAGGACAGCGACATGCCCAGGCCGGTGCCCTTGCCCACGTCTTTGGTGGTGAAGAAGGGCTCGAAGATCCGGCGCTGCACCTCGGCGTTCATGCCGCAGCCCGTGTCTTCCACCTGCACCCAGACCCAGCCCTGATCCACGCCGCTCGACAACGTGATCGTTCCCTTGTCGGCAATCGAATGCGCCGCGTTGACGATCAGGTTCATGAACACCTGGTTGAGCTGCCCGTCCAGGCACATGATCGACGGAAGCGGTGCGAGCTTCTTGATCACGTCGGCCTTGTATTTCACTTCATGGCGAACGACGTTGAGCGTGGACTCCAGGCCCACATTCAGATCGGACTCCTGCCAGTCCGAATGATCGACGCGAGAGAAGTCCTTGAGGTCCTGCACGATCTTTTTGACGCGCCCCAGGCCTTCGGCACATTCGTCCAGCAGCAGCGGTAGATCCTCGCGCAGAAAATCGATTTCGACTTCCACCCGCTTCTTCGTCAGTGCCGCGGCCACGGTCGCGTCGTCCGGTGCGGCCAGTGCCGCGTCGCAAGCCGAACTCAGGCCCAGGAGGCCCTCCACATACTGGCGCAGCGTGTTGAGATTGGAGCTGACGAAGCCAATGGGGTTGTTGATCTCGTGCGCCACGCCCGCGGCCAACTGCCCGATCGACGCCATCTTGTCCTGTTGAAGCAACTGCTTCTGTGCTTCGTCAAGCTGGTGATTCGTTGCTGCAAGCTCATCGATCCGCGCCTGCAGTTGCTCTTGGGCGAAACGGATGTCGGAGCGGTCCTGCATCATCCACCAGGTGCCGTGACTCGTGTCGATCGAGTCGACCACGTAGGCATCGATCTGCGCCCAGATCGGATGACCATCGGCGTGGCGCATCCACATCTCGCGGTGAATGGGCTCTCCTTTGGAAAGCCGGGGGGCCGCGTAGGCACCAAAGTTTGCATAGTCGTCGTCCGACAGGTAGGCGAACCGTCCCGGCAGACCGATCATCTCGGACTCGGCATACCCGAACATGGCGGCCATGGCAGGGTTGACGCGCTGAATGCTGCCCTTCTTGGAGTAGGCCACTCCGATCGGCGAATTGGCAATGAACAGTTCCAGGTCGCGGGCGGTGGCTGCCAGCTCGGTCGAGCGTTGCCTGACGGTCTCTTCGAGTTCGGCGCGGTGCAGCAGCAGAGCTTCTTCCGATCGCCGGCGGATCGTGACGTCCTGCAGGGTTTCGATGGCGCCGATCACTGTTCTGTCCGCGTCGTACAGTGGCGCGGCCGTGAAGAACAGCCACCTTCCCGAGTCTCCAAGCTGCGGAAAGAAGGCCTCGACCTCGATGCCGCCGGTGATGCTCGATGAATGCACCATCTTTCCACCGTAGAGCGCCTGCAGCGCCGCTTCGTCGACGCCATCCACGATCATGTCGGCGAGCAAGGGCCGCTGCTCGCTGTAAAACGCCTTCCAGCCGTCGCGCGTGCCGAGCACCTCGTGGCGTTTGATGCCTGTCATGTGCTCGCAGGCCGTGTTCCAGTGCGTCACCCGGTGGTGCTGGTCGATCACCAGGGAAGCCACCGAGGCCCCGTCGATGATCTGTGACAACAGCTTGGTCATGTCCATCAGGCTGTTTTGCACATGCATCACGTCGCTGAGATCGATGCAGGTCACCACCACCAGGGGTTGACCGTCCAGACTGATCCGCCGGGAATGGATCTCCACCGGGCGCTCTCCACTGTCGGGCGTGACCAGAGAGCCCGACACCGCACGCGGCGATTCACCCTGTCGCGCGCAAGCGCTCATTGCAAGGCGCAGCTGGTCGCGCGTGGCGTCGTCCACCAGATTCACCAAGGGCATGCCCATGAGCGCTGCCTGGCTGCGGGAACTCAGGCGACACAGCGCGTCGTTGGCACTCAATATCTGCCCGTCCTTGAGCAGGGCCGTTGGCACGGCCACCGCATTGACGATGTCGCTGGCAAAGCTTGTGGTGAGGCTTTGCACGTCGGGTGTGTCCATCATGACCGGGCTCCTTGTACTTCAGCGACGCTGGCTTCGCTGTGAGCCGGTTTCCTTTGCACCCACAAGCTCAGGCGCACACTCTCCCGTGAAGAGAAGGTCTGCACCTGTCGAACCATGCGTTCATCGAACACGTGCCCCGCAGCCAGCAGGGTGGTGCCCTTGGACGACACCATCGCCCGTGCCAACACCATGCCCGGGAGCAGGTCGCGCACGTCCAGGTACAGGTCCGCCTTGGCTGCATTCGCCATGTCGTCGACGACCTTGAGCAGGGTCTCGATCACCGTGCGGTCGTAGCGCGTGTCGATGCCACCCACGAGCATCTTTTTCGCGTTCTCCATGGTGTAGCGCTGGAGCCCCATGCTGCCGTGGAGCATGTCGTCCAGATCGGTGGCAGCCGCCACGATGCGCGCACCGGCCACGATGTCGGGCGCGGTCAAACCGTCCGGAAATCCTTTTCCGTCTGATCGTTCGTGATGCTGGCGCACGATGCGCGCCACGCCTTGCAGCTGAGACATCGCCATCAACGCGGATTCGCCGTCGATGGTGTGGCGCCGGTAGCGCTGGTGTTCTTCTGCGTTGAAGGCAGAGATCGCCTTGCCCAACATGGCATCGGGAAATCCGATGGTGCCGATGTCGTGCACCAAGGCAGCCAGGTAGACGTCGCGAACGTCGCGGTCCGACATCTCCAGCCGCTTGGCGGTCTCCCGGCTGATCTCGGCCACCCGACGCGAGTGGCCGGACTGTCCGCCGCGCATCTCCAGCAAACTGGAAAACACATTCACCGCGTGCAGGAAGGTGTTGTTCAGATCTTCGTAGGAGGCATCGAGCATGCCGTTGATCTGCTGAAGCTCGGCCGTTCGCGCCTCCACGCGAGATTCCAGCGTCTGGTTCGCGTCCCGCAACTGGTCGTTCTGCCGTTTCGTCAGCTCGGTCAGGTCGGCGTTCTTCTTTTCAAGGCCGCGACGAACCAGGGCTTCTCGCACCGCAAGCACCAGATCGTTGTCGTCCCAGGGCTTGGCGATGTAGCGGTGGATGGCGCCCTTGTTGATGGCGGCCACCGTGGAGGAGATGTCGGCGTAACCGGTGAGCAGGATGCGCACGATGCTTTCATCGTGGGCCTTCACCCGTTCAAGGAAGCGCGCGCCGTCCATTTCGGGCATCCGCATGTCCGAAATCACCAGGTCCACGTGATTCGACTCCAGCAGGATCAGCGCTTCGGCGGCGCTGGTGGCTTGGAGCGTCTTGATGCCTTGCGCCCGAAACACCCGGCGCAACGCGCTCAGCACCGAGGGCTCGTCATCCACCGTCAGCACCGTCGGAGCCACCACCTCGCTTTCGAGCGCGTCGGCAGCGGGGGGCTCTTGGAGCACTGGGGTGGTCATGGCGGCATGGATGGGGTGTGTTCAGCTTGTTTCGACACCCCAGCCGCGCTCTTGAGGTGTGCTTACCCTTGAACCCCCGCAAAGGCCTGTGCGGACTGCAACGGACCCCGAGCGGCGTGAGTGATTGCACGATTCCCTGGGAGTACGATGCCGCGAGTGGCAATCCATTCCCCCAACCACAGGAGTCCAACCATGATCAAAGTCAGCGTGATGTACCCCAACACCCCGGGCGCGAGGTTCGACCACGACTACTACCGCGACCAGCACATGCCCATGGTGAAGGCGAAGCTGGCTGAGGCCTGCAAGTTCTACACGGTGGATAAAGGCCTGGCCGGCGGCTCCCCCGGCGCACCGGCCACCTACGTGGCCATGTGCCACCTGTACTGCGATTCGGTGGAAGCCTTCATCGGAGGCTTCGGCCCCAACGCCAAGGCGATCATGGCCGACGTGCCGAATTACACGGACATCGCGCCGGTGATGCAGATCAGTGAGGTGGTGGTGGGGTAGGTGGGGTGATATCGGACACGGCGGTCTCTTGGCCTGCATTGAGGCCAACGGCGCGCGCCACATGAACGAAGACCACTGCAGCGCTTGCATCGCTTCAGCAAGCTCGCACCGAATATGTCAGCAGGTGCCAACTAAGTTCTCACAAGCAAGGCAGTCGCCAAAGTGGTCGGGTAGGGTCAAAGCCTTGATGTTGCCAGCTCTCTCAAGGTATTGGGTGAGCCAATAAGTAGTTTGAGAGGGGCGCAGAGTGAGGTACGAAGTTTGTCGGACGTAGAAGCGCTCATACACGCAGAAGTTGGCCGTTACCAGCGAGCGGCCGAAGAGTTCTGGCGGGGCAGTGCACAGCGAGCTGTTACTGTCATTTGCCGCGCGCTCGACATGTATGCAGTCGGTGCGCGTTGGGGACTCGTCAATACGACGCGTGCCAGATATGGACTTCTCGGCGCCGTGAATGCGCTGAGTCCATTCTTGGGGAGGGCGGCGGAGACGGCAGGACCGATTCCCTGGGGACCATCACAAGCTTCCGAGATCGCAGTTGCCAACGGCTACCTTGAGGCGTGCGGCAAGCTGTCACACCTCGGACGGCTCGCTGCGCTGGAGCGATTCGGTTTGGCCGAGGTTTCCATTTCAACAGCTGAACGCATCTCGATCCGCACGCGGAACGGTTCGGTTGAATTGGCTTTGCGCGTGGCGGAACGAGAGCTCGGTAAAGATACTGGGGCGGAGATTCCTGGAGGAGAAAAGCCTGAACGGCGAAGCCGCCGCATTGCTAGGCTCCTGACACAGTACGTGGACAGTGCTGGCGGCTGGTTCATCCGTTACGACAACGACATGAAGCTGGTGAAGGAATATCGGCGCGACGCGCAGTTCTATGGCAGCAAGTACATGGAAAGGGAAGCGTTCCCCGACGACGTCACGCTGGGAGACAGGACATTCGGCCAGTGGTGCGACACCTGCGACCAAGCGCTCGGCCGCATTCTCTGCCACGTAGACTTCGCCGCCGCACTTGTACGAAAGCGGCCGAACATTGAACTGCACAACGTCCTGACGATCTACGCGAGAAAGGAAGACGTTGACGCGGTGTGGCAGGAGGCGGGAATGCCGGCCTCGATGGTTCAGGCAACCATGGGCGCCCTGACTCTTGGGTCGCAGCAGTTGGAGGAATGGCGAAAAGCCTATGAAGTTCCTACGCATTACTACGTCGGATTGGGAAAGGACTTCGTCTTGATGCCGTGCTTCGGCGCGCTGTCCAATCCCTACTACTCGCTGTTCCGGCATCTGCGCAACGAATGCCGTCCCGACTGGGACAGAAGCGTGGATCGGCGGGAGGAAGTCTTTCGTGCCGAACTTGCCGCATACCTTCCCGCAAGCCGCTTCCTCGTACAGGAGCGAGGCTACAAACTTCGCCGCTCCGACGGATTGGTTGCAACGGACATCGACGCAGTCGCAGTCGACCGCACCAGCGGGAGGGTGGCTCTGTTTCAGCTCAAGTGGCACGATATCTACGGGAGGTCACTCAGCGAACGCGAGAGCCGAAAACGCAACATGGCTATGGCCACGACCTGGGTAGACACGGTTGCGCGTTCGCTTGAAGGGCTTTCTTCTGGGGAAGTGTGCCGACGCTTGGGAATCGACTGCGCGGCAGGCAGTCTGCCACCCGTGCTTATCGTGCTCGCGCGCTACATGGCGCGGTTCAGCGGTGACGGGGAGCCGGATCCCCGTGCAAGCTGGCTCGCGTGGCCGGAGTTCCGGCAGGCCTTCAGCGCCGCCAATCCCGACGACCCTCTTGCATCGGTCGGAAAGGAGGTCGACGACTACCGATCGTCCTTCACTGACCCCACCGAACGGCCACTGCGTGAGACCTTCATTTTCAAGAATCTGACCATCGACCTAGAAGTCGTAATGTGAGCCCAGGGCTCCACCCATGGGAAACTCTACGGGACATGGATATCGTTTCACCCGCGCGGCGCAGTCAGATGATGAGCGCGATCCGCGGAAAGGACACTACTCCGGAGTTCGTGGTTAGATCCGTGGCGCACGGCCTCGGGCTGCGCTTCAGGCTCCACTCTTCCAAGCTGCCGGGTAGACCTGACCTCGTGTTTCCCAGGTGGAAGACGGTGGTGTTGGTGCATGGATGTTTCTGGCATCGGCACGACTGTCGGCTCGCCGCCACGCCAAAGACGCGCATCGAGTTCTGGAAGGCCAAGTTCGCAGACAACCAACAACGTGACAAAAAGGTCAGAGCCGAACTAGAGAGCCGCGGATGGAGCGTGCTGGAGATCTGGGAATGCGAGACACGCGATCCGGAACTGGTCAGGAAACGACTGCTAGGGCACTTCGGTCTGTAGGGGCTTGCGCAGGGACGGTAGCCCAGAACGCATCATGTTCACGCAATTGCTCCACGATCCGCTTCATCACGGACGCGCAGACGCCGTTGCCACAAAGTTTGACCTTTTCCCGACGCGTTCCCACAGGAAACGAGTGCTCGTCCGGTAGGGACATGGCGCGTGCCAACTCGGTGGGCTGGAGCATGCGCATCTTCCACCGGTTCGCCTGCTTTTTCACCAATGCGAACCGGTCAATAGTCGTTACGGTCCGCAAGGGAATGTCTAGCGTCTGCCATGACTTCTCTCCGCCGGATCCGTAATAAACGATGAGGAACTCCGCTTCTGAGCCCAGTTCGCTGATCGCGTTGCGGGCGCGGTCAACTGTGGCTTGGGCACGCCCCTCGACGAACAAGGGAGACATCGGCCACGTGCCTTCCGGGTCGAGGATGCTTCGCGCGGACTGCTTCTGCGTGCACGACGGCGGCGTGATCGGCGGCGGGTCTATGCCAAAGCCACCCACCAGGAACAAGCGCATCCGGCTTTGAGGGGCGCCGAAATCGGAGGCAGTGACGACCTCTTCACGTATGCGGTATCCGAGAGCGCGCAGCATGTCGAGCAACTCGCGATAGCGCTCCCAAGTCTTCATCTCTTTCACATTCTCGATGACGAACCAGCGCGGCTGCAATGCGGCGATCCAGTCGACTGTGTGCAGTGCAGTTTCCCGACTGCCCTCGTCACGGGGAGCATTTCCCTTTGCAATCGAATGGTTCGTGCACTCGGGAGAAGCAATGAGCAGGTCCAGCGTTCCGGGTTCGCAGTAATCGAGGGGATCCAGGTTTTCGATGCGGTCATTGAGAACTTCGGCATCCGGGAAGTTCGCCTTGTACGTCTGGCATGCCATGTTCCACGCATCAACAGCGAAGACGGGTTTCATGCCCGCCAGCACTGCTCCCCTCGCCCCGAGCCCTCCACCGCAAAACAGATCCGCAAATGTCTTCATGCTATAAGAATGTATGTTGGAAGCAACCAAGCTACTAGGTTCAGGCGGTGCTGCCAAGCGGCAATTACAAAGGGGAATGATCGCATGGCCAAGCTCCGTCCGAGGGCAAGGATAGTACGCACGATTGGTGACCAGTTGATTAGTGGGCCGGAAGCGGCCCTGATCGAGCTAGTGAAGAATGCCTACGATGCAGACTCACCCTCGGTCAGCATCAAGATTACCCCGCCCGGATCCCTGCAGGAGGGCCGCAAACCCGGAGAGATCATTGTTGCTGATACTGGGCACGGGATGTCGGCAAACGACATCACCACCAAGTGGTTCGAGCCTGCAACCACCGACAAAGTGGATCGTGCTATCAGCCCTTCTGGGCGCCGTCTCCTCGGAGCGAAGGGCGTGGGCCGCTTCGCCACTGCCCGGCTTGGATCGGTCCTCCACCTGAGCAGCGGTCACAAGGAGCCTGGAAAACTGAGGGAAGTGAGCACCTTCAAAGTGAACTGGCAGCTCTTCGAGGAAAGCCAATACCTTGATGAAGTGGAGATCGACATCGAGACGCACCAGGGCACGGGGTCGGATGCCGACGGCGTCACGCTGGAAATTACCAACCTCCGAGACCCATGGACGAGAAATCAGCTGGAGTCGCTGATCCGCGAACTCCGTCGACTAGCCTCTCCAAACGAAGCTCGTGAACGCGGATTCAAGATCTATTTGGATCTCAGGGGCTTCACATCGGAGGCACATGGGTTCGATGGTCAGTCCCTGGTCTCTGGCGCATTCGCCGAGGCAGTTGGTGCGGCTGAAACCGGTGCCGATCCCACCGAGATTCGTCCGCTGTTCCTGGGCAACGTCTTCCATTACCGCGTCGAAGGCATGTTCGACGAGGAAGGTGCGTTCGAAGGCAAGTTTATTAACAAGCGGGCAGACGATCAGACGATCACGCTGGTTATGGAGGCACAGGCGGTGGGTGTAGGCGAACAGCCTTGCGGGCCGTTCTCGATGGCCCTCAACATCTACGATCGAGAACCTGACGCGATCGTAGAGCTATTCCGCAAGATGGGACTGAGCTCGATCGGAAGACTGGACGCCCGCAAGATACTCGACGAAAACATCGGCGTTGGCATCTATCGAGCGGGCTTCAGGATCAGACCGTATGGGGACGCGGAGTCGGACTGGCTCGAGCTAGAACGCAAGCGCGTGCAGAACCCTTCGCAGAAGTTAGGCCTGAACCAAGTTTGGGGAACCGTCAATATCGCCGACGAGTCCGCCTCCGGACTGGTGGAACGCAGCAGTCGGGAGGGTCTTGAACACAACGGCCAGTTCGAGCGTCTAAAGCGGCTCGTTGCGGACGTTATGGCACGCTCCGAATCCCTGCGCGTCGACTTTCGGGAGATGGTCGGACTGAGTCGCAAGCAGGAGGGGGACACCGGCGGAATCCGCAGCCAAGCGAGCCTTCAGGCAACCACGAAGGCGATTGCCGCGCTGCCGCCCCGTTATCGGGACAAAGTGCAGAAGGCGCTCAAACAGGAAAGCAGTGCGCTAAGGAATTCGCTAGAGGAGCTTGAGGCATACCAGCACAAGCTTGCGGCCCAGTCGAGCCTCGGTCTGGTGGTGTCGCAGATGCTCCACGATGGACGGAGGTACCTGGGTGACATCAACACCAGGGCTAAGGGATTGTCAGATGGTGCGCCACGAATACTGGAGGAGACGCCCTTCGGCAAGAACTTCCGGGAGACCTTTGCCAAGAATGCAGGGTCGATTCACAACTCGGCGGGGCACTTGACCAGACTCTTCCGTGCGCTCGATCCAATTGCTAGCAGGAAGAAGGGGCGTCCGAAGTCGCTAGACCCCATGGAGGTGGTGGAGCGTTGCATATCGCTGTTCAAGGATTCGCTGGACCTAGCCGGCGTGAACGTGATTAGAAAGGTGCAGGATGGCGCCCCCAAGGTCACTGTCTACGAAGCCGACCTGATGGCTGCCCTCCTCAACATCATTGACAACGCCATCCACTGGCTTGGCACTAGCTCCTCGAAGCCGAGAGAGCTGAGAGTTTCCATGACCTATTCCAAGAAGTGGGTCCGGATCGTTCTTTCCAACAACGGACCGCTGATCGACCCGATCCTGGCGAAGAACCTCTTCAAGCCCGGCTTCACGCTCAAGCCGGAGGGCTCGGGACTAGGCTTGGCAATTGCGAGAGAGGCAATGCAAGCGAGCAAGGGCAAGGTCATCTACGACCCGCAGCCGGACGAGACGGCATTCCTCATCGAAATGCACAAGACCTAAAGAAGACTCAAAGAGGGGAAAACGATGCCGACGCTTTATATCCTGCTTGTGGAGGATCAACAAGACAATGTCGACGCCTGGAACGACCGTGCGAACGTCCATAACGCAGACGCGGCTGCCCATGGCTTTTCAATTGAGACGGTCACCGCACCATCAGTTGCCGAGGCGCAGCGCATCCTGCAGACTCAGAAACCGGACGCCGTCGTCGTCGATTTGCGGCTGAAGGTAGAAGGGCAGATGGAACCGAATGATCACGGGAACGCGCTCGTGCGGTATGCGCTTGGAGCCCACCCGGTGGCTATCGCGATCTACACGGGCCAGCGCCAGGAGGCTGAGGTGCATGGCGTTCCACAGGTCGAGGTCTTCGACCGTGGCGATGGGCTTGACCCGGTCTTCGATTGGCTTTCGCGGCAGTACAGCATGCTTTTGCAGCTGAAGGCCACACGGGAAGCCGTAGAAAGGGAGACCGCCCGCATTTTTTTTCGCTCAATCTGGCCACGTTGGAAGAACTGGGCTAGTGCTGAGAAAGCGGACATCGGGGGCATGCTTGCGCGCCACGTGGTTGCCCACGTCCACGACGCGCTGCTCGATGCTGACGGAGGTGCCGCGCATCCCGAGGAGACCTACTTCATGCCTGCGATTAAGGAGCGCCTTGATACCGGTGATCTGATCAGGGATGGCGGCCATCTGTGGATCGTCGTTACGCCTCGATGCGATCTCGCCCGCGATGGAAAAGTGGAGACGGTATTGGTTGCCCGTTGCTTCGACATTTCCACGCGCTGGCAAGAAAGGCCCAAAGAGCAGATGCGCATCTCTCAACATGACAGCTCTCACAAGCTGCACTTCCTTCCTCCATTGCTCAATCATGAGGGACGACTGCTAGGGCCATGGTTCGTGCAATTCCACGATTTGAAGGCAGTCCCTGCAGCGCAGGCCCCAGCTGAGCTGACTGCAAATAGGTGGGCGTCGCTTGCACCGCAGTTCGTTCCATCGCTGGTCGAACGCTTCGGCGCCTACTTCAGCCGGATCGGCACGCCGTCGCTTTCGAGCGAGTAGCGGCCAGCAGAACCGTGCGGAAGCCGTTCGAGCTTGCCTTATCCGAAAGTGCCGACACTGGTGGACGTACCGCCGCAATCCTGCTAGCAAATAGCAGGCTGTGCCGCAGGACGTGAAGGCCGGCTCGCGGCCAGCATGCCGCTGGTGGCTTCCTTGGGCGGGGAATGGCAGCCGTCTACGCTCGCGTCCACGCGCCGAAGTGCACCTTCGTGCTCACCGCTTCGGGCTCACCAACCACCAAGTCATCCCAACAACCACCGCAAACCCCGTATACGCCGCCACAAACACCCACCAAGGCGCCTCCCAGTACAGCAGCCGCGACAACCAGTGCTCGATGAAGCTCTCGCGGTAGCCGCTTTGCCCGGCGAGGCGGCGCAGGTCTTGTTCCCAGATGGTCAATGGGCAGAGCTGGCCGAGCCAGGCCTGGGCGGCGATGAAGACCATCAGGGCCAGGTGGGTGAGGCGCAGGCCGAAGTGGTGCACCCAGCGCCAGCCGAGGGCGCCGCCGATCAGGATGAGTGGCAGCAGGCCCACCACGAACAGCACGATGCCCATGTGCAGCGCGAGGATCGCGTCGGCGAGCCACAGGGCTTGGGTGGGTGTCATGTTCTAGCCCAGCGCTGTGGTGTCGACGTCGGGGTGCCGCTTGCGCAGAGCCCGCAAGCCTTCCAGCGCTCGCCGCTGCCAGCCCGGGCCACGGTTGATCAAATCCAGCCAGGTCTCGTGAAGCAGATCCGCGTCGTTCTCGGCCAGGTACTCAATGAGGGAGGCAGCCTGGTCAAGGTCTTTGGTGGCTTTCACCCGCATGTCTTGCGGTCGCTCGCCGTACACCAGCAGTTTGTGCAGGGCGTACTTTTCGGGCGGCGGGGCGTTGACGGTGATGGCGCCGCGCTGCGCGAGCAGGGTCACCTGAATGGGGGCCTCCATGGAAAATTCCATGAACTTCAGGGGCTGCATGGTGGCGTTCAAGGCCCTGATCAACACCGGCGTGTCGCCGCCCCGGTGTATTGACGTCACAAAGTCGATCTGCAAATCCTGCTCGTCCGACTTGATGTAGGTGGTGAGGCTGCTCACTGGCACGAAGCCCATCTTGAGCGCTTCGATTTCGCTGCCCATGTCCATGGGCACGTAAGACGGGATGGCCACGGAAACGTTCCGCCTTGCGTGTTCACCGTCCGAGTCAACGGTTTGCGCGCCCGCTTGCCAGCGCACGCCCAGGTAGTTTTGATAGGCCATGTACACGTGTGTGCCCACCAGAATGCCGCCCGCCATGAAGAACCCGGCATCCGCCAAGCGTTCGATGATTTTGGCGTGAGAGGGGACGATGGCCGGACAACCCGCCTCAATGGCTTGGCGGGTCAGTTGGCGGAGGTGTGTTTTTGATTCGTTGCCCTGGCGATGCAGTTCGATCATGGCGGTCAACTCGTCGCTGGCTGTTCCGAGGAAGATCTGCTTCTGCTTGCCTGTCAGATCGGCCGTCTGGTAGTACCAGTACTGGTTTCCCTTGACGGACTTTCTGGAGAAACTGCCCGGCAACGAGGCCACCGAGCGAACGCCGTCCAGCATGCTTGCGCTCCGCACCGCGGCGTACGCGGTCTGGGCGGCGGTGGAGAGTGGAGTCGACAGCATGGTCGTTATACTGAGAAAAATAAAAGTCAGTATAACCAGGTGTTTGATGGGTTGAAACCCCGGGCTCTACACCCGAAAAAAAACCGCCAGCACACGTAGCGCTGGCGGTTTCACGCATGGCCTGCCGAAGCAGGCAACGTGTTACCTGGAGTTCACTTGGCGGCGTCGATCTTCATGTACTCAGACACGACTTTCCAGCGGTTGTCCGTCAGCTGCGACAGGCGCGTGGAGTTGCTGCCCAGGCGCTTCTGCGGGCCAAAGGTCATTTCGGCGCTGCCGAAGATGTCTGGCGGGATGGTCATGGTGTCCATGGCCTTGATGAAGCTCTCGGTGGTCAGGTTGTTGCCAGCCTTGCCCGCTGCGCGCAGGAAGGTGTCGACCAGCGAATAGCCGTAGACCGAGAACACGGTCGGGTCTTCGTTGAACTTGGTCTTGTACTTGT
>NZ_JADMJO010000069.1 GCF_018780385.1 Hydrogenophaga sp. | reverse complement strand
TGGCTGCAGAAGACCGCGGGCATCGACGACATCGAGATGAACCGCACCTTCAACAACGGCATCGGCATGGTGGTGGTGATCGCCGCCGACCAGGCCGCCACCTGCGCGGCCACCCTGCGCGGCCTGGGCGAAACGGTGTTTGAAATCGGCCAGATCGGGGCGCGCGGCGATGGCGCGGCCGTGGTGGTCGCCTGAGGTCCTACAGCAGCGCTTCCGACGGCAACACGTGCACCCCGGGAGCGCCCACCAGCGCGGCCGTCAGCAGGTGGTGTGCGATGCGCTCGGCAGGCACCACACGGTAGCGCCGCCGCAGCAAGGGCTGCACCCAGCGAGACAAGGTCACGGCCAACTGTTCGGCCAGCCGGCTCTGCTCTCGATCACCGCCGATCAATCCTGGGCGCACCAACGTCAGCGAGGGAAAACCCACCTCCTGCAGGTCGCGCTCGGTCTCGCCCTTGGTTCGCGAATAGAACACGCGTGAGCCTGCATCGGCACCCAATGCGGAGTTGAAAGCGAAGGCGCGTGCGCCATGCCGCCGCGCGAGGTGGGCCACCTCCAGCGGGTGGTCGTGGTCAACCTTGTAGAACGCGGCCTTTGAACCTGCCACGCTGATGGTCGTGCCCAGCGTGCAGATGACCGACTCCACCGCCCACCAACCCGCCTGCTCGGGCAAACGCTCGAAATCCACCAGTGGGTTGAGCAGCTTGGGGTGCGGCACCAACGACTTGCGTGTGGGGGCGATCACCCGGACCACGGAAGGATCGGCCAGAGCCTGGCGCAACACGTGGCTCCCGACCAGTCCCGTGGCGCCCACCAGCATCAGTTGTTTCATGGTCGTGTCCGTTGGGTTGATGGGGCCGCCAACTGATCTTCGATGTTCCTCAGCAGGCCTTGGTAGTTCGTCAGTCGCACGCCACCCAGCGCCACCGCCTGCCGGGCGGCCTGCTGCGCGGCGGGCAGTTGACCCAGCTCCAGGCGCACCTGCGCCAGGTTGTTCCAGGCATCGGCGAAATCGGGGTGGGTGCGCGTGGTGGCTTCAAAGGCCTGCGCGGCCTCGGCACGTTGACCGAGCGCATACGCCGTGTTGCCCAGCCCCAGCAAGCTGATGCGGTGCTGCGGCCACTTCTTCAAGCCGGTGGCGTAGGCGGTTCGGGCCGCCTGGGGGCTTGACCGCTCGAGCGCCGACACCGCCACGGCCCAATCATCGGGCTGGGCCGTCACCGGCAACTGGTCGGGCCGGCTCACCCGCACCGCCCAGTGAGAGGAACGCGCCCAGGTGTTCTCGAAGGTGCTCATCGGCAGGACCATGCGCGCCGTGGTGCCTGAATGAAGCAACACCTGTCCGTTCGCGCGGTCGTAGCCGACCACCACCGCGTAGTGCCACATGGGCGAAAAGGCCAATGAGAGGTTTTGCAGCACCAGCACCGGGTGTCCACTGGCCACCTCGGTCAAGACGGTCTGCAGATCGGGCGCCAGCGGATAGGCCACCAGGCCCTGGCGGCGCGTGGCAGCCAGCATCTCGGTCTGCAGTGCGCCTTGGCGGCCGGGCAGGTAGACCTGTGGCGTGAGCTGCTCGGGCGTGACGCTGGAGCCGGCGGCCTGCGCCACCATCGCCAGCGTGGCGGGTCCGCACAACAGGTCTTCCTGCGGGTGAAAAGGCACCTGGTCGAGCAGCACCCGCTGCGGCAACTGCGCTGGCCAGGTGCGCTGCAACTCGGCGGACTGCGGCGGCGTTGCGCAGCCGGTCAAAAGCAACCCGCAAAGAACAACCCCCGCCAGGGCGGGGGTCGAGCAGCGAAGTCGCCAGGCGTTCATCGAATGCTGCGGGTGAACGGGAAGACGGAGGTCAGACCGAGGATGTCGGTGACCAGCAAAACCAGGAACACGGTGAACAGAATGCCGACCACACCAGCGCCGGCGGGGGCCTGGTCAACACGGTCGGCCAACTGGGCCACTTCCACATCGGACATGGCTTTCACACGCTCGATGGCGTCGTTGGCGTTCACACCTTGCGCCTGCAGCGCGGTCTGAACGTCGGCGCGGGTGAAGAAAGCACTGACGTGATCGCGGTGGGCGTCGCCCGCGGGAGTCACCATGGCCTGCTCGGTCGAGACCATGGCGGCCTGGGCCGTCAGCGGCACGCCAGCGAATGCCATGCAGGGGATCAGCGCAGTTGCAATGAGGCGTTTGATTGTTGTCATCATGATGTTGATCTCGGAGGGGAAACACAGAGCAGCAAAAGTTTCACTGCCTGGGCGCGATCGTCACAGCGCATCCGTGGTGCGTCAATCGGCCTTACATGAGGTCACACAAGCCCGCAGCAGGTGACGCCTTGTGTGCGCCAGGGAACAGACGCGTTCAGTTGAGCGCGCGTCGCAACTCCTGCACGCGCAGCGAGATGGCCTCGCGGTCCATGGTGTCCTCGGAGTGCTCGACGTAAATTTCCAGGTCGTTCACCGCCAGCCGCAGATCGCCCATCTCGGCCCATGCCAGGCCTCGATCGCGGTACTCGGACCACGCATCGGGCAACAGGATGAGCAAACGGTCCTGCACCGCGATGAGCCGCAACCAGTCTTCCTGGGTGCGGTGGATCTCCTTCAGGTTGCGCAGCAGACGGGCAACGATGTCACGCGGCGTGGCGGCCTGCAGGTACAGCCCCACCGGCACATCGAAGTCGTCCACGAGGCCGTTGCGCCGCTTGTACGGCTCCAGTCGTTCCGAGAGGTCTTCGCGGCTGAGCGACTGACCGGTGAAAGGGTCGATCACCACCTGGCCGTTGGGCAGGTTGACCTTGACCATGAAGTGACCGGGAAAGTTGACGCCACGCGCCTTCAGACCCAGGCCCGTGGCCAACTCCAGCCACAGCACGGCCAGCGTGATCGGAATGCCGCGCCGCGTGCGCAGCACGGCATTGAGGTAGCTGTTGTCGGGGTCGTAGTAGTTGTTGACGTTGCCGCCGAACCCCATGTCGCGAAAGAAAAACTGGTTCAGTGTGCGCAACCGCTGCAACGGGCCCGCGTCGGCATTGCAGCGTCGGCGCACGCGCGAGAGCATCTGGTCCACGTCACCCAGTACCTGCTGGACGTCCAGATCCGGATACTCGTCCTGCGCGATGGACGCAGCTGCCTCAAAGAGCGGAAACGCGTCCTCTTCTCCCACCAGGGCGGCGAAATAGCCCAGGGGTGTGGGCAAAGGGAATACGTACGCGGGGCTCATGACTGGCTTGCTTTCTTAAGCCGCAGATTACGTCATTTTCGAACGAACTGGCGCAAGTTCAACCCCGCCAGCAACAGGGTAAGAAAATAGACCAAAACACCCCCCAGCACGCACAGCGTCAGCAAGCCCACGCGCTCCAGTGCCCGGCCCTCGAAATCCAGCCAGTTCACCCGGCCGGCGACCCACATCAGGAACACGGCCAGCAAGGCACTGGACGCCACCACTTGCGAGCCAAACCGGGCCCAGCCCGGCGAGGGACGGTAGGCGCCCCGGCGCATCAGGCCGATCAGCAGGAACAAGGCGTTGACCATGGCGCCGATGCCAATGGCCAGCGCCAGCCCGGCGTGCGCCAGATGGGGCACCAGCAGGACGTTCAACACCTGCGTGAGGATCAGCACCGCGATGGCGATCTTCACCGGTGTGCGGATGTCCTGGCGGGCATAGAAACCCGGTGCCAGCACCTTGATGGCGATCAGGCCGATGAGCCCGGCCCCGTAACCCATGAGCGCGCTGGCGGTGCGCTGCACGTCGGCCGCGGTGAAGGCGCCGTAGTGGTAGAGCACCGCCACCAGCGGTTGTGCAAAGGTGAGCAGCGCCACCGCGCAGGGCACGGCCAGCAGCACCACCAGACGAAGGCCCCAGTCCAGCAGGCCGCTGTAGCGCGCGGCGTCGTCGGCCGCCTTGGCCGCGGCGAGCTGTGGCAACAGCACCACCCCCAGCGCCACACCCAGCATGGCCGTGGGGAACTCCATCAGGCGGTCGGCATAGGTGAGCCAGCTCACACTGCCGGTGGTCAAGTGCGACGCGATCTGCGTGTTGATCAGCAACGATATCTGCGCCACGCTCACGCCGAGCAGGGCCGGCAGCATGAGCGTGGTCACGCGGCGCGTACCCGGGTGGGCCCAGGCCGCCTTCAGGCCAGACCAGCGCAGGCTCACCCGCGGCAGCATCCCCAGCTTGCGCAGCGCAGGCAACTGCACACCGAGCTGCAGCGCGCCGCCGAGCAACACACCCCCCGTCATGGCAAAGATCGGCTCGATGCCCTGCGTGGCAAACCAGGGCGCGCCCCAATAAGCCGCGGCGATCATGGCCACGTTGAGCAGCACCGGCGTGGCCGCAGGCACGGCAAAACGCTTCCAGGTGTTCAGGATGCCGGCCGAGAGCGCCACAAAAGACATGAACGCGATGTAGGGGAACATCCAGCGCGTCATGAAGACGGCGGCATTGAACCCTTCGTCGCTCAGACCGCTGGCCATGGCCCACACCAGCACCGGCGCACCCAGCACACCCAGCACGCAGGTGAAAGTGAGCGCCCAGGCCAGCACGGTGGCGATCTGATTGACCATCTGCCGGGTGGCGTCGTCGCCCTCCTTCTCACGCACACCCGCCAGCACCGGCACGAATGCCTGGCTGAAAGCACCCTCGGCGAAGAGGCGGCGCAGCAGGTTGGGAATGCGGAAGGCGACGTTGAACGCGTCGGTCAGCGCGCTGGCGCCAAAGGTGGCGGCCATGAGCAGCTCGCGCACCAATCCGGTGATCCGGGAAGCGAGGGTGAGCAGGGAGACGAGGGAGGCGGATTTGAACAGGGTCACGGCGCGAGTGTAGCGATGCGTCGGCACTCCCATGGTGCGAGGCTTGCCGGTGCAGGCGCCCGTGCTAAAATCGCGGGCTTTGCTGGCATCATCCCCAAACATTGAAGGAATCACACCATGGCAACCAAGCCGAAGAAAAAGAACCCCCGTCTGGCGTCTGGCCGCAAGCGCGTACGCCAGGACGTCAAGATCAACGCAGCGAACACCTCGCTGCGTTCCAAGTACCGCACCGCTGTGAAGAACGTCGAAAAAGCCGTTCTGGCCGGTGACAAGGACAAGGCGACCGAACTGTTCGCCAAGATGCAAAAAGTGGTGGACATCGTTGCCGACAAGGGCATCTTCCACAAAAACAAGGCCGCTCGCGACAAGAGCCGCCTGTCGACCAAAGTCAAGGGCCTCGCAGCAGCCGCTGCCTGAACCCCACCGGTCTGGCCTCGCCAGACCACTAGCCCGGACCTACCAAGGTCTGCCGTTTGAAACGGGTGCGCTGCCAGCAAAAGCAAAAAAGCCGTCGCAAGACGGCTTTTTTGCGTCTGGGCTGGTTCTGGCGTGCATCTCTCGCCTGCACCTCGCGGGCTCGTGAGTGAGCGGCGCTCTGCTCCGCGGCTGTCCTCCGGGCCGGCTGCGCCGTCCCTCCCCCTTGATGCCGCTGCGCAGAACACCGCTCACTCACGAGCTGAAGTGACGTTGGTTTACCCGCAGACCGAGCGCCAACGAGGTCATCGTCGGCCGTGGGGCACGGCGCAGCGAAATCAAGGGGGAGAGGCGGCGAAGCCGACTCGGAGGACATTCGCGGAGCCGTGCCCCGTGGTCGACGATGACCGGACCAACCGGAGAAAACAAACCGGAGAAAAGCCTCAAGGAGCCCGAGGCAAATCCGGCAGCAAACAAGCCTCGGCCACCTGAAGATCGTTGTCCCGCGCAAAGTTCATGCAGAAGTCCCAGGCCATGGGTTCGGCTTCGCGCAGGTCCAAGTGCACCACCACGCATTTGACGCCGTTGATGGTGTTGGGCACGCACCAGGGGGAATAGCTCAGATGGCTGCCCGGTTGGGCGCCGCCAGGGCGAAACGGGCTCATGACACCGGCAAGGCGCTCGGCCCAGTCGCTCGGCCTGAAGGTGCGGCCGTTCTGGGTGATGCCCTGGATGAAGACTTGTTTGGCTGTCGGTGAAACCATCGGGAGAAGCCTTCGGATGGAGGGCCGTGCAGAGGAGAAAACCGCCACCGGAACGAGGATCGCTCACCGGCAGAAGTGCTGGGTATTATATCTTATATAAGACTTGAAACGAGGGATTACCCGGACCCGGGACACCCGGTCGCGGCGCATTTCAGCGATGCCCAACAAGCAATGATGATGCCCGGGCGCTGCGCCTAAAATCGCGCTTCGACGGCTCAACCTTCGTTGAGCCGCTTTCTTTTTGGCCCCTCCAGCACCTTTCTTTTCCGGAGTCACCGCATGAACGCCGCTCTCAATCCCGTCGCCTCGCCCCATGTGATGAACACCTACGGCCGCCTGCCGATCGCGATGTCGCACGGCAAAGGCGTGCGTGTGTGGGATGTGAACGGCAAGGAGTACATCGACGCGCTGGCCGGCATCGCGGTCAACACCCTGGGCCACGGACACCCCAAACTGGTGCCTGCCTTGCAGGACCAGGTGGCCAAGATGATCCACAGCTGCAACTACTACCACATCCCCGACCAGGAACGCCTAGCGCAGATGCTGGTGGAGCGCTCGGGACTGACCAACGTGTTCTTCTGCAGCACCGGCCTGGAAGCCAACGAAGCGGCCTTGAAACTGGCGCGCAAGTACGGTCACGACAAGGGCATCGAGCGGCCCGAGATCGTGGTCTACGAGAAAGCTTTTCACGGCCGCAGCATTGCCACCCTCTCAGCCACCGGCAACCCCAAGGTGCAGGCCGGCTTCGGCCCGCTGGTGGAAGGCTTCATCCGTGTGCCGCTCAACGACATCGAAGCGCTCAAGAAGGCCACCGTGGGCAACCCCAACGTGGTGGCCGTGTTCTTCGAGACCATCCAGGGCGAAGGCGGGGTGAACCCGATGCGCGCACAGTACCTCAAAGACGTGCGCGCGCTGTGCGACGAGCAGGACTGGCTGCTCATGATCGACGAGGTGCAGTGCGGCATGGGCCGCACCGGCAAGTGGTTTGCGCACCAGTGGGCGGGCATCCTGCCCGACGTGATGCCGCTGGCCAAAGGCCTGGGCTCGGGTGTGCCCATCGGTGCGGTGGTGGCCGGCCCCAAGGCTGCCAACATCTTCCAGCCCGGCAACCACGGCACCACCTTTGGCGGCAACCCGCTGGCCATGCGCGCCGGGGTGGAAACCATCCGCATCATTGAAGAAGACGGCCTGCTGGCCAACGCCGAGCGCGTGGGCGCACACCTGCGCGACGCGCTGGAGAAAAGCCTGGGTGGCCACCCGGGCCTGAAAGAGATCCGCGGCCTGGGCCTGATGATCGGCGTCGAACTCACCCAGCCCTGCGGCGCCCTCACCCAGCGCGCCGCCGACGCCGGTCTCCTGATCAGCGTCACCGCCGACAGCGTGATCCGCCTGGTGCCCCCGCTGATCATGACCATCGCCGAGGCCGACGAGGTGCTGGCCATCCTGCTGCCGCTGATCCACGCCTTCTTCGCAGAGCAAAGCCCGACATGACGATCCGCCACTACCTGCAGTTCAAGGACCTGAGCGCGGACGAGTGCGCCCACGTGCTGGAGCGCGCCGCCCACATCAAGAAAAAGTTCAAGGCGTTCGAAAAGTACCAACCCTTCGCTGACCCGGACCGCACATTGGCCATGATCTTCGAGAAGGCCAGCACCCGCACCCGTGTGAGTTTCGAAGCCGGCATGTACCAGATGGGCGGCTCGGTGGTGCACCTGACCACCGGCGACAGCCAGCTCGGCCGCGCCGAGCCGATTGAAGACAGCGCCAAGGTGATCAGCCGCATGGTCGACCTGGTGATGATCCGCACCTTCGAGCAAAGCAAGATCGAAGCGTTTGCCGCGCACTCGCGTGTGCCGGTGATCAACGGCCTGACCAACGAATTCCACCCCTGCCAGATCCTGGCCGACCTCTTCACGCTGGTGGAGTACCGGCCGGCCGCCAGCGGCCAACCACTGGACGCCATCAAGGGCAAGGTCGTGGCCTGGGTCGGTGACGGCAACAACATGGCCAACACCTGGCTGCAGGCGGCCGAACTGCTGGGCTTCACGGTGCACGTGAGCACGCCCGGCGGCTACGAGGTCGACCCCGTGCTCGCCGGCATCAGCAACCGCGACTGCTACAAAGTTTTCAAGGACCCGCGCGAAGCCTGCGCTGGCGCCGATCTGGTCACCACCGATGTGTGGACCAGCATGGGCTTCGAGGCCGAGAACGAAGTGCGCCGCGAAGCCTTCAAACGCTGGTGTGTCGACGAAGACATGATGCGTCAGGCCAAGCCCGACGCGCTCTTCATGCATTGCCTGCCCGCTCACCGCGGCGAAGAAGTCAGCGCCGAGGTCATCGACGGCCCGCAGTCGGTGGTGTGGGACGAGGCCGAGAACCGCATGCACGCGCAGAAGGCGCTGATGGAGTTTCTGCTGCTCGGCCGTCTGGCCTGAGAGCGGCGGCTTGATGCAGGCCTTGCTCGACGCGATCGCGCGCATCGAACCCGGCAGCGACGCGCGCCGTGTCTTCCACGGTCGCGGTGGTCTGCACCCGGGCTGCGAGCATTGGACGCTCGATGCGTTTCCACCGGTCTGGCTGCTCACCAGTTTCCAGCCGGTGTCCGACGAAACGCTGGCCGTCATCGGTGAAGCCTTGTCGGCGCGCTGGAGCCAGATCGCACCGGGCGAGCCACTCAACTGGGTGTTCCAGTGCCGCGGCGAGGGCCAGGCCGACACCCGCCTGATGGCCGGCAGCGTGCCCGAGCCGCATGTGGTCAGCGAGCGCGGCGCGCGTTACCTTGTGCACGTGCTCAAGGGCCAGAACCACGGTCTGTTTCTCGACATGGCCGAAGGGCGCCAGTGGGTGCGCGAGCACGCCGCGGGCCACAAGGTGCTCAACCTGTTTGCCTACACCTGCGCGTTTTCGGTGGTGGCGCTGCAGGGCGGTGCGAAGCAGGTGGTCAACGTGGACATGAGCGCTGGCGCCATGGCCATCGGTCAGCAGAACCACCCCATCAATGCGCTGCCGGCGGGTGCGAGTTTCCTCGTGCACGACATCTTCAAGACCTGGGGAAAGATCACGCGCGGCGGCCCCTACGGCTTGGTCATCGTCGATCCGCCGAGCCACCAGAAGGGCAGCTTCATCGCCACCAAGGACTACCTGAAGCTCATGCGCCGTCTGCCGGATCTGCTGCGCCCCGAAGGCCGCGTGCTGCTGTGCCTGAACGCGCCGCAGCTCAGCCCGGCTTTCCTGATGGACCAGATGCGCGAGGCCGCACCCGAGCTGGTGTTCGAGCAGCGCTTGGCCAACCCGGCGGTGTTCGCCGACGTGTCGGATGAGCGCTCGCTCAAGGTGCTGGTGTACCGGGCGCCCGCGGTGGTCAGGGCCAGCGCAGGTTCATGAGCTTTTGCACCGCTTGCGGCGCCTGTTGCGCCTGCTTCCGCGTTGATTTTTCGGT
The DNA here is from genome assembly GCF_018780385.1 of Hydrogenophaga sp. Classification (GTDB taxonomy): domain Bacteria; phylum Pseudomonadota; class Gammaproteobacteria; order Burkholderiales; family Burkholderiaceae_C; genus Hydrogenophaga. The sequence goes on along the minus strand of NZ_JADMJO010000069.1, from coordinate 2,951 downwards.
CCATGAAACGCAGGACATGGGCGGCAGCGTGCCAACGGGCCTGGCCGTGGAAGTCACCGACAGCACCATGCGCATGCGGGGCACCGACCATTCGCCGCCCCGCTGCGCCGCCCTCACCGGCAGGATCGGCCAGCAGATCGGCTGCGGCATCTACGAGTGGCGCCCGTCGCCCTGCCGCGAATTCGAGGAAGGCAGCGACGCCTGCACCCGCGCGCGCCAGCGCCACGGCTTGCCGCCCGTCGACGGGGCGGGCTGAGGCCGCATTTACTTCAGGCCTCAACATTTTTGAGGCCTGTTGGGATTAACCGACACCACGGTTTTTTTCAGGGTGCTACCTTCACCGCACCATGAAAAAACTCTGGGACATCTCCCCACCCGTGCACGCAGCCGCCCCGGTTTTTCCGGGCGACACGGCCTACACACAGACTTGGGCCGCCACCATCGGCCCGGGCTGCCCGGTCAATGTGAGCGCCATCACGCTCTCACCGCACGTGGGCGCACACGCCGACGCACCACTGCACTACGACGCCGATGGCGCGGCCATCGGTGAGGTCTCGCTGGACGCCTTCCTCGGCCCCTGCCGGGTGATCCACGCCATCGGCTGTGGCCCGTTGGTGAAGCCTGAACACATCGCGCACGCGCTGGTAGGCCTTCCCCAACGCGTGCTGCTGCGCGTCTACGAACACCAGCCGCAAGACCGTTTCGACAACGACCTGCCCGCCTTCGCACCCGAGACCGTGGAACAACTTGCCGACTTCGGCGTGCTGCTGATCGGCATCGACAGCGCGAGCATCGACCCGGCCAACAGCAAGACGCTGGACAGCCACCAGACGATCCGCCGGCGCGGCCTGCGCGTGCTGGAAAACCTGCTGCTCGACGACGTGCCCGAGGGCGACTACGAGCTGATCGCCCTGCCCCTGAAACTCACCACCGCCGACGCCAGCCCCGTGCGCGCCGTGCTCAGAGAACTGCCATGACCATCACCCAACAAGACTGCCGTGCGCTCGACGCGCAAGATCCGCTGCGCACCCTGCGCGACCTGTTCCACCTGCCCGAGGGCACCATCTACCTCGACGGCAATTCGCTCGGCGTGATGCCACGCGCCACACCCGCGCGCGTGGCCGACGTGGTCACCCGCGAGTGGGGAACCGACCTGATCCAGAGCTGGAACAAGAACGACTGGTTCGCCATGCCGCAAAAGGTGGGCGACAAGATCGCCCGCCTGATCGGCGCCGCACCGGGCACCGTGGTGGCCACCGACAGCACCTCCATCAACCTCTTCAAGGTGCTCTCGGCTGCCATCAACCTCAGCACCGCCGACCACCCGCAGCGCAAACGCATCGTGAGCGAGCGAAGCAACTTCCCGACCGACCTCTACATCGCCGAAGCACTCTGCAAGGAGCGTGGCTTCGATCTGGTGCTGGTCGAGCCGGAAGAGATTGCCGCGGCCCTCACGCCCGAGGTGGCCGTGCTCATGCTCACGCACGTGAACTACCGCACCGGCGCCATGCACGACATGCCCGCCGTGACTGCCGCCGCACACGAGGCCGGCGCGCTGATGCTGTGGGACCTCGCGCACAGCGCCGGCGCGGTGCCGGTGGACCTGACCGCCGCGGGTGCCGACTACGCAGTGGGCTGCGGCTACAAGTACCTCAACGGCGGCCCGGGCGCCCCCGCCTTCGTGTGGGTCAACCCGCGCCACACCGACCGCTTCTGGCAGCCCCTGGCCGGCTGGTGGGGCCACGCCACGCCGTTCGCCTTCACACCCGACTACCAGCCCGCGCCCGGCATCACACGCTACCAATGTGGCACCCAGCCCATGATCAGTCTGGCCGCACTCGAGTGCGGTGTGGACACTTTGCTGGCAGCAGAAACACACGGCGGCATGGCCGCGCTGCGCACCAAGTCGCTCGCGCTCACCGATCTCTTCATCTCGCTGGTGGACGAGCGCTGCCAGGGCCACGGCATCGGGCTGGCAACCCCACTGGATCACGCACAGCGCGGTTCGCAGGTGTGTTTGACCAAGGACGAAGGCGCCTACGCCATCGTTCAAGCGCTGATTGCGCGCGGCGTGGTGGGCGATTACCGCGCTGGTGATTCCGGGAAGCACAAGGACATCCTGCGCTTCGGCTTCACGCCGCTCTACATCGGCTTCGAAGACGTGTGGCACTCGGTCGACCACCTCAAACAGGTGTTGGACAGCGGTGAGTGGCAGCGTGCCGAGTTCAACCAGAAACACGCGGTGACCTGACCATGTGCCCCCACCAGTCCAACCCCGCCAAACCCGAAGACATCGTGCGCGAGGAAGGCGCACAGCTCGACTTCAGCCGCGACATGAGCTACGGCGACTACCTGCAACTCGACAGCGTTCTGAACGCGCAGAAACCGCTCTCGCCCGCGCACGACGAGATGCTCTTCATCATCCAGCACCAGACCAGCGAACTCTGGATGAAGCTCATGCTGCACGAGCTGCACGCAGCCATTGCGCACATCGCCGCCGACGAACTCCAGCCCGCCTTCAAGATGCTCGCGCGCGTCTCGAAAATCATGGAGCAGTTGGTGCACGCCTGGGACGTGCTCGCCACCATGACGCCGCCCGAGTACAGCGCGCTGCGCCCCTACCTCGCGCAGTCCAGCGGTTTCCAGAGCCACCAGTACCGCTGCATCGAGTTCGCCATGGGCAACAAGAACGCCGCCATGCTGAAACCCCATGCGCACAGCCCCGAGCGGCTGGCCATCGTGCAGGCCGCGTTTGAGGCGCCCTCGCTCTACGACGAAGCCCTGCGCCTGCTCGCGCGCCGTGGCATCGTGGTGCCGCAGAGCCACACCGAGCGCGACTGGACCCAGCCCTACGAAGCCAGCGACGCGGTCGAGCAGGCCTGGCTGCAGGTCTACCGCAACCCCAAGGACCACTGGGACCTGTACCAGCTCGGCGAAGAACTCACCGACCT
>NZ_JADMJO010000117.1 GCF_018780385.1 Hydrogenophaga sp. | reverse complement strand
GGGCATGACCGACGAGGCCGTGCCCGCCGACGAAACGCTGATGCAGGCCTTTGCCACGGGCGACGCGCGCGCATTTGAAACCCTGTACGACCGCCACAGCCTGCCGGTGTGGCGCTTCGTGCAACGCAGCGTGCGCGACCCCGCGTTGGCCGACGACCTGGTGCAGGACGTGTGGTTCTCGCTGGTGCGACAAGCACCGCAATACCAGCCCCGCGCGCGTTTTCGCACCTGGCTGTTCACGCTCGCTCACCACCGCATGGTGGACCACTGGCGCACCCACAAGACCCACGCCAGCCTGGACGCCGAGACCGCAGACGGCGCGGCCCTGGCCGACACGCTGGCCGCCGACTCCGGCTTCGGCCCGGTGCGGCAGGTGCAATCGCGCGAGCAGGCACAGGCCCTGCTCGACGCGCTCGCCGCGTTGCCCCTGCCGCAGCGCGAAGCCTTCCTGCTACAGGCCGAAGGCGGTCTGAGCCTGGCCGAGATCGCGCAGACCACCGGCGTGAACGCCGAGACCGCCAAGAGCCGGCTGCGCTATGCGCGCGAGCGCCTGCGCCACACCCTGGAGGCCTTCGCATGAGCGCCGCGCCGGGCCGCCCCAAGCCAGCTCGCACCGCAGCGCGATGCGTGGAGGTATCCCCATGACACCCGAAGACGACCTGCTGCAACGCTACCGGGAAGCCAGCGAGCACGACCCCGCACGGCCCGACCCCGCCCTGCGCGAGAAGGTGCTGGCCCACGCGCGGGCCACGGCACACACCCGCAGCGCACCAGGCACCGGCAGGCCACTCGCCGCCAACGACACCGCCTGGCGCTGGCGTGCGCTCGGTGGCCTCGCCGTGCTCGGCCTGGCCACGCTGGTGGTGCTGCAGTTCGACCGCGGCACGCCCGAGGAACGTGAGGTCGCGCTCGGCGAAACCCCGGCAACGCAACGCGAAGCCGTCCCTGCCGACACCGCGCCTGCGGCACGCGAAGCGGCAGCGCCACCGGTGGTACAAGCCCCGACACCGGCCCCTCCCGTTGCAAAGCCACGCCCAGAGCCCCCACTACCGCAGGAACGCAGCGTCGCTGCCAGCCCACCCCCGGTGCCTCCGGCACCGCTGCCTGCACCCGCCGCACCGTCAACGCAAGACGCAGAGGTCCGGTCCAGCGCGCCCGCGGACATGGTCGCCGCGCCCCGCGCCCGCGGTCTGGCGCGGGAGGAGGCTCCTGCAACGTTGTCATCGCGCCAAGCCGCATCGCCCGCCGCCGCCAACGCCACGCCTCACGCGGCCTTGCTGGCCGCCGCGGCGCGCGGCGCGGTGGCCGAGGTGCGCGAGGCCCTGGCACAAGGTGCGGACGTGAACGGCACCGACGCGCGCGGCCGCAGCGCACTCATGCTCGCGGCGCAGCGCGGCGATGCGCCGCTGGTGCGCCTGCTGCTCGACGCGGGCGCCGACCCGCAGCGCACCGACCGCGACGGCCTGCGCGCCGCCGATCTCGCGCAACAGGCCGGCCACGCCGCGCTGCTGCCTTTGCTCGAGGAAGGCGGCACGCGCTGAGAGCCTGTTCACGGTCTGCAAGGGGTCGCGTTGGGACGCAATCGGGATGAGTTGTCCGCCCAGATCACGCCGCATGGGCTCATGCCCATGCAAGGGACTGGGTGGGCAAATCGCCCGATTTCGTTCCAACCCGAAGGGCCAGTGTCCTATCGGGCGGTGCGCAGCGTTGCAAAGCCTCGCCGGGCCACCGGCCCGGCTGCGTTTTGCGCCTTGCGCCCCATCCCGATAGAACACCGGCGCGACCCCTTGCAGACCGTGAACAGGCTCTCATCGCTACCATGGCGGCATGAACATCTCAGCCACCTCTTCCTCCGTGCACTTTGGCCACCAGGGCCGCGTCGTCCTCGTCACCGGCGGGGCCCAGGGCATCGGCGAAGCCTGCGCGCGCCGCTTTGCGAGCGAGGGTGCCAAGTTGGTGATCGCCGACGTCGCCGACGCTGCCGGCCGTGCGCTCGCGCGCGAACTCGGTGGCATGTACATGCATTGCGATGTGGGCGACAAGGCCGATGTCGATGCCATCGTGGCGCAGGCGCAGGATACGCACGGCCACATCGACGTGCTGGTCAACAACGCCGGCATCTTCAAGGCGGCGGAGTTCCTCGACGTGACCGAAGACGACTTCGACGAGGTGCTGCGCGTGAACCTCAAAGGCGCCTTCCTCATGGGCCAGGCGGTGGCGCGCGCGATGGCACGGGCCGGCGGCGGCAGCATCGTCAACATGAGTTCAGTCAACGGCGTGCTCGCCATCCCCAACATCGCGAGCTACAACGTGAGCAAGGGTGGCATCAACCAGCTCACGCGCGTGATGGCGCTGGCGCTCGCCGACCACGGAATCCGCGTCAACGCGGTGGCACCCGGCACCATCGCCACCGAACTCGCCGCCAAGGCGGTGCTGACGAGCGAGGCCGCGCGGCAGAAGATCCTCAGTCGCACGCCCATGAAGCGCCTGGGCGAGCCCGACGAGATCGCCGATGTGGTGGCCTGGCTGGCCAGCGACGCGGCCAGCTACGTCACCGGCGAGATCGTCACGGTCGACGGCGGGCGCATGGCACTGAACTACACCGTGCCGGTGGAGTAAGCAGCGCTCAGGCGGGCCGGGGCCGCACCACCACCGCTTCGCGGATCGGCAGGTGGATCAAGGCTGCACCCACCGCGAGCACGATGTCGATGTACCAGACCCAGTCGTAGCTGCCGGTGGCCTCGAACACCTGGCCGCCGAGCCAGGCGCCAAGGAAGCCGCCGATCTGGTGCGAGAGCATCACAAGGCCGAACAGCATCGCCATGTTGCCGGTGCCGAAGAACTTGGCGACCAGCCCCACCGTGGGTGGCACGGTGGAGAGGAAGGTCAGGCCCATCACCGCGGCGAAGGTCAGCATCACGGCCTCGGTTTTGGGCGCGAGCAGGAAAATCAGCACGGCCACGGCGCGCGTGGCGTACACCAGCGAGAGCAGCGACTTCATGCGCCAGCGGCCCACGGCCCAGCCCATGGCCAGGCTGCCGATGATGTTGAAGAGGCCGATGATGCCCAGCGCCCAGGCGCCCACCGGTGCCGGCAGGCCGCACGCGGCCACCACCCCCGGAAGGTGGGTGGCGAGAAAAGCCACGTGGAAACCGCAGACGAAAAAGCCCGCCGACAGCAACAGGAAACTCGGGTTGGCGAGGGCCTTGCGAATTGCCTCGCCCGCGGGCAGCGACACTGGCGCTGGCGCGGCCCCCGCGGCGGCGGCCGGGCCGGGACCGCGCAGCACCCAGGCGGCCGGCAGCGCCAGCAACACGATCAAGGCCAGCGCCTGCATCGCGCCCGCCCAGCCCAGGCCGAGCGTGAACGCGGCGGCCAGCGGTGCCATGACGAACTGGCCAAACGAGCCGCCAGCGTTCACGATGCCGGTGGCCATGCCGCGGCGCTCGGCCGGCATGAGCCGGGTGGTGGCGGCCATCAGCACCGACGGCCCGGCCATGCCGGCGCCACCGGCCGAGAGCACGCCGATGGCCAGGATCAGGCCCCAGGTGCTCGTCATGAGTGGGGTGATGTAAGTGCCCAGCGCCACCAGCAGCACGCCCGCGAGCAGCACGCGCCCGGCGCCGATGCGGTCGGCCACGGCGCCGGCAAACGGCTGCGTGAGGCCCCACCAGAGCTGGCCAAAGGCAAAGGCCAGGCTGATGCTGCCCACGCCCAGGCCGGTGGCGGTGTTCAGCGGCGAGAGGAAAAAGCCCATGGTCTGGCGTGTGCCCATGGTCAGCGCGAAGGTGCCGGCGGCGGCCAGCAGCACCAGCCACCACACGTAGGGCACGCGCGAGGGTGCGGCGGTCGATGTTTCAGATTGCATGGGTGTCTTCCTCGTGAAATGCGGCCAGACCCTGGTCCAGCAGGTCGTGCAGCGCCACCACCGTGGCGGCGCCGAGTTTGTCGTTGAGTGCCACCTGAGCCGTTTTCCAGCGCCGCTGCACCTGGCGGCGCATCTCGCGACCAGCGTCGGTGATGTGCACGGTGCGGCTGCGTCCGTCGACGCCATCGCCCATGACCAGCCAGCCAGCCACGATCATCGGTTGCAGGTTGCGCGTGAGCGTGGACGCGCCCATGTCCATGCGCCCCGCCAGCTCACCGGGCGCAATCGGCCCCAGACGGTCCACGTGCGAGAGCAGCGAGTATTGGGTGATCTTCAGCCCGGCGCCGGCCAGGTGCTGGTCGTAGTGCTGGGTGACCAGGCGCGTGAGCTGGCGCAGCTTGAAGTTGGTGCATCCCACGGGAGTGGGTGACGCATGGGTGTCAGCATTCATGAAATTATTGTATCTACAATGATTGCATCTACAAGTAAAAGGAAGCAGCATGACCCCGGAAGAAACGATGGCATTGTGGAACCAGCAATACGAAGCCACTGTGCTGCGCATGAATGCCGGTGTCGGCGTCGGCCTGGCCAACCCGGCCGACATTGCCGGCCTGACCGGTCTGCAGCAGATGCAGGCCATGCTCGACGGGAAGCTGCCCTACCCGCACATCGCCCAGACGCTGGACTTCTCGCTGGTGGAAGTGAGCGAAGGCCGCGCGGTGTTTCAGGGCCAACCTCAGCTCAAACACTACAACCCGCTGGGCAGCGTGCACGGCGGCTGGTACGCCACCCTGCTCGACTCGGCGCTGGGCTGTGCGGTGCACACCGTCATGCCGGTGGGCCGCGCCTACACCACGGCGGAACTGGGGGTCAACATCGTGCGCGCGGCATCGTTGAAAAGCGGGCCCCTGCGCGCCATCGGCACCGTGTTGCACGCGGGTCGTCAGCTCGCCACCGCCGAGGCCCGCATCGTCGGTGCTGACGGCAAACTCTACGCCCACGCCACCACCACCTGTCTGGTGTTCGAAGTCCCGGCGCGCTGAGATCAGGCGAAAAAAAGCCCGGCGAACCGGGCTGACGGGAGCGGGGTTCGGCTCAGCCGGCGATCATCACCTCCACACGGCGAGCTTCGGCGTCGTCGCCGGTCCCGGTGGTCTGCTCGGGCTTCTTCAGTTCCATGCTGGTCTCGGCCACACCGGCACCCACCAGCGCATCGCGCACGGCCAACGCACGCTTTTTGGCGAGCTCGGCGTTGAACGCCGGGTTGCCGGTCGCGTCGTGGAAGCCCGAGAGCACGAGCCGCTTGCCAGCCTTGGCAGCAGCGATCGCATCGCCCAGCGCCACCAGCGCGCCCGAGGCCAGATCGGCCTTGCCCGAGGCAAAGTAAAACTTCACCACACCGTTTTCCACCACCACGCTGGCGTCGTCGCTCGAGGCCACGGCTGCGGCCACGGCGGGTGTAGCGGCCACAGGGGCCGCCACCACCGTGGTCGAGGCAGTGTCGCCGCGGGATTTGTGGATGCCCAGGCCCACGGCAAAGCCGGTCACCAGCACAATCACCGCCACCAGCAACACCGCGACCACGCGGTACTCAACTTCGGTATCTTGGGAAGACATGGGAAACACTCCGTGAAAATGGTTGACCGTTCATCGACCTCCCGGGCGCAACGCGCCAGCTTCTCACAGCGGCACGGCCCTTCGGGCGCTGCAGGATTGTAAATGCCACCCTCCCTGACCCCACCCCGCACGGTGCGCCCCACCACCTGGGACCCCGCCCAGCGCAACGGTGCGCAAATGATGGCCGATACGCTGGCACAGTGGCGCTCTCAAGGGCCTCGCCCCGACCTCTGGGTGTTTGCCTACGCCTCGTTGGTGTGGCGCCCCGAGTTCACCGCGGCCGAGCAGCGCCTGGCGCGTGTGCATGGGCACCACCGCTGTCTGGAGATGTGGAGCCGCGTCAACCGGGGCACCGTCGAGTGCCCCGGCCTCGTGTTTGCGCTGATGCCTGGTGGCAGTTGCACCGGCCTGGCGCTGCGTGTACCGCACGACGACGTGGAAGCCCTGATGCCGCTGCTGTGGGCGCGTGAAATGCCCAACCCGGTGTACGACCCCAAATGGCTGGTCTGCCAGACCGATCAGGGCCCGGTGCATGCGCTGGCCTTCACACTCTCCCGGCGCAGCCCGAGCCACACCGGCACACTGAGCGAGGAGCGCTACCGAGACATTTTCAGCCGCTCCTGCGGACGCTACGGCACCACGCTGGACTACGCGCGCCAGACCTTCTACGGCCTTTTGCACCACGGCATCCACGACCGCGCGCTGGGCAAACTGCTGCAACACGCCGAAGAATCCTCCACTCCTATACTGAAACCATGAACATCGCCGACCTGCGCAAGAGCTACGAGAAGGCCGAACTCAGCGAGTCGGCTTCCCACGCCGATCCCCTCCAGCAGTTTTCGAAGTGGCTGAAGGAAGCCATCAGCAGCGAGGTACCCGAACCCAACGCCATGACCCTGGCCACGGTCGGCTCCGACCTGCGGCCCAGCACCCGCGTGGTGCTGATCAAGGGCTATGACGAGCGCGGCATCGTCTGGTACACCAACTACGCCAGCCGCAAGGGTCAGGAGCTCGCGGGCAACCCGTTCGCCGCGCTGCAGTTCCACTGGGTGGAGCTCGAGCGCGTGGTGCGCATCGAAGGCGTGGTGGAGAAGGTGAGCGACGCCGAGAGCGACGAGTACTTCCACAGCCGCCCGTTGGACAGCCGCATCGGCGCCTGGGCCAGCCCGCAGAGCGAGGTGATCGAGGGCCGCACGGTGCTGGTGACCAATGCCGCGAAGTACGGAGCGCAGTTCCTGCTGCAGCCGCCGCGCCCACCGCACTGGGGTGGCTACCGCCTCAAGCCGGACAACTGGCAGTTCTGGCAAGGACGCAGGAGCCGCTTGCACGACCGGCTGCGTTACACCGCTCAAGCGGACGGCGACTGGTTGCGCGAGCGGCTCGCGCCCTAGATTTTTTCGATGACTTGGTCGACCACCGCCGCCAGTTGCGCGGCACTGACCAGCGACGGTGCGATCTCCGCCAGAGGCACCAGCACAAAGGCGCGCTGCTCCATGCGAAGGTGCGGCACTGTCAGGCGCGGTGAATCCACCCGCGCACCACCAAACAGCAAGAGATCCAGATCGAGCGTGCGAGGCGCGTTGCGGTAGGGGCGTTCGCGCCCGGCCTGTTGTTCGATGGACTGCAAGGCATCGAGCAGGTCTGGCGCGGTGAGTGTGGTGGAGATCTCGGCTACGGCGTTGAGGTAGTCGGGGCCGCTCGACTCCACGGGGGCGGTGCGGTACACGCTGGAGGCCCGCACCAAGCGGATGCCTGGCACCTCACCGAGGTTTACCAAGGCATCGCGCAACGCCTGCGCAGCCTCGCCGAGGTTGGCGCCGAGCGCGACGAAGGCCGTGACGTCGGCTCGGACCACGGCCGATGAGGTTAGACCGGTCCCGGCTCGCCGCCGGTGGCTGCACCGCCCGGCTTGCGGCGGCGGCGCCGGCGCTTCTTGGCCGGGGCCGTGCCGTCGTTGGGCGCGGTCGACTCGGCACCGTCATCGGACTCGCCAGCGTCTTCGTCGTCCCGGTCTTCACTGCCCTCATCGGTGGCGCGAAAACGCGGGTCGGGCGCGAGTGCATCGGTCGATGCACCGGCATTGGCCGGGTGGTCGTCGTCGCTGCGCTTCACACGCCGCGCCTTGCCGGCACCGGGCTTGGCCAGGTTGTCGCGGCGTTGCGCGTCCACCATGTCTTCGCGCATGTCGTCGCTGGCCATGCTGAAGGTTTCCCACCAGTGGGCCAGCTCTTCCTCCACCTCGCCCACCTGCGCGCGCAGGCGCAGAAAATCAAAGCCGGCGCGAAAGCGCGCCTGATCCACCAAGCTGAAGGGCGAGGTGCCCACGCGCTTGTCGAAGCGCGGCTGCATCATCCAGATCTCGCGCATGTCCGCGCCCAGCTTGCCGCGGCCCGACACATCGCCGATGCGTGCATCGAAGGCTTCGTCCACCGCGTCCTGCAAGGCCGCAAACGGCGGCGGCGGGCGCTGGCCCGGGCGTGCGTTCAGGCGCTGGCTCCAGCCCTTGCGAACATCGGCCCACAACACGCAGGCCAGCAGGAAACTCGGCGCCACCGGCTTGCCTTCGCCCACGCGGCGGTCGGTGTCCTGCAAGGCGAGTTTCACGAAATCATCGTCGGCGCGCTGCACCACCACGTCGAGCAGCGGATAGATGCCGGTGTCCAGGCCCACGGCCTTGAGCTGCGCCACACTGGCCAGCGCGTGGCCGGTCTGCAGCAGCTTGAGCATTTCGTCGAACAGGCGGCTTTGCGGCACGTCCAGCAGCAGCTTGCGTGATGACGCCAGCGGCTCCAGCGTCTTGGCGTCGAACGTGAAGCCGAGCCCGCTGAGCTTGGCTGCGAAGCGCACGGCGCGGATGATGCGCACCGGGTCTTCGCGGTAGCGCGTGGTGGCGTCACCGATCATGCGCAGCGTCTTCTTCTTCGCGTCGCGGATGCCATGGTGGAAATCGACCACGGTCTGCGACTCGGGGTCGTAGTACATGGCGTTGATGCTGAAGTCGCGCCGCGCGGCGTCCTGCTCGATCGGGCCCCACACGTTGTCGCGCAGCACGCGGCCGCTGGCGTCCACCGCGTGCTTCATGCCGGCGAGCTCGCCCTTGCTGGTGCGCTCGTTGCCGGCCACCTGCTCGGCGTCGGCGCTGTCGAGGTAGGCGCGGAAGGTGGAGACCTCGATCATTTCGTGCTCACGGCCCCGGCCGTAGATCACGTGCACGATGCGGAAACGCCGCCCGATGATGAAGGCGCGGCGGAACAGGCTTTTGACCTGCTCGGGCGTGGCACTGGTGGCCACGTCGAAGTCTTTTGGTCGCAGGCCCAGCAACAGGTCGCGCACCGCGCCGCCCACGATGAAGGCCTCGAAACCCGCCTGCTTGAGGGTGTGCACCACGTCCAGCGCGCGCTGGTCCACCAGCTTGGGGTCGATGCCGTGCACGGACACCGGCACGTCTTCGCGTTTGCCGAACGGGTTGGCCCGGCGTGCGGTGGCCGCCGGCGATTTGCCGAGCAGCCTGTCAATGAATTTCTTGATCATTCGAATAGGTTCAATATGCGCCAGCCCCGTTCCAGGGCAATGGCTTGGAGCCGGGCGTCCGGATTGGTGGCCACGGGCTCGTGCACTTTTTCCAGCAGCGGCATGTCGTTCATGGAGTCGCTGTAGAAGGTGCTGTGCTGCACGCCAGCCCATTCCAGGCCACGCGCCGCCAGCCATTGTTCCACACGGGCGACCTTGCCCTCGCGAAACGACGGCGTGCCCCGGATCTCACCGGTGGGCTCACCGCGCTCGTCGGTCGCCAGATCGATGGCGATCAGCTCGTCCACACCGAAGGCCTGTGCGATCGGGCGTGTCACGAATTCGTTGGTGGCGGTGACGATCACGACCGTGTCGCCAGCGGCCTGGTGCGCGCGCACCAGCGAGAGCGCGGCGTCTTTCACCGCGGGCTGCACCACTTCAGCCATGAAGCGTTCGTGGGCTTCGCGCGCGGTCTTCAGGCCGCGTTCGCGCACCGCTTCAATGGCAAAACGCACGTAGCGGTGGATGTCCAGCGTGCCCGCCTTGTAGTCGGCGTAGAAACCGTCGTTGGCTTGCGAGAAGCTGCCGGCGTCGCGCCAGCCCAGGGCCACGGTGAACTCGCCCCACGCGTAGTCGGAATCGAACGGGATCAGGGTGTGGTCGAGGTCAAAAAGCGCCAGTCTCATTCGTTTTCCAACATGGATTTGATCAACGGTATGGTGATGGCGCGCTGGGTGCGCAGCGCGTAGGCGTCGAGCTGGTCCAGCAGCATCATGAGGCTGGAGAGATCGCGCGAAAAGCGCCGCAGCATGAAGTCCATCACCTCGTCGCTGAGGAACACGCCGCGGTCGTCGGCAGCCCGGCGCAACACGCCCCGGCGTTCGGTTTCTCCGAGCGCGTGCAACTGGAACACATGGCCCCAGCCCAGGCGGGTGCGCAGGTCCTCGCGCAGGCGCAGGTCGGCCGGTGGGCAGTTGGCCGCGGCCAGCACCCAACGCGCCGGGCCGTGAGCCGGGTTCTGCGCGTTGACGAACCAGTTGAAGGCCGCCGCCTGCTGCGTGGCGGTGTAGAGATGGCAGTCGTCGAGCAGCACTGCGTCCCAGTGCTCGTCGAACTCGGGTGGGTCCAGCGTGTCGACGTCGATCCAGCCGACGCGGCTGCCGTGCTCGCGCAGGCTTTCGCGCACTGCGCGCAGCAGGTGTGTCTTGCCGCTGCCGCTCTCGCCCCAGACAAACGTGGGCACGGGCGAGCGCAGCGGGTTGTGGGCCCAGAGCTTGAGGTGCTCCAGCGCGGCCTCGTTGCCCGCGGGCACGAAGTTGCCCAGGGTGGGTACCGGCGCCAGGCCAATATCCAGTGCCAGCTGCTTCATGGGTGTGGGACCGGTGCTCATTCGTCGGCACCCGTGGTTCGCACGCGGGGCATCTCACCCAGATACATCTGACTCGCCAGGTAGCCGCGCTTGGCGCGCCGCATGGCCACCAGCAGCACGGCGCTCGCCGGCAAAGCAATGAGCACACCCACGAAGCCCAACAGATGACCGAAGGCCAGCAAGGCGAAGATGACGGCGATGGGGTGCAGGCCGATGCGCTCACCGAGCAGGCGCGGCGTGAGGTAGAGGCTCTCGACCACCTGCCCCACCAGGTACACGCCGCCCACCAGGGCCACACCCAGCACGGTCTGGAACTGCAGCAGCGCCGCAAACAGCGCCATCACCAGGCCCAGGCCAAAACCCAGATAGGGCACGAACACGGCCAGCCCGGTGAACACGCCGATCGGCAACGCGAGGTCCAGCCCCACGAGCGCCAGTGCCACGGTGTAGAGCACCGCAAGCACGGCCATCACCAGCAACTGGCCGCGCAGGTACTGGCCCAGCACCTCGTCGGTCTCGTTCAGAAAGCTCTGCACGCTCTCACGCCAGCGGGGCGGAATCAGGTTCTTGGCGCGTGTGATCAGATTCGTCCAGTCCAGCAGCAGGTAGTAGGCCACGATGGGCATGAGGAACAGGTTGCCGATCACCGCCGCCAACGCGCTGCCACCGATGCGCAAGGAAGAAAGCAGGCCGTTGATCAATTCGCTTTCGTTGCCGGTGATCAGGGAGCGCAACCATTCGCGCACCTGGATCACGTCCACCTGCAGGTCGATGCCGAAGCGGGTGGCCAGTGGCAGCAGGGCATCGTTCAACCGGTCGAGCAGCAAGGGCACCTGTTCGCGCAACAACGGCACCTGCTTGGTGATGACCGGTACGATCAGCAGGAGCACGGCCAGCAGCACCAGCATCAGCAGCGCGATGGCCAGACCGGCGCCGAGCCAGCGCGGCACGCGCCGCGCGTGCAGCCGCTCCACCAGCGGATGCAGCGCGTACGCAAGCACGGCGGCCAGCAGGAAAGGCATGAGCACCGGTGCCAGCAAGGAGAGCAGCAGAGCACTCACCACAGCGATCAGGGCCCAGAGCAAGGCGCGGATCTGGTTGGGGGTCAGTGGCATGGAGCGCGAGGGTCGATGAGGCCGCGAGGGCGACCCCTTAAAATCTGGAGCAAATTCTATCGGGCCACTCTCAGGGTACCCGAAAGCCCCCCACCCGCCCAGCGTTCCGCTCCACCGACCGCCCCGCCTCCCGCCGGGCCAGCCCGCACATGACCTCTTCCACCACCCCCCTTTCGTACAAAGACGCCGGCGTTGACATCGACGCGGGCGACGCGCTGGTCGAACGCATCAAACCGCTGGCCAAGAAGACCATGCGCGAGGGCGTGCTGGCCGGCATTGGCGGCTTTGGCGCGCTGTTCGAGGTGCCCAAGCGCTACAAGGAGCCGGTGCTGGTGAGCGGCACCGACGGCGTGGGCACCAAGCTCAAGCTGGCCTTCGAATGGAACATGCACGACACCGTGGGCATCGACCTGGTGGGCATGAGCGTGAACGACGTGCTGGTGCAAGGCGCCGAGCCGCTGTTCTTCCTGGACTACTTCGCCTGCGGCAAGCTCGATGTGGACACCGCCGCCGCGGTGGTCGGCGGCATTGCGAAGGGCTGCGAGCTCAGCGGCTGCGCGTTGATCGGTGGTGAGACCGCCGAGATGCCCGGCATGTACCCGGCGGGCGAGTACGACCTGGCCGGCTTCTGCGTTGGTGCGGTGGAAAAATCGAAGATCCTCACCGGCCAGAGCGTCAAGCCCGGCGACGTGGTGCTGGGCCTGGCCTCGCACGGCGTGCATTCCAACGGCTTCTCGCTGGTGCGCAAATGCATCGAGCGTGCCGGCGCCGATCTGCCCGCCACGCTGGACGGCCTGCCCTTCCGCGAAGCCATCATGAAGCCGACGCGGCTCTACGTGAAGAACGTGCTCGCCGCGCTGGCCGCCCACCCCATCAAGGCGCTGGCCCACATCACCGGTGGTGGTCTGCTGGAAAACATCCCGCGCGTGCTGCCCGAAGGCACGGCGGCGCACCTGGTCAAGGGCAGTTGGCCGCAGACGGAGCTGTTTGCGTGGCTGCAGAAGACCGCGGGCATCGACGACATCGAGATGAACCGCACCTTCAACA
>NZ_JADMJO010000080.1 GCF_018780385.1 Hydrogenophaga sp. | reverse complement strand
GGCCCGGCCAACCTGCTGGGCAAGGCCGGCAGCCCGGTCTACCAGCGCTGGCACGAGCAGCTCATGCAGTACCGCCAGGGCCGGATGCCCGAGCACGGCGCGATCTGGCTCACCTACTACCCGCACATCATGGTGGAGTGGTACCCGCACGTGCTCACAGTCTCCACCCTGCACCCGGTGAGCGTGGACAAGACCATCAACATGGTCGAGTTCTACTACCCCGAAGAGATCGCCGCCTTCGAACGCGAGTTCGTCGAAGCCCAGCGCGCGGCCTACATGGAAACCTGCCTGGAAGACGACGAGATCGCCGAGCGCATGGACGCCGGGCGCAAGGCC
This sequence comes from Hydrogenophaga sp., assembly GCF_018780385.1. GTDB lineage: Bacteria > Pseudomonadota > Gammaproteobacteria > Burkholderiales > Burkholderiaceae_C > Hydrogenophaga. The sequence continues at coordinate 56,215 of NZ_JADMJO010000080.1, read as the reverse complement.
CTGCTGGCACGCGGTGACGACGAGGTCGGTCCCTACCAGAGCCCGATGGAAGACGGCATGCAGCACTTCCACGAGTGGTATGCACGGAAGATGAGCCCCCCCGCGCCGCCTTCGGCGTCACCCCCCCAGGGGGGCGTCACCTGTGGCCCGGCGAAGCCGGTTCCACGGTGACTCTGAAACGAGACACCTCTCTCGTGCCACACCGTCTGTATATCAAGCCCTCGGAGAGCGAAGCGTCTCCAACCAAGGCCACCGCAGAACCGGCTTTGCCGGGCTGCCAGTGGCGCCCCCTCGGGGGGGTGACGCCGCAGGCGGCGCGGGGGGGTTAAGGTATGCAGGCTCTCTGGATGGTCCTCGCGTCGCTGTTGTTTGCCACCATGGGCGTGTGCATCAAATTCGCCTCGGCCCACTTCAACAGCTTCGAGATCGTCCTGTACCGCGGCCTGGTGGGCGTCTTCTTCCTGATTGGCCTCACGCGCATGCAAGGCGTTTCGTTGCGCACCAGCCTGCCCATGATGCATGTGTGGCGCAGCGTGGTGGGTGTGACCGCACTCACGGCCTGGTTCTACGCCATTGCCACCCTGCCGCTGGCCACCGCCATGACGCTGAACTACATGAGCAGCGTCTGGATCGCCGCTTTCCTGCTCGGAGGTGCATTGCTGGTGCAGGGCCGCAACGCGCCCGTCCGACAGCAAGCGCCGCTGTTCCTCGCCGTGCTCGCGGGCTTCGGCGGCGTGGCCATGATGTTGCGGCCGTCGTTGGGTGAAGACCAGGTGGTGGGTGCGTTCGTGGGCCTGATGTCGGGCATCTTCTCGGCATTCGCATACCTGCAGGTGGCGGCCCTGGCGCGCGCCGGCGAGCCGGAGAGCCGCACGGTGTTCTATTTCTCCGTTGGTGCGGTGCTCGCCGGCGCCCTGGGCATGCTCTTTGTGGGCGCCAGCCCATGGCACTGGCCCAGCGCCCTGTGGCTGCTGCCGATCGGACTGCTGGCGGTGTTGGGGCAACTCTGCATGACCCGCGCGTACTCCAGCGGCGCCACCATGGTCGTGGCCAACCTGCAGTACTCGGGCATCGTCTTTGCCGCTCTGTACAGCCTCGTCATCTTTGGCGACCAGTTGCCCCTCGTCGGCTGGCTGGGCATGGGGCTGATCATCGTCAGCGGCATCACCGCCACGGTGCTGCGCACACGGGCCGTGCCGAACGCGCCCGCCGAGGAACACTGACGCCTGGGACCTGAAGCACAATGCGCGCATGTTCACCACCCTGATCTCTGCGCGCGAACTGCGGCAACTCATGTCCTCCGACGCGACGCTGCGCGTGTTTGACTGCAGCTTCGAGCTCATGAAGCCCGACGCAGGCGCCGCGCAGTTCGCCGAAGAACACATCCCCGGCTCGTTGTACGTGCACCTGGACCACCACCTCAGCGACAAGACGGGCGCTGACCGCACCAGCGGCGGGCGCCATCCCCTGCCTTCGCGCGAGACGTTTGCGCGGCGCATGGCGGCCCTGGGACTGTCGGACGGCATGCAGGTGGTGGTGCTCGATCGCCAGGGTGCCAACTACTGCGGGCGCCTGTGGTGGATGCTCAAGTGGTGCGGACACGAGGCCGTGGCCGTGCTCGATGGTGGGCTGGCGGCCTGGAAAGCCGCCGGTGGTGCACTGGACAGCGGGCCATCAACACAGCCAGTGCCTGGACAATTCACCCTCAAGCCGGCAGCCGCAGCCACCGCCTCCACCAGCGCCATCGTGCAATCGCTCGGTCGCCCCTCACAGACGCTGATCGACGCGCGGGCCTCGGCCCGCTTCCGAGGCGAGGTCGAGCCACTGGACCCGGTGGCCGGTCACATTCCGGGCGCATTGAACCGGCCCTTTTCGGAGAACATCGGAGCCGATGGTCACTTCAAGCCGGCCGCGCAATTGCGCGCCGAGTTTGAACACCTGCTGGCCGGGCGCGACCCTGCCAGCGTGGTTCACCACTGCGGCAGCGGCGTGAGCGCCATACCCAACCTGCTGGCCATGGAAATTGCTGGCCTGGGCCGCACGGCGCTCTACCCCGGCAGCTGGAGCGAATGGTGCAACACGCCCGATGTGCCCTGCGCCGCAAGCTGACGGCCACCGCGACCCTGCATCCATGTTCTTCACTTCCTCCATGCAGTCTTACGACGACGCAGCGCTGAACATTCTCGGAGACAAGGACCGCACCTCTGCGCTGGCCTTGATGTCGCTCGTGATCGGGATCGCGGGCCTGCTGGTGCTCATGCTGGAGCTGGTGCTCGCGGCGCCGGGCAAGCACGAGGGATGGGTCGCGGGCGAGCTCACGGTCGTCGCATGGTTCTGCTACGGTCTCACGCGTTCCGGTCGCACGCGGTATGTGGCGCACGTCATCGTGGCCGCCGTGCTGGGCGCTGCCATTTTCTCTGCCCTTACCTACGGTTCTGTGCGCACCGCCGTGGGTTTCCTGTTCATGGCCGCGGTGCTGGGCGCGGGCATTTTTCTGGGGCGCACGGCGCTCATCGTCACCACGGTGGCCAGCATCGGCTCGCTGGGCGCCCTGACCTGGGCCGAAGCCAACGGTCTGTTGACGGCCACGCCGGACTTCAACGTCAGTTTGCGCGTGTGGATCACGCACTCGGCCACCGTCCTGGTGTCCGCGCTGATGGTGCACCACAGCCGGGTGAGGACCAACCGGGCGATCCGGCTGCAGACCCAGGAATTCGAACGGCGCAAAGCCACCGAGCAGCAGCGTGACCGCAGCTTGGAGCGTTTTGCCCGCATCTTCCGCACCAGCCCGAGCCCCATGGTGGCCCAGTCCGCGCGCACCGGCTCCATCCTCGATGTGAACCCGGCGTTCGAGCGCGGCTTCGGCTACACCCGCGACCAGGTGCTGGGCCGCCAGGAGAGCTTTCTCTGGAACGACCCGACGCAACGCGACACCTACCTGCAGCGGCTCTACGCCGAGCACCACATGGACCAGTTCCCCTGTCTGGGCCGGCGTGCCGATGGCACCCTCTTCCAGGCGCTCATCTCCAGCGAGATGGGCACCGACCGTGAAGACAAGCTCATCATCACCACCATCACCGATGTGAGTGCGCAGGCCGAAGCCATGGACCGGCTCAGGCGCTCTGAAGAGCGGTTTGCCAAGGCCTTCAACTTCAGTCCGTTGAACCTCACCATCACCCGGCTTTCCGACGGGAGCTTCGTGGAGGGCAATCAAATCCACAATTCCGTGCAAGGCCTGGGGCTTGAGGAGCAACTGGGCAAGACAACGGTCGATACCGGTTTCTGGCTCACGCCTGCAGACCGCGAACGGTTCGTGGCGCAGCTGCTGCGCGACGGCCGCATCGACAACTACGACTCCCGGATGCGCCACAAGGACGGCAGCTTGGTCGACACCCGGCTGTGGGCCGAACTCATCGAGATCGACGGGGAGGCCTGCATCCTGTCCTGCACGATCGACACCACAGCCGAAAAGAGGCGGGAGTCCTTGTTGCTCAATGTGGCCAGGGGCGTGGCGGCGGAGACCGGAGAGGCATTCTTTGGCGCGCTGACGCAGCACCTCTGCGAAGCCATCGGATGCGACATGGTGGTGATCGGCGAATGCCGAGATTCGCGGCAAGTGGATGTTCTCTCCATCTGGAAGGATGCAGTGCCCATGCCCACCTTCAGCTTCGACACCGCCAACACACCGTGCGCTGAAACCCTCCGGCAGAAGGACGTGTTCGTGTGCCCCCAAGGCCTGCCTCTTGAGTTTCCTCAAGCGAGGGGCATCAACCGGGAAGGCTTTCAGGCCTACCTCGGACAGACCTTGCGCGATGCCGATGGAACGCCCATCGGCATCCTGTTTGCGATGTGGCGCAAGCCATTGACCTTCCGCGAGGATCTTCAGGCGTTGGTCTCCATTTTTGCCAGCCGCGCCAACGCCGAGCTGGTGCGCCTGCACCGCGACCGCGAGATCCAGCGCCTGACCGAAACACTGGAGCAACGGGTGCGCGAGCGCACCGCCGATCTGCAAATGCTCAACGCGGAGCTTGATTCTTTTGCTTACACGGTGTCGCACGATCTGAAGGCACCCCTGCGCGCCATCGACGGCTTCACCCGCCTGCTCGACGAACAGCTCGGTGAGCGAATGAGTGCCGACGAACGCGAGATGTTCGATCGGGTGTTGTCGTCCACCGCGCGCATGGGTTCGCTCATCTCCGCGCTGCTGGCGCTGGCGCGCGTGAGCCAGGCACCGCTGGAGCGCCAGAACGTTGACTTGAGCGAGCTGGTGCGCACCATCCTGGCGGACCATCTGGACAAACACCCGCAGCGCCAGGTGCAGTGCCGCATCGCGGAAGGGCTGGCCGCCGGATGCGACCCGCAGCTCGCGCGCATCGCACTGGAAAACCTGCTGGGCAACGCCTTGAAATACAGCCGTGACCAGCCACAGACCGTGATCGAGTTCGGGCGTTCCGAGCACGAGGGTGACAGTGCGCCGCGGTATTTTGTGCGGGACAACGGCGTGGGCTTCAACATGGCCTACGCCGCCAAACTGTTCAAACCATTTCAGCGCCTGCACATGGCCAACGAGTTCGAAGGCACGGGGATCGGCCTGGCCACCGTGCGCCGCATCATCGAGCGCCACGGCGGCGACATCACCGCCACCAGCGCTCCCGGCGAAGGCGCCACGTTCAGCTTTTCGCTCGGTGACGCACCCGCCGCTTGATGTGGGTCAGTGGGCCAGGCTGCTCACCAAGGTGACCAGCACGATGCCCGCCAGCAACCAGACCACCTGCGCCACCGTGTCCCGAAAGCCCAGTTGCTTCTGCAGTTGCGGAATCAGGTCGGCCAGCGCCACATAGACAAAGCTGCTGGACGCGGCCACCAGGAAAAACGGCAGGTAGGCCTGCAACTGCGTCACCAGGAAATAACCCACCACCCCGCCCAGCGCGGTGACGGTGCCCGCCATGGAGACCTTGACCAGCGCAGCGCGCGAGGTGCCGGAGGTGAGGCGCAGCACCACCAGGTCACCGATGTGGTGCGGCACTTCGTGGGCCAGCACCGCCAGCGAGGTGATCACGCCCAGGCGCATGTCGGCCAGGAAAGCCGAAGCGATCAGGATGCCGTCGCCAAACGCATGCACGCTGTCACCAGCCAGCACCGCCCAGCCGCCAGAACGCGGGCCGTGGTTGTGGTGCGCATGGCCATGGTCGTGGTGATGGTGGGCGTGATCCCCATGCGCTTCTGCCTGCGCCGGCCCGTGGTTGTGCTCGTGCCCGTGGTGCCACAGCTCGGCCTTGTCGAGCAGGAAGAAGAACACCAGCCCGCCGAGCAACATGGCAAACAGCTCGTGCGCGCCGGCCTCGCTCTCGAACGCCTCGGGCAGCAGGTGCATGAAGGCTGTGGCCATCAGAGCACCGGCGGCCATGCTGAGCATGTGCTGCGTATAGCGCGCCAGCATCGCAAACGCCATCAACGCGGCCAGCCAGACGCTGCCCACACCTGCCGCCACGGTACCCACCAGGATCGCCAACAAGGTCATGTTGTTCTTTTCAGTTCATCCACAAAAAAGGCCGCTTTTCAGCGGCCTCGGCTCCCCTCGAAGGTGCAGCTCAGGCCACGCCGTGCTGCTTGAACCACGCCAGTGCACGGTTCCAGCCGTCTTCGGCCGGTTCCTTGCGGAAACTCGGGCGGTAGTCGGCATGGAAGGCGTGCGGTGCCTCGGGGTAGACCACAAAGGTCGACGCTTTGGCGGCCGGAGTGCCCGCCGCCAGAGCAGCCTTCATCTTATCAACCGTGTCAAGGGGGATACCTGTGTCGGCGCTGCCATAGAGACCCAGCACGGGGCCCTTGAGCTGGGCGGCCACGTCCACCGGGTGCTTTGGATTGAGGGGCGTCGACTCGCCTGTCAGGCGGCCGTACCAGGCCACGCCGGCCTTCACCGCCGGGTTGTGGCCCGCGTACAGCCACACGTGGCGCCCGCCCCAGCAGAAACCGGTCAGGCCCACCTTGGCGGCGTCGCCGCCGTTGGCCGCGGCCCATTTCACCGTGGCGTCCAGATCGGCCATCACCTGGGCATCGGGCACCTTGGACACCACCTCGGCGATCAGCTTGGCGATCTCGCCATAGCTCTGCGCGTCGCCCTGACGCACGAACAGCTCGGGCGCAATCGCCAGATAACCGGCCTTGGCGAATCGGCGGGCGGTGTCGGCGATGTATTCGTGCACGCCGAAGATTTCCGAGAGCACCAGCACCACCGGCAGGCCGGTCTTGCCGGCGGGCGCGGCGCGGTAAGCCGGCATCTTGTAACCGTTGACGTCGATCATGACCTCGCCCACGGTGAGGCCGTCGGACGGCGTCCGGATCGCTGTCTGCGCCATCAGTGGCAAGGCAGACGCGGCGTAACCCACGCCCAGCGCCGCCTTCAGAGCGGTGCGGCGGGTGGTGCCGTGTTCATTCGACTGGCCGGGCAGCAGGGCACCGAGGTCCTGGGCATGTTGGTCGTGCGGGTCATTGAGCATGCGGGTGTCTCCTTGTCTGGATGGGGTCGACCCAGTCTGCCACGGCCGTCAAACCCGCGTGGCGGCGTCGAACATGTCCAGCAACTCTTGCTCCCACAGACCCTGCTGGTCGACCGCCGTCTGCACGAGCACGGTGCGCGTGGGCATGTCGACCAGCACGCGCTGGCCGTGGTGCCCGTGCATGGCCGGCCGGGAGCCGTCGGCACGCGAATGCCAGAACAAGGCCTTGTACCCCACCGCGGGCCGCGCCCAGCCATAGCGCACCGCAGCATCACCGCTGCCCCAGGAGGTGCATTCGTTGATCCAGGCCTCGCTGACGATGGCTTGGCCCTCCGGCCCGCGGCCCCGCTGCGCGACCAGCTGGCCCAGGCGCGCCCAGTCGCGCAGCCGCGCGGCGAAGCCGATGCAGTTGAACTCGGCGCCGCGCGCGTCGGTGAACCAGGTGGCCGGCGCCTCGGCGCCCAAGGGCCGCCACAAGGCCTGTTCGGCAAACGTCGACATCGTCCCGCCCGTGACGCGACGCATCACCATGCCCAGAGCCAGCGGGCACAGCTCGTTGTAGTTGAAGCGCGCGCCCGAAGGCTCGCCGCGCTGGTTCCAGGCCTTCACCGTGCGTGCGATGTCCGGGTCCCGGCCCAACAGCGCGCCCGGGTAGAGGGTGGCGTTGTCCCGCTGGTGCACCACATCGGCGCCGCTGCACATGTTGGCCAGGTGGCGCAATGTGGTCTCGCCGTGCAGAGTGCCTTCGAGTTCGGGCACGTATCGGGCGGCCGGATCGTCCAGCGACGCAATGAGCCCGCGGTCCAGGCAGATGCCCAGCAACAACGAGCTCACGCTCTTGGCCATGGACCAGCTCTGCAAGCGCATGGACGGCTGGCGCGCGAAGCGGTAGCGCTCAAAGAGGATGTTGCCGTCGCGTGCGATCAGCAGACCGGTGACGGGCCACTGCGCCAGGTATTGGTCGGGCGTCTTTCGCCACCCCGCCCACCGGTAGTGGAAATCGTTCACCGGCGTCTCGTTCCAGGGCGCCGCAACGCCGCCCGCGCGGATCACGTGGTGGCGGATCGAACGTTCGTGGCCGCCCGAATAATTGCCCACGCGGAATTCTGGAAGGCGCTCGAAGCTGGAGCGGCTCTCCGGGTATCCGCGCTGCGCACCCCACTTGTCGTCGGTCTGCGCCCATGCAGGCCAGCCCGCCACAGCCAGGCCGGCGCACAGGAACGCGCGGCGGGGGTGTTCCATATCAATGCGCTTTGTCCCAGTTGGGTCCCACGCCCACTTCCGCCAGCAGCGGCACCTTGAGCTCAGCCACGCCCGCCATCAGGCGCGGGATCTCGGTCCTGAGCCAGTCCACCTCCGCTTCGGGCACCTCGAACACCAGTTCATCGTGCACCTGCATGATCATCTTCGTACCGCGCTGCTGCTCGTCCAGCGCCTTCTGCACCGCCACCATGCTGAGCTTGATGAGGTCGGCCGCCGTGCCCTGCATGGGTGCGTTGACGGCCTGCCGCTCCAGCGAGGACAACAGCGCACCTTTTGCCGCCTGGATGCTCGGCAGCACCAGACGCCGACCGAACACCGTCTCCACGTAGCCCTGCGCTTTGGCCCTCTGCCGCGTCTCGTCCATGTAGCGCTTCACGCCCTCGAAGCGTTCGAAGTAGCGCTGGATGTAATTTTTGGCCGCGGTGTTGTCGATGGCCAGCGCCTTGGCCAGGCCAAAGGCACTCATGCCGTAGATCAGGCCGAAATTGATCACCTTGGCATAGCGGCGCTGCTCGCTGCTGACCTGCGCCGTCTCCACACCGAACACCTCGGCGGCGGTCGCGCGGTGCACGTCCAGCCCTTCGTGGAAGGCGCGCAACAGCGCCTCGTCGCCGCTGATGTGGGCCATGATGCGCAGCTCGATCTGCGAGTAATCGGCGCTGGCGATCACGTGGCCGGCCGGCGCCACGAAGGCTTCGCGCACGCGCCGGCCTTCCGGTGTGCGAACAGGGATGTTCTGCAGGTTCGGGTCGTTGCTGGAGAGGCGACCGGTCACCGCCACGGCCTGCGCGTAGTGCGTGTGCACACGGCCGGTGCGCGGCAGCGCCAGTTGCGCGAGCTTGTCGGTGTAGGTGCCCTTGAGTTTGGAAAGACCGCGGTGCTCCAGGATTTTGGCCGGCAGTGGGTAGTCTTCGGCGAGTTTTTCCAGCACCTCTTCGTCGGTGCTGCGCGCGCCGGTCGCGGTCTTCTTGATCACCGGCAGGCCCAGTTTGTCGAAGAAGATTTCGCCCAGTTGCTTGGGACTGCCCAGGTTGAACGGCTGGCCCGCGATGGCATAGGCCTCCTGCTCCAGCGCCACGATGCGCTGGCCCAGTTCGTGGCTTTGCGCGGCCAGCATGGGCGCGTCGATCAGCACGCCGTTGCGTTCGATGCGGTAGAGCGCCTCGCTGCTCTCCATCTCCAGCTGGTAGACGAAGCGCAGCTTTTCGTTCGCCTCCAGCTGGGGCCAGAGCGTCAGGTGCACGTCCAGCGTCTGGTCGCTGTCCTCGCACGAGTATTCGGAGGCCTTGGCCACGTCGACCTGCGCGAACGGGATCTGGTGCGCGCCCTTGCCGCACAGGTCTTCGTAGTTGATGCCCTGGCGGCCCAGGTGGCGCTCGGCCAGACTGGCCAGGCCGTGCGGCTTGTGCACCTCGAGCACGTAGCTCTGCAGCATGGTGTCGTGCGCGTACCCCTGCACTTCGATGCCGTGGTTGGCGAACACGTGGCGGTCGTACTTGATGTGCTGGCCGAGCTTCTTCCTGCTGCCGTCCTCCAGCCAGGGCTTGAGTTTGGCCAGCACCTCGTCGAAAGGCAGTTGCTCGGGCGCATCCGGCCCACTGTGGCGCAGCGGGATGTAAGCCGCCTCGCCCGGCTTCACGCTGAAGCTGATGCCCACGATTTCCGCGCGCATTTCGTCGAGCGAGGTGGTCTCGGTGTCCACCGCCACCAGCTCGGCGGCCAGCACGCGCTGCAGCCAGTCATCGAACATCGCCCAGTCGACGATGGTGTCGTACTTCAGGTTGGTAACGCGCTCGGCGCTGCCGCCAAGGTCAGGCTCATCGAACAGACCCGGCGATCCGTCGCCCGCCTTGCCTTTGGCCTTGGTCTTGGCCTGCTGTTCCTCGATCAGCTCGGGCGGCGTCTGATGCTGCACCAGCGCCTTGACCAGGCCCTTGAAGCCGTAGCGCTCGCCGAAGACGATGAGTGCCTCGGAGTCCTGTCCGCCGATGGCGATCGCGTCCAGCGCGGGCAGCCCGTCGATGTGTTCCTTCAGATCGCAATCGGTCTTGATGGTGAGCAGCTCGCGCCCCTTGGGCAGCCAGTCGAGCGCATTGCGCAGGTTCTCACCCGCCGCGCCCTTGATCTCGCCCGCGCGCGCCACCAGCGCCTCCAGCGAGCCGTATTCCATCAGCCACTTCACCGCCGTCTTCGGGCCCACCTTGGGCACGCCGGGCACGTTGTCCACCTGGTCGCCCACCAGGGTCTGGTAGTCCAGCATCAGGCTCGGCGGCACGCCAAATTCCGCCGTCACGCCGGCCACATCGCGCTTGCGGTCGTTCATCGTGTCGATCACGGTGATGTGCTCGTTGACGAGCTGGCTCAGGTCCTTGTCGCCGCTGGAGATGATGCAGGTGATGCCCTGCTGCGCCGCCACGTGCGCGAGCGTGCCGATCACGTCGTCGGCCTCCACGCCGGGCACGTCCAACACCTTCCAGCCCAGCAGCTTCACCACCTCGTGAATCGGCCCGATCTGCGCGCGCAGGTCGTCGGGCATGGGCGAGCGGTTGGCCTTGTATTCGGGGTAGAGCGCGTCGCGAAAGGTCGGGCCCTTGGCGTCGAACACGCAGGCCGCGTAATCGGCGCGCACATCCTTGCGCAGCTTCTGCATCATGTTGATCATGATGCGTATGGCGCCGGTTTTCAGCTCCGTGCCATCGGGGAGCTTGGTGCTCATCGATTCGCCGCCAGCAAAGAACGCGCGGTAGAGGTAGCTGGAGCCGTCGACCAGCAACAGGGTGGGGGTGGGGGTGGGGGCGGGGGCGGGGGCGGGGGATGTTACGTCGGACATGCGAGCATTGTCGGGGAGATCGAGCCCCCTCCGAAGGCCGGTCGCTTGGCCCTTCGCGTGCGCCGCAGGCCCCCCCTGCCTACAATGAGGCATGAACGCCCACACCCCACGCCTGCTCTCCGCCCTCGCCCTGGTGGCGGGCCTCACCTTGGCCTCGGCCGCCCAGGCCCAGACCGCCCCGGTGGAGCAGCCGCCCCAGCCGGTCTCGCCACGCGATCGCATCGAACGCATCACCAACGAAGACGCGCTCACCCGCATTGACGAGGTGCGCGTGGGCGGCGAGACAAAAAGCATCGAGGTGCAACCCAAGAACGGCGCGCCGGCCTACCAGATCAACCCCGACACGAACGGATCAGGCACCGGCGAAGTCGGTGGCAAGCGCACCGGCAATGCCGGTCGCAGCAGCTGGCGCATCCTGAACTTCTGATCGCGCGTTTCATGGCCGTTTACACCGAAGTCGCGTTCGCGGAAGCCGCTGCCCTGCTGCACACCCTGGATCTGGGAGACCTCACCGAACTGCGGGGCATCCAGGGCGGCATTGAAAACACCAACTACTTCGTGACCAGCGAGCGTGAGGGCGCCACGCTGGAGCACGTGCTCACCGTGTTCGAACGGCTGGGTTTCGAGCAACTGCCGTTCTACCTGCACCTCATGAAGTTTCTGGCGGGCCAAGGCATCCCGGTACCCGACCCGGCCGCCACCGCCAGCGGCGAGATCCTGCACACGGTGCAAGGCAAGCCCGCCGCCGTGGTGGACAAGCTGCGCGGCAAAAGCGAGCTGACCCCAGGCGTGGCGCATTGCGAAGCGGTGGGCGCCATGCTGGCGCGCATGCACCTGGCCGGGCGCGACTTCCCCCTGAGCCAGCCCAACCTGCGCGGTCTGCCGTGGTGGAACGAAACCGTCCCGGTGGTGCTGCCCTTTCTGAGCGCGCCGCAGGCCGACCTGATCCGCACCGAACTGGCGTACCAGAACCATGTGGCGGCCAGTGCGGCCTACACCGCCCTGCCACGCGGCCCGATCCACGCCGACCTGTTCCGCGACAACGTGATGTTCGAAGCTGGCGAGCTCACCGGCTTCTTCGATTTCTATTTCGCCGGCTGCGACACCTTCCTGTTCGACATCGCGGTCTGCCTCAACGACTGGTGCGTGCACCACAGCCAGGACGCCACCGACGGCAGCCACGACGCGGCTCGCGCACGGGCCCTGCTGGCGGCTTACCAGGCGGTGCGGCCGCTGAGCACGGCCGAGCGCAGCCTGCTGCCGGCCATGCTGCGCGCCGGCGCCCTGCGTTTCTGGATCTCCCGCCTCTGGGACCTGCACCTGCCCCGCGAGGCCGCCATGCTGCAGGCCCACGACCCCACCCATTTCGAACGCGTGCTGCGCGACCGCGTCACCCACGCGCGCCACCTGTCGGTGCAGCTGCTCGATGCCGCTGCTTCCGCCACAGCGCCCCAACCCGTGACCGCATGAAACTCCACCTCGTTCCCGCCCGCACCGGCCTGCAGTGGGTCAAGCTGGGCGCTAAGACCTTCTTCCGCCAGCCGCTGGCCATGTCCGGCCTGTTCTTCATGTTCATGGCCACCGTCTCGGTGCTCTCGCTCATTCCGCTGCTGGGCACGATGATCTCGCTGGCACTGGTGCCGGCGGCCACGCTGGGGCTGATGGCGGCCACGCGCGAAGCCGTGCAGGGCCGTTTCCCCATGCCGTCCACGCTGATCTCCGGCCTTCGAGGCACGCCGGTGCAGACCCGCAACATGCTCGTCCTCGGTGCGATGTACGCCGCGGGCCTGTTGCTGGTGTTGGGCGTGGCCACGCTGTTTGCCGGTGAAGCGCCTCCCGTGGACCCGAATGCAGGTGAAGTCACGGCCGACGTGGTGCGGGCCTCGCTGGCCAATCAGGGCCTGCTGGCGGGCCTGGTGGTCTACCTGCCGGTGCTCATGGCCTTCTGGCATGCACCGGCCCTGGTGCACTGGCACGGCGTGAGCCCGGGCAAGAGCCTGTTCTTCAGCTTCATGGCCTGCTGGGGCAACAAGGGCGCGATGCTCATGTATTCGCTGGGTTGGGTCGGCGTGTTCATGCTGGTGGGCCTGCTCATGAGCCTGCTCGGCGCCTTGCTGGGCGGCGCGACCGCGCTCAACTTCGTTTTGTACCCGGCTGTCCTGTTGATGGCCTCGATGTTTCACACCTCGATATATTTCACTTTTGCGGACAGCTTCGAGTCGACCGAGCGACCAATGCCCATCACCACCGGAGAAGAAGCATGAGCCAACACACCCTGCAGGGCCGCGTCGAGAGCGAAGTGACCTGGTTCCAGCGCCGCGACACCCTCAAGGCGGCGGCGGCCTGGGTGGCCATGGGTGGGTTGCCGGCAGCCATGGCGCAGCAGCGCAGCAACGTGGTGGAGCTGTTGGGCGACGTGCTCCTCAACGGGCGGCGCATGCTGCCCCAGCAAACCATCCAGACCGGCGACGAAATTGCCACCGGCCCGGCCTCGCGGCTGATCTTCGTGCTGGGCAATGCGTCCTTCAACGTGCGGCAAAACTCGCGCATGACGGTGGAGCGTGGTGCCACCCTGCACACCGTGAGCCTGCTGCGCCTGCTCACCGGCGCCGTGGTGAGCGCCTTCGGCAGCGGCCCCAACCGCTCCATCGTCACCCCCACGCTGACCGCCGGCATCCGGGGCACGGGCGTGTATACCGAGGTGTTTGCCGACCAGGCCAACCGCAGCTATTTCTGCAACTGCTACGGCACGGTGGAGATGGAGGCCGGTGGCAACCGGGCGCTGTCGGTGTCGAGCTACCACCAGTCGTTCTGGGGCGAGGCCTCGCCCCAGGCCGGGCGTTTTCTCACCCCCGCGCCGGCCTTGAACCACGCCGACGAGGAGCTGGAGTTCCTCGCCCGCCTGATCGACCAGCGCACCGCCTGGCAGATCGCCGGGCGCACCGGCGTGAAGGACGGGCGCGGCTACATGGAACAACGCCCGCCCGAGGCGCATCCGGCCATGCCGCGGAGTTGACGGGACTCAGCGCGGCGGCTTGGCCTTGTAGTCCTTGATCGCGTTGGCCAGGTCCGCGTATTCCTCGCAAGTCTGGTTGCCGCAGATCCGGGCCAGTTCAGCCAGATGCCGCTCGGCATCGGCAGGCTTTTTGTCCATGAGATAGGCCTCACCGATGTACTCATGCGCCCCCTTGTGCCCGGGATCGATCTGCAACGCCAGCTTGTAGTGTTCGAAGGCCTTTGGCAGATCGGGCCTGGCCTGTTTGCGGTGGCTGTAGCCCAGCAAGTTGTGCGCGTCTGCGTTGCGCGGCTCTGTCTTGACCGCCACATTGAGTTCGGCAATGGCCTTGCGCCAATCTTTCGCCGCAATGGCAGTGCGCGCCGAGAGCATGTGTTCTTGAGCGCTTGACACCATGTTGCTGGGCGTGTCTTCAGCCCAGGCCATTGGTGCGGCGCACACGACGACCAGCAGTCCGATCATGGCTGTGTATTTCATGGTGCTCATGGTGCCTCCAGGAATCAGGGTCACGAATTGAAGCACGGCGACTGCGCCGTGACCACGATCTCCCGAGGTTTCCGTCAACCAAAAAACAAGGGCCACCGCCAACGTGCGCCGGCAGTGGCCCTGGATTCTCAGTGCATCAGAGACCGATCACGCCACCGTCTTCCCGGGTGATCACGATGGTCGCCGAACGCGGGCGACCCGCCGGGCCGTAGCCTTCGTTGCCCGGCCATTGGCTCTGGAAATTGAACGGACCCGCACCCAGCGCCGGCGTGCTTTCGCCCGGATGCTGAATGTTCACGAACAGGGTGCGTCCATCGTCTGTTTCGGTGATGCCGGTGACTTCCGAACCCTTGGGTCCGACGAGGAAGCGGCGCAGGCGGGCCTCACCGAGCGCGGCGCCGATAAAAGTGTTCTCGCTGCCCGCGGCACCGCCCAGGTTGTTCTGCACCGTGATCGGTCCGCCGTCACCCACGCGGCCGGGAATCGCCGCCAGCAGCATGCAGTTGGTGGTGTCGGTGTAGGCCCCATCGTCGGTCTGGATCCAGCAGATGCCGGTGGCCTGGCTGAACCACAGACCATCGGGTGACGAGAAGTCGTTCTTGTCGGTCAATTCAGAGAGGTTGATGCCTGCGCCCGCGTCTTCTTCAGCGCCGAACAGGAAGATGTCCCAGGCGAACTGGAGGGCGGTGGCCGCGCCGCCCAACTCGCGGAAACGGATGATGTGGCCGTTGGGGTTGCCCGAGCGGGTCAGGCCGTCGTTGTCGGCGTAGGCGCGCGGGTTGGCGCCGTCGGTGTTGGCCACCGTCCGGCTGCTGTTGTTGGTCATGGTGAAGTAGACCTCACCGTTTTTGGGATTGATCGCACCCCATTCCGGACGGTCCATGCGCGTGGCGCCCACGGCCGTGGCTGCGTGGCGGGTGTTCACCAGCACGTCGGCCTGGTTCGCAAACGCGTAGGTGGCCGCATAACCGGGGTTCAGGGCGGTGATGTTGGCGGTGTTGAGTTCGATCCAGACGCCGCTGCCGTCGTCGTTGAACCTGGCCACAAACAGCTTGCCTTCGTTCAGGTACTTGTCGCCAGCGGCCATGCCGCGGCCTTCGTCACGCGGATCCCACACGGCCTTGGTGACGAACTTGTAGATGTACTCGTTCTGCGAGTCACAACCCATGTAGAAGGCCAGCGGCTTGCCCTTCACGGGGATGCTGCAGACAGCCGCTTCGTGCGCGAAGCGACCCATGGCCACGCGTTTGGCGGGCACGGCGTCCGGGTTCAGCGGATCGATCTCGACGTTGAAGCCGAAGGTGTTGGGTTCGTTGCGGAAATCCTGTGCCGCGGTGGCACCCGGTGCCGACACGTCCCAACGGCCAAAGCGGTCGTCCGTGGCCTTGGAGGCCACCGCGGACCAACCCTGGCCCGGCGCGCCGGTGACGCCGGTGAACGGAGCCCGGATCACGCCGTAGCGTTGGCGCGACGCCTTGGTCTTCGCGTCCACGTCCACCGAACCGTTGGGCATGTAGAAGTAGGTGGCCCAGTTTTCCTCGCACGCCAGGTAGGTGCCCCAGGGCGTCTTGCCATGGCCGCAGTTGTTCAGCGTGCCGCGCGAGGTTCTGCCGGTGGGGTCGTATCGGGTGACCATGAAACTGCGGATGTCGGCCAGGTGGGCGGCCGGGCCGGCAATGCGCATGGGCGTCTGCCCGTTCACGCGGCGGTTCAACTCCGACTCCACCACGTATTCCCAGTCGCCATGGCGGTTGCTGCGAACTTCCACGATGGAGACGCCGTGGTGGTTGATTTCCTTGAGCACTTCGGATTCCGGTCGCGTGCCCAGATCCCAGCCGCCCGACGCGGCCGAGAACTGCGAGAACTTCTTGCCCGACACACCGTTGGAGGTCTGGCCATTGGCGTGGAAGAAGTGGGCGTCGGCCGAGCTCTCGTGGTTGACCACCAGCACGGCACGACGGGTGTCGCGCTCCGTGTAACGGCCGCGCGGACCGACGTGGAAGATGTCCATGCCGTCATGGTGATCGCCCACCCGCAGGCTCCAGTCGTCGGTCTCGGTGCCCAGGTTGGTGTAGTCGGGAATCTCGTTGGAAATGCGGTCGCCGGTGGCGTGCAACACCGTGAAGCTGTAGCCGGCGGGCAGCACGATCTGGTCGGCAATGCTCTTGGCCACGGCGTCGAAATCGAGCTGCTTCTTGTGTGGCTTCTGGTGGGCCAGTGCCTCGGACATGCCCATGAGGGGAATGCTGGACAAGGCGGCCATCCCGAGCCCGCCCTGGATCAGGTGGCGGCGCGAGAGGCGGCCGCGCGCGAGCACCTCCTGGAAATGTTCGGCGTCGGAAAGATTGCAGTCATCGATGGGGTGGTGGGCCATGGGGCGTCCTGTTATCGGGTTGTGGGTGGCGCCAGTGTCCGCAGCCCGCGTGACCGTTCCTTGACGACCCAGTCAAGGGCCATGGTCCGTTCGGCCAGAGTTGCGTCATCGGCGCGTCACACGAAGACGCCATGCGGGGGTGATCAACGGGCTTCAGCCGGCCATCGCCGTGCCGGCGGACGGCGAGGTGACGGCGGTGCGAAGCAGTTCGGCCATGCGTTCATACCCCGGGCCGCGAGCCTGTCTCAGCTTCGACTGCAAGGCGCCCCAGGCCGGATCTGCCTGGCTCTGCATCCGTTCGAACAGATCCGTGTAGGCCTCGAGGCGGGAGCGTCGAAACCAGTCCTGCAATTCCGGGCGTGGCGACCAGCGCTGCTGATTTTTCGCGGTCTGCAGGTGCATGCGCAGCCAGTCGATCGGCACCTGCGGAACCAGCACCGGTTCGCACAAGGCGTTCTTCTCGTGTTCGTCGTCCAGCGTGGCTTCGAGGTGGGCGATGAAGGCGGCGCTGAACGCCGGCGAACAGCGACGCACGTACTGCGGCACGATGCGCTGCCCCTGGAACACCGCTTGCACAGGACCACGCGGCAAGCCGCCCGCGCTGCAATGCACGTGCACGTGCCGGGCCGAGGTCGCGATCTCGCCGTGGTCGAGCACGATGCGATCGATCTCGATGGCCCGCACATGGCCCATGCGCACGACGTTCTTGATCCTGCGCAGCTGTGCCAGCTCGGCCTCGCTGACGACGGCACAGCGGTACATCGTGGGCTGCACCGATGGGTCCATGCGTTGTAGAAGCCGCGCTGCTTCCAGTCGGACAAACAGATCCGGCAGCGAAGTGGCGTCGCGCGCGGCCTCGAATTCGGCAATGCTGGCGGCCAGCGTCTGGTGGGCGAACGTTGCCGTGGGCTGCACGTTGGCACGGTTGAGCAGCCAGGCCTCGCGCGGACGGATCCAGGTGATGGCATCGGGGTCCACGCCGTGCTCCAGCAACCACAGGGCGGTGTCCATCGCCGTCTTGCCGCCGCCGACGATCACGTGGCCTTCAGCAGGCTGCCGCCACTGCGTCAGCTCGGTCGGCGTGAGGCAGTTCACCCCGTCGGCCACGGCGAAGCGTGGCCCGTGGGTGGCGGGCACCTGGGTGTCGGCCTGTGTCGCGTCCACCCAGCGCCGCCGGGCCACCAGGCGCCGGCGCTGGCCATTCACCAGCGAGATGGCCACGCCGCCCTCATCCACGTCGTGCAGCGGCAGCCAGGTCACCCGGCCACTGGGCAGCAGGCGCTCCTGCATCACGCGGTCGTAGTAGGCACAGATCTCGGCACCGCTGGCCAGCTCGTTGAGCCCGGCGTTCAGCCCCACCTCGTCGATGCGCCCGCTGCCCAGCGGCATCGAATTCACGCCGTAGGTGACCGAGGGGCCATGCAGGCGCACGAAGGGGTAGGCGTCGTTCCAGTGGCCGCCGGGCTGGGCGCGGCGGTCCACGATGACCACCTTGGCCGCCGTCTCTGCCGTCAGCGCGTCGGCCATGGCCATGCCCACCGCGCCCGCGCCGACGATCACGTAGTCGGCTTCAAACATGTGTTCGCTCATCGTTGTCTCCTGGGTGGTGCGTCAGTGTTCCGCCGCAGCGCTGCGCGTCAGGGCCCATTCGCCGATGCGCTGGCCCATGGCCATGCCCACCTCGGTGGAGTTCCGGTAGTGAACGCCGCCCACGATGCGCGCCTGCGCCACTTCGTTCATGAAGTCGTCGGGCGTGTTCCAGCGGCGCACGACGCCGGGCAGCGTGGCGCTGGTGGTGCTGAGCACGGGCAGCGGCCCCTTGCGCCCTTCGGCGTTCAGCACCGTGGCCACGGTGCCGGCCAGGATGCAGTGCGCGCAGGGGTACTCGGGGTGCATCGGCGTGTCGATGAGCGGCGCCCAGCTCGCGTCACGTTCGGTGCCGTCCTGGCCATCGAGGTCGCCGTTGCGGATCGCCGTGACCGGGCGCCAGAAGTTGTGGTGGTACTTGGCGTCCATCACCGCGATCAGCGCGTCGTCCATGGACTGCGCGACGACCGCGAAGAGCCGCGCGTTGGCCAGCGCGTCGCGACCAGGCTGCAACGCCACCGAGCGCACCACGCCGTGGTAGATCGCCGGCAGCGAGTAGTCCCAGAAGCGCGCCATGTCGGACTGTTCCGCGCTGCGCTGCTTGCTGTCGCGGCCGCCCAGCGCCTTCAACTCGTTGTAGTCGCGCTCCCAGCGCGCGCTGCTCAGCGCGGGCGGTGGGCCGGGGCGGAACTGGTCGGCGCGCTGCAGCAACCAGGGCTTGCGCTGCGGCCATTGCGGCACGGCCGGCGCCGTGGTGGGCACGTACACGCCAGGGGTGGCCTGTGGGCGGTAGGTGTCGGCCCCGCCAGGCATGTCGCCGGCGCGCTCGGCCAGAACGCGCTGCGCTGCACGCTCGCCGGCCGCCAGGTGCGCCGCCCGGCTTGCATCGTCCGGCAGGGCTGCCACGGCCGCCTGCACGGCGACTTCGATAGCCGCGCGTTGCGCCGGGAGCAGTTGGGTCAGCGCGGCTCGGTGGGCGCCCGCCACCGCAGCATCCACCGCATGCGGTGGTGCCGACGGTGCACGCGTGGCTTCGCGCGCCGCCTCGTAGGCGGCGGTCTGCACCAGCGCCATCACGCGCACGGCGGGCGGCGTGCCGATGCGCGCCTCGCCGACGATCTGCGCGCAGCGCTGGTTCCAGTCGGTGATGACATCAGCCCGCGCGGGCGCGGCCAGGGTGGTGAACAAGGCGCCGGCGAGTGGCACCGCGAGGTGGGCTATCAATTTGCTGGTCTTCATGGCGATCTCCTTAAATGGGGCGGGCGCTTCAGTGTTTGGTGACCACGATTTCGAGGTACTCGCTGGGCACCACCAGCGAGTTCGGGCCGGCCACGTTCAACTCGTCGAGCAGGGCCGTGATGGCGTGCTCGAGCGACTGCGCACCGGCGGCGTCGAGCGCGGCGAAGGCCTTGTGGGTGGGGCCATAGAACTCGCGGAACACCGACACGAAGTGAGCCGCCGAGCGGTAGCGGAAGTTGAAGTGCCGACGCTGGCATTCGATCTGCGCGGCCTGCGCGCCGAACAGCTCGACGATGTGAGGCTCGGTGCCCCACAGCGCGGGCGACTGCACGCCCGCTGGCGGGGGCACATGAGCGCCGATCACCTTGAACAGGCGGCCGATGAAGCCAGCGGGCGTCCAGTTCGCCAGCGCGATGCGGCCCCCCGGGCGAACCACACGCAGCATCTCGCTCGCGGCGCGGTGGTGGTCGGGCGTGAACATGACGCCAAAGGTCGACAGCACGGCATCGAAGCTGGCGTTGGCAAAGGGCAGCGCCTCGGCATCGGCGAGCTGGAACTGCACCGGCAGGTGTTCGGCCTCGGCGCGAGCGCGTCCCTTGTCCAGCAGCGCCTGCACGTAGTCGGTGGACGTGACCTTCGCGTAGCGGCGCGCGGCGGCCAGCGAGGCATTGCCGTTGCCGGCGGCCACGTCGAGCACGGCCTGGCCGGCACGCACATCGGCGGCTTCGGCGAGCGTCTCGCCGACGATCTGCAAGGTGGTGCCGACGGCGGCGTAGTCGCCGCTGGCCCAGGTGGCCTGCTGGCGCTGCTTGATGGCGGTGAAGTCGATGGCGGGTTTGTCGATGACGGTGTTCATGGTGCCTGGTCTCCTGAGGATGGGTATTCGATGTGCATCGACGCGGGTTGCGCCGACGAATCCATTCTCAAAAACCGCCGCCGTTGACGCTTCACCTTCTGTTCGGCATATTTGCTCGCGCGTCCGCCATTGGCGGTGCGCACCGCCGGGCTTTTGCCGTCTGTCCGCGCGGCTTGATCGAAAGACCGCACGATCGGAGGCACTCAATGAGCCACGACCCCTTGTCCGATGTGTTGCGCAGCGTGCGCCTGCGCGGGGCGATCTTTTATTACGTGAGCTTCGACGGCGAGTGGGCGGCCGAGACGCCGCCGTCGCCGATGCTGGCCGGGGCTCTCATGCCGGGCGCCGACCACGTGCTCGCCTACCACCTGATGGCCAGGGGAGAGGGTTGGGCCGCCTCGGACGGCCAGGCGCCGGTGCGGCTGGCCACCGGCGACATCATCATGTTTCCGCGCGGTGACGGGCATGTGATTTCCAGCGCGCCCGGCATGCACGCGATCGAGGACCAGAGCAGCTGGCGGTACGACACACGCAACGACCCCAAGCCGATCGCCGTGGCCTACCACCGCGGTGTGCTGCGGCCCGGCCTGCCCGGCCCCGCCGACGACGCCCGCTCGGTCGTGGTGTGCGGCTTCGTGGCCTGCGACATGAAGCCCTTCAACCCGCTGATCAACGCCCTGCCACCCCAGTTGCACCTTCGCGCTGGCGCCTTGGGGGCGTGGACGACGCAGCTGCTGGACCAGGCGGTGGCGGAATCGCGCGAGCGCCGGGCCGGGAGCGCCGCCATCCTGGAGCGCGCCAGCGAGTTCGTGTTTGTCGATGCCGCGCGGCGCTACCTCGAATCGCTGCCGCCGGGTTCGGCGGGATGGCTGGGCGCGCTGCGTGATCGGCACGTCGGCCAGGCCATCTCGTTGATGCACGAGCGTCCGTCCGACCCCTGGAGCGTCGAGGAACTGGGGCGGCAGGTTGGCCTGTCGCGCTCGGCCTTGCACGAGCGCTTCGTGGAGTTGACCGGGCAGGCGCCGATGCAATACCTGACGAGCTGGCGCATGCAGTTGGGTGCGGGGCTGCTGCGCCAGGGGCAGTCCAAGGTGGCCGCGGTGGCGCTGGAGGTGGGCTACGACTCCGAAGCCGCCTTCGCGCGCGCCTTCAAGCGCCTGGTGGGCCTGCCGCCGGCCGCGTGGCGGCGTGCCCAGACCGGGTGACGCGCTGTCACTGAACTTTCACACAGATTGCACATGATCCGCGGTGATTCATTCACCCAAGGTCATCAGCATGTCCCACGACAACATCCGTCCCACCGCCCAATTCAACGACGAAGACTCCAACACCAGCAACAACCCCGCGTTCGACACCGTGCTGCAGGCCCGCCTGAGCCGTCGCGGTCTGCTGCGTGGCACAGCCGCCCTGGGTGGCGCCGCTGCCCTCGGTGGTTGCGCCACCATGGCGGGCCCTGTCGCTCCAGTCCACGCACTCGGGTTCACGCCCGTGGCCAAAACCATGGCCGACCGCGTCACCGTGCCCGCCGGCTACACCGCGCGCGTCATTTACGCGCTGGGCGACCCGCTCACCGCCAGCACGCCCGCCTACAAGAATGACGGCACGGACGCCGATTTCGGCAACCGCGCCGGTGACCACCACGACGGCATCGAGTGGTTCGGCCTGGACGCGGCGGGCCAACCGTCGGACAGCTTCGCATCGCGCGGCCTGCTGGCCATGAACCATGAAGCCACCACCGACGAAAAGCTCAGCTCTTTCTTCATCCACGCCAATGGTGGCACCTCCACCCTGCCCCGTCCGGCTGCCGAGGTCGACAAGGAACTCATGATCCACGGCCTCTCGGTGGTCGAGGTGCAGAGCGATGGCAAGGCCTGGGCCACGAAGCCGGGCTCGGCGTTCAACCGCCGCGTGACGACCATGACGCCGGTGGCCATCCACGGCCCGGCGCGCGGCAGCGAGCACCTGGTGACGAAGTTCAGCCCCGACGGCACGCAGGCGCGCGGCACACTCAACAACTGCGGCACCGGTCGCACGCCCTGGGGCACGTTCATCTCGGGCGAAGAGAACTGGTTCGGCTACTTCTTCCGCGATGCGAAGGATGACGACGCGCGCAAGAAAGACAAACAAGTGCAGGCCCTCAACCGCTACGGCCGCAAGGCCGGCGCGGCCAGCCGCCACGGCTGGGAAAGCGGTGGCAGCGCCGACACCTACACGCGCTGGAACAACAGCGCCGTGGGCGCCAGCGCCAAGGACGATTTCCGCAACGAGATGAACACGTTCGGCTACATCGTCGAGATCGACCCCCACGACAAGACCACCGCGCTGCGCAAGCGCACCGCGCTGGGCCGCATGGGCCACGAGAACGCGACCTTCGCGCGCGTGAGTGCTGGCCAGCCGGTGGTGGCCTACATGGGCGACGACGCGCGCGGCGAATACATCTACAAATTTGTCTCGGCCGCGAAGTGGGACCCGGCCGATGCCAAGCCGGCCAACCGCCTCGCCGCGGGCGACAAGTACCTCGACAAGGGCACGCTCTTCGTCGCGCGCTTCAAGGGCGACGGCACCGGTGAGTGGCTGGAGCTGTCGATGGACAACCCCGTGATCGCCGGCAGCTCGTACTTCGAGTTCAAGAACGAAGCCGACATCGCCGTCTTCACCCGCCTGGCCGCCGACGCAGTGGGCGCCACGCGCATGGACCGGCCCGAGTGGGGCGGCGTGAACCCGAAGAACGGTGAGGTCTACATCACCCTCACCAACAACAGCGCACGCACCGTGGCCACCGTGGACAGCGCCAACCCGCGCGTGTACACCGACCTGAAGGCCGGCAAGGAGCAGAAAGGCAACGTGCATGGCCACATCGTTCGCCTGGCCGAGAAGGCGCCGGCAGACGCTGCGTTCCTGTGGGACATCTACCTGTTCGCCTCGGAAGCCGACGCCGACAAGGCCAACGTGAACCTCTCCAACCTCACCGAAGACAACGACCTGTCCTCACCCGACGGACTGGTGTTCAGCAAGGCCACCGGCGTGTGCTGGATCCAGACCGACGACGGCGCCTACACCGACAAGACCAACTGCATGCTGCTCGCCGCCCTGCCCGGCCAGCGCGGCGACGGCGCGAGCAAGACCCTGACCCATGGCGACAAGCAGGTGACCACGCACATGGGCAAGCCGCAGACGTCGGCCACGCTCAAGCGCTTCCTGGTCGGACCCAAGGGCGCGGAGATCACCGGCATCACCGAAACGCCTGACGGCCGCGCGATCTTCGTGAACATCCAGCACGCGGGCGAAAACACGAAGATGGCGGACGTGAACGACGCGACGAAGTTTGAGAGCCAGTGGCCTTCGAATGCGGGCTATGGCGTCGGCCAGCGTCCGCGTTCCGCCACCATCGTCATCACGAAAAACGATGGCGGCGTCATTGGGAGTTGACCCCCCGCGTCGCCTTCGGCGCCTCCCCCCTTGAAAGGGGGGCGACACCTGGGGCCGGCGTAGCCGGACCCGTGGTGTCCCTGGGCTGGACCGCTTCATGCGCTCCTGGTCACGCTTTGGCTGGGTCGAGCTCCCCCTCAGGTGATGGGTGTGAGCTTCGCGACGCTGAGCGCGAGCCACTTCGTTCCGTGGCGGCTGAAGTTCACCTGCGCGCGGGCATCATCGCCCGCGCCTTCGATGGACAGCACCTTGCCCTCGCCGAACTTGTTGTGAAACACGGCCATGCCGGCCTTGATGTCGGTGCCACGGTCGGGTTCGGGTGCGTTCTGGCCCAGACCTTTGGGGTCGCCCTTGTCGTTGAACCCGGGTGACCACGAGGGTTGCAGTGCGGGCGCGGCGCCAAAGCGCCGCCCGTTCTGCCACTGGCCACCACCCCCGCCCGCGCCGCCCGGCGCACCCCAGGCCGGCTGCTGCGGTGTGAGCCATTTCAGGCAGGCCTCGGGCAGCTCGTCGAAGAAGCGGCTCTTCATGTTGTAGCGCGTCTGGCCGTGCAGCATGCGCGTCTGCGAGTGGCTGAGATACAGCCGCTTGCGTGCGCGCGTGATCGCCACATACATCAGGCGGCGCTCTTCTTCGAGCCCGTCGCGGTCGCTCATCGAGTTCTCGTGCGGGAACAGGCCCTCCTCCATGCCGGTGATGAACACCACGTCGAACTCCAGCCCCTTGGCGGCGTGCACCGTCATGAGCTGCACCGCGTCCTGCCCGGCCTGCGCCTGGTTGTCACCCGATTCGAGCGCCGCGTGCGTGAGAAAAGCCGCCAGCGGGCTCATGGTCTCGCCGGTTTCGGCATCGGGTGCCAGCGGTTCGTCCAGCACCGGCAGCGATGCGTCCAGCCCCTGGCTGGCCGGGCTCTGCGTCAGCGGCGACCCGTTCACCGTGCGCGCCACGGCGTCGCGGCCAAAGCCTTCGATGCCCACGAAGCTCTTGGCGGCGCTCACCAGTTCTTCCAGGTTCTCCACGCGGTCCTGCCCTTCGCGCTCGGCGCGGTAGTGCTCCACCAAGCCGCTGTGCTCAAGCACCAGCTCGATGATCTCGGAGAGCGTCATGCCGTCGGAGCGTTCGCGCAGCACGTCGAGCTTGGCCACGAAGGCGCCGATGGCCACGCCGGCGCGGCCAGTCACCGCGCTCACCGCGTCGTGCAGCGAGCAGCCCGAGGCGCGGGCCACGTCCTGCAGTTGTTCGATGCTGCGCGCGCCGATGCCGCGCGGCGGAAAGTTCACCACGCGCAGAAAGCTGGTGTCGTCGTTGGCGTTTTCCAGCAAGCGCAAGTAGGCCAGCGCGTGCTTGATCTCGGCGCGCTCGAAGAAGCGCAGGCCGCCGTAGACGCGGTAGGGCATGGCGGCGTTGAAGAGCGCCGTCTCCACCACACGGCTTTGCGCATTGCTGCGGTAGAGCACGGCCATCTCCACCTTGGGCACGTCTTCGCGCGCGAGCTGCTTCATCTCGTCGACCATCCACTGCGCTTCGGCGAAGTCGCTGGTGGCCTCGTGCACGCGCACCGGCTCGCCAGCGCCAGCGTCGGTGCGCAGGTTCTTGCCCAGGCGGTTGGTGTTGTGGCTGATGAGTTCGTTGGCGGAGTCGAGGATGTTGCTGCAGCTGCGGTAGTTCTGCTCCAGCTTGATCTGGTGGCGCACGTTGAACTCGCGCACGAAGTCGGCCATGTTGCCCACGCGAGCACCGCGAAATGCATAGATGCTCTGGTCGTCGTCGCCCACCGCGAACACCGCGTTGCCCGAAGGCGGCAGGCCTTCGAGTGGCGGCGTGCTGAACATCTTGATCCAGGCGTACTGCAGGCGGTTGGTGTCCTGGAACTCGTCGATCAGGAGGTGGCGGAAGCGCCGCTGGTAGTGCTCGCGCACCGGGTCGTTGTCGCGCAGCACCTCATAGCTGCGCAGCATGAGTTCGCCGAAGTCCACCACGCCCTCGCGCTGGCACTGCTCTTCGTAGAGCCCGTAGAGCTCGATCTTCTTGCGCGTTTCTTCGTCGCGCGCCACCACGTCGCGCGGGCGCTGACCGTCTTCCTTGCAGCCGCTGATGAAGTACTGGATCTGCTTCGGTGGATAACGCTCGTCATCCACATTGAACTGCTTGCACAGGCGCTTGACGGCCGAGAGCTGGTCTTGCGTATCGAGAATCTGGAACGTGGCCGGCAGGTTGGCCAGCTTGTGGTGCGCACGCAGGAAGCGGTTGCACAGACCGTGAAAGGTGCCGATCCACATGCCGCGCACGTTCACCGGCAGCATGCTTGAGAGCCGGGTCATCATTTCCTTGGCGGCCTTGTTGGTGAAGGTCACCGCGAGCACACCGCCGGGCGTGACCTGCCCGGTCTGTAGCAACCACGCAATGCGGGTCGTGAGCACCCGCGTCTTGCCCGAGCCCGCCCCGGCCAGGATCAGCGCGTGCTCGCCCGGCAGCATGACGGCGGCGGCCTGTTCGGCGTTGAGGCCCGCGAGCAGCGGGGAGGGGGGCACGGCGTCCAACGGAGATTCTTCAAACAACATGGCTCGATTGTAGGAAGCACCCCGTGCAGCGCGCGGCATACGGTCATCCGTATGGCCTTCATATGGGGTGGCAAGCGCCCAAAGTCGCGCGCGATCCGCCCAAGAAGCCTAGAATCAGTCACCGGGCCCAAGATTCTTGCGCCCGGTTTTTTTTGGGTCATCCAGAAAGACCGGCCAAGCCAAGCGCTCTCCCTGTTCAACAACAGTTATCTGGAGCCTGGTTCTTATGGAGATATTCGACTACGACAACGTCCTGCTGCTGCCGCGCAAGTGCCGCGTGGAGAGCCGGTCGGAATGCGACGCCGGCGTGGAGCTGGGTGGTCGCAAGTTCAGACTGCCGGTGGTGCCGGCCAACATGAAGACGGTGGTGGACGAGTCCATCTGCGTGTGGCTGGCGAAGCACGGCTACTTCTACGTGATGCACCGCTTCGATCTGGACAACCTCCAGTTCGTGCGCGACATGCGCGCCCACGATGTGTACGCCTCGATCTCGCTGGGCGTGAAGGCGCCCGACTACGCCACGGTGGACCAGCTGGTGGCCGAGGGCCTGGCGCCCGAGTACATCACCATCGACATCGCGCACGGCCATGCCGACAGCGTGAAGAACATGATCGGCTACCTCAAGGAGAAGCTGCCGTCGTCCTTCGTGATCGCGGGCAACGTGGCCACGCCCGAGGCGGTGATCGACCTGGAGACCTGGGGCGCGGACGCAACCAAGGTGGGCGTGGGTCCGGGCAAGGTCTGCATCACCAAGCTCAAGACAGGCTTTGGCACCGGCGGCTGGCAGCTCAGTGCACTGAAGTGGTGTGCCCGCGTGGCGACCAAGCCCATCATTGCCGACGGCGGCATTCGCAGCCATGGCGACATCGCCAAGAGCGTTCGCTTCGGTGCCTCGATGGTGATGATCGGTTCGCTGTTCGCGGGCCACGAGGAGTCACCCGGCCAGACGGTGGAGGTGGACGGTGTGCTCTACAAGGAGTACTACGGATCGGCCAGCGACTTCAACAAGGGCGAATACAAGCACGTGGAGGGCAAGCGCATTCTGGAACCCATCAAGGGCAAGCTGGCCGACACGCTGGTGGAGATGGAGCAGGACGTGCAAAGCTCGATCAGCTATTCGGGTGGCACGAAGCTGATGGACGTGCGCAAGGTGAACTACGTGATCCTGGGTGGGGACAACGCGGGTGAGCATTTGTTGATGTAGTTGGGTTTTTGGGGCGTTTCGCTCAACCACCTCGCGGGCTCACGGACGCGGCGTGCTCTGCTCCGCGGCTGTCCTCCGAGTCGGCTGCGCCGCCTCTCCTCCTTGATGCCGCTGCGCAGAACACACCGCGCCCGCGAGCCGAAGCAATGTTGGTGTACGCACTAACCGAGTACCAATGAGGTCATCGGCGGCCATGGGGCACGGCGCAGCGAAATCAAGGAGGAGGTGGCCGCAGGCCACCGGGGGACATTCGCGGAGCCGTGCCCCGTGGTCGTCGATGACCGGAGCCACCGGAGAAAACCAAACGTCAAACCGCCAGCAGCTCCCGAGCCAACACATGCAGCCGATGTCCAGGCTGAGCCAACGCATCGACGATGCTGAAGTGATTGAGCCCCGGCAAGGCCTCGCACACAGGAACCACTTCCGACCCCCAGGCCTGCTGGATCAAGCGGTTGTGGCGCAGGAACTCGCTGCTCTCGTCCGCACCAGCGACGGTGTACAGCCGACCCCGACCTTCGCGCAGCAGCGGCGCAGGCAACAGCGCCGGGCTGGCCTTCTTCACCTGCGCGGGCGTCAGCTTCAAGGACGACTGCACGAACGGTGTGAGCCGCACCGGCTCCAGGTCGTACAAGCCCGAGATGGAGAGCGCGTTCTTCACCAGCGATTCGGGCAGATCGTCGCCCACGCGCTCCCATTCGCAAGCCAGCATCATGGTGGCGAGATGCCCACCCGCCGAATGGCCCACCACCGAGATGCGGTGCGGATCACCACCGTGCGCGGCGATGTGGCGGTACGTCCAGGCCAGGGCCTGCACCATCTGCAGCACGATGTCGGGAATGGTGACCGCCGGGCACAGCGCGTAGTTGGGAACCACCACGCAGGCACCGAGTTTCGTGAACGCAGGGGCGATGAAAGAATGGTCGGACTTGTCCAGGCTTCGCCAGTAGCCGCCGTGGATGAACACCATCACCGGCGCCAACGGTGTACCGGCCTTGCGCGGAGCGGGGAAGATGTCCAGCGTTTCCCCGGGGCCGTGGCCATAGCTCACATCGAGCAGTGGACGGCTGCTCTGCCGGGTCTGCGCCGAGCTTTCGGCCCAACGCTTGAAATGCTCGGCGTGCTCGGGCACCAGCGCCCGGTTGTTGTACTCACGGTCCAGCCAGACGGGGTCGGTCGAAGGTGTTTTTTCCATGGTCGCGCATTGTGTCATGGGGTCGTTTTCAGCGTGTGCTGACGAGCTCGACAAACACCACTATTCTGCATACGCCCCCCTTCAATGTTTCTCCAGGCGCTCCAGTGAACACCTCAACAACATCCTCCACCCCACCCTCCCCGGCTTTGCAAGTGGCCGTGCTCGGCATCGGCCTGATGGGCTTTCCCATGGCCCGTCGCCTGTGTGAGGCTGGCTGCATGGTCAGCGCGTGGAACCGCTCGCGCAGCAAGGCCGAGCGCCTGGAAGCCTTTGGCGCCCGCGTGGCCGACACACCCGCTGACGCCGTGGCCCAGGCCGACATCGTCATCACCCTGCTCGAAAACGGCGACATTGTGGAAGACGTGTTGTTCAACCAGGGCACCGCGGGCGGCCTGCGCCCGGGCAGTGTGGTGGTCGACATGTCGTCCATCCTGCCGCGGCAGGCGCGTGACCACGCCGCGCGCCTGGCGGCCGCCGGCATGCGCCACCTGGACGCGCCCGTCTCGGGCGGCACCGTGGGCGCCGAGGCCGGCACGCTGGCCATCATGGTGGGCGGTGAGCCCGCCGATTTCGAGCGCGTGCGCCCGCTCTTCGAGCTGTTGGGCCGCCCGGTGCATGTGGGCCCGCACGGCGCCGGGCAACTGGCCAAGCTCGCCAACCAGATGATCGTGGGCATCACCATCGGCGCGGTGGCCGAGGCACTGCTGCTGTGCGAGAAGGGCGGCGCCGACATGGGCAAGGTCAAGCAGGCCATCACCGGCGGATTTGCCGACAGCCGCATCCTGCAGGTGCACGGCCAACGCATGGTTGAACGCGATTTCACCAAGCGCGCTGCGGTGGCCGTGCAACTGAAGGACATGCGCAACGCGCTGACCACGGCCAGCGAAGTCGGGTTCGATGCGCCCATCACCGGATTGTTCGAACAGCTCTACGCCCAATCGGTCGATCACGGTCTGGCCGACCTGGACCACTCGGCACTCTTCGTCGAACTCGCCAGCCGCAACGGCATGGCCTGAATTCAGGGACCGGAGCTCGGCTTTCAGCCCGGCACGCGTCCCTCGACACTTTTCACATAGAAGTTCATCTGGCGCAGGAAAGCGTCGTCGGCGACCTGGCCCCGGGGCAGAACTTCCTGGCCAATGTTGTCCTGCAAAGGACCGCGCCAGATCGCGAAGCTGCCGTCGCGCAGGCCACCGCGCACGGCGGCCACCCGGGCATGGACCGCCGGGGGCACGTCGCTGGGTACGCCCACAAGCTCGACCGCCCCCTCCTTCATGCCCCACCAGGAATGGCCTGTGACCCAACGGTCGTCGAGCGCATCGCCCACGGCCCGGATGCAATACGGCGCCCAGTTGTTGACGATGGAGCCGAGGTGCGCCTTCGGCGCAAAGCGGCCCATGTCGCTGGACAGGCCGAAGCCACGCCGGCCAAGTCGCTCAGCCGTCTGCAGCGCTGCCGGGGAATCCGTGGTCAGCATCAGCACGTCGGCCCCCTGGTTCAACAAACTGATCGCGGCCTCGGTTTCGCGCGGTGGGTCGAACCACGCATTGACCCAGACGACGCGCACCCGCGTCGCAGCGTTCATCGCCTGCGCACCCAGGGTGAACGCGTTGATCCCGTTCAGAACCGCCGGCGCCGGCAGCGCACCCACCACGCCGAGCAAGCCGCTGCGCGTCGTGCCTCCGGCGACCACCCCGGCCAGGTACGCAGGCTCGTAGGACCGTGTGTCGTAGGTGCGCACGTTGGCTGCAGTCCTGAAACCGGTGGCATGTTCGAACTTCACTTCCGGATGGTCGGCGGCCACCCGGAGCACCGCTTCCATGTAGCCGAACGATGTGGCGAAGATCAATCCATTGCCCTGCGCCACCAGATCGCGCAGCACGCGTTCCGCATCGGCACCTTCGCGCACGTCGGGCACCGCGGTCACGACCACCTGTGAACCGAAGCGGTCCTCGACTGCCCGACGTGCTGCGTCGTGCGCGAAGGTCCATCCCGCATCGCCCACTGGCCCGGGGTAGATGAAGCCCACCTTCAGCGGCCTCGTCGCCCCGGCCAGGGGGGCACACACACTGCTGCCCAGCGCGGCCAGCAACAGGCGGCGGGTAATGGCAGTGGATGGTGCGTTCATGGCGCCTCCTCAGCCACCATGTACTCCAAAATTCCGCGCTCCGCAAGCGTGCTGACCTTCAGTGATCCGGTGCGCCGACTACCATGTGCCCTCGTCCATTCAACCTCCCACCCAAGGCACCTCCCATGGCATCTGTTCCCTCTCCCCGTGTTGCACTGGTTACCGGCGCCGGCAGCGG
This sequence comes from Hydrogenophaga sp., assembly GCF_018780385.1. GTDB lineage: Bacteria > Pseudomonadota > Gammaproteobacteria > Burkholderiales > Burkholderiaceae_C > Hydrogenophaga. The sequence goes on along the minus strand of NZ_JADMJO010000080.1, from coordinate 25,372 downwards.
CATTGGCCGCGCCGTGGCGCTCGGTTTGCTCAAGGACGGCTTTCACGTCGTGCTCACCGGGCGGCGCTCCGAGCCGCTGGCCGCCGTGGCCGAAGCGGCCCAGGCCGCCGGCCAGCATGCATGGGCCATACCCGCCGACGTGCGCGACGAGCACAGCGTGCAGGCCCTGTTCGACCAGATCGAGAAGCGCTACGGACGCCTGGATGTGCTGTTCAACAACGCGGGCGTCAATGCCCCTGCCGTGCCGATCGACGAGCTGCCGCTGGAGCGCTGGAAGGACGTGATCGACACCAACATCACGGGCGTGTTCCTGTGCGCACGCGCCGCCTTCGGTCTCATGCGCCGGCAAACCCCACAGGGCGGTCGCATCATCAACAACGGCTCCATCTCGGCCCATGCGCCCCGCCCCTTCAGCAGCCCCTACACCGCGAGCAAACACGCGGTGCTGGGCCTGACCAAGACCATCGCTCTGGATGGGCGCGACTACAACATCGTGTGCAGCCAGATCGACATCGGCAACGCGCTGACCGAACTCTCTGCGCGCATGACGCAAGGCGTGCGCCAGGCCAACGGCACGATGGCCACCGAACCCATGATGGACGTGCAGCACGTGGCCGAGGCCGTGCGCTACATGGCGGGCCTGCCGCTGTCCACCAACGTGCTGAACATGACCGTGATGGCCAGTCAGATGCCTTTCGTGGGCAGAGGCTGAGCCGTCGGGGTGCGGGGCCGCGCCGCGGCTTCGCTCCATGCGTAGGCCGGCAGCGCCAACACCAGCGGCAGCAGGTAGTAGGCGGCGCGGTAGGCCAGCACCGTGGCCAACACCTCGGTGGCGGGCAGTCGGCCACCCAGCGTGGCGACGAACACCGCCTCCAGCACACCCAGGCCGGCCGGCACGTGCGTGAGCACACCGGCCACCGCTGCGAGCAGCAGTGCGCCGAGCACGGCGGGGTAATCGATGCGCCCGCCAAAGAGGCTCCAGACGATGGCGCCGATCAGCATCCAGCTGGCGCCACCCAGCAACGCCTGTAGCGCGGCCAGGCGTGCGCCGGGCAAGGCCAGGGTGTGTCCGCGCCAACTCAGTTCGCGCTGGCGCGACCAGGTGCACAGTGCCAGGTAGACCAGCGCCAGCGCCACCATCACCGCACCGATGGCGCGCAAGCCCAGGTCGCTCGGCACCCCCGACTCGGGGAGCCTTGGCGGGGCGAACAACAGCACGGCACCCGCCACCCACAGATAGCCCAGCCAGTTCGTCACCATGCTGTGCGCAATGACCTTTGCCACCGTTGGCGCCGGCAGGCCACCGCGCATGTAGAGCCGCAGGCGCAAACCGAAGCCGCCGACCAGGGCGCCGAAGTTGAGATTGAAGGCATAGCTGATGGCGGCGGTGGCGAGGGTGCGCGGAATCGAGAGCGCATGGCCGGTGAGGCGGCGCCCGATCAGGTCGAAGCTGGCATACAGGCCGTAGCTCAACAAGGCCAGACCGACTGCCGTGAGCCCCTGGGCCAGCGTGAGCGCCTGCAGCGCCCGCCACACCTCGGGCCATTCCACCGTGCGCGCCTGCCGCACCACCAGTGTCAGCACCAGCGCGGCCAGCGCCCACGGCGCGATGCGCTTGAACCATCCCCAGGCCCGCTGCGCCGCCGGATTCATGGCGCGTCGACGTGCATGGGCACGACCCTCGGTTCGCGCACCGACCATTTCGAGGCCCACACGGGAAAGCGCCGCAGCGCATGAAACACCACCATGCTGCGCACGGCGATCCAGGCCGAGCGCAGGCGCCCCGTGGCAGGCCGCTGCACGCTGTCGCAGCTCTGCGCCATCAGGTGTTCGATGCGCTCGCGCAGGTGCCGGGCAAAGGCCGCGTCGCGCACCACCACGTTGGCCTCCAGATTCAGGCTCAAGCTGGTCGGGTCGAGGTTGCTGGAACCCACGGTGGCCCAGGTGTCGTCCACCACCGCCACCTTGCCGTGCAGCGGCCGTTCGTTGTACTCGTACACGCGAACGCCAGCGCGCAGCAGGTGCCGGTAGAGCAGTTCGGTGGCGCGTTTGACCCAGGGCTGGTCCGGGTGGCCCTGCAACACCAGATCGACCTGCACACCACGCCGCGCCGCCTGGCGCAGATCGCGCAGCAGCCGGTAGCCGGGGAAGAAATAGGCGTTGGCAATCAGGATGCGCTGGCGCGCGCTGCGCACAGCGGCGCGGTAGTGGCGCTCGATGTCGGAGCGGTGCTCGTTGTTGTCGCGCGTGACAAACGCGGCCACCGCACCGTCTTCATGAACGCCGGCAACACCGCGACCTTCCAGGCTGGCGCGCCAGCGTTGGAGCCACTGCCTGCGCGCCGGCTGCGGAGCGACCACGTTGGCGCGGCAGAAGGCCTGTATCTGCCCCACCAGCGGGCCCTCGATCTCGACCGCGTAGTCCTGCTTGGCCAGCGGTCCGAATTCCTGGAGGTGGTCGATCGAGTAGTTGATGCCACCCACGAAGGCGCGTTGGCCATCCACCACCACCAGCTTGTGGTGCATGCGCCGAAGGAGGTTGATGCGAGCACCGAACAGGCGCTGCACCGGCTCGAAACTGCGCAGACGCACGCCGGCGTCGAGCAGCGGCTGTGTGAACGAGGCAGGCAGGTCGGGCGATCCCCAGCCGTCGACCAGCACATGCACCTCGGCACCACGCCCGGCCGCGGCCAGCAAGCCCTGCTGCAGTTCGCGCCCGACCTTGTCGTCGAACAGGATGAAGGTCTCGAGCAGCACCTCGTGCTCGGCTGCGGCGATGACCTCGAACACACGCGGGTAGTAGCCCTCGCCGTTCTCCAGCAGCGTGATGCGGTTGCCAGGCACCCAACGCGAGTTCACGGTGCCTCCGACACTTCGATCTCGGCCGCCACCGGCGCATGGTCGGACAGCTGCGCCCAGGGCCGTCGAGGCATGGGCAGTGGCTGCGCGGTCGCAACACCGCGCACATAAATGCGGTCCAGCCGCAGCAGCGGCCAGCGTGCTGGGAAGCTGCGCACGTGATGCCCGTGTGCCTCCTTGAACACCTCGCGCAGGCCGCTGGGCGCGAGCAGCGCATCGGCGCGCGAGCGCCAGTCGTTGAAATCGCCGGCGACCACCAGCGGTGCATCGGCGGGTACTTCTGCCTGCACGGTCTCGCACAGGCGCGCGAGCTGGTGGCGCCGGTGGGATTCGCGCAGCCCCAGGTGCACGCACATCACGTGCAGCGCGGGCAGGCCATCGGGCAGGGTCACTTCGCAGTGCAACAAGCCGCGCGGCTCCACCCCCGGCAGCGACATGTCGTGGTTGTGGCTGCGCACCACGGGAAAGTGCGACAGCACCGCGTTGCCGTGGTCCAGGCCCTCGGCCACCGCGTTGCGCCCATAAGCATGGTCGGGCCAGATCTCGTCGGCCAGGAACTCGTATTGCGCGCCCACCGAGCTCGCGTTGCGCCCTTCGGTGCCGCCCTGCACCTCCTGCAGGAACACCAGGTCGCTCTGCACGGCGCGCACGGCTTCGCGCAACTCGTGCAGCACGAATCGGCTGTTGAAGACGTCATAGCCTTTGTGGATGTTGACGGTGAGCACGCGCAACGACCTTGAAAGCGGAATCACGCTCATACTTGGGAATGGCGCGCACGCGCTGTGAACAGCAGAAGCATCCCTCCATGCTGCATGGGGATCCGGCCCTTGTCGGTGTGATGGCATACATACCGGGTGCGCAGGATCGGCGCCCGCCGCATTCAGGGCAACGCGCCAAAACGGCGCGTGAATCCAACCATATCCGACAGAATGACGCGGCGATTGTCGACCCGCAGCCAGCCCTTGCGCTGCATGCCCGAGAAGGTGCGACTCACCGTCTCCATCGACATGCAAAGAAAGCTGCCGATCTCGGCACGCGACATGCGCAGCTGGAAGTCGCAAGGCGAGCAGCCCTGGGCGTGCCAGCGCCGCGACTGGTCCAGCAGGAACATTGCCAGCCGCTCCTGTGCGTTGGCGCGTCCGAGCAAGGCATGAAACGTGTGCCCCCGCTGGATATCCCTGGCCATGAGTTCCATCAGGTGCTGAAGCGGGTTTGCGTCGCACGCTGCCAACTGCGCGCAGGACCGCCAGGCCAGGGGTGCCACATGGGTGTCCTCCAGCGCCGTCATGGTGGTGCCATGGACGCCATCAACCACACCGTCGAACCCGATCACGTCGCCGGCCATGGGAAAGGCGCACACCTGCTCTCGCCCGTCGGCGAGCGCGAACACCGACTTGAGCGTGCCGCTGCGCACCGCATACAAACCGTGAAACGGCTCCCCCTGGGCAAACAGCACACGTCCTGCGCGAACCTTGTGCAAACCCCATGGCTGACGCTCGCGACTCGGCAAGTCCAGTTGCAACAGCGCATTCATCACGTGGCGATCCTTCGGGACGCGGTGCAGGAGAGCCCGCACACACCGGGTCCAGGACATCCACCTTGTCAGCACTGCGCAACCGGGTCTGTTCGATAGCTAACTTAGCCGCCCGTCACCTCCAGCGACGAACGACCGACCGGCTCAGTGCTGCGGATCGAGTGTGAACTCGGCCACCGCGCCCACACCGCGCTGGCTGCGCACGCCGCCTGCCACGCTCCCGGCGGCGGCGCGCAGCAGGAAGCCGCGATTGACGGGGCTGTGCGGCCGCAACGCCAGGCGTTCGTTGGCCAGCGCTTCGGCCAGACCATACTGGCGCCCGCGCAGCGCGGCCTCGGTCAGGGTCCAGTCGATCACGTCGCGCTGTGCGTGGCTGCCGCCAAAGCTGTTGGCAATGAAGCGTGCGCGGTGGAGGTGTTGCACAGCCGAGTCGTGGTCGCCACGCCAGAAGGCGGCGAAGCCGGCCACCAGATCGGCCCCCGTGTCGGCCGCCCAGCGCGAGGCTTCCCGACCGCGCGGGTCGGCGCGCAGCGCCGCGTGCAGACGCTCCACGTCGGCCTCGCGGCCCGCGCCCAGCCAAGCCATCGCCGCGTGCCAGTCGTTGAACGGGTAGAGCGCGCCATCGGCGTGCGCGTCCCAGGCGGTGGCGAGCTCGTTCCAGCGGTCACCCACGTCCACACCGCTCATCGCCAGGCGCCAGAGCAGGGCCGAGGCATCGACCATGTCCACCGCCACCAGGCTGCGCCCACTGCGGATGGGGCCATCAAACAGCGCCAGCGCCTGATCGACCTGCCCAAGCTCCAGGTGGCACAGCGCACGGTGCCACCAGTTGTGCACCTGGAAGAAGTTGTCGTCGCCCGACCAGTGAGGCTCGCGCGCGATCATCCAGCCGATGCCGTCCTGGTGGCGCGCCTGCATCTCCATCACATGGGCCACGGCGTGGTGGGCCCAGCAGTCCAGCGGCTGCGCATCGAGCGCGCTGCGCCCCACGTCTTCGGCCTGTGCGTACTGGCCCGACTCTTCCAGGCCAAAGGCGTACATGCCGAGCAGGATGGAGTGGCCCGGCATCTCGGCGCTCCAGTGCGGCAGGGTGCGCGCGATGCGGTCGCGAAGGTTGCGCGCATTGGCGCGGAAGAAGTCGCACAGGTGGCCCACCTGCAGCGCCACGATGTCGAACGGGTGGCGCGTGTGGTGGTGGTCCAGCGCGACGGCCGCGGCCGACCACTCGCCCTGAAGGATGAGCTCGATGGCTGCGCGGTGCGAACGCTCGCGCTCGTTCATGGGCAGATCGGCCATGGCCTGCAGCAGCTCGCGCGCGCCGGCAGCGGCAGCGGGTTCCGTGGCGATGGCCATCAGGTGGGCCTTGAGCAGGTGGGCCATGACGAAACCGGGCGCGGCTTCGGTGGCGCGCTCCAGCGCTGCCATCGGGTCGCCGCGGTACAGGTTGAAGGCGGTGACGGCCTGTTCAAAGTGGGTGGCGGCCTCTGCGGTGGCGCCGGTGAGGGTGTGACCCTGTGCGTCGGTGATCATTGAAAGACTCCTGTGTTGCGTGGCCGGTGCCCGGTGAATGGACAGAGGGCGTTGCCTCGGTGGCGCCGGTGGGATTACTCTACGTTTCGCTGCCCGCCACGGCCATTCCCGCGCCGCCGGCTTTTCTTGCCGAAACGCCTGCCATGACCACCCCTTACCCCATCGATGCCTTGACCGATGTGCTGCAAGCGCTGCGCCTGCGGGGCGCCGTCTTCGTCGAGGCGGAGATCACCGCGCCCTGGTGCGTGTTCTCCAAGGTCGGGCCCGAAGACTGCGCGGAGTTCAACCCCGCACCGCGCGAGGTCATCGCCTACCACTTCGTGTGCGAGGGCGCATTGGCGCTGCGCGTGGAGGGCGAGGCAGATGCCGTCCAGGTGCGGGCGGGCGAGCTGGTGATCCTGCCGCGCAACGACCGTCATCTGCTGGGCAGCGACCTGGGCGTGCCGCCCATGGATGTGGAGCAGCTCGAACACCAGCCCGGCGAAAGCGGCCTGGTGCGCATCACGCACAAGGGCCAGGGGCCGACCACGCGCTTCTTCTGCGGCTACCTCGGCCACGACAACATCAACGACCCGCTGATCAACGCCCTGCCCCGGGTGTTGCACCTGAGCCTGCGCGACCCGGCTGCCGCCCAATGGTTCGAGAGCTCGTTGCGATTCGCCTCACAGCCCATGGGCGTGGTGCACGGCATCTCGCCCAACCTGCTCGGTCGGCTGGCCGAGCTGCTGTTCGCCGAAGCCGTGCGCCAGTATCTTCAGCAGCAGCCCGACGGCAGCACTGGCTGGCTGGCGGGTCTGGGCGACACCAAGGTGGGCCGCGCCCTGGCTCTGCTGCATGCAGACCGACAGCGCGGCTGGACCACCGAAGAGCTGGCGCGCGAGGTGGGTTTGTCGCGCTCGGCCTTCGCCGAGCGTTTCAATGCCCTGATGGACGAACCCCCCATGCGCTACCTGGCACGCCAGCGCATGCGGTATGCCGCGCAGCGGCTGCTGGAGAGCAACGAGCCGATCGCGCGCATTGCCCAAGCCACGGGCTACGAGTCGGAGCCGGCCTTTCACCGGGCCTTCAAGCGCGCGCACCAGATGGCGCCCGCGGCCTGGCGCAAACAGCACGCAGCAAGGCCGCCTGACCCCAGGCATTGAGCGCAGGGGCCAAGCCGTTCAGGCCGCCGGGTCGAGCGTGAATTCGGCCACCGTGCCCACACCGCGCTGACTGCGCACGCGCACCTCGCCGCCGTGGTGGTGCACGATGCGCTGCACCATGCTCAGGCCGATGCCGCTGCCTTCGAACTGCGAGGTCGAGTGCATGCGCCGAAACGGCTGGAACAGGTGACGGGCGTGTGCCATGTCGAAACCGGCGCCGTTGTCGGTGACGCGGTACCAGGTGCGTCGATCTTCCTGGAAGCTGTCGACCCGAATGTGCGCCACCGGCACGCGCGCGGTGTACTTCCAGGCGTTGTGCAGCAGGTTCTGCCAGACCTGCGCCACCAGATCCGGGTTGCCCAGCGCGTGCGGCAGCGGATCGAACCGGATCTCGATGTTCCGATCGGTCTCGCCACCGCGCACCAGAGCCCAGGTGTCCTCGGCCAGGGTGCGCATGTTGATGTCTTGTCGTCGCAAGACCTCCTGGTCGATCTGCGCCAGCTTGCACAGCGCGTCGATCATCGAGTTCATGCGCCGCGTGGCCTTGTCCACCTGCTCGCTGTACTCCAGCGCCTCGTCGGTGTGCCCTTGCTCCAGGCGTTCGCGCATCAAACCCATGAATCCCTGGATGGCCAGCAATGGCGCACGCAAGTCGTGCGCCAAGGCCCGGGTGAACTCGCGCACGCGCTCCTCGCCGCCGTCCGACGGCGGCTGCGTGTCGGGCGCGTCGATGCGCGCCTGCTCGTTCATGGCCTGCAAGGCCAGGTACCCCTGTCGAAACACCGGGTCCTGTGCCATGCGCTCGGTCACGTCGCGCACGATGCACAGCACGATGGTGAGATCGCCCACGCGCATCTTGTCCGCGCTGACCAGGCAAGCGCGCTGTTGACTGTCGGCGCGGGTCACGGTGACGGGCAGCGCGTCCAGCATGCCGTCCAGATCGATCGCACGCGCCATGCTCTTGAGGTTGTCCATGCCGATGTGGTGTGCCAGAGCCCGCAACGGCTGCCCCACCACCTCGCCTTCGGGCAAGCCCAGCAGCGTCGCCACCGCCGGATTGGCGTCCTGCACCACGCCGCTGTGGTGGTCGACCACCAGCATCGGCTCGGGGTTGCGCTGGAAGGTGCGATCGAGCAGCTCCTCGGAGCGGCGCAACGACCCCTCAGCCTCGGTTCGCCGCGCGCGCTCGGTGGCCACCGCGCGACCCCGCTGGCGCAACGCGTACGCCGCCAGCACCAGCAACAGCGAGCCCCCCACCGCGATGCGCCAGATCCAGTGGCGCTGCTGCTCGAGATCGCGCTCCATCGCCAGCTGCTCGGCGCTGGCGGGCTCGTCGTTGAGCCAGCGATCGCGCAGCGCAGGCAAGGTGCCGTTGGCCTCCAGGCGGTCGAGCGCGACCTGCAGGCGCTGGTGCAGCGCGTCGTTGTCACGCACCACCGCCAACGAGTAGGTTTGCAGTCGCAGGTTGTTCAGGCCCGCGACCAACCCGAGCACGTCGCCACTCGCCATCACGGGATCGGCATAGGCACGGGGCAACAAGGCCATGTCGGCGAGCCCCAGCTCCACCGCCTTCAAGGCCGACAGTGCGTCGGGCTGGGTGATGAAGGGGCCCTGGATGCCCGAGAGCCACTTGCTCAGGCTCTCGCGCATGGGTTCGTGGTCCAGCACGGCAATGCGCGAACCCTGCAGATCTTGCAGGGCGCGCGGCGCGGGCCGATCCACCGGCAGATAAACCGCAAAGGCCGGCGCCGCGTGGCCTTTGAGAAAGCGCGCATAGGCCCGCCGCTCGGCGGTCTCCACCATCGCGATCACGTCCACCCGTCCCGCCTTGAACGCCTCCACCGTGGCCGGCCAGCCTTGCAGGCTGACGTCAACCTCCACCCCGAGTTCGCGCCCCACCGCCTGCATCAGCTCGATCTGAAAACCCTCGGCCTGACCGCGGGCGTTGAGGGACTCGAAAGGCGCGAACGCGGCGTCGCCGCCATAGCGCAATGTGGCCTGCGCCTGCGCCACAGGACAGACGGCCGCCCAGGCCAGGACCACGGCACACAGCCAGTGCGCGGCGGGGCTGCCGAGCCAGAAGTCATCTCCCGTCTGATGTCGATTCGCGTGAGTGGATCGCGGCATGCTGATGGCACAGGGTGGGTGTCCCGTCCCCCACGGACGACACCTTTTCGTGACAGTGCCACAAATCCGTGCCCGGCAGGTGTCAGCGTCACAGCAAGTCACCCGATTTGTCGGATACCCCCCACACCACGGGGGCGCAAGCGCCGGATCAGCCCTTCAGCGCAAAGCCCGCGATCTGCTTGTAGTTGTCCGAGATGGCGCGCAGCTCGTCCTGGCTGATCAGTTCGTCGATGTTGCCGAAGGGCTTCCCGCCGCTCAATTCATCGGCTTTCATGATGATGAAGTCCGGCGGCAGGGTGCGGTTGGTTTCCACCACGCGGGCGGTGGCCAGCAGGCGCACAGCCTGGTAGCGCTGCAGGGCGGTGCGCAGATCTCCCCCCACAGCGTGTTCGGTGGCGATTTCGTCGGCCAGCGTGCGTGCATCGATCAGCGCCTGCGCCGACCCGTTGGAGCCGCGCGGGTACATCGGGTGGGCGGCATCACCCATCAGCGTCACGCGCTCGAAGCTCCAGCGCGGCAGCGCGTCCTTGTCCACCATGGGGTACTCGAACACCTGCTCGGCGGAGGTGATCAGCGCGGGCACGTCAAGCCAGTCAAACCGCCAATCGGCGAACGTGGGCAGGAAGTCGTCGGTCCGGCCCGGGCGGTTCCAGTCGTTCATGCGGGCTTCGCTGTCGCGGATTTCGGCCACCCAGTTGACGAGCTGGTTGCCCTGCCCGTCCACGTTGTCCACGATGGGGTAGATCACCATCTTGCCGGTGTCGATGGAGCCGATGCGGATATAGGACTTGCCGCCCAGGATGGGCTTGTGCACCGTGGTGCCGCGCCAGGTGTTGATGCCGGCGTAGCAGACCTGGTCGTCCGGATAAAAGTGCTTGCGGACGACCGAGTTCACACCGTCGCAGGCCACGACCCACTGCGCGCGCACCGGCGCCACCGGGCCCCGGGCGTTGTCGGCAAACGAGAGCGTGACGCCCTCACCGTCCTGCGCCAGGCCGGTGCAGCGGTAACCCGTGTGCACATGCTGCGGGCCCAGGCGCTTCTGCGCCGCGTCAAACAGGATGCCGTGCAGCTTGCCGCGGTGGATGCCCAGCTCGGGCAGTTCGTAGCCCGCATGCCGCCCGCGCGCCTCGCCATAGACGCGCTGGCCGAATCGGTTGAAGAACACGCTCTCGCGGTTCTCGATGCCCACCGCCTCCAACTGGGGCAGCAGGCCCAGCGCGGTGAGTTCCTCCACGGCGTGCGGCAGCAGCGTGATGCCCACGCCCAGCTCCTTGATCTCGGTCACGCCCTCATACACATCACAGGCAATGCCGCGCTGGTGCAGCGCCAGCGCAAAAGCCAGCCCGGCGATGCCGCCACCCACCACCGCGATCGCGGTTTGTTCTGACATGCTCACTCCGGTTTGATGTTTTGAGCCTTGATGAGAGCGGCCCAACGCTCGGCGTCTTTCTGGACCAGTTGGCCAAACGAGTCTGGCGTGCCGGTGGCCGGGTCCATGCCCTGGGATGAAAACGCCTTCTTCACCTCATCGCTGGCCAGGATGTCGTTGATCTCGCGGTTGAGCGTGGCCACCATGGCCGGGGCCATGCCCTTGGGCGCGAACACGCCGTACCACATGTCCACGTTCACGTCGGCCGTGCGCGACTCGGTGAGCGTGGGCACGTCGGGCAGCAAGGCGTGGCGTTTGTCGCTGCCGATGGCCAGCGCCACCAGGCGCCCGCTTCGGATCTGCGGCAGCGCCACATGGATCGGCAGGAACATCGCATCCACCTGGCCGCCCAGCAGGTCGGTGAGCGCCGGGCTGGTGCCGCGGTAGGGAATGTGGGTGATGAAGCTCTTGCTGGTGTTCTTGAACAGCTCCATCGACAGGTGGTGCGGCGTGCCCACACCCGGCGAGGCGTAGTTGAGCTTGCCGGGCGCCCGGCGTGCGGCCTCCACCAGGTCACTGGCGGTCTTGAAACCGGTTTTGGGGTGCGTCACCAGCATCAGCTGACCCCAGCTGGTCAGGCTCACCGGGGTGAGATCGCGCAGCGGGTCGAATGGCGCCTGCGGGTACAGGCTGCGGTTCATCACCAGGGTGTTGACGCTGACCAGCAGGGTGTTGCCATCGGGCGCGGCGCGCACCACGGCCTCGGTACCGATGTTGCCCGAGGCCCCGGCCCGGTTGTCCACCACCACCGGGCGCTTCAGGCGCTCGGACAGCCTGGGTCCGATGGTGCGGGCGATCAGGTCGATGCCGGTGCCGGGCGTGAACGGCACGATCAGGCGCAGCGGTGCATCATTCGTCTGGGCGTGGACCAGACCGGTGCCGGCGAGCACCGCCAGGGCCAGCAGGCCGCGGCGGGCGCGGCAGGCAAGGGTTTTCGAGCGTGTCATCCGATGTCTCCTATCGTTAGCATGCGAACTATTATGGAAGTCGTGGCCACCTGGCCGCCATTCGTAGAATCCCCAGTTTGCACTCCATGACCCTGAAAGACCTGTACCAGCGCCCGGGCTTCCTGCTGCGCCGCACCCACCAGATTTCGGCGGCGGTGTTCGAGACCGCCTGTGCCAGCGTGGGTCTCACCCCGGCCCAGTACGGCGTGCTCACCGTGCTGGCCAACGAACCCGGCCTGGACCAGACCCGGCTGGCGCGTGCGCTGGCCTTCGACAAGGTCACCGTGATGCGGGTTTGCAAGGGGCTGGAGGAGCGCGGCATGATCGAGCGGCGGATGTCCGAGCACAGCAAGCGCCAGATGGCGGTGGTGCTCACGCCGGCGGGCAAGAAACTGTTGCTACAGGCGCGCGGCCCGGCTGAGCAGGCCTACCAGCGCCTGCTCTCGCCTTTGACGCTCACGCAGCGGCAGCAACTGATCGAGATTCTGGAAACCCTCACCCAAGGCCTGGCCGACGACGCGCGCGCACCCTTCGTGCCCCTGCTGCCCCCGGATGCGGCCGACACACCGGCCGAGACCCCTGCCGAAACAGCGACCGCAACCAAGCCGGGGGTGCCACGCACGCCCCGCACCAACACAGGGCGCAGTGCGCCGGCCAAGCGCAGCTGAGCCGCCCGCGGCTATCTGCTTTTGGTGCAAAACCAGCGCCAGCGCGGCGCAGAAGTGGGCTGGCATTCGGCAAAAGGCTGGCACGCTTTCTGCTGATACCACGCTTGCAAGAAGAGCCATCTGGGGTCCGTCCCCGAGACAGCTCGGCACTCAGGTGCACTAGGGTTCCGACCGTTGAAGCGGTGTCTGGTCCGAGAGTGTGCCGGCCTCATCGCAGGCTCCACGGAGGGACAAAAGCCCGGGAGAACGATCACAGATCGGTTCTTCCTGCGCGTCCCTTCAACCCATGGAGCCTCAATGATGAAACCCTCTGCCCCCACCCACTCAAGCCGGCGCAACCACTTCCTCAAACCGGCCCTGGGCCTGGCGCTGTCGATGGCAACGCTCACTTCGTTCGCCCAGAGTGCCCCGTCCATGAAGATCGCCACCGTGGTGTGGATCGGCTACGGCCCGTTCTACGTGGCCGAGGCGCTGGACCTCTACAAGAAATACAAGCTCAAGGTCTCGCTGCAGGTCTTCAACGACCCGGCGCTGATCCCCGCGGCCATCGCCTCGGGCGCGGTCGACGGCGGCATGCTGACCTACGACCAGGTGGTGGGCCAGGTGGCGGCCGGCCGCAACATGAAGGTGGTCATGCCGATCGACTATTCCAACGGTGGCGACGCGATCGTGGCCGACAGCAGCATCACCAAGGTGGCGGATTTCAAGGGCAAGAAGATCGGCTACAACCCGCTCTCGCCGAGTGACTTCCTGCTCTCTTACGCGCTCAAGACGGTGAACCTGACCGAGAAGGACATCACCCCGGTGAGCATGACGCCCGAAGCCGTGCCGGCGGCCATGGCCTCCGGCCAGTTGCCCATTGGCGTGACGTATGAGCCCAGCCTGTCGCAGGTGCTGGGCCAGGGCGGCGGCAAGAAGTTCAAGGCGGTGTTCTCCTCGAAGAACGCACCCGGCCTGATCGCCGACGTGCTGGTGTTCGACGACAAGGTCATCAAGGCCAAACCCGCCGAGATCACCAACATCATGAAGGCGTATCTGGACGGCATGGCCTACATGAAGGCCAAGCCTGATGAAGCCAACAAGATCATCGGCAAGTTCATGGGTGTGTCGGCTGCCGAGGTGAAGGAACAGCTCACCGGCGTCTACAACATCCCGCTGGCCGAGATGCCCAAGGCCTTCGCGCCTGCGAAGGAAACCACCTCGTACTACGCCAGTGGCGAAATCATCGGTCAGTTGCTCAAGGCCAAGGGCCAGATCACCACCATCCCGGCCACCGAAGCCACCTTCGACGCCAGCCTCGTCAAGGCGCTCAAGTAAATCCCGGGGCACCGGCACCTTTGCCCACCAGGGCATCGGTGCGGTGACGACAGCGCTCTCCATTGAAGGCACTTCCATGAAACCGGTTTTCCGATACGAGGACGGCGTGTGGCCGAACGTTGCCGCCATCAGCTTCACCGTGCTGGGCTGGCCTGTGGGCATCGCGCTGCTGGGGCAGACGAGCTGGCTGCTCAATGCGCTGGGCGTGCTGCTGGTGGCGCAGACGCTCATCTGGTCGGCCTACTTCATCCACGAGTTCGCGCACAACGCCATCTTTCGCACGCCGCAAGCCAACGAACGCTGGGGCACGCTCATGAGCTGGATCAACGGCAGCTGCTACGCCAGCTTCGCCGACATGCGCCGCAAGCACATGCGCCACCATGTCGAGCGCGCCGACGTGATCACCTTCGACGCCCAGGCCTTCCTGCGCGCCCATCCCACCGTGCGCCGCGTGGTGCTCGCGCTGGAGTGGGCCTACATCCCGGCGGTGGAGTTCGTCATGCGCGGCTTCGTGATCGCCATGCCCTTCATGGGCGAGAAAAAGAAGGCCGCCCGGGCACACGTGATCGGCGTCGCCGCCATGCGCATCGCAGCACTCACGCTGCTGGGCTGGTGGTCGCTCAAGGCGCTGGTGCTGTACTTCGTGGCCTTCCTGATCTTCATCACCGTGCTGCGCTTTGCCGACTGCTTCCAGCACACCTACGACGCCTACCCCATCCTGGACGACACGCCGATCCCGGCCGACAAGCTGCGCGACCGCGCCTATGAGCAGGCCAACACCTACAGCGACGTGGTGAGCCTGGACGCCAGGTGGTTCAACCTGGTCTGGCTCAACTTCGGCTTTCACAACGCGCACCACGAGCGCCCCACCGCGCCCTGGTACCGCCTGCCGGCTTTCCACCGCGAACTCTACCCCGACAGCTACCCCCAGGTGATCACCGTGGGTGAACTGCTGAAGAGCTTCCACATCAACCGCGTCAAGCGCGTGCTGGCGAGCAACTACGGTGCCGTGCAGCCACCCGGCACGCCAGGTCGGGCCGATGGCTTCCTGGGCGCGGTCGGGGTGTCCTTTTTGACCGCGGTCTGACATGGCCGTCGATCACGGCCTGCAGGGCAAGACCGTGCTCATCACCGGTGCGGCTGGCGGCATCGGCCAGGCGCTGGCGCGGGCTTTTGCGGCGCAGGGCGTGCGGCTGATGTTGCTGGACCGCGCCGACACCGGATTGCACGGCCTCGCCAACGAACTCGGTGCCATCGCGTCGGAGTGCGACCTCGGCGACGCCACACAGGTGGCCGCCGTGGCCAACAAGGTGCGCGAACGCTGGGGCACGCTGGACGTGCTGGTCAACAATGCCGGCACCGAGTACCCCACACCCATCGACGACACCGCGCCCGATTCCATGACCCGCTGGGCCGGCCTGCTCGACAACAACGTCACCTCCATGGTGCGGCTCACACAGGCATTGTTGCCGCTGCTGCCGCACGGCGCGAGCGTCATCAACCAAAGCTCCATCTGGGGCCGCATCGGCGTGGCCGGCTTCTCGGCCTACGCCGCGAGCAAACACGCGGTGGTCGGCCTCACGCGCTCGCTCGCACTCGAACTGGGGGCCCGCGGCATCCGCGTGAACGCGGTCTGCCCCGGCTGGATCCGCACCGAGGCCGCGCTGCGCTCGCTCACCGCCATGGCACAAGAGCAAGGCCGCAGCGAGGCCGAGGTGGAGCGCGAGATCCTGGCGCGCCAGGCCGTGCCCGAGATGCTGACGCCGGCAGACATTGCCGGCGTGTTCCTGTTTCTGGCCAGCAGCGATGCCCGTTCGCTCACCGGCCAATGCCTGGTGGCCAGCCACGGCGAGGTGATGGCATGAGCGCGCCGGGCCGCTCCCAAGCGCTCGCCCCGAAGCGCGCAGCGCGCAGGGTAGTCCAATGAGCATGTCGCTGACACTGGCGGGCCAGGCCGCTGTGGTCACGGGAGCGGCCACCGGCATCGGCCGCGCGATCGCCATCCTGTTTGCCCAGGCTGGCGCCCGCGTGGTGGTCAACCACCTGAACCAGCCCCAGGAGGCCGCCACGGTGGTGCAGGCCATCAAGAACGCGGGCGGGCAGGCCGTGGCGATCAGTGCCGACGTGAGCGATGGCGCCGCCGTGCAGCGTCTCGTGGCCGAGGTGCTGCACACCGTGGGCGACATCCACATCCTCGTCAACAACGCCGGCATCATTCAGGAGAAGCCCTTCCTCGACACCACCGACGACGACTGGGACCGCATGATGGGCACCGACCTCAGATCGGTCTTCCTGATGTCGCGCGCCGTGTTGCCCGGCATGGTGGCGCGCGGCAGTGGTGTGATCGTCAACCTCGCGTCCGACCTGGGCATCCTCGGTCGTGAGAACTACGCGCCCTACTGCGCGGCCAAGGCCGGCGTGATCGGTCTCACCAAATCGTTGGCGCGCGAGTTCGCGCCGCACCAGATCCGCGTCAACGCCATCGCGCCTGGCCCGGTGAACACCGCCATGGTCTCGCTGGACAACATGAGCCCCGAGTGGATGGAGAAGGAACTCGCCACTCCACAGCACCGCGTGGCCGAACCCGAGGAAATCGCAGCCACCGCGCTGTTCCTGTCCAGCGAGCTCTCGCGCTTCTACTGCGGCCAGGTACTGGGGCCCAACGGCGGCTCGGTCATGCCCTGAGTGCCTTTGATGTCGATGCTCAACCACCCATCCAACCGCGTCGCCACCGGCGTGCTGCTGTTCTCCGCGTCGCTGTGGGGCCTGTCGTGGATGCCGTTGAAGTGGTTCATCGCGCAGGGGCTCACTGGCCCCATGGTGTCGCTGCTGTCTTACGGCGTGGTGGGTCTGTTCAGCTGCATCCTCATCTGGCGTCAGCGCGCTGCGTGGCGCCCGCAGTGGGGACTGCTGCTGGCGCTGGCCGTGGTGGGCGGGTGGGCCAACACCGCGTTCGTCAACGCGCTCATGCTGGGCGACGTGGTGCGGGTGATGTTCCTGTTCTACCTCTCGCCGGTGTGGTCGGTGCTGGGCGGCTGGCTGTTCCTGAAAGAACGCATCCCGCCGCTGCGCTGGGCGGCCGTGGTGGTGGCGCTGGTGGGGCTGTGGCTGTTTCTGGGCGGCCCGGGCGGCGTCGATCTGGCCTTCACCTTCGTCGACTTCCTCGCGCTCTCGGCCGGCTTCTGCTTCGCGGCCAACAACGTGATCGCGCGCGCGGCGCAGCAGGTTCCCATGGTGAGCAAGACCTTCGCGGTGTTCGCCGGCTGCGGCGTCATTTCACTCGTGGCCACCAGCGCGCTGGGCCACGCCGTGCCCACCGGCATGGGTCTGGGTGTGTGGCTGGCCGTGCTGGCTTACGGCTTCGTGTGGCTGCTGCTGGCCACCGCCACCTGGCAGTTCGGCGTGACCCACATCGAGAGCAGCAAGGCCGGCGTGATCCTGCTGGCCGAACTGGTGGTGGCGGTGATGAGTGCGCTGTGGTTCGGCGACGAATCCATGACAGGCCTGGAGTGGGCCGGGGGCGCGCTGATTGCCATGGCCGCGCTGGCCGAGGCCATCGACACCTCGCCCGTTCCCAAAACCCAATCACAAGGAACCTGAATGAACACCACCGTGTGGATGAACGAGCTCTCCTGGGTCGACTACCAGTCGCGCGTGCAGCGCGATCAGCCGCCCGTGCTGCTGCCCGTGGGCGCGCTCGAACAGCACGGTCCGCACCTGCCGCTGGGCACCGACGGCCTGCTCTCCAGCGCCGTGGCCGCCGACACTGCCGCGCTGGTGGGTGGGCTGGTGGCGCCCACGCTGTCCTACGGCTACAAGTCGCAGCCCAAGTGCGGTGGTGGGCAACATTTCTGCGGCACCACGAGCGTGGACGCGGCCACGCTGGTGGGCCAGGTGCGCGACGCGGTGCGCGAGTTCGCGCGGCACGGTTTGACCAAGCTCGTGATCGTCAACGGCCACTACGAGAACCAGTGGTTCCTGATCGAAGGCATCGACCTCGGACTGCGCGACGCCAAAGCCGCCGACCCCGACACCGCGCTGCAGGTTATGCGCCTGGAGTACTGGGATTTCATGACGCCCGAGACGCTGGGCGATGTGTTCCCCGACGGTTTCCCCGGCTTCGCGCTGGAGCACGCGGCCGTGCTGGAGACGTCGATGATGCTGCACTACCACCCCCACCTCGTGCGCATGGACCTGCTGCCCGACGACGGCCCGGCCGACTTCCCGCCCTACGACATGTACCCACCGCGCACCGACTGGGTGCCGGCCTCGGGTGTGCTGTCCTCCGCCAAAGGATCTGACGCGACAAAGGGCCATCTGCTCGCCACCGAGGTGGCCCGCCGCATGGCCGAGGCCATCACCACCGGATTCACCCGGCCCACCGGCGTCTGACCATGGACACCGCACTCGACCCCACCCGCACCGCGCTGGTCGTGATCGACCTGCAGCGTGACTTCTGCAGCCCCGGCGGTTACGCCGACAAGGCCGGCATCGACATCGGCCCCATGCAGGCGGTGGTGGCCAACGCCGTGCGGCTGCTGCAGGCCGCGCGCGCCGCCGGCCTGCTGGTGGTGCACACGCGCGAAGGCCACTTGAGCGACCTGAGCGACTGCCCTGCGCCCAAGCTGCAGCGCAGCGTGGACGCGGGCGCACCCATCGGCAGCCTGGGGCCGCTGGGCCGGCTGCTGGTGCGCGGCGAACAAGGACACGACTTCGTGGACGCCGTGCGCCCGATGGCAGGCGAAGAAGTGATCGACAAACCCGGCTATGGCGCCTTCCACCGCACACGGCTGGCGCCAGTGCTGGCCGCGCGCGACATCGAGCGGCTCATCGTCTGCGGCGTGACCACCGAAGTCTGTGTGCACTCCACGCTGCGCGAAGCCGTGGACCGGGGTTTCCTCTGCACCACCGTGGGGGACGCGACCGCCGCGAGCAACCCCGCGCTGCAGGCTCCAGCGCTCGCCATGATCGGCGTGGAGGGCGGCATCTTCGGACGCGTGTGCAGCACCGACGAGGTGGTGGCTTCGTTGCAGGGCCTGACCAACGCCGCACCCGACCAACTGAGCGCCCGCGTGAATACCTGGGTGAAAGCCTTCACCGGACCCTGACGCAAACCTCCGTTCGGGCCGAGCCGATATCCGTTCGGGCCGAGCCGATATCCGTTCGGGCTGAGCCCATATCCGTTCGGGCTGAGCTTGTCGAAGCCCTCACACACACCCATGAACGCTACCGACCCCATTCCCGACCGCTACCACGGCGTGTGGCAACGCACCCTGCTGCAAACCCCGGCCGAACGCGACACCACCACCTGGGTGCGCTGGCTGCAAACCGGCCTGTGGCACGGCGACCTGCGCGTGCCGCCCGAGGCCGATCGCACCACATCCGCGGGCCGCGCCGAGCTGCAAGGCTTTGGCGGCACCACGCTCATCACGCGACCCGATGCTGCGCGACCCGAGGTCTGCACCTGGCAGCGCCGGATCGACCTGCAGCCCCCGCGCAGCACGCCCGACGCCGGCCACATGGTGTTCGAGTCGCCCGACTGCGTGCACGAGACCGGCATTCACGGGCAGTACTTCGAGGTGTGGGAGCGCCTGCCCGGCTCGCTGGGCACGCGCATCGCGCTGGCCGCGCTCGACGCCACCGGCGCACCCACAGCCGAGCGGCTGCTGGTGGCCGGGCGCTACCTCATGCATCTGCGGCCACGCGCGGCACCCTGGCCACTGGACACCGCACCCGACGACACGCTGGCCCACGCAGTGGCGCGCCATCCGCAACAGGCCGAGGCCCTGCTCGATTTCGTGATTGCCTTTGGCACGCGGGAGCACGGCGAGTGGACCATCGAGCGCGCCACCGTGCCGGCGCTGGAAGGCCTGGCGCAGGGCTTCCACGTGCAGCGCGAAAGCGAACACCTCGCCGTGGTCGGGAGTGCGCGACTGCCCCGGCGCTGGCAGGTTCTGGAGTGGCACGGGGTGAGCGCACCGGACTGAAGCGGTCGCGCCGCACCGCCGACGTGCGAGCGGCTTCCCATGCACCAGGCTAGAGGCCGGTGGCTTCGCCGCGCCCCTCGCCCATCGGTTGCGCCGGGCTTTCCGGCCGGTTCGCCGGGCACGCTCCTTGCGCTTTCATGGCAGCGTTCGACGTCTGTTTCCAACCTCCTTCAGGAACCTCACCATGTCCAAGAACCTTGCTCCCTCCACCCGCCGCGGCGTGCTCGCCGCCCTGTTGCTGGCCCCGGCCCTCTGGGGCGCCGCGGGCTCGGCGCACGCCGCCAACCTCGACGAGATCAAGAAGCGCGGCTACATGACCGTGGTCACCGAAGACGACTTCCGGCCGTTCGAATTCGTCAAGGACGGCAAGCCGACCGGCTTCAACAACGAGATGGTCGATGCGCTGCGCAAATACGCCCCGTTCGAGATCCGCCAGGAGATCCTCCCCTGGCCCGGCATCCTGGCCGGCGTGGCCACCGGCAAGTACGACATCGCCATCACCGCCGTGCTGATGACCAAGGAGCGCACACAGTCGCTTGACTTCACCAGCCCCATTGCCGACGCCACGCACTACTACGTCAAGCGCAAGGACGACAGCAGCATCAAGTCGATCAAGGACCTGAACGGCAAGACCGTGGGTGTGCAGACCGGCAGCGCGTTCCTCAGCCGCCTGCCCGAGCTGCAGGCCCTGCTCGCCAAGGAAGGCGGCAAGCTCGGCAAGATCGTCGAGTACGCGTCGTATCCAGAGGCCTACCAGGACCTCGCGCTCAAGCGCACCGACTTCGTGGTCAACACCGTCATCAACCTCAAGGCGCTGGTGGCCGAGAAGCCCGCGGTGTTCGAACTTGGTCAACCGGTCTCGGGCAACTCGTACCCGGCCTGGGCGGTGAAAAAGGGCAACACCGAGCTGCAGAAATTCATGAACGACTTCATCGCCGCGCAGAAGGCCAACGGCGTCATGCCGGCCCTGCAGAAGAAGTGGTTCGGCGAATCCTTCAACCTGCCGGTCAGCTACACGCCCGAGCAGTGAACACCCGGTGACATGACCCGCGCATGAGCCTTGCAGATGTCCTGACGATCTTCAGCGGCGCGCTGACCACGCTGCTGCTCTCGGCTGCCGGCATCGCGCTGGGCCTGCCGCTGGGCTTGGGTCTGGCGCTCGTGCGCTGGGCCCGGGTGCCGCTGCTGGGCCCGGTGGTGGCGCTGTACGTGAGCCTGCTGCGCGCCACACCGCTGGTCACGCTGGTGCTGCTGATCTTCTTTGCCCTGCCCACGGTGGGCCTGTCGGTCGGGCCGGTGCAGGCGGGCCTGATCGCGCTCGTGCTCAACACCGCCGCCTTCAACTGCGAGGTGTGGCGCGCAGCGCTGCTCGATCTGCCGAAAGACCAGATCGAGGCCGCGCAATCGGTCGGCATGGGCCAGGCCCTGCGCTTTCGGCGCATCGTGCTGCCGCAGGTCTGGCGCACCGCACTGCCTGGCCTCATCAACGAGATGTCGCAACTGGTCAAGCTCACCCCGGTGCTCGCGGTGGTGGGCGTGGTCGACATCACGCGTGCTGCCGTGCGCATCGGCGCGCAGACCTACGAGCCACTGCCGCCTTTCCTGGTGGCGCTGGCCATCTACATCCCCATCGTCTTTGCGCTGGTGAGCATGCAGCGCTGGGTGGAGCGGCGCACGCTCTACCGCGAGGCCACCGCATGATGCGCGACTTCGCCACCGTGTGGTCGGAGCGCGGCTTGCTGCTCTCGGGGCTGGGCAACACCGTGCTGCTGTCGGTGCTGGCGGGTCTGGTGGCGCTGCTGCTCGGCGCCTTGTTGTCGATGCTGCTGATGTCGCCGCGGCGAGCGCTGTCGCTGCCGGTCAAGGGGCTGGTGGATCTGGCGCGTTGCACGCCCTTCCTGCTGTTTGCCTACATCGTCTACTACGGCCTGCCCTCGCTGGGCTTGCAGTTCGACGCCTGGAGCGCGGGCCTGTTTGCGCTCACCGCCTACCACGCGGCCTACATGGCCGAGATTCTGCGCGCGGCCTGGGCCGCTCAACCGCGCGCGCCCATCGAAGCTGGGGTGGCGTTCGGCTACAGCGGCTTCGGGCTGTTCCGGCGCATCGTGCTGCCACCGCTGGCGCTCTCCAGCGCGCCGGTGCTGGGCAACCAGCTGATCCAGATCATCAAGGACAGCGCCTTCCTCACCATCATCACGTTGCCTGAACTCACCCACGCGGTGAGCTCGATCCAGTCGCGCCACTTCATTCCGTTCGCCGCCTTCCTGACCGCCGTGCTGCTCTATTGGGCCCTGTGCCTGGTGGTGGAGGCCGGCGTGGCCGCCGTGGGGCGCATGGCCGAGGCGCGGCGCTGACTCATCACCGGTGCACACCATGCCCACACGCATCCCCCTCCTCAGTGTCCAGTCGCTCAGCAAGAGCTACGGCAGTCTGCGCGTGCTCGACAACATCTCGTTCTCCGTGGCGCCGGGTGAAACGGTCTGCCTGCTCGGCCCCTCGGGTTCGGGCAAGTCCACCCTGCTGCGCTGCATCAACTGGCTGGAGCGCCCCGACAGTGGGCGCATCCTGATCGACAGCCAGCCCATCGGCATCACCTCGGGTGGCGTGGTGATGAACGACAGACAGCTCGCGCAAGTGCGCACGCGCATCGGCATGGTGTTCCAGCAGTTCGCGCTGTGGCCTCACCTCACCGTGTTGCAGAACGTGATGGAGGCACCCGTGCATGTGCAGCGCCGGCCCAGAGACGAGGTGCGAGCCGAGGCCGAGGCGCTGTTGAAGCGCGTTGGACTGTTCGACAAGCGCGACGTGTTCCCGGCGCGCTTGTCCGGCGGGCAGAAACAGCGCGTGGGCATCGCACGCTCGCTGGCCATGAAGCCTGCACTCATGTTGTTCGACGAGCCCACCAGCGCACTCGACCCCGAACTGGTGGGCGAGGTGCTGGCGGTGATGCGTGACCTCGCCGCCGAGGGCATGACCATGCTGGTGGTGACGCACGAGATGGCGTTTGCCCGCGAGGCGGCTCACCGCGTGGTCTTCATGGACCGGGGCGTGGTGGTGGAGACCGGCAATCCCGTGGCGTTTTTTGCCGAACCCAGCACAGAGCGCGGGCGCCAGTTCCTGCAGCGATTTTCGGAAGGGCGCGTAGCGGCCTGAGGTTTCCTGGCAACGCGCACAAGGTGTCCAATGCAGTTGGCGTTCTGCCAAGCGCCGCCTGTGGCGGAGCCCTTTCTGGAGCACCCCATGCCCGCAGCCCAGCCCCACATTCGCGAAGCCGGCACCGGCCCGGCCGTCGTCTGCCTGCATTCCAATGCGAGCCACGGTGGTCAATGGCGTGCCTTGATGGCCCGGTTGGCCAACAGCCACCGGGTGCTCGCGCCCGACTCCTATGGTTCGGGGTCGAGCCCGGATTGGCCGTCGGATCGCACGATCACCCTGTCCGACGAGGTGGCCTTCCTGGAACCGGCGTTCGCCCGGGCTGGAGAATCATTCGGTCTGGTGGGCCATTCGTTCGGTGCTGCTGTGGCGCTGATCACCGCACTGCAGCAGCCGCAGCGCGTGCGCGCCCTCGTGCTGTACGAGCCCACGCTGTTCTCGTTGATCGAAGCCGACGGGCCCGCGCCCAACGAAGCCGACGGCATCCGCAACGCGGTGGCCGCTGCTGCCGCGGCGCTGGACGCTGGCGACAAGTCCCTGGCCGCGAAATGCTTCATCGACTACTGGATGGGCAGTGGCAGCTGGGACGCCACGCCCCCTGAGCGCCAGACGGCGATCGCCAACGCCACGGCCAATGTGCGCCGCTGGGCCCACGCGTTGATGATCGAATCCACGCCGCTGGACCACTTCGCCAGCCTCGACATTCCCGTGCTGTGCATGACGGGCGGACGCTCCACCGCCTCGGCCCACGGTGTGACCCGTCGCCTGCTGCGTGTGCTGCCCAGGGCCGAACACCAGGTGTTCGAGCAGCTCGGCCACATGGGACCGATCACGCACCCGGAGCCGGTGAACGAAGCGATCGAAGCGTTTCTGCAACGCCACCCCTGAGCACGCCGCATACTCCCCAGTCCCTGCGCCCCGCCGCCTCGGCCATACTTCGGCACCTCCGGCCAGTCCCTTCCTTTCCCATGCCCCTCTTCGCCACCACGGTCTTCCTCTCCGCCTTCCTCCTGTTCCAGATTCAGCCCGTTGTGGCCAAGATGATCCTGCCGTGGTTCGGCGGCTCGTCCTCGGTGTGGACGCTGTGCATGGTCTTTTTCCAGGTGGAACTGCTGCTGGGCTATGCCTACGTGCATGTGATGCACGAAAAGATCAGCACCCGGCGCCAGCCGTGGGTGCATGGCGCGCTGCTGCTGCTCAGCCTGGCCACCCTGCCGGTGGTGGCCGACCCCTCGTGGAAGCTCGACGCCCAGGCCTACCCCACCTGGAGCGTGCTCGGCGTGCTGGCCACCACGGTGGGGGTGCCCTACCTGCTGCTCTCCACCACCGGCCCGCTGATGCAGGCCTGGTACGCACGCACCTTCGTGAGCCAGGGCGTGCAGCCCTACCGGCTTTACGCGCTGTCCAATCTGGCGTCCATGCTGGCGCTGCTCTCCTACCCGGTGCTGGTGGAGCCGCTGCTGGCGGTGAAGCCGCAGGCCTGGGTCTGGTCGGCCGGTTATGCGCTGTTCGTGCTGGTGTGTGTGGCCACCGCGGCCTACACCGTGCGCCGTCACATCGGTTCATCGGCCACCCACGCCCCTCAGCTGGAAGACGCGCCCCGCCCCGGCTGGCGCGAATGCCTGATGTGGGTGGGTCTGGCGGCCACCGCGTCCATGCTGCTGCTGGCCATCACGCGCCACCTCACGCAGGACGTGGCGCCTGTGCCCTTTCTCTGGGTGCTGCCGCTGGCGCTGTATCTGCTGAGCTTCATCCTGTGCTTCGACGCGCCACGCTACTACGTGCGCCCGTTCTTCCTGATGATCGCCTTGCCGCTGGCCTTCGTGGCGCTCGATTTCGCGATGAACGAGGGCCTGGACGTGCCGGTGCTGGTGGGCCTGCTGTGCGCGGCGGTGTTCGTGTTCTGCATGGTCTGCCACGGCGAACTGGTGCGCCGGCGGCCACCGCTGCGCCATCTCACGCTGTTCTATCTCATGCTCTCGGTGGGCGGTGCGCTCGGCGGCCTGTTCGTGGGCCTGGTGGCGCCCGTGGTGTTCAACGCCTACTTCGAGCTGCCGCTGGGCCTGTTTCTCTGCGCGCTGCTGATGGTGCTGGTGCTCTGGCCCGAGCTGCGCGGCCGCTGGTTGCGCGGGGCCCTGCTGCTGGCACTGCTGCTGTATGGCGTGCGCCTGTCCAGCATTTCACTGGACTACGTGCAGGGCTACACCGAAGTGGTGCGCAACTTCTACAGCCAGACACGCATTGAAGAGAGCGTGGACGAGGACGGCCTGGGCCCCGTGCGCAGCATGGTGCACGGCAGCATCACCCACGGCGAGCAGTACCTGAACCACCCCAAGCGCGCCACCGCCTACTACTGTGAGCGCACCGGCATCGGCCGCGCGCTGCAGAGCCTGCCCACCGACAGTCCGCGCAAGCTCGGCGTGGTGGGCCTGGGCGCGGGCACGCTCGCGGTGTACGGGCGCGCGGGCGACGAGATGCGCATGTACGAGATCAACGACCAGGTGCTCGACCTGGCGCGCAAGCACTTCAGCTACCTGGCCGACAGCGCGGCGACCATCGTGCCGGTGCTGGGCGACGGCCGCCTGATGCTGGAGCGCGAGGCGCCGCAGGCCTTTGACTTGCTGGCCATGGACGCGTTCTCGGGCGACTCCATTCCCACCCACCTGCTCACGCTGGA
>NZ_JADMJO010000057.1 GCF_018780385.1 Hydrogenophaga sp. | reverse complement strand
AGCTCAGCCCATCGCTTGGCCTTTGCGTCAATCTGAATAAATCAGGTCCGACTATGTAGGGAGCTAGGAGCAGGGCTGCCATTTCTTGTTTCCTCAATCGACGGATCGTTTTGCGCGTTCAAGTGTCGTGTTGACGGCGAGATATCAACAGGGCACTTTCAAACAACCCACTTGGGGTGTCTGCAGGAGTGGTGGCAACCAGAGTGATATGAAGGCTTCTGATCTGAAAGGACTTTTTTGCCCGTTGGCATGAGTGACACGCTGCGGGAGAGTGTTTTGCCATCTGTGGACAAGGGCTCGGGCAGACTGCGTTGAGCGGTACCTATCCCCAACTGGTCCGCATCACAAGACAAGACTGCAAACAGCATCTACTATTCGCTCACCTGTACCTCTGGTACTTAGACATCCCAGTGATGTCCCACTCCCTACACAGGGAAAACCGCTAACCGACGCTTCACCATGAGTGTCCTAAGGCAACAAGCCGACTTCCCACGTTGGAAGTCGCAAACCAAGACGGTGCTCTGTATGGAGCGCCGCAAAACAGGTCGAATAACGACCAGCTGCTGAGCCCGCGACGCGGTTCAGAAGTGGCGACCCCGAATGGGGACTGCCCACAGCAAGCCAACCAGGCCTTCCTTCTTGGAAGCCGCCAGCCAACGCTCTGAGCTACGGAGCGGGTGTGGACGCGTAAGCGTATAGATCAACTCACGTTTTGACTTTGCACTGACGACTACCTGCGGGTGGTTCGTCACAAGTACCTCCCGCCTGGCGCGTTTGCCGGGAGCCCTCAGGGCCTAAAAAGGGGCAGGTTGGACAAGCTGCAAAGGACAACGCCGCCAAATCAGTCTGGCGGTGAAGTGAGTTCACCTGGGTAGTGAATAACTGCTCTGGTCTAGCCCACCCACAAGGCTCTGTCTGAACAAGACAGTACCCCCCCCGACGATGTCCATGCGTTGGGGTGCCCATCAAAAAAGCATGGGGGTCACACGGGGATTCCACCTGTGCCGACAGGACAGCTTGCTAACGAAAAACGGAAACCACCGAAGACTGACGTGCCTTGCCCAGGGGCCTTGTACCGGGCGACCAGTAGCAAAAAGACAAACGAAAAGCCAGAGCGATCTGGCGGTTTGGGCCTGCCTGAAGGTTTAGACATGCGGGTGCGTAGGGCGCCCGCAGGTGTTAGCCCTCATCACGACGCAAGTCACAACAGGAGAAAGAGAAATGGCGAAAAAATCTGGCAATGGTCGCGGCAAACGTCGCGAATCCCGAGCGAAGTCGCGTGCCGAAACACTTACCACGGGAGGGCCGGGAAGCGAAAATCCACGCGCGCTAGAAGCGATCAAGGCACATCCCAACGACCCGTTGCGGCAGATGGTGTGTTTCCTGCGGAACCTGGCCCTCAAGTCTTCAACCGGCCGCAAGCGCAACGTCGGGGAGAAGACGCTAACAGCGTTCGGAAGCACCATGAAGAATCTGATCCAGGATTTGAGAACGCTGAACATGCCCATTCAGCGCATTGACGAAATCGGACAGCGTCACGCTGTGGCGCTCACTGCATACTGGGCCAACGAACTGGGTCATACGGCAAAAACGATCACCAACAAGCTGAGCGTGATTCGTAAGTTCTGTGAGCTCATCGGCAAGATTGGTGCAATTCCGAAGCGGGAAGAGCTTTACGAAGCACTTGCCGCGAAAGGCGTGGACAAGGCCGCCGTCACTTGTGCGCAGGTGACCCATGGCAGCAAGAGCTGGAAGGCTGCCGGGGTGGATGCCCAAGCGATCATCGAAGTTGTCGCGATCGAAAACCCTCAGGAGGCCATCCTGTTTGAGCTCGAACTGAACTTCGGCTTGCGTGTCAAAGAAGCGCTGAGCTTTCGCCCGCGTGAGGCCGAGCGCCGTGATGGCATTGCAATCAAACTTGGCACGAAGGGTGGCGCGGGCCGCTTTGTGCCCTTCATGAAGGATCCTGTGAAGCAAGCCAAACAGCGCGATGTTCTTGAGCGCGCGCGCGCCTGGGCTGATGAGCACAACAACAAAGGTGAGATGGGCTACGAGCGCATGACGATGGAAGAGGCGCGGACCAAGTACTACCACGTGCTGCGCAAGTACGGCATCAACCAGAAGGCTATGGGGGTCTCGAGTCACGGCCTGCGTCACCAGTTCGCAGCAGACATGTTCGAAGACATCACCGGCCACCGCCCGCCAGCTGAGGGTGAGGAGACGCCAGCGTGGTTCAAACAGAACCGTGAACTGGTTGACCACGCGTACAAGAAGGTGTCAGAGGCTCTGGGCCACTGGCGCAAGGACATCTCCACGGCCTATCTCAGCTCGGTCTCCATGATGAGCAAGCAGCAAAAGCTGCGCATCGAAAAGCGGATCGAGATGTTTCAGAACACGCCCGGCGTCGCCACGGGTTTGCTGATGCTTGGTGTGGAGCGTGCGTGGCTGACTGGGCGTGCCGCATTGGGTATCGAGATGCCCCACAGCGAGCGCATCGTTCTCACCGTTAACCTTGACGAGGGCGTCAAGTTGGACGTGCTCAAAGATGTCCACGCGCTGCTTCAGAAGTTGCTTCCTGGCCGCGTTCTCGTAGCCCCGCTCTTGGGCGGCGGCGTTCAGCCTGAGAACGGTGTTGAGGTGTCTCTGCGCTGATGAAGAAGGTGGGTAGGTGCAATCCTGCCCACCGTATGGTGATGCACGATGCCTAGTGCTCAGAGCGCATTTATTCGACCTAAAGCGGGTTCTTTAGGCCACGTGCGGTTCAATGAGCGACAAGGCTTCACGCTTGCCCATTGCAATTCTTCCCAAAATTTCCGGGACACGCGCAGCCCTTGGCGAGGCGCCGCCGGACTCCCACTTCCATATTGACAAGGAAGAGACGCCCAGCAGCTGTCCCATTTGTTCCTGGGTGAAGCCGAGTCGGGCGCGTTGGGCTTTCAGACGTTCCGCAGTGAACATCACCTTGCGACCTGGTTTTCCCCGGGGTGTATCGGGAGTGGGCTTGACCGCCGGCAAAGGTTTGGTCAAGGAGCCAGAGGAGGAGGGTGCCGCGCGCAACTTCTCCAGTTTCTTCAGACTCGACTGAAGCGACTTGACCTCCTTCTTCAAGGCGGAGATGTCGGTTCGCTGGCTCATCGCGATCTTGCGCAGCGCGGTGATCTCCTCGCGCAGTTCCTTGCGGGCTATGCGGGCGATCTCTTTTTTGAGGGTTTCGGCAAAGGTGGTCATGCCCGCATCGTACGACAGAGCCTGCGCCGCATCCCATACTTGTATGAAAGTCGGCCCA
This sequence comes from Hydrogenophaga sp., assembly GCF_018780385.1. Taxonomy (GTDB): domain Bacteria; phylum Pseudomonadota; class Gammaproteobacteria; order Burkholderiales; family Burkholderiaceae_C; genus Hydrogenophaga. Next base: position 53,667 of record NZ_JADMJO010000057.1, on the reverse strand, counting down.
TTTGTCCGGCCGGCGAGTCGGTATTGATAATGGGTGTTTTCAATACCATGAGTCAGCACCCCGGGCGCATTCGAATTGCGTGTTGCTATCGACCGACCTGGGCTATGTGCGAGCGGCAGCGTTGGCCCGGGCCTGCACCTGGGCGCAGGCCTGCATCAGTTCATCGAAGGGCAGGGCGTCACCCACCATGACCTCGTCTTCCAGCATCTTCGCGTAGTCAGCAGCCAGCGCGTCTCGCGCGACCCCCTCGGGCACGATCCGCAACGCCCCCAAGACTGCGAAGGTGTAGTTGATGGTCTTGTTGTCGGCGGCTTTCTCGCTGAAGAACCAGGACTTGTGTTCCGCTACCTCCCGGGCCACGGCACGATCAGCAATGACAGCATCAAAGTGTTCACTGCGCATGATGGCAGCCAGGTCGTGCCAATGGCGCGCATATCGCTCACCTCGGATGCGTCCCTGGGCGCAGTAGACGTGTGTCGCTGTGGCCTTCTCCCAGAAGGTCCGCGCCACACCCATCACCTGCGGCAATGCCTGGGGGAAGGACACGCCATCGACATTACCGGCCATGTCGCAGGTAACGGGCAGCACCCCGTGCGGCTCTCCGGTGGCCCGGCCACCAAATTCCAGCGTGATGACGGGTGAGACATACCCAGTGCCCAGCTTGATCGCCGGGTAGTGCAGCAGGAGTGTGTCGTGCTCCGCACCTGCGATTTCCAGCTTTGCCCCAAGGCGCTCGCGCTCCAGCGCCGCTTGCAAATGTGGCTGTACGGCAGATCCGATCCAGTCGGGGAGCCGATCCCTGACTGCCTTGCTCCACTTGCTGGCTTGGCTGCGGCTGGCCGGGAGAAAGTACTCGTCGCCGGTGAGTATCCGCGATCAGTTTGCGGATGTCGTAGGTGAGGTCGATGTCCTCAGAGAACCGCTCGATGATTTTGTAGGCTTTGGACAGCGATGTGCCACCCTTGAAGGTGAGGTCGGCTGCAAACGGCGATTCAAACAAGACGCCGAGCGTCCAGACGACCCACAGGTCCTTCTCCAGCAGATGGGCAGGTCTGCCCGTCCTCGCCCGGGCCTGCTCCAGAACTTCGTTCTGGTCCTCCTTGTTCAAGTCGAAGTAGCGCTCAGCCACGCAGCGTCTCTTCGCCGATGGCCCTGGCCATCCAGGAGGGCAACGCCGCTCGGGCCGCAGTCAGTGCCTGCCACTCGGCGGGCGGCAGCGTGCGATGCAGGGTGCTCAGCGATTCGCTCACGTGGGAGGGCCCCATCCAGGCCAAAGCGCGCACGGCGGAGCCGGCTGGACCTGGGCCAAGCGCCAGCATCCAGCGAGGTGCGTGTTTCACCATGACCTCGGAGCGGCCGAGCTTGAGATGGTGGGTGCGTCCCGAGGTCAGGTACACCTCGCGAATCGGCACCTGTTGGGTCAGCCCCAGTGCATTGGCCGCATTGGCTCCGTGAGGCGACACGACCTCGCCATGTTGGGCGGCCAGGGCCTGGACCACTTTTTCAGGTGCTGGCGCACGCGTTCCGAATCGGCTGGACACAGGCATGACGTACTTTCCCCGCGCCACACGCAGCAGCTTGCCTTCTTTGGTGAGGCGAGAGAAAGCCTGGTCGACCGCAGCGCGGCTCCCCATGTGTAGAAATTCCTTGGGCGACAACACGCCTCCCTCGGGCAAGGACTTTGCGTGAAGCAGGATGAACTCAGGGAGCGTGACCATGGCGAAACAAGTTTATCAGAAATGCATTTCAGTTTCTGACATTAAAAATATCGTTTCGTTGTCCTGAAAGTTGCTTGCTTTTCGGTGGGCCGTGCAGCGACGGGGGATGCTTTGGATGGTAGCCAACCCACCCTTGGCGGCTTTGATCGGGCTGCGCAGCCGCCCCAGTGCCAGCTCAGTCACTGCGGCAGAGACATGCTCATCAAGCGCCTCCGACCAAAATTCCCTCGCCCACGATGGAGATGATGTTCACGGCTTCGTTGCCGCAATGGCTGCAAGCAAGTGTCTGATTGGGCAATGGGATACTTTGGCAATATCCGCAGCCCAAGGTTGGACCTCATCGAAATTGCGCCCATGACACCTGTTGAAGGATTGAGCCCGTGAGTGGACCGCTGTGAACCACGCCACCCTCGTCACGCTCCGGGACCGCCACCCCGCCTGGAGGTTGCTGGCCTCGCCGCATGCGCCGCTGGTTGCCAACTTCCTGCACCGGGTCTTCGTGGCGCCGAACGAGCGCGTCATCAGCGAGGCCGACCTGGCCGAGGCGCTGGAGGACGAACTTTTTGCCTTGCGCGAGCAGCTCGGATCCGAGACCTATCCCAAAGGTGCTTCGGAGTACCTCAACGACTGAGGCGGCTGCCGACAAGGGCTGGCTGAGAAAGTTCTACAAGCCCGGTACCGACGAGGCGCAATTCGACCTGACACCGGCCACCGAGAAAGCCATCGCATGGTTGGGGTCGCTCACGGAACGGGCATTCGTGGGAACCGAGTCACGCCTGCTGACGCTGTTTGCGCTGCTGGAGCAGATTAGCGCTGGCACCGAGACTGATCCGATCAAACGAGTCGACGACCTGCGTAAGAAGCGAGATGAGCTCGATGTGGAGATCGCCCGCGTTCTGGCCGGCGATGCGCCCGCGCTGGACGACACAGCGGTCAAGGACCGCTTCCAGCAGTTTCAACAGCTCGCCCGAGAACTGCTGTCCGACTTCCGCGAGGTGGAGCACAACTTTCGCCTGCTCGACCGCAAGGTGCGCGAGAAAATTGCCCTGTGGGAAGGCTCCAAAGGAGCGCTGCTCGACGAGATCATGGGCGAGCGCGATGCGATTGGCGACTCGGACCAAGGCCGCAGTTTCCGCGCCTTCTGGGACTTTCTCATGTCCAGCAGCCGTCAGGAGGAACTCTCAGCGCGGTTGGATCAGATACTGGCGCTGCCGGTCGTGGCTGCGTTGAAACCCGAACCGCGCACTCGCCGCGTGCACCACGACTGGCTAGAAGCCGGGGAACACACGCAGCGCACCGTGGCTCAGTTGTCGCAACAGCTGCGCCGTTTTCTGGACGACCGGGCCTTTCTGGAGAATCGGCGCATCCTAGACTTGCTGCACGGCATTGAGAGCAAGGCGCTGGCACTGCGGACTGCTCCCCCCACCGTTGGCTTGATGACGATCGATGCGATGGGGGCAGACGTTGAGCTTCCACTGGAGCGACCTATGTTCACGCTGAGTGTGAAGCCGCGTCTTGCTGATCTCGCGCTGGATGTGGACTCAGCAGAAGACGACATCAACACCGCTCGATTGTTCGACCAGATCGTTGTGGACAAGGCGCGCCTGCGTGCAACGGTCCAGCAAGCGCTTCGAGTACGGGCGCAGATCACGTTGCGTGAGTTGATCAACGACGAGCCACTACAACAAGGGCTAGCCGAATTGGTTGCCTATCTGGAGTTGGCCCACGACGGTGACGTCGTTGGCGGTGGCGCAGCATCAGTGGATGGCTTGCGTGCTGTTGTTGACGAAACTGTTGAGGAGCCCATCCGGTGGATGGCGAGCAATCCAATGGGTGAACCGGTGACGCGTGAGGCGCGTCTGCCCCGTGTGATCTTCACGCGATGACGTCCGTCGTCGTGTCTAGGAAGGGAGAAGAACATGACTGAATCGCTGCACGAGAGCCCGTCGGTGGGTGCTCCACTGGCCGCTTTGCCGACTGTGCCCGAGTTGACGCAACTGATGGTGCACCTGCTCAAGGGCGTGCTCTACCGTGAGGATGATGAGCGGCTGTGGGCGAGCCTCTTTGGTTTGCAGGCGCGGGTGCGAGAACAAGCAGCGGTGTTGCTGCTCGACCTGGTTCTTGATGAAGCCGAGGGTTACGCCTTTCTCAAGAGCCGCCCTGACCCAGACGAGTCGGAGGGCGTACCTCGGTTGCCCCGGCTCGTCGCGCGGCGCCCCCTGTCTTACCCGGTGAGCTTGATGCTGGCCTTGCTTCGAAAGCGCATGGCAGAGTTCGACGCCGGAGGAGGCGACACCCGCCTGGTGCTATCGCGCGACGAGATGTCCGAGCTGATGCGGGTGTTCTTGCCTGATGGGACGAACGAAGCCCGGCTCATCGATCAAGTGGACGCGACCATCACGAAGGTGGTCGATCTGGGCTTTCTGCGTCGGCTCAAACCCGCAGCCGGCAGCGGGCTGGACAGGGGGAACTACGAAGTGCGGCGCATTCTGAGAGCCTTTGTCGACGCGCAGTGGCTGGCCGACTTCGACGCGCAGTTGGAGGTTTACCGCACGGCGCTGGCCGGCGCTGTCCCTGGCAAGCCCCAGACCGAAAGGGCGGCCGATGCTTGAGTCGCCTTCGCTGTCACTGGATTTTGTGGACGACAACACCCGGGTAGGGTTTCGCTTGCATCAACTGGAGGTGCTCAACTGGGGCACCTTCGACAAGCGGGTCTGGCGATACAACCTCGAAGGTCGCAACGGCCTGCTCACTGGCGATATTGGTTCGGGCAAGTCCACATTGGTCGATGCCATCACCACGTTGCTGGTGCCTGCGCACCGCGTGGCTTACAACAAGGCTGCAGGAGCGGATGCTCGCGAGCGCAGCCTGCGCTCCTACGTGCTTGGTCACTACAAGAGCGAGCGCAACGAGGTCACCGGTAGCGCCCGACCCGTGGCGCTGCGCGATGCGTCAAGCTATTCGGTCATCCTGGGCGTCTTCCGCAACGAGGGTTATGACCAGGCGGTGACCCTGGCCCAAGTGTTCTGGTTGAAGGATCCTCAAGGCCAACCCGCTCGCTTGTTCGTGGCAACCGAGCGAGCGATGAACATCGCTGAGGACTTCGCCCACTTCGGCAGCGACATCTCCGCCTTGCGCAAAAAACTGCGCGCTTCGGGCTGTGAGTTGTTCGACAGTTTTCCGCCTTACTGCGCCTGGTTCCGTCGACGTTTTGGTATTGAGCACGAGCAGGCATTGGAGTTGTTTCACCAGACGGTTTCGATGAAATCGGTGGGCAACCTCACCGACTTCGTGCGCAGCCACATGCTGGAGCCGTTTGATGTGGGCAGCCGCATCGAGGCCTTGATCCGCCACTTTGACGATCTTGACCGCGCCCATCAAGCAGTGCTCAAGACCAAACGACAGGTTGAGCTGCTGACACCCCTGGTCGAGGACGGGCGTCGCCACAGTGCCCTGGTCTCGGAAATCCAAGGCTGGCGCGACGGGCGAGACGCACTGCACCCGTATTTCGCAGGACTCAAGGTAGAGCTGTTGGATCGGCGGCTGAAGCTGCTTGAAGAGGACGCCTCCCGGTTTGATGTCCAACTCGAACGTTTGGGGGCCCAGCGCGAAGCCGAGCGAACGGAGATCGCGAAGCTGGAGCGCAACTTGCGCGAGAACGGCGGCAACCGGCTGGAGGAACTGGCCGCCGATATTCGCCGCCTGGAGCACGAAAAAGCCCAGCGTCAGCAGAAGGCCGATCGCCACAGCACCTTGCTTGCGCGCATTGACGAGGCCTCGCCAATCGACGAGGCAACATTTCTCGATCAGCAACAAGCCATCGCTTCTCGCGCGGAAGGCTTGCGCGAACGCATCGCAGACTTGGACAACCGCGAGCGCGAGGAGGATTTTGCGTTTCGCAAGGGACGCGAAGAGCACACAGCCTTGTCCGAGGAGATCGACAGCCTTCAGCGGCGCAGGAGCAATATTGATGCTGCCCAGGTTCGCATCCGTGATGCGTTGTGCGCCGCACTCTCGATTGACGAAGGCGACCTGTCTTTCGCGGGTGAGCTGATCCAGGTGCGCGAGGATGAGCGCGAGTGGGAGGGTGCAGCGGAGCGGTTGTTGCGAGGCTTCGGCGTCGCGTTACTGGTGCCGGACGCGCACTACAAGGCTGTTGCGGAATGGGTGGACAGGCAGCACCTGGGCGCGCGCCTGGTGTATTTCCATGTGCGACCGAAGAAGCCTGGACAGGGTGCCAGCCTTCATCCGCAGTCGCTGGTGAGAAAGCTCGTCGTTAAACCCGATTCGCCGCACTACGAGTGGCTGGAGCAGGAACTTCGCAATCGTTTTGATGTGGCCTGTTGCGATTCGGGGGAGCAGTTTCGCCGCGAGACCCGTGCCATCACGCGTTCGGGGCAGATCAAGGATCCGTCAGGCCGCCACGAGAAGGACGATCGCAGCCGCATCGACGACCGCAGCCGCTACGTGCTGGGCTGGAGCAACGCTGACAAGTTGCGGGCCTTGCGTGACCAGCGCGAGCGCCTGGAAGACAAGCTGGCCACACTGGGCAAGCGCATGGGTGAGATCCGCGATGCACGCTCGGAGCTGAAGGACCGACTGGAGACGCTGGCCCGTTTGGAGGAGTTCTCGCGCTTCGCAGACATCGACTGGATGAGCTTGGCACGCGAGATCGCGTCTCTCGCTGAGGAGCGCGCGCGACTTGAAGCTGCATCGGACACACTGCAGGAGCTGGGACGGCAGTTGAAGGACATGCAGGACAAATTTGCCGAAACCGAGGCCAAGCACAGTGAAGCGTTGGGCAAGCGTGGCGAAGTGAGAGCCAAGCACACGGCGGCAGAAGATTTGCGGAGTTTGTCCAGTGCAGCCTGTGATGCCATGCCGCTCGATGGCCCCCAGGTTGATCGATTGAACGACTGGCGAGTTCAAGCACTCGGCGAGCATCAGCTCTCGGTGGAGTCCTGCGACAACCGTGAGCAGGACATGCGTAGATGGCTGCAGGAGCGCATCGACGCGGAGGACAAGCGCCTGGCCCGACTGACCGAGCGCATTGTGAACGCCATGCGCGGATTCAAGGAAGAGTTCAAGGCAGAAACGGTCGATATGGATGTGAGCCTGGCAGCGCTGCTTGAGTACGAACGCATGCTTGATGGATTGAAGAGCGATGACCTGCCGCGGTTTGAAGCCCGCTTCAAGGAACTCCTCAATGTCAACACCATCAATGAAATCGCCAACTTCAACGCCCAGCTTGCCCGCGAGCGGGAGACGATCAGGGAGCGCGTTGACCTGATCAATCGATCACTTCAGGTCATCGACTACAACCCCGGTCGCTTCATCGTACTGGTGGCGCAGCCCAGTCCTGATGCGGAGATCCGTGACTTCCAGCAGGATCTGCGTGCCTGTACCGAGGGTGCGCTCACGGGCTCATCTGATGAGCAGTATTCGGAGGCCAAGTTCTTGCAGGTCAAAGGGATCATTGACCGATTTCGTGGACGAGAGGGACTGTCGGATGCCGACCGGCGCTGGACCGCCAAGGTGACCGACGTGCGCAACGGATTCTTGTTTTCTGCAAGTGAGCGTTGGCGTGCTGACGGTGTGGAGCACGAACACTATTCCGACTCGGGTGGAAAGTCCGGTGGGCAGAAGGAGAAGCTCGCTTACACCGTGCTGGCCGCAAGCCTGGCCTACCAGTTCGGGCTGGAGTGGGGCGCCGTGCGTTCGCGGTCGTTTCGCTTCGTCGTCATTGACGAGGCGTTTGGGCGCGGCTCGGACGAGTCGGCGCAGTACGGGCTTCGCTTGTTCCAGCAACTCAATCTGCAACTGCTGATCGTGACACCGCTGCAAAAGATCCACATCATCGAACCTTTCGTGGCCAGCGTTGGCTTCGTCCACAACGAAGGAGGGCGGGATTCCAAGTTGCGCTGCCTGTCGATCGAAGAATATCGCGCGCAGAAGGCGGAAATTCAGGCAGAAAGCCAGATAGCAGGAAGCGCCGAGATCAGAGCTGCTGGAGGCGCGGTGAAATGAACTGGACGAACACGGCAGACCTTCGCGCCCAGGTTCAGCGCTTGTGGGATCGAGGGGACTTGCTGCGATCTTCGGTTTCGAGTTCTGTGATCTGGCCCGTACGTCTGTCGCTCAAGGTGCCCAGCGCAGGCGATCTCTCTGATCGCTTCGAGGCCGTGCGGGACTGGTTGAGTGCCTTCGCCGCCACTCCTCATGTGCGGATTGAGTGGCGAGATTGGAACCATCGGGTACAGGGAACCCAGCGTCTGCCGTCTGCCGTTTGGATCGACACACTTCAGTCGGCGTTGGCTTTGATCGGCAAAACCAGTCAGGCACAACGCTTCGAGGCGATGTGGCAACGGACCGCGATCGCGCAACCCCGGCTGCTGGATTGGATGTCCCGGCGTCCGCTGCAGGCTCTGGATCTGATCGATCGGTGGGATCGCCTCTTGGCGGTTGTTGATTGGCTGCAGGCCTATCCACGTCCCGGCGTCTACCTGCGGCAGGTAGACGCGCCCGGGGTGGACAGCAAATTCATCGAGGCCCACCGGGGGGTGTTGACCGAGCTGTTGGACTTGGCGCTGCCGCCCGAGGTTATCGACAACAGTGCGAGCGGGACATCGCAGTTCGCCCGCCGTTTTGGCTTCCTGGACAAGCCGGTGCGGATTCGGTTCCGATTGCTCGATCCATCCCTGCCCAGCTTGTCGGGTTGCCACGGGTTGCCGGACATCACGCTGGACGCTTCGAGCTTCGCTGCGCTCGCGCTGCCCGTTGATCACGTATTCATCACGGAGAACGAGACCAATTTCCTTGCCTTCCCGCCAGTGGCGAGAGCGATTGTCGTGTTTGGCGCGGGCTACGGCTGGGAACCGTTGGCGCGCGCTGCATGGCTGCATCGAAGCCACTTGTACTACTGGGGTGACATTGATACCCATGGCTTTGCCATCCTTCATCAGCTGCGTGGCTACTTTCCCCACGCATCGTCCTTCCTCATGGACCGCGAGACGCTGCTCGCACATCCTTTGCAATGGGGCGAGGAGACTGAGCCTGCACGCCACGAGTTGTCGCGCCTGACGATGGAGGAGGCAGCGGTTTATGACGAACTGCGCTTCGATCGCATCCAACCCAAGTTGAGATTGGAGCAGGAGAGGATCGGATTTGGGTGGTTCTCAGATCACCTCAGCCGTATGTCCTCGGACTTGCAGAGAACGACGACACAGTTCTCGTGAGGCCAGTGCTCATCACGATCGCGCGACCTTCTCTGTCGATTTGGAGTGGCAGAGTGCTGGTCCGGCCGCTCATGGTTAACTGCTGAAGCGAGTGGTTTGGCAAGCCATCACCGAAAGAAAAATCTGTTCTGGGTCTCTTGACGCCGGTGCTTTGTTTGAGATTCTGAAGAGAGGACGCCGAGTGTGCCTCTGTTCATAAACCAACCGAAGTAATTGACCCATGAAAATCATTTCCTCCTGCCGCTCGAGCCTGACCACGTGGGGCGTCGCAGCTGTGCTGAGCGCATGTGGCGCTGGATCAAGCGATTACCCCACTGTAGAAGACGTTAAGGCGTGGCACACCAAGACGGCCAGTAATGGCTATTTCAAGCTGCAGACCGTTGAGATCACGGACCTCGACTGCACAACCCCATCCAGGAAGGAGATGGAGCAACTGACCCGTGCGGCTGCCTTCATGGGTTCAAAGGCTGAAGAGGCGATCAAAGGGGCTGTCAAATGCAGCTATACAGTCAACGCCTCGTTCAGCGGCGTTGACAAGCCGTTTCTCAAGACCCAAGGTTATGAGGTGAATGGTCTCAAGCTCAAGAACCAAGGGTTCATGCGTGTGCCCAAGGGCGACGGCTTCGAGTGGCAGGGCAGTACACGTCGGCTTCCAAAGACGGCGGGGTGACCGGGCGCTTTGATGCAAGAGTCGTCCTCGCTTTCCATCCGCAGCCTCGAAGAGCGGCCGGCATCATGGCCGTGCTACAGGCCAGTGATAGTCGTCTTCGAGTTGATCACGCACTGCCGTGACGACCGCATCTGAAGCCGTCTCGCGCCAACTCACGCTCAGGTACGAAGTCGAAGAGAAGCTCGAGATCTGCCTCAGCCCCGCGAGTGAATCGAACCCGAAAGCTCACTCCTGGGTTTTCGCGGTACGGTTGCGCGCTTCATCGAGCTTGCGCTGCAACTGCTCAATCACGGTATCGGCATTGACATACTCGCCGGTGCGGTGGGCTTCATGCCCTGGCGTTCATGTCGCCGAAAACGACATGAATCCGTACACGTGTCGCAAGTTTCAGAAAAGGAGAACATGTTTCGTTGAAACAACTTCACCAGGTGCCGGGTGGTGCGCTCCGGTTTTGTTGACCTTTTGGACGACATGCCCCCTGAATTTTTGTGTCGTCAGTTTGAGGTCACTGCTGTGCGCTGGCGGGCTACTCGGTGTCTTGCAGCAGATTGCCTTGCCGGCTCAGCGGCGGCCAGGTCCCGGCCATCGCCCGGGTTTCGTACCAGCGGTGCATGGCCGCGTCTTCCACGGCGTATTCCCCTCGGGCCGATTTCCACACCAGCGCCGGCATGCGCTGGCGCAGGGACTCCAGCGCGTTTTGCGCCTGCTGCGGCGTCACCGCCTTGTCGCGCCCGGTCTTCTCGCGGTAGAAGCGCAGCGCTTCGGCGTCATACGGCCTGAACCGAGGGCCTTGCTCCAGCATGCGCCACAGCACCGCCTGCTCCAGCGGCTTCAGGCCCAGGTAATCTGATTCCATCTGGCCTTCATCGTCCTGCTGGCGCTGCGCAGCGGCCTGCAGCATGGCGGGCTCAAAGCGGCCCGTCAGCGCCGCCAGCGGGCTGAGCACCTGGCCCAGCGCTTCCATGAAGAACTGCGGCCTGCTGCCAAAGCCTTCAAATGCCGCCTGCAGCGTTGCCTGGTCCACCGGTGCCAACTCCGGGCGCTGCGCTTCGATCAGCTGCACGATGTGTGCAATGAAGTCTTGCCCCAGTGCCGGCATGGTCTTGATCTGCGAGCCATAGAACGGCGAGCCGTTGGTGTTCACCAGGCGCAGCAGCTTGTCTCGGTCCGAGCCCGACATCACCAGCATCAGGTTCACCACGCCTGGCCGGTTCAATTGGTCGCGGGCCGACTTCAGCGCTGTCATGGCCGCCTCGCCTGCCTCGCTGGTCAACGCGTGCTGGGCTTCGTCAATCACCAGCGCTACTTGTTTGTTTGCGGTTTCGTGCAAGGCGCGCAAGGCGTCCACCAACGTCAGTCCGTCCAGCTTGCCGATGCGGCTGGTGTCTACGTCTAGCCAGCCGGCCAGGCTCACTTTGTTCAGCCCGGCCTTCTTGGCGGTGCGTGCGACCATACCCAGATGGGGTTGCAGGGCGCGGCCAATGGCATCGGCAATCAACACCCCGGGGTCGCGCGTGGCATCGGCCCAGAGGTCCACGTACACCACCACCACGCCCGCTTTCTCGAGCGCCGGACACAGGTCTCCACGCAAGAAGGTGGTTTTTCCGGTGCGCCGGGGCGCGGCCAGAAACAGGCCGTTCTGGGCGTCGCCAAAGGCGGTCTTGCCCTGGAGTTGGTGCACCAGTTCGTCGGCCAGGGCGGTGCGGGGGTAAGCGATCATGTTTATCCCGTTTTATTCTGATTTGGATAATTTATCAAAATCAAAATAAAAGTCAATAAAAGAGTGACGCTACGTCGAACCAGCCAAGTACAGCCGGTCGGTGGGGTTTTTCCTCGATGGCGCACGTCATGCTGTCAGCAACTCTGACAGCGAGGGTGGTTGAAAATCCTGATCGAGCGTTCTCGAGAGTTGCTTGGCCAGCATCATGTGGTGTGGTTAGCCTAAAATCTGTCCTTAGGACAGATTTTAGGCTAACCACGTAAGCATGTTGATTTTACATACATTGACAGGTAACAAGAAAATTTCAAAAGCCGTCATCGCTCCTGCAGAGGGCATTGCAGACCGATTGGCGACGTGGGAGCGGCCGGTCGTCACCGACTATGAGCTGGGCGCTCTGCTGTGTGCAGCACTGCCAGCTGCGGATGCAGCCATCGAGCCTGGCGTGTACAAGGCCATTGTTGACCGTTTGAGTTCCTTTCACCTGATCTCGCCGGCCAAGGAGTTCAAGTCTGGGGCGGTGTTCCAGTTGTTTGGCCGCCCCAAGCCCTCCGCCATGGAGGTCGCGTGTGCGGTGGATCCATTTGCCTGTGTAACCCACCTCAGTGCGATGGAGTTTCACGGTCTCACGGATCGCTTCTCCAAGATCCTTTACCTGACGACCCCCCCAGACAAGGAGTGGAGAGAGCAGGCTCAAGAGAGGATGGCCAGGGATCTCGGCCAACACATGGCGGTGCACCGCGCAGCCAGGTTGCCGATGTTGCGGTACTTGGGCTTCGAGCGTGTTGAGGGTGTGCGTGTCGAGTTGATGCGGCGCTCCAGCCGCGGGGCATTCAAAGCCATCAAGTCTCCGTCCATCCGAGTCGCCATGGTCGGCAGGGTGTTTCTGGACATGGTGCGTGAGCCCGACAACTGCGGGGGCATGCAGCACGTGGTGGATGCCTACCGCGAGTACGGCTCACAGTACCTGTCCCTCATCCTGGATGAGATCGATCGTCACGGCAAGCCCATCGAGAAGGTGCGAGCTGGCTACCTGCTGGAGTCGGTTTGCAGGATCCAACATCCGCGCATCGACGGCTGGAAGGACTTTGCACAGCGGGGCGGCTCGCGCATGCTGGATCCTCAGGGCGAATACGCCCCGACGTTCTCTGAGACTTGGAAACTGTCGATCAATGTGCCTTCATTGTTGACTGATGGGCGAGCAGGAGCTGGCGAGCATCCACCACATGCTGATTGACTCGTGCCGCTCCAAGGGGATCGAGCCGGGGCCGCTGTCGATGGACGACGAGGCGGTCGTGCGCATGGCGCGCCAGGGGTATGAGGGGCTCAAGGACGATGTCGCGGGCGAACTCCCGGACTTTGAAGAGGCCATGGCCCGGGTGCAGGGGCTGTACCGTTCACTTCCGTGGCAGTAGGAAACTTGGCGAACGATCGCCGGCGGTGTGGTCGGTGGTATTGAAAACACCGATTACCGAAACCAAGCCGGCAAGGCCGGGGTTGGGATATTTGGTCGATGGAGGACTGTCGCTCGCGTTGCAATCTCATCGCCATAGGACGGTTGTGCAGCGAGGCCGTGTGATAACTCATTGGGAGCCCGAGTGAGTCACGCGCAGGTTGCAGATTTGTCTGTTTCCGCGAATTGACGCCGTCTGAGTGGCGCCAAGGCGATGCTGGAGCCATCTCGGGGCCGTAAATGGGCCTGGAGCGACCTCATGAGGGCGCCTATGCGCCCAACAATCGCATTGCTTTCTTGGTCCCCTCGAAGCCCAAGATACTGAGGACGCGTTTGAAGTTGTACGCCAACACGGCCAGGCTCATCTCGGTTGCCACGTTCTTGATGCCACGGGTCAGGAAGTGCGTCCAGCCCATCCAGTGCTTGAGCGTTCCGAACACATGTTCTACGGTGCTCTTGCGCACCGTCATGGCGTTGGGCATCTGGTCCAGCCGTTGCTGGGCCTTGTCCATGACTTCCTCATGCTCCCATCGCCTGATGCGTCGGTAGTCGCCCGTTGTGCATTGCGCCTTCATGGCACAGCCAGGGCAGGCACTGGACCAATAGATGCTGATCTGCAGTCCAGCCTCTTCGCGGCGGAAGCGGCGAATCGCCCGCTGGCCCGCAGGGCATTGGTACTCGTCGTCGCCAGCGATGTAGATGAAATCTGTCTTGTCGAACCGGCCTTCGGCCCGCGCATTGGATGTCATGGGCTTGGGCACAAGCGCTGCAATTCCGCTGTCGTCACAAGCCTTGAGCTGCATGCTGTTGTAGTAGCCGCGGTCAGCGATGGCCATCAATCTGCGCTTGCCCATCGCATCGCGCGCGGCCAAAGCGATCGCACTGAGTTGTGAACGGTCACTGTCATTGTTGGTGACCTCGTGGGCGACGATCAGATGGTTCTTCGTGTCCACCGCTGTCTGCACGTTGTAGCCCACCATGGCCGTGCCTTTGGCGCTGTGGGTGGTCATGGCTCGTGCGTCAGGGTCGGTCTGGGAGATCTGCCGATCAGGCACCGTCTCCAGTTGCGCCTTGACGACTTGAAGGTCTTGCAGTCGCTGGCGCATCTTTTGAATCTTGCCCTGCAGGCGCTCAGTCTTTGCCTGCATCTCAACTGGTTGGGTTCGATCTGCAGTCTCCAAGGCATCAAGGCATCAAGGTAGCGCTGGATGCTCTCCTCCAACTCACGTTCGCGGCGCTCGATCTTGCCTGGCGTGAAGTTGCGCTCGCGGTTGTTGACGGCCTTGAACTTGCTGCCGTCGATGGCCACGACGGCGTCGGTGAACAGCTTCAATTCGCGGCACAGCATCACGAAGCGACGGCAGACATTGCGAATGCCTTTGCCGTTGTCGCGGCGGAAGTCCGCGATGGTCTTGAAGTCAGGGGCAAGCCGGCCCGTCAGCCACATCAGTTCCACGTTGCGCTGGCATTCGCGCTCCAGCCTGCGGCTGGATTGGATGCGGTTGAGGTAACCGTACAGGTAGAGCTTCAACAGCACTGAGGGGTGATAAGAAGGCTGGCCTGTTGCGGCCGGCTTTGCGCCATCGAAACCCAAACCGACCAGGTCCAACTCATTGATGAAGACATCCACGATCCGAACGGTGTTGTCTTCTGCAATGAAGTCGTCCAGACACTCCGGCAACAACGTGACCTGCTGCCTGTCCTGACCTTCGATGTATCTCGACATATTGACCCCCGTGTCCAATATGTCTGTGAACTCTACCGAGTTCGACTTCGGGCAGGGAGAGGGTTTTCACACAGCCTCCAGCGGTTGCTGACCTTCGAGCCGCCCGCTTATCCGCATACTAGCCGCCACCTCCAGTCATTCACGCAAGCTGAGAAATGATGCGCGAATGACCGGTCTGGAAGGCTCTGCAGAAATTCGTGGCGGGTGCAAGCAACGGCGAACTCATCAGGAGGGTCGGACAAGATTCCGCCGTTCTGTCCGTTTCTGAAACAGGCCATACATCTGCGGTCCCGAGAGCCGGATGGCGCTGCTGACCCTCCGCCGTTCCGTTCTCAAAAGGACTTATTCCCTGTCCAGTGATTGCCGCACTCGGTCGGCAGCCAGATCAAATTCCAACGCCTGTACCTCCCGATCCAGAGCGGCCCACCGCTTGTTGTCTCCATCACCGTGCGCCAGCAGTTCCTCCATGGCTTCGATGGCAGACAGGTCGGCAGCCTCCAAAAAGGGCAACAGGCGCTTCAGCAGTTCGCGTTGCGCGGTTGTCAGCTCCGGCTGCACTTTGTCATCGGCAGCCTCTTCGCTTGCAGGGACCAGCGAAGCAGCAACCCCGATCTCCAGCAGCGCCTGCTCGGTCCTTGCTGCCGTTTGACGCAGCTGCTCCAGGTTGACCGTCGCACCGGACCTGGCGTGTTGCTCTTCTTCCCCTGCCACTTTTGCAAGCGCATCAGCGCCAATCGTGGCAGCTACCCCTTTGAGTGAGTGCAGCGCACGCTGGGCCGGCTTATGCTGCCCATCCAGCATGGTTGGCTCGCAGGCGTCCAGGTATTTCGGCAGATCGGCAAGGAACTGAGTGCTCAGTCGATTCAGCAGGCTGGTGCTTCCGCCCATGCGTTGCAGTGCATCCGTGCGATTGAGCAGGGCGATCTCTCGGGTCGCATATGGCATCGGCGCTTCCGACGCTTCGGCAGCTGCTGCACCACGCGTCCACTGCAACAGGGTGGCGACCAATTGATCCAGGTTGAATGGCTTGCCAATGTGGTCGTTCATGCCGGCGTTGAGACACGCCTCGCGGTCGCTGGCCATGGCGTTGGCCGTCATTGCGATGATGGGCAGGCTGCGCACACCCAGACGCCCGCGGATCTCGATCGCAGCGGTCAACCCATCCATCACAGGCATCTGCATGTCCATCAGCACCGCGTTGTAGGGCTTGCCGGACGCCATGGCGGCCTGCACCGCTTCCACGCCTCGCAGACCATTGTCGGCAATATCAACCGCCGCGCCTTGGCCGCTCAGCAACTCTTCGGCCACCTGCTGGTTGATGGCGTTGTCTTCCACCAGAAGTATGCGCAGCCCTTTCAGTGGTTGCACCACCCGGGCCGTTGAGCGGACGTTTGCACTGACCGCGTTGGGTTGAACGGCCAATTGCAGCGCTTCAAGCAGCATCGAGGCGGTAACCGGCTTCACCAGGTACCCATCGATCAGGCTTTGCACCTCGGTCGTTTGCTGCGCCAGCATTTCACGGCCGTGGGCAGTAACCATCATGACGACGGGCGAGGCGGTGGAGTCGTTGCTGCCGTCAACCAGAGAGCGGATGCGGGCGCTGGTCTGCCAGCCGTCCAGACCCGGCATCATCCAGTCGACAAAAACCGCTCGGTACGGTTCACCGCGGGCATTGCGCGAAGCGATGTGCGCCAGGGCGGCTTCGCCGCTCTCTGCGGTGTCGATCCGCCAGCCCAAAGACTCCCCCATCCTGGCCATCAGCTCCCTGGCCACCGGGTTGTCGTCCACCACCAGCACCGCAAGTCCTGGGATGCACCACGGAACCATGTCAGCCTGTGTGTCTCTCGTCCCCGCGCCCGTGTTGGACGCGGTCTCCACCACCGGCAGCATTACGTTGAACGAGAAAGTGCTGCCGCTGCCCTCGACGCTTTCAAGTCGAAGTTCACCACCCATGAGCTCAATTAGTCGACGTGAAATCGACAGGCCCAGTCCGGTGCCACCAAAGCGCCGGGTGGTGGAGGCCTCGGCCTGGGTAAAGCCTGCAAAAATCTTGTGCTGGTTTTCCGGTGCGATGCCAATGCCGCTGTCCTTCACAGAGAAGTGCACACGGGCATACTGTTGAGGCGTATTTCCCTCCAGGCTTTCCAGGTGGACCTGAAGCACGATCTCGCCGTGCGAGGTGAACTTGATCGCGTTGCCGCCCAAGTTTATCAGAATTTGCTGCAGGCGCAGGCTGTCTCCGAGCAGATGGCGCGGCACCCGTGGATCGATGTCGAACAGCACCTCCACCGGCTTGTTGCCCAAGCTGGTCGAGAAAATCACCGACAGGTCACGCATCAGCCGGTCAAGATCGAAAGGCTGGGGGTCCAGCGTCATCTTGCCCGCTTCCACCTTGGAGAGATCCAGGATGTCGTTGAGCAGCCCCAACAGCGACTTGGCCGCGCCCTCGGTTTTCACCACATAGTCCAACTGGCGCGGCTGCAGCGGCGTCTTGTGCATCAGTGTCAGCATGCCCAGAATCGCGTTCATGGGCGTGCGAATCTCGTGACTCATGTTGGCGAGGAACTGGCTCTTGAACAGACTGGCTTGTTCTGCCTGGTCTTTCGCAGCCAGCAGCGCGTCAGCCTGAGCCTTTTGCTGGGTGATGTCGATGTTGGTGCCATACATCCAGCCAGGTGAGCCATCTGGCTCGCGGCTGGCCAGTTGACCACGGGCCTGTACCCAGATCCATCGGCCACTACTGTGGCGCATGCGGAATTCGGCCTTGTAGAAGTCCAACTCGCCGTTGAAGTGCTGCCTCATCGCCTCATCTGATGCACCGGTGTCGTCCGCGTGCACGAGGCTCATCCAGGTGTCAATCGTCGTGGGTTCAAGCTCTTCTGTTGTGTAGCCCAGTATCTCTGCCCACCGCTCGTTGAAGATAATGTGACCGCTGGGCACATGCCATTCCCAGGTGCCTGCCTGGGTGCCTTTGAGAATGTTGTCCAGCCGCTTGCGCTGGGATTCAAGCTCGATTTGTGCCCGCTTCTGCTCGGTGACATCGGTTCGGATGGAGATGTATTTCTCCACCATGCCGTCGATACCTACAAACGGCACGATGGTGGAGTCCACCCAGTACAGCTGACCGCGCTTGCTCCGGTTGCACACCTCGCCCCGCCATATCTGGCCACTGCTGATGGTGGCCCAAGCGTTGGCCCAGAATTCACTGGATTGCGTGCCCGACTTGAGCAGCCGGTGGTTGGAGCCGATCAGCTCCTCGCGCTCGTAGCCGCTGATGCGCACAAACTCCTCGTTCAAGTCGAGGATGTTGCCCTGCAGGTCGGCCACCGAGTAGATGGTGCCCTGATTGATGGCTTTCATCAGGGACTCGTTCTCTTGCACCGCGCCTTTGAGCCGCTCCAACGTTTCGTGCCGGTCGGTCACATCGCTTTCAATGGCCATGAAGCCTGTGTGCAGCCCGCTTTCGTCGAACAGAGGGGTGATTTCAAGCTCCAGCCAGTACAGCCGCCCGTCTTTTCCACGGTTGAGGATCTCCGCCTTGCAAGGCTGGCGCAGTGCGAGTGCCTCGCGGATATGGGCGACCGTTTGTGGGTCGGTCTCAGGGCATTGCAACAACTTGCCGGGTGTCCGGCCCACGGATTCTTCCAGCGTGTAGCCAGTGATGCGGGTGAAGCCTTCGTTGATCCATTCGATCAGGCCTTCGGGCCCGGTCAGGATCACGGCGTTGGTGGTTTCGCGCGCCACACGGGCCAGAAAGTCCAGTTCTTGTTTATGCGATTCGGCCTCTGAAAGCGCTTGCATCAGTTGCCCTTGCAAAGCGTCCTGGCGCTCATAGGCTTGTTGTTGCAGCATCGCATCCTGCCGCACGCGTTCAAGCAGCTGATTCGTTCGATGCGCCAGTCTGCTCAGCTCGTCATTCCCGCTTGCCCGAACCGTTCCGCCCACGGTCGGTCCTCGCTCAATGACGGCCTTGAGATCCTCGTAGAGGTTCAGCATCCGACGCAGCACCAAGCGGTACAGCAAAACTGACAACAGCAGGCTTGCAATCAACCCAGCAACACCGGCAAGGACAAGGCCTGCTTGACTGAGCTGAATTTGACCGACCCGCAAGGGTCTGTCCAACCGAAGAATCAACTGCGCAACATGCACACCTTCGCTGTTTGACAGCGGTGTGAACAGATCGATGTTTTGGTCATCGATGATTTGCAGGCGCGTGTGCAGGGCCGACAACGGGGGCGGCTCCAGAGTCAAGCTGATAGGTCTCAAGAGAACATTGGCCAAGCTCAGCACTTCAGCCGAACTGAAATCACGGACCATCACCATGGCCCCGCTTGGCTCGTTGGACAATGCGGGATCGAGAATAGCTGCGATGGCCACCATGTACAGCCGTTTGTTCCAGGGCAACAACGTCTGCAACGTAGCGCCTGCATTGGAGTCGCCGAATACCGATCCAGTGAGAGGTCTTAGCTGATCTATCAGATTCGGATCCAGTTGATCTGACCACCCCATTTGACCGCTGGCGACACTTCCAACATACCGACCTGCTTTGTCAAACACCACAACGCCAGACAAGCCCATGTCGCTCATCTTCGTGACATCAAACAGGTTATTCAACTCATTCGATCTGCTGCCTGCAGCATAAGAGACCATGTCAGCCGAATAAGCAGCACTCCTGACTTGGGCGGCAAGACCTCGAAGTTGCTGGTTCACCAATCGACTCGCCCTTTCACCCTCGGCGAATGCCGCCTGGGTTTCGAGATTTGTGAATGATGCGGACATGATCCATCTCGCGCCCATCACGGCCAGCAGAGAGCACACGCCGACGGTGACGAAGACGAGCGCCCATGCCTTGTAACTGAGCTTCATGGCGCGTCGTCTTCAGGAACAGAGCCAACGAAGTGTGGCCAGTGATGTTGATTCATCGACAGTCGCCTAGGTGATATGCGCGCATGAAAGACACAGGCCAGAACGAAATTGCGGTGTGCATCGACAGTTTGAACTGATTCGGGTCGCCTTGAACCGAGAATCAGCGGCTACTAAGGCTGGCTTTATTCGACTTAAGCAGGTGTTGCGATGAGGCACTCTGCCTGCTCGAGAATCGAGCGCAAATGGCTAAGTATCACGATGGCTGTAAGGGTCGATCGGTGTCGGCGGCGGTACTTGTTGGCGCCCATCGAACCCGTCAAGATGCTTTTGAGCAAGGCTGTGGAGCCCAGACCTGTCGAGACGATCAGTCGCTCACCTTCATCGAAGGAGCAGACCGGCATCAGGTCACGTTGTTGCCAGAATGACTATTTCTCAGCCTCGCGCGCTCACCAAGCTGGGTAGTCAGTACGATAACGAAAAATCGCCATCGATCCTCGTACGGTCATGACACCACGCACGCTGCATCCACCCCAAGGCACCGAGCAACTCGTGGCCGCGCTGCTGGCCATGCAGGTGCGGTTCATGTTGGTGGGTGGCCTTGGCGTTCAGCACTACTGCCCGGAGCGAGTCGCCGCTGATCTGGAAGTCTTGATCGAGTCCAGCGAAACAAATGCCACGGGCGTTGCTTATGCTCTGGACAAGATAGGGTTCACCATGCTGCCCGAGACGGTGCGACTACTTTTTGCACCAGGGCCCCGGCCGCAACAGATCCAGCTGCACCCGACGATCCCCGCGGACATCCTGACCGAGGGTGAGGACTTCGATTTCATGGCGCACTGGGAGCAAAGCGAGCGGGCCAACCTTCTGGCCACACCGGTCCGGGTTGCATCGCCGCAACTCCTCATCACCATGAAGTCCAGGTCCACGCGGGAAAAGGACGCTCAGGACGTTCTCCTTCTGCAGAGCTACCTGGAAACAAAGGCCGCCCGATAGGCCGAAGTTGCTGACCTCGCTTCACGGGCCCTGTCGACAGGTGCGAGGTTGGAGTCAACGCCACTCCCAGGACGATCAGCCTACAGAGGTGCCAAAGCGATTCATGGTTTCAGACAGTCGGGCAGCCTGGTCCTGAAGGCTCTGCGCAGCGCCCGCGCTCTCTTGAACCAATGCTGCGTTCTGCTGCGTGATCTGGTCGAGCTGGTTCACTGCTGCGTTGATGTGCCCGATGCCGTCGCTTTGCTCCGATGCCGCCGAGGTGATCTCGCCAATCATGTCCGAGACACGCTGCACCGAGCCCACAATCTCGCTCATGGTCTGGCCAGCGTCTGCGACCAGTTTGCTGCCAGCTTCCACCTTGTCCACACTCGCGCCAATCAGACCTTTGATCTCTTTGGCAGCTTGCGCGCTGCGCTGCGCCAGGTTGCGCACTTCCCCAGCCACAACTGCGAAACCGCGACCTTGCTCACCGGCCCGCGCGGCTTCAACCGCTGCGTTCAAGGCCAGGATGTTGGTCTGGAACGCAATGCCGTCGATGACACCGATGATGTCGTTGATCTTTTTGCTGCTGTGGTTGATGTCGTCCATGGTGGCGACCACCTGGCCCACCACCCGACCACCGCGCGCGGCAATCGCCGCCGCGCTGGTTGCCAGCTCATTGGCCTGGCGTGCGGCATCGGCGCTCTGGCGCACCGTACTGGTGAGTTCCTCCATGCTGGCGGACGTTTGCTGCAGGTTACTCGCCGCCTGCACAGTGCGCGCGCTCAGGTCCTGGTTGCCCGTGGCGATCTCTTGCGACGCCGCATTGATGTTGTCAACGCCTTCGCGAATTTCCGTGACCAGCAAACCCAGGTTGTCCTGCATGCGCTGGATGCCAGCCAGAACGCGACCCATCTCGTCCGATCCACCCGGGCTAACGCGTGTGCCGAGATCGCCCCTGGCCACGCACTCAATGGCCGCAGCAGCCGAAGCGAGCGGCAAGATGATGCGCTGGCCGATGGCGTAGCCCAGCACCAGCATCACACCAAGTGAGGCGACCGACACCACAACCGTGAGCTGCAAAGCGCTTCGCTGAATGACCGACAACCGAGTGACCGTTGCCGTCACTCGCTCCGACACCTTGCTCCCGATGTTGCTCAGCGCTTCATCGACAGAGCGCACCTGCACCAAGGCAGGTTCTAGCGCCTGATTGGCCCGCCAAGGGTCGTTCACCTCACCTCGGGTGATACCCACATGGATGGATTCAACCACCTTTGCATAGCCTGCCAACGCGGCGAGCAGGTTATCCGCCTGCAATTGCTCTTCAGTGCTGAGAAGGGGACGAAGCTCTGCAATCCGCTGATTGCCAAGGTCCACCTGTTCACGCCACCATTTGTGATCAAGGTTGAGCGTTTCCTCATCTGCAAGGTTGAGGAACATGTCCTTTTCGAGGCGGCGCATGTTACCGACGTTCGCACGCAGCTCTCCGAGCACCTGCACGGTGGAGACCTCCTGTTGCGCGAGCTGCTCGCCTGAGCCGATGGCCTGCTGTAGGCCGCGCAGCGCTGTGATGGCGACCATGAGAATGCCCAGCGCGCATACGCCGACCAATAAAATGAGCTTGGCTCGCGTGGAGATGTGTGAGATCCAGTTCATGGTGTTCGGCATGTAAGGTTTGGTGACTGAGCAGTAGGTGACTTGCTGGGTATATCGGTTGATGCAGCGACGCCTTGAGTTGGATTTTGTGCAAAGAACGTTCACATGCCCCGCCATTCGTCTGATTGACGCTACCTTCTTGATAGCGTTTGTGAAGGTTTTATGAAAAAACTGGGTTTTGCTGCAAACGATAGAGTGACCAACGGCCGGGGAAAATGCGGCTTTCGTGAGGTGTGGCACGACGCAAACCCGCCAGGGCGAACCTTCTCCGCAGGCAAGTCACGATGGCGGGGCAAACCGCAGGATTTCAATTGGTTCGCACTTGAGCTCGGTGGGAAGCCGGAGACCATGAAGGCGCGCCCCGCGAACACTCACTCTGGAGCCTGTGGACAAGTTCACACAATCAACGAGTTTGTTGCCGGTGCGTGGGATCCACGCCTGCGGTTCACTGCGATGTCACTCTATAGAAAGAAGATTTGGCGCCAAGTGTTGGAACAGTCCTCTCTGAATACGAACATGCTCAACAAAACAGAAAAGGGCCGCGCCGAACTGCAGCGGGGACGTCGCTCGCTTGATCAGCGACAACGCGCCGTTTTGCTGGTGGCCGATGGACATCAAACGACAGATTCCCTCAACGCCCTCTTCGGTGGATTGGGCGAGCAGATCGTGCGTGAGCTACTTGCTCAGGGCTACATCTCCGACGAAGGACTCACGGTCGGAGAAGTCCGACTTGCCCCGCGCGCGCCACAATTGGCACCGCAGCCGTCCACACGCTCAGAACACCAGGGTGGGGGAGATGCGTTCACTGGCCCGCGCTCACTTGCAAGTGCACGCATGTTTTTGTTTGACATCAGCGAGCGTCTGTTCGCGCCCCGCGAAAAGGCTCTGGCACAGCAATTTCGAGACGCACTGCGCGAGGCACGCGACGCCTCATCAATGCTGGAGGTGAGCCGCGAGATGCTAATCGCGATCGAAGCCATGGCAGGTCCTGCCCGGGCCAGCGCAATTCGCGATCGGCTCGCCAAATTGCTTCCCGACTCGACGATTGGGAGCGTCTGAACGGGTTCACTCAGGTGCACCCATGAACGCTTTTGAAGAGCCCTCGCAGTGCGTCCAACACATCGCAAACGGACGATTTGAGACAACCCGTGTGTAGCTGCAATGGCGTTGGCCGGGGGCAGCTACCGTTGTACCGCTCTGGTCAGCGCTGCCTCAAGGTCATCCGCTGGTGTCGGCTTGAACAGGATGTCTGCAAACAACGTCGAAGCCTTCAACGCCTCTGTTTGAGCATCATTGAGAAAGCCGCTGACCAAGATGATGGGCGGCGGGCTTTCTGTTTTGGAGATTCTTTCTGCCAAGGCCAGCCCGCTCAATTCCGGCATGGTCAAGTCGGTGAGCACGATGGCCCAGTCCTGTGCAGCCTGTTGAAAGCACTGCCATCCTTCCTCCCCGTCACTGGCTTGAATGACCTCCCAGCCTCGCCTTTGCAGCAAGCCCGCCCAAGCGGTGCGCAGAAGTTGATCGTCATCCACGAGCAGGACTCTGCCGCGTTGAGCAGTGAGAGGTTGAGGGCTCTTTGGACTGCCCTCGGAGGGCTTGTTGGTTGCAGGAATCAACAGGTGGAAGCACGTACCCCTGCCCACCTCGCTGTACACCCCCACGCTGCCCCCGTGGCGATGCATGATGCCGTGAGCGACCGACAGCCCCAGACCAGTGCCTTTGCCCACCGCTTTGGTTGTGAAGAATGGCTCGAAAATGCGGTCCAAGTTTTCCTCGGCAATGCCAGGACCTTCATCGCACACTCGCACATGCAAGTACGGGCCAGCCTGCAGTCCTGCGCTGCCCGGAATCTCGGGGTCTTCAATGTTGAATGGAAGCTGGATCTTGTGTATGAGCAGCGTGATTTTTCCCTTCCCATCCATCGCATCAGAGGCGTTGATCAATAGATTCACCAGAACCTGTTGAAGCTGTGTCGGGTCGGCCAGCACGGTATCGCTCGCACCTTTCTTCACCCACTCAATTTCTGTGCCTTTCATGAGTCCAGATGCAACAAAGGCCAGTGATCTTTCAACCAGGGCAGATAGATTGGTCTCTTCAAGCCTTGGCTGTGACTGGCGGCTGAAGGTCATCAGCTGCCTGACCAAGCCACCGGCGTACTCGGCCGCTTTTTGTGCGTGTTCGAGTGATTCGCGACTCGGATGGTTTTCAGGCAGATCTTCCTTGGCCATTTGAATCCACCCGTTGGTACCAGCCAGAGAATTGTTGAAATCGTGGGCCACTCCAGCGGAGAAACGCCCGATGGCCTCCATTTTCTGACTCTGCATCAACTGCAACTGGAGGGACTCATGCCTGCGTGATGACTGTTGCTGCTCGAGGAAGTCGGCTCTGACGCGCTTGAGCAAGCTGTTGATGCTCGCAGCAAGCGACGTCAGTTCGTCGTCACCGTTCACGCGTATCAGGCTCTCACTGGACGTGTCTGAAACACCGATGGACTGAAGCTGCCGAATGATTTGCTTGACTCGGCGCAGCACAAATCTATTGAGCACCACGACCAGCGCGCCACCGAGCAGTAGCCCAAGAAGAACCATGTGCACGATCGATGCATAGACGATGGACGTGATGGACTGGTACATGTCACGCGTCACTGTGAAGGCCAACTGCGCCACCGGTTGACCATCGACTCCCATCACTGGAACAGAAATTCTTCCTCGTTGTTCGGACAACTCGGTGAACGAAATCTCTTTGGTTTGGAGCGTTCTGGCGACTTCGAGGGTTACTGGAGCCATGAGTGTTTGGCTGACCCGTGCTAGCTCCTCATGGCCAAGTTTTCGGGCCATGAGTAAAACACCGATCGCCGGGCTATTGAGCAGCATGTTTTCACGCACAGGATGCGCTGCCAACATGAAAACATCATCTTCTTCTCGCACCACCGTGACCAGGGGCGTTGGGCCGGTGCCGGCCTTGAAGATGGACAGCGCCGTCTCAATCCAACGCTGGTGCCCATCGGGCTGATTTGAGCTTGGTTGCTGCGTTGTCTGTGACAGGCTGTCAGCAAATACCCGAACCGGGATCCTTCCGGGCACCAGCGCGTCGAGGAGCCAAATCTCGCTGAGTCTGAGATTTTCGACATTTTCCGCGGCGAGGGAGTACACGGTGTAGGTGTCATCCTCATAGCGCATTGCTGTCACCACATTGGGCAGCAACGCATGGCTGAAAGCGAGATCCGAGAGTTGGCGAAGGTCCTGCTCCAGCCAACGACTCACCTTTTCACCATCTTGCAAAGCCGCTTGTATTTCAAATGTGCGGGCAACACGGTTGATTGCGTATGAAGCCACCATGGCGGTGAGTGCTGTGGCCACCCCCACGACCAGAACGACAATCGACAGGGTTTTTCTTTGGAGCTGCATCTGCCAAGTTTATCGACCGTTGGTTCGCGTGGGGCCAATCTCCACAAGGCCCGGGCATGGATATCTCAGGAGCTGCAGATGCCGCACTTCACAGCACTGTCATGCCCAACGCCAAATCCTCTGCGCTACCCATGTAAACCAGGTCGCCGTTGAACACCACGGCCGTGGCGGGCAGTTGAAGGGCTCCCACCGTCGTGACGGCGCTCGCGAGCTGAGCGGGGGTGTCGGTGCGGTCCATGAGCAGGCACTCTGTAGCCTCGATGTGGGGATCTGACAGGTGCGCAATCACGTTGGTGTTCTCCTGAAGGCTGCAAGCTTGACGAAAGTCAGCCAATCAATAGCCTTGGCAAGTACCATGGCTTTCGCAGATCCGCGCGCGGCACTGAGGCCACGGCATCACCCACCCATGCACAGGAGATCACATGCTTGCAGTCAAAAAAGCCAGGAAACTCATTCAGACCAGCCCGGAAAGTCCCGGGGCCAAGACACTCGCTGCATTGGTCATCGCACTGGAGTCCGACCAAGCGTTTCCCTTGAGTCAGCTGTACTCACTGAACTACTTGCAATTCGAACTGGCGCTTGAAATACTGGGCGAATGGCGTTTGGACCGCCACTACAGCAGCAAGGGTCGGCTGCTGGACACCTCGCTTCAAGCGTCGGAGCTTGCCGCCGGCTGACTCTGACTCCCGGCCCTGAATGAACACTCGAAAACGGCCAACGGTGTTCATTTGCAATGTGGTGTCCCGATACTTTTCACCCGTCAGGACCAGCGGTATGTACGAAGTGTGCACGTTCAAGATGACAGAGTGATTTCTGCGACAGCCCACGCGGTGTAACCGAGGCAAAGAAATACCTTTGACATGTTCAGCAGGCATCGTGGGTGCATGCTGAACCACTCTGAACCCAGTGCCGCATCTGCATTCCCATCGGGCCGATCTCGAGATATCGCGTGGTTTTGCTGGATGGGTGCTGGCAGAACCGATCACCCCTTGCGACTCAGCTTGGCGATCACCATCGCACACTGGAGTTGGCTGCCGCTGGTTGTTGTGCTCGGATCATCCATGGTCTTCAGGACCAATGCCATCGGCCCAGTGCTGTATGCGCTTGGGGTGGCAACCCTGACGCAAATACTCGTCAAACGGTTGGCGAGATTGCTTTCTTCGCAGCGCCCGTTCGCCATCGGGCTTTGTGCCAACCACCTCCATCATTCGGATCGGGGAGGAATGCCCAGCACCCACGCCTCTGTGATGGTGTGTCTGGCCGGGACGTTGTCGCCGTGGATGGTCGTTTGGCCAGAATTCGCCCTGGTGCCCTTCATCGCCGTGATCACTGCATGGGCGCGGGTGCAGGCGGGAGCCCATTTCCCTTCAGATGTGTTGGCGGGACTTATGCTCGGGGCATCGGCGGGAATTGCGGCGGCTCGTGCCTTCTCGTGGGGTTGATGTCCATGTCAATCTTGGGCGACTCCCACGCTTGTCTTGCCTGCTTCTCGCAGCACGGCAACCATCTGCTATTCGTTGAATCGGCCCTTTCCCCATTAGTTACTCGCGGGTTGGGGGCCATCTTCCTAGAAGTTCTTGGTCCGAAGAAACCGGGCGGGTCAGTGCGGCAACCTGGGGTTCTCTCGGCCTGACTAACCCGTGCCAAAGAGGCGATATACGAACTTCCGTATGGCACCAAAACAGGGTGTTTGAAGAACGTGTCATCAAGTCGTCGAACTTGATGCCGATGATCTGAGTCTACGGGTAAACCTTTATTCAGATCACGCCATGTTCCAAAAGACCATCACTACCTTGGTTCGCCTGGCTACCCCAGTGCGCAACCTGTGGGTTCGAAGTTCGCAGACAGAAGCCACAGCGCTTGATAGCTACTTGAGCCAGGCCCAAAGCATTTCACACCTGGAAGCGCTTCAGCGCAGCTGGGACCGTCGCCAGGACCGCAACCGTGGCTTTGGCCACCATGCGCAGTGAGTTGAGCCATGACCCTCACCGCCATCATCAAAGCAATCCTGAATCTGTTCGCCGAGCCCTCGTTTGAGACCGGAGCCCGCGTGAACCGCCTGTCAAAGGGCGCCCTCGACCGCACCGATGGTTGCGTAGTTGCGCAGACCGAGAAGGGCGTCCTCGTCGAGTGGCCGCGAAACGGCGCCCACTGGGAGATGCCCCATCAACTCTGCCAGCAGATCGCCTGACCGACTGGCCGCATGCCGAGGGAGTTGATGAAAGATTCAACTTCCCAACAAGGCACACTTCCCCGTGGTCATGCTGATCGGCGCCCTGTACTACTCCAAGCAGCAGACCCAACCAGATGTGGGAGGGTATAGCGGGTTCCTTCTAGCGCTTTTTGTCTTGTTGTTGGTGGGTCTGTCGTTCTGGTACGTGATCGAACGACGAACTCCAGCAGTCAAGCGAATTGTCTTTAACCTCGCGCAGACCACGTTGACGAGGCGGAACGCGAACTGAACCGCACCCGCTTGGCGTGTCGACTCAGCCCGGCAATACCCAGCGCAGTGGCTAGGTGCGTTTTGCCCGTGCCAGGCCCACCGATCAGTACCGCGTTCTGCGCATCGTCGGTGAAGGACAGGTCTGAGAGTTTCTGGATCAGCGCCTTGTCCACCTGCGACACCTCGAAGTTGAACCCGGCCAAGTCCCGGTGCATGGGGAAGCGGGCCGACTTCATCTGGTGCGCAATGGAGCGCATCGCCCGGTCCGCATCTTCGGCCTGCAACAAATGCTCCACCAGCCAGCGTGAGGTAGCCAGCGTCGAGTCCCCGCCTTGCTCGACCAGATCCGCCCAGGCCACGGCCATGCCGTTCAACCTCAATGCCTTGAGCTGCGCGTGAACATCCCGTGTCGTATCACGCATGACGCACCTCCTGGTCATCCAGGTGGGTGGGTCGCAGCCGGTCGTGCCGCGCGGTGTCGGCCTTGGGCGCCAAGGTCAATTGCAGCGCGGTCTCGGTCTGCATGGGGGTCACCGGATTGTTCAGCCGCGCCAGCACATTGCGAACGTGCTCCACGCTGATGCTGCCGCTGGGTGCCATGCCTTCGAGCACCAGCTCTACAGCCACCAGCACCGTCTCCAAACCCGCCTGCGGAACCACGGCGAGCACCTGCGCCATGACGCGGTCTCTCCCTATGCCGCCATAGCGTCCGCCACGAGCAATCTGCGGCGCTTGGTAATACCTGCAGTTCAGGCGATGAGGAAGCGGTAGGCGGCGCGCTGCCAGCCGGGTCGCAAAGTTCGATGACTGCAGTACTCTGTACAGTCGCCACTCGGGCCAGCACCAGGCATCGCGCCCAATAGCTGCTTCTTAGCAGACAGCACGAATACGCATGGTCGTATCCTACGGCTGCAGTCGCTGCACGGCTGCCCTACAGCGATGAAGTTGAGAACTGCAGCGAAGCTTTGGCTCGGGCCTTGACGTTTCGAAAACACATGTTATCGATACAGGGACCCCCAGATTTTTCTGCAGCGTGCAGGGAAGGGGAGACACCCACCGTCAATGCACTCTCACGAACACACCTCCGATTCCATTGCCTCTCACATCCACAGGCCCCCGTGCTGGCCCGAGCTTGCCGCAGGCGCCACACGCTTCGCACAACTGGGTCTCATGACCATCGAGACCCAGTGGCTGGCCAACTTCGCCAGCACCTGCACCCGGCGCGCTTACGCCGCCGACGTCCGGGACTTTGCGGCGTTCTC
The DNA here is from genome assembly GCF_018780385.1 of Hydrogenophaga sp. GTDB lineage: Bacteria > Pseudomonadota > Gammaproteobacteria > Burkholderiales > Burkholderiaceae_C > Hydrogenophaga. The sequence continues at coordinate 24,542 of NZ_JADMJO010000057.1, read as the reverse complement.
GGGGTTGCAAACCCCGTCCGAGTTGCTGCAGGTCGCGCGCTCCCATGTGCTGGCCTGGCGCCACCACCTGCAGGCCCAAGGCCTGTCGCCGAGCACGCAGCGGCGCAAGCTCGCGGCCCTGTCCTCGCTGCTGGAGCATCTGGTCGATGAGCAGCTCATCCCCACGAACCCGGCACGCGGCGTGCGCAGGCCACGCCTGGAGAGTCACGAGGGCAGGACCCCGGCGCTCTCACTGGAGCAAGCCCAGGCCCTGCTGGAGGCGCCCGATGCGAACACGCTCAAGGGCCTCAGAGACCGCGCTATCCTGGCCGTCATGCTGCTGGGCGGTCTGCGCCGCGCCGAGGTGGTGGCCCTCAGGGTGCGGGATTTTGATTGTCAGCGCGCGGGTGTGTCGCACCTGCGAGTGTTGGGTAAGGGTGGCAAGACGCGGTTCATTGCCGCTGCACCCCTCATGCGCGAGAGGGTGCAGCGCTACCTGGCGATGAGGGGCGCACAGCCTCAAAGCGATGAGCGCCTGTTCGTTCGGATGAAGGCTGTCCGCCGTCACTCCGGTGCCGGGTGCGATGTCAATCCTCAAGGTCGTCCTATCGAGGAAGACGGTGGACTATTGAATGACAGCGGCAGCACCGGGCGACGCACCAGCGCGCCCCTGGAAATTGGGCCGTACACCGCGTCGTTCGAGCGCAGGCCGAAGAGTCCTCAAAATCTACAGACCAACGCTTCTAATCAGTCGCGGCGTCAGGGGCAGCCCGACACACCACTCAAGTCTTCTGGACTCACTGCGGGCGCTGTGGCCCAGCGCATTGTGCAGCCCTACTTGGCGCAGATCGGAGTGGTGGGGGAGCGGTTTTCTGCGCATGCGCTGCGGGTCACAGCCGCCACGCTCGCTTTGCGTGAGCGCGCCGATCTCAACGAAGTGCGGCACTTCCTGGGGCACGCCTGCATCACGACAACCACCGCCTACGACCGGCGCTGGAGCGATGAGAACCAGCCAGTGAGCCTGGTCCTTCCGCTGGGCTGAGGTCCTCGGCGGCAGGGGGCCTGCGGCAGTGCAGTGTGAGTCGATGTCCATCTCATTTTGGTCATCGACATCTGAGCGAGAGGATCTGCAAAAAGAGGATCTTGTGGACTTGACGTGGAGAGATTTCGTGAGAGCTTGGATGAAAGGAGATCACGAAATGACAACCGTAGCGACCAAACCATCCCATTGCGTTGAACCAAAATTCACCACCGAATGCTCGCATAAACGCATATCCAAATGCACGCCCGAGGTCGGTCTCGTGCACCGTATCGACGTCGGTATCCACATGCTCGCCACCGAGCGTCTCATCATCGAATTGCGCAGCATGGACGCAGGCGAACTGACCACCCTCTATTCTTGGGTGGGTCGGGTTGTCGATCCGGCATGGGTGCGCACTCTCATTGCAAGTCCACAGGCGCTGGAGTGGCGCGATGTCCGGCGTAACCATCTTCGTGGTGGTGAGTCGTACGCCCGTCAGCACACACTGTACGTTCATATTTACGCACCTTTCGAACCTCGCGCGAACGACGCGAACACCCATGAGCGTGTTCAGCGTCGCTTCCTCGATTGGTACGCCTCAGGGGTTGCCAGTACTTCACGTCAATCTTGAGCGTGGTGTCCGCAAAAGATCGAGAGTGATCAATTCCCGCGATAGCCAACTGCGTTGTGTTAATGCTAGTTGGGCACCCGTGGCTCCTAAATTGCCAGTTTATCCTGGGCCCGTGCCGCCCGTGCCGGATAGCCGAATCTGTAATCGCGAGCGTCTAGGAGTGGTTGGCACACCGTCGTCGAGCTGCACACATAGGCCGATGAGATTAACGAACTTTACGAACTTGACGTACAAATCGAAGTGATCGAGAATGCCTTTACGCGCTGCAACGAGGCAGCTCGTGAACCGGAGAGCACACATGCTGACTTGGGACGAACCCACGAAATCTGGCCACCCTGCGAGGTCCAGCGTCTTTGCCTGTTACCAAATCATTCGCCGCAATGGGGCCGTCGTATCGTTTGAGCCCTCAAAAATCGCCCTAGCCATCATGAAGGTGTTCCTGGCGGTGCGTGCCACCAGCGAGATTGCGCAGCGCACCTGTAGTAGGTGGCTTGACGATGTGTGGAACGCGCTCATTCCACCCAAGGGCAGTGCACCTGTGATTGCGAGAGCAACTGCGTGCGATCGGCCGCTCTCTCAGGCCTCGCATCAACGCCAGGTCAAGCAGCCTGGGTTCTTCGGCAGCAGCAAGCCCGATATGCGCAATGCACCCTGAACGGGTGTTCAAGACACGACCGCCATGAACACATTGACTTCTCCTTTTTCTGTTGCCCTTGACTCTCTCAACCCACATCGCTCCAGTACGGTCGACCCCTACGCCAGTGAGGCGCAGACGACTGTGTTGTTGCGCCGTGGTGCCGAGTACCGGCGCCAACGAATCATTGCCTCGGACATGATCACGACTGAAGAAGCGGCGGAGCTAAGCGGGACGACCCGCGTGACGATCAACGCTTGGATCAAGAGTGGCCGCTGCATCGGCGTGACGCATTTGCGTCGTGGCTTCAAGATTCCGAAATGGCAGTTTGAGCCCTACGTCTTCCCGGTGATTCAGGCGCTGTCTGAAGCCTTGGGCACCGCCGATGGTTGGCAAATGCTGTCGTTTTTGGAAACGCCGCACGACGCACTTGACGGACTGGCGCCACGCATCGCCCTGGAGCAGGGCGTGCCTGGCCGTCGCATCGTTGATCTGGCAACAGCAGAAGGGCATTGAGCTTGCCTGCACATGAAATTCAAAGACCTGAACCCACCCGTTGTAGAACTCCCATCCCCCTGCGTACTGCACCGCGTCCAGCTGATCCGGCCCCGAGCCAGTAGTCTGCGAATGAATGGTTTGTCCATGCCCCCCGTCGGCTTGATGCAAGGTCGATTTTGTTTGTCAAACGAGCCTGTTGCCTACTCGGCAGATAGCCCCGAGACAGCGCTTTACGAATCGTTGCTCAGGCGTGAAACTGTGAGCAGAGCCCTTTCTGATCTGCGCCGCAGATGCCTGGTTGAGTTCGTGACAACAGGCTCATTGCGTTTGGCCGACCTGCGCGGCCTTGCCGAGCCCTACCCCGTGCTGCAGTCGCTACGAATAACGCAAACACAGGAGCTGGCCGTCGAGTGCAGAGCGATGGCGCTGGATGGCGTGGTCTACGCGTCAGCGCAACATCCCCAGCACTTCTGTGTTGCGCTGTTCCATTCCGGCATCGGACTACTGAGCAAGCGAGGCTCGCAACGACTCGTTAAACCAAGGACCAATCGGCTGCTGCAGGTGTTGGAGATCGCATTATGGAATTCGGGTGTGCCGTTAGACGCGAGTTGATCATTGTTGGGCGGTTGTAGGCGGCTCCCCGCATGAGGCATGGCAGCAGTCGCGTTTGAACGCTTCCTCCTCACGTTCTGGCTTACGGCGCTATTCATAAGCTGTACAGCGTATTGAGCATTTTCAGCGTATCATATCTCTGAACGCATAAATACGCTGTACAGCACATCATCACGGAGGTCGCTCCATGCTTCAGGAACGCCACGCCACCGAAAAGCTCCTCGATCACTTCCGCACAGCACTCAGTGAACGATTCCCGGTTCAGAGCATGGAGGTCGAGCACGAACCCAGGCTGCGCGACGGGCGCCGCGGTGACCTTGGTCTGGCGATCACCATCGACGGCGAGCAGAACCATGTCCTGGTTGAATTCAAGCGACACGCCTTTCCGCGGGATATCGAGGTGGCGCGAAGGCAACTCGCTGACTTCGCTGGCGCTGACCCGCGCATCAACCAGGTCATGGTCTGGGCGGAATCGCTCAGCGAAGGGGCCCGAAAATCGCTGGAGTCCGCCGGTATCGGCTACTTCGACGGCAGCGGCAGCCTCTCCATTCGGTTGGGCGCGCGCCAACTGCTCATCGACCGCCCCCCCCTGAAGCCCAGTTGGCGGGACGTAGGCTCTCTTTTTACGCCCGAGCGCGAAAAAGTGCTGCACGCCCTGCTGCTGCACTGGGACGCCTGGCGCACAGGCTCCGACCTCGCGCAGGCGTCAGGTGCCAGCCCAAATACGGTCTCTGTGCTCATGCGCGAGTTGGAGAAGCGCGGCATGGTCCAGAGCGAAGGAAACGGGCGCAGTGTGCGCCGCCAGCTAACGGATCCAGAGGTCCTTCTGGACACATGGGCAAAGGACTGGGGGAGCAGAAAGGTCAGCAAGCCCCGCTGGTTCGCCTTCACCCAGAACCCGGCCTCCCTTGGGGAGATGCTGGCCAAACGTATGGGAGAAGGACATCACAATGACTGGGCCTTCACTGGACAGTACGCTGCGAACAGCATTGCGCAACTTCTCACCGCCGTCAGCGGCTATGACTTGATCGTGCCGCTAGGGGCGACCTCGGCTGTTGCCGAGCAGCTGGGACTCAAGCGCGCCGACAGAGGCTTTAACGTCACTCTCCACGAGTGCGAAGATTTCGCTCTGCAGCATCGCCTCCACCTGGCTGATCGACCGGGATGGTTTGCCAGCCCGGTTGTCCAATACTTGGAACTGGCAAACGCAGGCGGGCGCAGCGGGGAACTGGCAGGCCAAGTGAAGAAGCAACTTCTCGCTGGAGGTGCACGCGATGTCTGACTCCAAGCCAGAAAGCGCGTCGGGCTATTCACTTGAAGTCACCGAGGCTTGTGAACAGGCGCTGGTCACCGTACTCGGGTGCATGGGCAGCCTGAAGGACACGGTACGCTTGGTCGGTGGACTGGTGCCCAGGTATCTCACCCCGGAGAGCCCGCCCGAGGTGCCAGCGCACGCGGGCACCTCTGACCTTGATCTGGTGATCGACCTCGCCGTGATCGCCGCCGGCGAGGACTACACCCCCATCTCGACCCGCCTCAAAGAACGTGGGTTTTCGAAGATGAAAAGGGAGCAGGGCGGTGTGTCCTCATGGCAGTGGGAGGCCAAGACAGAGCGGGGCGTGCCGGTGCGCGTGGAGTTTCTGTGCGATGCGACTGGCGACGAACCCGCGCGGCTTCGCTCGCTGGGTGCGGAATCGATTTCGGCGATGGCCATCCCTCACATGTCGATTGCGCAAACCCTCTATGAAACGAAAGAGGTGAAAGCGCAACTGCTGGACGGCAAGGGCGTTGCCGTGGAGCGCATTCACTACGCCAACCAGCTGGCATTTGTTGTGCTCAAGGCCATCGCGTTCGACCAGCGCGGCGCGAACAAGGACGTGGGGGATCTCATCCACGTTTTGCAGTACGGCAGCGACTTGGAGGAGGGCGCTCGCGCGTTCGCGGCGCAGTTCAAACAGGGTGCCCACCGTGCTGCGCTGGAGAGCGCGTTGGACTGCCTTCGACGCAGCTTCTGCGCCCGCGGTGACACGGAGGGCCATTTCATGAAGGGTTCGGTCGCCTACGGCCGATTTCACAAGCCCGACAACGTCGACGAACGCCTGCAGTTGCAACTTCAGGCCAGTGCTCTGGTGGATATGTATGTACAGCTGGTCCAGGCGGAAATTGAAAAGGGCTGAGTCCGCGACGGCCCGCAAACGAAGCTTGGGACACGGCGAGGCTGGCCGCAGACTGCTCGAAAAGAGAAAGAGGGCACGATAGCCCCCTTTGCACGAGATCAGCGCCGATTACAGAGCGGCGTCCTTGACCTTCTTGAAGAAGCGAGCCTTGACCTTGACCGATGCGGGCTTGGCGGCAAACATGCGCTCGACCTTGGTGAATGGGTCAATTCCCTTGCGGGCCTTCTTGGCAGGCACTTGGGTGGCAGCGACTTTGAAGACGCCTGGCCAAGTGAACTCGCCCGCGCCCTTCTTGGACAAAGACGCGAGGATGGCCGCCTCCAGTGAGCCGAGCACGGCCTTGACCGTTTTGGGCTCGGCACCGGAGGCTTGCACCAGGTGGGCGACCAGCGTGGTCTTGTTGAAAGTTTCCTTGATCGGCTTGAGCACGCTCACCTGTTTGGTGACGGTCTTCTTCGCGGCTGCCTTGGGGGCTGCCTTCTTTGCAGTGGCCATTCTTTTGTGACTCCACGGTTGGGTAAATAGGACGCTGCGCCATTCGCGCAGTACGTGGAGTTTATGGCGGCAGGAGAGGCGCCTTTTTCTCGCATGGCATGAGTTGCTCAATCCATGTGCTGGTCTCGACACCGCAGCCGGTCTGTTGAGCGCCACAAGTGCGGCCTCTCAGTGGAACGTTGGTCGGCGGCTGTAGACGTTTTGCCGAACGATTGATAACATGTAGATGTTTTTCCAGTTTCAAAGATGTTCTGGCGATTGCAACGTCCTGCTGGTCGCTCCAACACACAAAACCCATGCCGCATCCCACTCCTCGCCTGTACTTGGGTTACGAGTCGTTAATCCGACGTTTCGGTTTGCGCGTGCCGCCTCTGCAGCGGATTTTTGTGGCGACCGAGCAGACGCTGGAAAGGCATACCTTCACCCCAGACGGCAGTGAGCGCATCGAGTTGCCTTTGAGGCGCCTGAGCGATCCCGAGGCATATACGGGCCAACTCACCTTTGCGCTCAAGCGAGAGCACTTGAACCTGACGGTGCTGGGGGCGCTCTTTGAACATCAAGAGGCTCGTGACGGCGTACAGGAATGGCTGCATGCCATGCCCAGCTCGCGTTACTCTCGAATGGCTGGCCACCTCGTGGAATGGCTCTCTGAGCACAAGTTGGACTACGACATGCCCGCCGGCAACCCGCGAATTTTCTTGCTCGACCCGGTGCACCATGTTTGCGGGCCCAAGGTGCTGGACGCCAAGTTCGGCATCATCAACAACGTGCTTGGTGGTCGCGCGTACAGCCCGCTCGTTCGTCGAACGCCTCGGCTTACAGCCTTGCTGGAGGAGGGACTTGCTGAGAAGGTGAAAACCGCCATGAGCAGCATCGAACCCGAGATGCTGGCCCGCGCGGTGGACTACCTCTACCTGTCCGAGACTCGCTCGACCTACAACATCGAAAACGAAATCCCCGACAGCCATCGCGCGGGCCGGTTTCGCAAGCTGCTGGAATCCGCCGGCGAACCCGGCCCACTCACGGAAGAGCAACTGTGTGCCTGGCAGAACCAGATCGTCAGCGACCACGCAGCGGAGTACCAGTACCGCCCCAAGCAGAACTGGTTGTCCCGTCCAGGGCGTATGCGCAACATCGCAGACTTCATTCCACCGCCCGTCGCACTGGTCGACCCCATGATGGATGACGTTGCCGCACTGGCAACAGCCGCGTCCAACGGCGAGCTCGATCCTGTTGTCGCGGCCACTTGCGCCTCGTTCGGTCTGGTGTTTGTGCACCCCTTCTTTGACGGCAACGGGCGACTGCACCGGTTCTTGCTCCACCACGTGCTTCGCCAGGCCGGTTTCACCCCCGGGGGCGTCGTGCTGCCTTTGTCGGCCCGCATGCTGAGCCAGCTTGAGCGCTACTCGAAGCTGTTGAAGAGCTATTCACGCCCACGCACGGATCTGCTGGAATACATGCTGGACGGCGATAGCGCAACGATCCTGGTCAAGTCACCACAGCCGCAGTGGCTGTACGCTTACTTCGACGCAACCGACCTGTGCGAATTCATCCTGGAATGCTGCAAGCTGTGCGTTGAAGAGGATCTGCTGTCCGAGGTGATCTACCTGCGCGCTCACGACAACACGGTCAAGGACTTGGAAGCCTGGCTGGACATGCGCCAGTCCCAGCTGAATACCCTCATCGATGTCATCGTTCAGGGCAACGGCACGCTGTCCAAACGCAAGCGCAAACTGGCGGAAGGCCTGACCGATGAGCAACTTGCCAGGGTGGAGTCCGTCGTAGGCGAGCACTTTGCGGCATACATCGACGCCCGCGTCTGAGTAGATGTTTTTCCGTGGATACGGGCGTTGGTAGACGAATTTCCGCAGTCAAAGACGTTTTTTCAAGTGGTTGGTTTTGGAATGAACGTTTCTGCCACCGCTCGTGCTTCCGGGCTTGGCCCGTCCGAACCAAGGAATTTGCCGTATGACCTCTTGGTCGGCACGGTAAGGTCACGGCCCTGGTGTGCGTTTTCTGGTTATCTACCCAGCATGCTGAGCCTATGCACGACCCTGCACCTCGGCCGACATGCCGCGCCAGGGAACGTCGCTTACTTTGGTAGAGGAGAGCAACACTAGACTAGCTTCTTCGGCGGCGTTCATATGGCGCGCGCCAGCGGGTGCTCACTGCCGGCCTGGATAGCGGCGCTCCAGGACAGTAGACTATCTTCATGATCGGGCGCTGCCAGCGCCGTGACCAACGTCGACTTGCCTTCGGTGAACGTGCTCGCCTTGTCGATCGCGACGGTGTCGACACTGTGCGCGACCTCCAGAGTTTCGGCATCCTTGATCAGTATGCCTTGGCGAACGGCCACCCCGGTGCCGGCCATGCTGCCTGTGGACGTCGCAAGGTCCACGGCCCACGGCACGCGGACACGCGATCAACAGCACCACCGGAACAAGGACGGCACTCACGCGGTCAACGCTACGCTGTAGCGGCGCTTTCTCGGCCTGCGCCGACTCGACCATACGAACGATGCGCGAGAGCGTGGACTCCGCGCCCACCGCAGTGGTTTCCACCCGCAGCAGTACCCGGGCATTGACGGCGCCGCCGGTGACCTTGTCGCCCGCGTGCTTGGCCACCGGCAGACTCTCGCCTGTGATCAGCGATTCGTCCACCCGGCTGGAGCCGATGGTGACTACACCGTCGACCGGAATACGCTCTCCCGGGCGCACCACCACGATGCCCCCGATCTTTACCTGCGAAATCGCAATATCCACGTTGCCATAAGGCATACGTGCGCGTGCCACCTTGGGCTTGAGGGTGTTGAGCGCCGCGATGACGGCGGTGGTATGGCGCTTGGCGCGCGACTTGAGCCATTTGCCCAGCAGAACCAGTGTGACGATCACCGCTGCGGCTTCGAAGTACGGGTGCGGCGTGCCGTGCTCCGCGTGCTTGAACAGCAGATAGACGCTCAGGCCGTATCCGGCGCTGGTACCCTGGGCCACCAACAGGTCCATGTTGCCGGCACCTGCTCGCACGGCATTCCAGCCCGCGCGGTAGAGGCGCGCGTCCAGCCAGTACTGCACCGGTGTGGCCAGTGCCAGCCTTCCAGTCTGTTCGGTGGCGAACCGACCATCGTGCTGCGCCGCCGCACACTTTATTGGTCGGGGACCGTCTTCCGGCCAGCTTTCTTGATTTGCATCAAGACGGCTTGAGCCCACATGTTTAGCCTTGAATTGTTTCCACAGTTCGTCTGACCAAGATGCACATTCACCGCCGCTCGCTGCGCCATGCCACCAGGATCATCCTGGCGGTGTGGCTGTTTGCATTGGGCGCCGGGGTGGCCAATGCCTGCCTCTTGAGCGAGCCTGACCACGGCGGTCACGATTCTTCAACGGTGTCACCACACCATGAATCGGTTGCACAAGGCCATCACCGCGCACAAAGCGACCCTGTTGATGCGGGATGCTTGAGGTTCTGTGATGAAGCACCGCTGGCCATCACCAAGGTCGATCAGCCCCTCGCCGACGGCAGTTCGGGTTGGGTGGGCGTGCTTTCGCGGACTGGGGCGCCAACCATGGCCACACCCACCGCAGTTCAGCTGCGGGTACACGCCACCAGACCCCCGCACATGGCTTCGCCCATCGCTGCGCGACCCCATCGTTTGACCTTGTAGACCGCTTCGCAGCCCATTGCGAAGAGCGCTCTTGCTGTCTGGGTCACCCAGATGGCGTCCCATCTCCTGTCTGGCATCCCCTTTGTTGCCGCCTGCGGCGGCTCCCCCATTCCTTCAAGAACACCATCATGAAAACCATCCACACCCTCCTCACGCTTTCGACCGCCGTCTTGCTGACCGCTTGCGCGAACCCCAACGCCCCGGCAGCGGGTCCCATGTCGGCGGCCAATGCAGATCAACACGCTGCGCATCTAGCAGCTGTGGCACCGTCTGGGGCGCCGTCAGCCATGCACGACCACATGAAAGACATGCAGGCCATGCGCGACAAGATGATGAATGCCAAGACGCCAGCAGAGCGCCAGGCCTTGATGGCCGAGCACATGAAAACCATGCACGAAGGCATGGCCATGATGAAAGGCATGAAGGACATGAAGGGGATGGGCAGCATGCACGGCAAGGCGGGCATGCCGGGAATGGCGGGCATGAAGGACATGCCCATGGACATGTCCAAGCACCATCAGATGATGGAGATGCGCATGGACCTGATGCAGACCATGATGGAAATGATGATGCAGCGCATGCCGGATGGAACCATGCCGCCCGCCGGCAAGTGAAGGAGATCACGATGAACATCATCGATCTCGATGTGCAGGGCATGACCTGCGGTGCCTGCGTCCAGCGCGTCACGACGGCCCTGGCTCCAATCGACGGTGTGCAAGACGTCGCAGTGGATCTGCGAGCTGGCCGTGTGAGGGTCACAGCTGAGGCGAACGTGGCGCCATCGCAGCTGATTTCTGCATTGGCGGCAAGGCGCTACGAAAGCGAGGTGGTCACAAATGGCGCCCCGTCGGGTCAGGCAACCGACAGTCCGCCACCGCCAGCTGCGCCCAAGGGCGGTTGCTGCTGCAGTTGACCCCACCACGGGCTTGGCAAAGCCAGCCTGAAGATTGGAGCCATGCCATGGAGTCACATCGTCATCACGAACACCGTCACGCTGGAGGCCCGGGTGCGCGGGCCTCTCTACCTGTGACATCTCCGCTGGAGGGCACGGTCTACACTTGTCCGATGCACCCGGAGATCCGCCAGGACCACCCGGGCAACTGTCCAAAATGCGGTATGTCGCTGGAGCCGGTCATGCTGGCGCTGGACGAGGCCGAGAACCCCGAACTGCTGGATTTCCAGCGCCGCTTCTGGTGGACCCTGCCGCTCACGGTGGTGGTGGCCGTGTTGGCGATGTTCGGCCACAGCTTCGGCTGGTTCGAGATGGCGACCCAGAGCTGGATCGAACTCGTGCTCACCGTGCCCATCGTGCTGTGGGCCGGCTGGCCGTTTTTTGTGCGGGGCGCACAGTCGGTGCTGAACCGCAGCCCCAACATGTGGACCCTCATCAGCCTGGGCACGGGTTCGGCGTTTGTCTACAGCGTGGTGGCCACGGTGGCGCCCCAAGTGTTTCCCGATTCGTTCGTTTCGATGGGGCGCGTGTCGGTGTACTTCGAGGCGGCGGCGGTGATCATCTCGCTCACCTTGCTGGGCCAGCTGCTGGAACTCAAGGCGCGTGCGCAAACCTCGGCGGCCATTCGCTCGCTGCTGGGGCTGGCGCCCAAGACCGCGCGGCGCATCCAGCCCGACGGGCAGGAGGAAGACGTGCCGCTGGCCCATGTGCATGTAGGCGATCTGCTGCGCGTGCGCCCCGGGGAGAAGGTGCCCACCGACGGCACGGTGGTCGAAGGCAGTAGCGCGGTGGACGAATCGATGCTCACCGGCGAACCGCTGCCGGTGACCAAGCGGGTGGGCGACCAGCTGATCGGTGCCACGCTCAACACCAGCGGTGCGCTGGTGATGAAGTCCGGGCATGTGGGTTCGGCCACCGTGCTTTCGCAGATCGTGCAGATGGTCGCCATGGCGCAGCGCTCGCGTGCGCCCATGCAGCGCATGGCCGACCAGGTGGCGGGGTACTTTGTGATGGGCGTTGTTGCGGCGGCGCTGCTCACCTTTTTGGGCTGGGGCTTCTTCGGGCCCGAGCCGAGCTGGGTGCATGGGCTCATCAACGCGGTGGCGGTGCTCATCATCGCCTGCCCCTGTGCGCTGGGGCTGGCCACGCCCATGTCCATCATGGTGGCCACCGGGAGAGGTGCTACCCATGGCGTGTTGTTCCGCGACGCTGCGGCCATCGAGAACCTTCGCAAGGTCGACACGCTGATCGTCGATAAGACTGGCACCCTGACCGAAGGGCGACCAAGGTTCGAGCGCGCCATCGGCTTCGGGAGTTTTGCCGAGGACGAGGTCTTGCGCTTGGCCGCCAGCCTGGACCAAGGGAGCGAACATCCGCTGGCCGCCGCCATCGTGGCTTCGGCGAAGGAACAGGGGCTTGCGCTGGACAAGCCCGAGCAGTTCGACTCCGAGTCCGGCATCGGGGTGCGCGGCCGGGTGGACGGGCAGGTGCTGGCGCTGGGCAACACGGCGCTGATGCAGCAAATCGGTGTGGACACTTCACCGCTGGCAACGGAGGCCGAAGCGCTGCGAGCGCGGGGCGCCAGCGTCATGTACCTCGCGGCCGACAAGACCCTGGCCGGTTTGCTGGCTGTGTCCGATCCGATCAAAATCACCACAGCCGCTGCACTCGCATCGCTGCGCCACGCTCACATTCGCGTCGTCATGGCCACGGGCGACGGCCTGACCACTGCGCGCTCGGTGGCCCAGCGCCTGGGCATTGACGAGGTGCATGGGGAAGTGAAGCCGGCGGACAAACTCAAACTGGTGGAAAAGCTGCAGCTGGAGGGCCGCGTGGTCGCGATGGCGGGCGACGGCATCAACGACGCGCCGGCCCTGGCCCGCGCCGATGTGGGCATTGCCATGGGCACCGGAACCGACGTGGCCATGAACAGCGCGCAACTCACCTTGGTCAAAGGCGACCTGCGCGGCATCGCCACGGCCCGCGCGCTCTCGGTGGCCACGGTGGCCAATATGAAGCAGAACCTGGCGTTCGCCTTCGTCTACAACGCGCTGGGCATTCCGCTGGCCGCCGGCTTGCTGTATCCCTTCACCGGCTGGCTGCTCTCGCCCATGATCGCTGCCTTGGCCATGAGCCTGAGCTCGGCCTCGGTGATCGGCAATGCCCTGCGCCTACGGGCCGCTGCGATCCAGGGAGCGTGACGAGTAACAAACTACGGGGTTCTCGCTGCCTCCAGGGGCAACAGGATCCTCATCCCCTGATTGAGAAAAGATGATGCGCAGTTCGTCCATAGCTCGCCATCTTCCATTTGCGCATGGCAACCTCCCTCTTAATCGGGGCAGGACTTCTGACCTGCTTCGCCCGTAACCTCCTGGACAGCAGTGGTTGACACTGTAGCGGCTCCAGGGTTTCCAATGCAGGCATCGAAAGGAAAACCATGTCTGTCCATTGCTGTGACCACGACACCCCCAAAGCCGAGACCCTCTTCAACCTGCCGCGCTACCGCAGATCCTGTGGATCGCCCTGATCGTCAACGCCGCCATGTTTCTGATCGAGATCGGCGCCGAGGTGCAGGCCGGTTCGCTCTCGCTGCTGGCCGACACGGTGGACTTTGCGGGCGACGCGCTCAACTACGCGGTGTCACTCGCCGTGCTGGCTTCGGCGCTGGCCTTGCGCGCGCGTGCGGCGATGCTCAAGGCCGTGAGCATGATGGGCTTTGGCCTTTATGTGCTGGGCGCGGCGTTGTGGGCGGTGTGGCACGGCGGTGTGCCGCAGGCCGTGACCATGGGCGCGGTGGCGCTGCTGGCGCTGTCGGCCAACGTGGCCGTGGCCTGGATGCTCTACGCGTTTCGCGAGGACGACGCCAACATGCGCAGCGTGTGGCTGTGCTCGCGCAACGACGCCATCGGCAACGTGGCGGTGTTCATGGCCGCGCTCGGTGTGTTCGGCACCGGCTCGGCTTGGCCCGACCTGGTGGTGGCCAGCCTGATGGCCTCGCTGGCCCTGCACGGCGGCTGGACGGTGATGCGGCAGGCACGGGGAGAGCTCGGTGATGACAGCGCAAAGGACCACCATGGCCACGTTCACTGACCTACCATCCGCTCGCCGGTTCGACGAGACGACCCATGCCCGATTGATGCACGAAGCGAAAGAGGCAAGTTCCATTGAACAAGCCTGGTTGTACCCGGAGGCAGCGCATGTGGTGCGGCAGCTCCACATCAAGCCCGACTTGCAGACGCACGCGCACATGCTGGGACTGGCCTGGCGCACGCGCGAAAGGTCTGAGGCTGCAGGCCAGGTGCTGCGTTTGGCCTTGGTTCCCTTGGGCCATTTGAGCGGACGCTTGCCGCTGGGCAACCCGGGTCGATCCACCGTGAGCGCCTTCGAGCCGCTTCCGGTGCGCCCGGACTTGGCCGACTTGATCGCCCAGGCTCGCACTGGTGAAACGCCCGCCGCATAAAATCCATCCATGCGTGTTTTCCTGATCCTGCTGATGCTTACGCTGCTGCCGCTTCAGTTTTCTGCAGCTGCGGCGACCGAGTGCTGCGGCCACGGTGCGGTGGCCCAAGGACTCCAAGCCCAGCACCATCAGCCCATGCATCTGTTGCCGGTTCAGGAAACAGACGATCTGACCGCCAAAGGACAGGGGTTTGATCTTGACTGCAGAACCTGCCACGCCAACTGCGCTGCCGCTGTGACGGCGACTGCAGCGACCATGGCCGACCCTGCGGGCATTGAGCGGGTCGAACACCTCGTCGAACTGATCTTGCCGCCCTGGCACGAGCGACCCTACCGTCCTCAATGGTCTGCCCCGAAACGTTCGGGGCTGAATCTGTCCGCCTGAAGCGCTGACAGGCACCTCTTCCCCGATCCCCTGGCTTCAAGTGGCCGCCGTCGCACACGGTGGCCATTCCGGATCGTTTTGGAAGGACCCTCTCATGAAAGTTCGCTGGACCCAGCGAAACCCGCGATGGACGTGGCTGGTTGCCGTCGCGGTTCTTTTGTTTGTTGATCAACTCAGCAAATCGTACTTCTCATCCACCCTTGCACTCGGTGAAGCCATCAAGGTGACCGAGTGGTTCAACTTCGTGCATGTGCTCAACACGGGTGCGGCCTTCTCGTTGCTGGCCGATGCGGGTGGTTGGCAGCGCTGGTTTTTTATCGGCGTGACAGCGCTGGTGGTGGGTGTTGTCTCTGTGGTGTGCCTTGCCCGGCAGGCCGAACCGCTGGATCGGTGGGTGGGTGCTTTTGTTGTGGGCGGGGGAGGTGGCAACCTGGTGGACCGCATCCAGATCGGCGCCGTGGTGGATTTCCTCGACTTGCACTGGCGCAGCATCCACTGGCCGGCCTTTAACCTAGCAGACGTTTTCATCGTGTGCTCCATGCTGGTCTGGTGCTTCGCATCACTGAAATGGTCACCGCGCCAATCGCCCCGAAAGGCGCCTGAGGAGCAGCCTTCATGAAGCACGGTTGGTTCTGGATCATGTCCGCATGGGGCATCGCCATGGTCGCCACGCTTGGCGCGCTCTTCATCGGTGAAGTCATGGGCATGACGCCCTGTCTGCTGTGCTGGTACCAGAGGATCTTCATGTTCCCGCTGGCGCTCATCCTGGGTATGGCCGCATTTGCCGAAGACCGTCGTGGAGCGGTCTATGCACTGCCGTTGGCAGCAGGTGGCGCAGTCATGGCCGGCTACCACTCAGCACTCATCGCCGGCCGGGTGCCGAAGTGGTGGGTGCCCTGTGGCACCGGCCCCTCATGCAGCGAACAAAGTCTGGAGATTCTGGGCGGCATTCAGATCCCCTGGTTGTCGCTCGCAGCCTTCATCGCCATCGTCATCCTGCTTTTTGTTTACCTGAGAAAGACCCGTTCATGAGCGCCAAAAAATTCACCGTCATTGGCCTGGTGGCCATCGTTGCCCTGTTCTTCTACCTGGGCATGAACGCGTACCAAGAGCGCGTGCAGACTGCCCAGGAAGTGCAGGTCAAGGCCGAGCAGACCCGCCTGGTGCGGATGCACTCGCCGGTGTTTGGTGCCCAAAGTGCCCCGGTCACCATCGTCGAGTTCTTTGACCCAGCCTGTGAGACCTGTCGTGCGTTCTATCCCATCGTGAAGAACCTGATGGCGCAATACCCCAACGACGTCCGACTGGTGATCCGGTATGCACCTTTCCACCAGGGCTCAGACCAGGTGGTCAAGCTGCTGGAGTCCGCCAAGAGCCAGGGCAAGTACCAACCGGTTCTTGAGGCTGTGCTGGCCGCGCAGCCCGCCTGGGCGGATCATGGTCGGCCCAACATCGAGACCGCGTTCAAGGTGGCTGAGCAAGCCGGGCTGGACCTCGTGAAAGCGCGCCAGGACATCGAGAAACCCGGCATGCAGTCCTTGTTGCAGCAGGACATCGAAGACCTCACCGCGCTGCAGGTCACCAAAACGCCCACCTTCTTTGTCAACGGCCGCAGCCTGCCGAGTTTCGGGCCTGACCAGTTGGCTGCCCTTGTGGCTGAAGAAGTGGCCAAGGCGAAGAAATGAAAGAGATGGCTCCCGCACGTCCATTCAACCGACGCAAGGTGCTGGCGTTGAGCGCATCGTGGCTCGCGGCAGGTGGTCTCCTTGCTGGCTGTTCGCCCCAGGCGCCCACTTTCAAAAGTACCGACATCACAGGGGCTGCCTTTGCACAGAACCTGAAACTGACCTACCACACCGGGCTGGTGCGCACCATGGCGGATTTCCGTGGCAAAGCGGTGGTGGTGTTCTTCGGCTTCACGCAGTGCCCCGATGTGTGCCCGACCTCGATGACCACCCTGGCCGAGGTCAAGCGCCTCATGGGCGATCAGGGCAAGCAACTGCAGGTGCTGTTCATCACCGTGGACCCAGAGCGAGACACACTTCCGCTGCTCAAGGAGTACATGACCAACTTCGATCCTACGTTTCTGGCGTTGCGTCCTGACCTGTCTGAGCTCAAGGCCGTGGCGGACAGCTTCAAGATCTATTACCGCAAGGCCGAAGGCAGCACACCGACTTCGTACACGATGGACCACTCGGCGGGCAAGTATGTGTTTGACACCGAAGGTCGGGTGCGCCTGTTCTCCAGCTATGGCACGGAGCCCGGTGTGATTGCCGAAGACATCCTCACGCTGTTGAGATCCATGGCAGGTTGAACAACCCTTTACCACCATGAAAACACTGCTGCTCTATCTCGTCACTGCCATCGCCGAGATCGTCGGTTGTTACCTCCCACTGCTGTGGCTGCGCGGCCAAGGCTCAGGCTGGTGGCTGTTGCCCGCCGCCGCCGTGAGCCTGGCCACCTTCGCTTGGTTGCTCACCCTGCACGCCGCGCCGTCGGGGCGTGTGTATGCGGCCTACGGCGGGGTCTATGTGGCCGTGGCGCTGGGGTGGCTGTGGTCGGTGGACGGCGTGCGCCCGAGCAGCTGGGATGTGGCAGGTGTGGCCGTGACATTGGCGGGCATGGCGATCATCGCGTTCCAGCCTCGAACATGAACCGCCGCTTCATTGTTTATCTCTAGGCGTTGGCCGCCTTCGCGGCGTTTGCTGCCGCTGTCTTTCCCTATCAGCGACACACCCTTCAAGTTGCAGCAATGTCGGCCTCAGATCAAACCGGTGCGATGCTCCGGCCGCACTCGCCCGTCATGGGTGCTGTGGATGTACCGGTCACCATTGTGGAGTTCTTCGATCTGGCGTGCGAAGCCTGCAAGGCTTTTCATCCCAAGGTGAAGCAGATCCTGGCGGCGTTTCCACGAGAGACACGTTTGGTGATTCGGTACACGCCATTTCACCGGGAGTCTTCTGTGGACGCGGTGAAGATTCTTGAGGCGGCGCGTGCGCAGGGCAAGTTCGAACCCGTGCTCGAGGCTTTGCTGGATGGCCAGCGCGCGTGGACAGGGCAGGGCGCAAGAGCCATCGATCGGGCTTGGGCAGTTGCGCAGTCTGTCGGTCTCGACGTTGCATGAGCACGCCAGCACTTTGCCCCGGGGTCGGTGGATATGTGGATGGCGCAGGACGTCTCGGACCTGAAGGCGATCGGTATTCGGGCTACCCCAACCTTCTTCGTGAATGGAAAGCCGCTGTCTTCGACCGATCCAGAGGCACTTCACGACGTGGTCAAGAGGGAGGTGGAGCATGTCCGGAAGCTTCCGTCGCGCTGACATGAAGCTACAAGCCGTGATTTGTGAAACATTCAAACAATCGTTAGAATGTATCCATGAGGGAAATCAAGAACCATCTTTATGAGCAAGTCGCCCGCATTGGCAAGGCGGTCGCCAGTCCCAAGCGGTTGGAACTCATTGAGCTGCTTTGCCAGGGTGAGAAGTCCGTCGAGACGTTGGCCATGCAGGCCGATATCGGTGTCAAGCTCGCCAGTGCGCATCTCAAGGAATTGCGCCTGGCGCGCCTGGTGGACACCCGCAAGGAAGGTAAGTACGTGGTCTACCGGTTGGCCAGCACCAGCGTGGCCGACCTCTGGGTCCACTTGCGCTCGGAGGCCGAGGAGCGCCTGGTGGAACTGCAGATGGCGCTTGCCTCCATCGTCGAGCACGGGGAAGACTTGCAGGGCGTCAGCCGCGCGGACATCTTGCGTCGCGCCGCGGCGGGTGAAGTGCTGGTCCTCGATGTGCGGCCTGAAGACGAGTACGCCGTGGCTCACCTGCCTCACGCTCGCTCGCTCCCCGTCGATGAACTGAAGAAGCGCATCGCGGAGCTACCCAAGGACGTCCCGGTGGTGGCCTATTGCCGCGGACCGTTCTGCTTGATGGCCAAGGATGCCGTCGAGTTGCTGCGCAAGAAGGGGTACCAGGCTTTTCACCTCACCGACGGGGTGGCTGAGTGGCGCGCGCGTGGACTTCCGGTGACCGGCTGAGCAGAGGATTCCATGAAGACATTGCTGATCCTGAACGATGCGCCCTACGGCAGTGAGCGCACCTACAACGGAGCCCGACTGGCGGGTGCCTTGGCCGTGCAGGATGACCACGAGGTGAAGGTCTTCCTCATCGGTGATGCAGCCGCAGCAGCACACAACAAGCAGAAGGTGCCTTCTGGCTTTTACAACCTCGAAGTGATGCTGGGCGCCGTGGTGAAGCACGGCGGCGTCATCGGCGTCTGCGGCACTTGCATGGATGCACGCGGCATCGCTGCGGAAGACCTCATTGCGGGCGCACATCGAAGCACGCTTGACGAACTCACCCAATGGACAGCCTGGTCCGACAAGGCCTTGGTGTTCTAACTCAGGAGACGATCATGTTCTTTCGCCAGCGTCCGGCCGCCAATGCCACACTTTCCTATCTCTTCGGTTGTGCCGGCTTGCAGAAGGCCGTCGCAGTTGACGTCGTCGCCGGCGACGAGGATTGGTTCATCGAGGAGGCGCAAAGAGCAGGCGCACCCATCGTCCACGTCATCGACACCCATGTGCACGCCGACCACTACTCGGGTGGGCGCGAGCTCGCGCGCCGCGTCGGGGCGGCGTACCACCTCCACGAGAGCAACATCGGACGCGTGGGCTTTGACTTCTCCCCACTGCGCGATGGGCAGCGCCTGGATGCTGGCAACGTCGTGGTCGACGTCATCCACACGCCAGGGCACACCCCGGACAGCGTCTGCCTGGCGGTGCGGGACCTGCGCCGAGGTGACGAGCCCTGGTTCGTCATCACCGGCGATACCTTGTTCGTCGGTGCCGTCGGCCGCCCCGACCTGGCAGGACAGGAACGCGAGATGGCCGAGCAGCTGTACGACTCGTTGCAGTCGCGCCTTCTGTCGCTGCCGCCCGAGCTGGAAATCTATCCAGGCCACCAGGCCGGAAGCGCCTGCGGCGCCGGGCTGTCCGGCAAACCGACGTCCACCATCGGTTTTGAGAAGCGCTTCAACCCGATGTTGTCGATGTCGCGGGATGACTTTGTCACCGCGCTGACCGCTGAAATACCGCCCCAACCAGCGGACATGGCGCGCATCGTCGAGGTCAACCTGCGCGGCGTGGCGCCCGCCATTGCCTGAATCGGCCATGCAGTTCGGCATCCGCGCCAATCTGGGTCAGTTTCTGCAACAGCTGTTGCAGGTGCTGCTCGTGGGGATGACCATCGGAATGATGCGCAACGTCGTGCCAGCGCTGGCGGAGTCCGAATTCGGCGTGCCACGCGGCTCGTTCATGCTGCTCGCGGCCTTCGTCGTTGCTTTTGGGTTCGTCAAGGGAACGATGAACTTCGTGGCAGGACGCCTGGCCGAGGAAATGGGGCGAAAGCGGGTATTGCTGCTTGGCTGGCTGGTCGCCTTGCCCATCCCGTTGCTCATCTATTTCGCAACCAGCTGGGCTTGGGTGGTCTTCGCCACCGTGCTGCTGGGCATCAACCAGGGTCTCACCTGGTCAATGACGCAGACGGCCAAACTCGACATCACCCGTGCCGACCAGCGCGGTCTGGTCATCGGGTTGAACGAATTCTCGGGCTACGTGGGCGTAGCCATCGCTGGTGTCATCACGGGTTACCTCGCGTCCATGCTCGGCCCGCGGGAGGGACTGCTGTGGTTCGGCGTGGTCGTGATCGGGCTCGCCTCCGCGCTGTCCTGGCTCTCCATCGCCGAGACCCTGCCCTGGGCACGCGACGAGGTGAAACGCCACGCTGGTTCTGGCGCCCCAGTGCTCAGGCCTCGATACCCCAGGACGTTCAGCGACAAACCTTCGACGGCGGAGATGTTTGCCTTGATGACCTGGCGCGACCGTCGCCTGGCGGCGATCTGCCAGGCCGGGCTGGTTGAAAAGTTTGTCGACGCCTTGGTGTGGGCGTTCTGGCCGGTCTACCTGCACCAGCAGGGCGTGAGCTTGCCAGGCATCGGCTGGATCGTCGGCGTCTACGGCTTCACCTGGGGTGCGGCGCAGTTCTTCACCGGTCGGCTTTCCGACCGTGTGGGGCGGCACCTTCTGAATTCGTGGGGCATGTGGATCTGTGGCGCAGGCGTGGCCTTGATGCCGTTGGGCTCCGGCTCTTTATGGTGGAGTGCATCTGCCGCCATCGCCGGCTTGGGCATGGCCATGCTCTACCCGAATCTGAGCGCTGCCGTCGCCGACATCTCCCACCCCAACTGGCGCGCATCCGCCATCGGCATCTACCGCTTCTGGCGCGACTTGGGCTATGGCATCGGTGCCCTTGGGCTGGGCGCCGCCGCCGCGCTGGGCGGCCGCATCGAGAGCGCATTCTGGTTCGTTGCCGTGGCCATGCTGGTATCCGGCGGCATCCTGTTCCGCTGGGGGGAAGAGACCCACCCCCGGCTCAATCCCGCGACCTGATTTCCCACAACCACTCTGGAGACAACCATGAACACGCGCCGACTCACCTTGACCCTGGCACTTGCGGCTGCTACCTGCCTGCCGTTGGCGGTACACGCCGAGGCCGACAAAGCCACCATCAACGCATTGGAGGGGTACTTCGATTTTGCGGACTCCAACAGCGGCACCATCCTGGCCGAGCAGCTGGCTGCCGAGGACTACAAGAAATTGCTCGTGCTCGACGTGCGCGATGCGGGGCAGTTCGCCAAGGACCACATTCCGGGTGCCATGAACATCGAATGGCGCCAGGTGTTCGCGCAGCGCTCCAAACTGCCCAAGGACAAGACCATCCTTGTCTACTGCAACACGAGCTCGTTCGCGGGCCAGGTTGCCATGGCGCTGCGGATGGACGGCTATGAGAACGTGCGCCTGCTGCACGGTGGCTATGACGAATGGAAGGCCGCTGGCGGCATGAACGCCCAGGCACGTGCCGCAAAAAAGAGCTGAGGTTTTTGTATCATGAATATCCGTACATTCGCATTGATGATCGCTCTGGTGAACACCAGTGCGCTCTCCTGGGCTCAGACCGCCCCCGGGCCTTTGGAGATCGACGGCCGGAAAGTGCTGACCCTGGTCAGCAACGATCCACCTGGCCTGCGCTGCAACAACAACATCCAGGTTGCTGCCGAACTTGCCAACACCTACAAGGTGCCCATCCTCATCTACCCGGTGTCTTTCATGCCAGTTGGCACCAAGGCACCGATCGTCTGGTTCGGCGGCGAGAACATTGCCCAGAGTGGCGGCAAGCTCAATGGCATGTATTTCATACACCGAGCTGGCCGACCGGTTTGAGGTCGAGGGAGTAACGAAGCAGGACAAGTCGGGCTTGCTGATGGCCCCTGCCGTCAACGGCACTTTCGAGGCGCTGAAGCAAAGCATCAAGGGCAAATAACCGTTACCCAGGTGAGGCCGGCATCACTCCGGTGGTGAATGCCGTGTGCTGCGTGGCAGCGCGATACAGCCTGGTTCGCGGAAGATCACGCCCGCCTTCTCAAGTCCCGCCAGTGCCCTGTAGAGCGCCTCGTGGCTCACTGCCAGTTCGGTGGCCAGAGACTTGAGACCGGACGCGGTGCGAAGACGGCCATCCACGCCTTCTGTCTCGATCATGTGCAGCAGCCGCTCATTCACACCCTTGAGCGACATGCGCTCGCACTGCGCACGCAGGCGGCGAACCTCAGCGTTGAGCATACCGATCCAACGCAAGGCGAAGTCAGAGTCAGCCGCCAACTCGACCCGGAGCGGCTCTATGGGCAGCTCAATCGCTTGGCCCGGTGCGGTCACCACTGCGTCGCAGTGGTAGCTCACCGATTGCAGGCTGGCCTCGGCCAGAAACCCCTGGCGAACCCGCTGAAGCACCAGGGCATGTCCCTGCTCGCCAGTGCGCTCCAGCACGATCTCGCCAACCACCACAAAGTACATATGCTTGGGACGCTGACGCTGCAGGAAAAGACGATCTCCCTTGTGCAGTTCAACTTGGGACGACACGGTCGTGAGGCTGG
This sequence comes from Hydrogenophaga sp., assembly GCF_018780385.1. Lineage (GTDB taxonomy): Bacteria > Pseudomonadota > Gammaproteobacteria > Burkholderiales > Burkholderiaceae_C > Hydrogenophaga. The sequence goes on along the minus strand of NZ_JADMJO010000057.1, from coordinate 2,059 downwards.
CTGGTAGCAACTTTCGAAGCGTGTCGGGTAACGTCAATGGAGGGGGCATATGAATGTGGGTCCGTGTGATTTAAATCATATGTGGTCTGTCGCCTCATTCCGACAATCGCCCTCATCGACACACGTTCAATCCGGAAACCTCACATGCTCAAAACCACCACCGCGTCGCTCGTGCTTCTGACCTGCGTCGGCGGCGTCAACGCCCGGGCCATGGATCACTCCCGAATGGACCACGGCGCCCGCATGGCCACCATGGCGCTCGGACAGCGACAGGCGGAGGTGGCGCAACGTGGCAAGGACGTCATGCCTTTCAGCCTGGCCGCGACCACGCACATCTTCACCAAGACGGCGCAAGGCGGTGTTCAACAGGTGGTGGTCAAGGACGTCCGCGACGCTGAGCAGGTGAGGCTCACGCGTCTGCACCTGCAGGAGATTCGCGACCAGTTTCTCAAGGGCGACTTCTCAGGGCCGACACGCATTCACGGGCAGGACATGCCCGGTCTGGCCGAACTGAAGGCCGCCCGCCCAGGTCAGATCGTCATCACATACAAAGACATCGACAAGGGCGCCGAGCTGAGCTACGCCACGGGCAACGGCTCCCTCGCGTCGGCGCTGCATCAGTGGTTTGATGCCCAGTTGACCGACCACGGCAAGGACGCCATGGCGGGCCATGCTGGGCATGGCGACACGAAGAAACCCTGAAGCGGACTCAGATCCGCAGCAGCTTCGACCTCAACCACGCCTCCAGCACCACGCCCACCACCACACCCACCCCCGCGTTCCACACCGACTCGGCGGCGGTGGTGAGCAGCACGGCGCGGGCTTCCTTGTCGCGCGAGCTGCCGGCGGTGCCGATGGTGAGTGAGAAGCCCGCCACGAAGAGCATGGCGCCCAGGGTGCCGGTGGGCAGCAGGCTCAGCAGGGCGGTGAGCTGACCGCTGACGAACAGGCCGGCGAGCAGCAGCACGCTGCCCAGAAGGATGGGCGCGCGGCCGGTGCGGGCGCCACAGGCCACTTGCGCGGCCATGCCGCCCGCACCAAAGCACATGGGTGGCGCGCCCAGGCCACCGGCCAGCAGGTTCATGAGGCCGGTGCCGCGTGCGGCGCGGTTTTCGTCCAGGGGCACGCCGGGGAAGAGGCGGAGGGTTTCGGCCACGATGCCGAGGATGGCGTTGCCGAAGGTCAGCGGTATCTGCGCCGCGGCCAGACCGATGCCGGCGAGCCAGACGCCACCTTGGTTGAAGGAGGGCCACTGTGGCTCGGGCTGGTGCATCGCCCAGGGTGTGTCTACCAGCGCATGCAGCAGCTCGGGTTGGCGCCAGCTGCCCACGGCCCAACCCACGGCCATGAGCACGGGCATGAGCACGGGCATGAGCACGGGCATGAGCACGGGCATGGTGAGCCAGTCACCACGGCCCAGCAACACAAGCGCCAGCGCCACCGAGAACGCGCCCAGTACCAGATCGCCTTCGATACGCCGCAAACCGGCCGTGATGGCCCCGCAGGCCCATCACGGCCGCGTCTGGACATCAACTTCTTTCAGCCTCCGTCAGGCGTCAGTTGCCGTGTCCCTTGTTCAACAGGGAACTCAAACGCGCGACTTCGTTGCCCATCGTCGCGATGCTTTTTCCATCAGCAGATTGAACAACTTCACCTTTGCTGAGGTGAACCACACTTCCGAACCTGCCTTCTTTCGCCATCAACCCGTCCTTGAAGACGTAGAGCGTCTCACCGTTCTGCAGTGCGATGACCTGCTTGGCCTCGGACCTGGCTGCGTCCATCGCGAATGCCGGGGCCAATGCTGCCAATGAGAGGACGAGGATGCTGAGCTTGCGAATCATGGGGTGTCTCCTTCAAGAACAAATCACATTGTTCGACTGAATCAATGCGGTACGAGGTACAAGTTCAATGTAGTGAGATGCCCATGACCGGCAGCTTGCGAATGCATTACATCTTGGTCAGCGCAAAGTCAGCAGGCCCTCTCGCAACCCGATTGGTCTCCTACTTGAATCGGTGGACATGGCACCGTTCCGTAACTGCAGAACACGCAGCAGTCACC
>NZ_JADMJO010000121.1 GCF_018780385.1 Hydrogenophaga sp. | reverse complement strand
TCGCCGCGAGCTACAAGAAGTCCACCGGCAAGGACATCAAGGTCGACCAGTCGCATGCCGGGTCGAGTGCGCAGGCGCGTGCCGTGGCCGACGGCCTGGAAGCCGATGTGGTGACCTTCAACACCACGACCGATGTGCAGTTCCTCGCCGACAAGGGCGTGGTCGCGGCCGATTGGGCGAAGCGATTCCCCAACAACGCATCGCCCACCACGTCCACCATGCTGTTCCTGGTGCGCAATGGCAACCCCAAGAACATCAAGGACTGGGACGACCTGATCAAGCCCGGCGTGCAGGTGGTGGTGGTCAACCCGAAGACCGGCGGTAACGGCCGCTACGCCTATCTGGCAGCCTGGGGCCACGTCCGCGCCAAGGGCGGAACCGACGAGCAAGCCGCTGAATTCGTCGGCAAGCTCTACAAGAACGTGCCGGTGCTGGCGCGCGGCGGCCGTGATGCCACGGGCGTCTTCCTGCAACGCAACATCGGCGACGTGCTGATCACTTTCGAATCCGAGGTCGTGTCGGTCGACACCGAGTTCGGCGCCGGCAAGGTCGATGCCATCCACCCGAGCGCGTCCATCGTGGCGGAGAACCCGGTTGCCATCGTCGAACGCACGGTGAACAAGAAGGGCTCTGCCGCCGAAGCCAAGGCCTACCTCGACTTTCTCTACAGCCCCGAAGGCCAGGAGATCGCGGCCAAGCACAACATCCGGCCGCGCAATGAAGCCGTGCTCAAGAAGTACGCCACCGCGTTCAAGCCCATCAAGCTGTTCAACGTCGGCGACTACTTCGGGTCACTGGCCGAAGCACAAAAAGTGCACTTCAACGACGGTGGTCAGTTCGACAAAATCTACACCGTCGGCAAATAAATGGCTGTCGCTCCTTCTGCCGTGCTGGGTGGCGCCACTGCCCCGCACGGAGTTCCCCTGCCCCGCCGCGCCACGCGCCGCGTGTTGCCGGGTTTCAACATCACGCTGGGCTTCACGGTCTTCTACCTGAGCCTGATCGTGCTGGTCCCGCTCTCGGCGCTGATTTTCAAGACCTTCACCCTCACCTGGCCGCAGTTCTGGGAAGCCGTGACCGCGCCGCGTGTGCTGGCTTCCTACAGGCTCACCTTCGGCGCCTCGCTGATCGCCGCGCTGGTCAACGCCTTCTTCGGCCTGCTGGTGGCCTGGGTGCTGGTGCGCTACAGCTTTCCGGGCAAGAAGATCATCGACGCGCTGGTGGACCTGCCGTTCGCGCTGCCCACCGCCGTTGCCGGCATCTCGCTCACCGCGCTGCTGGCCGGCAATGGCTGGATCGGGCAGTACACCGAACCGCTGGGCCTGCAACTCGCCTTCAACCCCAACGGCGTGGTGATCGCGCTCATCTTCATCGGCCTGCCCTTCGTGGTGCGCACGGTGCAGCCGGTGCTCGAAGACACCGAGAAGGAACTCGAGGAAGCCGCCACCTGCCTGGGCGCCACGCGCTGGCAGACCTTCAGCCGCGTGATCTTTCCGAGCATCGCGCCCGCCCTGCTCACCGGCTTTGCCATGGCCTTCGCGCGCGCGGTCGGTGAATACGGCTCGGTCATCTTCATCGCCGGCAACATGCCCATGGTGTCCGAGATCACGCCACTCATCATCATCAGCAAGCTCGAGCAGTACGACTACGCGGGTGCCACTGCGGTGGCCACCGTCATGCTGGCGATCTCCTTCGTGTTGCTGCTGCTCATCAACGCCTTGCAAACCTGGCAACGCAAGCGCTCCGGAGGCAATCTGCAATGAGCGCCGTCAATTCACCTCGCACCACGCGCAAAGGCACCACTGAAGCACCCTGGGTGCGCTACACGCTGATCGGCATCGCGCTGGTCTTCATGTTCCTCTTCCTGGTGCTGCCCCTGGCCGCCGTGTTCACCGAGGCCCTGCGCAAGGGCTGGGACGCCTACTGGGAAGCGCTGAAGGACCCCGACGCCTGGTCGGCCATCCGCCTGACCTTCATCACCGCGCTGGTCGCCGTGCCGCTGAACCTGGTGTTCGGCGTGGCCGCGGCCTGGGCCGTGGCCAAGTACGAGTTCCGCGGCAAGTCCTTTCTCACCACGCTGATCGACCTGCCGTTCTCGGTCTCGCCGGTGGTCGCGGGCCTGATCTACGTGCTGGTGTTCGGCGCGCAGGGCTGGTTCGGCCCGTGGCTGGCCGAGCACGACATCAAGATCATCTTTGCCGTGCCCGGCATCATCCTGGCCACCATCTTCGTCACCTTCCCCTTCATCGCGCGCGAACTCATTCCGCTGATGCAGGCGCAGGGCAACGACGAGGAGCAGGCCGCGCAGGTGCTGGGCGCCAGCGGCTGGCAGACCTTCTGGTACGTGACCCTGCCCAACATCAAGTGGGGCCTGATCTACGGCGTGATCCTGTGCAACGCGCGGGCCATGGGCGAGTTCGGCGCGG
>NZ_JADMJO010000103.1 GCF_018780385.1 Hydrogenophaga sp. | reverse complement strand
CCGAGGAAGACGTTCAGAAGATCGTCAACCAGATGCAGGAAGGCACCGACAAGCCCCGCCACAAGGTGGAGTTCGTCGTCGGCGAATACGTGCGTGTGAAGGAAGGCCCCTTCACCGACTTCAACGGCACGGTCGAAGAAGTCAACTACGAGAAGAACAAGATGCGCGTGTCGGTGACCATCTTCGGTCGCGCGACCCCCGTCGAGCTCGAATTCAGCCAGGTCGAGAAGACCTGATCGTTTCAGGTGCTGGCGGGTCGGCCCGACGCCAGCGCTGTTGAAGTTTTCCGGGTCCCCAACCGCGAGGAGGTTGTCCACAGTGGCAACCGTCTGCACTCGCAGGAGCTAAAAAATGGCGAAAAAAATCGTCGGCTTCATCAAGCTGCAAGTGCCAGCTGGTAAGGCCAACCCGTCCCCCCCGATCGGTCCGGCACTGGGTCAGCGCGGCCTGAACATCATGGAGTTCTGCAAGGCGTTCAACGCCCAGACCCAAGGCGTTGAACCAGGTCTGCCGCTGCCCGTGGTGATCACGGCTTATGCGGACAAGAGCTTCACCTTCATCATCAAGACGCCTCCGGCGACCACCTTGATCAAGAAGGCGATCAAGCTCGACAAGGGCTCTTCGGTGCCCAACAAGAACAAGGTCGGCAAGATCACGCGCGCTCAGCTCGAAGAGATCGCCAAGACCAAGATGAAAGACATGACCGCCGCCGATGTGGACGCAGCCGTGCGCACCATCGCCGGTTCGGCCCGCTCGATGGGCGTGATTGTGGAGGGCGTGTAAATGGCCAAGCTGACCAAAAAACAGAAAGCCTTCGAAGGCAAGGTCGACAGCAACAAGCTGTACGCCCTCACCGAAGCCATCGCCATCATCAAGGAATGTGCAAACGCCAAGTTTGACGAATCCATCGACGTGGCCGTCCAGCTCGGCGTGGATGCCAAGAAGTCCGACCAAGTGGTGCGTGGCGCCGTCGTGATGCCCAACGGCACCGGCAAGACCAAGCGCGTGGCCGTGTTCGCCCAGGGCGCCAAGGCCGAAGAGGCCAAGGCCGCTGGTGCCGACATCGTCGGCATGGACGACCTGGCTGCCGACATCAAGGCCGGCAACATGAACTTCGACGTGGTCATTGCCTCGCCGGATGCCATGCGCGTCGTCGGTACCCTGGGTCAGATCCTGGGTCCGCGCGGTCTGATGCCCAACCCGAAGGTCGGCACCGTGACGCCCGACGTTGCCCAGGCCGTGCGCAACGCCAAGGCCGGTCAGGTCCAGTTCCGCGTCGACAAGGCCGGCATCGTGCACGGCACGATCGGCCGTCGTTCGTTCGACGCCGACAAGCTCCAGGGCAACCTGGTGGCGCTGCTCGACGCCCTGACCAAGGCCAAGCCGGCGACCAGCAAAGGTGTGTACCTGCGCAAGGTGGCGGTGTCGTCGACCATGGGTGTTGGCGTTCGCGTGGACATGCAATCCATCTCGGCGTAATCGCAGAGAGAAAGAATTCGGGCGACTCAGGTCGCCCGGGTGTGGTGGGCTCGGTGGCCGGTCGTCATGAACGGCTCCCGGGGCCATCCAAGACCGTTGGTGTCGGATCAAGTCCCTCGGGGTGCGGTCCGACTTAATTGTGACAAGCCAACGCAGATGGCGATCCCGCTGCAGATGGAATCCGTTCCGAAACAGTTGATCGCTGCAATGAGGCGTGCCCCAGGTCCCAGGACCGCAGGCACATTTAAGGAGTAGACCTTGAGTCTGAATCGCAGTGAGAAAGAAGCGGTCATTTCCGAAGTGACCAGCCTCGCCGCAAAAGCTCAAACGCTCGTGATGGCGGAATACCGTGGCATCACGGTCGCGAACATGGACAAACTGCGCGTCACAGCCCGCAGCAACGGTGTGAGCCTGAGCGTGTTGAAAAACACCCTGGCCCGCCGTGCGGTGGCTGGCAGCGCATTTGAAGTGGCCGCCGACCAGATGACCGGTCCGCTGATCTATGGATTTTCTGTTGACGCCGTGGCCGCCGCGAAAGTGGTGGCCGAGTTCGCGAAGACCAACGACAAGTTGGTCATTCGCGCCGGTGTGTATGCAGGCAAAGTCCTGGACGTCAATGGCGTGAAACAGCTCGCAAGCATCCCTTCGAAAGAAGTGCTGATGGCTCAGCTGTGTGGCTTGCTGATGTCGCCCATGTCGCGTACGGCCGTTGTGCTGGGCGCGCTGGCGGCGAAAAAAGGCGAAGGCGCTGCCGCTCCGGCAGAAGAAGCGGCCGCCGCCTGATCGGCGCGGTACGTTCGTTCAACCAATTGTTAGGAAATCAAAATGGCATTCGATAAAGACGCATTTTTGACCGCGCTGGACAGCATGACGGTCATGGAACTCAACGACCTGGTGAAAGCCATCGAAGAGAAGTTTGGCGTGAGCGCAGCCGCCATGGCCGCCCCCGCAGCCGGTGGTGGCGGTGCTGCTGCTGTTGCTGAAGAGAAGACCGAATTCAACGTCGTGCTGCTCGAAGCCGGCGCCAACAAGGTCTCGGTCATCAAGGCCGTTCGCGAAATCACCGGTCTGGGCCTGAAAGAAGCCAAAGACCTGGTCGATGGCGCACCGAAGAACGTGAAAGAAGGCATTGCCAAGGCCGACGCCGAAGCAGCCATGAAGAAGCTGGTGGATGCCGGCGCCAAGGCCGAGCTGAAGTAATTCGCTCGAGTCCCGAGGCTGGAGCGCCCGAAAGGGCCTCCAGCCTTCTGTGCTTTCAGAGCACACCCTCGTCAGCGCCTTCGGCACTGGCGAAGTGTTTTAGAGAAACACCGGGAAATGGACTGATGCAGTCCCTTTCCCAGTGTTTTCTGACCCCGACTGCAGAAAACGACTTGGTTCGGGCCTGTGTGCAATGCACAGGCCGTCCGCCAATGGTTGGTAGAGGCCAGCCACCAAGAAAGCCACCAGGAATCTGTCCTCCTGGTAGGCAAGACAGTCGCCGCAGACCTCAAGCCCGGAGATCTCATGGCCCCAGCATCGAAATACTCATACACCGAACGCAAACGCATCCGCAAGAGCTTTGGTACCCGCGAAAACGTTCTCGCGATTCCTTACCTCCTGCAAATGCAGAAGGACGCCTACACGGCGTTCCTGCAAGCCGACAACGCGCCGAAAAAGCGCACCAACGAGGGCTTGCAGGCGGCGTTTGAAGCCGCTTTCCCCATCGTCTCCCACAACGGTTTTGTGGAGATGAAGTTCGTTGAGTACAACCTGGCCAAGCCCGCTTTTGACGTGCGTGAATGCCAGACCCGTGGTCTCACTTTCGCCTCGGCCGTGCGCGCTCGCGTGCAGCTCATCATCTATGACCGCGAGTCCTCGACCGCGCAGTCCAAGGTGATCAAGGAAGTGAAAGAGCAAGAGGTCTACATGGGCGAAGTGCCCCTGATGACCGAGAAGGGCTCATTCATCATCAACGGCACCGAGCGTGTCATCGTGTCACAGCTGCACCGCTCACCCGGTGTGTTCTTCGAACACGACAAGGGCAAGACGCACAGCTCGGGCAAGCTGCTGTTCTCGGCTCGCATCATTCCTTACCGCGGTTCCTGGCTCGACTTCGAATTCGACCCCAAGGACGTGCTCTTCTTCCGTGTTGACCGCCGTCGCAAAATGCCGGTCACCATCCTGCTCAAGGCCATTGGCCTGACGCCGGAAACCATCCTGGCCAATTTCTTCGTCAACGACCACTTCCGCGTGATGGACAGCGGCGCGCAGATGGCTTTCGTGCCCGAGCGCCTGCGCGGTGAAGTGGCCCGTTTCGACATCACCGACAAAGCCGGCAAGGTCGTCGTGGCCAAGGACAAGCGCATCACCGTGCGCCACACCCGCGAACTCGAGCAGTCGGGCACCACGCACATCAGCGTGCCGGAAGACTTCATGATCGGTCGCGTGGTTGCGCGCAACATCGTGGACGAGGACACCGGCGAGATCATCGCCAAAGCCAACGAAGAGTTGACCGAAGTGCTGCTGAAGAAATTGCGCACCTCCGGTGTGCAAGACCTGCAGTGCCTCTACACCAACGAACTCGACCAGGGCGCCTACATCTCGCAGACCCTGCGCATCGACGAAACCGCCGACGAGTTCGCCGCGCGCGTGGCCATCTACCGCATGATGCGCCCCGGCGAGCCGCCGACCGAAGACGCTGTGCAGGCCCTGTTCCACCGCCTGTTCTACAACCCGGACACGTACGACCTGTCGCGCGTGGGCCGCATGAAGTTCAACGCCCGCGTGGGCCGCGACGAATCCACCGGCGCCATGGTGCTGTCCAACGAGGACATCCTGGCCGTGGTCAAGATCCTGGTGGATCTGCGCAACGGCCGTGGCGAAGTCGATGACATCGACCACCTGGGCAACCGCCGCGTGCGTTGCGTCGGCGAACTCGCCGAGAACCAGTACCGCACCGGTCTGGCCCGCATCGAGAAGGCCGTGAAGGAGCGTCTGGGCCAGGCCGAGCAAGAGCCGCTGATGCCGCACGACCTGATCAACTCCAAGCCGATTTCCGCGGCCCTGAAGGAGTTCTTCGGTGCGTCGCAGCTGTCGCAGTTCATGGACCAGACCAACCCGCTGGCCGAGATCACGCACAAGCGCCGCGTTTCTGCCCTGGGCCCGGGCGGTTTGACCCGCGAACGCGCCGGCTTCGAGGTGCGCGACGTGCACGTGACCCATTACGGCCGCGTCTGCCCTATCGAGACGCCTGAAGGTCCAAACATCGGCCTGATCAACTCGCTGGCTCTGTACGCCCGCCTGAACGAGTACGGTTTCATTGAAACCCCGTACCGCCGCGTGATTGAAGGCAAGGTCACGAACCAGATCGATTACTTGTCGGCCATTGAAGAAGGCAAGTACGTCATCGCGCAGGCCAACGCCACGCTCGACGGCGAAGGCCGCCTCACTGGTGACCTGATCTCTGCCCGTGAAAAAGGCGAATCGATCCTGACGCCGTCCGACACCATCCAGTACATGGACGTGTCGCCGGCGCAGATCGTGTCGGTCGCTGCATCGCTGGTGCCTTTCCTGGAGCACGATGATGCCAACCGTGCGCTGATGGGCGCCAACATGTCGCGCCAGGCCGTGCCCGTGCTGCGTCCTGAAAAGCCGCTGGTGGGCACCGGTATCGAGCGCGTTGCCGCGATCGACTCCGGCACCGTGGTGACCGCGACCCGCGGTGGCAAGGTCGACTACGTGGACGCGACCCGCATCGTGGTGCGCGTGAACGACGCCGAGGCGGTGGCCGGTGAAGTGGGTGTGGACATCTACAACCTCATCAAGTACCAGCGTTCCAACCAGAACACCAACATCCACCAGCGCCCCATCGTCAAGAAGGGCGACAAGCTGGGCAAGGGTGACGTGATCGCCGACGGCGCTTCGACCGACCTGGGTGAAATCTCGATCGGCCAGAACATGCTGATCGCCTTCATGCCCTGGAACGGCTACAACTTCGAAGACTCGATCCTGATCTCCGAGCGCGTGGTCGCCGAAGACCGCTACACCTCGATCCACATCGAGGAACTGGTGGTCATGGCGCGCGACACCAAGCTGGGCGCGGAAGAAATCACCCGCGACATCCCCAACCTGGCCGAGCAGCAGCTCAACCGCCTGGACGACTCCGGCATCATCTACGTCGGCGCCGAAGTGCTGCCCGGCGACGTGCTGGTCGGCAAGGTCACGCCCAAGGGCGAGACCACGCTGACGCCGGAAGAGAAGCTGCTGCGCGCGATCTTCGGCGAGAAGGCTTCCGACGTGAAGGACACCTCGCTGCGCGTGGACCAGGGCTCGCAAGGCACCGTGATCGACGTGCAGGTATTCACCCGCGAAGGCATCACGCGCGACAAGCGCGCCCAGCAGATCATCGATGACGAACTCAAGCGGTTCCGCCTGGATCTGAACGACCAGCTGCGCATCGTGGAAGCCGACGCCTTCGACCGGATCGAGAAACTGCTGATCGGCAAGCTGGCCAACGGTGGACCGAAGAAGCTGTCCAAAGGCACGACCATCGACAAGGCCTACCTGGACGACGTCGAGAAGTACCACTGGTTTGACATCCGCCCGGCCGACGAGACCGTGGCTGCCCAGCTGGAGTCGATCAAGAACTCGATGGAGCAGACGCGCCACAGCTTCGACCTCGCGTTCGAAGAAAAGCGCAAGAAGCTCACGCAGGGCGACGAGCTGCCGGCGGGCGTTCTCAAGATGGTCAAGGTCTACCTGGCCGTCAAGCGCCGCCTGCAACCGGGTGACAAGATGGCCGGCCGTCACGGCAACAAAGGTGTGGTCTCCAAGATCGTGCCCGTGGAAGACATGCCTTACATGGCCGACGGCACCCCCGCGGACATCGTGCTCAACCCGCTGGGCGTGCCTTCGCGCATGAACGTGGGTCAGGTGCTCGAAGTCCACCTGGGCTGGGCCGCCAAAGGCCTGGGCCAGCGCATTGGCGACATGCTGCAAGCTGAAGCCAAGGTCTCCGAGCTGCGCGGTTTCCTCGACACCATCTACAACCAGGCCGGCAAGAAAGAGTCGCTCGGCGACATGAGCGATGCCGAAGTGGTCGAGATGGCCGAGAACCTCACCACCGGTGTGCCGTTCGCCACCCCGGTGTTCGACGGCGCATCGGAAGACGAGATCCGCACCATGCTCAAGCTGGCGTATCCCGACAACATCGCCGAGATCAAGGGCCTGACGGCCACCCGCACCCAGGCGCAGCTGTACGACGGCCGCACGGGTGACGCTTTCGAGCGCAAGACCACCGTGGGCTACATGCACTTCCTGAAGCTGCACCACCTGGTCGACGACAAGATGCACGCCCGTTCGACCGGCCCGTACTCCCTGGTCACCCAGCAGCCGCTGGGCGGCAAGGCGCAGTTCGGTGGTCAGCGTTTCGGCGAGATGGAAGTGTGGGCGCTGGAAGCCTACGGTGCCTCGTACATCCTGCAGGAAATGCTCACCGTCAAGTCCGACGACGTGCAGGGCCGCACCAAGGTGTACGAGTCCATCGTCAAGGGCGAGCACACGATCGACGCCGGCATGCCTGAGTCGTTCAACGTGCTGGTCAAGGAAATTCGTTCGCTCGGTATCGATATCGAACTCGAACGTTCCTAATTCACCGAAAAGGAAAGAGTCACATGAAATCTTTGCTCGACCTGTTCAAGCAGTTCACGCCCGACGAACATTTCGATGCGATCCGCATCGGTCTGGCCTCGCCGGAAAAAATCCGCTCGTGGTCCTTCGGTGAAGTCAAGAAGCCCGAGACCATCAACTACCGCACGTTCAAGCCCGAACGCGACGGCCTGTTCTGCGCCAAGATTTTTGGCCCCATCAAGGACTACGAATGCCTGTGCGGCAAGTACAAGCGCCTCAAGCACCGCGGTGTCATCTGCGAGAAGTGCGGCGTTGAAGTCACGCAGACCAAGGTGCGTCGCGAGCGCATGGGTCACATCGATCTGGCCGCGCCTTGCGCCCACATCTGGTTCCTGAAATCGCTGCCATCGCGTCTGGGCCTGATCCTGGACATGACGCTGCGCGATATCGAACGCGTGCTGTATTTCGAAGCCTACGTGGTGACCGACCCTGGCATGACCCCGCTGAAGAAGTTCGGCATCATGTCCGAGGACGACTTTGACGCCAAGCGCAAGGAATTCGGCGACGAGTTCGTGGCCAAGATGGGCGCCGAAGGCATCAAGGAACTGCTGCAAGCCATCGACCTCGACATCGAGATCGAGAAGCTGCGCAACGACCTGACCGGCTCCGAACTCAAGATCAAGAAGAACGCCAAGCGCCTGAAGGTGCTGGAAGCCTTCAAGAAGTCGGGCATCAAGCCCGAGTGGATGGTGCTCGACGTGCTGCCCGTGCTGCCGCCGGACCTGCGTCCGCTGGTGCCGCTGGACGGCGGCCGCTTCGCGACCTCCGACCTGAACGACCTGTATCGCCGCGTCATCAACCGCAACTCGCGTTTGCGTCGCCTGCTGGAGCTGAAGGCCCCTGAGATCATCGCGCGCAACGAAAAGCGCATGCTGCAGGAAGCGGTCGACTCGCTGCTGGACAACGGCCGCCGTGGCAAGGCCATGACGGGCGCCAACAAGCGCGCCCTGAAGTCGCTGGCCGACATGATCAAGGGCAAGAGCGGTCGTTTCCGCCAGAACTTGCTGGGCAAGCGCGTCGACTACTCGGGCCGTTCGGTCATCGTGGTCGGCCCAACGCTCAAGCTGCACCAGTGCGGCCTGCCCAAGCTGATGGCGCTCGAGCTGTTCAAGCCTTTCATCTTCTCGCGCCTGGAAGCCATGGGCATCGCGACCACCATCAAGGCCGCGAAGAAGGAAGTTGAAGCCGGCACGCCCGTGGTGTGGGACATCCTGGAAGAGGTGATCAAAGAGCACCCGGTGATGCTGAACCGCGCACCGACGCTGCACCGCCTGGGCATCCAGGCGTTTGAGCCCATCCTGATCGAAGGCAAGGCGATCCAGCTGCATCCACTCGTCTGCGCGGCCTTCAACGCCGACTTTGACGGTGACCAGATGGCCGTTCACGTGCCGCTGTCGGTGGAAGCGCAGATCGAAGCGCGCACCCTGATGCTGGCCTCGAACAACATTCTGTTCCCGGCCAACGGCGAGCCTTCCATCGTGCCGTCGCAAGACGTGGTGCTGGGTCTGTACTACGCCACCCGCGAGCGCATCAACGCCAAGGGCGAGGGCATGATCTTTGCCGATCTGTCCGAGCTGCAGCGCGCGCTGGACAACGCGGTGGTGGAAATCACCGCCAAGATCAGCGTGCGCCTGACCCAGCAGACGCTGGACAAGGCCACGGGTGAGTGGACGCCGTCGACCACGCTGGTGGACACCACCGTGGGCCGCGCGCTGCTCTCCGAGATCCTGCCGCGTGGCCTGCCTTTTGAAGTGCTGAACAAGGCGCTGAAGAAGAAGGAAATCTCGCGCCTGATCAACACCTCGTTCCGCAAGTGCGGCCTGAAGGAAACCGTGGTGTTCGCCGACAAGCTGCTGCAAAACGGCTTCCGTCTGGCCACGCGCGCCGGTATCTCGATCGCCGTGGACGACATGCTTGTGCCCAAGGAGAAGCCGGCCATCATCGACCGCGCCGAAAACGAGGTGAAGGAAATCGCCCAGCAGTACGCTTCCGGTCTGGTGACCGCGGGCGAGCGCTACAACAAGGTGGTGGACATCTGGGGCAAGGCCGGTGACGAGATCTCCAAGGTCATGATGGCCCAGTTGGCCAAGCAGAAGACCACCGACCGCCACGGCAAGGAAGTGGACCAGGAGTCGTTCAACTCCATCTACATGATGGCCGACTCGGGAGCGCGTGGCTCTGCTGCGCAGATCCGCCAGCTCGCCGGCATGCGCGGCCTGATGGCCAAGCCCGACGGCTCCATCATCGAGACCCCCATCACGGCGAACTTCCGTGAGGGTCTCAATGTGTTGCAGTACTTCATCTCGACCCACGGCGCTCGTAAAGGCCTGGCCGACACGGCGCTGAAGACCGCCAACTCGGGCTACCTCACGCGCCGCCTGGTGGACGTGACGCAGGACTTGGTGGTCAACACCCAGGACTGCGGCACCACCAACGGCACGCTGATGCGCGCCATCGTTGAAGGCGGTGAAGTCATCGAGTCGTTGCGCGACCGCATCCTGGGCCGCACCACGGCCGAGGAAGTGATTCACCCCGAAACGCGTGCGCTGCTGGTGCCCGCTGGCGAGATGCTCGACGAGGACATGCTCGACGTGCTGGAAACCGCCGCGGTTGACGAAGTGAAAGTACGCACCGCACTGACCTGCGAAACCCGTTTCGGCATCTGCGCCAAGTGCTACGGCCGCGATCTGGGCCGTGGTGGTCTGGTGAACATCGGTGAAGCGGTCGGCGTGATCGCCGCGCAGTCCATCGGCGAACCCGGCACGCAGCTGACCATGCGCACCTTCCACATCGGTGGTGCGGCGTCGCGTGCGGCGGTGGCCTCCAGCGTGGAAGCCAAGTCCAGCGGCGTGATCGGCTTCAACGCCACCATGCGCTACGTGACCAACACCAAGGGCGAACTGGTGGTGATCTCGCGTTCCGGCGAAATCATCATCCACGACGAACACGGTCGCGAGCGCGAGCGCCACAAGGTGCCGTACGGCGCCATTCTGTCGATCAAGGCCGACCAGAGCATCAAGGCCGGCGCCATCCTGGCGAACTGGGACCCGCTGACCCGCCCGATCATCACGGAATTCGCCGGTCAGGTGCGTTTCGAGAACGTCGAAGAAGGCCTCACCGTGGCCAAGCAGGTCGACGAAGTGACCGGCCTGTCCACGCTGGTGGTGATCGATCCGAAGCGCCGCGGCGTGGCCAAGGTGGTGCGTCCACAGGTCAAGCTGATCGACGGTTCGGGCAACGAAGTGAAGATCCCGGGCACCGACCACTCGGTGACCATCGGCTTCCAGATCGGCTCGCTGATCCAGGTGCGCGACGGCATGGACGTGGGCCCAGGCGAAGTGCTGGCCCGCATCCCGGTCGAAGGCCAGAAGACGCGCGACATCACCGGCGGTCTGCCGCGTGTGGCCGAGCTGTTCGAAGCCCGCAGCCCGAAAGACAAGGGCATGCTGGCCGAGATGACCGGCACCGTGTCGTTCGGCAAGGAGACCAAGGGCAAGGTTCGCCTGCAGATCACCGACCCCGAAGGCAAGGTGTGGGACGACCTCATCCCCAAGGAGAAGAACATCCTGGTGCACGAAGGCCAGGTGGTCAACAAGGGCGAGAGCGTGGTGGACGGCCCGGCCGATCCACAGGACATCCTGCGCCTGCTGGGCATGGAAGAGCTGGCTCGCTACATCGTTGACGAAGTCCAGGACGTCTACCGCCTGCAGGGCGTGAAGATCAACGACAAGCACATCGAGGTGATCGTTCGCCAGATGCTGCGCCGCGTGGTCGTGGACAGCGTGGGTGATTCGAACTACATCGCCGGTGAACAGGTCGAGCGTTCGGAGATCCTCAACACCAACGACGCACTGCGTGCCGATGGCAAGCTGCCGGCGGTGTTCAGCAACATCCTGCTGGGCATCACCAAGGCTTCGCTGTCGACCGACTCCTTCATCTCGGCGGCTTCCTTCCAGGAAACCACCCGGGTGCTGACCGAGGCGGCCATCATGGGCAAGCGCGACGAGCTGCGTGGTCTGAAGGAAAACGTGATCGTGGGTCGTCTGATCCCGGCCGGTACCGGCATGGCCTACCACGAGGCGCGCAAGGTCAAGGAGAAGATGGACGACGAAGAGCGCCGTGCCATCGCCGAGGCCGATGCCGTGTCGCTGGCGGCTGATCAGGCCGAGCAAGCCGACGCGTCGAGCACCAACGAATCCGCGGAATGAGGCTCACCCCCGCGGCGCTGCGCGCCACCCCCTGAAGGGGGCAACACCTGCGGCCCGGCGGAGCCGGTTCCGCGGTGTTTCTGGTCAGCTTTCCCGCTGGCTTACAAAAAGCCCCCGGTCATCCGACCGGGGGCTTTTTTCATGGTGATGTCTCGCGCGCACGCGGTGTGCCGCAGGTATATTGGCCCCGCCTGCCGGGGGGGCGGGGGTCGCATACAAGGAGTTCCGAACATGTCCGTTTCGCTGTGGGTCATTCTGGCCGTGGGTCTGGTGGTGTTCTTCTGGGGTGTCGGTGCCTACAACCGCCTGGTGCGGTTGAAGAACGGCATTGCCAACGCCTTCGGTCAGATCGACGTGCAGCTCAAGCGCCGTTACGACCTGATTCCCAACCTGGTGGAAGTGGCGCGCAAGTACCTCGCGCACGAGTCGCAGACGCTGGAGGCCGTGATCGCCGCTCGCAACCAGGCCCGCACCGCCGAACAGACTGCGGCCACCAGCCCGCTCAACGCGGGCGCGCTGGGTGCGCTCGCAGGTGCCGAGCAGTTGCTCGGTGGCGCGTTGGGCCGGCTGTTCGCCGTGGCCGAGGCCTACCCCGATCTCAAAGCCGACCAGACCATGCGCGAGCTCAGCGAAGAGCTCTCCAGCACCGAAAACCGCATCGGCTTTGCGCGCCAAGCCTACAACGACAATGTGCTCGAGTTCAACGATGCCGCCGCACAGTTTCCTGCGCTGATCGTGGCGCGCCTGTTCGGTTTCCTGCCGCAGGCCATGCTCGAATCAACCACCAGTGAAGCCGAGCGTCAGACTCTCCGTATCGAGATCTGACCCTGCGATCCGTAGCCTGGCCTGGCCATGCGGTTCTTCGAATTCCAGCGCGAAGCACGGGGTGAGACCACGCGTCTGTTGCTGGCCTTCGGCTTGACCGTGGTGCTGCTGGTGGTGGCGGTCAACGCCTCCCTGGCGCTGGCCTGGGGCCTGACCTGGGGTTTCTGGATGCCGGGCGCGCTGACTTACCCGCGCCATTTCTTTGCGGTCAACACCGGTGTCACCCTGCTCTTTGTGCTGGGGGGGTGGTGGGTGGAAACGTCGCGCCTGAGCGAGGGCGGTGGCATGCGCCTGGCCGAGCAACTGGGCGCGCGGCTGGCGCAGCCTTCCGGCAGCTTTGACGAGCAGCGGTTTTGCAACATCGTTGATGAGATGGCCATTTCTTCCAACGTGAAAAGGCCACAAGCCATGGTGGTGGCACGCGACCAGGGCATCAATGCGTTCGCAGCCGGCTGGGACGAAGACGACGCGGTGGTGGCGGTCACCCAGGGCGCGCTTGACCACCTCACGCGCGACGAATTGCAGGGGTTGGTGGCGCACGAGTTCAGTCACATCGGCGAGGGCGACACGCGCCTGAACATGCGCCTGGTCGGCATGGTGTTCGGTCTGGAGATGCTCTACCGCATGGGGCAGACCCTGTTCGAGCCGGACACCCAGGACCGGCGCATGGCCGCCTCGCTCATCGGGCTGGCCATCATGGCCGCAGGCTGGCTGGGCTGGGTGGCCGGGCATGCCTTGCAGGCCGCTGTTTCCCGCCAGCGTGAGCACCTGGCCGACGCCCGCGCGGTGCAGTGGACGCGCAGCCGTGATGGTCTCGGCGGCGTGCTGCGCAAGATCCTGACCCAGCAGAGCGAGGGCGTGGAAACGCGCGCCGTGGGTTCGGTGGTGCAGCACATGCTGCTGGTGGCCAACGAGTCGGGCAAGGTCGCAGGCTGGTTTGATTCCCATCCGCCGCTCACCGAGCGGATCCGCCGGATCTACGGCCGCAGCCTGGGCCCGCTGCCACTGCAACGCGAGACAGAGCCCGAGGCCGTCCTGCCAGCCACTGCCCCCGACGCCGAGGCCCCCGGCTGGACCTTGGTCTGAGGTGACCTCACCGGCGGGTTGTGCTGGTACCCTCACCGGTCCCACCCACCTTTTGCCCGGAACCTGATTGACCGCTTCGGCCGCTTCTTCCCAACCCGCCTCGCGTCCACCCGGCGCACCCTTGGGGCCCAGCCTCGCCACCCAGTTGCGCCAGACCGCGCGTTGTGTGCAGGCCGTGGAGCAGGGGCAGTCGCTCAGCGACGTGTTGCCGCAGGTGGCGTCCGAGCTTCGCCCGGGCGTGCAGGCACTCACTTTCCATGTGTTGCGCCACCTGGGCACGGCCCGCGCGTTGGTCGAGCAACTGGTGCAACGCAAGCCCGACGCTGCGGTTCAGGCCTTGCTGTGCAGCGCGTTGAGCTTGATGCTGGAAGACGTCGAGGCGGGTTCGTCGAGTGGCCTGCACTATGCCGCCCACACGGTGGTCAACCAGGCGGTGGACGCGGCGCGGCAGGACCGCGGCACCGCGCGGCAGGCGGCGTTCATCAATGCCTGTTTGCGCCGTTTCCTGCGCGAACGCCCGACGCTGATGGCCGCAGCCATGCGCCAGCCGGTGGCGCGCTGGAACCACCCGCTGTGGTGGATCGAGCGCTTGCAGCGCGATCATCCCGCGCATTGGGAAGCCATCCTGACGGCCAACAACCAGCCCGGTCCCATGACGCTGCGGGTCAACCGCCGCCGGGTCGAGCGTGCTGCCTACCAACTGGATTTGCAAGCGATCGGCGTGGCCTCCACCCCCGTGGGCGACGATGGGCTGGTGCTCGACGCTCCCCAACCGGTTGAACGCCTGCCCGGCTTTGCACAAGGCCACTGCTCGGTGCAGGACGCTGCGGCGCAGCTGGCAGCGACGCTGCTGCTGGACGGCCAGAACTTGAGCACCGAGCACCGTGTGTTGGATGCCTGCGCCGCACCCGGCGGCAAGACCGCCCACTTGCTGGAGCGCGCCGACATGAGCCTGCTGGCCCTGGACGTGGACGCACGCCGCTGCGAACGCGTCGATGACGCCTTGAAGCGCCTGGGGCTGAGCGCCGAGGTGCGCTGCGCCGATGCTGGCAAGCCCGCCACCTGGTGGGACGGCCGGCCATTCGACGCCATCCTGCTCGATGCCCCCTGCACCGCCTCCGGCATCGTGCGCCGCCATCCCGATGTGCGCTGGTTGCGTCGCGCCAGCGACGTCGACCAACTGGTCAAAGTGCAACGCGGTTTGCTGGAGGCACTCTGGCCGATGCTCAAACCGGGGGGGCGTCTGGTCTACGCCACCTGTTCCGTGTTCCGCGCTGAAGGGGCCGAACAGGTCCAAGCGTTCCTTGAGCGCCACACCAATGCAGTGCATCGGCCCTCTCCGGGCCATTTGCTGCCCGGTTCGGCCGCCCCACAGGGACAGTTCAACGACAATCCGTTGGGTGGATATGACGGATTTTTTTACACCTGCATCGACAAGGCCCAGCCTTGAACTGTCACCGCGCCAGACGCGGTGGGTGGGTGACATGAGCCGTTGGAGAATCGTTTTGTGGGTGACCAGGCTCGTGGGTCTGTGGGTGCTCACCTTGGGCATCCTGGGCCAGGCGCAGGCCCAGAAACCGCAGGTGTACCAGCTCAACCTGCAGCGCACGCCCGAGGCGCTGTACCTCTCGGGACGCATGGAACTGTCTCCCGACCAGGTGGTGGAGGAGGCGCTGCTCAAGTCGGTGCCGCTGTATTTCGTCTGGCAGGCCGATGTCTACCGCGAGCGCTGGTACTGGGCCGATCGCCGCGTGGCCAGCGTCACCCGCACCTTGCGTCTGGCCTACCAGCCGCTCACCCGTCGCTGGCGTGTGAGCCTGGCGAACGACGCAGGCGCCAGCGCCGGTGGGGCCGGCTTGCAATACGCCTTGCACCAGAACTACGACTCACTGGGCGATGCCCTGGCCGGGGTGGCCCGAGTCACACGGTGGAAGATCGTCGAGGCCACGCGGCTGCCAGCTGACGAAAGCCACTACGTCGACTTTGCCTTTCGCCTCGACCTGTCCTTGTTGCCGCGGCCGTTCCAGATCGGTGTGGGCAACCAGCGGGAATGGACCATCGAGGTTCGGGACCGGATCGAGGTCCCCCATCGCGCCGAGATCGACCGACCGCCAGCGCCCGCGGCCGCAGGGGGCGACACTGTGGAAGTCCCGGCCAGTGCCCGGGCCGAGGCGGAATCCACCTCCCCGGTCCGCTGAAGTCCCTGTGCGCCAGCGCGCCCACCACCATTTCACTGTGAACCCAGACCACACCATCCCCACGAATCGCAAGCGGCCAGGGGCCGTGCGCTGGGCCATCGGTGCGGGCCTGGTTTTCATGACCGGCGTGGGCATGGTGCTGCTGTTTCTGCTCACCCTGGCCACGCGCAACCGTGCCCTCTACGAACAGAACTTCGGCTGGTTGGTGGCCATCAACGTGGCCGTGGCGGGCTTCCTGCTGCTGGTCATCGTGTGGCTGGGTGTGCGGCTGGCCATGCGTTTCAGACGCGGCAAGTTCGGCAGCCGCCTGCTCATCAAGCTGGCGGCCATCATTGGTCTGGTCGGCGTGTTGCCCGGCTTGTTGATCTACACCGTGTCGTACCAGTTCGTCTCGCGTTCCATCGAGAGCTGGTTCGACGTGCGCGTGGAGTCGGCGCTGGCCGCCGGCCTCAACCTCGGCCGCACCACGCTCGACACGCTCACCGCCGATCTCAGCAGCAAGACCCGGGTGGCCGCCGAAGGCCTCGGGCGCACACCCAATTCATCGGCCGTGCTCGCGCTGGAGCGCTTGCGCGAGCAACTCGGCGTGACCGATCTCGTGCTCTGGAGCGCCTCGGGCCAGGCGCTCGGCAGTTCCGGTCTCTCTCGCTTCGATCTTAGCCCCGAGCGGCCCAGTGCTGCCCAGCTGCGCAGCGTGCGCAACGCGCGCGTGGTGGCGCAGATCGAGGGGCTCGACGAAGGCGCTGATGGCGAAATGGAGGCCATGCTGGCGGCCGGGCAGGCGCGCATCAAAGTGTTGGCGCTGGTCAGTCCTCCCAGCTTCGGCTTCGATGCCGAGCCGCGCTTCCTGCAGGTGGTGGCACCCTTGCCCGCCGCGTTGGTGGCCGACGCACTGGCCGTGCAGGTGGCCAACCGCGAGTACCAGGAGCGCGCGCTGGCCCGCGAGGGCCTGCGGCGCATGTACATCGGCACCCTCACACTGGCCTTGTTTCTGGCGGTGTTCGGCGCGGTGCTGCTGGCGGTGCTGCTGGGCAACCAGTTGATTCGTCCGCTGCTGGTGCTGGCCGAAGGCATGCGCGAGGTGGCCACTGGCGATCTCTCGCCCAAAAAATCGCTGCCCTCGCGCGACGAGCTCGCCGGCCTCACTCGCACCTTCGCTCTCATGACGCAGGACCTGTCAGACGCGCGCGCCGCTGTGCAGCAAAGCATGGAACAGGTGGATGCCGCGCGCGACAACCTGCAGACCATCCTGGACAACCTCACGGCGGGTGTCGTGGTTCTCGACAGCCAAGGCCGCCTGCAAAGCGTCAACCCCGGCGCCGCGCGCATCCTGCGCACGCCGCTGGCGCTGCACATGGGCGAGCCGTTGGCCGACGTGCCCGGACTGGAGGCGTTTTCCACCGGCGTGCTGCAGCAGTTCGAGCGTTTCCTGTCCGATCAGACGCCGCACGAAGGCGGTTACTGGCAACAGTCGTTCGAGCTCAGCGCCAACGGCACCACCCCGTTCGACGAAGGCATCACCTTGATCGCGCGCGGCGCGCTCCTGCCCAACAACGAGCGGCTGCTTGTGTTCGACGATGTGTCCGAAATGGTCTCGGCCCAGCGCGCCAAGGCCTGGGGTGAAGTGGCGCGGCGCCTGGCGCACGAGATCAAGAATCCGCTCACGCCCATTCAGCTGTCGGCCGAGCGCCTGGCCATGAAGCTTGACGGCAAGGTGCAGCCCGCCGAGCAGGCCATCCTGACCAAGTCGGTGCGAACCATCGTTGACCAGGTGGACGCCATGAAACGTCTGGTCAACGAGTTCCGCGACTACGCGCGCCTGCCCGCCGCGCAGTTGCAGCCGGTTGACCTCAACGCCCTCGCGCGCGACATCCTCTCGCTTTACGACAACGCCGCCGTGCCCGTGCGCCTGGAGGCCGTCGACGATCTGCCCATGGCCCAGGCCGATCCCCAGCAGGTGCGCCAGATCCTGCACAACCTCGTGCAGAACGCTCAGGACGCCATGGCCGGTGTGCCGGATGCGCAGGTGGTGCTGCGCACGCGCCGCTCCGATTCCGGCCAGTGGGTGCGCCTGTCGGTGCTGGACCAGGGCCCCGGTTTTGCCGAGCACATTCTCAAGCGTGCGTTTGAGCCCTACGTGACCACCAAGGTCAAGGGCACCGGGCTCGGACTTGCCGTGGTGAAAAAAATCATGGATGAGCACGGCGGCCGCGTGGATCTCAGCAACCGTGTGACCGAAGGCAAGGTGATCGGCGCGCAAGTGTCGTTATCATTCGCGGTTGCGAATTGACAACAAGTACCGAGGGAAACACACCGCGCCATGGCAACAATTCTGGTTGTAGATGATGAACTGGGCATCCGGGACTTGCTTTCCGAAATCCTGAACGACGAAGGCCACACGGTCGAACTGGCCGAGAACGCTGCCCAGGCCCGTGCCGTGCGCGCCCAGTTGCGCCCCGACCTCGTGTTGCTCGACATCTGGATGCCCGACACCGATGGTGTGACGCTGTTGAAGGAATGGGCCAGCACAGGCTTGTTGTCGATGCCGGTGATCATGATGAGCGGCCATGCCACCATCGACACTGCCGTGGAAGCCACGCGCATCGGCGCCACCGCCTTTCTTGAGAAGCCCATCACCCTGGCCAAGTTGCTCAAGGCTGTGGACCAGGGCTTGAACAAGGCACCGCCCAAGGCCAGCCCCACCGCTGTGCCCGTTCGCCTCGCTTCTGGCCTGTCGATGGATCTCACGGTCGAGGCCGCCATGACTGGCAGCACTTTGCCCGAACCCGTGATGGACATGGGACCGCAGTCATCGCAGTCCTTCAACCTCGAAGGTCCGTTGCGCGAAACCCGTGATGAGTTCGAGAAGGCCTACTTCGAATACCACCTCTCCAAAGAGGCCGGCTCCATGACCCGCGTGGCCGAGAAGACCGGTCTGGAGCGCACTCATCTCTACCGCAAACTCAAGCAGCTCGGCGTCGATCTGGCGCGCAGCAAACGCAACGCACTTTGAGTGCTGTGCGGCTCGAAATCGAGGTCCTGGAAGCTGCTACAATCTCGCTTCTCTCGAAGGCCCGGTAGCTCAGTTGGTAGAGCAGCGGATTGAAAATCCGCGTGTCGATGGTTCGATTCCGTCCCAGGCCACCAGTATCTATGCGCCCCAGCGCCCTTTTCGGGTTCTGGGGCGTTTCTACATTCGCGGCGCTCTTTCTACAATTCCTTCCAGGGAGGTGGAATGTCCAGTTTGGAACCCAAGCTCGAAGTCGTTTACTACAGTGCCGCAATCCCGAACCAGGGAGCGCTAACTCTGCTGGGTTTACTGTTTGACAAAGTGCACTTTCCGGGCGTCTATCTCCCCCCGGATGGGACGGAAATTGCGGCCACTCATGCAGAGGCAGAGAGGATCATCGAAGCAGTCGGTAAGCGAATGGACTTTGAGACTGCCGTCCTCATAAGCGCGCTCAGACTCATTGAGCACGTGCCGCACCTTAAAGAGTTCTGCGTGTTCGATGAGCAATCAAGCGGGCTTGGCACTGATAGCGAGCAAGATAAGTTAGCTGCACAGATCGTTGCCGAAATTGATCGCCAGATATGGGGTGTACGGGAGAATTTCATCCCCACTCACCATGTGCGTTTCTACAAGGCGCTTCCTGGTGGTGAGACTTCTATCGAGTATCCAGGGATGCTTCACTACCCTGCTCGGGCAATGATTTATGCCGGAGAAAAGGGATTGCCTCTTGTGAATGACAATCCCTCTCTCCCCGTACCAGGCTTCGAGGGAGCAGGCGCTCAGAACAATGCACAGCTCTTGTCTACGATTCTGGCGATGGAGTGTGCAGCTGTGATGCTACCTGCTGTACGGGCGCTCTCGCCGCTGCAGATTGTTGAGGCTCGCACCGAGCTGAGGCCATATTTGCTAGCTTTTAGAGCTTCGATATTGCAGTTGAGTAAGCAGCTGAACGCTCAGATCAGCCAAGCTTCTTCGGCAGAAGAAATCATAAGTGCAGCAAAATTTTTGGTTCAGACGGACATAGTTCCTGTGCTGGCAGCGCTTGAGAATGAAATCGCGAAGCCGAAAAGAAACTGGCTAAACGTTGCCTGGAAGGCCGCTGAACGAGCGCCTGAATTGGCGACGGCATTCTCAACGTTACCCCCTCAGATAGCCTTGGCGCAGTTGATTGCAGCTGTCGGTTCTACGTTGGTAGAGCTTCGTGCTGGAGACGCAACATCGTCCCAAGTACGATCCCCGCTGTATTACCTCCTGCGTATGAGACAACTGGGCGCGGTCACCGCAAAGGCTTGACTACTTCGCCGATTCGACGGCGAACATAGTGCTCGGTCATTTCGCGGTTTTTGTGAGCCAGCAGCTTCTGCGAATGAGCAAGGTCACCGGTGTCGGTCGCGGCCTTTGCCCGAATGTCCCGAAACTGAAAACTCACCTTCGCCAGAGTGCGCGCCTTATCGAAGCGTGAGCGCAAGGCGTACTGGCTGAGTGGCTGGCCCTTTTCGTCCTGGATCAGGTAGGCGCTGATGGCGGTCCGGGATCTGCCGTTGATCCTGTCGATGACGGCCGCCAGCTCGCCCGTGATCTCGATGCCCAAGCGCGCGCCCGTTTTGTTCTGCACGATCCACAACGCACCGTCTCGAATGTCTGTGCGCTGTAGCTTCAACACATCGGCAGGGCGCTGGCCCGTGAGCAGCGCCAGGTCCATGGCATCGACCACGGTGAAGTGCGCGAGCGAGCGCACCTTCTCGAATTCATCGTTGGTCACGTAGCGGTCGCGCCCTGCCTCCTTGAAGCCTTTGACACCTTGGCAGGGGTTCGGGGCGGTGGTGTAGCCCCATTCCCTGGCCTTGTTGAACATGTGCGAAAAGAGGGCCTTCTCCCGGTTGGCGCGCACCTTGGCCGCCTGGCCGCGAATGTCCAGGTACTCACGGATGTGCATGGGTGCGATCAGGTCGATGGGCATGTGCCCGAACACTCGCAGCAGGTGCACCAGCTCCTTGTCGTTGTCCTGGCGGGTGCGCACGGACTTCGATGGGTACACCTCGCGAACATAGCGCCGCGCGATGACAGAAAACAGCCTGGTCGAGTCGTCTTCTCTCACGCCCTCGCGCTGTGCCCACAACCGCAGGGCTTCGGCCCTATCGCTGGAGAGCTTTGTCCAGACGCGCGGCATGGTGCCGCTGACGTGATACCAGACGTTCCCCTTCCGATGGAAGCGCGGTGGGTCGTCGAAATTGGATTGGCGTCTGCGACCCATCACCGGGCCTGCAGGGACGCGAAATTCGGGGCGTAGGCGCGTTGTTCGGGCACGCCGCACCCCAGCATCTTCTCGGCGTATTTGCGGGCCACGATGGGCCTCCTGTTGCCGTTCACCTCGAAGCGCCAGCCCTTGGTGCGGAGCCACTGCACCTGGCGAGAAGGCGTCTTGAATCCGGTCAGGGTGGCGACCTCTTCGGGTTCGAGGAAAAATCCGGCCTCCATGGTGGTCTCCGTGATCAGCCGATGTGGGCGCGCTGCTGGGTGTCGGGCGTCTTCACGTCGAAGTCCCGCAGGTCATCGAAGAGGGGTTCGTTCGCGGTGCCGTACTGCATGGAGCGCAGGCCCGTGATGATGTCCTTGGCCTTCACCACCTGGGCCTCCAGGATGCCGATGCGCTGGCGCATGAGGTTGAGCTCTGCATGGTGATCGCAGTCAATGATCGAGCGGCCCCAACGGCTTTCCCAAAACAGAGCGAGAAACACGACTCTGGGTATTGGAACGGCCCCGCGAAGCCAACGGCGTACCGTGGTCTCGTGCACCCCCAGCAGTTTGGCGGTGCGCTCCACAGTCATTTCGTGAACCATGAGATCGAAAAACTCGCTGCTGAAAATTTCTTTGGGCGCTGTGATCATCGACGGCTTTGTGGTGGGTTGAGACGCCGGCTCACTCGTAGTGCGAGAGCGTGAAGGCTTCCTTGAAGCGCGCCTTGGTGAGCACCACGGTGGCCTGGCCATCCTTCCCGGGTTTCGTGCGCGTGCCGATCTCGTAGATGCCTGGGGCCTTGTGGAGCTTGATCTCGTAGAAGGCCTCATCGGTGGCGGTCACCTTCAATGGGGCATCGCCCACCGCGTTGTCGGTTTCGACCTGATAGTCGTTGATGTAGTGCACGGTGCAGCCTTTGCGGATTTCGCCGGTCTTTTCGTCGGTGAACTCCCATTTGGAGGCGCGGAGGATCAGTACGGTTTCGCTCATGATGGTTCCTAGGGTTTTGGCCTCAAGCGGCCAGTTGAAGTAGCCCACGCTCAAAGTCGAGGGCGGGTCTTTCGCGCACCAGGCAATGACAGCGCCTGGCGTTCTCGCGAACGGGGGAGAAATCAGGTGGCAGCATTTGCCCCTGACGCTCGATGAGTTGTTGATCGGTGGCGAGCCACGACACGCCCACGTCGATCAGCTGTTTGCGGCGGCGGTAGAAGGTGGGGCGGGTGCTCCGCTTCTTCATGTCGTCTTCACCGTGCATGGCCAGGCCCATCCAGAACCCGTGGAGCAAGCCGGCCAGCTCGGGCGAGTAGCGCAGGTCCAGGCGATCACGCACCGCCAGGCTGGATCGGACGATCTGCACAGCACCCTTGCCCTCGCGCAGCAGTCGTTTGATCTCCTGGTCGAAAACCTCCTGCAGGTAGGCCGTGGTGATCTCGCGCACCTTGGGCTTGTGGCCGAAGTTGTAGTCCAGCTTCTCCGCATGAATCTCCACCTCGGCGCGGAGCCGGCAGTTCGCCAGGCGCTGCAGTGCGGTGACCTTGCGGGAGGCCTGCCGGTCGGCCCATTCAGGCGGGGCGTCCTTGGGGCGGTTCTTCTGGAACAAGCCTCGGAGCACCACGTAGAGGCGCTTGCGGTCGTTCTTCTCGAACTCTGGCCCCTTGTGATACAGCTTGATCGTGGTGGTGGTGCCGGGGGTGAAAATCGATTCGTTGCCGTACTTCTGCATCTTTCGCCGCGGGAAGGCCACGTGATAAATGCCCTCGAAGAATTCCTGCACGGCCTGGTGGGGCAGCTGGAAGTTTTCGGCCCAATCCACGCGCTGCACGGTCCAGTTTTCTGAGTGGGGCAGGGGGACGCACAGCAACACCTGCAGCAACTGGCGGAGCCGTTCACTGGCCTCTTGCAGGTCCTCGATGACGCCGTACACGTTGTGACCGTTGAAGGCCTTGGGGATCGAACACTCGATCACCAGGTAGGGCGGGCTGGGATGCCACTCGGGCTTCCCGCGTTTGGACTTCGAGCAGTCCTCGTGCATGGGCTTCACCATGATCCGAGAGTCGAACGAGCCGCGCAGGTTGGTGCGGGTGAACTCCCAGGTCTTCACGCCTGAGGCGTTGTCGGTGCATGCGTAGTGCGTGCCCATGGCTTCGATGCTCTTCACGATGCTTGGGGCCATGTAGGGGGTTTTGAATCTCACCGTATCGAGTCCCATGGGCTTTGCTGTTGTCTCACTCATGAGACTCATACGGGGTGTTACTTCCCGTGAAGAGGAAAACTCGAGCCGTTTTCAAAGCAGCCTCCTGGCCTGGTGGCGTCGTTGCTTTCGGCTTGGAAAAGGGGCGACGTGCCGGCTGCTTTGAGGCGGAATCGGTGCGCGTGAAGGGGGCCTTGGCGGGGAGCCAGGCGGGGCGTGTGGCGGTCATGCCTTGTTCCGAACGAGGGACACCGCGATGCGCGGCTTGGGGGCGGGCGGCTCGATGATTTCCATGGCCTCGATCAGCGTGTCGATCAGGTTCGACGTTTCGTCAGCGTCCAGCTGGAGGGTGGTACGCAGGCCGAGCGGGTGCAGCATGCGGATCGACACCAGCCCTTCCGTGT
Organism: Hydrogenophaga sp.; assembly: GCF_018780385.1. Classification (GTDB taxonomy): domain Bacteria; phylum Pseudomonadota; class Gammaproteobacteria; order Burkholderiales; family Burkholderiaceae_C; genus Hydrogenophaga. The sequence goes on along the minus strand of NZ_JADMJO010000103.1, from coordinate 34,376 downwards.
CGGTGTGCACGGTCAGGCTGATGGTCTCCAAGGGCCTGCGGCGGTTCAAAACTTCACCCATGGGAAAACCAGTGCAACCTCCACCGGCCGCAGGAAAAAGAACAGGCCTTCGCTGTTCAGGTCGATGGAAAACCAGCTCGTGCCTGGGTGTGGCACCAGGCGCACCACCAGGGCTGGCAGCAGGCCGGTGACCACCTGCAGGAGCACGTCGGTCCCCGAAGAGGTCGGCACGCCTGCATTGCGCGCCTGCACCTGTGCTGCCGGGCTTCCCTCCCCCCCCATTCGCGCCTGCGCGCTGCTGGGTGCCCCGGTCGGCGCGCTGTCGCGGCCCGGCAGGGCGGCGGGTTGGCGCTCCACTGCCGTCTGTTTGTCAGGATGGCTCATGGCGCCGCCCCTTCAACCGACCAGGACCTGCAGCACCTCCGTGGGCTCCTCGCGGCCCTTGCGGCGCGCCTGGGCCTCCTTGTCGCCGTCCACCACGGCCGCCTGCAGGTCGCCCATGGCGATGGCCAGCAGCTCGCCCACGGTCTTGGCCTTCTTGCCGTCCTGGCCGGCGGGGACGGGCAACGGGTCGCGGCCCATCAAGCGCGCGTAGAGCAGGCCGTTCTCGGCCAGCAAGCGCAGGGCGGTCACCGCGCGCACCTGAGTGGGCGTGTCGAATGCGCCGAAGATGCCGTGCGAGATCGGCTGGCCAGCATCGTCGTTCAAGGTCTCTTCGTTGTGCTCGATGCAGTCAAAGATGCGGTCTACCTGGTCGCTGTTGAGGTCGGGGGTGATCCTCATGAACTGCAGATGCACCATGAGCGCCCGCCCTGGTTTTCCTTGGTTTTCCTGGGGAAAACCGGTGGTTTCGCCGGTGGCGCTGGTGGACCCACTGACCACGCCGGCCGGGAAAACATCGCCACGCGCCTTCGCCTTTGCGCCCGGTGCATCTTCGTCGTGGAAGTTGTAGCCCTCGCCCTCGAAAAACTCGCGCAGGTCGTCCAGGAACTGGCTGTCGGGGACGTAGGTGCCGGTCTCGAAGCGTTTGAGCTTGTGGGCCGGGAGGTTGGACTTGGCGGCCGCCTGGGCCTGGCTGAGTCCGAGGAAATTACGAGCGGCGCGGGACTCGTTCGGGGAAAGCGCCAGGTCTGAAAAGTCGATCATCGATGCTCCTATGGTTCAAATCAGGCCGAATTGCCTGATTTGTTAAATCATAGGAGCGGTGTACAAAAATATCTAGTAGGACTGATCTGTTTACAGATTGATATTCGCTACTGGGTATTCGGGGTCAATCGTGAGACTCTATCGGCTACTTTGGCTTGAACAGAAGCGATGAGTGCCATCAACTCATCTTCGGTGATGGTCCTTGACCCATCGACAAGGGTGTGGCCATCCACCGCGATCGCGACTTCTTCCGCCGCAATCACCATGTGCTCAGCAGACCCAGGATCGCGTGAACGAACCAGTGCTACCAAGAGCGTCAACAGGCTCGCCAACTCATCCTCATCGAAGAGAGGTGTGATCAGCGGCAGATACATGACCAGGATCATGCCGGCGAGTTGAGGGCGAGCCTTGACCTTCCGAAACAGGGAAGTGAACGTAGGGCGCTGGCTGTGGAAGTCGTCACTTCCCAAGATGAGCCGGTTCGGAGAGATGTTCAGGGCGGCCGACAGGAGTCGAATCTCACGTGCGCCTGGCTTGGTACGACCTCGCTCGTATCCATGAAGAACCGTTTTGGAAATGCCGGTCTGTCGGCTCAACTCCTGTACCGATAGCCCTGCATCTTGCCGAGCGCGCTGCAGTTGAATCGAGATGAGATCCGGGTCGCTTGAAGGCTCACGGCCTACCTGCGATGGGTTGTCTTCGGGTTGCTGATCAGTGTCCACGGCATCTACAAAAATGGTTGCGAGTGAGGATACACGCTCTGTCTGGGCGGTGGCTTCACATGTCGTTTGTAGAAGAAGAAGGCACGTAACTGCATGAACTACAATGAGATTGGTGGCAGATTGAAAATCCGCGTGTCGATGGTTCGATTCCGTCCCAGGCCACCAAACTTCTCGCAAAAGCCCATCCACCGCGATGGGCTTTTTCGTTTCTGGATCGGCCAGCACGGTATCGATCCCGGGCCTGCGCCCTTCCTGTTGATTGGACTCCCCATGACCTATGCCAACCCGATCACCGGGTCAGATGACTTGCTGGCCCGTTTCACCCAAGGGCTCAGCACCCGAACGCTGCGTCATGTGGCCGAGGAGGCGCGGCTCGATGGCGAGAGTCTGAAGGATGCCGTGGAGCGGTACGAGATCGACTATGCGTGGCATGTTCTGGGATCGCAGCGGTTGCTGGATGCCTGTGTCTCGGCGCTCGGCGCGGGGTTTGGTCAACCGGTGAGCGACACGCAGCGGGACAGCGTGCGCGAGATGCTGCTGGCCGCAGCGGCTGCGCAGCCTGCGGACTGCCTGATGAGTTTCGACAATGACGTGCCAGCGCTCATGGTTGCACTGATGGGGCCCCGGTTGGCCACCCGGGAAGTGCCCTTGGCCGAATCCGTTTGAGCGACTGAGCCGAGCGGAACCAGCCCGCAGCTGCGCACTCAGGGTGTACCGAGGCTGTCCAGCAGTTTCTGCGCTTCGGCGGCTGCGGGGAAGTTGGGCGTCAGCGACAGCGCCTCCTGCAGTGCCTTGCGTGCTTCCGACTTGTCGCCGGCTTCAGCCAGTGCCTTGCCGAGGTGATAGCGGATCGATGGATCCTTGGGTGCCAATTCGGTTGCAGTCTTGAATGAGGCAATGGCCCCTTGGCGGTCGCCTTGCGCAAGCAGCACCGTTGCCAGCGTGTCATGGAACTGCGCCGCGCGTGGCACCGCAGCAACTGCGCGACGTGCCCAGCCCTCGGCCTGCTTCAGGTTCTGCTTGCGCTCGACGGCCATCGCTGCGAGGTTGTTCAGTGCAACGGACTGCTTCGGGTCAAGCACGATGGTCCGTTGATACGCTTGTGTCGCGGCGTCGAGTTGACCGCGCTGCTGCTGGATCATGCCGGCGCGCATGTGCGGCAGTGCCAGCTTGGGCGCCAGTTGTGCGGCGCGTTCGTAGTGCCTCAGCGCGGGCTCGGGCAAACCGCGGCTGTCCAGCAGGTCGCCCTTGAGGATGAGCGCGTCGACGAGGCTGGGCTGAATCCTCAGCGCCTGGTCCACCGCGGCCATCGCTGCGTCAGGTTGTTGGCGCGCGAATTCGGCGCGTGCCAATGCCACCAGCGGGAGCGGATTGCCCTTGGCCAGTGACGCCGCCTTGGTCAGTTCAGTCGCTGCGGCCGCCGGGTAGCCGGCTTTCAGCAACGCTTGCCCCAGCGCATAGCGTGCGCCCGGGTGCTCGGGCGACATCGTCAGCGCCTCGCGGTAGAGCACGATGGCACCTTCGGCGTCACCGCGCGAGAGCAGCATGTCCGCCAGATCGATGCGCGGGCGGAAAGCCTTCGCATCCAACTCGGCCGCTTGTTTCAACGCCACCTCGGCTTCGGCGCGTCGGCCCTTGAGCACCAGGAACCGGCCCCAGGACGCCTGCGCGTTGGCGTCCTTCGGATCGGCTTTCACCGCCTGTTCGATCCATCGGCCGGCGTCGTCAACCCGCCGGGAGAGGAACGCGACCTCGCCCAGGCCCAGCAGCGCCGAAACCATCTTGGGGTCTTGTCGCAGTGCGCTGCGAAAGCTGGCCTCGGCGACCTTCAGATCACCCTTGCCCAAGGCTTCAATGCCGCGCTGATACGACTCTGCTGCCGCACCGCTGCCGGGCTTCGATATGTCGTTCACCACCGGTGCAGCCGCGAGGTCGGCGGTGGTGGCGCCCGCCAGCAGGGCGATCATCAGCGCCAGAGCGGGCAGTGGCTGAAAAGAAGCGGAGCGGAGCTGGTGTTTCATGAAGTGATCTTAGCGGCATGCCCATGAAAAAACCCCCGAACCGGGGTGGTGCGGGGGTTTTTGACCAAGACGCTCGAGGCGCCTGTGGCGCGAGGCTCAGGCTTGCTGGCGACGGCGTGCGTAGCACAGACCTGCAAGCGCGAGGCCAACCAGGGCCAGCGAACCTGGCTCGGGCACTTCGCCGACCGGGATGCCACCCACGCCACTGAAGCCGAAGATGAAGGTTGCCGGGGAGCCGGTGATTTCTCCACCGCGCGATGACTGACCGAGGGAGTAGAGCTCGATGTCTGCGGCGGCCACTGCGGCCAGTGCATCGGCCTCGTTGCCTGCAGCGCCGTAGAAGATCTCGAACGTGTACTCCTCGCCGTCTTCCAGCGTGCCGAAGTTGAAGCGGAAGTAGGCGCCGTGGTCGGCTGCACCGACGTCGGTGAAATCAACGTCTGCCGTGGCTCCGTTGATGGGGGCGTCGCCTCCCAGCGGGTTGGCGGTGTTGAATCCGTTGTTGTGTGAGCGCTCCAGCAGCGTCGTCGTGGCCGTGCCTTTGATGGTGACGTATTCGGCGAATTCCGTTGGCGGGACATCCCAGTCCATGACGCGAACGTACTTCACGTCATTCACAGTGGCGCCGGTGTCGTTTCGGATCGTCACCGTGCTTTGGAACAGCGCGCTGGTGGCACCCGACACGGCATAGGCATGGGTCACCTTCAGTCCTGCCAGACTGGTCAGGTTTGCCAAAGTTGTCACGCTCGTGGTGCTGACGCCCGTGGGGGCACCGAAAGTCAGGTTCACGGGCCCACCGTCGGTGGACACGTTGGCATACCCACTCGTGGTGCCGTTCACCGACACGCCCCAGCCTTCGCAGAAGCAGCCGGGGGAGGTCGAGTCGCGCCAATCGGAGGCTGCGGGGGTGCCAAAGTTGTAGGCGAGGCCAGTGCGGCTGGAATTGACCGCGACGTTGCCGGTCGAGGTGTTCAGCGAGCCGTCGTCATTCACGCCCAGCGCCACGGTCGCGTTGGCGGGAACGGCGTTGTTGAATATGACGGTGCCCGCATGTGCCGCGCCCGCCGCGATGCTGCCAATGGCCAGAATGGCTGCGGCAACGGAGGAGTTGATGAGTTTCATGGAACGTCCTTTAAACGATACATACGGCGGTATTGCCCCGTCGGACCAGTTGATAGCAAAGGTTGGGCCAGCTTTTGAAACTGTGAGAAATCAATGACTTGTAATGATTTTTCGCAACTGGCCTCCCCGATCTGTAAAGCAGTTCGACATACATACCTGGGTATCAGGCGCGTCGGACCACCGGTGACGGGAACGATCGTTCAGCGCCAGCCAGGCGCTTTTTTCAACACGAAGTTCATCACCGGCTCACCCGCTGGCCGGCCTTCGGCGGGGCGGCGGATGCCGCGCAGTTCCTGGCCGCAGCCGGAGGGCGTCACGTTGCCTTCCCACACGGCGTCCATGCTGACGCCATCGGCCGATTCGTCGAGGTTGAATTCGCCGCTGGTCACATCGCCTGAGACCAGGGCCTGCCGATCGTTGCCGGGCGTGGAGCGCTTGAGGCTGCCGCGCACGCTGCCCGGGTACTCGGGGTGGCGTTCGAACAGGAGTGCGCCGGTGGAGGCCGGCGCGGCTTCGCTGCCGTTGGTCTGTGGCCACAGGACGAGCTGCCACAGACCGTAAAGCTGGGCGGGCACCATGTCGGCGGGTGGGGTGCAGTCCACCGCCCGGGTTTGGGCCGTGGCCGGCAGGCTGGTGGCGAGCGCAAGTGCGGCCGTTGCCAGCCAGTGGTGTCGACGTGTCTTCATGGTGCGATGTCGGCCGCCTTTTGCGCGGCCTGGTCGGTGGCGCGCTGGGCAAACTCGGCGCGCAACGCGCGCAGTTTCTCGCGCGGATCTTCCTTGGTGGTGGCCAAATCCAGCGCCATTTCCTTGATGAAGCGGCTGGCCTGCCCCGGAATGCTTTCGCGACCCTTCTTGCGCCGCTTGAGCCAGCTCACCGCCAGCGTGCGTTGCGCGCGCGTGATGCCCACATACATGAGGCGGCGCTCCTCCTGCAGGCGCTGCGCCATGTTCTCGGCTGCCGCGTCGCTCTGGCCGGGTTCCTCGTCCATCTTGAACGGCAGCAGGCCTTCATTCACACCCACCAGCATCACGTGGGGCCACTCCAGGCCTTTCGATGCGTGCAAGGTGGAGAGCGTCACCACGTTCTGGTCCTTCTCGCGTTCGCTCAAGGTGGAGAGCAGGGCGATGGTCTGCACCACCTCCATCAGACTCTTGCGTTCACTCTCCACCTGCACGCCGGCTTCGTCCTCGATCTGGCCGCCGCAGCGTCCGGCGACCCAGTCGCAGAAGTCCATCACGTTGGTCCAGCGCGCAGCGGCGACCTTCTCGTTGTCTTCGCTGTCGTACAGGTGCTTCTCGTACGCGATGTCCTTGAGCCATTCGGTGAGAAAGGCCCGCGCGGCCTCGTGGCCCACGGTGTGCTTGGCGCGGTACTCCAGCTCGTTCACCGCACGGCCGAATTCGTGCAGCGTGGCCACGGCGCGCGCGGGCAGGGCGCTGCTCAGCGAGTTTGAGAACAGCGCCTCGAACAGACTGAGCTTGTATTGGGTGGCGAAGGTGCCCAGCGCCTGCAGCGTGGTGTGGCCGATGCCGCGCTTGGGTGTGGTGGCCGAGCGCAGGAAGGCCGGGTCGTCGTCGTTGTTGACCAGCAGGCGCAGCCAGGCGCACAGGTCGCGGATCTCGGCCTTGTCGAAGAAGCTTTGCCCGCCCGAGACCTTGTAGGGAATCTGTGCGCGGCGCAGCGACTGCTCGAACGAACGCGCCATGTGGTTAGCACGGTAGAGGATGGCGAAGTCGCGAAACTCCTTGTGCTGCGAGTTCGAGCGCAGGCTCTGGATGCGCGCCACCGCGCGCTCGGCCTCGTGCTCTTCGTTGTCGGCGTCGACCACGCGCACCGGCTCGCCTTCGCCCAGGTCGCTCCACAGCGTCTTGGGGAACAGCTTGGGATTGGGGCCGATCACGTTGTTGGCCGCGCGCAGGATGGCGCTGGTGGAGCGGTAGTTCTGCTCCAGCTTGATGACCTTGAGCTCGGGAAAGTCCTGCGGCAGGCGCTTGAGGTTGTCCAGCGTGGCGCCGCGCCAGCCGTAGATGGACTGGTCGTCGTCGCCCACCGCGGTGAAGCGCGCGCGCTCACCCACCAGCAGCTTGAGCAGCTCGTATTGCGTGGCGTTGGTGTCCTGGTACTCGTCCACCAGCACATGGCCCATCTTCTTCTGCCAGCGCTCGCGCACATCGAGGTGCTCGGTGAGCAGCTTGAGCGGCAGCGAGATCAGATCGTCGAAGTCCACGCTCTGGTAGGCCGTCAGGCGCTCTTCGTAGCGGCCCATGATGGTCGCGGTCACGCGCTCGTTCTCGTCCTTGGCCTGCGCCAGTGCCTGCGCCGAGTTCAAGCCCGCGCTCTTCAAACTGCTGATGGCCCACTGCCAGCCGCGCGCGGTGGCCGCGTCGGTGGTGCCGCCGCAGTCTTTCAGCAGGCTGGTGATGTCGTCGGTGTCAAGGATGGAGAACTGCTTCTTCAGACCGAGCGCCGCGCCGTCTTCTCGCAGCAGGCGCACGCCCAGCGCGTGGAAGGTGCAGATCAGCACCTTCTTTGCGTCACGCCCCACCAGTTGCTTGGCGCGTTCGCGCATCTCGGCCGCGGCCTTGTTGGTGAAGGTGATGGCGGCGATGCGGTCGGCGGCCAGACCCGCCTGAATGAGCCGGCCGATCTTGTGCGTGATCACGCGCGTCTTGCCCGAGCCGGCGCCCGCGAGCACGAGGCATGGCCCCCCCAGGTGGTTCACGGCTTCAAGCTGGGCAAGGTTCAGGCCGTTGGACATGGAAAAGGGGACGGTGAGCGCATCGAAAACAGAGCGGTGAATCATACCGGGAGGGGTTGACGCCGCATGGGAAGCCTCGCCTGACACAATGGCGCCCGTGCTCAACATCCTGCTCGTCACATTCCCGTTTTTTGCGCTCGTGCTGGCCGGCTTCGTGGCTGCCCGCCGCAAGATGTTGCCGCTGGAGGCCATCCCGGGACTCAACGGATTCGTGTTGTTCTTCGCGCTGCCGTGTTTGTTGTACCGCTTCGGCTCCACCACCCCCATCGCCGAGTTGCTCGACCCCTCGGTCGTGGGTGTGTATCTGGTGTGCGCGCTGGTGATGGTGGCATTTGCGATTGCCATGACGCTGAACACACGCATCCGCTGGAACGACGCTTCGCTCGGCGCCTTGGTGGCGGCGTTCCCCAACACCGGCTTCATGGGTGTTCCGTTGCTGGCTGCGCTGCTGGGCGCGCAGGTGGCCGGCACGGTGATCGTGACCATGCTGGTCGACATGGTGATCACCAGTTCGCTGTGCATTGCGCTCTCGCGCCTGGACGAGGGCGAAGGGCATGGTGGGCAGGCCATGCTGGACGCGGGCAAAAAGGCCTTGCGCGGCGTGCTGGCCAATCCCATGCCCTGGTCCATCATCCTGGGCGCCGTGGCTTCGGCCTGGGCGTTCACCTTGCCCAAACCTGTCGAGCAGACCGTCTGGCTGCTGGCCGATGCGGCCTCGCCGGTGGCGCTGTTCACCATCGGCGCGGTGCTGGCACGCGCGCAGATGCAGTCCAGCCACCCGATGCCGCTGTCGGACTACCTGCCCGTTGCGCTCATGAAGCTGGTGCTGCACCCGCTGCTGGTGCTGGCGGTGGGGTCCGCGGCGATCCAGCTCGGCGTGCCGCTCTCGCCGGCGGCGCTCACGGTGATGGTGCTGGTGGCGGCGTTGCCCAGCGCGAGCAACGTCTCGCTGCTGGCCGAGCGCTTTGGCGCGGACAACGGCCGCATCGCCCGCATCATCCTGGTGACAACCGCTGCGGCCTTCTTCACGTTTTCGGGCGCTGTGTCGTTGATGACCTGAAACACAGGACTTCAACTTTTCGGCGCATGGGCCGATACACAGTGAAACCCACGGCTTGGTGGTCGGTCGAAGACCTCAGCCTGCGACGCGTTCGGAGAACACCATGATCCTGGCCCCTTTGCCCCACAACGAAAAGCAGCGCCTGCAGGCCTTGCGCGAGCTTCTGATCCTGGACACGCCACCGGAGGAACGCTTCGATCGCATCTCGGCGTTTGCCGCGAAGGAGTTCGACGTGCCGATCGCCTTGATCTCGTTGGTGGATCGCGACCGGCAGTGGTTCAAATCGAGCTTCGGCATGGACTTGTGCGAGACCTCGCGCGACATCTCGTTCTGTGGACACGCGGTCAACATGTCCGAGACGCTGGTGGTACACGACGCGTTGAAGGATCCGCGCTTTGAAGACAACCCGATGGTGATCGGGGAGCCTTACCTGCGGTTCTACGCCGGGGCCTTGTTGCGCCTGCCCTATGGCCAGATCGTCGGTACCTTCTGCATCATGGACCGGCGTCCGCGGGTGTTCGACAAGCTGGATGTGGCGATCCTGGGCGGCCTGCGCGACCTGGTGGTGGAGGAGATGTTCCGCCGCGAGGAGGCTTTGACGTGAGCGCGGCGATCGGTGCCCCTGCCATCCATGTGTTGCTGATCGAGCCCGATGGACTCGTGCGCAGCACCGTGGCTTCCGTGTGTCGCGAGCTGGAAATTGTGCGCATGCACCAGGCGACCAGCCTGGCGATGGGCGAACAGTGGCTGCGGGCCTGGCCAGCCGACGGTTTGATGTTGTCCGTGGCCGATCCGGATGCTGCCCTGGAACTCCTGGGCCGTCTGCGCGCCGGAGACTTCCGTTGCGACGCCGGCATCCCGGTGGCGGTGATGGCGCCGGCGTGCGACGCGGCCATGCTGAAGCGGCTGAAGGAACTGGAGGTGCGCCGCTTCTTGTTGCAGCCGTTCAGGTTGCGCGACGTGATCCAGACGGTCGAGCAGCTGTGGCCCGCCGAAGAAAAGATCGACGCCTGAAAGGGCGTATCAGATCACCAGCGGATCCACATCCACCGCAAAGCGGATCAATCCTCGCGCCTCGGGCAGGCTGCGGCTCTCCAGCAGCACGGGCTGCCAGGCGGCCAGAAAGCGCTGCAGCGCGCCGCGCGAAGTGGCTTCCACCAGCAGCTGGGCGCGCTCTACATTGGCCACGCGCTGGATGGTCAGCGGCACCGCCGGGTACAGGGTCACGTCTTCGAAGTGCGGCAAGCCCACCGCCGCGTGCGCCGCCGCGTTGAGGTAGGCCTGGGCCGCCTGCTGGGTTCGGGCGTCGGCGCGCAGCAGCGCCTGGTGGCCGTAGGGCGGCATGCCGGCGCTCAGCCGCTCGGCCAGCTGCGTGGTGGCAAACGCGGGGAAATCGTGCTGCTTGAGCGAGGCGAACAGCGGGTGCTGCGGGTACCAGGTCTGCACCCACATTTCGCTCGCCGCACTCTGGGCCGCGTCGCGCCCGGCGCGCCCGGCCGCCTGCATGAGCAGCGCAAACAGGCGCTCGGGCGCGCGGTAGTCGCTGGCGAACAGGCCCGAGTCGGCGTTGATGCTGGCCACCAGGGTGATGCGCCGGAAGTCGTGGCCCTTGGCGATCATCTGCGTGCCCACCAGCACATCGACCTCGCCGCTGTGCATGGTGGCCAGTTGGACCTCCAGGCTGCCCTTGAGGCGGGTCGAGTCGGCGTCCATGCGCGCCACGCGCGCCGGCCCGCCGTCAGGGCGTTTCACATCCGCCAGCAGGCCGGCGAGCTGTTCTTCCACCTGCTCGGTGCCGCGGCCAACGGGTGCGATGTCGAGGTTGCCGCAGTCGGGGCAGGCGCGCGGCACGCGTTCGGTGAAGCCGCAGTGGTGGCAGCGCAGTGTGCGGTCGAGCTTGTGGAACACGCGAAACGCGCTGCAGTGCGCGCATTGGCTTTTCCAGCCGCAGTCGTGGCAGGCCAGCACCGGGGCATAGCCGCGCCGGTTCAGCAGCACCAGGCACTGTTCGCCGCGCCCGATGCGCTCGGCCATCGCAGCAATCAGGGGGGGGGCGAGCACGGCGCCCTTGGGCTGGTGGTTCATGTCGACCAGCCGCAGCCGCGGCAGCGCTCCGCCGCCGATGCGCGCCGGCATCGCCAGCCGCAGGTAGCGTCCCTGATCGGCCGCATGCCAGCTCTCCAGTGAGGGCGTGGCGGAGCCCAGAACCACCTGGCAGCGCTCACCCGCCGCCAATGCCTCCGTCTCCACCTTGCCCCGGTACACCGCCAGATCGCGCGCCGAGTACCGCGCGCCTTCCTGGCTCTTGTAGCTGGGGTCGTGCTCTTCGTCGACCACGATCAGGCGCAGCCCGGGCAAGCTGGCCAGCACGGCCATGCGCGTGCCCAGCACGATGCGCGCCTGCCCCGTGTGGGCCGCGAGCCAGCTCGACAGGCGCTGCGCCGGCGTCATGCCGCTGTGCAGGCAGACCACGGCGCCTGCGCCACGCAGGGGCTCGAAGCGTTCGCGAAAACGTGCCTCCAACTGCGGTGTGAGGTTGATCTCCGGCACCATCACCAGCACCTGCGCGTCGGCATGTTCGGCCAGCGCACGTTGCGTGGCCTGCAGGTAGACCTCGGTCTTGCCGCTGCCGGTGGCGCCAAACAGCAGCACGGGCGCCGCCGCCGGAGCCAGGGCGTCCAGGGCCTGCTGCTGTTCGTCGCTGAGGTCGTGGCCATCCGCCACATCGCCCGCCGGGATGTGCTCGTCCACGCCGATCTTCGACCGGCGCGTGAGCCGGCGCGCCAGTTGCACGTTGCTCAGATCGCGCAGCTGCGGCGGCAGCGCGGCGAGCGCCACCTCGCCCAGGCTGCGCTGGTAGTACTGGGCAGCAAACTTCACCAGTTGGCGCCAGCGCTCGTTGAGGGGCGGCAGGCCCTGGAGCATGCCGGTCACCGTTTTGGTCTGCGCTTCGGTCAGACCCTCGGGGGGCGTGGTCGGGCATTCCCACACCACGCCGAGCACCTCGCGGGCACCCAGCGGCACGCGCACCAGCGTACCGGGTGCGAGCGGCAGCTCACTTCGGTAGGTCAGGCTGGCGCCCACCCCGCTGTGGGCGGGGGTGGCCACCACGACACTGGGCCAGAAAGCCATGGTTAGCGGTTCTTCCTCAGTTGAACTGTCGGAATGCGGCGTAAGTCGTTGATTTGGCTCAGCATCGGGACATATCCAGATTTTCTGTGGATAACTTTGTTGATAGATTCATTTTCCGGTGCCGCAGCCCTTGAGAATCAAGGCTTTGGTTAAACTGCCTTCAAAAAAAGCAGATTACAAAATCTATATGAATCAATAACTTGCGAGAGAATACCCCGTGGCCCAAGGCTTGGGTGGGTGGTCGGCATTCATGGCGCACCGCAGCAAAATTTTTGTGCATAAGTAAAGCTTGTCAAGCGCGTTTTTCGGCATGTTTTGTGTTAATGGCCGGCACTACCCTGGGGTCATGACGGTTTCATGACGCCTTTCGGCCTACCTGAAATCCTTGGGGCGTTCGCCGTATCCCGCACGCCAACTGCGGCTGAAGCTCTAAAAACCGGAGCGCTCCACGACCCCCCGGGCCGGCTCAGCTGGCCACGCGCAGGCGCTTTGAATGGGCGTGCACCGCGTCCACCAGGATCGACACGTGCTCGGGCGGCGTGTACTGACTGATGCCGTGGCCCAGGTTGAAGATGTGGGTGGCGCCCGTGCCCGAGCCCTGGTGCGGCGCGCCGAAACTCTCCAGCACGCGCGCCACCTCGGCGTCGATCTGCCCGGGCTGCGCAAACAGCACGTTGGGATCGATGTTGCCCTGCAGGGCCTTGCCGTTCGGGCCTTCGCCCACTTGCGCGCGGGCGTGGCCCAGGTTCACGGTCCAGTCCAGGCCCAGGGCGTGGCAGTCCAGGACCTTCATGTCGTCGAGCCAGAGGCCACCGCCCTTGGTGAAGACGATGCGCGGGATCACCACGCCGTCGTGCTCGCGCTTGAGCTGGGCCAGCACGCGTTTGGTGTAGGTCAGGCTGAAGTCCTGGAAGTTGCCATCGGCCAGCACGCCGCCCCAGCTGTCGAACACCATCACGGCCTGCGCGCCGGCGTCGATCTGGGCGTTCAGGTAGGCCGCCACCGCATCGGCGTTGATGGCCAGGATGCGGTGCATCAGGTCCGGGCGGCTGTACATCAGCGTCTTGACGGCGCGGTAGTCGTCCGACCCACCCCCCTCGACCATGTAGCAGGCCAGCGTCCAGGGGCTGCCCGAGAAACCGATCAGTGGCACGCGGCCGTTCAATGCCTTGCGGATGGACGTGACGGCGTCGAACACGTAGCGCAGTTTGTCCATGTCGGGCACGGCCAGCGCATCCACATCGGCTTCGGTGCGCACCGTTTTTGCGAATTTCGGGCCTTCGCCCAGAGCGAACGTCAGCCCCAGGCCCATGGCATCGGGCACCGTGAGGATGTCGCTGAACAGGATGGCCGCGTCCAGGGCATAACGCTCCAGCGGTTGCAGGGTCACCTCGGTGGCGTAGTCCACATTGGTGGCCAGCCCCATGAAGCTGCCGGCCTGGGCGCGTGTGGCGCGGTATTCGGGCAAATAGCGGCCGGCCTGACGCATGAGCCACACGGGCGTGTGGTCGGTGGACTGGCGCAGGCAAGCGCGCAGGAAGCTGTCGTTCTGCAAGGGGGCAAAGGGCATGGAGTCTCGGGGTGGGATAGGGGCTGGAGTACTGGGATTATCCCGCGTGGGTTCAGGGAGCCGCGACGGAGCGACCTGCCCCGCAAGACGCGACACCCACCCAGAGACACCGCGGGTCCGGCTCCGCCGGCCCCAGGTGTCGCCCCCCTCCCAGGGGGGAGGCGCCGAAGGCGACACGGGGGGTACGGCGTTTACGCCGTCTGGTACTTCACGCTGCAGCCGTAAGCCCGGCTGTTCGCCACGCTCACCGGTTTGCCGGCCTGGATTTCCGCCATGGCCTGGCGCACGTAGTTGGTGGCCTTGGGGATGTCGTCCACCCGGGCCGAGGCGATGCTGTCGATGCCGCCGGCGTACACCAGCACGCCCTGCGCGTTGACGATGTACATGTGTGGCGTGACGCGCGCGGCGTAGGCTTGGCCGACCTTGCCGTCCTCGTCCATCAGCGCGGCGGTGGGGCTGGCTTTTTGCTCGGTCATCCAGCGGCCAAGCTGGGCGGGTGCCATGTAGTCACCGCTGTCGTCGCGCGTGGAGTTGATGGCCAGCCAGATGGCGCCCTGACCCGTCACTTCTTTTTGCAGGGCCTGCATGTTGCCTTGGTAGTGCTTCTTCACGAACGGGCAGCCCGGGTTGTTCCACTCCAGCACCACCGCTTTGCCCTTGAACTGCGACAGCTTCACCGGCTTGCCGGTGGTGTCCATCAGGGTGAAATCGGGTGCCGGCTGGCCTACGCTGGCGGCCTGTGCGGTGGCGGGAAGCAACAAGCTGGCAAAAGGGGAGAGCGCGGCCAGGGCGATGATGGGGCGTCGTTGCATGGTGATGACTCCTGATGATGTATCAAAGACAGACAGACGCAGCGTCGAGCGCACAGACTCAGAGCCTGGACAGCGCCGCGCGGACCTCCTCCACACTCAACACTTCGGACAGCATCTGGGTTGCCTGTCCGTTCTTGTAGATCGCATACACCGGCACGCCGTTGCGGCCCAGCGCGGCCAGCGCGGCGGTCACGGCCGGGTCGCGGCGCGTCCAGTCGGCGCGCAGCAGGGCCACGTTTTTGCCGGCGATGTCGCCCAGCACGGCGGCATCGGCCAGCGTGGTGCGCTTGTTGTATTGGCAGGTCACGCACCAGGCGGCGGTGAAATCGACGAACACCGGGCGGCCCGACGCCACCAGCGTGGCTTGCGCCTCGGGGCTCCAGGCTTGCCAGCTCACGCCGTTCTGCGAGGTGGCCACGGCCTGGCCGGGCGTGGATTCCTGCAGGCGCGTCACGTTGGGCCCGATCGCCCAGCCCAACCAGGCCAGGCCGGCGAGCGACAGACCGGCGAGTGCCGTGCGGCTCTTGCCGCGCAGGCCGAGCGACCAGACCAGCAGGGCCAGCACGACCAGCAGCATGAGCAGTCCGGCCGCACCGTCGATACCGCTTTGCTGGCCCAGCACCCACAGCAGCCAGACCACGGTGGCGAACATCGGGAACGCCATGCCGCGGCGGAAGGTGTCCATCCAGACGCCGGGGCGTGGCAGGGCGCGCGCCACAGCCGGAATCCAGCTGGCGGCGAGGTACGGCAGCGCCATGCCCAAGCCCAGCACCGCAAACACGGCCAGCGCCTGCGCGGCGGGCAGGCCGATGGCCAGGCCCAGCGAGGCGCCCATGAACGGCGCGGTGCACGGCGAGGCGATGGCCGTGGCCAGCACGCCGGTGAGGAAGGCGTCCACCGTCGGGTTTTTGGCCTGCAGGCTGGCCAGGCGGCTGGGTAGCACGTGGCCGACCTCGAACAGACCGGCCAGGTTCAGGCCGATCAGGGTGAACAGCACGGCCAGACCCGCCACCACGGCCGGGCTTTGCAGCTGAAACCCCCAGCCCAGCTGTTCGCCCGCGGCGCGCAGGCCCAGCAGCAAGGCGCCGAGCGCGGTGAACGAGAGGACCACGCCCGCGGTGTAAGCCAGTCCGTGAGCGCGGTGGGCATGGCGGTCGTTGGCGTGTTTCGCGAAAGCCATGACCTTGATCGCGAGCACCGGGAACACGCAGGGCATGAGGTTGAGGATCAGGCCGCCGAGCAGCGCGCCCAGCAAGGCCGCGCCCAGGGTGAGCGAGGTGGCGCTGTTCACCGGCGCACCGGCGCGCGCGGCGTTGGCGTCCAGCGCGGCCTGCAGTGCGTCGGGCACGGCGGTCGGCAGGGGGGCCGCAGCGGGCCAGGCGCCCTGCACCGGCACCACCAGGCGGGCGCCGGTGGCCCCGGGTCCCTGGCCGGGTGGGTTGGCCTCGGCCACCACCAGCGGGAGTTGGGCCGGGCTGTCGCTGCGGTGCGGCGACAGCGGCACGCGGGCGGTCCAGCGTGCACCGTCCCAGGCCTGGGTCCAGGGCGCGCCGGGTTCGATCAGGCCGGTGGTTTCGGGATAAAACTCCAGCGTCTTGCCGCGCCAGGCGGTGGGGAGGTTCGCCAGCGACACGTTGACGAAGCCGGCTTCGGGCTGCAGCTGGCTGCCGGCCGCGGGCTGGTCTTTGGGCGCGGCCCGGAAGCTGGCATCGAAGGCGGCACCGTTGCTCCCGGTCGAGCCCTGCACGGGGATGCTCAGCGCGAAGTTGCCCTCTTCCGGAATGCACTCCTTGCGGCAGACCAGCCAGGCGGCGTAGAGCTGCACGTCGATCGTGTCGCCTTTGAAGTCGGGGCCGACGGTCAGCGGCACCGGCAGCACCACGGTGCCGTCATATCCGTAGTTGGCCAGATTGCCGATCGGAAACTTGCGCGGCGTGGGCCAGGCGATCTCGCCGGCGGTGACGCCGGGCGGCAGCGTCCAGCGCAGTTCGGTGGGCAGGCCGGAGTCACCCGAGTTCTTCCAGTAGGTGTGCCATTCGGGGGCGTGGGTGAGCTGCAGGCCGACCCAGACCTGTTGGCCCGGTCCGGCGCCGTCCGGCGCATGCGCCACCAGTTCGGCACGCGCCTGATCGCTTTTCACCACGGTCGCGCTGGCCGCCGGGCCGCCGAGCAAACCCTGCGCCGCCACGCCCAGTGGCAAGGCGGCGGCGAGCAGCCAGGCACCCAGCAGGCGCAGGACGGCAGAGATTCTGAACTGGGTGGGGAACTGCATCGGGATCGGGCGTGGACAAGGAGGGGCGAAGGGTGTGAGCGGCGAGGCCCGCCCAAGTTCCTCGGGCAGCCCGTGCGAGACGGATTTTTGAATATAAGTCAACGCTGTTTTCTGTCCTTCAGATCGCGAGGGCCCTTCACAGCTTCTCCCCGATTGGTTACAACCGGGTTCGGGGAGCAGGTCTGCCTCACATGGGGGTGCACATGGGATCGATTGTGGAGCGCGCATTGGTGCCTTGGGCGCAGCGCATGAAAACACGGGTGAACCTGCCGGTTCGCCTGAGTTGGGGCGAGCGGGGTGCCTCGTCATTGGCGCTGGGCGATTTTGAGCAACCGCAGGTGGAGATACGCGTGCGCGACGCCTCCGCCCTGCCGCTGCTGATCGACCCGGGGCTGGACACACTCGGCCAGGCCTATGTGGAAGGGCTGATCGACGTGGAAGGCTCGGTGCCGGACATCCTGGCCGTGGCGCACGGACTGGCCGAACACGCGCAACCCGAGGGTGGGCTGCTGGGCCGCCTGCGCCGGCGTTTCGGCCACACGCGCGAGAGCGACAGCGAGGCCATCCAGTACCACTACGACGTGTCCAACGACTTCTACGCCCAGTGGCTGGGCGAAGGCATGGTGTATTCGTGCGGCTATTTCGAGCAAGGCGACGAAACGCTGGATCAGGCGCAGGTCCAGAAGATCGATCACATCCTGAACAAGATCCGCCTGCAGCCGGGACAGCGCCTGCTCGACATCGGCTGTGGATGGGGTGCGCTGGTGCTGCGCGCGGCCGAGAAATTCGGCGCGCAGTGCGTGGGCGTCACGCTGTCGCAGAACCAGTGCGATCTGGCGCGCGAGCGTGTGCGCGCGGCCGGGCTGCAGGACCGCATCGACATCCGCCTGCAGGACTACCGCGACGTGCAGGATGGACCGTTCGATCGCATCACCAGCGTGGGCATGTTCGAGCATGTGGGCCTTGACCATCTCGTGCCCTACTTCACCCGCATCCGCTCGCTGCTCAAGCCCGACGGCTGGGCCATGAACCACGGCATCACCAGCACCGATGCCTATGACGGTGAGACGCGTCACGGCGGTGGCCATTTCATTGACCGCTACGTGTTCCCGCGCGGCGAGGTGCCGCACATCAGCACCGTCTTGCGCACCCTGCAGGAGGGTGGGCTGGAAGCCTTCGATGTGGAAAACCTGCGCCGCCATTACATGCGCACCACGCAGCTCTGGAGCGAGGCCTTCGAGGCGAACACGGCGCAAATCAAGCCGCTGGTGGACGAGAAGCGCTGGCGCATCTGGCGCATCTACCTGGCCGGCTGCGCTTGGGCGTTCGAGCACGACGAGGTGGCGATCTACCAGGTGCTGTGTCGTGCGGCCGGGCAGCCGGCCACCGAGTTGCCCTGGTCGCGCCACTGGATGTATGCCGACCGTAAGATCGGCGCATGACAAGCCCCCCGCGCCACTGGTCCGACCTCACCACCGCCGACTTCGCCTCGCTGGACCTGGCCCGCACCATCGCCGTGCTGCCCGTGGCCGCGATCGAGCAGCACGGCCCGCACCTGCCGCTGTCGGTGGACACCGACATCGCCAACGGCGTGATCGCAGCGAGCATTCCGCACATCCCGCCCGACCTGCCCGCGCTGTTTCTGCCCACGCAGGCCGTGGGCTACTCGCCCGAACACACACGCTTTGCCGGCACGCTCACGCTGAAAGCCGAGACGGTGCTGCGCCTGTGGACCGAAATCGGCGAATGCGTGGCAGCCAGTGGTGTGAAGAAGCTGGTGCTCTTCAACGCGCACGGTGGACAGGTGGGCCTGATGGACGTGGTGGCGCGTGACCTGCGCGCCCGGCTGGGCATGCTGATCTACAGCGTGAACTGGTTCAACCTGCCGCTGCTGGATGCGGACGGCCACGACCTGAACGCGATGTTCAGCAGCGAGGAACACCGTTTCGGCATCCACGGTGGGGAGATTGAAACCTCGCTCATGCTGGCGCTTTCACCCAAGACGGTCCGCATGCAACACGCCGCCAACTTTGCCTCCAAGTCACAGGAGCGCGCCGGGCAGTTCAGCATCCTGGGCAACGGCAAGAGCGCCAAGCTGGGCTGGCAGATGCAGGACTACAACGCGCACGGCGCGGTGGGCAATGCGACGGCGGCGACGGCGGACAAGGGCCGTGCGGTGCTGGAAGCGGCTGGGCGTGCCTTGGCGCGTCTGCTGAGCGAGATTGACCGATTGCCGAGCGACACGCTGACGGAGTTGACGGCGTTCCATCCGAAGACCTGAAACACCGGCTCAGGCGTAAGTCACCCAACCTTTGAATTCCTGGTGATCCAGGTGCGGCAGCGTGTTGTAGGTCAGCAGCGTATGCCGCTTGGGGTTGAACTGGAATTCGGTCACCGCGCTGTTGCGGATGCGCAGGTTCAGCTCGATCGTGGCCTCCGGGCTCAGGCCCAGCACCTGGCCCACGGCGGTGGAGATCGGCCCGCCGCTGGACACCAACAACACGTTCTGCCCATGGTGCTTCGCCCGCACGTGGTCCAGCGCGCTGCTGACGCCGTGCACGAAATCGATGTAGGTCGGCATGCCCTGCGGGCTCACGGTGCCGGCCATCCATTGGGTCAGGCCGTCGCGCAGCAGGCGGAAATGGTGGCGGTAGAGCTCGGGCGCTTCTTCGGCCGACCGTGGCTTCTCCAGCGGATGCGGGTGGATCGCTCGGATCACGGCCTCGCTGTCGTACTCGTTGAGACCCGGCCATGCCAGGGCCTCGTGGCTCAGCTTCGCTCCCTCGGCGATGCCGGCCCAGGTCTGGGCGTGGCGCTTGAGCGTGCCCGTGATGACGGCATCGAAGACCACGCCGCGTTCTGCCCAGTACTCACCCAGCCGGTGGCTCTGTCGGTGGCCCATCTCGCTGAGCTGGTCGTAGTCGTCTGCACCAAACGAGGCCTGGCCGTGGCGCACAAGGTAGAGCGTTCCCATAAAGGGCATTCTGGGTCCGCGCCCCAGCGGTGCTTTGTCCCGGCAGCGACTGCGGGTGCCTAGCAGAGTCGCAGAGGCGTCTGCCTGGCGCTGTTGCCGACCGTTGCGCCGAACACCGGGGCCTTTGGGGTGTTTATCCAGCCGATGACCCGGACCCGCTGTGCTTCAATAAATGCAATGTTGGCCTTGTTCCCCTCCCATGACTCTTGACCTGCCGACCCTGCTGGCCTTGCGGGTGGGCGTCGACTTCCTGATTGCACTGGCCTTCTGGGCCCAGATGCGTCGTTATCCCGCCATCGGTGGCCCGGGGTGGTGGTCGCTGTCCGCCGTGTTGGGCATCCTGGGCTCGGTGATGCTGTGGTCGCGCGGCGCCTTGCCCGATGCGGTGACCTTTCCCGTGGGCAACACCGCGCTGATGGTCAGCGCGTTGTGCAGCTGGCTCGGGTTCCGGAGCTACGTCGGCAAGTCTCGACCGCTGCTGCCCATCCTCACCGGCACCCTGGTGTTTTTCTGTGTAACGCTCTTTTTCCTGATCGAGTTGGAGCGTCAGGTCGTTCGGCAGGCGGTGTTCACCACGTCGATCATCCTGATCGCGGCGTGCTCGTACTTCGAAATCCGGCGCGCCGACCCGCAGCGCCGCGTGCCCGAGATGCAGGCGCTCAATGCGCTCACGGCCATCGAGCTCTGCGGCATGGTGGCCTTTGCCGTCACCTTGCAGGTGCTTGGCGTGCCCCAGGACGCCATGACGCCGCCGTTCCTCTTCTTCTTCCTGCTCACAAAGCTGCTGCGGGTGGTGTTGTACGGCGCGCTGGTGTCCTACCGCCTGCGCCTGGATGGCGACAAGGCGCGCCAGGGGCTTCAGCAGCGGGAGGCCGACTCGCGCGCCTTGATCGACAACCTCAGCGCGGGCGTGATGGTGTTTCGGCCCGACCACACCTTGTCCAGCATCAACACCGCCGCCCGGCGCTTTCTGGGCTGGAGCGACGGGGGTGCGAACCCAGCCCTGGCCGAACCTTCGGCGGAAGGCTGGCAGATGCTGAGGGAAGACGGCCAGCCGATGCGCCGGCACGAAATGCCGTTCGAGCGCGTGCTGGCCACGGGCCAGCCGGTGCGCAGCGTGGTGATCGGCATGCCGCAGGCGGCGGGCGAGGGCGTGCACTGGGCGCTGTGCAATGCCTATCCCGAGAACAACGCGCAGGGCGGTTTGCGCCACGTGGTTCTGACCTTCATCGACATCACCTCACTGAAGAACGCTCAGGCCCAGCAAAAGCACCTGCAGGCGCAGCTGGCGCAGTCCCAGAAGATGGAAGCCCTCGGTACGCTGGCCGGGGGCGTGGCGCACGACTTCAACAACATCCTGGCCGCCATCCTGGGCAACGCCGATCTGGCGCGGCAGGACCTGCCACCCGAGGCCGCCTCGCGCGAGAGCCTGCACGAGATCAGCACCGCCGCGCGCCGCGGGCGAGAACTGGTGCGCCAGATCCTCGCGTTCAGCCGCCAGCAGCCGGTGGAGCGCACACGGGTCAACGTGTGCACCGTGCTGGCCGACTCGTGCACCCTGTTGCGTGGGGCCTTGCCGCCCCACGTGGAGCTGGTGCAGTCGTGCATACCCGAGACCTTGTCCATCGAAGCCGACGCGACCCAGATCGGGCAGGTGGTCGTCAACCTGTGCACCAACGCCATTCATGCGCTGGACGGTCGGGCCGGACGCATCGAATGCCGCATCGACGAGCTGCCCCACACCTCCGCGTTGTTGCCCGCCGAGCTCGCCCGGACCTGCGCCCAGCTCGAAGTGGGTGCCGTGCGATTGCGCGTGACGGACAACGGCAGCGGCATGACCGAGGCTGTGCGCAACCGGATCTTCGAGCCCTTTTTCACCACCAAGGCGGTGGGCAGGGGTACGGGTCTGGGCCTGCCGGTGGTGCTGGGTATCGTGCAGGTGCACGGAGGCGCGATCGAGGTCGACACCGAATCCGGTGGGGGCACCACGTTCACCCTGTTTTTCCCCGCTGCCCGCGACGAGCCCGAGTGCCATGGTGAAACCACCCATGCCCTGACCTCGCCCGAACCCGTCACAATGGCTTTCACCCCACCATCCCCCCAGCCCGTTCCAAGCACCACACCCGACCCAGCCATGGCCGACGACCCTTCTGCGGTTCCTCCCCACATCCTCTACCTTGACGACGACGATACGTTGGTGTTTCTCGTGCGCCGCTTGCTTGAGCGCAGGGGCTACCGCGTCACGGCGTTCACCTCGCAGACGCAGGCCATCGACGCGGTGCGGGCGTCGCCCACGGGTTTCCAGTTGCTGCTGACCGACTTCAACATGCCCGGCATGTCGGGTCTGGAAGTGGCCAAGGCGGTGCTGGAGATCAACCCGCAACTGCCCGTGGCCGTGGCCTCGGGCTACATCACCGACGAGCTGCAGGTCGAATCCAAGGCCGCCGGGGTGCGCGAGGTGGTGTTCAAGACCGATGCGGTCGAGGCCTTCTGTGAAGTGGTGGCGCGCCTGGTTCGCTCAGAACCCGTTTGAACTGTTGAGCACGCGGGCCAGCGTCGCGCTGTCCACATTGCCACCGCACAGCGTGGTGCCCACCACCTGACCCTTGAGCGCATCGCGCTCCTGCCACGCCGCCGCAAAGCTGGCCGCGCCAGCGCCTTCGGCCACGTTGTGCGTGTCGGCAAACAGCATGCGCATGGCCTCGGCCACCTCGGTGTCGCTCACCTGCACGACGTGATCGAGGTGCGGTGCGAGCACGTCGAGCGCGGCCTGGTCGGCCACGCGGCAGGCCATGCCGTCGGCCAGCACGGTGGTCACGGGTGAGGCCACCACGCGGCCCGCGGCCAGCGAGTCGGCGTAGGTCGTGGCGTGGGAGCTGACCACGCCCACGATGCGCACCGGGTGGTCCAGCGCGAGCTTGGCGGCGATGGCCGAACACGCGCCCGAACCCTGGCCCACCGGCACATAGACCACGTCCATCTGCGGCACGGCGCGAAAGAACTCCCACCAGGCGGTGCTCACACCGCGCAGCAGGTCGGCGTGAAAACTCGGCACCATGTGCGCGCTGCGCTCGTCGGCGAGTGCGATCGCGTGTTCGCGGCTTTCCTGGAAGTCGTCGCCGTGTTCGATCAGTGTGGCGCCCAGCGCTCGCATGGCGGCGTTTTTCTCCACCGAGTTGCCGCGCGGCACGACGATGCTGCAGGCCACGCCGTGCATGCGCGCTGCCCAGCCGATGCTCTGGCCGTGGTTGCCGCGCGTGGCGCTCATCACCTCGCGGGGCAGTGTGCCGCGCTGCTTGAGCTGGTCGAAGTAGGTGAGGCCGCCGCGGATCTTGAATGCGCCCACCGGCGTGTGGTTCTCGTGCTTGACCCAGCAGTCGGTCCCCAGGCGCGCGCTCAGCGTGGCCCAACGGTATTGCGGCGTGGCCTGGAACGAGCGGTAGACCACCTCGGCAGCGGCTTCGATGTCGGCGAGGGTGGGCAGGGTGGCGTTCATGGAGGTGAGAGCAAGGTGATGCGGCCACGGGCCGGGGTGTCGAGTTCGGCCGCGAGTCCGGCGGGTCCATCGTTCACGTGCACGCCCTCCAGACCCAGGGCTTGCAGCGCGGCGCGCAGACCGGCGGCGCCGGCGTGGCGCAGCCGCAGCTGTCGCAAGGCCAGGCCGCTCACCGGCATCTGCTGCGCTGGGTGCACCTCGCCCCACTGGATCAGCGTGGGCATCGCGCCGTTGTACAGCCGCTGGCCGTCGTCGCGCACGCTGATGCGCCACTGCAGCAAGCCCTGCGGCGTCTGGCGCGAAGCGGTGATGACCGGCCCGCGCTGGATGCCGATGGCTTGCAGGGCCTGCACCGCGGCGCTGATGTCGGGCACGCTCGCGACCCAGTGCACCAGCTGAGGCCCGTGCTGCGCCAGCCGCGCCTGCATGGCCGGATCGTCCAGGTCGTACCAGCGGTGCCGGCCAGCGCCCTGGGTGGGGGTGGCGCGCGGGTTGATGGCGATGATTTCAAGGTAGGCGGGCGGCGTGGTGCCGCTCTCCAGCCTGAGCAGCCGGTTGTGTGTGCCGTACAGCGGGTGCTCACCACCCGGGCCGGGCGTCACACCCAGCGTGGCTTCGCACCAGCTCACGCCTTCGTCGAGCGTGCGAGCGGCCACCACCAGGTGGTCGATGCGGGGCGTCACACCGTGACCTGACCGCTGATGCAGGTGACCGATGCGCCGCCGACCCAGATGGTGCCGCCGGCATCGCGCTCGATGTGCACACGCCCGGCGCGCCCCATCGCCGTGCCTTGCGCGGCCACGTAGCGATCGGGCGCCAGACCCGCGCCGATGAGCCACTGCGCCACGGCAGCGTTCAGGCTGCCGGTCACCGGGTCTTCACTCAATGTCTCGTGGGTGTGGAAGAAGGCGCGCACTTCAAACGCCGTGTCCGATCCCGTGGGCTGCGGGCCGACCACCCCGACGTCCAGCCCGGCGAGCACGGCTGCGTTGGGCCGCACGGCCAGCACCTGCGCCGCCGTGCGCAGCATCACGCCGCGCCAGGGTGGGCCGTTTTCGCACCACGAGTGCGCCACGATGTCCTCGCGTGAGAGGCCCAGGCCGCGCGCGATCACTGCCACGTCGGCATCATCCAGGGGGCCACTGCGGCGCAAGGGCGGTGCCGCAAAAGCCAGCCGGGCCCCGTCGCGCCGGATGCGCACCAGACCCACGCCGCATTCCTGCACCACGTGTTCGCCGCGCGCTTGTCCGCCCGCTTTCAACCACGCGTGGCAGGTGCCCAGCGTGGGGTGGCCGGCAAACGGCAGCTCGCGCCCGGGGCAGAAGATGCGCACGCGGTAATCGGCGCCCGCGGCCTGAGCCTCGGCAGTGGGCGGCAGCACGAAGGTGCATTCCGAGAGGTTGGTCCAGTCGGTGAACTGCTGCATGGCCTCGGTGGACAGGCCGCTGCCATCCAGCACCACGGCCAGCGGGTTGCCGAGGTAGGGCGTCTCGGTGAACACGTCGACTTGTTGAAATGCGCGTTGCATCATGGGTGGTTCCGGTTCAGGACAAGGGCAGGTCGAGCACACCACGGCTGGCGGGCATCGCCAGCCAGCCGGCGTACCAGCGTTCGAGGTTCGGCCAGGCCGGGCGCGGTTGCGGCAGGCCCCACCAGCGGTGTACCTCGCAGGCGACGGGCAAGTCGGCCATGGTGAGCGCATCGCCCGCCATGAATGCCTGGCGCGACAGGTGTTCGTCGAGCAGCGAAAACAGCGGCTCGGTGGCGGCCACCGACTGCGCGATCACCTCGGCGTTGCGCTGAGCGGGCGCGGTGCGTATCCATTGTTTGAAACCGGGGCTGCCCGCGGGGTTGAGCGTGGTCTGCTGCCAATCCATCCAGCGTTCGGCGTTGAAGCGTTGTTGCAGGTCGGATGGGTAGAGATTGCCCTCGCGTGCACACAGGTAGCGCACGATGGCGTTGGATTCCCACAGCGTGTAATCACCGTCCTGCAGCAGCGGCACCAGGCCGTTGGGGTTGTTCGCGCGGTAGTCGGGTGTGTCCACGACGCCGTAGGACAGACCTGCGTCGGTTCGCGGCAGGTCGATGCCGAGCACCTGCGCACACAACACGACCTTGCGCACGTTGATTGAACTCAGACGGCCCCACAGGTGCAGCATGCTCAGGCCCCTTGCCGCTCGCGGATGGCTTTGGCCAACGCTCCGATGCCGACCGCGATCTGTTCGACGCTGGCCGTGACGAAGCTCAGGCGCAGGGTGCGTGGGTCGGCGTGATCGGCATAGAAGGCGCTGCCGGGCACAAAGGCCACACCGTGCTCCACCGCGTGGGGCAGCAGCTCCACAGCGTTCATGCCCTCGGGCAAACGCACCCAGAGGAACATGCCGCCGTCGGGCTCGTTCCACTGCACGTCCAGGCCCGTCATCTCGTTGTCCAGCGCGGCGAGCATGGCCTGGCACTGGCGCTTGTAGAGCGCGCGGATGGTCGGCACATGACGATCCAGGAAACCGTCCTTGAGCACCTCGGCCACCACACGCTGGTTGAAGCTGGGGCTGTGCAGGTCGGCCGCTTGCTTGGCCTGCAGCAGCTTGGGATAGATGCTCGCGGGCGCCACCATGAAGCCCAGCCGCAGACCGGGCGCGAGGATCTTGGAGAACGAGCCGAGGTAGATGCAGCCCTCGGGGTTGAGCGCGGTCAGCGGCGTGGGCGGTGCCTGGTCGAACCACAGTTCTCCGTAGGGGTTGTCTTCCACCAGCGGCAGGCCCGCGCGCGCGGCAGCGGCCACCAGTGCCTGGCGCCGGGCCAGGCCCATGCTGCGACCGGTCGGGTTCTGGAAGTTGGGCAGCACATAGAGGAAACGCGGCGCGGCCTGCGGGCTGCTGGCCGGGTCGAGGTCGAGTGTGAGAAGGCGGCGGCGCTCCATGCTCTCGGGCTGGTCGTCGCCAGCGCCCAGCTGGTGCAGCAGGGCGTCCACATCCACGCCCTCCGCGTCGCTGGCCACGCCCTCGATCTTGGGTTCCATGGGCGCGAACGCCTGCAGGGCGCCGAGGTAGGTCGGTGTTTCCACCAGCACGCGGCTGCCGCTGTCGATCAGCACCTTGGCCACGAGATCCAGGCCCTGCTGGCTGCCGGTGGTGATGAGCACCTGGGCCGGGTCCACCGCCCAGGGCAGGCTCGCCGCGACCCACTCGCGCAGCGGGCCGTAACCTTCGCTGGCGGCGTACTGCAGCGCGCTGCGGCCGTCCTCGCGCAGCACGCGGTCGCAGGCTTCACGCATGGCCTCGATGGGGAAGGTGTCGGGCGAGGGCAGGCCGCCGGCGAAGCTGATGATGCCCGGGCGCTCGGTGAGCTTGAGCAGCTCGCGGATCACCGACGGGTTCATGCGCTCGGCGCGGCGCGCCAGTGTCCAGGGCGTGGCGGTGGACGGGGTGGTGGGCAGGTCGTTGGGCTTCATGGCTTTTCTCCGTTCTATTCCGTTCAGTTCCGTTCAAATCCGTTTGTTGGGCGCTTTGGCGTGTACCGGCATTTTCTTGCCAATGAAGACGGTGGCAATCACGGCCGCTGCAAAGCCCAGCGTGACCGCGTCCAGCCGCTCACCGAGCAGCGGCACCGCGAACAACATGCCCAGGAAGGGCTGCACCAGCTGCACCTGGCTCACGCGCACCGTGCCGCCCAGCGCCAGACCGCGGTACCAGGCAAAAAAACCAAGCCACATCGAAAACACCGCGGTGTAGGCGAAGCCCCACCAGGCCGAGGCTTGCAGCGCGGCCTGCGGGCGGGTGAACGCGGCCAGGGGCAGGGTGATGGGCAGCACGATCACCAGCGCCCAGCAGATCACATGCTCCGCTCGCATGCGCTGCGACAGCCGCGCGCCATAGCCGTAACCCACCGCAGCGCACAGCATGGCGGCGAGCAGCAGCGCATCGGCCGGGTGGATGGACAGGCCCGCGCTGCCCGAGCGCAGCACCGCAAAGCCCACCACCAGCGCGCTGCCCAGCGCCGCGCAAATCCAGAAGCCGGTGGATGGGCGCTGGCGGTGCAACAGCGCGCCCACCGCCGCCGTGGCCAGCGGCAGCACGCCGACGATCACGCTGGCGTGCACCGCTTCCACGTAGCGCATGGCCACCGAGGTGAACAGAGGAAAGCCGAACACCACGCCGGCTGCGGTGATGGCCAAGGGCAGCAGGTCAGCGCGCCGAGGCATGGGTGCGCGTGTGGCGATCAGGAACGCAACGGACAGCAGCGCTGCAACCACCGCCCGGCCGAGCGCGACGAACAAACCCGACATCTGCGGCGCGTCCACTGTGCCCACGGCCAGCCGCGTCATGGGCAGCGTGAGCGCGAAGATGGTCACGCCCAGCAGGCCGAGCAGCAGGCCCTGGTTGGCGGGGAGGTCGCGCCAGCGCGGCGCGAGCAGGGTGTGTGAGGTCATGCGAGTACCTTCGTGCTGCGCACTGCGGTGCGAGCTTGCTTGGGGCGGCCCTGCGCGGCGCTCATACGGTCAGCATCCACAGTGCGGTGGCCACCAGCACGGCGGCCAGCGCACGGTTGAACCACACCAGGCGTCGCCCTTGCGTGAGCCACTCGCGCAACAAGGAGCCAGCCATGGCATACAGGAAGTTGCTGATGAACGCAAAGAACACCATCACCACGCAGATGATGGCCAGCCGTTCACCCGGATTGGTGGCGGGTTGTCCGCCCGCGTTGACCACCCAGCCCGCGGTTAGCGTGAGCGCCAGCATCCAGGCCTTGATGTTCAGGAACTGCAGGCCCACGCCTTGCAGGAAGGTGACGTTGAGCCGCGAGGCATCCACATCGGAAAGCTTCGCAGCGCCGGCCAGTTTCCAGGCCAGCCACAGCATGTAGACCACACCCAGCAGCTTCACACCCCAGCGCAGCGCCGGCACGCTCAGCACCAGCGCGCCCAGGCCGAGGCCGCAGGCCAGCATGAGCAGTGTCCAGCCGGTGGGCACGGCAAAGCAGAAGCGCAGTGCGCGTCGCAGGCCCAGGTTGGCCGCAAGCGCCGTGGACAGCGTGGTGTTCGGGCCCGGCGAAAAACTCATCGCTGTGCAGAACAGAAGCAGGGCGGTCAACTCGGTGGCGCTCATGAGGAATGGGGCGTGGAGATTGTCAGTTCGGGAAGATCAATGTAATCTTTGCGCCAATACACAACCAATACAGTTGGCCAACGCAGTTGGATATCTGTATTGGTTGTCTCGACAGTACAGACCTGCCAAGAAGGATGCGTTCCCCATGCTGATGAAGACCTCTGCACAGTCCCTGACCGAGCAACTGGCCGTGCGCTTTGCCGACCGCATTCGCAGCCGCCTGCTGGCGCCCGGAGCGCGCCTGCCCTCGGTTCGACAGTGCGCGGAGCAGCACGGCGTG
Source organism: Hydrogenophaga sp. (assembly GCF_018780385.1). Classification (GTDB taxonomy): domain Bacteria; phylum Pseudomonadota; class Gammaproteobacteria; order Burkholderiales; family Burkholderiaceae_C; genus Hydrogenophaga. The sequence continues at coordinate 5,903 of NZ_JADMJO010000103.1, read as the reverse complement.
AGCACGGCCACCGTGGTCGCCGCCTACGACCAGTTGCTCGCCCAGGGCCTGGTGCAGGCGCGCAAGAACCGGGGCTTTTTCGTGCGCGAGATGCCCACACCGCGCGGCGATGTGGCGGCGCCCGAGGCCAAGGCGGCGGCGCGCACCGGCGCATCGCCCATCAACGCCACGGCGTTGATCCGCGGCATGTTCCACAAGGTCAGCAACAAGCCACACCCCGGCATGGGGGTGTTCCCGCCGGACTGGCTGGAATCCACCTTCATGCCGGCCGCGGTGCGCAAGGTCACGAGCACGCGCGCGCTGCAGGACTTTTCGCTCCAGTACGGCGAGCCGCTGGGCGACGGCGGCCTGCGCCGGGTGCTGGCGCAAAAACTGGGCACGCTGAGCATCCACACCGAGCCCGACCACATCATCACCACCGTGGGTGCCACGCACGCGCTGGACATCGTGAGCCGCACGCTGCTGCGCGCGGGCGATCCGGTGATGGTGGAGGAGCCCGGCTGGGCGGTGGAATTCGCGCGCCTGGCCGCGCTGGGCATGCGCATCCTGCCGGTGCCCCGGCGTGCCGACGGGCCCGACCTGGAGGTCATGGCGAAGTACTGCGAGGTGCACAAGCCCAAGCTGTACGTGAGCGTGAGTGTGTTCCACAACCCCACGGGCTACTGCCTCTCGCCGGGCAGCGCGCACCGCCTGCTGCAACTGGCCAACCAGCACAACTTCCACATCGTCGAAGACGACACCTACAGCCACATCGCGCCCGAGCACGCCACCCGCCTGAGTGCGCTCGACGGCCTGCAGCGCACGATTTACGTGAGTGGCTTCGCCAAGATCCTGGCGCCCAACTGGCGCATCGGTTACCTGGCCGCCCCGCCCGCCCTGGTGGAGCCCTTGCTCGACACCAAGCTGCTGTCCACCCTGACCACGCCCGCGCTGCTGGAAAAGGCGCTGGCGCTGTGCATCGAGCAAGGCCAGCTGCGCCGACACGCCGAGCGCATTCGCACCCGGCTCGACGCGGCGCGCGCACGCAGCGTGAAGCTGGCGCTGGCAGCGGGTTGCACGTTCGCGGCCGAGCCGGTGGGCCTGTTTGGCTGGGTCGACACCGGCGTGGACACCGACGCGCTGGCGCAGCGCATGCTGGATGAGGGTTACCTGATCGCCCCCGGGGCCTTGTTCCACGCTGCCCGCACGCCGAGCACATTGATGCGCATCAACTTCGCGACCACGCAGGACGCCGCGTTCTGGCGCGTGTTCACCCGTCTGACCCGGGACGCCAACGAGCCAGCCGCAGGGCCGCCCCAAGGCAGGCTCAGCCCCCTCGGGGGGCAGCGGACCACGCGCAGCGGGGGAGCGTGGGGGTCCTAGGACCTCAGTACACCGTGAGCGGCGGTTCGGTGCTGCCGAACAGGTCGCTGCCGCTGGCGTCGAGGATGCGGGCGAGGATGCGGTCGATCTGGCGCGCTTCGGTTCGCATCAGTGGCAAGGCTCGACCAAACAAGCCCCAGTCGCCCCCCCGTGCCGCCAGCTCCAGCCCCTTGGCCAGTCGCGCACCGCGCTCGGCCGTCATGCTGCCCAGCGAGCCCTTGAGCCCATGGGCATGCGCCACGGCGGCAGCGGCGTCCTTCACCTCAAAAGCGCGTTGCATGTCGGTCAGCTTGGAGACCAGATCGCTGCGCATGGCCAGCGCCAGCTGTCGCAGGGTTTCTTCATCGCCGTCCAGGCGCCTGCGCAGCTTGTCCACATCCAGCGCTTCGGGGGAAGCGGCGGGGCGCTTGACGGCGACAGGGGGCGGGGGCGGCGCACTGGGCGCAACGGCGGGCACGGGTCCGGATGCCGGCAACGCCAGCACCCGATCCATTTCCTGAATCAAAGCCTGGGGGCTGACCGGCTTGGGCGTGTAGCCGTCCATGCCCGCGGCCAGGCAGTCCTGGCGATCGCCCGGCATGGCGTTGGCCGTCACCGCCACGATCGGGGTGCGCCTGAGGCGCCGCTTGCCTTCTGCCTCGCGGATCATCTGCGTGGCCTGCAGTCCGCTCATGCCCGGCATCTGCACGTCCATCAACACCATGTCGATGCCGCCTTGCTCCCATTGCGCCACGGCCTGCGCCCCGCCACGCGCCACGCGCACGATGCAACCCAGGCGCAGCAGCAGCTGTCGCAGCATCATTGCGTTGACCGGGTGGTCTTCGGCCAGCAGCACCACCATGCCGGCATAGCGCGGGCCGGCCCCGGCGATTTCCAACAGCTCCGTGGGGGCGCTCAAAGGCCCTTCATTCACCGCGGGGGCTTCCTGCAGGGGCAGCGTGAGTGTGAAGGTGCTGCCTTGACCGAGTTCACTCTGCAGGTCGATCCTGCCACCCATCAAACCAGCCAGGCGAGCGCAAATGGCCAGACCCAGTCCGCTGCCGCCGTATTGGCGGGCGGCAGACGCGTCGGCCTGCGTGAACGCTTCAAAAATCGTGGCCTGTTGCTTGCGCCCGATGCCCACCCCACTGTCCTGCACCTTCAACTGCAGTTCGCAAAGACTGGAGTCAGCCACCACGGGACTGGACACCGTCACGTCAATGCGGCCATTGCGCGGCGTGAACTTGATCGCGTTGGACAGCAGGTTGCCGACCACCTGTCCCAGTCGCCCCGGGTCTCCCAACACCCATTGCGGCAGGTCCGGGTGCAGCACGAGCTCGAAAGTCAGGGGTTTGGCCCGAGCCTGCTCGGCGTGGGGCCCCGACGCTTCCCGCAGCGCGCGGTGAAGGTCGAAGCGCGTGTGTTCGATGTCCAGCTTGCCCGCTTCGATGCGGGAGAGGTCCAGGATGTCGTTGAGCAGTGCCAGCAGGGCATGCGACGAACTGTTCATGAGCGCGAGCCAGCGCGCCTGTTCCGCATTCAGCGGTGATTCCATGAGCATGCGCGTGAGGCCCATCAGCGCATTGAGCGGCGTGCGCACCTCGTGGCTGATGTTGGCCAGGAACTCGCTCTTGGCCCGACTGGCCTGCTCGGCCATCTCACGGGCCTGCGCGCCGTCCTGCTCGATGCGTTTTCGTTCACCGATGTCGGCCAGAGTGCCCATGAGCCGGATCGGTGTGCCTCGGGCGTCGTGCTCGGCCACCATGCCGTGGGTCTCCACCCAGAGCCATCCGGTGGCGGTGCGCACCCGGTGCTGCACCACAGCACTTGGCTCGCGGCCTTCCAGCAAGGCAGTCATCGCTGTCTGAAGCAGGTGTGCGTCTTCAGGATGCAAGCGCGCCTTCAGATCGGCCACCTCCCAGTAAGCGTCTCTGCCGATATCGCCGACCAGCTCCCCCCAGCGCGCCGTGAGGAATATCTGCCGCGACGGCAATTGCCAGTCCCACAAGGCCAGGCCCGCGGCCTCCACCGCCATCTGCAGCCGGTCGCGGGTTTCGTCCAGCGCTTCTTCGGCCAGCAGACGGCTGTTGGATTCGCGATGCACCGAACTGCGCAGTCGTTCGAGCTCGCGGTTCTGGTGCTCGACTTCGCTCAACAACTGCTGCGTGCGCGCCTTCTCCTGCGCAAGCTCGTTGAGCGTGCGCTGCAGGTCCAGAGCCATGCGGTCAGGTGTCATGAGCCATTGTGGGTTGTGCGCAGCTTCAGCGCGCACCGACCAGTGCATCAGCTTCCGCCAAGCACCTCCCAGCGCTCCATTGCCCGAAGCCATTCAGACTCGATATCGGCATGGCGGGCGCCAAGTTGAGCCGCCCGTGCGGGATCGGTGTTGAATAGTTGACCGCTGCCCAATTCGCTGTCGACGCTCGCTTGTTCTGCCTCGAGCGCCGCGATGCGCTCCGGCAGGGTGTCGAACTCGCGCTGTTCCTTGTAGCTGAGCTTCTTCTTGTTGGCGGTGGCGGCAGGAGCGCTCGGTGGCGCCACGGCAGGCGTTGCCTTGACCGTGGGCGCAGCCGTCTGAGCGTCGCGCTCGCGCTGCAGCGCTTCCGAGCGGGCCGACTGCGTGAGCCAGTCCTGCACGTCGCCCACGTACTCGCGCCATCGGCCCTCGCCCTCGAACACCAGCGTGCTCGTGACCACGTTGTCCAGGAACCGCCGGTCGTGGCTCACCAGGAACACCGTGCCTTCATATTGTTGGAGCAGGTCTTCGAGCAGCTCCAGCGTGTCGATGTCCAGATCGTTCGTCGGCTCGTCGAGCACCAGCACGTTGGCCGGGCGCGCAAACAGCCTTGCCAGCAACAGGCGGTTGCGCTCGCCGCCCGAGAGCGTGCGCACCGGCGCATTGGCGCGTGCCGGGGAAAACAGGAAATCGCTCAGGTAGCTCTTGACGTGCGTGCGCTTGTTGCCGATCTCGATCCACTCGCTGCCCGGGCTGATGAAATCCTCCAGCGTGGCGTCCAGGTCCAGCTGGTCGCGCATCTGGTCGAAATACGCCACGCTGACCTTGCTGCCCTGGCGCACCGAGCCACTGGTGGGAATCAGGTCACCCAGGATGATCTTGAGCAACGTGGTCTTGCCGGCGCCGTTGGGTCCGATCAATCCGATCTTGTCGCCACGCAGGATGGTCGCCGAGAAGTCCCGAATGACCGTGCGCAATCCGCCGTCAGCGGTTGGAAACGATTGCGTCACCTTCTCCAGTTCGGCCACGATCTTGCCACTGGAGGTGCCGCTGGCCACTTCCAGTTTCACGCTGCCCAGCGCGTCGCGGCGCTGCGCCCGCATCTCGCGCAAACGCTCCAACCGCGTAATGCGCCCCTGAGCGCGCGTGCGGCGTGCCTCCACGCCCTTGCGAATCCACACCTCTTCCTGGGCCAGCAGCTTGTCGGCGCGCGCGCTGATCACCGCCTCCTGCGCCATCTGCTCTTCCTTCAGGATTTGGTACTGCGCAAAGTTGCCCGGGTAACTCAACAGCCGTCCACGATCCAGTTCCACCATGCGCGTGGCCACGCGGTCCAGAAAGGCCCGGTCGTGGCTAATCGTCACAAGACTGCCCTTGTATTCCAGCATCAGGTCTTCCAGCCACGTGATGCTGTCCAGATCCAGATGGTTGGTCGGCTCGTCGAGCAACAACACGTCGGGGCGGCTCACCAGCGCCTGCGCCAGCGCCACGCGCTTCTTGTTCCCGCCCGACAGTTCCCCCACCTTCACCGCGCCGTCCAGGTGCAGGCGGTGCAGCGTTTCCTCCACCCGCTGTTCCCAGTTCCAGGCGTCCAGCGCCTCGATGCGGTTCTGCAGCGCATCGAGATCCAGGCCATCCGCGCCACTCAAATAGAGATCCCGCGCCGCCCGCGCATCGGCCAAGCCCACGCTGGCCGCTTCGAACACGGTGGATTGCAGATCAAGAATCGGTTCCTGCGGCACATAGGCAATGCGCAAGCCGGTCTGCACTTGCAGTGTTCCGTCATCCGGTTTCTCCAGGGAGGCCAGAATCTTGAGCAGGGAGGATTTGCCAGTCCCGTTGCGCCCGATCAGGCCAACCCGCTCCTGGGTCTCCAGCGCAAAGTCGGTGTGATCGAGGAGCGCCACATGGCCATAGGCCAGCTGTGCGTTCTGAAGGGTGATGAGTGCCATGCAAAGCCCGAGACAAAAGAGCAGCGATTATCCCTGCCGCCCCCTGTGCGCGCTTGCGCTTGCCTATAGCGAGTCGATGCGCTGCGGAGCTTTCCAATATAGAGCTGGCATCTTGCGTGCTGCCGGGTGCCAAGCCCAGGCACCCGCCGGATGCCATCAAAAACTTTTTCCGACCGGTTTGACGAGAGCTCAAAATCTGGCATATACTGCAAGGCTACGCTGAACACAGCAGCCACCCACCGGGAGGCAAAAGAAGACAGTGGAGACGCAGGAAAAGCAGCGCAAAAAGATCAAACAAAAAATCTGATCTTTTTGACAAGGCTCCAAAAACTGTGTCATAATACGAGGCTCAGCTGATCGCAGCTAAGCAGGCA
>NZ_JADMJO010000068.1 GCF_018780385.1 Hydrogenophaga sp. | reverse complement strand
GGCCCTGGTACAGCACGATCTCGCCCGGCGCCTCTTCGGTGCCGGCGAACATGCCACCCATCATCACGGTGTTGGCGCCGGCCGCGATGGCCTTGGCGATGTCGCCGCTGTAGCGGATGCCGCCGTCGGCGATCATCGGAACGCCCGTGCCCTGCAGCGCGCTGGCGACGTTGTCGATGGCCATGATCTGTGGCACGCCCACGCCGGCCACGATGCGCGTGGTGCAGATCGAGCCCGGGCCGATGCCGACCTTGACCGCGTCGGCACCGGCCTCGACCAGCGCCATGGCGGCACCGCCGGTGGCGATGTTGCCGCCGATCACGTCGATCTGCGGGTAGTTCTGTTTGACCCAGCGCACGCGGTCGATCACGCCCTTGCTGTGGCCGTGTGCGGTGTCGACCACTATTGCGTCGACGCCGGCCTTGACCAGCGCCTCCACGCGCTCTTCGGTGCCCTCGCCCACGCCCACCGCCGCGCCCACGCGCAGGCGGCCGGCGGCGTCGCGTGCGGCGTTGGGGAAGTTGAGCTGCTTGGTGATGTCCTTCACCGTGATCAGGCCCTTGAGCTCGAAGGCGTCATTGACCAGCAGCAGGCGCTCGAGCTTGTGCTTGTTCAACAGGGTCTTGGCCTCGGCCGGTGTGGTGCCGTCGGGCATGGTGATCAGGCGCTCGCGCGGCGTCATGATCTCGCTCACCGGCAGGTCGTAGCGGGTCTCAAACCGCAGGTCGCGGCCAGTGACGATACCGACCACCCGGCCCGCCTCGATCACGGGGAAACCGGAGATGCCCAGGTCGTCCGAGAGCTTCATGACCTGGCGGATCGTGGTCGTGGGCGTGATCACCACGGGGTCGCGCAACACGCCCGACTCGTAGCGCTTGACCTTGGCCACGTGGGCCGCCTGCTCCTGTGCCGAGAGGTTTTTGTGGACGATGCCGATGCCACCTTCCTGGGCGATGGCGATCGCCAGGCGGGCCTCGGTGACCGTGTCCATGGCCGCGGAGACCAGGGGCAGGTTCAGCTGGATGTTTCGGGAGAACTGGGTGGCAAGCGAGGCGTCCTTGGGCAGGACCTGGGAGTACGCTGGCACCAGCAACACGTCGTCGAAGGTGAGCGCTTTGCCGAGTAGGCGCATGGGAAAGCTCCAAAAGCGTCGATTGTAGCTGGCCGACCCGAGGGCAAACCCGTGGGCCGGGAGCCTGCAGCACCGACCGCTCAGTCGCGAAAAACCACCGCTGCGTCAGCTCGTACCGGCTGGGGTGTCAGACGACCACAGTGCCCGGTGGACTCAGGGCTAAACTGATGAAATGTCTCAAGCCAACACCCCCCAACCGTCCTGGCGCAACCCACTGCTGATGGGTCTGCTGCTCGCATTCAGCACTGCCGCGATGGCGCAATGGCAATGGGTCGATGGCACCGGCCGCAAGGTGTTCAGCGACACCGCGCCTCCATCGAGCATCCCTGACAAGAACATCCTCAAGAAACCGGGTATGACCGCGGCCCCCATCGTCGCTGTTGTACCAGCCTCATCGACAGCACCCGCCGCCAACGCGCCTGCCGCGCCTCAAATTCCCGCGCGCGACGCCGAGCTCGAAGCGAAGAAGAAACAGGCCGAGCAGGCCGAGGAAGCGAAGAAAAAGGCCGAGCAGGAACGTGTGGCCAAGGTGCGTGCCGAGAACTGCGAGCGCGCGCGAAAAGCCAAGGTCACCATGGAGTCCGGCGTTCGGCTGGCGACAACCAACGCCAAGGGAGAGCGCGAGATCATGGACGACAAGACCAAGGCTGCCGAATCCCAGCGCATGGACGGCGTCATCCGCAGCGATTGCGGACCTCTGCCAAAGCAGTGATCACCCCTGACGCATCAGAAATTCAGTAGCCGGCCTTGGAGCCGGCTTTTCTTCGGGAAAACAGGCCGGTACCGCGAGCACCTTGCCCCACGAACCGCTCCCGGCGGGCCATCTTCGGGTCCACCCGAAGCGCCCGATACACCTCCAGGCGGTCTCCGTCACGCAGCACATGCTCCGGGCCCACACGCCGCCCCCACACGCCCAGCGTCAGTGCTTGCGTGCCGAGTTCAGGGTAGGCCTTCAGCCAGCCGGCCTTCTCCAGCGCCATCTGCGCCGTGCAGCCTTCGGGCACCTGCAGGCCAAGTTCGTGCACATGGCGCGGTGCCTTCGAATGGATCAGGGTGATCTGCATGTCGGGCTCAGTCTGCGCCGTACACCTGATCGGCGCGCTTGACGAACGCGTCCACCAGGTTGCCGGCGATCTTGTCGAACACCGGGCCCACGAGCGCTGCGAGCGTGGTGCTGGAAAAACCATAGGTCAGGCTGAACTCCACCTTGCAGGCGCGCTGGCTGCCGTCTCCCAGCGGCGTGAACGCCCAGACGCCATCCAGCCTTGAGAACGGGCCATCGACCAGCTCCATGAGCACCTTGCGGTCGGTCTCGTGGGTGTTGCGCGTGGTGAAGCTGTGGCGCAGTCCACTGATGGCCATGCCCACACGCGCGACCATCCCGCCCTCGACTTGCTCCAGCACTTCGCCGTGATCGCACCACGGCAAAAACTGCGGGTAGTGTTCGATGTCGGTGACCAGGGCGAACATTTCGTGCGCGCTGTGGGAGAGCAGTACGGACTTGTGAATGGTTTTCATACAATCGAAGTCATTGTATTGGGCTGAAACGGCCACACCTCTTTCTCCATGGCCACCAAAAGCAGCAAAGCATCCCCCACCAAAGGCGTCGACAGCCGCATCGCCGACAACAAGAAGGCGTTCTTCAACTACGCCATCGAGGAGCGTTTTGAAGCCGGCATGGTGCTCGAAGGCTGGGAAGTGAAAGCGCTGCGCGAGGGCAAGGTGCAGCTCACCGACGGCTATGTGGTCATTCGCACCGGCGAGCTCTACCTCATCGGTTGCCAGATCAATGCCCTGCACACGGCATCCACGCACATCAGCCCTGACGCCGTGCGCACCAAGAAGCTGTTGCTGCACAGGGACGAGATCCGCCGCCTCATTGGCAAGGTCGAGCAAAAGGGCTACACGCTCGTGCCACTCAATCTGCACTGGAAGAACGGCAAGGTCAAATGCGACCTGGCGCTGGCCAAGGGCAAGGCCGAGCACGACAAGCGCGACACCATCAAGGACCGCGAAGGCAAGCGCGAGGTGGACCGGGCAATGAAGTCACGCAACCGCTGAGGTTGCGCGGGGCGTTCAGCCCAGGTGTTTGAGCGGATGCGCGTCCGCCGTCCACGGGCTCTCGAAGAACGCGGCCACCTGCCCTCTTCCCACATCCTCGATACGCTCCGGGTTCCAGCGCGGTTGCTGGTCCTTGTCCACCGCGAGAGCACGGATGCCTTCCACCGTTTCGCTGGCGGCGCCCGGGCGCAGGTGGAAGCACCGGTACACCATGCCGCGCTCCATGCGCAGGTTGTCGGTCAGACCCATGGCGCGGGCGCGGCGCACCTGCTCCAGCACCACGTGCAACATCAGCGGCGAGCGGTGGCGCAAGGTGGCCGCGGTGGCCTTGGCCCACTCGCCATCGCCCGACTCCAGCGTGGAGATGATGGCGTGCATGTCGGGCAGACCGAACACACGGTCGATCTCCTTGGCCGGCCAGCTGCCCGGCGCAACGGTGGTGCTGAGGTGGCTGGCGCACCAGCGCTCCACAGAAGCACCGTTCTCGAACGGCGTCTGTGCCAGCGAGTTCCACAGGCCTGCAAGGCGACCCGACTCGATGAAGCCGTCGGCCAGGCCCGCCGCCATGGCGTCGCGCGCGCCGAGCACCTGCCCGGTGAGCGCGAGGTATTCGCCCAGGCGGCCGGGGCAGCGGCTCAGAAAGTAACCGCCGCCCACATCGGGGAACAGGCCGATGTGGGTCTCAGGCATGGCGAGCTTGCTGCGCTCGGTGACGATGCGCAGGCTCGCACCCTGGCTGATGCCCATGCCGCCACCCATGACGATGCCGTCCATGAAGGCGATGTAGGGCTTGCGATAGGTGTGGATCAGGTGGTTGAGTGCGTACTCTTCGGTGAAGAAATCTTCCAGTGAAGCGTCGCCCGAGAGCGCGGCCTGGTGGAAGAAGCGGATGTCGCCGCCCGCGCAGAAGCTGCCGAACGGGCCTTCCTTGTTGACGCCGCGAACCGCGACCGCCTGCACTTGATCGTCGTCGCGCCAGGCCACCAAAGCCTGCGTGATGGTGCGGATCATCTCGAGCGACAAGGCGTTGAGTGCCTTGGGGCGGTTGAGCGTGATGCAGCCGACGCGGCCCAGGACTTCGGCAATGACGTGGGTTTCAGGCACTGAGGCGTTCATTGTTGTTCTTCCGGAAGAGTCGTTCATTGTGGCTGCTGGTCGACGGACTGGATGGGCGGCGAACCTGCTCGTGAGCGCCAGCCCAGCAACTCGTTGATCACCAGGGCGCCAATCACCAAACTGCCGCCCAGCAGCACTTCGTCGCCGGGTACTTCATTGGCCAGGACCCAGACCAGCAGGATGCCGAAGATCACCTCCAGCAAGGCCAGCAGCGAGACCTCTGGCGCTTTGAGCACGCGCGCGCACACCACCGAGAGTGCGCAGGGAATCGCCAACTGCACCAGGCCGAGCAGGGCCAACCAGGCCACATCGCCGCCGGTGGCCGAAAACGGCAGGGCCAGGGGCAGCGTGAGCACCGACGAAATCACCGCACCCAGGAGCACGGAGGGCACGAGGTCGATCTTTTCGCCATGGGTCTGGCCGCGTTGCACCACGGTCCAGTTGATGGCGCCGGCGATGGGCACGCACAGCGCGGTGAGCGATCCCAGCACGAGCCCGCCGGTGTCGATCTCGGGATGGCTCAGCGCCTGGACGAACTGGCTGCCGTACATGTATGCAATGCCTGCCCCGGCGGCCAGGATGGCCAGCCATGTGCGCACAGCCAGTCGTTGGCCGATGAAGAGTCGCGCCACCAGCGCGGTGAGCAGTGGACCGATCGACATGATGATCAGCACGTTGGCCACGCTGGTGAAGGTCAGGGCCAGCATGAACGCGGTGAACATCACCGACCAGCAGACGCCCGAGATCCAGAAGGCTGCGGATTCGGGGATCAGGCCCCAGTGGCGCTTGAGCCATGTGCGCAGCGAAGGCACCTCTGCAGGCTCGACCAGGTGCCCCTGGCTGCGGTCCACCTGACGCCAGACGGGCAGGATGACCAGCAATGAGATCGCGGTGAAGGCACTGCGCCAGAACGTGACCTCAAAACGCGCCGCCGATTCGAGCTGGCGCGAAACCACACCGGCGATCGACCACATGAGCGTGACCGCCAGCATGAGAAAAACCGCCTGCGTGTGGGTCAGTCGGTTGAGGGCGCGAAAAGGCATGGATTTCTTTGCCGTTCAGGTGACGCCACCCCATTGGGGCTGAGCTTGCCGAAGCCCTGAGCTCCGATCAGCCTGAGCTTGTCGAAGGGCAGGCTCAGGGCGAACGGAAACTTCAGGCGCTCTTGGAGGCGCGCTTGCGGTCGCTTTCTTTCAGGAAGCGCTTGCGCAGACGCACGCTCTTGGGCGTGATTTCGACCAGTTCGTCGTCCTCGATGAATTCCACGCCGTATTCCAGGTTGAGGTCGACCGGCGGCGTGATCTTGATCGCGTCTTCCTTGCCGCTCACGCGGAAGTTGGTCAGCTGCTTGGTGCGGGTGGCGTTGACGATCAGGTCGTTGTCGCGGTTGTGGATGCCGACAATCATGCCTTCGTACACCGGGTCGCCGGCGCGCACGAACATCCGGCCGCGGTCGTCGAGCTTGCCCAGGGCGTAGGTGAAGATTTCACCGTCGTCCATAGAAATCAGCACGCCGTTCTTGCGGCTGGCGATGTCGCCCTTGTGCGGCTCGTAGCCGTCGAAGATGTTGGCGATCAGGCCGGAGCCGCGCGTCAGGTTCAGGAATTCGTTGGTGAAACCGATCAGGCCACGCGCCGGAATGCGGTACTCCAGGCGCACGCGGCCACGGCCATCGGGCTCCATGTTGGCCAGTTCACCCTTGCGCTCGCCCAGTGCCTGCATCACGCCACCCTGGTGCTGCTCTTCGATGTCGGCCGTCACCATCTCGATAGGCTCGTGGCGCACGCCATCGATGTCGCGGAACACCACGCGCGGCTTGGACACCGCGAGTTCGTAGCCTTCGCGGCGCATGTTTTCCAGCAGGATGGTCAGGTGCAGTTCGCCCCGGCCCATCACTTCGAAGATGCCGTCTTCGTCGGTTTCCTTCACGCGCAGAGCCACGTTGGCCTGCAGTTCCTTCTGCAGGCGGTCCCAGATCTGGCGGCTGGTGACGAACTTGCCTTCACGACCGGCCAGCGGGCTGGTGTTCACACAGAAGTTCATGGTCAGCGTCGGCTCGTCGATCTTGAGCATCGGCATCGGGGCCGGCGTCAGAGGATCTGTGATGGTCACGCCGATACCGATGTCGGCGATGCCGTTGATCAGCACGATGTCGCCCGGGCCGGCTTCGGTGACCTGGACCCGGTCAAGGCCCTGGAAGGTGAGCACCTGGTTGATGCGGCCCTTGACGACCTTGCCGTCTTCGCCTTCCATCACTACCACGTCCATGTTGGGCTTGATGGTGCCCTGGCTGATGCGGCCCACGCCGATGCGACCAACGAAGGTGGAGAAGTCCAGCGCGGAGATCTGCAACTGCAGCGGTGCTGCAGGATCCCCCTCCTGGGGCTTGACGTGTTTGAGCACCGTGTTGAACAGGGCCGACATGTCGGGACCCCACTGCTCGCCGGGTGCGCCTTCGACCAGCGAAGTCCAGCCGTTGATGCCCGAGGCATAGACCACGGGGAAATCGAGTTGTTCGTCGTTGGCGCCGAGCTTGTCGAACAGGTCGAACGCGGCGTTGATGACTGCGTCAGGGCGTGCGCCCGGCTTGTCCACCTTGTTCACCACCACGATGGGCTTCAGACCCAGTGCCAGCGCCTTCTTGGTCACGAAGCGCGTTTGCGGCATCGGGCCTTCCTGCGCGTCAATCAGCAGCACCACACCGTCCACCATGGACAGGGCGCGCTCGACTTCACCACCGAAGTCCGCGTGGCCGGGGGTGTCGACGATGTTGATGTGCGTGCCTTCCCAGCTCACGGCGCAGTTCTTGGCCAGGATCGTGATGCCCCGCTCGCGTTCGATGGCGTTGTTGTCCATCACCGTGTCGACGATTTTTTCGTGCTCGGCGAAGGTGCCCGACTGGCGAAGCAGCTGGTCGACCATGGTGGTTTTGCCGTGGTCAACGTGGGCGATGATGGCGATGTTGCGGATTTGTTTGCTCATGATGCGAGTTCCGGTGAGGTTTCCAGGATTTGCTGTATTTCGGAGGGGCTCAGCAGTCGCCCCGGGATCAGTTCACCCGATTGGGTGTGCGCGCTGCCCAGCAGCACGGTTTCGTGGGAAAAGGATTCTTCGCCTGCGGGCACCGGGCCGAACACGGCAACCCGCTCACTGTCGGCCCATTCGCCCCGACGACGCAGGCCGCTGAGGAAGCGTCCGGCATCCATGGCGTCGAGAGTCACGACCTCGTGCCCGTCCAGCAAGGTTTGCACCGGCAGCAACCGCGCCATGCGCTCGTCTTCTCCCATTGCTTCAAGCGCTTCGAGCGTGATGCACTGCGAGACGTCGAACGGGCCGGTTTCGGTGCGACGCAGCATGCTCAGGTGGCCACCGCAGCCCAAGGCCTCGGCGATGTCTTCACCCAGGGTGCGGATATAGGTTCCCTTGCTGCAGCGCACACGCAGGCGCAGGAACGGCGCATCACCCTGCAGTTGCATGTCCAGCAGATCCAGGTCGTGAATGGTCACGTGGCGCGCCTCGCGCTCCACGGTCTCACCCTGGCGCGCATATTCGTAGAGCGGCTTGCCGTCCTTCTTCAAGGCGCTGTGCATGGGTGGTACCTGGGTGATCGCGCCCATGAAACCATCCAGCGCTTCGACCACCTGCCCCGGCGTGCAATGCACGTCGCGGGTCTGGATCACGTCGCCCTCGGCGTCGCCGGTGCTGGTTTTCACGCCCAGGCGCACCACGGTCTCGTAGGTCTTGTCGGCGTCCAGATGGATCTGGCTGAACTTGGTTGCCGCACCAAAGCACAGCGGCAACACACCGCTGGCCAGCGGATCGAGCGTGCCGGTGTGGCCTGCCTTCTCGGCGCGCAGCAACCACTTGGCTTTTTGCAAAGCCTGGTTGCTAGAGAGACCCAGCGGTTTGTCGAGCAACAGCACCCCGTGCACAGGGCGCCGTTGCACCCTCGTGCGTGGCGCGTGCATGCTTATTCCTCTTTTGACCGAGAAGAGACCGCCTTGGAGATCAAGGCGTTCATGTCGGCCGCACGCTCGGTGGTGCGGTCGAACACGAAATGCAGCGTGGGCACGGTGTGGATGTGCAGCCGCTTGAACAAACCGCTGCGCAGAAATCCCGCCGCGGCGTTGAGACCTTCCAGCGTCTCCTGCGGATCACCAGTGAGCAGGCTGAAGAAAACCTTGGCGTGTGCGTAGTCCGGCGTGACCTCGACCGCGTTGATCGTGATCATGCCCACCCGCCGGTCTTTCAACTCGCGCGCGATCAACTCGGCCAGATCGCGCTGGATCTGGTCGGCTACGCGGAAACCGCGGTTGGGGGTGGAGGAGGCTTTGCGAACCATTCAGATCACCGCTTACAGCGTGCGCGCCACTTCCTTGACCTCGAAGAATTCGAGCTGGTCGCCTTCTTTGATGTCGTTGTAGTTCTTCAGCTTGATACCGCACTCGAAGCCTTCCTTGACTTCGCGCACGTCGTCCTTGAGGCGCTTGAGCGTGTCGATTTCACCGGTGTAGATGACCACGTTGTCGCGCAGCAGGCGGAAGTGCGCGCTGCGATTGACCTGGCCAGCCGTGACCATACAACCGGCGATGGTGCCGATCTTGGTGGCCACGAACACGGTGCGAATCTCGGCCGAACCGATGACCTCTTCGCGCTTTTCGGGCGCCAGCATGCCGGACATCGCTGCACGCAACTCATCGACGGCGTCGTAAATGATGTTGTAGTAACGCAGGTCCACGTCGTTGCCTTCGGCCAGCTTGCGGGCACCCACGTCGGCGCGCACGTTGAAGCCGATGATCACCGCCTTGGAGGCAATGGCCAGGTTGACGTCGGACTCGCTGATGCCACCGACCCCGGCGAACACCAGTTGCACCTTGACCTCGTCGGTCGAGAGCTTGAGCAGCGACTGGGCCAGCGCTTCCTGCGAGCCCTGCACATCGGACTTGACGATGATGGGCAAAAGCTTGACTTCGCCAGCCGACATGTCGGAGAACATGTTCTCCAGCTTGGCGGCCTGCTGGCGGGCCAGCTTGGTGTTGCGGAACTTGCCGGCGCGGTAGGTGGCGATTTCGCGCGCACGGCGCTCGTCGGTCATCACCATGAAGTCGTCGCCAGCCTGTGGCACTTCCGACAGGCCCTGGATTTCCACCGGGATCGACGGACCGGCCGATTTGATCGTTTTGCCGTTTTCGTCCAGCATGGCGCGCACGCGGCCCGAGGTCTGCCCCACCAGCACCACATCGCCTGTCTTGAGCGTGCCGCTCTGAACCAACACCGTGGCCACTGCGCCGCGACCTTTGTCCAGGCGGGCTTCGATCACCAGGCCCTTGGCCATGGCTTCCACCGGCGCCTTGAGTTCCAGCACTTCGGCCTGCAGCAGCACCTGCTCCAGCAAGGCGTCGATGCCCACACCGGTCTTGGCGGACACGCCCACGAAGGGCACGTCACCACCGAACTCTTCGGGCACGACTTCTTCGGCCACGAGTTCGGAGCGCACCTTCTCAAGATTGATACCGGGCTTGTCGATCTTGGTCAGCGCAACAACGATGGGAACGCCAGCGGCTTTCGCGTGCTTGATCGCTTCCTTGGTCTGCGGCATGACGCCGTCGTCGGCCGCGCAGACCAGGATGACGATGTCGGTGGCCTGGGCACCACGGGCGCGCATGGCGGTGAACGCCTCGTGGCCCGGGGTATCGAGGAAAGAGATCATGCCGCGCTCGGTCTCGACGTGGTACGCCCCGATGTGCTGCGTGATGCCGCCGGCTTCGCCCGCAGCCACCTTGGCGCGGCGGATGTAATCCAGCAGCGAGGTCTTGCCGTGGTCCACGTGGCCCATGACGGTGACGACAGGCGCGCGCGGCAGCAGCTCGTGTTCCTGCTGCGAGGTTTCGTCGTCGGCAAAGGCTTCCGGATCGTCCAGCGCGGCCACGACGGCCTTGTGGCCCAGTTCTTCCACCACGATCATGGCGGTGTCCTGGTCCAGCGGCTGGTTGATCGTGACCATCTGACCCAGCTTCATCAGCTGCTTGATGACCTCGGACGACTTCAGGCTCATCTTGTGCGCGAGTTCGGCCACCGTGATGGTCTCCGGCACGTGCACTTCAATGATCTTGAGCTCGGTCGGCGCCACGAAGTTGCTCTGACCGGTATCGCGGGAATCGCGCGAGTCGCGGCGACCGCGTGGGCCTCCGCGCCAGTTGGAACGTCCCGCGCTGGTGTCGCCACGCGTCTTGATTTCTTTCTTCTTGGCCGCGTCGTCCTTCCAGGTGGAAGACAGGTTCTCGGACTTGATCTCTTTCTTGCCGGCCACGCCAGCCGTGGCGGCGCCAGCGGTGGTAGCGGGCTTGCCGGGGGTGCCGGCGGGTTTGTGCAATGTTCCCTTGATGCCGGCCTTGGGGTCGGCCACCGGGGCGGGCTCGGGCTTCTTGGCGACCAAGGTCTTGGCTGGCGCAGACATCATGGCGCGGATGTTGGCCGCTTCGGCTTCCGCCTTGCGCCGGCGCTCCACCAGATCCTGCGCGCGCAGGTCGTCGGCGCGTTTGCTCTCGGCGTTGCGGTCCGCGATCACGCGGGCTGCGGAATCGCGCTCAAGGGAGTCGGTCTTGGCCTTGGCGTCCTTGGCGGTGCGGGCGGCGATGGCCTCAGCAACGCCTTCAGGTGTAGCGGCCTCGGCGGCAGCGCGGGCGGCGGCTTCCGCCACTTCGGCAGCGGCAGCAGCGGCACGCTCCTGCTCTACAGCGACCTGCGCCTGACGCGCCTCTTCGGCTTCGCGCGCCTGGCGCTTCTCGTTGAACTCTTCTTCCTGGCGGCGCAGCAGTTCGGCCTGGCGGCGCGCATCCTCCTCGCGGCGGGTCAACTCTTCGGTGTCGACCGCTGGCGCGGCGGCCACAGGCTCTTCAACCAGCTCGGGCACCGCCACTTCGTCGTCGCGCTTGATGAAGGTGCGCTTCTTGCGCACTTCCACCTGGATCGTGCGGGCACGACCCGTGGAGTCGGCCTGCTTGATCTCGGAGGTGGACTTCTTCACCAAGGTGATCTTCTTGCGCTCACCGCCGGCCGTGCCGTGGCTGGCCTTGAGGTGGCCCAGCAGCGATTGCTTGTCGGATTCGGTGACTGGATCGGCCCCGGATGTCTTGGCCACACCCGCTGCGGAGAGTTGCTCCAGCAGGACGGTGGTGGGCTTGTTCAGCTCGGCAGCCAGTTCGGCGACGGTGGTACTTGTCATAGGTTTCAATTCTCCGATGGGCCTCCGCTGGTCAGGTCGTGGATTGCGCTTCGTCACCGGTGAACCAGTGAGCGCGTGCCAGCATGATCAGCGCGGTGGCCTCTTCAGGCGTCTGTGCGGTGATGTCGGTGAGCTCGTCGGTGGCCAGATCGGCCAGCTCGTCGCGGGTGTGGATGCCGGCGTCGGCCAACTTGGCGATCAGCTCGAGGGTCACGCCTTCGAGGTCGCGCAGATCTTGCGAGACTTCTTCGACGCTTTCTTCCCGGGCGATTTCCATCGTCAGCAGGGCATCCTTGGCGCGGGTGCGCAGCTCATTGACCGTGTCTTCGTCAAAAGACTCGATCTCCAGCATTTCCTGCAGCGGCACGTAGGCCACTTCTTCGAGGCTGGTGAAGCCTTCTTCGATCAGGATGTCGGCAATCTCCTGGTCCACGTCCAGCTTGGCCATGAAGATCTTGCGGATGCCGTCGGCCTCTTCGGCCTGTTTCTGGGCCGATTCGTCGGCCGTCATGATGTTGATGCGCCAGCCGGTGAGCTCGGACGCCAGGCGCACGTTCTGACCACCGCGACCGATGGCGATGGCGAGGTTTTCCTCATCGACCACCACGTCCATCGCGTGGCGCTCTTCGTCAACCACGATGGAAACCACGTTGGCCGGAGCCAGCGCGCCGATGACGAATTGCGCGGGGTCCTCAGACCACAGCACGATGTCCACGCGCTCGCCAGCGAGTTCGTTGGTCACACCGTTGACGCGCGAACCGCGCACACCGACACAGGTGCCGATGGGGTCGATGCGTTTGTCGAAGGTGTGCACGGCGATCTTGGCGCGCGAACCCGGGTCGCGGGCGCAGGTCTTGATCTCCAGCAGGCCTTGCTCGATCTCGGGCACTTCCTGGCGGAAGAGTTCGACCATGAAAGACGGGGCCGAACGCGACAGCAGGATGGGTGCACCGCGCAGCGTCAGGTCCACGTCCATGATCATGGCGCGCACGCGGTCCCCCGTGCGGAAGTTTTCCTTGGGGATCATCTCGCCGCGCTTCAAACGGCCTTCGACGCGGCCGCTCTCGATGATCAGGTCGCCCTTGTCCATGCGCTTGACGGTACCGACGAAGATCTTGTCGCCGCGCGACATGAAATCGTTGAGCAGCATTTCGCGCTCGGCATCGCGAATCTTCTGCAGGATCACCTGCTTGGCGGCCATGGCGCCAATGCGGCCAATCGGCACGCTCTCCACCGGCTTCTCGATGAAGTCACCTTCTTCGATGTCCGAGAGTTCGTCGCGGGCATCGGTGAGCAGTTCTTCGGCGTCCGGGTTCTGCAGGCCGGCCTCATCGGGCACGACCAGCCAGCGGCGGAAGGTTTCGTAGGCACCGGTGTCCGGGTCCATGGCCACGCGGATGTCCACGTCGCCCTTGTAGAGTTTCTTGGTGGCCGAGGCCAGCGCCAGTTCCACGGCGCCCAACACGACGTCGCGCTCGACGTTTTTCTCGCGCGAGATCGCATCGATCAGCATCAACATTTCGCGGTTCATTTCACTCGCCCACCTTTCCGAAT
>NZ_JADMJO010000042.1 GCF_018780385.1 Hydrogenophaga sp. | reverse complement strand
CCGTTCCCGCACATCATGTCCAGCGGCTGGCACCTGCACCAGTCGCTGGTGGACCTGAAGACCGGGCGCAATGCCTGTGTGCGCGGTGCACCGGCGCCCGACACCACGGCAACGAACGCGCGACACACCCTGTCCGACGTGGCCAGCCACTGGCTCGCAGGCTTGCTGGCGCACGCGCGCGGCATGACGCCGCTGTGCACGCCCACCATCAACGGCTTCGCACGCTTTCGACCCAACGCACTCGCACCGCAGGCGGTGCTGTGGGGGCGCGACAACCGAGGCGCGATGCTGCGTGTGGTGGGTGGGGCGGGCGACAACGCCACCCGCATCGAGAACCGCATTGGCGAGCCCGCCGCCAACCCCTACCTCTACATGGCGGCACAGATCCACGCCGGGCTCGATGGCCTGCGCAACCAACTGCAGCCACCGCCCGCCAGCGAAACGCCCTACGCCGACGGAGGCGAGAAAATACCCACATCATTGCCGGAAGGACTCGACGCACTGGCATCGGACACGGCCTTGTGCGCGGGCCTCGGCAACGATGTCGTGCAGCACTTCTGCCGCATCAAACGCAGCGAGATCGAGCGCCACGCCCAGGCCGAGGACAAGACCGACTTCGAACGCCGCGAGTACTTCAGCCGAACATGAAACCCCTCAAGTCCCCAACATGATTTCCATCCGGTTCATCAACCCCGACCAGACGCAACACGACATCCAGGCCCAACCAGGCGACAGCCTCATGAAGGCAGCGGTGGACGCCAACATCCAGGGCATCGAGGCCGACTGCGGTGGCAGCCTCACCTGCGCCACGTGCCACGTGATGATCGACGCACCGTGGTCCGACCTGCTGCCGGCCCCCGTGCCGGACGAACTCGACATGCTCGACTTCGCCTCCAGCCCGGTGGTGCCTCAAAGCCGTTTGAGCTGCCAGATTCGCCTCACCCCGGAGCTCGACGGTCTGGTGGTTCGTCTGCCCACTTCACAGCACTGATGGCACACTGACCGCGCAATTGCCATCCACCGCAACCCACACACCTTGAACACCATGTCCGAGAACTACGCCTTCACCCCGCCCGCCACCGTTTCCGTGCCCGTGGTCGGCAGCCTCGAGCGCTTCCCGGTCCACCGCATCTACTGCGTGGGCCGCAACTACGAAGAACACGCCAAGGAAATGGGGTTCACCGGCCGCGAGCCGCCCTTCTTCTTCTTGAAGCCAGCCGATGCCATCGTGGTCGCAGAGCCCGGCCAGACCGCCAGCACGCCCTACCCCACCCTCACCAGCAACCTGCACCACGAGATCGAACTGGTGGTGGCCATCGGCACCGGTGGAAAAAACATCAAGGCCGCCGACGCGGCGAAACACATCCACGGCTACGCCGTGGGCCTGGACATGACCCGCCGCGATCTGCAAGGCGAGATGAAGAAGCTGGGCCGTCCCTGGTGCATCGGCAAGGCATACGACCACTCGGCTCCCATCGGGCCGATCACGCTGGCAGCCAACGCCGGTGACGTGAACAACGCGCCCATCTGGCTGCAGGTCAACGGCGCGGATCGCCAACGCAGCAACGTCAACAAGCTGATCTGGAACGTGGCTGAAACCATCGAACATCTCTCGGCCGCCTGGGAACTGCAACCCGGCGACCTGATCTACACAGGCACCCCCGAAGGCGTGAACGCCGTGGTGCGCGGCGACACCATGGTCGGCGCCGTGGACGGCCTGACCCCGATCTCGGTGCAGGTGGTCTGAACCCGAGGGTAAGACCTCTGAAACGACCCTCAGTCCCCGCTTATCCTTTGCCCACTTTTCCACAGCCCCCAGGAGACCTTTTCATGATCCAACGCAGAACCCTGCTTCAGACCGGTGCCGCCGTGGCCCTCGGCGCACCCGCCCTGGTGGGCATGACCCAGCAGAGCGTCACGCTCAAGTTCCACACCTTCATGGCACCTCAGTCCAACGTGTGGATCAACATGCACAAGGCCTGGATGGACAAGGTCGAGAAAGATTCGGGTGGCCGCATCAAGTTCGAGGCCTACCCGGCCATGCAGCTCGGCGGCTCGCCAGTGCAGCTGTTCGACCAGGCCCGCGACGGCGTGGTGGACATCGTCTGGACCCTGCCGGGCAACACGCCGGGCCGCTTCCCGCGCATCGAGGTGTTCGAGCTGCCGTTCATGATGAACAACGCCGAAGCCACCTCCAAGGCCTATTGGGAGTACGTGCAGACGGTGGCCAAGGACGAGTTCAAGGACGTGCAACCGATCGCCCTGCAAGTGCACGGCCCGGGCATGTTCCACATGCGCAGCAAGCAGATCAAAACAGCAGAAGACCTGCGCGGCTCCAAGGTGCGCGGCCCCACCCGCCAGATCACCAAGATGCTCGGCTACCTGGGTGCCACGCCCGTGGGCATGCCCCTGCCGCAAATTCCTGATGCACTGTCCAAAGGTGTCATCGACGGTTGCGTGATCCCTTGGGAAGTCGTGCCTTCGGTGAAAGTGCAGGAGCTCACCAAGTTCCACAGCGAGTTCGATCCCGCCGGCGGCGCGCTCTACACCACCACCTTCGTGATGGCCATGAACAAGGCGAAGTACGCCAGCCTGCCGCCCGACCTCAAGGCCGTGATCGACAAGAACTCCGGCATGGAAACCTCGGGCTGGCTGGGCAAGGTTCAGCAGGCGGGCGACGTCCCGGGCCGCGAATCGGCGGTGAAACAAGGCAACACGATCTACACCATCCCGGCCGCCGAAGCGCAGGAATTCCGTCGCAAGGCGCGCCTGGTCGAAATCGAATGGGTGCAGGACATGGACAAGCGCGGATTCAATGGCAAGGAGTTGCTGGAAACCGCCAAGGCCTTGATCGTGAAGCACGGCAAAAAGGCCTGAGGCCATTCGCAAAAAAAGGCCGGGCCTTGGCCCGGTTTTTTTTCGCCGTCACACCGGCCCGCTAAACTGAACCCATGCTTCGCTCTCCTGCCAAACACTGTCGCAACTGCGGCACCCCGGTCGTGATGCGTCTGCCCGACGACGGCGACACCAAGACCCGCGCGGTCTGCCCGGCCTGCCACCTCGTGCACTACGACAACCCGCTCAATGTGGTGGGCACGGTGCCGGTGTGGGGGGAGTCGGGCCAGTATGTTTTGCTTTGCAAGCGCAACATCGAGCCGCGCTTTGGCAAATGGACCTTGCCCGCCGGCTTCATGGAGCTCAACGAGACCACCGCCGAAGGCGCGGCCCGCGAGACCACGGAAGAAGCTGGCGCGCAGTTTGAGCTGGGCGAGATCTTCACGCTGATGAACGTTGCGCGCGTGGGCCAGGTGCACATCTACTACCGCGCCCGACTGCTGAGCGACCTCTTCGAGCCAGGTCACGAGACCATCGAGGCCCGCTTGTTCACGGAAGATCAAATCCCCTGGGACGAGATCGCGTTCCGCACCGTCAAGGAGACGCTGGAGCACTACTTCGCCGACCGCCGCCAAGGTCGCTTCGGTTTCCACGCGTTCGACATTGCCTGAGCTCGGGCCACCGCGCCAGACATTCACCGCATGAGCACACGCCCGGCCGTTCCACGCACCTGGCCCCTGGTGCTGCGCCTGGGCACCGCGCAAACGCTGGCCTGGGGTTCCACCTACTACCTGCCCGCGCTGCTGGCCAAGCCCATGGCCGATGGTCTGGGCCTGCCGGTCTCGCAGATCTGGGTCGCCTTCACGGTGGCCCTGCTGGCCTCGGCTGCACTCGGGCCGTTTGCCGGCCGCGCCATCGACCGCTGGGGTGGCCGTCCGGTGCTCATGGGCACCAGCGTGTTGTTCGCCTTGGGCCTGGCCGGTTTGTCGCAGGTGCAGGGCACCACCAGCCTCATGCTCGCATGGCTGCTGATCGGCGTGGCCATGGGCAGTGGCCTCTATGAAGCGGCGTTTGCCGCACTGGTGCGCCTGCAAGGCACCCAGGCCCGCGCCTCCATCACCGGCATCACGCTCATTGCCGGGTTTGCCAGCACCGTGGGCTGGCCCCTCACCGGCTTGCTGGAGACCGAGTTCGGCTGGCGCGGCGCGTGCCTCGCCTGGGCCGGCCTGCACCTGCTGGTGGGGCTGCCGCTGAACGCGAGCATTCCGCGCGCTGCCGCCTTGCACGAGCCACCGCATGCGCTGGCGGCAGACGCGCCCGCCACCCCGGCAGAGTCCCACACACCGCCACCGAAATACACCGCCTGGGTCCTGTCCTACGTGTTCGCCGCCACCTGGTTCATCAGCACCGCCATGGCGGCGCACTTGCCGCAGTTGCTGGTGGCCAGCGGCGCCACACTGGCCGGTGCGGTCGCCATCGGTGCCCTGGTCGGCCCGGCGCAGGTGGCCGGGCGTATGCTGGAGTTTGGTTTTCTGCGCCGCCTCCATCCACTGCTCTCGGCGCGGTGCGCCGCACTGGCCCACCCGGTGGGGGTCGTCTGCTGGATGGTGTTCGGCCCGGTGGCCGGGCCGGCATTTGCGCTGCTGCACGGCGCGGGCAACGGCATCCTCACCATCTCCAAGGGCACGCTGCCGCTGGTGTACTTCGGAGCGGTGGGTTATGGCCAACGGCAGGGCATCATGATGGCGCCCTCGCGCGTGGCGCAGGCTTTTGCACCGTTGCTCTTCGGCCTTTGCATCGAGCGTTGGGGCGCCGGGGCGCTGTGGATCTCGGGTGGGCTGGGGCTCAGCGCGCTGGCGGCTCTGCTGTGGCTGCGCACCAGCCCCCCGGCGCCAACGCACTAGCGCGCAAGGTCCTGCAGGCCCGCGTCGCTCCAGCCCAGCAGCTCGGCGAGCCGGCGCGCCACCCACACCGACTCGACCTCACTCACCACCACAGGCTCCACGCGCAGACCTTGCAGGCAGCGGGTAAGCACATCGCTCTCGGCCAGACCCAGGCTGAACTCCATGTTGCGTGCGGTGTCGGTCAACAGCTGGGCCATGTCTTCGCACAGCTCGTAGCGAGCGGCCAGTTCATCACGTGGCAGGCTGGGCTTCTGGTGGCCGGGCAGCACATACAGGGCGATGAAGGAGACGGGGATTTCGATCTGGTATTCGTCGGACATACCGCACTGTATTGCACCAGCATGGGACCGGCGCGCGCGCCCTTTCGAGGTATGGTTGAGCCATTCAACCGCTTGCCAACATGAAGATGATCGACACCAACGAACCCGTACACGAAGACCGCCTGTGGAGCGATGGGCATTGGACGGCCCGCGTGATCAAGAACGAAGACGACGATGGATGGGCAGTTGCCATGCACCTGGATGGCGGGTCAGAGCCTGCCTTGGTGGGGCCCTGGACCATGGGTCGTGACAAAAAAAATCCCAAACCACTGGACACAGCGGCCTTCAACACGCTGGTGAAGACCGCCAAGGAGGTCATCCGGCGGTCCGAACAGCAACTGCATGCTCAGCTCAACAAGAACGTCAACGTGACGGTCGACGGCAACCGCCTGCGGATCGTGCTCTCCATCGTCCCCGACGAAGAGGGTGCAACTGCAACCCTGAGCGCCATGGACGAATTCGACGAAGAGGTGGCTCGAGTGCCGGTGCCGCCCACCTTCAAGTTGAGTGTCGACAGCGCACAGGCCTGGGTTGCGGCGGGGTTTGAACGGCCGCGCTGAAATTTGGTGCCCGAAACTGAAAAAACCCGCAACCTTTCAGTTGCGGGCTTTCAGTCGCCAACCACCTACCTGACTCTACGCGGCCGCCGCATCAACCGGTAGACCACCGGCACCACCAGCAGTGAGAGCAGCGGTGCGCTGATCATGCCGCCCACCATGGGCGCTGCGATGCGTTGCATCACCTCGCTGCCGGTGCCCATGCCCCAGAACAGCGGCAGCAACCCGGCCACGATGGTGGCCACCGTCATGGCCTTGGGCCGCACGCGCAACACCGCGCCTTCGCGGATGGCTTCCAGCAACGAGAGCTCGTCGGTGCGCCCGGCGTCCACGCGCGCCTGCCAGGCCTGCTTGAGGTAGATCAGCATGATCACGCCGAACTCGGCCGCCACACCCGCCAGCGCAATGAAGCCCACCACGCTGGCCACCGACAGGTTGTGACCGAGCAGCCAAAGAAACCACACACCGCCCACCAGCGCGAACGGCAGCGTGGCCATGATCAACAGCGCCTCGTCAAACCGGCGGAAGATCAGATACAGCAGCACGAAAATGATCAGCAGCGTGACCGGCACCACCAGCTTCAACTTGGCGGTGGCGCGCTCCAGGAATTCGAACTGCCCCGACCAGGACACCGAGTACCCTGCAGGCAGCGCTACCCGCTCGGCCACCACGCGCTGCATGTCCAGCACCGCGCCGCGCAGGTCGCGCCCCCGGATGTCCACATAAACAAAGCCCGCCAGGCGCGCGTTTTCGCTGCGCAGCATGGGCGGCCCTTCGGTGATGCGCAGGTCGGCCACGTCGGACAACACCAGGCGCTGGCCGCCCGGCGCCACGATGGGCAGCGCGCGCAGTTCGGGCAGTGAGTCGCGCAGCTCGCGCGGGTAACGCAGGTTGATGGGGAAACGCTGCAGGCCCTCCACCGTCTCGCCGATGTTCATGCCACCCACGCCGCCGGCCACGATGTCCTGCACATCGGCGATGTTCATCCCGTAGCGCGCCGCGTCCGCGCGGCGGATGTCCACGTCGATGTAGCGCCCACCGGTCAGGCGCTCGGCCAGTGCACTGCTGACACCGGGCACATCCTTCACCGCGCGCTCGATGTCGCCAGTCAGGCGATCGATGGTGACCAGGTCGGGTCCCGCCACCTTCACGCCCACCGGGCTCTTGATGCCGGTGGCCAGCATGTCGATGCGGTTGCGGATCGGTGGCACCCAGATGTTGGACAGGCCCGGCACGCGCACGGTGCGGTCGAGCTCTTCGATCAGCCCCTCGGGCGTGAGGCCAGCGCGCCACTCGTCACGCGGTTTGAACTGGATCGTGGTCTCGAACATCTCCAGCGGCGCCGGGTCGGTGGCTGTCTCGGCGCGCCCGGCCTTGCCGTACACGCTCTGCACCTCGGGAATGGTCTTGATCAGGCGGTCGGTCTGCTGCAGCAACTCGGCCGCCTTGGCAGCCGACAAGCCAGGCAGTGCTGTGGGCATGTAGAGCAGATCACCCTCGTCCAACGGCGGCATGAACTCGCTGCCCAACTGGCGCAGCGGCCACAGGCTGACCACCAGCACCAGCGCCGCGACCACCAGCGTGAGCTTCGGCGCCTTCAGCACGGCATCCAACACCGGGCGGTACAGCGCAATGAGGGCGCGGTTCAGCGGGTTGGCGGTCTCGGCCGGGATGCGCCCGCGAATCAGGTAACCCATGAGCACCGGGATCAGCGTCACAGCCAGTCCGGCGGAGGCCGCCATGGCGTAGGTTTTGGTGAAGGCCAGCGGCGCGAACAACCGGCCCTCTTGCGCCTGCAGCGTGAACACCGGGATGAAGCTCAGCGTGATGATGAGCAGCGAGAAGAACAGCGCCGGCCCCACCTCGGCCGCGGCGTCGCCGATCACGCGCCAACGCGGCTCGCCCTGCAAAGTTTCGCCCGGGTGCTGGTGCGCCCAGCGCTCCAGGTGCTTGTGGGCGTTTTCGATCATCACGATGGCCGCGTCCACCATGGCACCGATGGCGATGGCGATGCCGCCCAGCGACATCACGTTGGCATTGATGCCCTGCTGCTGCATCACGATGAAGGCCATCAGCACACCCAGCGGCAGCGAGATGCTGGCCACCAGCGCACTGCGCAGATGGAACAAAAAGGCCAGGCACACCAGCGCCACGACGATGAACTCCTCTAGCAACTTCTCGCCCAGGTTCTTCACCGCGCGCTCGATCAGGCCCGAGCGGTCGTACACCGGCACGATCTCCACGCCCGCCGGCAGGCTGCGCTGCAGCTCGGCCAACCGCGTCTTCACCGCCTCAATGGTCTGCAGCGCGTTCTTGCCCGAGCGCATCACCACCACACCGCCCACGGCCTCGCCCTCGCCGTTGAGCTCGCCGATGCCGCGCCGCATTTCGGGCCCGGTCTGCACCCGCGCCACATCGCCCAGGCGCACCGACACACCGGCGCCTTTGGTGATGAGCGGGATGGAACGGAAGTCGTCCAGCGTCTTCAGGTAGCCGCTGGCGCGCACCGCGTACTCGGCCTCGCCCAGCTCCAGCACCGAGCCCCCGGCCTCCTGGTTGCCGCGCGCCACCGCCTCGGCCACCATGGCCTGCGTGACGCGGTAGGCAGCCATCTTGTCGGGGTCGAGCACGATCTGGTACTGCTTGACCATGCCGCCCACGCTCGCGACCTCGGCCACATCGGGCACGGTCTTGAGCTCGAAGCGCACGAACCAGTCCTGCAGGGCGCGCAGCTGCGCCACGTCCTGCCCGCCGGTGCGGTCGACCAGCGCGTACTGGTAGATCCAGCCCACGCCCGTGGCGTCAGGCCCGATGGATGAGGAGGCGCCGCGCGGCAGCCGCGCCTGCACCTGGTTGAGGTACTCCAGCACGCGCGAACGCGCCCAGTACGGATCCACCTCGTCTTCGAACAGCACGTACACAAAGCTGTCGCCAAACATCGAGAAGCCGCGCACCGCGCGCGCGCCCGGCACCGAGAGCATGGTGGTGGTCAGCGGATAGGTGACCTGGTTCTCCACGATCTGCGGCGCCTGCCCGGGCCAGGTGGTGCGGATGATCACCTGCGTGTCGGAAAGGTCGGGCAGCGCGTCCAGCGGCGTGCGCTGCAGGGCCACCACACCCCAGGCGCTCAGCAGCGCGGTGGCCAGCAGCACCAGAAAGCGGTTGTTGATGCTCCAGCGGATCAGGCCGGCGATCATTTTCTGATCCCCGGCGCCACACGCTGCAGGCGAGTGATGCGCGGCACATCGCCCTGCTGCATTTCAAACTCGATCTGCAGCCGGTCACCGGCCTCCAGGTCGGGTGGCTGCTGTGCGCGCGGTGGCAGCTTGAAGTCCATCTGCATCTGCGGCCACTTGAGTGCCGCAATGGGCGGGTGCGTGAGCGTGACGGTGTCGCCGCTGAGTGCATCGATCACCGCATCGGTGGCGTAGCGTTGTTGGGACAAAGTGGATGCGGGCTCGTGGTTGAGCCGCGCCTCCAGCCCGCGCAGGCTGGCTTCGGAGTCGATCAGGAACTGCCCCGAGAGCACCACGCGCTGACCAACCGCCAAGCCAGCGCTGATCTCGGTCTGGTCACCCACCTCCAGGCCCGCGGTCACCTCCACCGGGCGGAAGCGCCCGCCCTCCTCGGCCACCATCACCACGCTGCGCCGCCCGGTGTGGATCACCGCGTCGCTGGGCACCAGCAGCGTCGCCGCGGCCTTCGGGCGGTCCAGCCGCATGCTCACCAGCATGCCCGGCACCAGCCGCCCCTGCGGGTTGGCCAGCTCCACCCGCGCGCGGATGGTGCGCGTAACCGCGTCCACCTCGGGCAGCAGCGCCTGCACCTGGCCCTCGAAGGTCTGCCCCGGCGCACCGGGGCTGGTGGTGCGCACGCGCGCCCCCGGTTGCAGCAGCGCGGCCTGGCTCTGGGGCACGGCCCCCTCGGCCCACACGGTGCGCGTGCCCTGCAGGCGCATCAGCGTCATGCCCGGCATCACGGTGGCGCCCTCGCGCACCATGAGTTCGCTCACGATGCCGGCGATGGGCGCGGTGAGCGTGAAGCGCGGCTGCACCGCGCCAGACGCCACCACGCGCTGGATGTGCGCGGGCGCCATGCCGGCCTGGCGCATGCGCTGGCGCGCCGCGTCCTTCAGCGCGTCGGTGCCCTCGCCGCTCATGCGCGCCAGCGCCAGGTACTCCTCTTGCGCGGCCACCCAGTCGGGCACGTACAGCTCGGCCAGCGGCGCGCCGGCGGCCACGCGGTCCAGCGCCGCTTTCACATGCAGCTTTTCCACGAAGCCCATGGCGCGCGAACTCAGCACCACCTGTTCGCGCTCGTTCCAGGCCACGTTGCCCACCGCCGTCACCTCCGACACCAGCGAGCCTTCGACCACCGGCGCCGTGCGCAGCCCCAGGTTTTGCTGGATGCGCGGGCTCACCGTGACGCTGCTGGCGTCTGCCGCATCGCTGCCGGCGTAGCGCGGCACCAGCATCATGTCCATGAAGGGCGACTTGGCCGGTGCCTCGAAGTTCTTGCCCGGCACCATGGGGTCGTGGTAGTTCAGGATGCGCCGGCCTGTGGCTGGGTCCACATCCCCGGCTTTGAGCGAATCGCGAATGTGCCGGCGCGTGGCTTCTTCGCCTTGCGGGATGGTCCACAGCGACGGGTCGTCGCTGGCGGTGGTGGCCACAACCGACTGCGGTGCCAGCGTGGTGTGGCCCATGCCCTGCTGCATGCCCAGCCACCAGGCGCCAGCGCCCACGGCAACGAGCAGGGCCGCAGCGGCCAGTGTGATGAAGGATTCTTTTTTGTTCATGGCTTCGCTCCAGTCGAGCTGTCAGGGATGAGGTATTCGAGTTGGACCCACAGGCCGGTGGTCTCACGCTCCAGCGCCAGGCGTTCGAGCGCGAGGTTCAGCGCATCGCGTCGCGCTTGCAGCACGGCGCCCAGCCCCTCGCGCCCGCCCCGGTAGGCCGCCAGCGCGGCATCCACACGCTGTGTGGCCAGCGGTTGGCGCTGCGCATCCAGGAAGGCCAGGCGGTCCAGTCCGGCCTGCCACTCCCGCTGCCAGCGCTGCACCTGCAGAACCCGCTCGCGGGTCTGCTCCTCACGCTCGGCCTGCAGTTCGTTCACACGGGCCAGACGTGCGGCGAGTTCGCGTTGCTGGCGCTGCGGCTTGTCCCACTGCAGCGGCACCGACACGCCGATCGACACCATGTTGGAGAACTGCGAGCCGCGCTGGCTGAACATGATCTCGGTGCTCCAGTCGGGCTTGAGCTCCTGGCGGGCCACCTCGGCTTCGGCACGGGCCACGGCTTCGCGGGCCTGCAGCGTGGCCAAATCGGGGAGGTACTGCACAGGGTCCGCTTCGCTCATCACTGCCGTGGTGTGCCGCATCGGCGGTGCATCGGCCAGTGGCTGGTCGGGCGGCCCACCGGTGAAGCGCGCCAGCGTCAGGCGTGCGTTGGCTCGTTCGGCCTGCGCACCGATCAGGCCTTGCTCCAGCTGCGCCAGCGCCTCGCGCGCGCCCAGTGCATCAGCCGTGGAGCCGCGCCCACCGCGCAGGGCAGCATCAAGGGTCTGCACGAGCACACGCGCTTCCGTGATCTGCGCCTGCAGCAACAACCAACGCTGCTCCTGCATGCGCCGCTCCAGCCAGGCCTGCGCCACCTGGGTTTGCAACAGGGCCACCCGCTGCGCCCGTTCGCTCATTGCCGCTTCGGCCTCGCGTTCAAAGCGCTCGCCCCGGGCGCGGCGCTTGTCCGCGTTGGGCAGGGTCTGCATGAGTGCGATGGAGCGCATGGTCATGAAGTCGCGCGTGGTGCTGAAGCGCTCGGGACCGTCCACCGGGAGGTTGTCCAACGAGAGGCGAAGCACCGGGTCGGGTCGCTGCGCAGCCGCCACCGCCATCTCGCGCGCGCCCTGCGCGGCGGCGCTCAAAGCGTCAAGACTGCGCGAACGTGCAACAGCTGCGTGTACCGCCGCGCTCAGGCTCAAGGGCTCGACGGCGGCGGCGGGTGTGATCACCGCCAGCAGGCCAGCGAAGGCCAGCAAAGCGCGTGCAAGAAAAAGCGAAGGGTGTTCCATGTCTGAGCTCCGGAGCAGGCACGCCCGGGCGCAAAAACCCTGGAAGCGTGCGACAGCAGCGCCACCGGCGGGTGGCCTGCGCTGTGCGGGGGTTCAGACGGAAGTGGGAGGGCGCCAGAGGCGCGTTGTCGCGCCCGGCGGAAGGTTGCGCCAGGCGGGTGCTCGAGGGTCCTGCGTGACAGAGGTCAGGGCCGCAAGCGATGGGACAGACGGCATGCCTGCAGCGGGCGTGGCGCAACTCTGAATGCTCTTGCAGGGCTGGCCGGTGCGCTCGAATGTGGCGAGGTCGTTGCAGCAATCGTCCATCGCTTCGACCAAGGTATCTGCGATCTCGCCGGCCTGATCATCCATGGCCATCATTTCCTGCATCGGACATGGCAACGCCGGAACCTGCCATGCCGCAGACCCCTGCAACGGCAGCAACAGGCACAGGAAGAGGACGAGCAAGCGGCGCATGGGCGGATTCTATGGCGTGCAGTCCGATCGCGCGCGCCCGGCTTCGCATTTGTCGGATGGGCTGTACTGCCGGATCTGATGCACACGGTGCCAGTGGCGGCATGGGCTCTCTTCAACGGGCTGCCGGCCGAGTTCATGACCTATGCGCGAGCCGGAAACTGCAAGCAGAAACGCGTTGTTCCTGCTACCGATGTGACGGCGACGCTGCCGCCATGAGCCAGCATGATGGCTTTGGTGATGGCCAAGCCCAAGCCGGCACCGTCCGATGCCGGGTGCGCGCGCGCCTTGTCCACTCGATAGAAACGATCGAACAGGCGCGGCAGGTCTGAGGCATCAATCGGGTCGCCTGTGTTGGTGAAACACAAGGCGGTAGCGCCGTCCCCCCGGGGGTCGATGGTCAGCTCAACATCGGTACCAGGGTGCGCATGCCGCAGCGCGTTGGACAGCAGGTTGCTGATGGCCCGCCGAATCATCAGCCGATCACCCACCACCATGCCCGCCCCCACCACCCGCAGACGAAGCTCTTTGTCCTCGGCGACCGCATCGTAGAAATCCAGAAGGCTCGCCACCTCGTCTTGCAGCGCAACATCTTCTCGATTCGGGAGCTGGATGCCGTGGTCGGTCTTGGCCAGAAACAGCATGTCGGACACCATGCGCGCCAAGCGCTGGAATTCCTCGGCGTTGGAGGCGAGGATGTCCCGGTAGGTGTCTGGATCGCGGCGTTGCGAGAGTGACACCTGGGTCTGTGTCAGCAGGTTGCTGATGGGGGTGCGCAGTTCGTGGGCGATGTCGCTTGAGAAATCCATCAACTTCGCAAAATCCAGCTCCAGTCGCTCCAGCATGGTGTTGAGGCTGTTGGCCAGCTCGGCCATCTCCACGGGCACCGCCTCGACCGGCATGCGCTGGTCGAGCTTGTGGGCAGTCACCTTGAGCGCCCGCTCCTTCATGATCCGCAGCGGAGCCAGACCGCTGCGGGCAGCCCACCACCCCAGCAGACCGCTGAGCAGGGTGGCCAGCACCACGTAGACCGCCA
>NZ_JADMJO010000043.1 GCF_018780385.1 Hydrogenophaga sp. | reverse complement strand
ATCGGCAATCACCCGAAAGTCCAGTGTTTATGCGGGCTCCGGGGATTCTTCAGGGTCGACTACCTCCTGGTAGTCCAAGTTTTCGTCCGCACCCCCTCTTTGCAAACCATCCGAACCCGACTTCAATATCGTCATCCGAAATTCATCGTCTCAGCTCACGCTGCAGCGGGTGTTTTGCAGACCTTCCTTAACATTAATGGCGATCGAGGCGATCTCGTCGGAAAATCTCGGGCATGGAGATCACGCCCGCACAATTCGCCACCATTGAGCACTGCCTGCCCAGGCAGCGCGGCAACGTCAGCCTGAGCAACCTGTAGGTGGTCAATGCGATTCTCTATGTGGCCGAGCATGGCTGCAAGTGGCGCGGACTGCCCAAACGCTTCGGCAACTGGCACACGATTTACACGCGCATGAATCGCTGGACCAAAGCCGGCGTCCTGGATCGCATGTTCGAGGAGTTGCAGCGTGCACAGGTCGTGCATGTCAAGATCGAAGCGGTCTCGCTGGACTTCACCAGCATCAAGGTCCATCCCGATGGCACGGGGGCACCAAAAAAAACGGCCCACAAGCCATCGGAAAGTCCCGAGGCGGATGGAACACCAAGATTCATATGGTTGCAGCGGATGCTCGAACGGCCGTGACGTTCTACCTGTCGCCTGGACAAGCGCACGATGCTCCTGAAAGCCGATGCCTGCTCAGTAGTCTTGGGACGACCAGCAGGCCGGTGCATTTGTTGAGGGACCGTGCCTACGAAGGCAACGAGACGCGGCAGCTGGCACTGGATCTGGGTTTCCTTCCTGTAGTGCCACCAATGAAGACGCGCATTGAGCCTGGGAGTACGACCGCGAGATGTACAAGCGCCGCAACGAGGTCGAACGCTTGTTCCGTCGGCTCAAAGGCTATAGCCGCATCTTCTCGCGGTTCGAGAAACTCGACCTCATGTTCCTGGGCTTCATCAGCTTCGCGCACGTCGCTGATGGTCTGCGGTTGTGTTAATAGGCCCTAGTTGATGCCATGCCCTGCTGCCTGTGCAAGGGGGCATCCTGGCCCCAGCCGGTCATACGGCCATAGATCAGGCGCGGATTGCGCAGGGCTACGACTTCGGGCCCCAATCCCAAACGCTCCATGACACCGGGTCGGAAGCCTTCCACGACCGCACCGGCGTGTTCGAGCAACTGCAGCACCTGCTCGATCGCCTCGGGGTCATTGAGATTCATAAGCACGGTGCGGCGACCCCGTCCCACGATGTCAAGCGGGTTGACTGGCGGCGCGTCCACACGGTCGATGCGCACAACGTCCGCGCCCAAGCCTGTCAGCAGCATGCAGGCAAAAGGCCCAGGCCCGAGTCCAGCAAACTCGACGATGCGCACGCCAGCCAGCGGACCGCTGACGGACGATGAGAGACTGCTCTGCATTTGCTCTTTCATTTCAACGCTGCATCCAACAGGCAAGCAACCCCAGCATGCAAGCCGAGAGGCCGAGTGCCAGCAGGACGAACGTGGCGTTGGCCCGAAGGCTGATCACGAGAACAGGAATACCCGACCAGCGACTGGCGAGAGCACTCACTACCGAAAAGGGCGTGACGATGATCGCCAGGCTCCAGCCGACGAGCACTGCACTTAGGTGTGCAAGCACTGGGAGCCCCAGCTGCACAGGTCCGAGACTCGCGCCGACGATGACGGCGCTCAGCATAGGGTGGAGGGCGCTGGCCGACATCAGGACGATAGCTCCGGAGACCGTCAGACAGGCAAGTGCCGGCGAGCCTGCGACTGCGGCGGCAATCGTTGCGGTCCAAGCGTTCGGGATCGCGCTGCCGATCACGATTCCCGCGCAGCCCGATGCCATGAACATCATCACTTCGCCGGCCATGACGCGAAAGCTCGTCATGTCTAGCAACACCTGGCGCGCTGCCGTGCCGTACGCCGGGGCGCCACCGCCGTGCAAGTGGGCATTCAGCAACCAAGCCGCGACGGGTGCGCCAGCAATAATCACAGCAGAAATCGGCAGACCCAGCCCGCGGCTGGTGAGTACCATGAAGGAAAGGAAGCCGAGCATGCCCAGAAGCACTGGCCAGCCTTGGTGCACGAGTTCTTTCGCGGTTACGGCAGAAGCATCGGCTTGGGCGTGCCGATGGGCTCCGGACAGTCTGTCCAGCACGACACCGAGCACTATGAAAAGCGTTGTCACAACCAGCGCCACGGGGAGCACGCCGGCCCAGTGAGCGCCCTCGTACATGGCCAGCACGATGCTCATGTTGCTGTACATCGGGCTCCAGAGGCTCAGTGCTGCATAGCCGCGAGTCACTGCGGAAAACGACGACAGCTTTTCCCGGTAGCCGACCTTCTTCTGCCCGGCGGCCGATTCCATCATCATGGCTATCCCTGCGAGACCGAGGAATCCGCCGAAGAACTGGCTGGCCAGGCTCAGGGTGCCATATCGCCTGCTGGGCGAAACGTGGTGCAGGCTTTCCAGCAAGACGCGCACGCGCGGCACACGTGCGGCAGCTCGCGACAGCAGGTTGATAGTGACAAGAAGCGAAGCTATCAGCGCGCCGATTCGCACACCCCGCCCCAGCGCAGCACCCGGATCAGGCAGCATCGGCAGCAGCAGCGCAGTCACGAGAGCCAAAAGTGCAGAAGTCCGTCGCACCGGCATTGAGACATGACCTGCCTGCCGCACGATGAACGCTGCAGTCACCAGAGCGATGCACCACAGCGTCCAGCGTATTGCGCTGAGCAGGTCGACGAGCGTCAACACAGGGATGGCACACATCAATGCGACGTCAACGGTAACCGAAGGAGGTGGCGTCCGTGGCTGCACCTTAACCCTCACGGCGGGGGATTGCGTGCGTTCGACGGTTGACCAGGGTTTTCAGGTGGCTTGAATTCCGCATGGCTCTACTATACAATTAATGGATCAACCATTGAACTATTGCGAATTCGACGACAACCTTACCTCACCACCACAAGGAGACAAGAGACATGAATACGAGCACAAGCAAAAACACGATGATCCTGGCGTTGACATTCCTGAGCATAGGCACGGCCTTCGCTCAAGCCGACACATTCCCCTCCCGCCCCATCACCATCGTCGTGCCATATCCCGCTGGCGGCACCAGTGATGGACAGGTGCGCATGATCCAGGAGAAGCTGAGCAAACTTCTGGGGCAGCCAGTGGTTGTGGACAACAAGTCCGGGGCATCCGGGGCAATCGGGGCGCAATTTGTCGCCCGATCCAAAGCCGACGGGTACACCCTACTGTTTCCCAATTCCGGCGTTTTGATAGCACCGCTGGTCAACGACAAAGCTGGCTACGACACACTCAAGGACTTCAAACCAATCACCACGGTGACCACCGTTCCCATGGTTCTGGTGACCAGTAAATCCGTCCCCGCCAATGGCTTGACAGATTTCCTTCAGTACGCCCGCAGCCAACCGCAAGGAATCCAGTACGCGTCTGCTGGTCCTGCTTCGTTCGGTCATGTCGCTTCCGCCCGCTTCGCGCAGATGGCAGGCATAAAAGTGGAGCATATTCCATACAGGGGGGAGGCTGTGACCACGATGGCTGTCAGGACAGGAGAGGTGCAGATGCTTCTGACCACACCCTCATCCGCGATGCTGGGTCAGGTGCAACAGGGCAATATCAAAATGCTGGGCGTTGGCACCGCAAATCCCACGACCCTGCTCCCAGGTGTGCCGACCATTAACAAGACCGTACCCGGCTTCACCTCCGAAATCTGGTTCGGCTTGCTCGCTCCTGCGGGGACGCCAGACGAAGTTGTGGCCAAGATCAACGCCGCGGTCACGACCGTCATGGACGACCAAGCCATTCGCGACAAGCTCCAGCCTACCGGGGCCATGCCGCAGACGTCGACGCCAGCCGAATTCGCGAGGATGATGAAAGAAGAATCCGCTCAATTGAGGGATGTCATCAGCAAATTCGGCATCAAGGCGGAGTGAGGTCGACGCGTGAAGACTGAATACGATCTCATCGTTGTTGGCTCGGGCGCCGCCGGGCTTTCTTGCGCGATCACTGCGAAGAAGCGCGGACTTGACGTGGTGGTCTTGGAGAAGGAGCCTGTCTTCGGGGGCACTACGGCGCTGTCGGGGGGCGTGCTGTGGATTCCCCTGAGCCACCACGGACGCAAGCAGAACCCAGACGACTCAACCGAAGCGGTTCGCACCTTCATGCAGGCCGAAACGGGCCGGTTCTATGACGAGGAGGCCGTGCAGTGCTTCATCGACAACGGCCCGCGCATGGTGGACTTCTTCGAGCGCGAGACGGAGATGCAGTTCTTACCCACGCTCTACCCGGACTACCACCCGACAGCCCCGGGTGGCGCGGACATTGGCCGCTCGATCCTGGCAGCCCCTTTTGACATCCGCGGTCTGGGCAAGCACATGGCGCGGCTGAAGCCACCGCTCAAGACGATCACCTTCATCGGGATGATGTTCAACTCATCCAATGCCGACCTGAAGCACTTCTTTCGGGCTACCAAGTCGCTGACGTCCTTCGTCTATGTGGCGAAGCGACTTGCCAGCCACCTCAAGGACCTTGCGCTGTACCAACGCGCGGTACAGGTCACCAGCGGCAATGCACTGGCGGCTCGGCTTGCGAAATCTGCGCTCGATCTGGGCATCCCGATCCTCACGGACACGCCAGTCAAACAGGTCTTGATGGAGGCCGAGCGAGTGGTCGGGGTGCTTGCGGCCGGCCCGGGTGGGGATCAGCGCATTACGGCGCGTCACAGCGTTGTGCTGGCCACTGGCGGATTTCCGCACGACGTCAAGCGCATCGCTAAGGCCTATCCGCACGTGAAGCGAGGCCACGAGCACCTCTCGCCCACACCCACCAGCAACACGGGTGACGGGCTCAACATGGCCGAGGCTGCGGGCGGCGTGGTGGACATTCGCTTCCCCGAACCTGCAGCCTGGATGCCGGTGACTCGCGTCGAGTTTGGCAATGGCGAAATAGGCGTTTTTCCGCACCTTCTGGACCGTTACAAGCCGGGCATGATCGGCGTGCTCGCCAATGGTCGCCGTTTCACCAACGAATCCAACTCGTACCACGACGTGGGCGCGGCCATGGTGAAAGCTTGCGCAGGGATGAAGGAAACGGCCATGTGGCTGGTCTGTGACAAAGTAGCACTGTCGAAGTACGGCCTGGGGTATGTAAAACCCGCGCCGATCCCGATCGGGGGCTTCGTGCGCAACGGCTACCTGCTCGAAGGCAGCACCCTAGCCAAACTGGCGGTGTGTGCCGGCATCGATGCTGTCGGTCTGGAGCAGACCGTACGCGAGTACAACCAAGATGCCGTGCACGGAGAGGACCCCGCTTTTGGTCGCGGTAGCACAAGCTTCAACCGCTACCTCGCTGACCCGGAGCACAAGCCCAACCCCTGCGTCGCACCCGTCAAGCAGGGTCCGTTCTACGCCATCAAGGTGGTCATGGGCGACCTCGGAACCTTCGACGGCATCACAACCAGTGTCGTGGGCGAGGTGCTGTGCCGTGACGGTACACCGATCAAAGGCCTGTACGCTGTGGGCAACGACCGCGCCAGCATCATGGGTGGCAACTATCCGGGTGCGGGCATAACCCACGGTCCCAACATGACCTTCGGCTACGTCACAGCCAACCACATTGCCGACGTCGCTGCTGGCCAGGTAGAGGCTGCGCAGCGGGCCACACAGGAACGACTCGCGGCATGAACACGCCTCTGATTCCGCCCACCTGGCCGCTGGTCGACCACCGCACATACACCATTGTGCTGCGCAAGATGCCGGAGTTCCTAGAGGTCTTCCAGCGCTTGGCAATGCCGGTTTTGCTGGAAACGCTGGGGCATCCACTGGGCTTCTACACAAGCCTGGTCGGCCCGCAGAACCAGTTCGTGCACTTGTGGGGCTACGAGGACCTGGCCGACTACGAAAGGCGCTGCCAGGCCCGCGACACGCACCCCGCCTTTGCTGCCTACCTGACTGCTTCCGGCCACCTGATCACGGCGCAGGAGACGCGATTGATCCGCGCAGTGCCTCTGGCGCCTGCAAACGCATCCAAATAGAACCCCGCCACCGGGACCCGCCAGGGACCGGTGGCTTTTTTGGGCCCGAAAGAGGAGACAAGTATGAAATTAGCCCGACGCACCTTCGTCCTGACCACGGTCCTCGCGGCCGCCAGCGCACACGCTCAGGCTCCCTACCCGACCCAGCCGATCCGATTGGTTGCCCCGTTCTCGCCCGGTTCCAGTTCTGATGTGACAGCACGTGCGATCGCCCAAAAGATCGAAGCAGCGCTGGGGCAGCCCGTGGTGGTGGAAAACAAGCCGGGCGCAAACGGCGGCATCGCCATGCAGACAGTGGCGCGAAGCAAGGCCGACGGCTACACGCTGGTCATAGCAACTGTCTCCTCGACCGTGGTGCCTTCCATCATTTCCAAGAGCGTGCCGTTCGACCTTTTCAAGGAGTTCATACCGGTTGCAACCATGGCCAATACGCCTTTGCTGCTGACGGTTGCACACGACTCGCCCATCCGCAGCGTCGCCGACCTGGTCGCTGCGGCCAAGAAAGCGCCCAACACCCTGACCTATGGCAACTCGGCCGGCCTGTACCGCATCGCCATGGAAGCTGTGAACTACCAAGCCGGTATCGACCTGCTGGGCGTGCCTTTCAAGGGCTCCGCGCAAGCCGCCACCGAGCTGCTGGGGGGACGGCTTACCGTGAACCCGGATGCGCTGGGCGCGGCCGGTCCGTTGCTGCAGGGCAAGCGTATACGCGCCCTGGCCATGCTCGGCTCGAACCGCACACCCAGCCTACCCGACGTGCCCACTATGCAGGAACTGGGCTACAAGGGCTTCGCCTTCAATGGCTGGCTGGGCATCCTAGCCCCCGCAGGCACGCCCCAAGCTGTGGTTGATCGGTTGCACAAGGAAATTGCCGAGGCCGCCAAGTCGCCTGAGCTTCAGGCCCTGTACACCCGATTGGGCATGGAGGGCACCGTGCTGTCTCCACAGTCCTATGCCGAGGAGATGAAGAAGGACATGACCAAGTACATTGCTGTCGCACAGCAGGCGGGGATCGAGAAGGAATGAGCGCCAGCGCCGACTCCACTCTGCGACAACTCGCGCGTCAGTCGAGCGCCATGACCTTTCCAGACATTCCGGAGTCGGTCCAGCGCCAAGCCCGCCTCTGCATTCTCGATACGGTTGGCTGCGCGCTGGCCGGGACCCGCACAGAGGAGGCACGTCTGGTCCTCGCGTGCGAGCCGGCCTCCGCCGACGAGGCCGCCACGGTCTTCGGCACGCCGCACCGGCGTTCGCTGCAAGGCGCGGTGCGCATCAATGGCTATCTGGGTGACGTGCTCGAACTGAATGACCTGATCGGCGGGCACGCCAGCATCGGAAACGTCACCGCGGCTCTGGCGCTGGGCGAAATATCGGGTGCGCCAGGGACGCGCGTGCTGGAAGCTGTGGTGCGGGGCGTCGAGGTAACCACGCGTGTCTACGAAGCCGTCTATCCGTCACTGCGCCGCTACACGGAGATGGCGCTGGTCCCGGTGGGCATACCGTCCTGCATCGGCTCAGCGGCCGCGGCAGCCCACCTGCTCGCGCTGAACAAGGAGCAGACGCTGCACGCCCTCGCCATCGCCGGAGCCTTGGCGGGCTGGTGCCCTGCCGAGGTAATCTTCGGTAACGGAGGCTCCGTCAAGCCATTCCTGTTCGGCGCCCAGCCCGCCGATGTCGGCATCACCGCGGCGCACTACGCACGCGCCGGCATGACTGGGCCGGCGGATCTGCTGGACAGCCAGCTGGGCTATTTCGCCACCGCGTCTACCGCCGGCGGCTTCGATGCAACCGCCTGGGAAGGACGCTGGGCCCTGGCGCAACCTCGCCGCAAGCTGCACGCCTGCTGCGGCTACCTGCACGCTCCAGTCGATGCCCTGGGAAAACTGCGCGCGAGGGGCAGCGCGCTGCAGGAGATGCGCATCACACTTCGCGTGGCACCGTACGTGGCCGACGTGGTGAGCAAGGACCGCCTGCCGATTTCGCCCAACGATGCGCGCTTTCACCTGCAGTACTGCCTCGCCCTGGTGGCCTGCGGCGCCGATGTGATCCTGCCGGAGCACAGCATCGCCCTGGTTGAACAACTGCGGCGGCCGGAGGTTCTCGCGATGATGGAACGGATCCGCGTGGTCCCAGACCCTGCGCTTACACACTACCACCAGTGCAGCATCGAAATGACGGATGGTGCTGGGCAGGTCAGGGTGCAAGCGGTATCGGCGCCGCGCGGCTCGCCGCAGGAGCCGCTTCGGGATGCGGAGGTGATACAGAAGTTCCACTCTTTGGCCGAGCCCGTCCTGGGGCGCGCGCGCGCTGGGCGCTTCGCCGACCAGGCACTGGACCTGCAAGCCGTGGACGACGTGCGCGCGTGGATCGCTCTGCTGCAGACCTGAAAGCCGCGCTGCTCACCCCAATACGAAAAGGCCTGCCGGTTTCCCGGCAGGCCTTCTTTTCTGTGCGCTCCTCGCAGATCACAGGGCCATCTGTTTGGCGATGATGTTGCGCTGGATCTCACTGGTGCCGCCGCCGATGGGTCCGACGCGCGAGTCGCGGAAGAACATCTGCATGTCGTACTCATTGGAGTAGCCGGCACCACCCATGATCTGCATGCCGATGTCGGCACACTTGAAGTTGTTCTCGGTCGCGACGATCTTGGCGATCGACGCTTCCTGCACCACCGGGAAGCCGCCGTCCAGTAGGTCAGCCACGCGGAAAGTCATCTGGCGCGCGGTCTCGGCCATGATCATCATGTCGGCGAGCTTGTGCTGGATCACTTGGAACTGCGAGATCGGCTTGCCGAACTGGATGCGGTCGTGTGCATAGTCGCGCGCGTACTCAGTGATCTTGAAGCAGTGGCCGGCCGAGATCGCCGCCAGGCCCAGACGCTCCAGACCCAGGGCTTTCATGATGTTCTTCCAGGCTTGGCCTTCGCCGCCGAACAGGTTGCTGGCCGGCACGCGCACGTTGTCGAAGAAAACCTCGTTGGCATGGCTGGTACGTCGACCCAGCATGGACAGCGGGCGGATCGTCAAGCCCTCGGCTTTGGTCGGCACAAGGATGGTGCTGATGCCGTTGTGGCGGGCCTGGGTGTCCGTCTTAACGATCGCCACGAGGTAGTCCGCCACATGTGCACAAGTGATCCACACCTTACTGCCGTTGATCACGTACTCGTCCCCATCGCGCACCGCGGACGTCTTGATGCCGGCGACGTCGGAGCCGGTGCCGGGTTCCGACATCGCGAGCGCCAGTTTCGCTTGACCGCTGACGATCTTGGGGATGATTTCCTGCTTCAGCTCCGGCGAGCCGAACTTCGCCACGTGCATGCCGGCGTAGATTGCCGAGGTGGTCACTGCCTGGGCAATGCCGGTGTAGTAGTAGCCCAAGGTCTCCAGGAAGACGGCGATGTCCTTGTAGCTGCCTCCCATGCCACCGAGTTCTTCAGGGTAAAAGATGCCCAGGTAGCCCGCTTCGGCCAGGGCGTTGTAGGCCTCGTGCGGAAACTCGCGGGCCTCGTCCATTTTTCGCACCTTCTCCCAGGGGAGATGGCGCGACAGCAAGTCGAGCACGCCTTCGCGCATCATGCGTTGTTCTTCGGTCAGACCGGCGATGTTGATCAGGGACTGGGACATGGCGTACTCCGGGGAATGAATGGGGGTTCAAGACTGGTTGAGAACGGCATCTCTGCCGGTGTGGGTGAGGACCAAGGTGGTCATGAGTCCGGTCTGCACGACTTCGTCGCGCTGATTGAGCAGATCC
This sequence comes from Hydrogenophaga sp., assembly GCF_018780385.1. Lineage (GTDB taxonomy): Bacteria > Pseudomonadota > Gammaproteobacteria > Burkholderiales > Burkholderiaceae_C > Hydrogenophaga. The sequence continues at coordinate 48,212 of NZ_JADMJO010000043.1, read as the reverse complement.
ATGCGACGCACCAGCACGCCGCGATCCGGCTTGGTCGTCGGCCGGGCCGAAACGACCGTGGCACGCAGCCGGATCGTGTCGTTGAACAGGATCGGCTTTAGGAACTTCCACTCGTCGATGCCCAGCGCCGCGATGGCTGTGCCGTCGAGGTAGCCGAGACTGGCGCTTAGGCCGGTCGCGACGGACAACCCAAGCGCGCCATGGGCGATGCGCTGCCCGATCGGCGACTGGGCGCTGTGAACCGCATCGGTGTGCATGGGATTCACGTCCCCGGAAATCCAGGAGAACTGGACGACGTCGGTCTCGGTGATGGTGCGCGCCCGGCTTTCGTCGACCTGGGCCACCTCGAATTCTTCAATGCATTTGCCTCGCATATCGTGCTCCTTGGATCAATCGGTTGCTGTCTGGATCGGGCGCGCAGCAAACAGCGGCCCGTCCTCGTACTGCAGGACCGCCATCTCGACCGCCATGCCGGGCTTCCAGTCGGGGTGGGTAGAGTCCAGCAGGCGACAGGCCAGCCGGATGCCGCTGTCCAGGTCGACGATGCCCACCGCGTAAGGCGCCTCGGACTCGAAGACGGCGGGCGCCGCATGGATGCGGGTCCAGGAATAGAGGGTTCCCCGGGATGAGAGCGGACTCCAGCTCACCTTGTCACACCAGCAATGTGGGCAGATGGGTCGCGGTGGAAAGGTTTGGCGGCCGCAGGCATCGCAGCAGGTGGTCTGCCAGCAGCCCTGTGTGAGGCCATCCCAGAATGGCTGCGTGAATGCGGACACTCGCGGTGGGTATGCCCGCCGGCCCGCGGCCGACACGAATGAAAGCTGCGTCATGTCATTGCCTCCAGAACATGCACCAGCGCGGCGTTGTAGTTGCCCAGTTCGCCGGTCGAGATGCCCAAGCGGGCGCCCTTGACCTGGCGCTCACCGGCGCGGCCGCGCAGTTGTTCTGCCAGTTCCACGTAGTTGTAGAGAGAAGTCACATAGGCCGGATGGCCGCGTGACGTCAGTCCGCCAGAGGTGGAAACCGGAATACGGCCTCCCAGGCTCGTTTCGCCTTGGGCAGCGGCTCGGGCGCCCTGACCGCGCGGCACCAGGCCGAGGGCCTCCGTAACCAGCACCTCGACGATCGTGCAAGGGGCATAGAGCTCGGCCAGATCGAGATCAGCCGCGGTGATACCGGCCTGCGCATAGGCGTCGTGCGATGCGCGCGCGGCGGCGTCGAAAGCAATCATGTCGTTGGGAACATCGTTGATCTGATGGGACCCATCGTGGTAAAAGCCGCGACCCCGCACCAGCGCGTAGGGGCGGCCGATCGACTTCGCGACGTCTTCGCTGGCCAGCACCAGGCAGGCTGCGCCATCACCTCGCGGCGGCACGTCGTAGAGACCCAGTGGCTCGACGATGGGGCGCTGGGCCAGGACGTCGTCCAGCGAGATCGGTTTGCGGTACTGCGCAAGCGGGTTGAGCGAGGCGTGATGGCGGTTTTTCACCGCCACGGCACCGAGCTGCTCGCGTGTCGCGCCGGTCTCGTGCATGTAGCGCATTGCGTCCATCGCGTACCACGCGATGGGCGTAAATCCAGCGGGCGTGTGAAAGTCCACGTCGCCTGTGGTTCGCATGCTGCTCATCATGTGCTCGGCGGCAGATACGGCGCTTTCCATGTTGATGCCCAGCGCGAGTGCGACTTCGGCCCGGCCCAGCAGGATCTCGTCGCAGGCCTTGTCGAAGGCAAGCGCCGCCGTCATTCCGTTGCCCATCACCTCCATCACGCTGCCGCGGCAGGCCAGCCGCAACTGGCCCACCACGAAGGTATGGAAATACTTCTGGCGCGTGTATGGCCGCGGGAGTGTGAACACCAGACTCTGGATGTCTTCCTTTGAGACGCCTGCGTCCTGCACGGCCTCAGCGACGAGCCGGGTCATGATCTCGTTCTCGAGCACCTGCAGCGACTCGTCGTCCGGAGTCTGGTGCCGTCCGATGGGAATGGCACTCGCGCCAATCAGGGCGACGCGGCGGGTCATGCGGCAACCCTCACCTGTTCAGCGGATGGAACTCCGAACGCGCCCTGCGCCCTCAGCTGGGCAATGCCTCCCTCATCGTAGCCCAGCGTTTCCCGCAGCACGACTTCGGTGTGCTGACCAATCGATGGTGCAGCCTTGGGCTGAACGGCCGGCGTCCGGTCCAACCGCAGCGGATTCGCGATATTTGGAATCCAACCCTTTACCGGGTGCGGTATGCGCGTGACCAGACCGCGGGAGCGCACCTCGTCCGAGGCGAGTGCCTCCCCCAAGGTACGCACCTGTCCGTGTGGCACGGTCGCTGAGCGCAGCCGCGGGGCCCAGTAGCCCCAGGGCTGCTTCGCGAAGGCTTCGTCCATGATCTGGAAGATTTTTTCGCGCTGCTCGAGCCGTCTGACGCGCTGTGACAGCACGGGGTCGAATGCAATATCTGGCCGCTCCAGCACCTGTTCAAACAGGCGCTGGAAGATCTTGTCGTTGCCGCAGTTGATATAGAAAGGCTTGTCCAGCGACATGAACACGCCCGATGGGCAGGTATCTGGGCTGACGTTTCCGTTGCGCTTGGGATCGTAGCCCGTGGTCAGGTGCTGCATCGCGCCAAACCCGGTCATTAGGATGGCCGTGTCGAACAGAGCCACCTCCACCTTCTGTCCCACGCCGTCACGGTTGCGGGCCATCAACGCCAACAGAATGGCGTTGGTCGCTGACATTGCGGTCGCGACGTCCATGACCGCCGCCCCTGTGCGTACACCTTGCCGGTCGGTGTAGCCGTTCATCGAGATGAAGCCGCTTTCTGCTTGTGCAATCGGATCGAAGCCGAGTCGGTCGGCGTAAGGTCCTTCGCGCCCATATGCCGAGATGGAGCAGTACACGAGACGCGGGTTGAGGCTGGCGCACGTGGCGTAGTCCAGCCCGAAGCGATCCATCACACCGCTGGAGAAGTTCTCTACCAATACATCGGCTTGGGCGATAAGTTCTTTCGCGACCTGAAGCCCAGCCTCGCTCTTCATGTCAAGCGCCAAGCTTTTCTTGTTGCGGTTGGCCCAAAGGAAGGGACCGCCCTGGGCCGGGATCGCAGGATCCACCGTCGGGTAATGGCGGAAGTCGTCACCCCGCTCAGGGGCCTCGATCTTGATCACGTCGGCGCCGAAGTCGGCCAGGGTCTGTGTCGCCAGAGGACCTGCGACGAAATGGGTGAAATCGATCACCCGTAGTTCGCCCAGGACAGCAGCCCCACAGGCTGGCGCGCTCTGATGGACAGGCAGGGCTTCGATACGTTGCTGATCAAACATTGTTGCTCCTATCAATGGTTGAACCATTATACGGCGCGATTTAAATCAGGCAAGGCCAGGCATCCCGTTGCAGCGGCTTGCAAGCGCGAGTAGGTGTGATTCGGAGGGGAAGGAGACCGGACCCAACCGGCCGGTTGCCTGTGAGATCCCTAGGAAGAACGCGGGGCGCTACAGCACCCTGCGGCAACGCAGTCAGACGATCAGTGCGCGGAGCACAACTACCGGAAAACTTTGGATCAGCTTGGTTTGCGTGGACTCGCTGCGCGCGCCCGAGTCGGAACTGAGCCGGTGGCTGACACCTGCACCAACTTCGCGGCAGCGACGGGAGCCGCCTCCTTTGCCAGAGACAGATAGCTGCGCTGCAGCCTCTTGAGACTGGACTCCATCTCTGCAATCGCACCATCCACGTCGCGCGATTCCATCAATTTGATGAATCTCTTGCGTGAGGGCAGGACAAAGGAGTTCTCGTAGGGACCGATGGTCTGAACGAAGTGCCTCAGCACAGCCAATACGCTGTCCATGACAATCACAACCACGGGGTTGCCCGTCATGCGTGCAAGGATCCTGTGGAACTCAAGGTTCACCTCGGCGCGCTCATTGAGATCGCCCCTCGCGTTCGCATTTTCCGCCTGGCGCACGTTCTCGCGAAGCTGATCGATCTTCTCCGCGGTGGCGCGCTGGCAGGCTTCACGTACAACGACCGACTCGAGCCAAATGCGCGCCTCCGTCAACTGCGTGGGTGAGATCGTGCCGCTGTGGTACATGTCCAGAAGCCCGGTTGCTATCGCGTCCCCATTTGCCTCGGTAATGAAAGCACCGCCGCTGGCGCCCTTCTGCAGTCGTATCAGGCCGGCATGCTCCAGCGAGCGCAGGGCCTCGCGCAAGGTGTTGCGTGATACGCCGAACTGCTCGGACAGCGCCCGTTCCGACGGAAGGCGGTTGCCGACCACGAGCTTCCCTTCCGACAGTTGGGCGCGGATTTGCGAAGCGATCTCCTCGAATGCACGCTGAGAACGAATTGGTCGGAAGACATGCAGGGTCGCGTCTGGCGTAGTTCTGGGTAGTTCGATGGTTGCCAAGATGCTCAAGCTCATTTGTAGGGGGATTCAATGATAGGACCAAACCCGCACGCAGTGAAACAGCTCTGGGCCATCGCACACGGAGAACGCGCTCTTCCATCCCCGATGGCCAGGTCAAATCCCGTCACCCTTGGGCACCTCAAATTCCCCAAGGCAGGACCGCCGAATTATGACGAGTCGGGTGTGACGGCGATGCGTGCCGCTGCCTCTTTGAGTCGGTAGCTCTTGCCCTCGAACTCCAGCATTACGCAGCGGTGCATAAGGCGGCCCAGGATGGTGGTGGCCATGGAGGCATCTCCCAGATATTTGCCTCAGTCCTGCACCACGCGGTTGGCGGTGATGACGACGGATCGGTGCAACTTGTAGCGCTGGTGCAAGATGGCTTGCAGCACCTCGGCGACGTGCTCGCTGAACCGTCAGCAACATTCACATGATCGGCAGGATCAGCGCGACCCAGCGACGTCAAGTGGAACACCTTCTGCGCTGTTCGGCTCTACGACTGTGACTCGCTTTCAGGTAGTGTCATGGCGCGATCTTCTTGTCTCCACCTTGTTGTGGTGGTTGCGGCCGACAGTCATGCCGTATCTCCGCCATGGAGAAGAACGCCGGGCGCCAATGAAGACTACCGCTGATTGGCGTAGTTCGCGTAGGACGTGGTCGTGGCTGGCCAGTCCGAGAAAACGCCAATCACACCCGCCTCGCGGACGAGCACGTCGAGCACACGCATCATGTCGCCTTAGGTCTTGATGGCCGAATCGAACGTCTGGTAATACAGGCCGTTGTCGCCATCGGCCAGCAGACCCGAGCGCTCCAGGGTCCAGGCAATGATGTCCAGACCGGCCGAGCGGGCGTTTCGCGCGTACTGCGAGGGCGCGATCCGCTCTGAAGTGTCGGTGCTCAGCAGGGCGAAGATCGGCGGCGCCATGATGTTGATGCCCTGGCTCTTGTACTTCACGAGTTCGGCCTGGCTGGGCAGATCGGCCACGGTGTTGGCGTCGTCCGGATACACCGCCTGACGCCCAAAGGCGCGTTCAACATCAAGTCCGGCTTTGCCGGGGGGACGTGTATGCACAGGGCCACCACTGCGTCGGTCAGGTCATCAATCGAGATTCCCATTTCAGACTTGAACCACTGCGCTGACCCGTTCAGCACACCAAAGATCAAATGGCGCGCAACCGGAACCTCGACCTGCAAGCAGCCAGTCAACGAGAGCTCTTGGAGCACGGACGTCCATGTCGCTTCGTATTCACCTTGCAGCTTCGCGATGACTTTGTGCTGCATAGCATTGAGGTAGCGCGACTCGTAGAGCACCACATGCATGAAGTCGCTGTTTGGTCCCAGAATCGTTTCGAAATGCGATCGGATCAATTGCCGCAGCGTGGTCACAGCGTCATGCTCGGCAAGTAGCACGATCATCTGGCGCGCCATCGCGCTGCGCATGCCTTCCTGAATCACTTCATGCAATAGCGCATCCTTGCTTTTGAAGTGACAAAACAGTGATCCGGAATGCATGCCGACGGCGCAGGCGATGTCGCGCGTGCTCGTGCCGTTGAAGCCGTAGCGTCGAAACAGTTTGGCCGCGGCCTTGACGACATCTTGGCGGCGATTGCCTTCATTTCGCTCCTGCGGCGTCTTGCGTGGGCGGCCTCGCGGCCGCTTGGCTGCTTCGAAAGTGGGGAGGGAGCGCACGGCACACATCATCCGAAAACGAGTAGCGAGGCCTGCCAATGATGTCGGGTCGAAAGCTCAGGCGACCCCGAAAACGGCGGACGGAGGCCTCGACCGTATTGCGAACATCGGTCTCGGTCTGGGTGGTCGGTACCGGGGATGACGGCCATCGGCTCAGTATGACTTAGGCAAGCCCAATACATGTTCGCCGATGTAGTTGAGCAGCATCTCGTTGTTGATGGGCGCGATTTCCAGCAGGCGCACCATGGGCCACAACGTGATGATGTCGTAGTCGCGGTCGAATCCGTAGCCGCCGTGGGTTTGCAGCGCGGCCTCTACGGCGGCCACCGCCGCTTGCGAGCCCAGCAGCTTGGCCATGTTGGCGTGGGCACCAGCATCCTCGCCGGCGTCGAAGCGCTCGGCGGCGTTGTAGGTCATCAGCCGCGCTGCCTCGATCTGCGCCTTGGCCTGCGCCATACGGTGCTGCAGTGCCTGGTAGGAGCCAATTGGCTTGCCGAAGGGCTTACGCTCCTTCGAATAGGCTACCGCCTTGGCCAGCGCATAGTCGCCCAAGCCGATTGCGGCTCCAGCGGCCAGCAGGCGCTCCGAGTTCAGGCCTTCGAACATCAGCTTGGCGCCCTTGCCGGCTTCGCCGATCAGTGCGTCGGCGGGCAGCTTGACGTTGTCAAAGAACACCATGTACTGGCGCTCGGCGGTTTCGACCTGGATGTTGAGTTGCGTCAGCTGGATTCCGGGCGTTTTCATGTCAAGCACGAACAGCGAGATGCCGTCGGTGCGATGCTTCACCTCGCCTGCCTTGGTGGTGCGAGCGATCACCAGCATGTAGTCGGCATCGCGCGCGCCAGAAATGAAGACCTTCTGGCCATTGAGCACCCAGCCATCGCCGTCCGGTGTGGCCAGTGTGGTCATGGCAAAGCTGTTGGTGCCGGCATTGGGCTCGGTGATGGCAAAACACAACTTCTTCTCGCCGGTGCAAGTCGGCGTGACGTATTTCCTGATCTGCTCGGGTGTGCCGTGGCGCATGATCGGTACCCGGCCCAGCCCTGTGACGACCAGGAACAGCGTGGGCACGCCGGCCAAAGCCAGCGCTTCATTGAGCGCGGTGATCTCCAGTACGCCGCCTCCGGAGCCGCCATACTCTTCCGGGACGGACAGGCCGAGCAGGCCGAACTCGCCGAGCTTTTGCCACAGCTCGTCGGGGAAGCGATCTTCCTTGATGCACTGGAGGATGTAGCTGCGCGGGTACAGGGTGGTGACGCCGCGGGTGGCTTCCTGCACGTCGCGGATACGCGCGCTCAAGGCGGTGGAAGCCGTGTTGGCTATCGCGGTAGTGGCCGAGGTGTTCATGGTGTATTTCTCTGTCTTGGATTGGGGGCAGGGGCGAAAGTTGTCAAAGTGCCAAGTCGGCTGGGATCGGGACTGGAAAATCGAGCAGCATCTGCGCAAAGGCTTTGCCCTGCGAGTCCATGCGAACCGAAGCGATGCCGCCGCCGCCCAGGGCTTCGTGCATCAGAAAGTTCAGCGCGTGCGTGCCGGGCAGGTCAAAGCGCTGCACGCTGCCCTTGACGAGGTGGGCGAACCAGGCCGCCACGGCCTGCTCGGTCAGGGCGGCGCGGATGAAAGGCAGGTAGCCGGGTTGACGCGCCAGGACGCCGATGTTGGCGGCGTCGCCCTTGTCGCCGCTGCGGCCCCAGGCCAGCTTCACCAGCGGCACTATGCGCGTGCCGCGCGCATAGGCGTCGGCGGCAGGCAGCGGGCCGCCGACCTGGGGCAGGGTCGCCGGATCAAACGCCTGGCCGTGCCATGGCGGTGCCGCCACGGTCTTGTCGCCCATGTCGATGCTCGCGGCCAGCTGGGTCTTGGGGATCAGGCAGGAAAACAGCCGAACCACCGGTTGCACCTTGGGTCGACCACCGGTGAAGCCCGTGATGGCCGGGGCCGACATCAGGGCCATCGGCGCCACTTCGCGCGAAAACAGTTCGAGTGCGTCCTTGACCGGGTGGCGCACGCCGACCTTGAGCATCACTTCGCGCGCATCGGGCCGAGCGTGGGGGCCGTAGGTGTCTTCAGCGCCGATGGCCTCGACACAAGTTTCGGTGAAGTCGGGCCAACCGCGCTGTGCATAGTGTCGCCGCATGCGCGCCAGCATTGCGGCGCCGACGCGCTGCCCCTTGGCGCCGGCATTGATGCCGCCGATCATGAACAAGCTCATGGCCCGAAAGCCGTCGGCGTAGGTGACGCTGACTTTGGCCTGATCGGTCGGCGGGAGGCCGCGCGCGCCCTTGACCTCGACGCGGTCGGGGCCGATCTGCGTCAGCGTGACGCTGGTGAAGTCGCACACCACATCGGGCAGGATGTAGGCGCGCGGGTCGCCGATTTCATAGAGCATCTGCTCGCCCACCGTGGAGTGGCAGACCAGCCCGCCAGTGCCTTCGGGCTTGGTGATGACGAAGCTGCCGTCGGCGCGGCACTCGGCGATGGGAAAGCCCATGTCGTCCCAGCCCGGCACCGAATCCCAGTCAGTGTAGTTGCCGCCGGTGGCCTGCGTGCCGCACTCGATCAGGTGACCAGCCAGGCTGCCCTGCGCGAGCAGATCGTGGTCGGCGGCGGTCCAGCCAAAGGCATGGATAAGCGGCGCCAGTGTGACCGCGCTGTCGACGCAGCGGCCAGTGACCACGACGTCGGCGCCGGCATCGAGCGCCGCGGCGATCGGGAAGGCGCCCAGATAGGCGTTGGCGCTCATGACTTTTTGTGGAAAGGGGCTGCCCGCGAACATCTCTTGGATGTTGGCCGAGCGCAGGGCCTCAACCTGGGGCATCAGGTCGTCGCCCAGCACGGCGGCGATGTTCAGATCGACACCTTCGGCCTGGGCTGCAGCCACCAGCGCAGCGCGACAGGCAGACGGGTTGACACCGCCCGCGTTGGCAATGACCTTGATGCCGCGCGACTTCAGTTCCTTCATCAGGGGCTGGAGGGTGGTCACGAAATCCGGTGCATAGCCCTGTGCCGGGTCTTTGGCCTTGGCGCGGCTGAGCAGCGACATGGTGATTTCGGCCAAGTAGTCGAACACCAGGACGTCGATGTTGCCGCGCTGCACCAGTTGGGCGGCGGCGAACTCGGAGTCGCCCCAGAAGCCCGAGGCGCTGCCAATACGAAGGGTTATTTTTTTCATGGATGTCTCCGGGTTATTCGGGGGAGCGGGGTCAGCGCGGGGTGGATGCAATACTGCGCGGCCAGAACACGCGCCAGATACCCTTGGCGGTGGCGCAAACTGTGCCATTGGCATCCAGGAACTCCCCTTCGGCAAATGCCGTCGTGCGGCTGATGCGCACCACCTTGCCGCGTGCTTCGAAGCTATCGCCCACGGCGGCATTGAGGAAGGTGATGTCGAGGTTGATCGTGAACTGGCGAAGCTCGAAGGGATCAATGTCGGACGCCTCGGGCATGGCCAGCAGCGAGGAGATGATGGCCCAGCCAAGCGCACCGTCGAACATATAGGAGATGACGCCGCCATTGAGCACGGTGTCCGAACCGCCGCCGCCGCGTTGGGTGGGAAGGGCCTTAGGAAGTCGTACAACAGCTCGGCCTACAGCTGTTTCTTCAACTTCAAGCCCTTGCGCCTTCAGAAAAGGGCTATCGTTCCAGCCTTGCTTGCAAGCTGCGATGCGGTCAAGGTTGGGGGCGTTGGTATTCATATTGAGCTCCTGTGGGTTGTCTAAAAAGCGTATGGGGTTCAAAGCATCGCGAGTTGCTCGATGCGTTGCACATGGGCCGCCAACGAACGGCGCGCCAGTGGCCAGAGCGCTGCGGGGGTGTCGTCATAGGCCAGAGTTAGCCAGTCGTCCAAGCCGCCTTGCGGGACGGCGCGCATGGCCGCTAGCACCCTGGCCTCGCGCCGCAGGCGGTGCGCCTTTAGCTGCGCAATGGACTGCGCCGCCCAGCCAATGACGTGACCGTGCGCCGGCAGGATGAACTCGATACCGTCCTTCTCGCAGATCTGCGCCAGGCGGTCCAGCGAATCGAGATAGGCGCTCATGTCGCCATCGGGCGGGTCGATGATGGTGGTACTTCCGCTGAGGATGTGGTCGCCCGAAAACAGCAGACCGTCTTCTTCGAGGATGAGGCAGAGGTGGTTGGCTGCGTACCCTGGTGTATGGACCACGCGCAGGGTGCTTTTGTGCTCGCCATCGTGCAGCATCAGGCGCTCGCCGTCGGCCAGAGCTCGGTCGGGGGCGAAGACAGCCGTGGAGCGGGCAGTGGCGGCGCAAGCCAGGCCCAGCACCGGCGGAGTATGGCCTGCCAGGCGGGCGCAGGCCTGGGCCAGCGGCTGCGCGGCGGGGGAGTGGTCCGGGTGCGAGTGGGTGCAGACGATGGCCGTGATCTGGCCTGCCGTGAAAGCGAGCAGGCGCTCGATATGGTCGTTCAGCAAGGGGCCCGGATCAATGACGATGTAGCCGCTGGACGCGTCTCCAAGGATGTAGCTGTTGGTGCCGGGGCCGGTCATGATGCTGGCGTTGGGGGCGGTGAGACGATGCAGGTGCCGCAACAAGGGCACCGGCCGCTCGTGTTGCCAGTCCAGCGGGTGCTCGAGCTGGCCGTCCGGGCAGACCAGCGCGAGTTCGCCGTACGGCGCTTCATGCTCCATGAAACGCTGAAGTTGACCGCTGACCAGACCACCCCGAGGGCAGGAGTTCCACAGTGGCACGTCTTCGGTACAGGCCGCCAGGGCCTGCTCGGCTTGCTCGAAATCCGCCAACCAGTGCAGGGTGCGGATGGTTGGAAAGATCATGAAAAAGTTGCCGGCTTGGTGTTTCGTCAGCGCATCCTCGGGCCTGACCCAGACGGGCTCGAACTGTTCCATTTCGTCGGCCACCGGCTCCTGCTGGTCGGGCATCAGCGCAACGAAGAAGGCGGTGTTGAAACGCTTGGGCACGCTGCGATCGGTGGTCCAGCAGGCCAGCATGCGCGCCCGATCGAGCGTTAGTGACCAGCCCTGGCTTTGCAGTTGCGGGTACAGCGCTTCACTGCGGTCCAGCGCTTGAAGGTGGGTGCGGGTGATGGGCTTGTCATCGGCCTGCACCGCCAGCAGGATGCCCAATTCCTCGAAGGTTTCCCTCAGTGCAGCCAGTGCTGCCGTGCGGTAGCGTCCGCCCGCGTTGGGGGCGCGTGCCAGTGTATGCGCCTGGTGGTCGTCAGCGTCCACTCGCCCGCCGGGGAAAACATAGGCGCCAGGCAAGAAGCTGGCTTTTGGCGAGCGCCGGGTCATCAACACTTCGACGCCAAGCGCACCATCACGCAGCAGCAGCAGGGTGGCGGCCGGGTGCGCGGTGACCGGCTCTCTGTGGGGGTGGAGCTGCAATGTGGGGCGGACCATGGGCAGTGTCTGTTGAGCGAGGATGTGGGTTTGGGCTTCAGGCGCTGGCAGAGTGGGTGCGCAGCAAGGCGTCGAGCGTGCTTTCCAGGTGTGCGAGGGAATTGCATTCGCGCGCGATGTGGCAATAAGGGGCGTAGCGCTTCATCTCCGAATCGCCCAGGCCCCAGAACGACACCGGCTCGGGGTTGAGCCAGATGACCCGGCGCGCGCGCTGGTAGAGCAGTTGCATGACTTGAGCCTGGGCTTGACCGCGGTTGTTGCGCGCGTCGCCGAGAATCAGCACGGTGGTGCGGCGATCGATGTCCTCGAGCAACTGCGCCTCGATGTCGAGCAGCGTCTGCCCATAGTCGGTGCCACTGCCGCCCACCGCCTGCATCACTTTGTCGACCGCCTGTTCGACCGGCAGCGACTCAAAGGTGTCGCTCACCTCGACCAGGTGGTTGGTGAAAGCGAAGCTGCGCAGGTCGCTCACCTGCTCACCCAGACTGTGCAGGAACAGCAACAAAAAACGCGCGTACTGGCGCACCGAGCCGCTGACGTCGCAGATCGCCACCACGCGTGGCCGGTCCACCACTTTGGAGCGCCAGAAGGTCTCGAACATTACGCCATCGTAGGCAGCGTTTTTGCGCAGGGTCTTGCGAAAGTCGAGCTGGCCGCGCACCCGCTTCTTCTTGCGCCGCGAGTGGCGATCGGCCAGTCGCTTGGCGATTTTGCTGACGATGACGTGCATGCGCGCGAAATCACGCTTTTCGATGTTGGAGAGCTTTTGCGATTGCAGGAAGTCGTCGTGCAACTGGCGCGTCGGTGCCGTGCCGTAGAGCGCGAGTTTGCGTTCGACAAAATTGCGCACCTCCTCGAACAATTTCTTGCGCATCCGTTCGAGGTCTTTGGCACGCTCGGGCGCCAGCGTCTGGCGTTTGGCGTCAGAGATTTCGCGGTCCAGCAGCTCCAGCCCCATGGCCTGCTGGATCTTTTGGGTGTAGTAGCCCTTTTGGGTGAAAAACCAGATGTCGGTCAGGCCCACCTCGCGCGCGGCTTCCTGCATGCGCTTTGCCAGTGCCGCAGAGTCACCCGACAGCAACAACTGCGACAAGGCCTGGCCACCGCTGCCCTGACAGCCGCCCGGCCCACCGGAACCGGTTGCGGTCTGTTTGTTTTGGGCTGGGTCCGGCAGGTCTTGCGCGGCCATGGCGTCTGAAGCGGGGTTGGCGTTGGGGTCGGTGTCGGGCCTGAAGGAGGGCTTGGCCGGACTGCCTTGCGCGGCCATGTTTTCGAAGGAATTGAAACGGAAGAAGCGGTCAAAGGCCTCGTCGTACAGGGCGCGATCCGGGGTGGTTTTCGCCAGTGTCGTGCCCAGTGCGCTTTTCAGGAGGGTGCGGTCGCTCCAGCCGACCAGCGCCACGGCGCGCGCCGCATCGACCTGGGCGTTGAGGCTGATCTCGAGGTCGCTGCCGCGCAGCGCCTTGAAGAAATCCTCAAGCGTGGCTTGCACGGGGAATCTCCGCATCCTTGCGCGCTTGTTGCAGCAGGGCCGGCAGTTGCTCGCTGGCCGAGGCGATGTCCTGCTCGAACTTGAGGAAGACACTGAGCGTGCCCTTCACCATGTCCAGGCTCAAGTGTTCGGCGTGCAGCAGCAGCAGCGTTTTGGCCCAGTCGATGGTCTCGCTGACCGAGGGCTGCTTTTTCAGGTCCATCTGCCGCACCGCCTGAATGAAAGCGACCAGTTCGCGGTTCAGTGTTTCCGACAGGCCTGGCACGCGGCGCTCCAGAATGCGCCGCTCCAGCTTCGCCTCGGGGAATGGAATGTGCAAGTGCAGGCAGCGGCGCTTGAGCGCGTCGCTCATCTCGCGCGTGTTGTTGCTGGTGAGAAAAACGATGGGCTTTACCTTGGCCTTGATGGTGCCGAGTTCGGGCACCGAGACCTGAAAGTCGGACAGCACTTCGAGCAGGAAAGCCTCGAACTCGGGGTCGGACTTGTCAACCTCGTCCACCAACAGCACGCAGCCGCGCTCCTGGTGCAAGGCCTGATAGAGCGGGCGCGGCTCAAGAAAGTGCTCGGAAAAGAACAGATCGTCGTGCGCATGCAGCCGCTCGATGGAGGCCGCGAGTCCCACCGCGCCTTGCATCATCTCCCCCAGTTTGTCCTTGAGGAGTTGCGTATAGAGCAATTGCTTGCCGTATTTCCACTCGTACAAGGCCTTGGATTCGTCCAGGCCTTCGTAACACTGCATGCGGATCAGGGGCACGTCGAGAATCTCGGCCATGCCCTTGGCCAGTTCGGTCTTGCCGACGCCGGCCGGGCCTTCGACAAGGATCGGCTTTTCCAGGTTGAAGCCCAGATAGACCGAGGTGGCGATTTCGCGGCTGGCAATGTAGTCGACCGCAGCCAGCCGCTGCGCCAGGCCATCGATGGAGTCAAAGTGGGGTTGGTGTAGTGTTTTCACGGGGTTCCTTGGAGAGCAGCATTTTTTCGCCGGTTTGAAGTTGTCGGGATTCGGCGATGCCGCGGGCTATGCCCTGCACCAGGCGCAGATCGCGCGCCAGGTTGAGCAGGGTCGGTTCACGGTCGTCCAGGGCCGCGGCAAAGGATTCACAGGTGCCTTGCCAGCGATCAAGCAGGCGGCGCGCGCCCAGATTGAATGCCGCCAACGCCTCGTTGGGTCCGTGCTGGTCCAGGTGCTGGGCGGCATGACGTGCAACGGGCGAGAGGGCATCGAGTTCGAGTTGCAAGCCACCCAGGTCCCGGGTCAATGCAGGGGTCCGGGCGGAGCTTTGGAACCAGCGCGCCAATGTATCCAGCTCGGCTTGCATGGCGCCGAGCATGGGGCCCAGCAGCAGGGCGTCTTCGATCGCGCGCAGCGGCCGAGCGATGGTGTCGAAAGCCTGTCCAGGCTCGCCAAGGCGCTGGCTTTCCGGCACCCGGCAGCCGACAAGTTGCATGCCGCAATGGCCGAGCGGCGCCAGTCCGCGCACTTTGTCGTCCAGTTGGCGGGTCAGGCCCGGTGTGTTGACCTCAACGACGAAAGCATCGAAGCGCCTGCGCCCCTCGTGTTCGCCGCTGACGGCCAGCACGATGACGGCATCGGCTGCCGGGCCGTTGCTGACAAAGGCCTTGTGGCCGTCAAGGAGCCAGTCGCTGCCGTCCTGAATCGCCCGGCAGCTCAGGTGTTTGGGGTGTGCGCCGGTGCCGGGCTCGGAGATCGCGAGTGCCAGTAGTGTGTCGCCGACCGTCATTGATTGCAGCAGCGCACGATGCCGGTCGCTGCGCAGATTCGGCGCCAGCACGAAGCGTCCCAGCATCTGCTGCATCATCCACGCCATGCCCAGACCCAGGCTGGCGGATTCCCGGGCGACGATGCCGGCCACAGCGCTGACCTGCACGGCGTCCGTGACGGGCGCCCCGCCGTCGCTGTCGAAGCCCACACCGAGCAGGCCGCTGGCGCCGAGATGACGCCACCAGGCACGGGGGAAGCCGTGCGCGCAGTCAGGCGCTGGCGCGCCCGACAAGGCCAGGCGCATGGCCTCGGGCAGCGCCGAAGGCGGCATGTGCTGTGTGGGTGAGGCGGCGGACTTCATCCAGGGCTTCCGGCGTAAAACCCGAGCTGGCGCGCCGCCAGGTCGCGCATCACCTCTTCGGCGCCGCCACCGATGGCGTTGACCTTGACTTCGCGGTAAATGCGCTCCACCTTGACGCCGCGCATGAAACCGGCGCCGCCGTGCAGTTGCACCGCCTCGCTGGCGCAATAGGCCATGGTCTGGGTGGCCTGGTTCTTCAGCAGGCAGATTTCGCCCACCGGCGTATCGCCCTGTTCGACGCGCCAGGCGAGCAATTCCAGCATGGCCTGGGTCGCCTCGACGCGCATGGCCATGTCGGCGAGTTTGTGGCGGGTGACCTGCTGGTCGATCAGCTTGCCGCCAAACATCTCGCGTTCACGCGACCAGGCCAGCGCCTCGTCCAGGCAGACGCGGGCAAAGCCGTTGGCGCCGGCGGCGAGAAAGATGCGCTCGCGGTTGAAATTCTTCATGATGGCCTTGAAGCCCTGGTTTTCCACCCCCACCAGGTTCTCCACTGGCACGCGGCAATGGTCGAAATACAGGGCGGCGGTGTCGGAGCACCACCAGCCCATTTTTCTCAAAGGCGTTTGCGTAAAGCCGGGCGTGCCTTTCTCGATCAGCAGCAGCGACACGCCGCCTGGCCCCGGCCCGCCAGTGCGCACCGCCACGGTGTAGAAGTCGGCGCGCATGCCGGAGGTGATGAACGTTTTCGAGCCGTTGACGACATAGTGATCACCATCCCTGCGCGCCGTGGTCTTGAGGTTGGCCACGTCCGAGCCGCCGGAGGGTTCGGTGATGCCGAGTGCGCTGATCTTCTCGCCCCGCAGCACCGGCGGCAAGACGCGCTGCTTCAGCGCCTCGCTGCCCACGTTGACGATGGGCGGGCAGCCGATGGTGTGCGACAGCAGACTCGCCAGGACACCACCAGCACCGCAACGCGCCAGTTCCTGCGCGGCGATGATGGTCATGAACAGGTCGCCGTCGTTGCCGCCGAAGGCTTCAGGAAAACCCAGGCCCAGCAGGCCGATTTCGGCCGCCTTGCGGTACAACGCGACAGGAAAGGACTCGGCTTCGTCCCAGGCATCCACGTGCGGACTGATTTCTCTGGCGACGAAGCGGCGCATCGCGTCGCGGAACGCCAGATGCTCGGGCGTATAGAAGGGACTCTTGGCAGGCAGGGTTTCGGCAGGCATGCGTTTTACTCTCCGTGGATGTGGCGTGTGTCGCGCGTGCCGAGCGGTGCGCGCCTCAATCAGGCTGCTCGACCAGTGACACCAACAATGCGCGCGTGGCAACCTGGTCGCCAGCGCGCACAGCTACCTGGTCCACCACGCCATCGCGACGGGCCAGCAGTTGATGCTCCATCTTCATGGCTTCGAGCACCGCCAGGCGTTGCCCCTTGGTGACCGTGTCGCCATGTTGGACGTCAACGGCCAGCACCCGTCCATTCATGGGTGCGAGCACGCGTGACTCCGTACTGCCTGCCGCCGCGGCCGGGGGGTCATAGGTCAGGTCTTCAAAGCTGGCACTCAGGTCGCCCAGCTCCAAGTGCAACACGCCGCCGGCAAACACCGCAGCCGCGTGCTGCTGCACGCCATCGGCGATCAGGTGCAGGCACTCGCCTTCGCGCCCGCTGAGGGTGATGTGGTGCAGCGCCGCGCCCACTTCGAGCGTGTAGCTGTGGGTGCCAGTGACCGTGATGTGCACGGCATGGCGGTGTTCGCCCTCGCCGATCAGCATCGGCCAGCGTGCCGGTCCGCTGGAGCGCCAGGGCGCGGCTGCGACCGGCGTGGCGCTGGCTTCAAACCACAGCGTGCCGGCCAGCGCCAGCGCCAGCGAGTCGGGCTGGGGCCGCACCAGCGCCGCAGCGCCGAAGTGCTGGGCGATAAAGGCAGTGGTCGTTTCGCCAGCGGCGAAGGCCGGGTGGCTGGCCACGGCTTCGAGGAAGGCACGGTTGTGGGGCAGGCCGAGCAGGCGGGTGCGTTGCAGCGCACCGATCAGGCGCCGTCGGGCTTCGTCGCGGGTCGCGCCGTGCACAATGATTTTGGCGATCATGGGGTCGTAGTGCGGGCTGACGGTCTGGCCTGATGCCAAGCCGTGGTCAACGCGCACGCCTTCGCCCGTGGGCGGGCACCAGAGCGCAACATCGCCACTTTGCGGCAGGAAGCCGTTGTACGGATCTTCGGCGTACAGGCGCACTTCGATGGCGTGCCCGTTCAAGTGCACTTGCTCCTGCGTCAGCGGCAAGTGCTCGCCACGGGCCACGGCGATCTGCCAGGCCACCAGGTCCAGCCCGGTGATGCACTCGGTCACCGGGTGTTCGACCTGCAGCCGCGTGTTCATCTCCAGAAAGTAGAAGCGCCCTTCGCTGTCGAGCAGAAACTCCACCGTGCCGGCGCCGACGTAGTTCACGGTGCGCGCAGCCGCCACCGCCGCCGCGCCCATTTGCTCGCGCAGCTGGGGCGTGACCGCCGGGGAGGGCGCTTCCTCGAACACCTTCTGGTGCCGGCGCTGGATCGAGCAGTCGCGTTCGCCCAGGTGGATGATGTGGCCGTGCTGGTCGCCGAAGACCTGGATTTCGACATGGCGCGGCTCAATCACCGCGCGCTCCAGGATGAGCTCTTCGCTGCCGAAGGCGTTGCCTGCTTCCGAGCGGGCGCTGGCCAGGGCGACCGCGAGGTCTTGCGGGTGTTCGACCAGTCGCATGCCTCGCCCGCCACCGCCCGCCGCCGCCTTGACCATGATCGGGAAACCGATCTCGGCAGCCTTCGTGAGCAGCGTGGCATCGGACTGGTCGGTGCCCTGATAGCCCGGCACGCAGGGCACGCCCGCCGCCAGCATCAGGCGTTTGGCGCCGGCCTTGTTGCCCATTTTCAGGATGGCCTGCGGGTCCGGGCCGATGAACACCAGCCCGGCGTCCAGGCAAGCTTGCGCAAAGCCGTCGTTCTCGGACAGGAAGCCGTAGCCGGGGTGTACCGCGTCGGCACCGGTGCTGCGCGCCGCCGCCAGCAGCGCCGCAACGTTGAGGTAGCTCTCCCGTACCGGCGCCGGGCCGATGCACACTGCCTCGTCGGCCAGGGCAACATGCAGCGCTTGGGCATCTGCTTCGCTGTAAACGGCCACCGTGCGGTAGCCCAGCGCCTGGGCCGTGCGGATGATCCGGCAGGCGATCTCGCCGCGGTTGGCAATCAGGATTTTGGTGAAGTTCATCAGGGTTCTCACATCCGTGCCACGCCAAAGGTGTTCGAAAGCAAGGGCCGCAACCCGGCTTCCCGACACACCGCCAGGGTGGTGGCGAGCGCGCGGCGGGTGTCGCGCGGGTCGATGATGCCGTCGTCCCACAGGCGCGCGGTGGCAAACAGCGAATGCGATTCGAGGTCAAAACGTGCCAGGATCTCGCTTTTCATGGTGGCCATGGTTTCGGCGGGTGGCTCCTTGCCGGTGCGGGCAAATTTTTCTTCGGTGACGATGCGCATCACGGTGGCGGCCTGCTCGCCGCCCATCACAGCCACCCGCGCGTTGGGCCAGGCGAACACGAAGCGCGGATCGTAGGCGCGGCCACACATGCCGTAGTTGCCGGCACCGAAGGAGGCACCTGTCATCACGGTGATTTGCGGCACGGTGGCATTGGCCACGGCCTGGATCATCTTGGCGCCATGCTTGATCATGCCGACCTGCTCCACATCCTTGCCGACCATGAAGCCGGTGGTGTTCTGCAGATAGACGATCGGGGTGCCCGACTGGCAGCACAACTGGATGAACTGGGTCGCCTTGGTGGCGCCTTGCGGATCAATGGGCCCGTTGTTGCCGATGAAGCCGCAAGGGTATCCCTCGATGGCACCATGGCCGCACACGGTACTGGAGCCGTACAACGATTTGAATTCGAGGAAGTCGGAGTCGTCGATCACCCGCGCCAGCACTTCGCGCATGTCGTAGGGCTGGCGAAAGTCAACCGGCACCACGCCCGCCAGTTGCTCGACCGGATAACGCGGCTCTTTCCAGGTCTTCACCGCGCGCATCGGCAAGCGGTCGTTCCACGGCAGCCGCGCCAAGATGTCGCGTGCGATGCGGATGCCGTCCGCATCGTCCTCGGCCAGGTACTCGGCCACGCCCGACATCGAACAGTGCATCTCGGCGCCGCCCAGCTCTTCGTCGGTGGCGATCTCGCCGGTGGCGGCTTTTAGCAAGGGTGGGCCGGCCAGGAAAGCCTTTGCACGGCCGCGCACCATGATCACATAGTCGGACATGCCCGGAAGGTAGGCGCCGCCGGCAGTTGAGTGGCCGTGCATCACGCAGACCTGTGGAATGCCCCTGGCCGATAGCCGCGCCTGGTTGGCGAAGCCGCGGCCGCCTTCAATGAACACCTCGCCCACATGCATCAGGTTGGCGCCGCCGGACTCGACCAGTCGCACCACTGGCAGTTTGTTCTCCAGTGCGATGGCTTCGGCGCGAAGGCTCTTCTTCATGCCCATCGGTGTGATGGTGCCGCCCTTGATCGCGCTGTCGGATGCGATCACCACGCAACGGATGCCCGACACCACCCCGATGCCGCAGATGATCCCGCCCCCCAGCACGTTCTTCTCGCCGTCGTCGTCGTGCATCCTGAAGCCGGCCAGGGTCGAAAACTCCAGCCACGACGAGCCGCGGTCGAGCAGCAGCGCGATGCGCTCACGCGGCAGCAGCTGTTTGCGGGCGCGGAACTTGGCTTCTTGGCTGTTCGACGTGTTGCGCACACGGTCTTCGAGCGTGCGGAAACTGTCGATCAGCGCGAGCATCTGTGCGCGCTCGCGCTGGAAGCTCTCTGACTGCGGGTCGACTTGACTTTGAATGGCGGGCATGGGCGGTTCTCGCTGAAAGGTCGCAGTGAACGAATGGGGTCACAGGCCTGCTTACAGGTCGTAAAAACGCTCACCCTGGGCGGCCATGCGGCGCAGCAACTGCGGCGGCGCGAAGCGCGCACCGTGCCGCTCTGCCAGGCTCTCGCAGACTTTGACAAAGGCGGACACCCCCTGGCTGTGGATCTGGCCGATCGGGCCACCCAGGTAGGCTGGGAAGCCCCAGCCCAGGATCGCGCCGACATCGGCATCGATTGGTGCCAGCAGAACTTTTTCTTCGAGGCAGCGTGCTGTTTCGACGGACTGGATGAACATCAGGCGCTGCTTGACCTCTTCGACCGTGGGTTGCGTGGCCGCCAGCGGGAACGCCTGCGCCAGGCCTGCCCACAGTTGTTTCTGGCCATCTTGTGGGTAGTCGTAGAAACCTTTGCCGGTTTTTTTACCCAGTCGTCCCAGCTGGTCCACCATGCGGTCGCAGACGTCGTCGACGGCGCTGCGCTGGTAGGCCTTGCCGAGGTCGGTGGCGGTCTGTTTCCGGATGCGCGCCATCAATTCGAGCGAGACTTCGTCGGCCAGCGCCAGCGGCCCCACCGGCATGCCGGCCATGCGCCCGGCGTTGTCGATCAGCGCCGGCTTCACGCCTTCGGCCAGCAGCGCCAGGCCTTCGCCGACGTAGGTCGAGAACACCCGGCTGGTGTAGAAGCCGCGGCTGTCATTGACGACGATGGGCGTCTTGCGGATCGCCTTGACGAAGTCCATGGCACGGGCCAGGCATTCGTCACTGGTGGCCTGGCCGCGAATGATCTCCACCAGCGGCATCTTGTCGACTGGCGAGAAAAAATGCAGGCCGATGAAGTTGGCCGGACGTGCGGACGCCTCGGCCAGCCCGCTGATGGGCAGGGTGCTGGTGTTGGAGGCGAAGAGGGCGCCGGGGGCGATCACCGCCTCGGCCTTGCGCGTCACGTCGGCCTTGATGGCGCGGTCTTCAAACACCGCTTCGACCACAATGTCACAGCCTGTCAGGTCGGCGAAGTCGGTGGTCGGCTTGATCAGGGTTAGCTTGGCAGTGCACTCGGCCTCGGTCATGCGCTTGGCGGCCACGCGCTTGTTCCACAGGTTCTCGCTGTAGGCCTTGCCCTTGGCCGCGCTGTCGGTGCTGCTGTCGAGCAGCACCACTTCCATGCCGACCTCGGCGGCGGCGAAGGCAATGCCCGCGCCCATCATGCCAGCCCCCAGAATGCCGACCTTGCGGTAGCTGGCCTGAGGCACGCCCTTGGGCCGGGAGGCCAGCTTGCTGGCGGCGGGGATGCCAAAGAACAGCGAGCGGATCATGTTCTTGGCCTCTTTGCCGGTCGTCAGCTTGACGAACTCGCGCATCTCGACCTTGCAGCCGGTGTCGATGTCGATCTGGCAGCCGTTGTAGACGCAGTTCAAGATCGCCTCAGGTGCGGGATAGTTGCCAAAGGTCTTGGCGCGCAGCATGGCGTTGCCAGCGGTCAAAGTGTCGTAGCCCATGGGGCTTTGCACGGCGCCGCCCGGCAGCTTGAAACCCTTGCGGTCCCAGGGCTGAACAGCGGCAGCGGCACCGTCAGTCAGCAGCCACTGCCTGGCGCGGGCCAGCAGTTGGTCGGCCGGCACGACTTCATCGACCAGACCCGCATCCAGGGCTTTTTGCGGGGCGAGCTTTTTGCCTTCGAGCAGGAAGGGCAGCGCGTTGCGCACACCGATCATGCGCGGCAGACGCTGCGTGCCGCCGCCGCCGGGCAGCAGGCCAAGGCCCACCTCGGGCAGGCCGATCTGGGCCTTGGGGTTGTCGGCGGCGATGCGTCGGTGGCAGGCCAGCGCGACCTCGTAGCCGCCGCCCAGCGTGGTGCCGTTGAGGGCCGCGACGAAGGGCTTGCCGCTTTTCTCAATGCCGCGCATCAGGGCGTGCAACTGGGTGACGAAGTCCATCATTTCGGCAACGTCCGTGATGGCGAGCATCATGTTGAGGTCGGCACCGGCGATGAACTCGGGCTTGGAAGAGGTGACGATCACGCCCTTGACGGCAGCGTCCGCGACGGCCCTGCGCACGGCGTCGGAGAAGGCAGGAATGGATTGCTCGTTGAGGACGTTCATGGGCACGTCCTGCATGGCCCAGGTGATGGTGGCGATGCCATCGGCATCAAGCTTGTAGTCAATCGTCATGTTGGTGATCCAGGTCTGTGATGAGGTTCACGTCGTGCCGAGGCTTCAGACGCGCTCGATGATGGTGGCTGTGCCCATGCCGGCGCCCACGCACAGCGTGACCAGGCCGGTCGACAGGTTGCGCCGCTCGAGTTCGTCGAGCAGGGTGCCCAGAATCATCGCGCCAGTCGCGCCCAGGGGGTGCCCCATCGCAATCGCCCCGCCGTTGACGTTCATCTTGTCGTGCGTGACTTTCATCACTTCCATGAAACGCAGCACGACTGAGGCGAAGGCTTCGTTCAGTTCATAGAGGTCGATGTCGCTGGCCTTCATGCCAGCGAGCTTGAGCGCCTTTTCCGCCGAATAGGAGGGGCCGGTCAGCATGATGGTGGGCTCGCTGCCGATGGAGGCGAACGAGCGGATGCGGGCACGGGCTTTCAGGCCCAGCCGTTTGCCGACTTCGGCGTTGCCGACCAGCACCGCAGCCGCGCCGTCAACAATGCCCGATGAGTTGCCGGCATGGTGCACGTGCACCATGCGCTCGATCTCGGGATAACGCTGAATGGCCACCGCGTCGAAGCCGTATTTCTCGCCCTGCACCTTGAAAGCAGGCTCCAGCTTGGCCAGCGACTCCAGCGTGGTTTCGGCGCGCATGTGTTCGTCGCGCTCAAGCACGATGCAACCGTTCACATCCTTCACGGGAACGATCGAATTGGCGAAGCGGCTCTCGGCCCAGGCGAGTGCGGCGCGGCGCTGGCTTTCGACCGCGTAGCTGTCGACGTCGCTGCGGCTGTGGCCGTAAAGCGTGGCAATCAGATCGGCCGAAATGCCCTGCGGCACGAAATAGGTCGGAATCGCCACCGCTGGGTCAATCGCCCAGGCACCGCCGCTGGTGCCCATGGGCACACGGCTCATGCTCTCCACGCCGCCGCCGATGACCAGTGGCGACTGACCCGACATCACCTTGGCGGCGGCCATGTTGCAGGCCTCCAGGCCCGAGGCGCAAAAGCGATTGACCTGCACGCCGGCAGCGCTTTCGTGGTACCCGGCGGCAATGGCCGCAACGCGCGCGATGTTGGCGCCTTGCTCACCGGCGGGTTCGACGCAGCCGAGGATGATGTCGTCCACGAAGGCGGTGTCCAGGGTGTTGCGGTCGCGTAGTGCCTGCAGCGCGGTAATGGCCAAACTGATGGGCGTGGTGCCGTGCAGCGCACCCGAGCTGCGGCCCTTGCCGCGCGGCGTGCGCACGGCGTCGAAAATGAATGCTTCGGTCATGTTGGGTTTCCTTCTTTCTGAATCTGGGGATGCGATAGGCAAGAGGGCGGAAGAGCGGCAGGCGGCTGGCAGCAGTTGCTACAGCGTGCGGCTGATGATTTCCTTCATGATTTCGTTGGCGCCACCGTAGATGCGCGCGACGCGCGCATCCGCATAGGCGCGGGCAATCGGGTACTCCCACATGTAGCCGAAGCCGCCGAACATCTGCAGGCATTGGTCGATCACCTTGCAGTGCAGGTCGGTGGTCCAGTACTTGGCCATCGCGGCGGTGGCGGCATCAAGTTGACCGTCCATCAGCAGGCCGAGCAGACGGTCGACAAAGACCTGTGCGATCTGCACCTCGGTTTTCATTTCGGCGAGCTTGAAGCGGTTGTGCTGGAAATCGATCACGCGCTGGCCGAAGGCCTTGCGATCCTTGGTGTAGGCCAGGGTCCATTCGAGCGCGGCCTCGGCGCCCGCCACCGCGCCGATGGCGATCTGCATGCGCTCCCAGGCCAGTTCCTGCATCAGCAGGAAAAAGCCCTTGCCATCGCCGCCGAGGATGTTGCTGGCCGGCACGCGCACGTCTTCGAAGAAGAGTTCCGAGGTGTCCTGCGCCTTCATGCCGATTTTTTCGAGATTGCGCCCGCGCGTGAAGCCGGGGCGATTGGTCTCGACCAGCACCAGCGAGGTTCCCTTGGCGCCTTGCGTCGGGGCGGTCTTGGCGACAACGATCACCACGTCGGCGTTCTGGCCGTTGGTGATAAAGGTCTTTTGACCATTGATCACAAGTTCGTCGCCGTCACGGACCGCACTGGTGCGCACGCTTTGCAGGTCGCTGCCCGCGCCCGGCTCAGTCATGGCGATGGCGCCAATCACTTCGCCGGTGGCCATCTTCGGCAGCCAGTTGCGCTTTTGCGCCTCGGTGCCGTAGGCCAGGATGTAGGGTGCCACGATGTCGGAGTGCAGGCCGAAGCCAATGCCGCTGGTGCCGGCGCGCGAGACTTCTTCAATGAGCACAGCACTGTGCAGGCGCGTACCGCCACCGCCGCCGTATTGCTCGGGTATGGCGGGGCACAGCAGGCCGGCGGCGCCGGCCTTGCGCCAGACGGCGCGCGGCACGATGCCATCGTTTTCCCAGCCGGCGTGATGAGGTATGACTTCTTCTTCCAGAAAGCGACGTGCCTGGTCCCGGAAGAGTTCGTGTTCTTCACCGAAGAGGGTGCGGTTGAGCATGGGTCTGTCCATGAAGTTCGATTGGCATTGGCACTGGCATGGCCGACGGTCGCGAAGAGTTGCTCGTCCACGTGGGAAAGCGCCGGAAGCACCCAACGCACGATAGAAAAACCAATCGACCAAACGCTTGTTAGATGATATAGTATACGGCATGGCAAAGGAGCAAGACAACCCACTCTCGCGCAGAGATGCGATCCTGGCGGCCGCGGCGAGCCGGTTCCGGCGCCAGGGTTTTGAGCGCACTTCGGTGCGCGAGATTGCCCAAGCCATGGGCATGACTTCAGGCTCGCTCTTCTACCATTTCGCGACCAAGGAGGATCTGCTGGTGGCGATCATGGAGGAGGGTGTTCGCGACATCATGCGGTCGGTGCGCGACGGGCTGGCTGGCGAAGTTCGCTTGCCCGAGCGGCTGCTGTCGATGGTGCGCAGCCACCTGAAGGCTTTGCTGGGTACGAGGCTCGACGCCATGACCGTGCTGCTCTATGAGTGGCGCAGCCTTTCGCCGGCCGCCCAGACCCGGGTGATGGCATCGCGCGACGCCTACGAGACCTTGTGGATGACGCCGATCAGCGAGGCTGCGGCGCTGGGCCTGGTCGATACAGATGTCGTGTTGGTGCGCCAGACAGTTCTCGGTGCCCTCAACTGGACGGCGCAGTGGTACCGGCCTGGCGGGCGTCTGGACATCGATGCGTTGGCGCAGCGCATGTACGCGATGCTGTTTCCTCGTGTGGCCGCATCGGGAGTGAGCAGTGATTGAACGGGCCGGATTCGGCTTCCATCTTACCGTTTTCAATTGTTTATTTTAGTCACATGGAGATAAAGTGAAGATATTGGTCGCCGTCAAGCGGGTGCTGGACTACAACGTCAAGGCCCGCGTCAAGTCCGACGGTTCGGGAGTCGATCTCGCGAACCAGAAGTTGTCCATGAACCCTTTCGACGAGATCGCATGCGAAGAGGCGGTGCGCCTCAGGGAGGCCGGTGTCGCTTCTGAAGTGATCGTTGTTTCCTGTGGCCCGGCGGCTTGCCAGGAAACGCTGCGCAGCGCCATGGCCATCGGCGCTGATCGCGCCGTGCTGGTTGAAACTGACGCCGCGCTCGAACCGCTCGCGGTGGCTAAGCTGATGCAGCATGTGGCCCAAAAAGAAGGTGTGCAGTTCGCCATCTTCGGCAAGCAGGCGATTGATGACGACGCTGGCCAGACTGGCCAGATGTTTGGCGCGCTGATGGGCTGGGCCCAGGCCAGCTTCGCCTCCAAGGTGCAGATCAGCGGCGACACGGCCACCATCACTCGCGAGATCGACGGTGGCCTGGAAACCCTGGCCATGAAGCTGCCGGCCGTGATCACGACCGACCTGCGCCTGAACGAGCCGCGCTTCATCACGCTGCCCAACATCATGAAGGCCAAGAAAAAGCCGATGGAGGTGATCAAGGCGGCCGAGCTCGGCATCGACATTGCGCCACGCACCGTGACCCTGAACGTCAGCGAGCCGCCGACCCGCAAGGCCGGCATCAAGGTGGCCGACCCGGCCGAACTCGTCAAACGACTCAAAGAAGAAGCGAAGGTGATCTGATGACAACCCTGATCATTGCGGAACACGACAACGCCGTACTCAAAGCGGCCACGCTGAACACGATTGCCGCCGCCACGCGCATCGGCGGCGACATTCATGTGCTGGTGGCGGGCCGCAACTGCGCTGCCGTGGCCCAGACTGCGGCGGCGGTTGCGGGCGTGAGCAAGGTGCTGCACGTTGACGCGGCGCACCTAGAGGCCCACCTGGCCGAGAACCTGGCCGAGCTGGTGCGCTCACGCGTGCGCGCCGATGTCGGCTACACCCATGTGCTGGCGCCAGCCACCGCCTTTGGCAAGAACGTGCTGCCGCGCGTGGCGGCCTTGCTGGACGCCTCCCAGGTGTCGGACGTGATCGCGATCGAGTCGCCCGACACCTTCCTGCGCCCGTTCTATGCCGGCAACGCGCTGGCCCGCGTGCAATCGAAGGATGCCATCAAGGTGCTGAGCATTCGCACCACCGCCTTCGACCCGGTCGGTGCGGGCGGCACGGCAGCGGTCGAGACGCTGGACGCGGCTGGCGATCTCGGCTTGACCACCCTGGTCGGGCGTGAGGTGGTGAAGCTGGAGCGCCCGGAACTCGCCGCTGCATCGGTCATCGTATCGGGCGGACGCGGACTGGGCGCGGCCGACAAGTTTCACGCCGTGCTGGAGCCGCTGGCCGACAAGCTTGGCGCGGCGATCGGCGCCTCGCGCGCCGCCGTCGACGCCGGCTACGCGCCCAACGACTACCAGGTCGGCCAGACCGGCAAGATCGTGGCACCCCAGTTGTACGTGGCGGTTGGCATCTCGGGCGCCATCCAGCACCTGGCCGGCATGAAGGACAGCAAGGTGATCGTTGCGATCAACAAGGACGCCGAAGCGCCGATCTTCCAGGTGGCCGACTATGGGCTGGTGGCGGATCTGTTCACAGCGGTGCCCGAATTGGTGACTGCGTTATAGGTTGCAGCGGATGCCGAGGTAAAGCAGAGGCCAGGCCTGTTCCTGGCAGTATGGTCGGCGGCACCGGCCAAACAATTCAAAAAGTAGGAGACATCGATCATGAGCCCATCAACCTCCGTCATCGCTGATGTGCCATCCCCTGGCGCAATTGCCCGCGTGGCCATCGGCGACTTCCTGCGCCGCTCGGCAGCGCGAGACCGCGCCAAGACGGCGTTCGTGCTCGGCGATCAGAGCATGAGCTACGGTGAGCTCGATGAGCGCGTGACCCGCTGCGCCAATGCCTTGCTGGCCGCTGGCTTGGTGCGAGGTGACCGCGTGACCACGCTATGCAATAACTCGCTTGAGTTCCTGGTGGCCATGTTCGGCATCCATCGCGCCGGCCTAATCTGGGTGCCGATCAACACCGGCCTGGGGCTGGATGACGTTCGCTACATCATCGACCACTCTGAGGCGCGCTTCCTGCTGGTGGATGCCGCTCTGCTGGTGCGCCCGGAGTTGCGTGCAGCCATCGAGGCGCAGCCCGGTCGCGGATGGGTGCTGGAAGGCGAGGGGGCTGGGGCTTTCTGCAGCTTCGCTGCAGCGATTGCTGCGCAGTCTGCCACTGAGTCCGAGGTCGAAATTCATGACCGCGACGTAGCCCAGATCATGTACACCAGCGGAACCACCGGCCGCCCTAAAGGGGTGATGCAAAGCCATTTGTCGGTGGTGATGGCAGCGATGAACAACGCGCTTGAGTTGGGGGTGTGGCGCGATGCCGTGAACATTGCCGTGCTGCCCCTCTTTCATTGCGCCCAGCACACGCTGATGTGCGGCGTGCTGGCGGGCGGCGGCACGGTGATTGTGATGCGCGCTTTCGAACCCGCCGCCATGCTCGACGCCATCGAGCGTGAACGGGTGACCTTGCTGGTGGGCTTGCCGCTGATGCACCAGGCCATGCTCGATCATCCCTCGCGCCCGGGGCGCGACCTGTCGAGCCTGCGCATGTGCGTGTACGCCATGGCGCCCATGGCCGAGACCCTGCTGCGCCGCCTGATCGCCGAGTTCTGCCCGAATTACTCATTGGCCACCGGCCAGACCGAGATGTACCCGCTCACCATGGCCTTCCGGCCCGAAGAGCAGCTTAAACGCTTTGGTTCCTACTGGGGCGTCAGTGCATTGATCAACGACACGGCGGTGATGGACGACGCGGGCCAGCTGCTCGGCCCCGGCGAGGTCGGCGAGATCGTGCACCGCGGTCCGAACGTGATGGAGGGCTACTACAAAAATCCCGAAGCCACCGCCGAGGCACGCGCTTTCGGCTGGCACCACACCGGTGACCTCGGCATGTGGGTCGATGGCCAGATGATGTTCAGGGACCGCAAGAAGGACATGATCAAGACCGGCGGCGAAAACGTGCCGTCCATCAAGGTCGAGGCCACGTTGCTGCGCCACCCGGCGGTGGCCAATGTGGCGGCGGTAGGTTTGCCGCACCCGCGCTGGGTCGAGGCGGTCACCGCCTTCGTGGTGCTCAAGCCAGGGGCGCAGGCCGACGAGGCCGAGTTGATCAACCACTGCAAGGAGCATCTCGGTGGCTTTGAGGTGCCCAAGGCGATCCGCATCGTCGATGCCTTGCCGATGACCTCCACCGGCAAGATTCAAAAGCATCCGCTGCGTGACAGCTATCGCGCCCTGTACGAGGACATTGAACGATAGGTGTCGGGAAGGTCATGGGGTGTGCAACACACGCCCGCGCCTGTGACCAGGCTGCTTGCAAGGCGTGCTTCGGCTTGAGGTCCTAACTAACCACCGTTCTGTCAATATGTTCGCATGACCTTTATCGAAACCAGCCGGTTTCCGGCAGGCGCGGACAGTCGCCCTTGATCCTTGATCCTTGTTCATCCCACCGTCAGAAAGGTTTTCCATGTCCGTCGTTCCTGCCATCTTGCTTGCGGTTGATGCCGACGGCATTGCGACCCTGACCCTCAACCGGCCCGATCAGCTCAATGCCTTCGATCTTGAGATGGTGGATGCTTGGCGCGCAGCACTTGAGCAGGCCGAAGCTGATGAGCGAGTCAAGGTCATCGTCGTCACCGGTGCCGGTCGTGCTTTTTGTGCCGGCGGCGATTTCGAGGAGATGGCCAAATTCAGCGAAATGGACAGCATGGGACGCAAGGATTTTCTGTACCGCCACGTGCATCGCATTGCGCTCACGCTGGAGCGGATGGAAAAACCGGTCATTGCCGCTGTCAACGGCGCTGCGCGAGGCGCTGGCTGCGACATGGCTTTGATGTGCGATATCCGTTTGATGGCCAGCTCAGCCACGCTTGCCGAGAGTTATATCAACATCGGACTGATGGCTGGTGATGCCGGTGCCTGGTACTTGCCGCGCCTGATTGGCACCGCGCGCGCGCTTGAGTTGTTCTGGACCGGTCGCGTGGTGGGGGCGGAAGAGGCCGAACGCATTGGCATGGTCAATCGCGTGGTGCCCGATGCCGAACTGATGACCGCCACCTACGATATGGCGCGCACCATTGCCGCCAAGCCGCAGCAGGCGGTACGCTTTTTTCGCCGCGCCGTCTACCAAAGCCAGACCATGGCGCTCGCCACGCACTTGGACATGGTGTCCTCGCACATGGCGGTGCTCGAAGACACGCCTGAGCATCGCGCCGGCATTGCGGCTTTCCGCACCCGCTCGCGCGCCAGCAAGTAAAAAAGGGCGGCGCCGTGCAAGGCATTCTGAGTGGCATCACCGTCATCGATCTGTCCCGCTTGATTGCCGGGCCTTACGCGGCCATGGTGCTGGCCGATCTGGGCGCGCGCGTCATCAAGGTCGAGGCGATCACCGGCGAGGAGGGGCGGCATTTTGGCCCGCCGTTTTATGGCGACTCCAGCGTCGCTTTCATGACCTGCAACCGGGGCAAGGAGTCGATCGCGCTGGACATACGCACCCCTGCCGGGCGCTCGGTGCTGGAGCGGCTGATTTCAAAAGCCCAGGTTCTGGTGCACAACTTTCGCCCCGACTTTGCCGAGACACATGCGCTGACCTACGACGCGGTGCGGCGCATCAACCCGACGCTGGTGTACTACATGGTCAGCGCCTTCGGTGAGCAGGGCGACTACCGGCTCAGGCCCTCGGTCGACAGCGTGGTGCAGGGCATGACGGGGGCCTTCTACGCCAGCGGGGAAGAGGGCAATCCACCGGTTCGTATCGGCTTGCCGATCATCGATGTGGCGTCCGGCATGTGCGGCGCGTTGGGCGTGCTGGCCGCGGTGATGCATTGGCAGCAGACCGGCCAGGGGCAGCGCGTGGAGTTGTCCCTGGTGGACACCATGTTCAATTTTCTTGCCAGCAAGGTGGGTGAATATGCGGTTGAGCAGCGCGAGCCGGTTCGTGCGGTGAACCTGCCGATTGCTGTGCCGAGCCGTCACTTTCGAGGCTCCGACGGTGCCTGGTTCAGCGTGTCGGTGGTGAATGAAGGTGCGTTCAAGCGGTTTTGCGCCGTCATCGAGCGGCTGGAGTGGCTCAACGATCCGCGTTACCAGCGCAATGCGGTGCGCATTGCCAACCGGCCGGCGCTGCTGGCTGAACTGGAGGCGATTTTCATCACCCGTTCGGCGGCTACCTGGGTGGCAGCCTTCGAGGCCGCCGATATTCCCTGTGGTCCGGTGAACACGGTGTCCGAGGCCATGGCCGACCCGGTGCTGGTCGCCCGTTTCGTGGAGCATCCTGAGATGCCGGGGCTGCCGCTAATCCCTTTTCCGGCGCAGCTTGCCGCGGGCATGCGCAAGATCGGTGACATGCTGGCACCTCCCGCGCTGGGGCAGCATACCGGGCCGGTGTTGGGCGAACTGGGCTATGGTGGGCCGGAGATTGCCCAACTGGTGCGCGACGGGGTCGTGCGCCTGCACGAAACTGCCATGGCAACCGCAGCAGTAGGGAAACCATGAGCAAAACTTCGCCCGACATTCTGTGGATCCCCAGCGCGGATCGCATCGCGGGTGCCGAGTTGACCTGTTTCCAACAATGGCTGGAACGCGAAAAAGGCGTGCGCTTTGCCGGCTACGAGGCCTTGTGGCAATGGTCCGTGGATGACTTGGAGGGTTTCTGGGGCGCCATCGTCGGCTATTTTGAGCTTCCGCTCGACGACTGGAATGGCCCGGTTCTGAGCGATCGGCAGATGCCGGGCGCGCAATGGTTTGTGGGCGCGCGCACCAACTATGCGCGGCAGGTGTTCCGGCACGCTACGGATGCCAGACCGGCCATCGTTTTTCGCAATGAAGCGGGCGAGCGGGCGGACATGTCTTGGCGCACGCTGCAGGACCAAGTGGCGGCGCTGGCGCAGTGGCTGCGCGCAGCGGGCGTGGGGCCGGGCGACCGCGTGGTGGCCTACCTGCCCAATATTCCGCAATCCATCGTGGCTTTTCTGGCCACGGTTTCCGTGGGGGCGATCTGGTCGGTGTGCTCGCCCGACATGGGGGCGCCCACGGTGCTGGACCGTTTCCGGCAAATCGATCCGAAGGTGTTGATCGCGGTCGATGGCTACCGCTGGGGTGGCAAGCGCTTCGACCGGCGCGACACCGTGGCCATGCTGCTCGACGGGCTGCCCAGCGTCGAGCGCTGCGTGCTCCTGCCCTACCTGGAGCGCAGCGCCAGCGTGGGCGCGCTGCGCGGTGGCGTGCTCTGGAGCGAGGTGGTCAGCGGCCCAGCTGAACTGCGCATTGAGTCAATGCCTTTCGACCACCCGCTGTGGGTGGTGTATTCATCGGGCACCACCGGCTTGCCCAAACCCATCGTGCACGGCCATGGCGGCATCGTGCTGGAGCAGGTCAAGCTGATGCGCCTGCACAACGACCTCGGTCCCGAAGACCGCTTCCACTGGTTTTCCACCACGGGCTGGATCATGTGGAACTGCCAGGTGGGTGGCTTGCTGGTGGGGGCGACGGTCTGCCTGTACGACGGCGCCCCGGCCTGGCCCGACTACACCACGCTGTGGCGCTTCGCGGGGGAAGTCGGCGTGACGTTTCTGGGTGCCGGTGCGGCGTTTTATGCGGCCTGCCAGAAAACAGGCGTAGAGCCGCGCGAGGTGGGCGCGCTGGGGCCGCTGCGCACCGTGGGTTCGACCGGCTCGCCACTGTCCCTGGAAAGCTACCAGTGGATTGCCAAGCATGTCGGGCGCGATGTCTGGATCAACCCGATCTCCGGCGGCACCGACTTCGCAGGGGCCTTCGTCGGCGGCGTGCCGACCCTGCCCGTTGTCGTGGGAGAAATGCAGGGGCGCTGCCTCGGGGCGCGCGTCGAGGCCTTCAACGAGCAGGGCCAGCCGGTCGTGGACGAGGTGGGTGAGTTGGTCTGCACCGCGCCCATGCCGTCCATGCCCCTCTACTTCTGGAACGACCCCGGCAACCGGCGCTATCTGGACAGTTATTTCGACATGTACCCCGGCGTCTGGCGGCATGGCGACTGGCTTCGCATCACACCGCGCGGCGGCGCAATCATCTACGGCCGCAGCGACACCACCATCAACCGCCACGGCGTGCGCATGGGCACGAGCGACATCTACAGCGTGGTCGAGGCGCTGCCCGAAGTGCTCGACAGTTTGGTGGTCGATCTTGAGTTTCTGGGGCGCGAAAGCTATATGCCGATGTTCGTCGTGCTGCGCCAGGGCGTGGCGCTGGACGCGCCGCTGATCGGGCGCATCAAGAGCGCCATCCGCGCGGCCGCGTCGCCGCGCCATGTGCCGGACGAGGTGTTTCCCGTGGCCGAGGTGCCGCGCACGCTCACCGGCAAGAAGCTCGAACTGCCGATCAAGAAGCTGCTGCTCGGCCAGCCCATCGACAAAGTGGTCAACCGCGATGCGCTGGCCAACCCCGCCAGCCTTGACTGGTTTCTTGAGTTTGCGCGCGTGCGTGCCACGCAGACCCGATAGTTTCCCCCAACCAATATCACGAAGAAACACCATGAGCGATCAGGAAGTCATTTACGACGTCAAAAATTACGTTGCCACCATCACCATCAATCGGCCCAAGACGCTCAACGCTTTCACTGGTGACACCATCAAGGACATGGAGCGACTGCTGGCCCAGGCCGGCGACGATCCGAAGGTCGGCGTGATCGTGCTGACCGGTGCTGGCGAGCGCGCCTTTTGTGTCGGCGGTGATGTCAACTGGGAAAAGGGCGAAGGTGGCAAGAGCGGCCTGCAGGACCTGGAATTCAACTTCAACCGCCAGATCGCCGAATGTCCCAAGCCGGTGATCGCGCGCGTCAACGGCTATGCCATTGGTGCCGGTCACCACATTGCCTACTTTTGTGACTTCACGATTGCCGCCGAGCATGCGATCTTTGGTCAGAACGGGCCACGCGTCGGCTCACCGGCCGGTGGCTACATCGTCTCGCACGCGGCCAATGTGCTTGGCCACAAGCGGGCGCGCGAACTGTGGATGCTGTGCCGCCGCTACAGCGCGAAGCAGGCGTTCGACTGGGGTCTGGCCAACTCGGTGGTGCCCATGGCCCAACTCGACGAAGAGGTGCAGAAGTACTGCGACGAATTGCTGTCGCTGTCGCCGACCTGCCTGAAGATTGTCAAGCGTTCGTTCTACCACCACATGGCCCCGATCATGGGCAAGGACATGAACGACCTGATCCAGGAAGTGGCACCTAACTATTTCAGTACCGGCGAGCAGCAGGAAGGGGCCAGCGCCTTTCTTGAGAAACGCAAGCCCGACTTCAGCAAATTCCGCTAACCGGTAACCTTTGTCCTGCGCGGCTCGGCGGGGAACTTTTAGAGACTGAAAATGATGAACCAAGAACGTTACCCCGAGTTGCGTGCCGCGCTGCGCGATCTTTTCAAACGCTTCCCTGACGAGTACTTTCGCAAGATTGACGATGCCCGTGCTTACCCCGAGGCGTGTGTGGACGCGCTGACCAGGGCCGGCTGGCTGGCGGTGATGATTCCGCAGGAGTACGGCGGAGCTGGCTTGGGTCTGGCCGAAGCCTCGGTGGTGATGGAAGAGGTCAACCGCTGCGGCGGCAATGCCGGCGCCTGTCACGGCCAGATGTACAACATGGGCACCTTGCTGCGCCATGGCTCGGACGAGCAAAAGCGCCGCTACCTGCCAAAAATCGCCAGCGGCGATCTGCGCCTGCAGTCCATGGGCGTGACCGAGCCAACCACAGGCACCGACACCACCAAGATCAAGACCACCGCAGTCAAGCAGGGCGACCGCTATGTGGTCAATGGCCAGAAGGTCTGGATCTCGCGGATTCAGCACTCCGATCTGATGATTTTGCTGGCACGCACCACCCCGCTCAAGGATGTGAAGCGCAAGTCAGAGGGCATGTCGATCTTTATCGTTGACCTGCACCAGGCCATTGGCCAGGGCATGACGGTGAACCCGATCCGCAACATGGTCAACCACGAGACCAATGAGCTGTTCTTCGACAACCTCGAAATCCCGGCCGAGAACCTGATCGGCGAGGAGGGCAAAGGTTTCAAGTACATCCTGGACGGCCTGAACGCCGAGCGCACGCTGATTGCCGCCGAGTGCATTGGCGACGCCCGCTGGTTCGTCGAGCGCAGCGCCCGCTATGCCCGCGAGCGCCGCGTGTTTGACCGCCCGATTGGGCAGAACCAGGGCGTGCAGTTTCCCTTGGCCGAGGCCCACATCGAGACCGAAGCCGCTGACCTGATGCGCTGGCGTGCCTGCGAGCTGTTTGACGCCCACCAACCGTGTGGCGCAGAGGCCAATATGGCCAAGTACCTGGCCGCCAAAGCCTCCTGGGAGGCGGCCAACACCGCCATTCAGACCCATGGCGGCTTTGGCTTTGCCTGCGAATACGACATCGAGCGCAAGTTCCGCGAAACCCGGCTGTACCAGGTGGCGCCGATCTCCACCAACCTGATTCTGAGTTACGTGGCCGAGCATGTGCTCGAGTTGCCGCGCTCATTCTGAAAGAAATTGCCATGCGTCCATTGGAAGGAATGCTGATTGTCACGCTGGAGCACGCGATTGCCGCGCCGTTCTGCACCCGCCAGTTGGCCGATCTCGGCGCGCGCGTCATCAAGGTCGAGCGTCCGGGCGAGGGCGACTTCGCCCGCGCCTACGACAGCCGGGCCCACGGCTCGGCTTCCCACTTCGTCTGGTGCAACCGCTCCAAGGAAAGCCTGACGCTCGACCTCAAACACCCGGCCGCACGCGCCGTACTGCAAAAGCTGGTGGAGCGCGCCGACGTGCTGGTGCAGAATCTGGCGCCCGGTGCTGCCGCGCGCATGGGACTGGACCATGCCAGCCTGGCGCCGGTCAACCCGCGCATCGTGGTGTGCGACATCTCGGGCTACGGCGACGGCGGCCCCTACACCGCGAAAAAAGCCTATGACCTGCTGATCCAGAGCGAAGCCGGTTTTGTGTCGGTGACCGGCACGCCGGAGACGCCATCCAAGGCCGGGCTGTCGATTGCCGACATCGCCGCTGGCATGTACGCCTACAGCAGCGTGCTGGCCGCTTTGCTGGAGCGCGGGCGCACGGGGCGTGGCCAGCGGCTCGAAATCTCCATGCTCGAAGCCATGTCCGAATGGATGGGCTTCCCGCTCTACTACACGCTGGATGGCCAGCCGCCGCCGCTGCGTGCCGGCGCCTCGCACGCCGCCATTTACCCCTACGGCCCTTTTACCTGCGGCGACGGCAAGCAGGTGGTGCTGGCGGTGCAGCACGACCGCGAATGGGCCACCTTCTGCAACCAGGTGTTGCAATTGCCCGAGCTGACCGCACAGTACCTGGGCAACGCCAACCGGCTGGCCCAGCGCGAGAAACTGCGCGGCATCATCGAAGGTGTCTGCGCCACCCTGACCGCGGCGCAACTGGTGGCGCGGCTGGATGCGGCGCAAATCGCCAACGGCCAGCTCAACGAGATGGCCGACCTGTGGAAGCACCCGCAACTCGCGGCGCGTGGGCGCTGGACCGAGATCGGTTCGCCAGGCGGCACGCTGCCGGCGCTGTACCCGCCGCACCACGTCCAGGGCAGCGAGCCGCCGCCGCCCATGGGGCCGGTGCCTGCGCTGGGTCAGCACACCGAAGCCATCCTGACCGAGCTCGGCTACGGCGAGACTGACATCGCCCGGCTGCGTGCAGACCAAGCCATCTGACTGCGAGATCGATGCCATGACCCCAGATACAAACCCGAGCGCGACGCTGGCTGCCTTTGCCGCCGATCTGTCATTCGACACCATTCCGGCGCCGGTGCTGCGCCGAACCGAAGACCTGTTCCTCGACTGGTACGCCTCCGCGTTGGCGGGCAAGGGCGCCCGGCCGGTCGAGGCCATCGAAGCCTATGCCCGCACCATGGGGCCGGCCTCCGGCCGCGCCGAGGTGCTGATCTCGCGCCGCACCACCTCGCCCCATTTCGCTGCGATGGTCAACGCGGCCGCCTCGCATTTCGCCGAGCAGGATGACGTCCACAACGGCTCGGTGTTTCATCCCGCAGCCGTCGTGTTCCCGGCGGCGCTGGCCATCGCGCAGGACATCGGTGCCAGCGGCCGCGAGTTCCTGGCCGCCGTAGTGGCGGGCTATGAAGTCGGCATTCGGGTGGGCGAGTTCCTGGGCCGCTCGCACTACCGCATCTTTCACACCACGGCCACCGCCGGCACGCTGGCCGCCGCTGCGGCGGCCGGACGGCTGCTCAAGCTCGATGCGACCACCATGCTGCATGCCTTCGGCAGCGCCGGCACACAAGCCGCCGGGCTGTGGGAGTTTTTGCGCGACGCCGCCGACTCCAAGCAACTGCACACCGCGCATGCGGCGTCCAGCGGCTTGGCTTGCGCCTACTTGGCGCGCGAGGGGCTGACCGGCGCGCGCCAGATTCTGGAAGGCGCGCAAGGCATGGCTGCGGGCATGTCGAACGACGCCGATCCGGCGCGCCTGACCGACCGCCTGGGCCAGCGCTGGGCCACGGCGGAAACCTCGTTCAAATACCACGCCTCGTGCCGCCACACCCACCCCAGCGCCGACGCGCTGCTGGCGCTGATGCAGACGCATGGGCTCAAGGCCGACGATATTGCCGCGGTGACCACCCATGTGCACCAGGGCGCCATCGACGTGCTGGGCCGCGTCACCGTGCCCGCCACCGTGCACCAGGCCAAATTCTCAATGGGCACGGTGCTGGCGCTGGCCGCCGAATACGGCTTTGCCGGGCTGAATGAATTTGAAGCGCATTACCTCGCGCCGCGCGTGGCCGCCTTGCGCGACCGCGTGACGATGCAGCTCGACGCCGAGGTCGATAAGGCCTACCCGCAGCGCTGGATCGGCAAGGTAACGGTGAGCACGCGCGATGGCCACACCTTTGGCGCGCGGGTCGATGAGCCCAAAGGCGACCCTGGCAACACCCTGACACGTGCCGAGCTGGAAGACAAGGCGCAGCGCCTGGCGGCCTACGGCAAGGGGGCCACGCCTGCAGAGGTGGAGGCACTGATCGCGCGCGTCTGGGCGGTCGCCGAGGCGCCGCACATCGAGCGCTGGTTGGCGGCATGAGCATGGCGACCAGCACCCCCGGCCTCCATGTCCTGCCGCGTGCCTATCTTTTTGTGCCCGCAGACAGGCCTGAGCGTTTTGCCAAGGCGCGCGCCAGCGGCGCCGACGCGGTGATTGTTGATCTGGAAGACGCGGTTGCCCCCGAGGCGAAGGCGAGCGCACGCGACGCGTTGGCGGCGGCGCTTGATGCGTCGGCACCGCTGGTTGTGCGCATCAATGCCGCTGGCACGCCCTGGTTTGAAGACGATCTCGAACTGTGTCGCCATCCTGGTGTGGCGGCGGTGATGCTGCCCAAGGCCGAGGGTATCGATGCCGTGTGCACCGTGGTCGAGATCACCTATAAGGACGTGTTGCCGATCATCGAGTCGGCGCGCGGACTTAGGGAAATCCACAGCATTGCGAGCGTGCCGGGCGTGATCCGCCTGGCTTTTGGCAGCGTCGATCTGGCGCTCGATCTGGGCATTGACTGTGCGCCCGATGGCGCGGAGTCAGAGCTGCTGGCTTTCCGCTCACAAGTGGTGCTGGCCTCGCGGCTGGCCGGGCTGGCCGCGCCAGTTGATGGTGTCAGCACCGCGATCGAGGACCTGCAACGCTTGCAGGCGGACACTGAACGCTCACGTCGACTCGGCTTTGGTGCCAAGCTGTGCATCCACCCGAAGCAGCTTGCCATCGTCCAGGCGGTGTTCACGCCGACCCCCGAACGGCTTGACTGGGCGCGCCGCGTCTGCAAAGCATTTGAAACGGCGGGTGGTTCCGCTGTGGCGGTTGACAGCCAGATGGTCGATCTGCCGGTGTACCAGCGTGCACAAGCCGTGCTGCGCGACGCGGGTCTGAGCGCCTGATTTTTTAAGCCCACCCCAAACCGACTGGAATTTCTCATGACCCGCAAGAACAAACCCATCCGCTCCGACATTGCGTGGAGTACCCCCGACCGCATCGAGGTGCACGGCAAAAGCCTGCCCGACGAAATTCTTGGCCATCTCAACCTGGGTGATATGGCCTTCCTGCAGATCGTCGGGCGCATGCCGACGCCGCAGGAGTCCAACGTATTCAACGCGATCGCGGTGACGCTGGTCGAACACGGCATCACGCCGAGTGCGCTGGTCGCGCGACTGACTTACGCCGGTGCGCCCGAATCGCTGCAGGCGGCGGTGGCGGCCGGATTGTGCGGCCTGGGCAGCGTGTTCGTCGGCAGCACCGAAGGCACCGCCAAAATGCTGTACGAGGCGCTGCCGCCGGGCACACGCGACGCCGATCTGGAGCGCATTGCGCGCGAAACCGTGGCGGCCTACCGAGAGCGTGGCCAGATCATTCCGGGGCTCGGCCATCCGCTGCACAAGCCGGTCGATCCGCGTGCCCCGCGCCTGTTCCAGATCGCCAAAGACAACGGCTTTTCCGGCGACTACATCCGCCTGGAACAACTGATCTGCGACGAGGCCGAACGCGCCGCTGGCAAGTCGCTTCCCGTCAACGCGACCGGCGCCATCGGCGCCATCAGCTGCGAACTCGGGCTGCCATGGAAAATCGTGCGCGGCATCGGCGTCCTGGCGCGTGCCATCGGGCTGGTGGGGCACATCCTGGAAGAGAGCAAGAACCCGATGGCGGTCGAGATCTGGCAGCGGGTCGAAGACGAGGCCACCCAGCACATCAGGCCGCAAGGCGCCTGAAGCGCTGTGGCTGGCCTTGCAGGCACGATGCGCCCGCGTCGATCTATCGATTGAATTTTGCTGGACACCACTGGAGTATTGCGCGATGAATGACACGATCCTGAGAGAAGAACCCATTCACTGGGTGCAATCACCTTCGCAGACTGCCGAGGCATCGAGCGTGGGAGCCTGGTCGACCGAAGCCGTAGTGGCGCTGTTCGATCAGCCGTTTACCGAGCTTCTGTTTCGCGCGCAGACCGTTCACCGCGAGCACTTCGACCCGACCGAGGTCGAGCTTGCCACGCTGCTGTCGATCAAGACCGGTGGCTGCCCGGAAGACTGTGGCTACTGCCCGCAGTCGGTGCACTACGACACCGGCGTAGCGGCCAGCAAGCTCATGGCGGTGGAAGAGGTGCGCGACGCGGCCGTGCGCGCCAAGGCGGCCGGCGCCACACGCTTCTGCATGGGCGCGGCCTGGCGCGCGCCCAAGGACCGCGACGTGCAAGCCGTGGCCGAGCTGGTGCGCGCGGTCAAGGACGTGGGCCTGGAGGCCTGCGCCACCCTGGGCATGCTCAACGAGGGCCACGCCGAAACCCTGCGCGACGCCGGGCTCGACTACTACAACCACAACCTGGACAGCGCCCCCGACTTTTACGGCGACATCATCACCACGCGCGATTACCAGGACCGGCTCGACACCCTGCAACGCGTGCGCGGGGCGGGCGTCCGGGTCTGCAGTGGCGGGATCGTGGGCATGGGCGAGACGCGGGTGCAGCGTGCGGCGCTGATCGCCCAGCTGGCCAACCTGGCGCCCGATTACCCCGAATCGGTGCCGATCAACAACCTGGTCAAGGTCGAAGGCACGCCGCTGGCCGATCAGGCCGAACTGGACCCGCTGGAGTTCGTGCGCATGATCGCGGTCGCCCGCATCACCATGCCGCGGGCCCGGGTGCGCCTGTCGGCCGGGCGCCAGCAGATGAGCGATGCGGTGCAGGCCCTGTGTTTTGCGGCCGGCGCCAACTCCATCTTTTATGGCGAGAAGCTGCTGACCACCGGCAACCCCGACATCGAACGCGACCGGGCGCTGATGCAGCGCCTGGGCCTGCATGCGCGCCACACTATGGGCGCCTGAGGACCACGACCATGTTTCGCACCCTGCTGAAATCCAAAATCCACCGCGCCACCGTCACCCACTGCGAGCTGCACTACGAAGGGTCCTGCGGCATCGACGAAGACCTGCTGGAGGCGAGCAACATCCGCCCCAACGAACAGGTGCACATCTGGAACGTCAACAACGGCGAACGTTTCATCACCTACGCCATCAAGTCGCCGCGCGGCAGCGGCATCATTTCGCTCAACGGCTCGGCCGCCCGGCGCGCCAGTGTGGGCGACCTGGTGATCATCGCGGCCTTCGGCATGGTCCATGAAGACAAGCTCGACGAGGCCGTGCCGAAGCTGGTGTTCCCCGACGCCGCCAACCGCATCGTCGAGACCCGCAGCGAGCCCGCCGGTCCGCAGTCCGGCGATCCGGTCATCCTGCCCCTAGGCGCCGAGCTTTGATGCTACCTGTGTCGGCCAACGACGCCTGGCGCTAGCGCAGCCCGGCTGGGGTTTGGCACCCCTGCACCCAGATGAAGCTGCACGCGTCCGAGGGTGCTGCGCTGCCGCTGATTCCCGTGGCGCGGGCCCAGGAGTGTGGCTGCGCGACCACGGAGGCTGGTGCCATCTGAATGCGATCAGCTCCTGGTGGGTCAACCTGTTCGGGCACAACCACCCCGCCATCCGCACCGCGCTGATCGATCAGTTGCACACGCTCGACCACGTGATGCTGGCTGGTTTCACCCACGGGCCGGCGGTTGAACTGTCCGAGCGCCTGGCTGCGCTCACTGGCCTGGGCCACGCCTTCAACGGGAGCGACGGCGCCAGCGCCACCGAGAGCGTCAAAGTGATCCGCGCGGAACTGGCTTTCGGCGACGCAAAAGAACAGTGTCACCGTTTTGAGGAGGGTTCTCTTCCAACATCTGCCGGAAACGCTGTGCAGCGCTACCGTCGGCGCTCGGCTGCATTGCCACGCCGAGCGCTACCGCGAGCGATGCTTCTGACGACACATCGCGAAACTCCACTCGCCTGGTGGAACCTGTGCTGCATGCTGCAGGGACCAATGCCACCCCGATGCCGCTTTCCACAAGACTGACCAACGTCTGAACCTGCACGGCTTCCTGCGTGACCCGGGGAGTAAAGCCAGCGGTCTGGCAGACCAGCATCACCTGTGCTCTAAGGTTTACCGCGCTCGACGCTGAGTACATGATGAAAGCTTCATTGGCCAAGTCCGATAGCGCCACGCGTTTGCGCCGGGTCAGCGGATGGTGCATCGGCAAGGCGACCACCAGCCTGTCCCATTCCACCGGTCTGATTTCGATCGGTGTGGCTTCTGCCACGGGGTATCGAACGAGCCCTAGGTCCAGCGCACCAGCCTCCAGGTCGCGAAGTATCTGTGTGGTCGTGCCTTCGCGCAAGTCGAGCACCACATTCGGGTAGCGCTCGCGAAAAAGCGGCAGTACGCGTGGCAGCATCGCATAGGTGGCGGAGCCTACAAAGCCAATGCGCAATCGCCCGCCAACGCCGTTACGCAGAGCGACGACAGCGCTGCGTAACTGCTCAGCATGGAAGGCAATCTGCTGCGCGTCCACCAGAATGACACGACCTGCGTCGGTAAGACGCACGCCGCGCTTGCTGCGCTCGAAAAGTGGTGCGCCGAGGTCTGCTTCCAAGCGCCGGATGCCCGTGGACAGGGGCGGTTGCGCAATGTGCAGCCGTTCCGCCGCCTTGCGAAAGCTCTGCGTTTCCACCACGGCCAGGAACTGGGTGATCTGCCGGAAGTTCATTATCAAAAGGATATCACTGACGTCTCATTTGGTATTGGACGTGGAATCTATCGATTCGTACAGTGAAGTCCATATCAACAGGAGACAACCCAACATGAAGGTCATCGTCCCCGTCAAACGCGTGGTGGATTACAACGTCAAGGTGCGCGTGAAGAGCGACGGCAGTGGCGTGGACATCGCCAACGTCAAGATGAGCATGAACCCGTTTGACGAGATCGCGGTGGAAGAAGCCGTGCGCCTGAGGGAGAAGGGCGTGGTCACCGAAGTGATCGCCGTCTCCTGCGGTGTCACCCAGTGCCAGGAAACCCTGCGCACCGCCATGGCCATTGGTGCGGACCGCGCCATCCTGGTGGAGACCACCGTGGAGCTGCAGCCCCTGGCCGTGGCCAAGCTCTTGAAGGCCCTGGTGGACAAGGAACAACCCGGTCTCATCATCCTGGGCAAGCAGGCGATCGACGACGACTGCAACCAGACCGGCCAGATGCTCGCCGCCTTGGCCGGCCTGCCACAAGCCACCTTCGCCAGCAAGGTGGAAGTCGCTGACGGTAGAGCCACCGTCACGCGCGAAGTCGACGGCGGTCTGGAGACGCTCTCCATCACGCTGCCCGCCGTCATCACCACCGACCTTCGTTTGAACGAGCCGCGTTACGTGACGCTGCCCAACATCATGAAGGCCAAGAAGAAGACGCTGGACATCCTCAAGCCCGAAGACCTCGGTGTGGACGTGAGCCCGCGCATCAAGACGCTCAAGGTCAGCGAGCCGCCCAAGCGCGGTGCCGGCATCAAGGTGGCCGATGTGGCCGCCCTGGTGGACAAGCTGAAGAACGAAGCCAAAGTCATTTAAGGAATTCATGTCATGACCGCACTCGTTATTGCAGAACACAACAACGCCTCCATCAAGGGCGCCACGCTCAACACGGTTGCCGCCGCTGCCCAATGTGGTGGTGAGGTGCATGTGCTCATCGCCGGGCACAACGCCGGGGCTGCTGCCGCTGCCGCCGCACAGATTGCCGGCGTGAGCAAGGTGATCCACGCCGACGCCCCGGGTTTCGAACACGGCCTGGCCGAGAACGTGGCAGCCCAAGTGCTGACCATCGCGGCCAACTACAGCCACATCCTGTTCCCCGCCACCGCCAGCGGCAAGAACGTGGCGCCGCGCGTGGCCGCCGCACTCGATGTGGCCCAGCTCTCCGACATCACCAAGGTCATCGCAGC
Source organism: Hydrogenophaga sp. (assembly GCF_018780385.1). Lineage (GTDB taxonomy): Bacteria > Pseudomonadota > Gammaproteobacteria > Burkholderiales > Burkholderiaceae_C > Hydrogenophaga. Next base: position 4,960 of record NZ_JADMJO010000043.1, on the reverse strand, counting down.
CGACACCTTCGAGCGCCCGATCTACGCCGGCAACGCCATTGCCACGGTGCAGGGCCTGGACGCCACGCACGTGATCACCGTGCGCACCACGGGATTCGACCCCGCAGCGGCCACCGGTGGCAGCGCCACGGTGGAAACGGCAGCAGCAGCCGCCGACGACGGCAAGTCCAAGTTCATGGGCAGCGAGATCGCCAAGAGCGACCGCCCCGAGCTCACGGCGGCCAAGATCATCGTCTCCGGTGGCCGGGCACTCGGCAGCGCGGAGAAGTTCAACGAGGTGATGACGCCGCTGGCCGACAAGCTGGGCGCAGCACTGGGTGCCAGCCGCGCCGCGGTGGACGCGGGCTACGCACCGAACGACTGGCAGGTGGGCCAGACCGGCAAGATCGTGGCCCCGCAGCTCTACATCGCCGCGGGCATCTCGGGTGCCATTCAGCACCTGGCCGGCATGAAGGACTCCAAGGTCATCGTGGCGATCAACAAGGACCCCGAGGCCCCGATCTTCTCGGTGGCCGACTACGGCCTGGAGGCCGATCTGTTCGTGGCCGTGCCCGAGTTGATCAAAGTGGTCTGAAATTTACATCCTCTCTCTTTACGAACGACTCCACGGAAATACCCATGACAGAACGCGAACAGACACTCGAGCTTCTCATCGATGCCGCCCGCCGCTTCACGCGCGAGGTGCTTCTACCCGCCGAGACGGTGGTGGAGGAGACGCAGGAGATTCCCCCCCACGTGGTGAAGGGCCTGCGGGAACTCGGCCTCTTCGGCATGACCATCCCCGAGGAATACGGGGGCCTCGGCCTCAGCATGTTCGAGGAGGCAAGCCTCGTTTTCGAAATCGCCTACGCGCAGCCCGCCTTCCGCTCCTACTTCGGCACCACCAATGGCGTGGGCACGTTGGGCATCGTCAACGATGGTACCGAAGAGCAGAAGCGAAAGTACCTGCCCAAACTCGCGACCGGCGAGATGATGGCGTCCTTCTGTCTCACCGAACCCGACTCCGGCTCCGATTCCGCTGCTCTGATCACCAAAGCTGTGCGCGATGGCAATCACTACGTCATCAACGGCACCAAGCGCTTCATCACCAACGCCATCCATGCCGGCGTGTTCACCGTCTTCGCGCGCACGGCTCCGAAGGAGGTCGGTTCGAAGGGTATCTCCGCTTTTCTGGTCGATCGTGACACACCCGGCATCACTGTGGCCAAGCCGTACAAGAAGATGGGGTTCGCGGGCTCTCATGAGTCCGACGTGATCTTCGAGAACTGCCGTGTTCCCGCCAGCGCCTTGCTCGGCGCGGAAGGCACGGGATTTCGCAACGCGATGATGTCGCTGGACCACGCACGGCTGCACATGGCCGCAGTGGCCACCGGACTGTGCGAGCGCCTTCTTGACGAAGGAACGCGCTACGCGATGGAGCGCAAGCAGTTCGGCCAGCCCATTGCCAATTTCCAGATGATCCAGTCCATGCTGGCTGAGAGTCAAACCGAGCTGTTCGCTGCGCGCGCCATGGTCGAGAAGGCCTCGCGGGAGAAAGATGCTGGAAAGAAGACCACCAAGGAGGCCGCATGCTGCAAGTACTACGCGACCGAGGCGGCAGGCCGCATCGCCGACCGCATGCTGCAGGTGCACGGAGGCAATGGCTACATCAAGGAATACGCCATCGAGCGCCTTTACCGCGACGCGCGCCTGCTTCGCATCTACGAGGGAAGCAGCCAGATCATGCAGCTCATCATCGCGCGCGAACTGCTCCGCGAGCACGCCTGAGGATCACACGCAACACCAACAGGAGGGCGAATTCATGAGCACATGAAAGAAGCCCATAACCTTGATTCGCCGCGACAAGACCATAACCCTAGGAGACAAGACAATGACCCCGATTCGAACCTTGCTGGGCCTCACCCTTTCTGGCCTGTTTCTCGCCGTCCCTCTTGCGAGCTTTGCGCAGGACTACCCATCAAAGCCCATCCGTATGATCGTGCCATTCTCTGCAGGCGGGCCGACCGACGTACTGGCACGGTCCCTCGCCAAGAGCATGGGGGAAGTGCTCGGCCAGCCCATCATCGTGGACAACCGCCCAGGGGCCGGAGGCAGCATCGGCATCGACGGGGTGGCCAAGGCAGCACCCGACGGCTACACCATCGGAATGGCTCACACCGGCACGACCGCGATCAATCCACACCTCTACCCACGCCACCCCTACGATCCGCGCACCGATCTGACTCCGATCACTCCCATCGTTTCGTACACCAACGTGCTGGTCATCAACCCCAAGGTGCCAGCCAACACGCTGGCCGAGTTCATTGCATGGACCAAGCGCAGTGGTGTTTCGGCCAACTACGCATCGGGCGGCAACGGCGCAACCAACCACCTCTCCGGAGAGCTGCTCAAAGCGTTGACAGGCGCGAAGCTCGAGCACATTCCTTATAAGGGCAGTGCACCCGCCCTGGTGGACGTCATGGGCGGCAGCGTCTCGGCCATGTTCGATATCCCCATCACCTCGCTGCCTCAAATCCGTGCCGGCCATGTCAGGCCGCTTGCCGTGACCAGTGTCAAGCGCAGCAGTTATCTGCCCGACGTGCCCACCATGCGCGAGTCCGGTGTGCCAGGCTTCGACGAAGCGGGTAGCGACCTGTGGTTCGGTCTGGTGGCCCCCGCCAAACTCCCTCAACCCGTCGTCGACCGGCTGTATCAGGCCGCTCTCAAAGCGATGCAGACCCCAGAACTTCAGCAGGCCATTCGTGGCATGGCCTACGAGGCATGGACCTTGCCCCCCACCGAGTTCAAGTCCTTCATGAACATCGAGTATGACAAGTGGGGAAAGGTCGTCAAACTCTCCGGCGCGAAAGTCGATTGAAAATGAGCGGACCTCTTTCTGGCATTCGCGTTCTCGATCTGACGAGTGTGATCATGGGCCCATATGCCAGCCAGCAGTTGGCTGACTTGGGTGCCGATGTGATCAAGGTCGAACCGCCTGGCGGGGACGTGATGCGTCAAGCCGGCCCTATGCGAAATCCTGGCATGGGCCACTTCTACCTGACGACCAACCGCAACAAGCGCTCCATCGTTCTCGACCTCAAGAAGCCTTCAGGTCGCGACGCGCTGCTGCACATGGCAGCCAGCTCAGATGTGCTGCTCTACAACATCCGGCCGCAGGCTATGGCTCGCCTGGGCCTCGGGTACGAAGACCTGAAGAAGGTGTCTCCGAAGATCGTCTACGCTGGCGCCTACGGATTCAGTCAGCGTGGCCCCTACGCCGCAAAACCCGCCTACGACGATCTCATCCAAGGCATGTGCGGCATCCCTTGGCTTACGGGGCAGGCCACTGGAGAGACGCCCCGGTATGCCCCCATGGTATTGGTCGACCGCGTGGTCGGTCTGCAACTGTGCAACGCCATCACCGCTGCACTGTTCTATCGCGAGCGTTCCGGCATTGGACAGCGGATTGATGTGCCCATGTTTGAAGGCATGCTTTCCATAGTGCTTGGTGAGCACCTTGCCGGGCACCTCTATAGACCGTCGACGGGACCTTCCGGATATCAACGTAGTCTCGCACGTGATCGCCGACCCTACGAGACAAGCGATGGCCATATCTGCGTCCTGGTGTACAACGACAAGCATTGGCGTAGCTTCTTCGATGCCATTGGCAAGTCCGAGGTATTTGCGCAGGACGTGCGCTTCAGCAGCCAGGGCAAGCGCCTCGAGCACATTGACCACGTCTACGGCTTTCTCGGCGAAATCTTTCGAACACGAAGCACTGGGGAGTGGCTTGCGCTGCTGGAGCACGCAGATATTCCCGCAGCACGCATGTACAGCATTGACGACATCCTGGCCGACCCTCATCTTGCGGAAACCGGATACATCCAGCAGGTCACTCATCCAAGCGAAGGGGAAATGCTAGATGTAAGCATCCCTACTGAGTGGTCGCACTCAGTGCCGGAAAAGAGGCACCATGCACCCAAATTGGGGGAGAACACGGTGGAACTGTTGCGCGAATTTGGCTATTCCGACGAACACATCCGAGCGTTGTTGTCTGAGGCAGCGGTTCAACAATGAGCCAATTACGCACAAGCGAATTCATGAGGAATTATCTAGTCTTACTGTGTCCAGACTCTCGGAGTTCTGGCGCACATGGGCAACCATCCTGGACAAACTGCCCTGCATGTCTGCAAGGGCGGCCATCAAGCGCCCGACTTCGTCGTTCGAACTCGTCACGATCTGCCCCGTGAGGTCACCCTTGGCAATGCGCCCCGCCAGCCCCAGCGCCTCCTCCAGCGGCCCGAGGACCGCCTTGCGGATGGCCCAAAAGGAGGCTAGCAGCACCAGGCCTCCCAGCAGGTTGATACTGAAAACAAGCACTTGGATGAAGCCTACCGCCTCGGCAACCAACGGAGCGAAACGATCGGAGTTATCCTGCACGACCGCCATGTCGGGCCGCAGTCGTTCGACCAGCGCCGGGCTCAAGGCCCTGCCAGGTTCGGCCTCGATGATCTTGCGCATGCGCTCCAGATCGCGAATGTCCTTGATCGGCAAGTTAATGATGTCGCTGAAGCCGAGCAAGCGGAACAGCCCCTGCTCGACCTTGAACAACTCGACATCGACCTGCGATGCAACCCACTGCCCACGCTCGATCGCCTTGAGCAATACGTCCTTGCCGACCGCCGGGACCGTGTCACCAGGGGCCGCTCGCTGCATCGCGAGTGTCAGCTGCATGACGGCCGCCAAATGATCGCGCTCAAGGTGGTGGAACCGCGCGGCCTTGGAAAGGTAGCGTCCGCCCAACAACACCAGCAGTGACACCGCGAGTACGGCCACCATTCCGAATAGAAATTTCTGACGCAGGGTGAATCGGGTCATGGGTAACAATCTCTTCAAAAGGATAAAAAGAACACGCGCACTGAAGCCTTAAGGAAGGTCTGCAAAACACCCGCTGCAGCGTGAGCTGAGACGATGAATTTCG
>NZ_JADMJO010000027.1 GCF_018780385.1 Hydrogenophaga sp. | reverse complement strand
TCAACGGCACCAACACGCGCAAGCCGGCGAGCCGCTCCAGCGTGGAGCTGGTGTTCGACAACAGCGACCACCGTGCGGGCGGCCAGTGGGGCCAGTTCGGCGAGATCGCGGTCAAGCGCGTGCTCACGCGTGACGGCACCAGCAGCTACTACATCAACAACCAGCCGGTGCGCCGCCGCGACGTGCAGGACGTGTTCCTGGGCACCGGTCTGGGCCCGCGCGCCTACGCCATCATCGGCCAGGGCACCATCAGCCGCATCATCGAGAGCAAGCCCGAAGAGCTGCGCCTGTTCCTCGAAGAGGCTGCCGGCGTCTCGAAGTACAAGGAGCGCCGTCGCGAGACCGCGCACCGCCTGGCCGACACGCGCGAGAACCTCACGCGGGTCGAAGACATCCTGCGTGAACTCAACGCCAACCTCGACAAGCTGGAAAAACAGGCCGAGGTGGCCGCGAAATACAACAACCTGCAGGCTGGCGTCACGCTCAAGCAGCACCAGTTGTGGTTCATGAAACGCAGCGAAGCCGAGGCCGATCAGGTCAAGGTCAAGACCGACGCGGCCCAGGCGATCAACGACCTCGAATCGCGCACCGCCGATCTGCGCCGCATCGAAAGTGAGCTGGAAACCATCCGCCAGGCGCACTACGCCGCGGGCGACCAGGTGAACCAGGCGCAGGGCAAGCTGTACGAGGCGAGTGCCGAGGTCGGCAAGCTCGAAGCCGAGATCCGCTTCGTGGTCGAGGGCCGCACCCGCGTGGAACAACGCCTGGTGCAGCTCAAGGAACAGATTGCTTCATGGACCACGCGCAGCGAAGACGCGGCGGTGGAACTGGAGCAACTCGCCGAATCGATGGTGCAGGCCGAAGACCAGTCGGTGGTGCTGGCCGCGCAGGGCGAAGAACAATCGGGCGCCTTGCCCGCGCTTGAAGACAGCCTGCGCCAGGCCCAGGCCCGCGCCAACGAACAGCGCGCCAGCGTCACCCAGGTGCAGCAGCAGATCCAGGTGCTGGCGGCCGAGCAGCGCAACATCGAAGAACAGAGCCGTTCGTTCAACCAGCGCCGCGAGCGCCTCACGGCCGACCGCAATGCGCTGGCGGCGCCCGATGAGGCCCGTCTGCTGAGTGCGCAGACCCAACTCACCAGTGCGCAGGAAACCGCGGAGCTGAACGATGCGGTGCTGCACGAACTGCAGGACAGCGTGCCCCAGCTCGACGACGCGCGCCGCACCGCGCAGCAGGCCGTCAATCAGGAGTCGGCGAAGCAGGCCGATCTCTCGGCCCGCATGGAAGCGCTCAAGGCGCTGCAGGACAAGGTCAAGACCGACGGAAAGTTGAAACCCTGGTTGGCCAAGCACGGGCTTGATGGCCTGCAGGGCCTGTGGAGCCGCATCCACATCGAGACCGGTTGGGAAAACGCGCTCGAAGCCGCGCTGCGCGAGCGCCTGGGTGCGCTCGAAGTCTCGCGCCTGGACATGGTGCGGGCTTTCGGCAACGACGCACCACCGGCCAAGCTGGCGTTCTACAACCCACCCGCCAGCGGCGCTGCCGCGAGCAGCACCGCGGGCCTCAAACCCCTGGCCGCATGGCTGCGCCTGAACGACGCAGGCCAACAGGCCCTGCTCGCCGAATGGCTGCACGGCTGCCTGACCGCACCCAGCCTCGAAGATGCGATGGCGCAGCGCGCCCAGTTGCAAGCCGGCGAGGTGATCTTCGTGGCCAGCGGCCATGCGGTCACCGCGCACAGCGTGAGCTTCTACGCGCCCGACAGCGAACAAGCCGGTCTGCTGGCGCGCGCTCAGGAAATCGAGAACATCGACAAGCAGCTCAAGGCGCAGGTGCTGATCAACGAGCAAGCACGTTCAAGCCTGGTCCGCGCTGAAGCGGCCTACACAGACGCCTCGCAGCGACTGGTGAGCGCACGGCGCGAGGCCGCGGAATCGCGCAGCCGCGCGCACGAGCTGCAGGTGGAGGCCTTGCGCCTGACGCAACTGGCCGAACAGACCCGCGCGCGCAGCGAGCAGATTGCATCCGATCTGGCCGAGGTGGACGCCCAGCTCGACGAACTGCAAGAGCGCCGCGTGACGGCCGAGGCGCGGTTCGAAGAACTCGACATGCAGTTGGCCGACAGCCAGGAGCGTCACGCGCAACTGGACGACACCGTGATCGCAGCCGAACGCTCGCTGAACCAGGCGCGCGAGCAACAGCGCTCGCTGGAGCGCACCGCGCAAGAAGCCACGTTTGCCCTGCGCAGCCTGCAGGCGCGCCAGGCCGAGCTGCAGCGTTCGCTGGAGACGGCGGCCACGCAGGAAAAGTCGCTGGCCGACGAACAGCAGCGCGCTGCCGAAGAACTGGGCCGCCTCAACGACGCGGCCGCACAGGCCGGCTTGCAGAGCGCACTGGCCATGAAGCTGGAGCGCGAGCAGGCACTGGGCGCGCTGCGAAGCCAGTACGACGACCTCACCGCCAAGCTGCGCGCCAGCGACGAGCGCCGGCTGCAACTCGAGCGTGAACTCGATCCGCTGCGCAACCGCATCACCGATTTCCAGCTCAAGGAACAGGCCGCGCGCCTGGGCGTGGAGCAGTACAGCCAGATGCTCGAAGAAGCCCAGGCCGATCTGGCCGCCGTGGCGCAGAGCATCACGGAAAACAACGTGCGCCTGCCCGGCATGCAGGGTGAAATCGACCGATTGCACCGCGAGATCCAGGCCCTCGGCGCGGTCAACCTCGCCGCGCTGGACGAACTCACCGCTTCGCGCGAACGCAAGACCTTCCTCGATGCGCAGACGGCCGACCTGGTCGAGGCCATGAACACGCTGGAAGACGCCATCAAGAAGATCGACAACGAAACGCGCGATTTGCTGGGCAGCACCTTCGAGACCGTCAACACGCACTTCGGCAAGATGTTCCCCGAGCTCTTCGGCGGCGGCAACGCACGCCTGGTGATGACCGGCGAGGAGATCCTGGACGCTGGCGTGCAGGTGATGGCGCAGCCGCCGGGCAAGAAGAACCAGACCATCCACTTGCTCTCTGGCGGTGAGAAGGCGCTGACCGCGATCGCGCTCGTGTTCGCCATCTTCCAGCTCAACCCCGCGCCGTTCTGCCTGCTCGACGAGGTGGACGCACCGCTGGACGACGCCAACACCGAGCGCTACGCCAAGCTGGTCACCCACATGTCCAAAGAGACGCAGTTCCTGTTCATCAGCCACAACAAGATCGCCATGGAAATGGCCGAGCAGCTGATCGGCGTGACCATGCAGGAGCAGGGCGTCTCCCGCATCGTGGCGGTGGACATGGAATCGGCCGCCGGCATGCTCGAACCCACCTGAACACAAACACCATGAGCACTCTGCAAATCGGTTTGGCCATCATCGGGGGGCTGGTGCTCGCGGGCGTGGTGGCCTACAACGCCTGGATCACGCGCAACAGCGTGCCGCGTCTGGCACGCGAACGCTCGGCCCACGCGCCGGGTGACTCCGCAGAAGATGAAACCGTGCCGTATTCGCCCGAAGACCTGACCGGCCACGAGATTCAGCGCATCGATCCGGTGCTGGGTGACATGCCCGGTGCCACGCTGCAACCCGACCCGGCCGCGATTGCCGTGGCCGCTGCTGCGGTCAGCGTGAACCCGCTGCTGCACCAACCCGAGAAGCGGCCGGGCCTGGATGCCCTGATCGACGTGATCACGCCGCTGGTGCTCGATCACGAGGTCTCCGGCGACGCGCTGCTGGCGGCTCTGCCCGGCACCCGCCGCGTGGGCAGCAAGCCGTTTGCGGTCGAGGGCCTGTGCGATGCCAGCGGCGAATGGGAAACCCCGCGCCTGGGGCAGCGTTACCGGGCTCTGCAGGCGGGTGTGCAACTGGCCAACCGGGCCGGTGCGCTCAACGACATCGAGTTCTCCGAGTTCGTCGTGAAAGCCCAGGCCTTTGCCGACGCGGTGGGTGCAGCGCCCGAGTTTCCCGACATGCTCGCCGAAGTGGCCCGCGGGCGCGAGCTTGACGCCTTTGCCAGCGGGCACGACGCACAGCTGGGCTTCACCCTGCGCGCGCGACGCGCGGCCTGGAGCCCGGGTTATGTGGCGCAGCACGCTTCCAAGCTGGGCTTCGTGGCCGGCGCCTTGCCGGGCCGCATGGTGCTCTCGGGCAGCGAAAGCGGACAGGCACCGGTGTTGAGTCTGGTGTTCGATCCACAAGCTGCCATGGCCGACGATCCCGAGCAGAGCGCGCTGCGCGAGGTGGCACTGTCGCTGGAAGTCACGCACGTCCCGCGCAGCGAGCAGCCCTTCGTGCGCATGCGCCAGGCGGCCAAGGCACTGGCCGAAGCCATGGATGGCGTTGTGACCGACGACGCGGGCCAACCCCTGTCCACCGACACCATGGACCGCATCGGCGCCGATCTGGAAAGCCTGTACGACGCGCTGGACAGCCGCGACCTGTCGGCCGGCTCGGCTCAGGCGCGCCGTTTGTTTTCTTGATCTGACTGTCATGACGCCCGATCTTTTCGCTGCAGGGCCCGGTCCTGCCGAGCGAGCCGCCGAGTTGCGCGCTCAGTTGCACCACCACGCCCACCGTTACTACACGCTCGACGAGCCGGAAATTCCCGACGCCGAGTACGACCGTTTGTTCCAGGAGCTTCAAGCCATTGAAGCCGCGCACCCTGAGTTGCTCACGTCCGACTCACCGACCCAGCGCGTGGGTGGCCGGGTGCTCGACGAACTGGTGGCCGTGCGTCACCGCTTGCCCATGCTCTCGATCAACACCGAGACCGACACCGAGCCCAGCGGCGCGCGCAACTTCGACACCCGCGTGCGCCGGGCCCTGGGCCTGACCGAGGTCGATCCGCCGGTGGAATACGTGGCCGAACTGAAATTCGATGGGCTCGCCATGAGCCTGCGTTATGAAGACGGGTTGCTGGTGCTGGCCGCCACACGCGGTGATGGCGAGGTGGGTGAAGACGTGACGAACAACGTCCGCACCATTCGCAACATTCCACTGCGCCTGCCCGCCGACGCGCCGCCCGTGCTGGAAGTGCGCGGCGAGGTCTACATGCGCCGCGCCGACTTCGAAGCGCTCAACGACAAGCAGCGCGCGAAGATTGCTGCTGGCGCCAAGGGCGAGAAGACCTTCGTCAACCCGCGCAACGCCGCTGCCGGTGCGGTGCGCCAACACGACTCGTCCATTGCTGCACAGCGGCCGCTGAGTTTCTTTGCCTACGGGCTGGGCGAGATCACGCCGCCCGAGCAAGGCGGGCCAGCGTTTGAAACCCACTACGACATGCTCATGCAGCTGAAGGCCTCGGGGTTTCCGGTCGCCGAGCAGACGGCGCTGTGCACTGGCGCCGACGCCTTGGTCGCCTTCCACCAGCGCATCGGCGGCAGCCGGGACCAGTTGCCCTACGACATCGATGGCGTGGTCTACAAGGTCAACGCGCTCGCGCTGCAAAGGCGACTCGGATTCGTGACTCGCGAGCCGCGCTGGGCCGTGGCACACAAGTATCCGGCGCAGGAACAACTCACCACCGTGCTGGCCATCGACGTGCAGGTGGGCCGCACCGGAAAGCTCACCCCGGTCGCCAAGCTCGCGCCGGTGTTCGTGGGTGGCGTGACGGTGACCAACGCGACGCTGCACAACGAGGACGAAGCGCGCCGCAAGGACGTGCGCGTGGGCGACACGGTGATCGTGCGTCGTGCGGGCGATGTGATCCCCGAGGTCGTGTCGGTCGTTCTCCCGTCCGTTCGGGCTGAGCCTGTCGAAGCCCTGTCTTCCGATCATCCTGAGCTTGTCGAAGGACAGGCTCAGCCCGAACGGGGGCCGGTGTTCACGTTGCCGCGCCAGTGCCCCGTGTGCGGTAGCGACGCCGTCCGCGAAGAAGGCGAGGTGGACTACCGGTGCTCAGGCGGTCTGTTTTGCGGCGCGCAGCGCAAGCAGGCCCTGTTGCACTTCGCCCAGCGCCGCGCGGTGGAGATCGAAGGCCTGGGCGACAAGCTGGTGGAGCAACTGGTGGACAGCGGCCTGATCAAGACGCTGCCGGATCTTTACAAGCTGGGTTTCACCACACTGGCCGGTTTGGAGCGGATGGCCGAGAAGTCGGCGAAGAACATCGTCGACGCGCTGGAGAAATCCAAGCGCACCACGCTGCCGCGCTTCCTGTTTGGTCTGGGCATCCGCCACGTGGGTGAAGCCACGGCCAAGGAGCTGGCGCGCCACTTCGGCCAGCTCGATCGCATCATGGACGCGAGCGTCGAAGCCCTCTCGGAAGTCAACGACGTAGGTCCGGTGGTGGCGCAGAGCATCCGCACCTTCTTCGACCAGCCGCACAACCGCGAGGTGGTGGAGCAGCTGCGCGCCTGTGGGGTGACGTGGGAGGAAGGGGAGCCCGCCGAACGTGCGCCCCAGCCGCTGGCGGGAAAGACCTTCGTGCTCACCGGCACCTTTCCCACGCTCAAGCGGGAAGACGCCAAGGCCATGCTGGAAGCGGCCGGCGCGAAGGTGGCCGGCTCGGTGAGCAAGAAGACCGACTACGTGGTGGCCGGCACGGAGGCCGGCAGCAAGCTGGACAAGGCGATCGAGCTGGGTGTGACGGTGCTGGACGAAGCCGGCATGCTGGCCCTGTTGCCTACTTGAACTTGTAGTGGTCCCGGTTGAGCACCGCGGCGATGGCGGTGACTTCTTCGGGGAACAGCTGCAGATTCAGCTGGGTGCTGCAGTTCTCCACCATGCCGCGCAACAGCCCGGCGTTGTTGATGCGGCCCTTGGGGCGGTAGATCGCGCTACCGTCGCCGCCGACCTTGCCCACGTGGCATTGGGTGCATTTGTTCTCCGCGATGAGCTTTTCGCCCAAGGCGAGATCGGCTCCTTTGAAAATGTCGGCGCCCTGGGCCTGGGCGAGCAAAGGCAGTGACAGCGCGCATGCCATCAGGAAGGGCTTCATGGGGTCTCCTCGGGTGTTCACGCGCAGTGCCGTGATCAGCGAAACTTACCCCAACCCCGACGCTTGTCCAAACACATGACCATTCACACCATTCTGAAAATGGGCGATCCGCGCCTGCTGCGCCACGCCCAGCCCGTCACCGACTTCGACACGCCCGAACTGCATCAACTGGTGAGCGACCTGCAGGACACCATGGTGGCGGCCAACGGCGCCGGTCTGGCCGCGCCGCAGATCGGTGTGGACCTGCAGGTGGTCATTTTCGGCAGCGGCGCACCCAACCCGCGCTACCCGGAAGCTCCGGTGGTGCCACGCACCGTGCTGGTGAATCCGGTCATCACGCCCCTGGGTGACGAGGAGGAAGAGGGCTGGGAAGGCTGTCTGTCGGTGCCGGGCTTGCGTGGGGTCGTGCCGCGCTGGCGCCGCATCCGCTACCAGGGCTTCGACGAGCGAGGCCAGGCCATCGACCGCGAGGCCGAGGGCTTTCATGCACGGGTGGTGCAGCACGAGTGCGACCACCTCTGGGGCACGCTCTACCCGATGCGGGTGCGTGATTTCACCCGCTTCGGCTTCACCGAGGTGCTGTTTCCGGGCCTGGACGCAGGCGATGACGATTGAAACAATTCGTCGCGCGATTGAAATGATTTGAAATGTTCAGCCGGGCAAATCAACTAGAGTCATGCCGGCAAACCAAAGAACAGGGACTCCCATTTCATGAAGCACATGCTTGCCGTGGCCGCCTGCGCCGCTTTGCTGAGCGCCTGCAGCGTGACCAAGCCACCCACCGAGGTGGCGGTTGACCTGGCCAGCACCTGGTACGCGCCGCCCCTGGCCCACCAGGGCAATACACAAGAGCTCACCCGCTGGTGGGAGCGGTTCGACGACCCGGTGCTCACCGACTGGATCGCCCGCGCGCAGGCGAAGAGCCCGACGATCGCCACCGCCCGTGCCCAGGTGTTCGCTGCCCGCGCCGCGCGGTTCGGTGTGGAGGCGCAGAACGGGCCGCAGGTCAACGCGGTGGCCAACGCCACCCGCGGCATCACCGATCCGGCTGTTCCCCTGGGCACAACGCTCAGCGCCGGCCTGCAGGCCTCGTGGGCCATTGGCCTCTGGGGCGAGAGCGAGGCCCGCCTGGGCAGCGCGCGGGCACAGCAGGATGCGGCCGGAGCGGGTTGGCACGAGGCCCGCGTGCTGGTGGCCTCCGAACTGGCGCAACTCTATTTTTCGCAACGCCTGTGCCGCGAACAGCTCGCGGTGGCCTTGCGCGACCGCGATTCGCGTGCGGTCACCGCGCAGAACAACACCACGTCGGAGCGCGCCGGCCTCACCGCGCCGGCGGTGGCTGCGCTGGCTCGCGCCAGCGGCGCGGAGAGTGTGGCGCGTTACCGCCAGCAGGATGAGATCTGCGAGCGTCAGGTGAAGTCACTCACGGCGCTCACCGGCGTGCCCGAACCCGAGGTGCGCCAGCGGCTGGCCAGTGCGCCGGCCCTGCTGTCATCGGATCGGCTGGCCAGCATGCTCTCGGTGAGCGCCGTGCCTGCCGAGGTGATCCGCCAGCGGCCCGACGTGTACCGCGCGCAGCGCGAGCTGGTGGCCGCCAGCGAAGACGTGGGCGTGGCCAAAGCGGCGTTGCTGCCGGGCCTCTCGCTCTCCGGCAGCTGGCTGCGCAACCGTTTCTCGAGCGGTGGCACCGAGGGCACGTTCAACACCTGGGCCGTCGGCCCGCTCAGCCTGAGCCTGCCGCTGCTCGGGCGCGACAGCCTGCGCGCCAGCACCGACAGCGCGCAAGCCCGCTACGAGGCAGCGGCCGTGGCCTATGCCAGCACCCTGCGCCAGGCCGTGGCCGAGGTGGAGCAGGCGCTGGTGACACTCTCCAGCCTGCGCGAGCGCGATGCGTCCACCTTGACTGCGGTGGCGGGCTACGAGCAGTCGCTCAAGGGCACCGAGGCTCGGTACCGCGTGGGCCTGGCCAACCTCAACGAACTGGAGGAGGCCCGCCGCCTCAAGCTCAACGCCGACAGCAGCGCCGTCAACCTGCAGCAAGAACGCATCAACGCCTGGATCCAGCTCTACGTCGCCCTCGGTGGCGGCTTCGATCCTGTGAACAACTCCAACGCACTCAAAGACCCCGCATGAACGCCACACCTTCGCAATCGCGCAAACGCTGGCTCTGGCTGGCCATCGCACTGGCCCTGGTGCTGGTGGTGGTCTTCTGGATGTTCATCAAGAAGCCACCGGCACCCGCGGCCGATGCGCAGGCCGCCGACGCCGGACCAAAACCTTCACTCACCGTGACGGTGGCCCAGCCCGAGCGCAGCAATCTGCCGATCCGCCTGCAGGCCAACGGCAACATCACCGCTTGGCAAGAGGCCAGCGTGGGTGCCGAACTCAACGGCCTGCGGCTGGCGTCGGTGAACGTGAACGTGGGTGACGTGGTGCGCAAGGGCCAGGTGCTGGCCGAGTTCGCCCGCGAAACCACGCAGGCCGACAGCCTGCAAAGCCGGGCCAGCCTGATGCAGGCCCAGGCCAGTTTCGAGAACGCCAAGGCCGACGCCGACCGCGCACGCTCCATTCAGGACAGCGGCGCGCTGTCGGCGTCGCAGGTGGCGCAGTACCTCACGCAGGAGAAGGTGGCGCGCGCGCAGCTGGAGGCGGCCAAGGCGGTGTTGAGTGCGACCGAGGTGCGCCTGGGCAACACCAAGGTGCTCGCGCCCGACGACGGGGTGATCTCCGCGCGCGGCGCCACCGTGGGCGCGGTGGTGAGCGCGGGGCAGGAGCTGTTCCGTCTGGTGCGCCAGAGCCGGATGGAGTGGCGCGGCGAGGTCACGCCCAGCGAGGTGGGCCGCATCCGCACCGGCCAGAAGGTGCAGGTCACCGCGGCCAGCGGCCTGGAAATCACGGGTCAGGTGCGCGCGATTGCACCCAGCGCCGACCCGCAGACGCGCAACATCCTGGTGTTCGTTGATCTGCCCCGTCATGCCGAACTGAAGGCGGGCACCTTTGCCAAGGGCTTCTTTGAACTGGGGCAGAGCGAGGCGCTCACGGTGCCGAGCGAGTCCATCGTGGTGCGCGACGGCAGCAACTACGTCTTCGTGATCGACCCGCAAAACAAGGCCGGCCAGCGCAAGGTGCAGACCGGGCGTCGCGTGGGGGAACGGGTGGAGGTGCTCGATGGCGTGAAGGCCGACGAGCCGGTGGCCGTGCACGGTGCCGGCTTCCTGAACGAAGCCGATCTCGTCAAAGTTGTGAAGTGAGGACCGGGCCATGAACGTTTCAGCCTGGTCCATCAAAAATCCGATCCCGGCGGCGATGCTGTTCGTCATGCTCACGCTGGCGGGTCTGTTCTCGTTCCAGCAGATGAAGGTGCAGAACTTCCCCGACCTGGATGTGCCCAACATCACGGTGAGCGCCAGCCTGCCGGGTGCCGCGCCCAACCAGCTCGAAAACGACGTGGCGCGCGTCATCGAGAACAGCCTGGCCTCGCTGCAAGGCATCAAGCACATCACCACCAAGGTGCAGGACGGCTCGGTCACCATCACGACCGAGTTCCGCATCGAGAAGAACACCCAGGAAGCGCTGGACGATGTGCGTTCGGCCGTGGCCAAGGTCCGTGGCGATCTGCCCGCCGACTTGCGCGAGCCCATCATCAACAAGATCGAGCTCGCCGGCGGCGCGGTGCTGGCCTACACCGTGTCGTCCGACAAGATGGACGCGGAAGCGATCTCCTGGTTTGTCGAGAACGACATCGCCAAGCTGCTGCTCTCGGTGCGCGGCGTGGGCGCGATCAACCGCGTCGGTGGTGTGGAACGCGAGGTGCAGGTGCTGCTGGACCCGCTCAAACTGCAGGCCCTGGGCGCCAGCGCGGCCGATGTGTCGCGCCAACTGGCCAAGGTGCAGATCGAAAGTGCCGGGGGTCGTGTGGACCTCGGTGGCAGTCAGCAGCCGCTGCGCACGCTGTCGTCGCTGCAGTCGGCCGAGGCCATCTCCCGTCTCGAACTGTCCCTGACCGACGGGCGACGCATCCGGCTGGACCAGATCGCGGAGATCAAGGACACCGTGGCCGAACCGACCGCCGCGGCTTTCCTCGACGGCAAGCCGGTGGTGGGTTTCGAGGTGGCGCGCAGCCGCGGCGCGAGCGAGATCGAGGTCGGCGATGGCGTGCGCGCCAAGCTGAAAGACCTGCAGGCCGCGCGGCCCGATCTGCGCATCACCGAGTCGTTCGATTTCGTCACGCCGGTGAAGGAAGAGTTCGACGGCTCCATGCTCCTGCTCTACGAGGGCGCCATCCTCGCGGTGCTGGTGGTGTGGCTCTTTTTGCGCGACTTCCGGGCCACGGTGGTCTCCGCCGTGGCGCTGCCGCTCTCGGCCATCCCGGCCTTCATCGGCATGCACTACATGGGCTTCACCATCAACGTGGTCACGCTGCTGGCGATGTCGCTGGTGATCGGCATCCTGGTGGACGATGCGATCGTGGAGGTGGAGAACATCGTGCGCCACATGCGCATGGGCAAGACGCCGTACCAGGCGTCCATGGAAGCCGCCGACGAGATCGGCCTGGCCGTGATCGCGACCACCTTCGCGCTGATCGCGGTGTTCCTGCCGACCGCGTTCATGTCGGGCATTCCGGGCAAGTTCTTCAAGCAGTTCGGCTGGACGGCGTCGTTCGCGGTGTTCGCCTCGCTGGTGGTGGCCCGCGCGCTCACGCCCATGATGGCGGCCTACCTTTTGAAGCCCGTGGTGCTGGCCAAGGACATGCCGCAGTGGGCGCGTCGCAACCGCGTCACCGGCGCGGTCTGGCGGTGGATGACCAGCCAGGACGAACCGGCCTGGCTCGACACTTACCGGGGCTGGGCCGCCTGGTGCATCCGCCACCGCTGGATCACCATGATCGGCGCGGGTGTGTTCTTTGTCGGCTCGCTCATGCTGATCCCGCTGCTGCCGCAGGGCTTCATCCCGGCCGACGACAACTCGCAGACGCAGGTCTACATCGAGCTGCCACCGGGAGCCACGCTGCAGCAAACCGTGGCCAGCGCCGAACGCGCGCGCCAGCTCGTGGTGCAGGTACCGCACGTGAAGTCGGTCTACACCACCATCGGCTCGGGCTCGGCGGGCAGCGACCCGTTTGCGCCGCAAGGCACGGCCGAGTCGCGCAAGGCCGCGCTCACCATCCAGCTGGATGCGCGCGGCACGCGACCGCGCAAACAGGTGATCGAAAACCAGATTCGTTCGGCCATGTCGAACCTGCCGGGCGTGCGCAGCAAGGTGGGCCTGGGCGGTTCGGGTGAAAAGTACATCCTGACGCTCACCGGCAACGACGCCGCCGCACTGACGACCGCCGCCACCGCCATCGAGCGCGACCTGCGCACCATCGGCGGCGTGGGCAGTGTGCAGTCCACCGCGTCGCTGGTGCGCACCGAGATCAGCGTTACGCCCGACCTGGCCCGCGCGGCCGAGATGGGCGTGACCAGCAGCGACATCGCCGAGACCCTGCGCATCGCCACGGTGGGTGACTACGACACCGCCCTGCCCAAAATGAACCTGTCGCAGCGGCAGATCCCGATCGTGGTCAAGCTGGATGCCGCGGCGCGCAATGATCTGGACTTGCTCGGACGCCTGTCGGTGCCGGGCAGCAAGGGCCCGGTGATGCTGGGACAGGTGGCCACGCTGAGCTTTGGCGGCGGCCCGGCCGTGATCGACCGCTACGACCGCTCGCGCAACATCAACTTCGAGGTGGAGTTGGCCGGCATTGCCTTGGGTGACATGAAGACCGCGGTGGACAAGCTGCCGAGCATCCGCAATCTGCCACCGGGCGTGTCGGTGCTGGAGATTGGTGACGCCGAGGTGCAGGGCGAGCTGTTCGCCAGCTTCGGTCTGGCCATGCTGACCGGCGTGCTGTGCATCTACATCGTGCTGGTGTTGTTGTTCAAGGCCTTCCTGCACCCGGTCACGATTTTGGCGGCGCTGCCGCTGTCGCTGGGTGGTGCCTTCGTGGCTTTGCTGCTGGCGGACAAGAGCTTCTCGATGCCATCGTTGATCGGCCTGATCATGCTGATGGGGGTGGCGACGAAGAACTCGATTTTGCTGGTGGAGTACGCCATCGAGGCGCGGCGCGAGCACGGAATGAACCGGCTGGACGCCATCCTGGACGCCTGCCACAAGCGCGCACGCCCGATCGTCATGACCACCATCGCCATGGGTGCGGGCATGCTGCCGATCGCCATCGGCTGGGGCGCGGCCGACAGCAGCTTCCGTTCACCGATGGCGGTGGCCGTCATCGGCGGTTTGATCACCTCCACCTTCTTGAGCCTGCTGGTGATTCCGGCGGTGTTCACACTGGTGGACGATGTGTCGATCTGGTTCGGGAAACTGTTTGGTCGGAAACCCGAGCATTCAAATACCGTGGAAACCGTTCACGCCCAGGGAGCCTGAAGTGATGTGGGCATGACACGTTCCGAGTGCCAACGAGGTCATCGGCGGCCATGGGGCACGGCGCAGCGAAATCAAGG
>NZ_JADMJO010000122.1 GCF_018780385.1 Hydrogenophaga sp. | reverse complement strand
CGTGATGGGCCCCACGCTGGACAAGGTGTACGCCGACGCCTACGAGCCCTACTCGCGCAACGCTATCACCTTCGATCAGGCGCTGGAGCGCGGCCAGGGCCCCATGCGCGCCTTCATGCTCAAGCAGACGCGCCAATCCGACTTTGAACTCTTCGCCAAGCTGGCCAAGCTGCCGAACGAGGTGACCGCCGAGAACGCACCGTTTCGCGTGCTGGTGCCGGCCTTCGTCACCAGCGAGCTCAAGACCGCGTTCCAGATCGGTTTCATGATCTTCATTCCCTTCCTGGTGATCGACATGGTGGTGGCCAGCGTGCTGATGTCGCTGGGCATGATGATGCTGTCGCCGGTGCTGGTGGCGCTGCCGTTCAAGCTGATGTTGTTTGTTCTCGCCGACGGCTGGAACCTGCTCATCGGTTCCCTCGCCGCATCGTTTGCACAGTAGGTAAGAACATGGATCCTCAAGCCGCTCTCACGATGGCGCAGAACGCGCTCTTCATGCTGCTCATGGTGGCCGCACCGGTGCTGGCCACGGTGCTGGCGGTGGGTCTGGTGGTGAGCCTGTTCCAGGCCATCACGCAGATCCACGAGGCCACGCTGGCCTTCGTGCCCAAGCTGATCGCGGCCATCGCGGTGTTCGCCATCGCCGGGCCCTGGATGATGACGACGATGGTCGAGTTCATCCGCAGCACGATCCTCTCCATCCCAAACTACGCCATCTGACCGCGCACGGCACATGCCCACGTTCACCGAAGCGCAGGTCATGGCGCTGGTCTCCCCGGTGTTCTGGCCCTTTCTGCGCATCCTCGCCGTCTTCTCCAGCGCACCCATCTTCTCGTCGCGCTCGGTGCCGCTGCGCACGCGCGTGGCGCTGGCCTTCCTGGTCGCGGTGTGCGCCCAGGCCGGCTTGTCCGACCAGCCCATGATTGCGCTCAACGACCCGCAGGCGTTCTCGGTGGTGATGCAGCAGGTGGTGGTGGGCATCGCCATTGGTCTGGCGGTGCGCATCGTGTTCGCCTCGGTCGAGCTGGCTGGTGAAATCATCGGCCTGCAGATGGGCCTGAACTTCGCGGGCTTCTTCGACCCCTCGACCAACGCGCAATCGAGCACGGTGGGCCGTTTCTTCGGCAACACCACCATGCTGCTGTTCGTGGTGATGGGCGGCCACCTCATGCTGCTGCAGGCGGTGATCGCCAGCTTCAACACTTTCCCCGTGGGCGGCGGCGCGCTGGATTCGATCAACCGCATGCAGCTGCACGAGCTCGGCGCCGTGGTGTTCCGCTATGGGCTGTGGATCGCGCTGCCCATGATCGCCATGCTGCTGTTCGTCAACATCGTGCTGGGCTTCGTCTCGCGCATCGCGCCGCAAATGAACGCGTTCGCCATCGGTTTTCCGCTCACGCTGTCGGCTGGCCTGGTGGGCATTGCGTTCACGCTGCCCATGCTGGACACGCCGGTGCTCGCGCTGATGAAGCTGGCCACCGAGATCTTCACCGGCGGATAGCGCGGAAGGCTGGGTCCGGCGGCGGGACTTGATCGCGCCACCAATGCCGCCGATCATGCCGGCATGACCGAGGTCTTCATCTCCTACTCCCGCAAGGACATCGAACCGGTGCGGCGCATGCACGCGGCGCTGGCCGCGCGCGAGCGCCAGACCTGGGTGGACTGGGAGGGCATCCCGCCCACGGCGGAGTGGATGCAGGAGATCCGCGCCGCCATCGATGCCGCGCAGGCCTTTGCCTTCGTGCTCTCGCCCGACTCGTTGGCGTCGCGCGTGTGCCGCGAGGAACTCGATCACGCCGTGGCGCAGGGCAAACGCCTCATTCCGGTGGTGTGCCGCGACGTGGTGGCCGCCGACGTGCCCGAGGCGCTGGCACGCCTGAACTGGGTGTACTGCCGCGATCAGGACGACTTCGAGACGGCCATGACCCTGCTGGTGCAGGCGGTGGACACCGATCTGGCGCACGTGCAGACCCACACCCAGCTGCTGCTGCGCGCGGTGGACTGGGAGAGCCGCGGCCAGGACACCAGCCTGACCCTGCGCGGCGCGGCGCTGAGCGCGGCCGAACGCTGGCTGGCCGAGGGCGCGGCGCAGACCCCGCACCCCACGGCGCTGCAGACCCGCTACATCCTGCAAAGCCGCCGCACCGCCGACCGGCGCCGCCTCAGCCTGCTCGGCGCAGCGGGTGCGGCCCTGGTGGTGGTGGCCGTGCTGGGTGTGGCCACCTTCATCGAGCGCCGCAACGCCGCGCAGCAGCAGTCGCTGGCCATCGCCGGGCGTCTGGCAGCCGACGCCGATCTGGTGCGCGAACAATCGGCGCAGGGCGTGCCGGGTGCCTCGCTGGAGCGCAGCCTGCTGCTGGCGGCGGAGTCGGCGCGCCAGCTCGACGCGCAGGGCGCATCGGCCCTGCAGACCGATCGGGCCTTGCGGCGCGCGTTGGCTTTGCAGCCACCCCAGGGGCCCGTGCGCCAGGGCTTCATGGAGCAGCAAGGCGAGCGCGCCCTGTCGATGCGGGGCGATGGCAGCGTGCAGCTGGCGAGCGGCAGCCTGAAGCTGGAGCATTGGAATGCGGCCGGCGAACTCGCGCATCCCACGGTCGAGCTCGCGGTGCCACGCATCGGCGCCCTCGCCTTCACCCCCGGCGGGCGCTTCGTGGTGACGCGTCCCAGCGACGGCGAACGCGGTCGGATCGACGTGCGGGACGCGCTGACCCTGGCCCCCCACGCCACCGTGCTGCACCCGGCGGGCGATGCCAGCGTGGTCGCGGTGGATGCACAGGCACGTGTGCTGGTCGCCGCCTACAGCCGGTACGACGCGAAGACCAACCAGAGCACCCCCGACCGCACCCAGGTGGTCGACCTGGCGGACCCCGGTCAACCCGTGGTGGCGCAGTTGCCGCACGCCGACGACCTGGCCATCAGCCCCGACGGTCGATGGCTGGCCATGCTGGTCGCGGGTCAGGTGCACCTGTGGGCGCTGGAACGCCAGCCGACGCTGAGCCTGCGGCCCGTGCCGCTGGAGCCCGCGCAGCGTGAGGTGTGGCAGATCCAGTTCAGCGCCGACGGCAGCCACCTCGTGGCCAACCTCTCGGTGGGCGGGCTGGAGATGTGGCCGGTGGGCGAGACCCGCAGCGTGCTGGTGGGCGAACCGCCGTTCTCGGCCATGGCCGTGGGCCCGCAGGCACGCCTGGCCGTGGGGCGCGCGGCCGACAACCGACTGCAGGTGCGGGACCTCGCGCGCGACCGCGAACTGGCCCAGGTGGAATACCGCGATCACGATGTGCTGACCTTCAGCCCCGACGGCCAGACCCTGGCCATCACGGGCTCCAACGCCGACGGCCCGGTGGTGCGGCTGTGGCGACTCGACCAGGGCGGCAGCGACCTGCTGGACGCTGGCGCGGTGCCGCAGCGCAAGACCCTGGCCTTCTCGGCCGACGAGTCGCAGCTGCAGGCGGTGAGCGGCGCTGCCCTGCGCACCTGGCCGCTGTCCCGCTCCGCTCCAACCGCCGGACCGGCCAGCCGCCCGCTGCCGGGACCGGACGGTCTCGCGGCCCACAGCGCCGACGGTCGCGTGCTCGCCGTGCTGAGCGGCCAGCGCGTGCACCTGGTGGACGCGGCCACCGGTGCCACCTTGCGCGACGTCGGCTTCGAAGGCCAGCCCTCGGCGCTGGCCCTCGGCCCCGATGGACAGGCCCTCGCCGTGGCCCTGCAGGGTGGCGGGCTGTGGTGGTGGGGCGATGCGCAGCAGGCCGCACCCGTGCGCCTGAGCACGCCCGGCGAAGTGCCTCGGGGTTTCCTGGCGGTGGGCGCGCGCGGCGCATCGCTGCTGGCGGGTGTGCCCGGTCCCATCAGCCGTGCGGGCCAGACCTGGCGGGTGCTGCGCTGGCACCCCCCTGCTGCCGCACCCGTGGCCGACTTCGCGCTCGACAAGGACCGCTCGGGCCTCTTCATCAGCCCCTGCGGCTTCAGCCCCGACGCGCAGCGCGTGGCCAGCCAGCACCGCAGCGGCGGCATCGCCGTGCGCGACACCAGCAGCGGCCAGGTGTTGCTGCAGGTCGATCACACCGGTGGCGCACCGGCCTGCGCGTTCAGCCACGACAACCGGCAGCTCGCGGTGGGCACCGGCGGCACGGTGCGGGTGTGGACTCTGGAAACCGGCGCCGAAACCGGCCGCCTCGAAGGGCTCGATGCCTTGAGTGGCCTGGTGTTCAGCCCCGGCAACCGCTACCTCGCCACCACCGAGGCCGAGGGGCGCACCCGCGTGTGGCTGCTGCGCATGACGGATCTGGTGGCGCGAGCCTGCGAGCGGGTCACGGTGAACCTGGGGCCGGCCGCCTGGAGCGGGTACCTGGGCGAGCGGCCCTACCGGCCGACCTGCCCGGGTGCGACGGAGCCGGCCCAGGCAGGCCGTTGAGCACCGGCCCGTGGGGAGCCATGGTGCCGAATCGCCACCCGGCGCGCGGGGTTCCCGTCCAGAGGCATCAAGGGTCCGGCTCCGCCGGCCCAAGATGCCGTCCCCCTCCCGCCGCAGGCGAGAGAGGGGGAAGCCGCGAAGCGGCGCAGGGGGTGGCTCACCCTAGTCCGCGTACTGGCCCGCCGCCTTGATCACCTGGGACCAGCGCTCCTTTTCCGCCTCCAGAAACGCCCGGTGCCCGGCCGGCTCCAGCCGCTCGCCGGTGGTCACCGCCAACCCCAGGGCCTCCTGCTTCTTGATGAGATCGGGGTCCTTGAGCGCGAGCTTCAACGCCGCGTTGAGCCTGGCGAGCACGGCCGGTGGTGTGCCCTTCGGGGCGTAGAGCCCGTGCCAGACCTGCACGTTGAAGTCGGACAGACCGGCCTCCGCCAGCGTCGGTGTGTCCTTGAGCACCGGGAGTTGCAGGCGCTGCAGGCTGGTCACGCCAAACACCTTCACCTTCTTGCCCTCGATCTGCGGCACGGCATTGGTCGCCTGTTCACACATGAGGTCCACCTGCCCCCCGATCAGATCGGTCATGGCAGGCGCGGTGCCTTTGTAGGGCACCGGGGTCATGCTGGCCTTGAGCGCACTTTGCAGCATCAGGCCACACAGATGCGACGCCGAGCCCACACCCGCGTTGGCCAGGTTCACCTTGTCGCCGCTGGAGGCGATCCACTGCCGCAACTCGGCGAAGTTGTTGGCGGCAAGGCCCGGCTTGCCGATCAGCACCGAGGGCGCTTCATTGACCACGCCCAGGGTCTCGAAGTCCTCGGGCACCTTGTAGCTGAGCTTGCGGTACAGCGCGGGCGCCGTGGCCATGCCGATGTGGTGGACCAGCAGCGTGTAGCCGTCGGGTGCGGCCCTGGCGACCTTGGCCGAACCGATCGTGCCGCCCGCACCGCCCGCGTTCTCCACCACCACGGTTTGCCCCAGGGGTTTGCGCAAGGCTTCGGCCACGTCCCGGGCGATCTTGTCGCTGGGGCCACCCGCCACAAAGGGCACCACGAGCGTGATGGGGCGTTCGGGAAACTCCGCGAACGCCGCGTGGGATGTGCCGACCAGGACCAGGCCTGTCACCGAATGCCAAAAAATGTTCATGCTTGTCTCCTCTGGGTGGGTGGTGAGTTCAGGCGGACAGCGCCGTCATCTCGCGGAAAAGATCGGCCTTGCCTTCGAAACCGATGCCGGGCAACTCGGGCAGCGTCACGAAGCTGTTCTCCACCTTGACGCCGTCGGGGAAACCACCGAAAGGCTGGAACAGGTCGGGGTAGGACTCGTTGCCACCCAGACCCAGACCCGCTGCGATGTTCAGCGACATCTGGTGACCGCCGTGCGGAATGCAGCGGCTGGCCGACCAGCCGTGTTCCTTCAGCATGTCCAGCGTCTTGAGGTACTCGACCAGGCCGTAGCTGAGCGCGCAGTCGAACTGCAGCCAGTCGCGGTCCGGGCGCATGCCGCCGTAGCGGATGAGGTTGCGCGCGTCCTGCATCGAGAACAGGTTCTCGCCCGTCGCCATCGGGTTCTTGTAGTAGTTGCGCAGCGTGGCCTGTAGCTCGTAGTCGAGCGGGTCACCCGCTTCTTCGTACCAGAACAGGTCGTACTGCGACAGCGCCTTGGCGTAGGCGATCGAGGTGTCCAGGTCGAAGCGGCCGTTCGCATCGACGCAGAGTTTCTGGCCGTCCTGCAGCACCTCCATGATGGCGTCGATGCGGCGCAGGTCTTCGTCCAGCGAGGCACCACCGATCTTCTTCTTCACCACCGTGTAGCCCCGGTCGATGTAGCTGCGCATCTCGTCCTTGAGCTTGTTGTGGTCTTGCCCCGGGTAGTAGTAGCCGCCAGCGGCGTACACAAAGATCTTGCGGTTGGGTTTGCCGTCACCATAACGATCGGACAGCAGCTGGAACAGGGGCTTGCCCTCGATCTTCGCGACGGCATCCCACACGGCCATGTCGATGGTGCCCATGGCCACCGATCGCTCGCCGTGTCCACCGGGCTTCTCGTTGGTGAACATGGTGTTCCAGATCTTGTGCGGGTCGAGGTTGTTGCCGCTGTCGTCGAGCAGGGACGTCGGGTCGGCTTCCATCACGCGCGGAACGAAACGCTCCTGCATCAGCTTGCCCTGGCCATAGCGGCCGTTCGAGTTGAAGCCGTAGCCCACCACCGGCTTGCCGTCGCGGATCACGTCGGTGATCACGGCGACCAGGCTCAGCGTCATCTTGCTAAAGTCGATGTAGGCATTGCGGATGGGCGAGCTGATGGGGATGGTCTTCTCGCGGATTTCAACGATCTTCAAGGGTGGCTCCTGGTGGTGTGCTTTGAGAGTCCGTATGGTCGGCGCCGTCGGCTGACCTGGCCAATGTTCTTTTTCGCTGCTTCCATGCACTGGACGAACCGCTCATGAATTTCACCTGGCTCGAGGACTTCCTGGCATTGGCGGCCACCGGCAATTTCTCGCGCGCCGCCGAAGACCGGCACAGCTCCCAACCCGCCTTCAGCCGCCGCATTCGCGCCCTGGAGGAGTGGGTCGGCGCCGACCTGTTCGACCGCAGTTCGCAGCCTGCCCGGTTGACCGAGGTGGGCGAATGGTTTGCCGGCGTGGCGAACGAACTGATCACCCGGGTGGAGCGCGTTCCGGGCGACGCCCGACGGGTCGCCGAGGCCAGTTCGGTCACGCTGCGCATCGCGTCCACGCACGTCCTCTCCTTCACCTTCCTGCCGCGCTGGCTGCGCGGCCTCGAATCGCAGACCACGCTGGGGCCGGTGCAACTGATGTCCGACGTGCTGCAGCGTTGCGAGGCGCTGATGCTGCAGGGCAAGGTGCAGTTCGTCTTGAGCCATGCCCACCACAAGGCGCAGGGTGCGCTGGATGCGGAGCCCTACCGCTCCGCCCGCATCGGTGAGGACGTGCTGATCGCGGTCTCGGCGCCGGACGCGCAGGGCCGGCCCCGGCATGCGCTGAACGACCCCATGGGCACGGTCGTGTCGGTGCTGACGTACACGGAGGAGTCGGGGCTGGGGCGGATCATGCGGGCCGTGCTGGACCGCCGGCTGGAAGCGTTTCCCGTGCAGGTCGTGTTCACGGCCCACCTGGCCTCGGTGCTGCGGACCATGGTGCTCGACGGGCGCGGCCTGGCCTGGTTGCCGCAGACCCTGGTGCAGGAAGACCTTGACCAGGGGCGGCTCGTGGCGGCCGCCAGCAGCGACTGGAACGTGCCCCTGGAGATCCGCCTGTACCGCGACCGCGAGCTGCTCGGCCGTGCCGCGGACGCCTTCTGGAAATCCGCCGCCGGGGTGTGACGCTCAGGCCAACAACCGCGGCACCGCCGCCACCAGCATGGCCACGCCCGACAGGGCCAGCAACGACAGCACCAGTTTGCGGAAGGCCGCCTCGCTCAAACCCACATACAGCCGCGCGCCCAGCAGCACCGGCACCAGCAGCGCCACCGCCACCACCGGCAGCAGCGGCCACATCTCTCGCGTGACCGCGCCGGTGGCCACGTAGCCCAGCATGGTGAACGACAGGGCCGCGAGGTTGAAGTTCTGCACGATGGCGCGCTGCCGGTCTTTTTCCATGCCGCGCAGCGTGCACCACAGCGTGGGCACCACGCCGGTGAAGCCACCGATGCCGCCCATGAAGCCACCCGCCGCACCGGCCACGCCATCGGCCAGGCGCCCGCCACGCGAGATGCGCGGCAGGCGCGACGACGCCAGCATGGCCGGGCACCAGACCACCAGCACGCTGCCCAGGATCAGCTTGAAGAGATCCGCGTTGAGGTGCGGCAGCACCTCAACGCCGATGGGAACGCCCACCGCGCCCCCGGCCAGAAAGGGCCACAGCGCCGGCCAGCGAAAGCCGCGCCGGGTGGTGAACACGGCCACCAGCTGCCCAGTGAGCGAGCCGAACACCGCCAGCACCGCCGCCACGCGCGGGTCGATGCCCCAGACCCAGAACGACATGGCCACCATGCTGAAGGCAAAGCCCGAGAGGCCCTGCACGAAGCCGGCCACGGCCGCGCCCACCACCAGCAACCAGAGCTCGGGTGTCATGCCGCACTCACTCCCATGTCAGGCGTGAAAGCTTCCATTCGCCCGAGATGCGGCGCCATTCCAGCCGCACCTCGTAGGGTGCAGCCCGCTCCGGGATCAGCCCCTGCGCGCCCGTGACCACCACCTGCGCCTGCGTGAGGCCGGACTGCGGCGCGGTGGGGTCGATGCTGCTCTTGCGTGAGAGGGCGATCACCTTGACGCTGGCATAACGCAGGAACATGAGCGTCATGGTCTTGCGCGCCCACTCGCGGTCGAACTCGGTCTGGGCCTGGAAGCCGGCCTCGAGCTGGTCGATCACCGCGCCGGTTTCCTTGGCTTCCAGGTTGTCCTGCAGTTGCTGCACGGCGGCTTCGAGCTGGGCCTGCGGATCGTCCTTGCCGCAGGCGGACAGGGAGAGGGCCAATGCCACATGAAACGGGGTCAGGAAAATTCGGCGGTCCATCTGCGATCCTTCAGGAAAAGGCGTTGAACAAAGGGTGAGCAAAGCGTTGAGCGCCGAGCGCTGCCCGCATTCTTACCGCTGCCGGCACTGGCCAGGCGGGACCGTTCGGCCTATGCTCGCAGACCCGGCGGCTGAACCGGTCGTCCACTTCGGGCATCCGCTGTGGTGGCGCTGGGCGAAAGGACTGAACATGCTGACCAACGCATCCGTCACGACCATGCTGCCTGTCATCGACATGGCACGCGCCCGCGCTTTCTACGAGGGCTCTCTGGGCCTGCAACCCGGTGGCTTCAAGCCCGACGGCAAGTTTGTCTATGAGATGGGGGGCAGCACACTGGCGCTGTTTCCGAAGCCCGAGGGGACCAAGGCCGACCACACGGCGATCAGCTTCAAGGTCGCCGACATCGCCACCAGCATCGCGGAACTCAAGCGCGCGGGCGTCGCCTTCGAAGACTACGACTTCCCCGGATTGAAGACGATCGATCACGTGTGCGTCCTGGGTTCGGAGAAGGCCGCCTGGTTCAAGGACCCGGAGGGCAATTACCTCTGCCTTCACGAAGACCTCTGACAGGCCACGACACCCGGAAGCCCGGCGGGTGGTGCGGCCTCACCGCTCCGCGATGTAGTGCGACATGGTCGCGCTCTCGCCCTCGGCGAGGAACGCCCGGATCTCGGTCTCCAGCGCGCGGTCGGCCACGGTGGCGCGGGCGCGCTGGTGCAGGTAGTCGGCCCACGAGGCCACGATGAAGCGCTCCACGTACCGCGAGGGCTCGCCCAGGTCGCGGTAGACGCGCCAGAAGCTCGCGCCGTCGCGTCGGCGCGGGTCCTTCATGTGGCTGATGGTGTCGAGAAAGGCCTGGTCAACGCCCGGCCGGATGCGGTAACCCACCTCCACCGCCACCGGGCCGGCCGACGGGCTGGGTTCGTCCACCACGAAGAGCTCGTCCCACGGCGTGCCCTGCGTCACCTCGTGCAGCGCGCCCATGCGCAGCGGAAACGGACGCACCAGCAGCAGGCCGGCGGCCATGACCACGCCGGCGGCCACCAGCGCGGCCGTGAGCCCGGCAATGTCGGACACCGCACCCCAGAAGGCCGAGCCGATGGCAAAGGCACCGAGCGCGGAGACGATGTGCAGCGCCACGGCGCGCGAGCGCACCCAGGGTGGCGCGCTGGCCTGGGTGGCTGTGTTGAAGGTCGACATGGTGGCCATCCACGCCGCGCCGCCAAAGGCCATGGCGACGTAGACCACCCAAGGCACACGCACCCACGCAGCGAGCAACATGACCGCAGCAAACACCGCGCAGCTGACTGAGACGATTGCGTCCAGCGCAAAGCGCGCGCGCAGGCGGCCGATGACCAGGCCCGAGGCCACCGCTCCCGTGCCCAGGCACCCCATGAGCAGACCAAAGCCTTCGGCACCGGTGCCCAACTGGCGCTGCGCGATCACCGGCAGCAGTGCCCACAGCGCCGAACCGGCCGCACTGAACGCCATCACGCGCACCAGTTGCGCCAGGATGATGCGGGAGTGCCAGGCAAAGCGCAGGCCACTGAGCGTGCCGCCCCACAGCCGCTCGGGCGGCAGGCTGGACGGCGGGTGCGCGCGCGGCGGCCAGCGCCGGATCGACTCCCACATCACCAGCGTGGTGAACACGGTGACCACAAACACCCAGCCCGCGCCCAGGCGCGCGAACAGCAGGCCGGCCAGCGTGGGGCCGATGGCGCGCGCCGCGTTGTAGGCGATGCCGATGGCGGTGATGGCCTGTGGCCACTCCCCGCGCGGCACCGGGTCGACCACCGAGGAGTTCCACGCCGGCGTGAGCACCGCCGTGCAGCAACCGCACACGAACACCAGGAACAGCACCGACCCCGGCCCGCCCCAGCCGGCCAGCACCAAAGCGGCCAGCAGCGTGCAGGCGGCCACCTGCGCGATCAACGCGCCCGAGATCAGGCGGCGGCGGTCGGTGGTGTCGGCGAGCACGCCGGCGGGCAGGGCCAGCAGAAACATGGGCAGGAACACCGCCGTCTGCACCAGTGCGGCCAGAAACGACGAACCGGTGAGCTCGACCATGAGCCAGGCCGCCGCCATGGTCTGCATGCCCGCGCCGATGAAGAAAACCGCGCCGCAAATCCACAGGCCACGAAAAGCCGGTTGGCGAAGGGGACTCCAGATCGAGGTGGTGGCGGGCATGGGGCATTATTCCGCAGTGGGCCGGGCGCGCGGCCATTGCATGCCAACAATCGGGAAATACCATTATGAATCAAGTTGTAAATTGACTTGAGCAGCAAGCCACGAATACCATTCAGACACAAAAAAAAACGGCCATGCGGCCGCCTTTTTCAATTAATCGAGCGCTTCAGCGATTGGCACGCCGGCGACGGAATGCCCCCACGCCGAGCAATGCAACACCCAACAAGGCGAGCGTGCCGGGTTCTGGAATTCGTGCAAATGCTCCGACGTCCTGCGCAATCGGGAGGACAGCGTCCAAGCCGTCCGGGCCGATGCCGGGTTGAGGCGGAAGTTGCGCGATGTCGTCGAAGGTTTCATCCTTGGGATCACCCGCACCAGGGCTGCCAGGAGCGGCGCTGGTGGGTGGGGTGCTGGATTGGTCACCGTTATCAAGGATCTGCTCGGGGATCAACAAAGAGGGCACGTCGTCAACCGGCGCACCCGCTTCCAAACCCGGAGCACCGGCGCTTGCTGGACCAGCGCCCCGGCCACCCGTGATCCAACCGCCCGCGCGCGTTGCGATATTGGGGGCCAGACCCGCCACAGCGAGGCCATTGGGAGAGGACAGGCCCCCGCCTCCGACGGTCGAGCCGGATCCCACGCGCAGGGAGGGCTGGTTGCTGGACGTTCTTTCGTCAACCGCTCCGGCCAACACAGCCAAGACGCCATCACCCTTTTCGACGGATGCGGAAGGGAGCTCAACCGGCTGCAGATCGCCGTTTCCAATTTGAAGGACTTTTCCCACCACTGGTGCGCCAACAACGCCTTGACTTTTTACCGTGACATGTTCCACATGAGCCAATTTGACGCTGACTTCCTCAATCAACTTTAATGCATGCGCTTTGATGGAGGGGACCGACAGCGCTGCGACCGACAACGTGACAACCGACAACGTTGCGGCGGAAGCAATTTTCAAATAGGTGTTCATGTGATGCGCCCTCAAAGTCCATTTGAAACCGCTCTGGAAATCAGATTGGCTCAACTTGGGCTATACAGCGCACATTGCGTGCCAGCGGCGTAATTCGTCTATGTAACAACCAGTTGTGAAATGTGGCCGTCCAAAGTCGCAATAAAAGCCTGGCAAGTGTCAAATTTTTCGACACTTGCCAGACATGACGGCCCAAGAGGGTTCAAACGATGCCGTTGCGGATCGCGTAGACGGTGAGTTCGGCGTTGTTGGCCAGGTGCAGCTTCTCCAGCACGCGGGCGCGGTACACGCTCACGGTCTTGGGGCTGAGCATGAGTTCCTCGGCGATGTCCGAGAGCTTCTTGCCCGAGGCGATCTTCTGCAGGGTCTGCAGTTCACGCTCGGACAGGCTGGCGTGCAGCTCTTCGCTTTCGGGCGCGTGCAGGTTGTCCACCAGCATCTGCGCCACCTCGGCGGTCACGTACTTGCGACCCTGCATCACGGTGCGGATGGCGGCCACCAGTTCGGCCGGCTCACCGGCCTTGTTGAGGTAACCGCGCGCGCCCGCCCGCAGGCAGCGGATGGCGTACTGGTCCTCCGGGTACATGGAGACCACCAGCGTCTTCACGGTGGAGCCCTCTTCCTTCAAGGCAGCCAGCACCTCCAGCCCACCGCGTCCGGGCATGTTCAGGTCGAGCACGAGCACGTCGCACTCGGTCTTGCGCATGGCTTCGCGCAGTTCGGGGTAGCTGCCGGCTTCGCCCACCACCTGGATGTCGGTGGCCTCCGAGATGGTGTCGCGGATGCCGCGTCTCACCACCGCGTGGTCGTCACACAAAATCACCTTGATCATGGGCTTCCTCTGCGGCTTTCACCGCGCTGTCCGGTTTGTTGGGTGATGTCAGGGGCACGGACAGAATGACCGATGTGCCCCGGGGAGAAGTGCTCACGTCGAGCCAACCGTCCACCTTGGCGGCGCGCTCGCGCAGGCCCAGCAGCCCGAATGATTTTGTCTTGCGCAGGGCGTCCGGGCTCATGCCCTGCCCGTTGTCGGTGACTTCCAGCGTCAGCACACCCTCACCATCGCTCAGGTCGATCTCGACCGCGGTGGCCTTGGTGTGCTTGGCGATGTTGGTGAGGGCTTCCTGCGCTGTGCGGTAGGCCACGAGTTGCACGTCCAGCGGCACATCGATCTGGTCGGATGATCGGCGGATGGTGACCCGCAGGCCGCTGCGGCGCTCGAAGCCGCCGGCCAGCCACTGCACCGCGGCCACCAGCCCCTGGTCGAGGATGGGCGGGCGCAGGTTCATCATGATGCGCT
The DNA here is from genome assembly GCF_018780385.1 of Hydrogenophaga sp. Classification (GTDB taxonomy): domain Bacteria; phylum Pseudomonadota; class Gammaproteobacteria; order Burkholderiales; family Burkholderiaceae_C; genus Hydrogenophaga. Next base: position 153 of record NZ_JADMJO010000122.1, on the reverse strand, counting down.
GGCTCGCGCCCAGCGCGTGCTGCAGCATTTCCATGGCCGTGCCCACATGCTTGAGCACATCGGCGTCGGTTTCGCGCCGGCCCACCCAGGCCAGGTCGAGCTTGACGGCCGCCAGCGCGCCGCCGATGTCGTCGTGGATCTCGCGCGCGATGT
>NZ_JADMJO010000127.1 GCF_018780385.1 Hydrogenophaga sp. | reverse complement strand
GCGTCGTTGATTTCGCCTGCCTTCACCCCGGGCACTACGACGCCGGCATGAAGGGGCAGATCAAAGTGACCACCAAATAAGCCGACAAACCACCATTCTTGCAACCCACAGACACACCTGATTGAAGGAACATTTCATGAAAACACTGAACCTGAGTCTGGCCGCATCAGCGGTCGCCCTTTCCTTTGCCTTCGCTGGACCCGCGCTGGCTCAAATGACCATGGACCAAGGAAAGATGGGAATGGACCAAGGAAAGATGGGAATGGATCAGGGCAAGATGGGCATGGCGGCGACACCCGGCATGACCGACGGCGAAATTCGCAAGATCGACAAGGAAAACGGCAAGGTCACGATCAAGCATGGCGAGATCAAGCACATGGACATGCCTCCGATGTCCATGGTGTTCAACGTCAAGGACAAGGCCATGCTGGACAAGGTCCAGGTGGGCGAGAAGATTCAGTTCATCGTCATTCAGGACGCCGGCAAGATGGTCGTCACCGACATCAAAGCGATGAAGTGATTTAACCAATCCGACCCAATGGGTCGGTTGTGGTGAAGGGATCGGTTGTGATGACCGATCCCTTTTTTGTATGGGTGACGTCCTCCCTGCTGTGTGAAACCGATCCGACACAGCCTCGCAACCCATGGGCAGGCGTACGTTGGCGCACAGTCAATCCAAGCATCGTTGTCGATGATGGTGAACCCGCCTTCAGGTAGCTTCTAGGAAGTCACATGAATCATCAATCCACCACAAAACGCTTCACCACTGTCCCTGTCAAGGCTCTGTGCGCCGTTTCGCTGACTGTGCTCATGTCGATGTCGGCGCATGCTCAGTCCACGCCAGCCACAGGCTCAGCGACGATGCCCATGTCCGATATGCACAAAGGCGCCACAGGTGCACACGACATGAAAGGTTCCATGATGATGGGCATGGAGCAAATGCAAAAGATGCCCATGTCGGGCAACACCGACAAGGACTTCGCGATGATGATGAAAATTCATCACCAGCAAGCTTTGAACATGGCCGAGATGCAGCTCAAGACCGGTAAGTCACCCGAGATGAAGGCCATGGCAAAACAGATCATCGTGGCGCAAAAGAAAGAGATCGCTCAGTTCGACAAGTGGCTCGCCAAGCAGAAGTGATCTGTGTGGCAAGGGCAAAGCGGCGGTGCTGCTGACATACGCATAAGCGCTGGCTCAGGCACTCAACGAAGCGTCGGTCTTCAAGGCTGCAATCAGCGGGCATCGCACCTTGCCCCTGGATGCTCCGCAGAGTCGAATCAATCCCTCAAGCACTCTTTCAATCCGGTGCAGGTCCTCAAGCCTGCTCTTCACATCCGCGAGCTTGGTCTGTGCTTTGGTTCGGGCTTGGACACAGCTGGCGCCATCGTCGAGTTGCAGCAGCTCGGCTATCTCGTCCAGGCTGAATCCGAGGCGCTGCGCCGACTTGATGAAATGAAGGCGAGAACGGTCAGCTTCTGCGTAGCGGCGAATCCCGCTGGATGGGCGGAGCGGCTCAGGCATCAATCCCTTTCGCTGATAAAAGCGGATGGTCTCCACATTGACTTCGGCTGCCTTGGCCAATCCGCCAATCGTCATGTTGGAGGCGGAAGGTGTGTGGATATCGCTCATGTCACTTGACTCCGTACTTGGGTACGGCTTTAAGGTTATCTCATGCCAGCGCACTCCACCACCCCGAGCACACCCAACTCCAGTCCCGCTACCGAACAGGGGGGCAAAGCCCTCCTGGCTGGTGGTCTTGCAGCCCTCTTTGCATCGGCCTGCTGCCTGGGCCCACTGGTGTTGATCCTGGTGGGCATCTCAGGCGCCTGGATCAGCCATCTCACGGCCTTGGAGCCCTATCAACCGCTGTTCATGGGTGTATCGCTGGCGGCGCTGTTCTTTGCGGCAAGAAGCATCTGGAGGCCAGCGGCTGCCTGCGAACCAGGTCAAGTGTGTGCGATTCCCCGCATCAACCGCATCTACAAACTGCTGTTCGGTGTCGTGGTGCTGCTGCTCGCCACCGCAATGACATTTCCGCTGATAGCTCACTGGTTCTATTGATGAAGGCCTGGCTGTGAAACACATCTTGATCGCTGTGGGAATTGTGCTGAGTCCGCTTGCATGGGCAGCGCAGAAAACCGTCACTCTATCCGTCCCCGGTATGTCCTGCGCCACTTGCCCGATCACGGTCAAGAAGGCGTTGACGAAACTGGGTGGAGTGGTCGACGTGAAGTCCAATCTGGGCAGGCGGGAGACCTCGGTGGTTTATGACGACACCCAGGTTTCATTGGACGCTCTGACCCGGGCGACCAAGGACGCTGGCTTCCCGTCAACCGTCACGGGAGTCAAGCCTTGACCGAAGTGCTCCTGACGTCGGTGTTGACCTGTCCTGAGTGTGGACACGCAAGGGCTGAAGTCATGCCCACCGATGCTTGCCAATGGTTGTATGAGTGCGAAGACTGCCACGCGATCCTTCGGCCGAAGACGGGTGACTGCTGCGTGTTCTGCAGTTACGGAACGGTGCCATGTCCACCGATTCAAG
>NZ_JADMJO010000091.1 GCF_018780385.1 Hydrogenophaga sp. | reverse complement strand
TCTGGCACCTGGTGAACGCCTCGATGTGCTGTTCGATGCCGCCCAGGCACAACCCGGGGACACTGTGTTTCTGAAGAGCTTGTCTTTCGACCCGATGGAGAACGAAGGGGCTGCGGGCAACATGGGCGGCCCGGGCATGGGCCAGATGATGGCCGGCATGGGTTCGTCACGGTTGGCGCTGGGTGAGACTTTCAACGTGCTCAAGCTTTCGGTGGTGTCCGGGGAGCGCATCACAGCCCCACTGCCAGCAACGCTGTCCAGGATCCAGCCGCTGCGCAGCGAAGGCGCTGCCGAGCGACAGATCGAACTGTCGATGCAAGCCATGCGCTTCCTCATCAACGGACGCACCTTCCGCATGGACGAGATCGCCTTCGATGTGAAGCAGGGTGCGGTGGAGATATGGCGCATCAGCAACCCGGCATTGGGCATGCCGCACCCGATGCATCTCCACGGGTTTTCGTTCCAGGTACTCGAACGCTTGAACAGCCCGCCCCAGTTGTCGGACATTGCGCGTTTTGGCAAGGGCAGAACTGTCAGTGACCTGGGCTGGAAAGACACCGTCCTCGTGTGGCCGGGTGAGACGGTGCGCATCGCAATCGACTTTTCGCACGATTTCCCAGGTGACCAGACTTACCTCTTTCATTGCCACAACCTTGAACATGAAGACGCGGGGATGATGATCAATTTCAAGGTGCGCACTTTGTGACCTCCAAAGGTCGAAATGGATCAGCAGGTCGGTGTAGACGCATCCGACCGTCGGTTGGCTCTTGCGCATGACATGGCGATGCATGCGTGAGGCCGATGTAGCATGACTGCCATCTTGTTCACTCTTCAGCTGGAAAGCACAGCCGGGCTTCCATGCCTGCGACCCGGCGCGGCTCCAGGTGAAACTCGCCGCCATAGCGCCTTGCGATGGCATCGACGATGGACAGGCCCAGGCCGCTGCCGGTATCGCCCTCCACATTGCCGCTGCCGCGTCGCCAGAACCGCTGCGCCGCTTGTGCAACTTCGGCAGCGCTCATGCCTGGGCCTTCGTCGAGGACGCGGAACGCCACATGGCCTGGCAGCCGTTCGATCCGCAGCACGACCGAGCCCGGTCTGAGCGAATGTCGCAACGCGTTGTCGAGCAGGTTGCGCAAAGCCGAAACCAGCAACGCCTCGGGCATTGCCAGCGATGCTGCGTTTGTCGTGGCCTGCAACTCAACGCACCGGACGCTGGCCGCACCGACCTGTGGGGCGACGGCCGACGCATCGTCGATCGCCTGCTGCGCTGCATGCAGCGCATCGACCCGCAGCGCATGCTCGGGCTTCACCGTTCCTTCGATCCGCGCCAGCAACAACAGTTGCTCGAGCGTGCGATGCAGCCGCGCCACACCTTGCTGCGCATTGGCCAGCGCCTCGCCCGCGGCGCCATGCAATCCAGATTCTCCGCACGCCAGGCGCAGCACCTGCAGATGCGTCTTGATGGCGGTCAGTGGCGTTCGCAGTTCGTGTGCTGCGTCGTCGGTGAACCGCCGCTCGCGCTCGATCGCGTCCTGCACGCGCACCAGCAGGTGTGCGATGGTGTCGATCAGCGGCTGTAGCTCGGGTGGCGCGTCGATGGCCGGCAGCGGTGCGTCGGCATCCGCGCTCCGATTCAGCAACAAGGTGCGCACCTGTTCGATCGGCGCGAGGCCCCGCCCGACACCGATCCACAGCAGCACCAGGCTGACCGCCATCGCGATGGCAAACGGTGCCGCCGCGGAGAGCGCAATTTCGCGCAGCAGGCCTTCGCGTGCATCCATGCGGTCGGCGGTGGCAATGCGCACCTCGCCGACTTGCAGCACGTAGGTGCGCCAGGGTTTACCGCCGTAGACGGAGGTGCTGTAGCCCAACGCTGCACCCTCCAGCCCGGGGCTGGTGGAGGTCCGCGCGATCGGCTGGATCGCAACCTCGCCGCGAACCAGGCTGACCTCGCACGCCAGACCGTCGCGGGCGATCACATCGAGCGGCAACACGGGCGGCCCGTTGATCTGCAGGCGGTCAGCCGGAAGGCGTGCGACCAAGCCCGCCACCATGCGCGCCGATGCGGCCAGCCGCTCGTCCAGAGCGCTTCGCAGCTGCTCGCGCACATCCATGAACATCCACACCGCGACGACGCTCCATAGCAGGGTCAGCGACAACCCGATGATGGCGACCAGGCGCAGGCGCAGCGTCATCGCTTTTCCTCGACGGCAGAGCCGGCCTCACCCAATCGGTAGCCCAAACCGCGCACCGTCTCGACGATCGCAGGGCCGAGCTTGCGGCGCAGGTGGTGAATGTGCACGTTCACAGCGTTGCTTTCCACGTCGGTCTCAAAGCCGTACAGACTGGCCTGGAGTTGCTCCAGGCTCAGAATGCGGCCAGGGTTTTGCAACAGCGTGCGCAACAACGCGAGCTCGCGTCGCGAAAGCTCGACGCGCAGGCCATGCAGTCGAACCTCAGCGCTGGAGGCGCTGAAGGTCAGGCTGCCGTGTTTGACGAGGTCGCTGCTGCGGCCACTGGCGCGGCGCACCAGTGCATGCAGTCGGGCCACCA
>NZ_JADMJO010000138.1 GCF_018780385.1 Hydrogenophaga sp. | reverse complement strand
AGTTAAGGGTTGTAGGACGCCCTCCCGCGCAGGCGTGCCGATGACACACGCTGACCACGAAGGGTGGGCGTCCTACAAGCCTCTAGGGAGGAAACCGCGGGGAGCACCAATCTGGGTGTACCAATTGGCAGCTATGGGGATTTGACGGAGTGCAGTGTTCTGGTCGGTGAAAGTTGCACCGCCTGATCCAGGCTCGAAGGCTTCAACGCGGTGTGCTGCACGGTTTCAGATGAACAGTTGCAGCAGTTCTCGCAGGGGCGGCACCGTCGATTTCTAGATCGGGCGCAACTGTCCCCGACGAGCTGCGGTAAGCCCGCACCAGACATCAAGAAGGTCACGCATGCCAACACGGTCATGGTGGTCCTCGCTGGTTCGGCGTGCGAATCGATTGCCCGCGTGCGAACGTCTCAACGATAAGCATCGCGGCACCGCAGTGAACGCACACGAAGGTCGGTCGGCCCGGTTCAGCGCCGGCACAGCGGTTACTCTCGATCTGCCCGCCTGGCACCTCTGCCACAAGCAGCTCTCGCGCCTGTGCGATGCACTCCCGCCGATGATTGTTGGCCAGCAGCCCGTAGTACCGGATGCGGTGGAACCCGCTGGGCAGCACGTGCAGCAGGAAGCGGCGCATGAACTCCTCGGGTGAGAGCGTCATTGCCTTGTGGCGTGTCTTGCCCTGGGCTCGGTCCTTTTCACGGTAGTCCTTCCAGCGGAACGTCACCCCGCGTTCGTCGTGCGCCACCAGCCGAGAGTTGGAGATCGCCACCCGGTGCGTGTAGCGCGAGAGGTAGGCCAGCACAGCCTGTGGCCCCGCAAACGGCTTCTTGGCATAGACCACCCATTCACACCGTCGCAGCGGCGCGAGCCATCGAGCAAAGGCTTTCGGATCTGCCAGCGCGGTGTGTTGCGAGAAGAACTGCAACGTGCCTGCGCGGTGCTCCTGTTCCAGTGCTTCCAGGAAGAGCCGCCTGAACAGGCGCGAGAGCACACGCACCGGCAGGAAGAAGCCCGGTCGGCAAGCCATCCAACGCTGGCCGTCGAGCGAGAGCCCGCCGCCGGGCACGATGCCGTGGACGTGCGGGTGGTGCGTGAGCGCCGAACCCCAGGTGTGTAGCACCAGGGTGGCGCCGATCTGCGCGCCCAGGTGCCGGGGATCAGCGGCGATGGTGCGCAGCGTCTGTGCCGCCACCTCAAACAGCAGGCCGTAGACGACGGCCTTGTTCCAGTACGCGATCTCGCTGATGGGTGCGGGCAGCGTGAAGACCACATGGAAGTAGTCCACGGGTAGCAAGTCGGCCTGGCGCGCATCCAGCCAGCGCTGTGCAGCACTGGCCTGGCACTTGGGGCAGTGCCGGTTGCGGCACGAGTTGTAGGCGACCTGCAGGCGCTGGCAGTCTTCACAGCGCAGCACATGTCCTCCCAGTGCCGCGCTGCGGCACTGTTCAATGGCTGTCATGACCTTGAGCTGACCCAGGCTCAGGTGGGAGCGCTGGGCTTGCCGCCAGGCCGGCCCGTGGGTGCGGAAGATGTCCGCCACCTCCAGGGCAGCGGTGCCCATGGTGGGCCTACGCGGTGCTGAGCTGCTCCAGCGGGCTGACCACCTCGCGCAGGACGTCGGTGGCCACCTGCGCGTACATCGCTGTCGTCTCCAGCTTCTTGTGCCCCAGCAGAACCTGGATCACCCGGATATCCACCTTCTGCTCCAGCAGGTGTGTCGCAAAGCTGTGGCGCAGCGTGTGCATGGACACGCGCTTGTCGATGTTCGCGGCGTCAGCCGCCATGTGAATGGCGCGGTTGAGCTGCCGAGTGGTCAGAGGCTCGACCGGGTTCAAGCCTGGGAACAGCCAGCCACCATCGAGCATCTTCCCTTGCGCTCGGGCGACACGCCACCAGACCCGAAGGCGCTCCAGCAATATTGGCGAGAGCATGGCGTAGCGGTCCTTGCTGCCTTTGCCTTGTTCCACGCGCAGCGTCATGCGTTGGCTGTCGATGTCGCCAACCTTCAAGGAAACTACCTCGCTGGCACGCAAGCCCGTACCGTAGGCCAGGGACAGTGCAGTCTGGTGCTTGAGGTTTCCAGTTGCGGCAATCAGGCGAGCCACTTCCTCACGGCTGAGCACCACCGGCAAGGTGCGGGGCACATGAACAGGCTGCATCTTGGCCGTCAACTCTGCGCGATCCAAGGTGATCTCGCAGAAAAACTTCAGCCCGGTGATGGTGGCATTGAGGGTGATGGGCGAGGTGCCCTGGTCAACCAGGTAGAGCTGGAAGTTGCGCAGATCCTCCACGGAGGCGGTATCCGGAGGCCGGTGAAGGTAAGCGGCAAGCCGGCGCACGGCTCGGATGTAGGCGGTCTGCGTCTTGGGTGCGAGCCTGCGCATCCGCATGTCTTCGAGCATGCGCTGGCGCAACGGCGAAACCGTCGCATGGAGTGCATTCATGATGGTGCTCCTGTCGTGAACGAGGCCAATTGCCTCGGCTCACAACATCGGCACGTGCGCCATCGACGTCAACCAACCATCTCAGCTCGGAGACTACCGCGCGAGCGGTTTAGTCC
>NZ_JADMJO010000074.1 GCF_018780385.1 Hydrogenophaga sp. | reverse complement strand
TGCGGATTCCACGGCCATCCGGCCACCTATTCCATAAACATCCGGCCACTGATTCCACGATGATCCGGCCACCCATTCCACGCTCATCCGGCCACCCTTAAGGCAGGCAGCAACGCAGGATTAATTCACTACCATCGACCTCTTTTATCGAAGCAGAGAGGTCGTCGTGGAGCGGTTATCCATGCGTAAAATTCGAGAAGTGCTACGTCTCAAATTCGAGGTCGGCCTATCTGCCCGCCAGGTCGCTGGCAGCTTGCAAGTAGGCCGAGCCAGCGTCGGTGAGTACCTCAATCGCTTTGCTGCCAGCGGCCTGACCTGGCCCTCTGCGCTGACTGACGCCGAGTTACAACGGCATCTTTTTCCGCCGCCGCCCACCGTTCCCAGCGATCAAAGGCCGGTGCCAGACTGGGCTCATGTACACGGGGAGTTACGCCGCCCCGGCGTAACTCTGGCCCTGCTTTGGCAGGAATACCGACTCGCCCACCCGCAAGGCTTCCAATACAGCTGGTTCTGCGAGCACTACCGCCTCTGGGCCGCCAAGGTCGACGTGGTCATGCGCCAGGAGCACCGTGCCGGCGAAAAGCTGTTCGTCGATTACGCCGGCCAGACCGTACCGGTCATTGATCGGCGAACCGGCGAGATCCGCCAAACGCAGATCTTCGTCGCCGTTCTCGGCGCGTCCAGCTACACCTTTGCCGAGGCCACCTGGTCGCAGAAGCTGCCTGACTGGCTGGGCTCGCACGCCCGCTGTTTTGCTTTTTTCGGTGGCACATCGCAGATCCTGGTGCCCGATAATCTGCGCAGCGGCGTCACCAAGGCGCATCGCTACGAGCCCGACATCAACCCCAGTTACCGCGATCTCGCCGAGCATTACGGCATCGCCGTATTACCTGCTCGCTCGCGCAAACCCAAGGACAAAGCCAAGGTCGAAGTCGGCGTGCAAGTCGTCGAGCGCTGGATCCTCGCCGCGCTGCGCAACCGCCAGTTCTTCTCGCTGGGCGAACTCAACACGGCAATCAGCCTGCTGCTCGAACGCCTCAATCAAAAGCCCTTCAAGAAGCTGCCCGGCTCACGCCGCTCGGCCTTTGAGACCATCGACCAACCCGCACTGCAACCGCTACCAGAACATCCGTACATCTACGCCGAATGGAAAAAGGTGCGGGTGCACATCGACTACCACGTCGAGGTCGAGGGCCATTACTACTCGGTGCCGTACCAGTTGGTGAAGCACCAACTCGAAGTGCGGCTAACCGCTAAGACCGTCGAGTGCTTCCACGCCAACCAGCGGGTGGCCAGCCATCTGCGCTCGCCGCACAAAGGCCGCCACACCACCCAAACCGAGCACATGCCCAAGAGTCACCGCGAACATGCCGAATGGACACCGCAACGGCTGATCTGCTGGGCAGAGCAGACCGGCCCGAATACGGCCGGCGTCATCGCCTACATCCTCGAACGCCGAATCCATCCGCAGCACGGCTTCCGCGCCTGCCTGGGCATCCTGCGCCTGAGCAAACAGCACGGCGAAGAGCGGCTGGAAGCCGCTTGCCAGCGAGCGCTGGCACTGGGCGCGTGCAGCTACAAAAGCCTTGAATCGATCCTGCGCCAAGGGCTGGAAAAGCTACCGCTGTCCCAGCAAAACCTGCCGCTACTGCCCGACGAACACATCAACCTGCGCGGCCCTGGCTACTACCACTGACCTGAAAAAGGAGCACCAAAATGCTGCCCAATCCGACACTCGACAAGCTGCAAACCCTGCGCCTGCACGGCATGATCAAGGCGCTGAGCGAGCAACACGCCACGCCCGATATCAATGATCTGAGCTTCGACGAACGCCTCGGCCTGATGATCGACCGCGAGCTGACCGAACGTGAAAACACGCGTCTGAGCAGCCGGCTGAAACTGGCACGACTGCGCCACAACGCTTGCCTGGAAGACATCGATTACCGCAGCCCACGCGGCCTGGACAAGTCCCTGATCCTGCAACTGGGCAGCGGCCAATGGCTGCGCGATGGCTTGAACCTGATCATCGGCGGCCCGACCGGTGTAGGCAAAACCTGGCTCGCCTGCGCGCTGGCCCACAAGGCCTGCCGTGACGGCTACAGCGTGCGCTACTTGCGTCTGCCGCGCCTGATGGAGGAACTGGGCCTGGCCCACGGAGACGGTCGATTCGCGAAACTGATGGCGGGCTATGCCAAGACCGACTTGCTGATCCTGGACGACTGGGGCCTGGCGCCGTTTACCGCACCGCAACGGCGCGACATGCTTGAGCTATTGGACGACCGCTACGGCAACCGCTCGACGCTGGTCACCAGCCAGATGCCCGTGGACAAATGGCATGCACTGATCGGCGATCCGACCTTGGGCGACGCGATCCTCGACCGGCTGGTGCACAACGCTTATCGGATCGAACTGAAGGGCGAATCGATGCGCAGACGCGCAACGAAATTGACGACGACAGGGACTTCAGACTAACAATGCAAACCTGCGTCGCTGCGCTCCGACTGCCTGGCCGGATGAGCGTGGAACGGGTGGCCGGATGTTGGTGGACTGGGTGGCCGGATGGCGTGGAATGCGCA
>NZ_JADMJO010000036.1 GCF_018780385.1 Hydrogenophaga sp. | reverse complement strand
CCGCGGCCTGCAGGTCTTTCACGCCATGGGCGCGAATCGACTGAACGATATTGGGTCGTACGTTACGAAGTGGCGTGTCCATCTCCGCGTCTCTTTCAAAGTTCAAGTTAAAAAACCGTTCACATCACCCAAGACTCACTGCACGATCCGCTTGAAGCTGCTGTAGTGGTCTTCGGTGTAATAACAAGCGTCTGGCACCCTGGGCCGCAATCCACCACACACGATCCGCTTGGCGCCCCGATGACTCAAACCTGGCGTGGGCACCGTGTACTCCCGGTAAAACCCGCGCCGCTGGCTCGGTAGCAACCTTTCCCGGTTGCCGAACACCGTGCCGTCCTTCTCGTACTGGAATGGCCCACCTTGCCGGATCAGCTCCATCACCTGTCTACCCTGCATGGGCAAGCCGGATTCGGCGAGGGCAGCGGCGTTCGTGCCGGGAAGCGTCTGGTCTTGCGGTGTTCGAGCCTGCACCAGAAAGGTGCCAAGCGATGCCGTCAGAACCAGAACCAAGGCCAGTGTTGCCACACCCTTGGCACTCCCGATCCGCTTCAGGTCCATGAAATTCCCTGCTCCTGATGCAATCAACCCGCCACCAACACACCACAAAAGTATCCGTTTACACGGCTTCTGCGGGGGTGTCGCGGGCGGGTTAACCCTGTAATCCAAGCTCGCTAGTGTGCCTGAGGTGGGCTGAAAACGCAAGCGGTTGCTGAAAAATAAGGCAAATCCAGCGGTCTGAAATGTGTGAAAGAGTTAGCGCTTGCTTTTTCTCTATGCATCAACGGGAAACGTTGGCATCGGCCACGGTGAGAGCCGTCATATTGACGATTCTGCGCACTGTGGCGCTGGCCGTCAGGATGTGGACCGGTTTGTCGGCGCCCAGCAGCACCGGGCCGATGGCGATGTTGCCGCCGGCGGCTGTCTTGAGCAGGTTGTAGGCGATGTTGGCCGCATCGATGTTGGGGAGGACCAGCAGGTTGGCCGGCCCCTTGAGGGTGGAGTTGGGCATCATCGTGGCGCGCGAATCTGGGTCCAGTGCCACATCTCCGTGCATTTCGCCATCCACCTCCAGCCAGGGCGCCTGCTCTCGCAGCAGTTCCAGCGTGCGGCGCATCTTGACGGCGCTGGGTTCGTCGCTGGAGCCGAAGTTGGAATGCGACAGCAGGGCCGCCTTGGGCTGCAGGCCGAAGCGCAGCATCTCTTCGGCGGCCATGACGGTGATCTCGCTCAGCTCCTCGGCCGTGGGGTCGTAATTGACGTGCGTGTCGACCAGGAACACCTGGCGACCCGGCAGCATCAGACCGTTCATGCACGCGTAGATACGGACGTCCTGCTCGGTACTGGGGCTGCCGCCGGCGCGCTTGCCGATCACCTGGTCGATGTATTTCAGGTGGTGGTGGGTGGAGCCCCAGGTGCCGCAGATCAGGCCGTCGACCTCGCCTTTGTGCAGCAGCATGGCGCCGATCAGCGTGAGGCGGCGCCGCATCTCGATCTTGGCGAGCTGCTGGGTCACGCCCTTGCGCTCGGTCATGCGGTGGTAGGTCTGCCAGAAGTCGCGGTAGCGCTCATCCTGCTCGACGTTGACGATGTCGTAGTCCAACTCTTCGCGAAGGCGCAGGCCGAACTTCTCGATGCGCTGGGCGATCACCCCCGGGCGGCCGATCAGCGTGGGCCGGGCCAGGCCTTCGTCGACCACGATCTGGCAGGCGCGCAGCACGCGCTCCTCTTCGCCTTCGGCATAGGCCACGCGCTTGCGCTCGGCGGTCTTGGCCGCCGCGAAGATGGGCTTCATGATGGTGCCCGAGGCGAACACGAAGCTCTGCAGACGTTGGCGGTACGCGGGCATGTCGGTGATGGGCCGCAGGGCCACACCACAGTCCGCTGCAGCCTGGGCCACTGCTGGCGCGATCTTCATCATCAGGCGCGGATCGAAGGGCTTGGGGATCAGGTACTCGGGGCCGAAGGCCAGTTTCTCGCCCGCGTAAGCGGCGGCAACCACTTCGCTCTGCTCGGCCTGTGCCAGTTCGGCGATCGCGTGCACCGCGGCGATCTCCATCTCGTCGGTGATCGTGGTCGCGCCGCAATCGAGCGCGCCGCGGAAGATATAGGGGAAGCACAGGACGTTGTTGACCTGGTTCGGATAGTCGGTGCGCCCCGTGGCCATGATCACGTCGCCGCGCACCGAGTGCGCGTCCTCGGGCGTGATCTCCGGATTCGGGTTGGCCAGCGCGAAGATCACCGGCCTGGGTGCCATCGACGCCACCATCGCGGGCTTGAGCACGCCGCCGGCCGACAGGCCGAGGAACACGTCGGCGCCCTCCATCACCTCGGCGAGCTTGCGCTTGTCGGTCTTCTGCATGTACTGGCGCTTGTCGTCGTCCATGAGCTCCTCGCGGCCCTCGTAGACCACGCCGGCCAGATCCGTGACGAACACGTTCTCGCGCTTCAGGCCGACCTTGAGCAGCAGGTTCAGGCAGGCCAGTGCCGCCGCGCCCGCGCCCGAGGTGACCAGCTTGACCTGTGCGATGTCCTTGCCCGCGACCTTCAGGCCGTTGAGCATCGCCGCCGCCACCGTGATGGCCGTGCCGTGCTGGTCGTCGTGGAACAC
>NZ_JADMJO010000044.1 GCF_018780385.1 Hydrogenophaga sp. | reverse complement strand
CAGCTCAGCCCATCGCTTGGCCTTTGCGTCAATCTGAATAAATCAGGTCCGACTCATTGGCCGAATGGCCGACCCCGTGCACACCGAGAGCCACGGCGGCACCATGCCCACCGGCGTACTGTTTTACGGTGCTCCAGGCACTGGCAAGACTGCTGCGGCCAAGGCCATCGCCAAAGAGATCGATTGGGCCTTTCATGCCCACCGCCGGCTCTGACATGGCGCGCGACACCAAGGCGCAGGAAGAGCTCTACGCACAACCGCGCCATTTCGCGCCGCCAGGCCAAGGTCGTCGTGGCGCCTATCGACTTCTGACTAAGCCGATATAGCCCTCTGCCACTTGAATTGGTGTGTCAACCCCAGTTGGCTTGCCGGGTTGACAAGGTCTATCTCTCTCAATGAATCAGACCATCGCAAATCCGACGCAGTCGCTGCTCAGCATCCTTTGCAACAGCCTGCACCTCAGGCTTGTCGACCATCCCCATCATCACCAGTGGGTCGATGAACGCCACCGTGACGTGGCTTTCAGTTTCCTGGCGGACAACCACGTTGCAGGGCAGGAGCAAGCCGATATCGGGCTCTGCCTGCAAGGCCTTGTGTGCCAGCGTTGGGTTGCAGGCACCCAGGATGCGATAAGGCGGCATGTCGACGCCTAGCTTCTCCTTCATCGCGCGCTGCACGTCGATATCGCTGAGCACACCAAAGCCCTCCAGTTTGAGGGCAGCCAGGACGCGCTCAATGGCTTCATCGAACGGAAGTCCAAGTGTTGCGTTGAATCCGTACATCGTGTTTCTCCTCTTTGGTCGTCGACCAGCATTTCACATTCGCCGGAATGGCGATCATGACGTTGTCGGAATGGCTTGCCGTCAATTGGTTCCTGCCCATGACTGGACAATGCGTTTGGGTCGCTGCATCGGCAACGCCGTCCGCTTCACTCTTCAGCCGGAAAGCTCAGCCGGGCTTCCATGCCCGCGACCCGGCGCGGCTCCAGGTGCAACTCGCCGCCATAGCGCCTCGCGATGGCATCGACAATGGAAAGGCCCAAGCCGCTGCCGGTATCGCCATCCACATTGCCGCTGCCGCGTCGCCAGAACCGCTGCGCCGCTTGTGCAACTTCGGCAGCGCTCATGCCTGGGCCTTCGTCGAGGACGCGGAACGCCACATGGCCTGGCAGCCGTTCGATCCGCAGCACGACCGAGCCCGGTCTGAGCGAATGTCGCAACGCGTTGTCGAGCAGGTTGCGCAAAGCCGAAACCAGCAACGCCTCGGGCATTGCCAGCGATGCTGCGTTTGTCGTGGCCTGCAACTCAACGCACCGGACGCTGGCCGCACCGACCTGTGGGGCGACGGCCGACGCATCGTCGATCGCCTGCTGCGCTGCATGCAGCGCATCGACCCGCAGCGCATGCTCGGGCTTCACCGTTCCTTCGATCCGCGCCAGCAACAACAGTTGCTCGAGCGTGCGATGCAGCCGCGCCACACCTTGCTGCGCATTGGCCAGCGCCTCGCCCGCGGCGCCATGCAATCCAGATTCTCCGCACGCCAGGCGCAGCACCTGCAGATGCGTCTTGATGGCGGTCAGTGGCGTTCGCAGTTCGTGTGCTGCGTCGTCGGTGAACCGCCGCTCGCGCTCGATCGCGTCCTGCACGCGCACCAGCAGGTGTGCGATGGTGTCGATCAGCGGCTGTAGCTCGGGTGGCGCGTCGATGGCCGGCAGCGGTGCGTCGGCATCCGCGCTCCGATTCAGCAACAAGGTGCGCACCTGTTCGATCGGCGCGAGGCCCCGCCCGACACCGATCCACAGCAGCACCAGGCTGACCGCCATCGCGATGGCAAACGGTGCCGCCGCGGAGAGCGCAATTTCGCGCAGCAGGCCTTCGCGTGCATCCATGCGGTCGGCGGTGGCAATGCGCACCTCGCCGACTTGCAGCACGTAAGTGCGCCAGGGTTTGCCGCCGTAGACGGAGGTGCTGTAGCCCAAAGCTGCACCCTCCAACCCGGGGCTGGTGGCGGTCCGCGCGATCGGCTGGATCGCAACCTCGCTGCGAACCAGGCTGACCTCGCACGCCAGACCGTCGCGCGCGATCACATCGAGCGGCAACACGGGCGGCCCGTTGAGCTGCAGGCGTTCGGCTGGAAGGCGCGCGACCAACCCAGCCACCATGCGCGCCGAGGCCGCCAGCCGCTCGTCGAGAGCGCTTCGCAGTTGCTCACGCACATCCAAGAACATCCACACCGCGACGACGCTCCACAGCAGCGTCAGCGAGAACCCGATGATGGCGACCAGCCGCAGGCGCAGCGTCATCGCTTTTCCTCAACAGCAGAACCGGCCTCGCCCAATCGGTAGCCCAAACCGCGTACCGTCTCGACGATCGCAGGGCCGAGTTTTCGGCGCAGGTGGTGGATGTGCACGTTCACGGCGTTGCTTTCCACGTCGGTCTCAAAGCCGTACAGACTGGACTGGAGTTGCTCCAGACTCAGAATGCAGCCCGGGTGTTGCAGCAGCGCGCGCAACAACGCGAGCTCGCGTCGAGAAAGCTCGACGCGCACGCCATGCAGTCGAACCTCGGCGCTGGAGGCACTGAAGGTCAGGCTGCCGTGTTCGACAAGGTCGCTGCTGCGGCCACTGGCGCGGCGCACCAGTGCATGCAGTCGGGCCACCA
>NZ_JADMJO010000125.1 GCF_018780385.1 Hydrogenophaga sp. | reverse complement strand
TGCACGCGTTTGCCGTGGTGCGCGCCGGTCTCGTAGATGTAGTTCGCGATCGGCGTGGAGCCGACGAAGCTGATGGCCTTCACATCCGGGTGCACCAGCAGCGCGTCCACCGCTTCCTTGTCGCCCTGCACCACGTTGAACACGCCGTCGGGCAGGCCGGCCTGCTTGAAGAGTTCGCCCATGAACAGCGAGGCCGAGGGGTCGATGGGGCTGGGCTTGAGCACGAAGGTGTTGCCCGCGGCAATCGCCACCGGGAACATCCACATGGGCACCATCACGGGGAAGTTGAACGGCGTGATGCCGGCCACCACGCCCAGTGGTTGGCGCAGCGTCCAGTTGTCCATGCCGGTGGACACCTGGTCGGTGAAGTCGCCCTTGAGCAACTGCGGGATGCCGCAGGCGAATTCGATGATGTCGATGCCGCGCGCCACCTCGCCCTGCGCGTCGGTGAACACCTTGCCGTGCTCGGCGGTGATCAGGTGGGCCAGCTTGTCCTTGTGCAGGTTGACCAGCTCCAGGAACTTGAACATCACGCGGGCGCGGCGGATCGGTGGTGTGTCGGCCCAGGCCGGGAAGGCCGCTTGAGCGGCGGCCACGGCGGTGCCCACGTCGGCTGCGCTGGCCAGCGCGACCTTGCCGGTCACGGCCCCGGTGGCGGGGTTGAACACGTCCTGGTGGCGCGACGACGTGCCGGCGGTGACGGCGCCATGGATGAAGTGATTGATCGGGGTGGGGAGGGTGGCCATGGCGGTCTCGGGTGGGTGGTCCAGAAGAGGATCAGTTTAGGCAGCGGGAACGCCCTCGCCTAGTGGCCGGACTTGAACGCATTGTTTTGTATGGTGAACAATACGGTCATGAACGAGAAAAAAGTCGAAGGTCTCTGGGCGCACCTGCACTGGCTCACGGTGCTGTCACAGCAGGGCAGCTACACCGCTTCGGCGCAGCGGCTGGGTGTGAGCAAGGCGGCGATGAGCCAGCGCATCAGTGAGCTGGAACGTGCCGCTGGTGTGCCTTTGGTTCAGCGCACCACGCGCAGTGTGCGCCTGACCGAGGCGGGCCAGCAACTGGTGGATGGCATGCGCGAACCGTTCGAGCGCATCGCGCAGAGCTTCTCCAGCGTGCGCGACCTCGCCGACGAGCCCGCCGGGCTGGTCCGCGTGACGGCGCCGGTGGCGTTTGCGCGCCAGCAACTGGTACCGCGCATTGCGGAGTTCCTGCGGGCGCACCCCAAGGTGCGGCTGGAACTCGACATGTCGGACCGGTTGAGCTCGCTGGCCACCGAGGGCTTCGATCTGGCGATCCGGCACACCGCTTCCCCCCCCGACACGCACGTGGCCTGGCCCTTGTGCAGCACCCGCTCGCTGCTGGTGGCCAGCCGGGACTATCTGCGCCGGCGCGGCACACCGCAGTCCCCACAAGACCTGGCCGAGCACGACTGCCTGCATTACCCGCGTGCACAAGACACCTCGGCCTGGCATTTCACGTCACCCGACAGCCGCAGGAAAGCGCAGCGCCAGCGCCTCACGGTCCCGGTGTCCGGCCCGTTCTGCGCCAACAACAGCGAAGCCCTGCGCGACGCCGCCATCGCCGGCCTGGGCATCGCCCTCGTGCCCGACTTCAGCGCTCAGGCGGCGCTGCAATCGGGCAAGCTGGTCACGGTGCTGGAGGGCTGGGAGTCCGTGGGCACGTTCAGCCCGCAGATCTACGCCATCCGACCGTACGCAAGCCACGTTCCGCGCGCGGTCTCGGCGTTCGTGGCCTGGCTGCGGGTGGCGCTGGCGGACGGTTTCAAAGCCTAGGGCTGTTTCCGTGTGGGTTCACGCGCCACAGGCAGGCCGGCTGATGACCCGGGCTATGCGTCGCGCACCATGGTCTCCTGCGCCAGAAACGCATGCAAGGCCGCAGCGCCCGCGCCCGGTGGCACCTCGCCCGCCGTGCAGAGCAGCAACTGCCGCGTGGCCCAGGCGTCGCTGAGCGGGCGCACCACCACACGCTCCTTGGCCAACCGCACCGCCGTGGCCTCGGGCACCACCGCAACGCCCACGCCCTCGCCCACCAGCTGCATCACCGCGTCGAGCCCGCGCACGCGCACGCGGTGGTGCAGACCTCGCCCGTGTTGCAAGGCCTTGTCGTGCAACAGGCGGCTGATCCCGCTGTCGCTCGGCAGCCCGACGAAAGGCCGCTGGAGCAGATCCACGAACGGCAACGCGCGGCGCGGCGCGCGCGCGCCCTGCCTGGGCAGCACCGCCACCAGCCGGTCTTCGCGAAAGAAGCGCGTGTTCAGGCCCTCGGTGTTCACATGGTCGGCGACGATGCCGATGTCGGCCTGCTCCCGGCGCATGGAGACCAGCACGTCCTGGCTGCCAAGCTCGCGCAGTTCGACGTCGATGTCCGGGTGCGCGACGAGGAAGCGGCCGAGCAGTTGCGGCAGGTGCTCGGTCATGGCGGCGGTGTTGCACAACACCCTCACCGTGCTGCGCACGCCATGCGCATGGGCCGCCATGTCGGCTTGCAAGGCCTCCATGTCACGCTGCATGCGCCCGGCGTGCAGCAGCAGCGTGCGGCCGGCGTCGGTGGTGCTCACGCCGCGCTTGGAGCGCAACAGCAGTTGGGCGCCGATGGCGTGTTCGAGCTGCTGCAGCCTCTTGCTGGCAGCGGCGAGCGAGAGGTGAATGTGGCGTGCGCCAGCGGTGATCGAGCCTTGCTCCACGATGGCGGCAAACAGGCGCAGGTCAAACGGATCGATGCGGTAGGTGGGTGTGGTGTGTGGGACTGTCATGACGCTCGATCCTCCTGAAAGGGCGAAGGATACCTCCGGCGATGTGCGATGGACGTGACCGACGACGCCCTGCACGATTCGCCCATGGACAACCACCTCTTCTGGCTGATCGGCACCGTTTTCGTCGTGGCAGGCGCCGTCAAGGGGGTCTCGGGCATGGGCCTGCCGACGTTCGCGATCGCACTGCTCGGCATGGCCATGCCACCGGCGGCCGCCGCCACGCTGGTGCTGCTTCCTTCGCTGTTGACGAACATCGTTCAATGCATCGGACCCCACACCCGCACACTGGTTCGGCGCCTGTGGCCGCTCTGGCTGGGCGTGGCCGGTGCCACGGTGGGGAGCCCGTTGCCTGACCTCGGTGCGGCGAGCAACGACACGCGCATCACCTTGGGCGCGGTGCTCATGGTCTACGGCGGCTGGGGTTTGGCACGGCCCGCGCTGCCCGACCTGGCGCGCCACACGCTGGTGGCTGGCGGGCTGGCCGGGCTGTTGTCGGGCGCGTTGACCGCGGCCACCGGCGTTTTCGTGATGCCGCTGGTGCCCTACCTGCAATCGCTGCGGCTGGAGAAGGACGCCTTCATCCAGGCTTTGGGTCTGAGCTTTCTGGTGGCCACGCTGGCGCTGGCGGTGCGCCTGGGACACATGGCGAGCACCAGTGTTCCGGTGCCAGCCATCGGTCACGCCATCGCGTTGGCGGCGGCCTGCCTCGGGTTGTGGATCGGGGCGCATGGGCGCCAACGCCTCCCGGCCCCGGTGTTCCAGCGCGCGCTCTACAGCGTGTTCCTCGGGCTGGGCGCGCTCATGCTGGCGCGCGCACTGGCCGCGTGAAGACCACGCATGTCGCTGCTGCGGCGTCATCGTGACCCGTTTTCGCAACCCGATCACTCCTGACCATCTCTTTTTTTCGAACTGAATGTCTTCTTATTTCTGCTTTTTCAGAATCGTCACAGCCTGTACCCTGCGGGGTGTTCAACTTTTCTTGACGGAGACTCTGATGAAAAAGTGGCTTTCCCTTCTTGCCGTGGTCATGACCCTGGGTCTGGGCGCGGCTCATTTCGATGCCGAAGCGAAACGCATGGGCGGCGGCAAGTCGTTCGGCATGCAACGCCAGTCGGCTGCGCCGGCCAAGGCGCCCCCGGCAGCGGCTGCCGCACCCGCGGCAGGCGCCGCTGCAGCCAGCACTGGCCGCAGCTGGATGGGTCCGATCGCCGGTCTCGCCGCCGGTCTGGGCCTCATGGCGCTGGCCTCGCACCTGGGTTTTGGTGAAGGCATGGCCAACATGTTGATGATCGGCCTGCTGGTGGCAGCCGCCATTGCAGTGTTCGGCTTCATCATGCGAAAACGCGCCATGGCCCAGCAGGGTGGTTCGGGCGGTCTGGCCTACGCCAGTGCTGGCGCCAACCGCCAGAGCACGCCCGATGTCCATGCCTTGCGCACGCCTGTGAATGCGGGCGGCGGTTCGATGATCGGCAGCTCATTGGGTGGCGGCGTTGCCAGCAGCATCCCGGCTGACTTCGACGTGCAGGGCTTCGAGCGCAACGCCAAGGTGAACTTCATCCGCCTTCAAGCCGCCAACGACGCCGGCAACCTCGACGACATCCGCGCCTTCACGACGCCTGAGATGTTTGCCGAGCTGCAGATGGATCTGAGCGAGCGTGGAGCGGCCAGCCAGCACACCGACGTGGTGCGCGTCGACGC
Source organism: Hydrogenophaga sp. (assembly GCF_018780385.1). Lineage (GTDB taxonomy): Bacteria > Pseudomonadota > Gammaproteobacteria > Burkholderiales > Burkholderiaceae_C > Hydrogenophaga. Next base: position 9,789 of record NZ_JADMJO010000125.1, on the reverse strand, counting down.
CAATGTGCTCGAGGTGGAAGAAGGCGACAGCCGCTACGTGGTCAGCGTGCGCTTCACCGGTGAGACGCGCGAGAACGGTGCCGAGTTGACCGAAAGCTTCGACGAAATCTGGCACCTGACCAAGCCGCGCCAGGGCAGCGGCGGCTGGCTGCTGGCCGGCATCCAGCAAAGCGCCTGATACCGCTGCGGGGTCATCCCCCGCTGCTGAAACGGGGACCAGGCCCTGGCACTCACGTGTCAGGGCCTTTTTTCCGTGTCAACGTTTCAAGGCGCCTTGAACGGCACCGCTTGACGCTGCAGCCGGTCCCAGTCCTTGAGCGCCTGCTGCAGGCGGTTCTTCGAGTCGGGGTGGCCCTTGCTGAAGGTTTTGGTCAGGAACGAGCGCAGACCTTCATCGGGCGCGGGCGCACCGGTGGCCTTGAGTGCGTCGATGAGCATCATCACCACCTGAAAACTCTTCGAGCGGGCCGCCATGTGCAACATGCCCTGGCCGGTCGGGGTTCGGTCCTGCACATTCGCGCCGTGCTCGATCATGTAGCGCACCAGCCCGGCCTTGCCTTCGCTGCAGGCCCAGTGCCACGGCACCAGGCCGCCCTCGGCCGGGGCGCTGAAGTCGGCTCCGGGCGCAAGCAGCTCGGGCGCCAGCGGCCAGCCCGAAGCCTTGATCATTTGCTGGGTCTTCCAATCGGTCATCTGTTCATGTCGTGAGTTGAGGTGGGGTTATCGCACGATTTCACCTGCAGCCCGGCCGAGCGCAGCCGCCCGGTGACGTCGCTCGGGTCCGGCTGCACCACCAGCCAGCGCACCGGGTGCACAAACCGGGGCGATGACCTCGCCATCCCGGTGATGGCATCCATCAACGCGTCCTCGGGCCAGTCCACCGCCACCACGAGCGTGGCCCGGCGCGGCTCGAACCGCGCGAGCGCCGCGCGCGCGGCGGGCTCGTTCAGCGCGTAGCCGCAGTCCCAGGGGTCGGTGGGTCGGCGGCGGCGCCACCACGCCACATCGCACGCCTTCACACGCAGGCGCAGCAGCAAACCCGCCCAGGCACCCCCGGCGGCGAGCAACTGGTGGCTGCCGTCCAGGTGGCGGCTGAAGACTTCGATCACATCGCGGCGCGCGCTGTCGGCCGCAGCCGGCCACACCGCCAGCGAGAAGCGTTGCTCCACCCGCGGCGCCCGCGTGGGCTGCAGCAGCGGGCTGCTGCCATCACCGGCACCCTGAAAACACCAAGCTTGCAACGGCGCCCACTGCGCGGTTTGGGCGGCCGTCGTTGCGCGCGCGGCCTGGCCGGGCAGCACCACGCACAGGGCCGCGCCGTCAAAGCGCGCACTCAACGTGGCCAGCAACCGGCGCCGGGGCGGCTGCACTGAATCCGCCTCAGCCACGCGGCGGCTGCGCCATGAAGAAGCGCAACATTTCGACCGATGCGTCGGGCCCGGCGTTGTCGGTGTAGGAGCCTGCGGCGTCACCGCCCGACCACGCGTGCCCGGCGCCGTGCACGGTCCAGTGCTCCACCCGGACCCGGCCGGCGGCATCGGCATGCACTTCGCGCGTGTAGCGGCGCCCGCCTGCGGCGGTGCCGGTTTCGCTGCGAGCGTTCAGAGGCTGGTCTGCCTGGCGCGCCTGCTGGGTGATGTGCTCGCCGTTGCTGTGCTGCACGGTGTGGTCCCGGTCGCCATGGAACACGATGGTGGGCACGGCGTGCGTGGCGCTGCGCCGGGGGTCATCAGCGGTGCCGGGCAAGTGGGCCCGCCCCATCACGCCGCGGCCCTTCATGGCGGCCAGGGCCGAGGGAATGTCGTGCGCGGCTGCAAATGGCAGCCCCGAGTGCGCGCCCACGGCAGCAAACAGATCAGGCCAGGTCTCGCCCAGGATCACCGCCATCGCCGCACCGGCCGAGAGCCCGGCCACGAACACGCGTTGTGGATCCACCGGCTGGTCCGCGGCGTGATCGCTCATGACCTCGCGCACCATGGCGGCGATGAGGGCAGGCTCACCACCCTCGCGCACCTGGTCTTGCGGGCGAAACCAGTTCCAGCAGCGTGACGCGTTGGCGCTGGCCGACTGCTCGGGGTAGAGCACCAGAAAACCGTGCTCGTCGGCCAGGCGGTTCATCTGTGTGCCGGCGGCAAAGTCGTCGGCCGACTGGGTGCAGCCGTGCAGCATCACGACCAGGGGCCGTGGGCCACTCGGTGTGTCCGCTCGCGCGACGGGGCGGTAAAGCTTGTAGTCACGAACACCAGCGGGGTGCTTGAGCGTGCGGGCCGTGAACTGGCCGACGCCTGGGGCCGTGGGCTTGGCGGAGACGTCGCGCGCCGTCACCTCGATCACATCGGCATCGGCTGGCACGGCCACAGGACCACCCCCCAGCCCGGCCGAGGCGAGCGCCCTGCGGATGGTTTCCGTCACGCCTTTGAGCGGCCCGGCATGGGTGTCGAGTCCGGCCTGCGCAAGCGCCTTGCCGATGGTGTCGTTGATGTTCATGGCCAGGGTCGGCGAAATGGGGGTTTTCAATGGGGGTGTTTCGTGAAAGGAAAAGAAGATCAAACGGTGCGTGGCGCCAGCGCACGGCGCACGGCGGGGCTGGCGTGGAAGGCGCCCAGCACCGACACCGTTTCGATGGCGGCGAGGGCAAGTTCGGGGGTGACGTCGTCGTCGATGCGGGCCAAACCAACCACCTGGATGCGCAAGGTCTCACCGGCGGCCACGGTGCGCTCCAGATCGGCGCGGGTAAGGTGCTGCAGACCCAGCGTCAGTGTTTTGCGTGCCACGGTTTGCTTGAGCGTGTCGGCGTGGGTGGCAAGGAGGTTGCGCACCGCCGTGCGCACCAGATCCGAGCGGTTCGAATAAAAGCCTTCCTGCACCAGCAGGTCGACCTGGCCGAGGTCGACCACGCCGAGATTGACGGTCATCTTTTCGGAGTCGCCCACCCGGGGGCGGACTTCCAACGTTCGGTTTGCGATCATTTTGCCATCCATGTGGAATCCATATGGATGGCATTTAAGCACGATTCGGCAGAATGCAAGGGTGTGGCTTCAACACAACCTGCCAGTGCGCTGGCGAACAGCGCCATACTCGGCGCGCCCCCACACTCCTGGCCGTGAACATGACAACACCCGCCACCCCCAACCCACTGGAATCCGCCTCCAGCGAGCCGCAGGTTCTCTCACCGCTGCCCGTGCCAGCGGTCTCGGCGCCGCTCACGCTGCGCCTGATGCTGGCCGCCGTGACAGTGGCGTTCTTCTGGATCCTGTTGCCCTTTTTCGGCACCATCCTGTGGGGCTCGATCGTTGCGCTGATGTTCACGCCGCTGTACCGGTGGCTGCTGCCGCGCATGAACCATCGGCACACACGCGCAGCACTGGCCACCATGGGCGCCGCGCTGGTGGTGGTCGTGCTGCCGGCGGTGCTGGTGGTGATCTCGCTGGCGCGCGAGGCGGCGCAGATGTACACCCGCATCCAGTCGGGCGAAGTCAATCCGGCGGTGATGCTGCGCGGACTGTTCAACGCCCTGCCCGATGGCTTGATCTCGCTGCTCGGGCGGTTCGGTCTCGGCAACTTCGACCGGGTGCAGCGCAAGTTCAATGCGTTGCTCACCCAAGGCAGCGAGCTGATCGCCACGCACACCTTCAACTTCGGCCAGGACCTCTTCACTCTGGTGGTCAGCGTGTTCATCACGCTTTACCTTGCGTTCTTCCTCATCCGCGATGGCGCCAGCATCGTGCGCAGCGTGCGCCTGGCCATCCCGTTGCCACCCGACCACAAACAGGAGCTGCTGGATCGTTTTGGTACCGTGCTGCGTGCCACCGTCAAGGGCAATCTGGTGGTGGCCCTGGTTCAAGGCATGTTGGGCGGCCTGGCGTTCTGGGCGCTGGGGGTCAACGGCGCGTTGCTGTGGTCCGTTTTGATGGCTGCGCTCTCGCTGCTGCCCGCCGTGGGCGCCGGGCTGGTGTGGCTGCCCGTGGCGCTGTACCTGTTTGCCATGGACCAGGTCTGGCAGGGCACGGCCCTGGTGGTCTACGGCGTGCTCGTGATCGGACTGGCCGACAACGTGCTGCGCCCGCTGCTGGTGGGCAAGGACACCGGCATGCCCGACTACCTGGTGCTGATCACCACGCTGGGCGGCATCGCGGTGATGGGCATCAACGGCTTCGTGATCGGCCCGACCATCGCGGCCATGTTCGTGGCGGTCTGGCACATCCAGACCACCACTCGACCCCTGATCGCGCCGCACCGGCCACCCGTGGTGGAAACGCCACCGGCGCCCGGCGAGCCGCCGGTCGACCGCCCGGTGCCCTGAAGCCCGGGCGCTCAGCCATGAACAACCAGCGCCTGACAAGCTTCGTGGCCCTGGTGGCCTGGTTCGGCGTGCTGCTGCAGCTGGTGCTCTCGCTGCAACTGGCCATGGCCAACGGCAAGTCGGCTGGTGACGGCGTGGTGGCCTACCTCGGTTATTTCACGGTGCTGACCAACCTGCTGGCGGCCGTCAGCCTGAGCTGGCCGCTGCTGCGCCCGCACAGCGCGGCCGGGCGATGGTTCCAGCGGCCCGGCGTGGCCTCGGCCGTCACGGTGAGCATCCTGATCGTGGGACTGGCCTACCACCTGCTGCTGCGCCACGTGTGGAACCCACAAGGCCTGCAGTGGCTGGCCGACGTGACACTGCACTACGCCACGCCCCTGCTGTGCCTGGTGCACTGGTGGCTGGCGGTGCCGCCCACGCGCATGGCCTGGCGCGCGCCACTGGCGTGGGCCCTCTGGCCACTGGCCTACCTCGCCTATGCGCTGCTGCGCGGCATGTGGTTGCAGAGCTACCCCTACCCGTTCATCGACGTGACCGCGCTCGGCTACCCACAGACGCTGCTGAACTCGGCAGGCCTGCTGATCGTCTTTCTGCTGCTCGGCAGTGTGCTGGTGGCGATCAGCCGCGCGCGCCTTACACCGCTGGTGCGCTGAGCAGTCGCTGCACCAGCGGGTGTTGCACCTTGCGGGCGGTGCCGATGGCATAGAAGTGTTCTCGCACGCCGTCGCACGGACCGATCCATTGCAAGCCATACGATTTCAACAGCTTCTCGCGCATGCCCTCGGACGCGGGGAACACGCCCATGCCCGACGCACCGAACGTGGCGAGCAGCGCGCTGTCTTCAAACTCACCCACCACGCGCGGCAGCACGCCGTGCCCCTCGAACCACTGGTCGATGCGCAGGCGCACCGAGGCGTGGGCCGTGGGCAGCAGCACCGGAACCGTGGCCAGGCTGCGGGGGAAGTCCCGGCGCGCCTGGGCCAGCCAGGCCTTGGGCGCGTACCACCCCAGGGCCGATGAACCCAGCGCGTGGCTGTAGAGCTTGAGGTTGGGGTTGGCGGGAGCCGGCCGGTCGGAGAGCACCACGTCGAGCCGGTGCAGGGCGAGGTCGGCCAGCAGATCGTCGAACTCGTCTTCGTGGCACAGCAGACGCAGGTTCGGCTCCGCCAGCGCGGGCTCCAGCAGGTCGCGCACCGCGAGCTTGGGCAAGCCATCGGAAATGCCCACCACCAGCCGCACCTCGCTGGCACCGGTGGCGTCGCGCACGGCGGCGGGCAACTGCTCGCCCAGGTGGAAGATCTGCTCGGCCACCTGCAGCGCGGCCTGCCCCGCTTCGGTGAGCGCCAGGCCGCGCCCCGCGGGCTTGAAGAGCGCATGGCCCAGCGACTGCTCCAGCAGACGCACTTGCGCGCTCACGGTCTGCACCGCCAGCCCCAGACGGTCTGCGGCGTGCGACATGCCGCCTTCCTTGGCCGTGACCCAGAAGTAATACAGGTGCTTGTAATTGAGTTCCGTGTTCATGCTTCGATTTTTCAGGATGGTATTGCAGTGATTTTCTGCTTTTTCAGAAGTCTTTGCACGCCTATCCTCACGGCTTCCTTCCACTCTGGAGCCTTTCATGGAAAACGCCTCGCGCAATTCCGCCCTGTCCCGCCGCATGGCCGTGGCCAACGCCACCGACGCCACCCCGGCACAAACCACGCGGGTGCTCAAGAACACCTACGCGCTGCTCTCGCTCACGCTGCTGTTCAGCGCTGGCGTGGCTGCCATGGCCGTGGCCAACAGCTGGCCGGCACCCGGCCTGGTGATCACGCTGGTGGGCTATTTCGGTCTGCTGTTCGCCGTTCACAAGCTGCAGAACAGCGGCTGGGCCCTGCCCGCGGTGTTTGCCCTGACCGGCTTCATGGGCTACACGCTCGGCCCCATCCTCACCCAAACGCTGGGCCTGCCCGGCGGCGCTCAGACCATCGTGGCCGCGCTGGGTGCCACCGGCGCCACGTTCCTGGGTTTGTCGGCCTATGTGCTCACCACGCGGCGCGATTTCAGCTTCATGGGTGGCTTCCTGTTCGCCGGCATGGTGGTGGCCCTGGTGATGGCGCTGGCCGCGTTCTTCTTCAGCATGCCGGGGCTGGCGCTGGCCGTCTCGGCCCTGGTGGCCCTGCTGTCGGTCGGCATGATCCTGTTCGAAACCAGCCGCATCGTGAGCGGCGGCGAGACCAACTACGTGCTGGCCACGGTGGGCCTGTTCGTCTCGCTGTTCAACCTCTTCACCAGCCTGCTCAACCTCATGGGCCTGGGTGGCAGCAACGAGTGACATCACACGCAACCCGCATTCAGGAGCACACCATGCGCACCTATCCCGTGAACAGCCCACGGGCTGCCGCCCGCCTGCTGGCCATGGCTCTGGTGGCCGATGGCAACTACGCCCTGAGCGAGCTCAAGGCGCTGGACCGGCTGGACGCACCACGCCAGCTCGGCCTGCCGCCGCAGGACCTCAAGGCCGTGATCGAAGCCTTCTGCGAAGACCTGCTGACCGGCGCCCAGGGTGAGTGGCTCGGCTCGTCGCAGCTCGACCCCGCCACCCGCCAGGCGCTGCTGGCCGAAGTGACCGACACCGCCCTGCGCGCCAAGATCGTGGTCTTGTGCGAGGCCGTGGTGGAGGCCGACGGCCATCTCGCCGACGGTGAGACGGCCATGCTCGACAGCCTCACGCGCGCCTGGCGCCAGATGCCCGATCACCACCGAACACTGGAAGGAGCTTTGCCATGAGAACCATCGTCTGGGGCGTATTTGCGTTTCTCACCGTTTGCTGGACCGCGCTGGTCGCGCTGTCGGTACAACTGACCCACTGGCTGCTCGGCGCAGCCGGCTCAGGCCAGGCCACGGCAGCGGCCACCTCGGTGGGCCAGTGGCCCGTGCCGGCGTGGGCCGCGTTCTGGGTCGACCCCGCCTGGCTGCAGGCGCTGCAGGCGATGTGGCTCGACCTGGTGCAGTGGTTGGGCCAGGTGGCGCCTTCGAGCGACGGCCTGATGGGCTGGATCACACCACTGCTGTGGACCGGCTGGGGGCTGGGCATGCTGTGCCTGCTGGTGCCTGCCATCGGCCTGCACTGGCTCATCGGCCGCGTGCAGAACCCCGTCGCGCTGCGCCGCAGCGACCACCTGAGGGCGGGGGTGCGGCGCCTAGAATCGGCGCACACCCTAACGGACCCTTCGTTTGACGCCTGCCGCCACCCACGCCCGCCTCGCCGACACCTGCCCGCTTTACGTGGATCTGGACGGCACCCTCACGCCCAGCGATACGCTGTACGAGTCGGTGATGCTGTTCATCCGGCGCAACCCACTCAACCTGCTGCGCCTGTTCGCGTGGCTGCTGCTGGGCAAGGCCGGCTTCAAGCTCAGACTGGCCAACGCCGTGCGCCCCGATCCGGCGCGCCTGCCCTACCACGAGCGCTTTGTGCAGTACCTGCGCGAGGAACGCGCGCGCGGCCGCAGCCTGGTGCTGGCGAGCGCCGCAGACTCGCGCATCGTGCGCGACGTGGCGGCGTACCTCAAACTGTTTGACGACACCCTGGGCACCAACGCCCGCGCCGACGGCGTGAACCTCAGCCGAGGCAACAAGCGCGACGCCATCGCCGCCCACGCGCAGGCCCGCGGCCACAGCACCTGGGCCTATGCCGGCAACAGCGCCGACGACATCGCCGTGTGGCAGGGCAGCGCACAAGCGGTGGCGGTGAACGCACCCGCCCGCGTGATCAGCGCGCTGCAGCAGGTGCACCCCCAGGCACGCGTGTTCGAGCGCGAGCCGCTGCGCCTCAAAACCGTGTTGCGCGCGATCCGCCTCAAGCAGTGGTCGAAGAACGCGTTGCTGTTCCTGCCCTTGCTCGCCTCACACCGGCTCGACCCCCATCTCTGGGCACTGGTGCTGATGGCCTTCGTGGCCTTCGGCCTGTGCGCGTCGGCCACGTACCTGTTCAACGATTTGCTGGACCTGCCCAACGACCGCGCCCACCGCCTCAAGCGCCACCGGCCTCTGGCCGCAGCCACCATCAGCATTCCGCTGGCGGTGGTGCTGGGCTGCGTGATGCTGGTGCTGGCCTTCTTGCTCGCCTGGGCTGTGTCCCCGGGCTTCAGCGCCATGCTGCTGGTCTACACCGTGACCACGCTGGCCTATTCTCTGGTGCTCAAACGGCTGGCGCTCGTCGACGTGCTGGTGCTCTCGGGTCTGTACACGCTGCGCATCGGCGCCGGCGCCGTGGCGGCCCAGGTTGAGCTGTCCAACTGGCTGGCCGCCATCTCGATCTTCCTGTTCCTGAGCCTGGCGCTGGTCAAGCGCTGCGCCGAGCTGGAAGAGCTCGACGACGAGCGCGCCACGCTGGCGCCCGGCCGGGGCTACCAGCCGCGCGACCTGTCATCGCTGCGCGCCATGGGCATGGCCAGCGGGTTTCTGGCGGTGATGGTGCTGGCCCTGTACATCGACAGCCAGAACAGCGAGTTGCTCTACGCCAACCCCGAATGGCTGTGGGCCGCGGCGCCCGTGCTGCTGCTGTGGGTCATGCGCATCTGGCTCAAGACCGGGCGGCGCGAGCTGCACGGCGAAGACCCGCTGCAGTTCGCCTTGAAAGACCCCTTCAGCTGGATGACGCTGCTGGCCATGGGCAGCATCGGCATCGCGGCCACCCTGGGACTCTGAAGTGCACCCATGAAATCCATCGCCATCGGCCTGGCCGTCTTCTGTGTGCTGCTGTCCTCGGCGGCGCAACTCGCCATGAAACGCGGCATGGGCGCGCCCAGCGGCGCCGACGTGGGCGCCACCTACCTGCACGCGCTCACCAGCCCCATGGTGTGGCTGGGTCTGGTGCTGTACGGTGCCAGTGCCGTGCTCTGGCTGTGGGTGCTCTCACGGCTGGACGTGAGCCTGGCCTACCCGCTGGTGAGCCTGGGTTTCGTGGTGACGATGGTGCTGGGCGTGCTCTGGCTGGGCGAGCCGTTTTCGTGGCTGCGTGTGGCGGGCTGCACACTGATCGTGGTGGGCGTTTCGCTGCTCGCTGTGGATGCCTGAACCGGTCATGCGCGCCTCCGAATTCTCCGCCCACGCCTCGCGCCAGATTTTCTGGTCCGCGTTCGCCATCACCCTCGTCCTGAAGATCGCCATTGCGGCGGGCTTTCCGTTCACCGGCGACGAGGCCTTCTTCTACCAGTGGGGCGTGTTCCCGGCCTGGGGCTACTCCGACCACCCGCCCATGGTGGGCTGGCTGCTGGCGGTGCTGCGCCAGATCAGCGACCACCCGCTGGTGCTGCGCAGCTTCACACTCATCGTCACCAGCCTGATCGCGCTGGGCATCGTCGATGCGCTGCGCCGCTTGTTGCCCGACGAGCGCGAGTCCAGCGCGTGGCTGGCCGGTGCGGTGTACCTGGCCATGCCGTGGAGCTGGATGTTCGTGCTGGTGACCACCGACACGCCGCTGATCTTCTTCATGGCGCTCT
>NZ_JADMJO010000132.1 GCF_018780385.1 Hydrogenophaga sp. | reverse complement strand
CGCGATCACCACGCCGTAACCCACCAGCGCGGCGTGCTGGAAGAAGGTCTTGGCCTGGTCGGCGTAGATCACCACGGTGGACATGGTGGCCGGCCCGGTGAGCAGCGGAATGGTCAGCGGTACCACCGCGATGGAGGCTCGGGCCGAAGCGTCACTCACTTCAAGCTCGTTGGTCTTGGCCTCGGCCGGCTGGGCATTCAACATGGACAGCGCCGACGTCAGCAGGAGCATGCCGCCACCCACCTGGAAACTCGCGAGCGAGATGCCGAAAAACTCGAGGATCTGCAGACCGATGATGGCGCAGGTGGCGATCACCGCGAACGCACTGAAGGCCGAAATCATCACCGTGCGCCGCCGCTGCTTGCGGCTGAAGCCCTGCGTGTAGTGGATGAAGAAGGGCACGATCGCCAGGGGGTTGACGATGGCCAGCAGGGTGATGAGCGGCTTGAAATCCATAAGGGATTGTGGCTCACCCCCGCCGCGCTGTGCGCGTCCCCCTCAAGGGGGCGCACGCTGGGACCGGCCAAGCCGGATCCTCGCGCGCCCTGGATGATGCATATCGCGCATCGGCGAAGCGTGTGGGCTACGGCTTCCCTGGCTCACGGCGGCGGAACATGCCGTAGCCCTCCATGAACAGCACCTTGTCCCCGTGCTGGTTGAACATCTCCCAGCTCGTGCGCACCAGGCCCACGTCCAGCCGCTTGCTCATGGGCCGCTTTTCCAGGATGGTGTGCTGCAGACGCAGCGTGTCGCCTGGGAACACCGGCTTCAACCACTTGAGGCTCTCCAGGCCGGGCGATCCCAGGCTGGAGCTTTCGCTCAGGAAATTCGTCACCATCAGCCGCATGGCCATGGCGCAGGTGTGCCAGCCGCTGGCACTGAGGGCGCCGAACACCGAAGCCTTGGCCGCCTCATGGTCCAGGTGGAACGGCTGCGGATCGAACTGCCGCGCGAAGGCCACGGTTTCCTCTTCGGTGGGCGTGATGGTGCCCAGATCGCGGGTCTCGCCCACCACAAAGTCTTCCCACCAGTATTTGATCTCTGTCGTCATCGTCATCGTCCTCCAGAAACGTCCATGAGGCTCATGGTCGTGTAGCTCGCCGCGTCCGACAGCAACCACACGATGGCTTGCGCCACCTCGTCGGCCGTGCCGCCGCGCTGCATGGGCACCAGGTGCTGCAGGTCGCGCACCCGCGTGGGCAACCCACCCGAGGCGTGGATCTCGGTTTCGATCAGGCCCGGTCGCACCGCGTTCACGCGAATGCCTTCGGCGGCCACCTCTTTCGCCAGGCCGATGGTGAAGGCATCGATGGCGCCTTTGGCCGCGGCGTAGTCCACGTACTGGCCGGGCGAGCCCAGGCGCGACGCCGCGCTGGACACGTTGACCACCGAACCGCCTTCGCCGCCGTGCTTCGTGCTCATGCGGCGCACCGCTTCGCGCGCGCACAGCATCGAGCCGATCACGTTGATGTCGAACATGCGGCGCCAGCGGGCCACGCTCATCTCGTCGACCCGCGCGCTCACATCGACCACGCCTGCGTTGTTCACCAGTCCGGTCAAGCGGCCGAGCTTGGCGTCGATCTTCTGGAACATCGCCAGCACCTGGGCTTCATCGGCCACGTCGGCCTGCACGGTGATGGCCATGCCACCCAGCTCGCGGATGCCGCGCACCACTTCGTCGGCGGCCAGCGAATTGGCGGTGTAGTTCACCGCCACCGCCCAGCCTTGCGAGGCCGCCAGCCGCGCGGTGGCCGCACCAATGCCGCGCCCCCCGCCCGTGACCAGCAGCACCCCGCCACGCACCTTGTCCATACCCCGTCTCCTGCAGAAAATGGTGGCATCGCGTACAACACGGGCTCGCCACCAGAGCCATTACAACAGCGCGAGGAGACCGCCATGCGTCGCACAGTCGACTACTTTTTTGCCCCGCAGAGTCCCTGGACCTACCTCGGCCACGAGCGCTTTGCCGCTTTGGTGCGGGAGACCGGCGCTGCTGCGCGCGTGCTGCCCATGGACCTGGGCAAGATCTTTCCGCTGTCGGGCGGCCTGCCGCTGCCCAAGCGGGCGCCGCAGCGCCAGGCCTACCGGCTGGTGGAACTGCGCCGCTTCAGCGACGCGCTCGGCGTGCCCCTGAATCCCGAGCCGCGCTTCTTCCCCGTGGCGGGTGACCCGGCCGCGCGCCTGATCACCGTGGTGGCCATGCACGACGGAGCGGACGCTGCGATGCGCCTCACAGGCGCCGTGACCACCGCCGTGTGGGCGCAGGAGCGCGACATCGCCGACACTGGCACGCTGGCGGCCTTGCTCGCCGAATGTGGTCTGGACGCGGCACGGCTGAGCCAGTCGGAACAGCCCGAAGTGCAGGCGCGCTACGACGATCAAACACAAGCGGCGATCGACGCCAGCGTGTTCGGCGCACCCAGCTATGTGATCGACGGCGAGCTGTTCTGGGGCCAGGACCGGCTCGACTTCGTGGCGCGCAAACTGCGCGCTTGAATTTTCTCAACCAACAACAGGAGAATCCCATGGGACACATGATCGAACTCAAGGCCGCTGACGGCACCATCTTTCCGGCTTACGTGGCAGGGCCCGCGGGCAACCCCAAAGCCAAAGGCGGCCTGGTCGTGCTGCAGGAAATCTTCGGCGTGAACTCGCACATCCGCTCGGTGGCCGACGGCTATGCGGCCGATGGCTACTTCGTGGTTGCACCCGCCACCTTTCATCGCGTTCAGCCCGGTGTGGACATGGGCTACACCGAAGCCGACATGAACGCCGGTTTCGGCTTCAAGACCGCTGTGGAGGGGCTGCCCGCGCCGGGCGTGATGGTCGACATCCAGGCCGCCATCGACCACGCCGCTCAGGCCGGCAAGGTCGGCATCGTCGGCTACTGCTGGGGCGGCCTGCTCACCTGGCGCGCGGCTTGCACGCTCCAGGGTCTCTCTGCCGCAGTGCCCTATTACGGCGGCGGCATGACGGCAGCGGCCGAAGCGGCGCGTGAGCCGACCGTGCCGGTGATGGTTCACTTTGGCGATCAGGACCACTGGATTCCGATGGACACCATCGAGGTTTTCAAGAAGGCCCAGCCCGACGTGACGGTGCACGTGTACGAAGCCAACCACGGCTTCAACTGTGACCAGCGCGGCTCGTACAACGAAGCCGCCGCCAAACTGGCACGCGAACGCACGCTGGCTTTCTTCGCCCAGCACATCGGCTGACGGCGATGCGGCGCGCCGGTCTGCTCAGCGGTCTGATGGCGGTGTGCACGGCCGCAGCGGCGGCCGACTACAGCGGCCCGCTGTTCGACGCCCACCTGCACTACAACGACGAGGCCTGCACCCACGACACGCCGGCGCCGGGCTGCCCGCACCCCATGGCCGACGTGCTGGCGCGCATGCAAAGGAACGGCGTGCGTGCGATCGTCGCCAACTCGCGTCCCAACGACGGCACCAAAGCCCTGGCCACCGCGCGCGAGCAGACCCGCGCCGCCGGCGTGACCGTGGTGCCCTTTGTGCGCCTGTACCGCAACCGCGCCGACTACAGCAACTGGTTCCGCGACCCCACCATCGTGGACATGGTGAACACCGAGTTGGCGCGCGGCACACCCGCCGGCCCCTACCGTGGCCTGGGTGAGTTCCACCTGTACGACAGTGCGAACGCCAACGGCCCGGTTGCCAAACAACTCATGGCGCTGGCCGAGGAGAAGGACCTCGCGGTGCTGGCGCATGTGGACGATGTGGCGATCGACCTGTTGATGGCGAACACACCGTCCAAGGGGCAGAAGATGCGCCTGATCTGGGCTCACACGGGTATTGGTGGTTCGCCTGTGGCGCGCGTGGACGAACTGTTCGCGCGGTACCCGAAGTTGATGGGTGAATTGTCGTACCGGCCAGGCCTGGCCTGTGCGGACGGCCAGCTGTGCCCCGAGTGGCGCGCGTTGCTGCTCAAGTACCCCGACCGTTTCCTGATCGGCTCGGACACCTGGATCAACCAGCGCTGGCAGTATTACGACGAGCTCATGAAGGGCTACCGCACCTGGCTCGGCGGCTTGCCTGCCGAGGTGGCGCGGCGCATTGCCTGGGACAACGGCGCCCGGCTGTTCGGCGTGACTTCACCCTGAGTGGGGAGTCAGCGCGCCGTTCGCGCCAGGTAGCGCTTGCGCCAGAACACCACGCCGAGCACCGCGGCCGTCAGTGCCATGGAGCCCATGGCCCACCAGAACCCGCTCTGGAGGTGGGTCAGCGGAATGAACTCGAAGTTCATGCCGAAGATGCCGGCGATCAGATTCAGTGGCAGGAAGATGGCTGTGAGCGCCGTGAGCGTGCGCATGATGTCGTTGGTGCGGTTGCTCTGCGCCGAGAAGTGCATCTGCACCGCGGTTTCGGCGTTCTGCTCCAGCCGGCGCACGTGGTGCACCACACGCTCGATGTGTTCAAGCACGTCGCGAGATCGCACCTTGAGCAGCTCCAGCCCGCGTTGGCCACCGTTGTACTCGTTGGGCTCCCAGGTGTTCAGCGCCTCGATCCAGTCCTGGATCGCCGAGCGCTGGTCTTCGCAGATCTCGTCGAGGTGGTGCAGCGAGATGCGTGCGTCCAGCAGCGAGCCCCAGTTGTTGAAGCGGGCGCCCGGACTGAGCAGTTCGGCCTGCCAATGGTCGAGTTGGCGCGTGAGTTCGCGCCGAAGATCCAGGTAGCCGTCCACCATCTGGTTGACGATGCGCAGCATCAGGTCGGCCGGGCTGGGCGGCAGGGCAATCCCCGCGGCGCGGGACGCTGCGGTCGTTGCCGTCATGAGGCGTGTGGCGTAGTGGTCCAGCACCAGGCACCCCGCGGGATGGATGGTGAGCAGCACGCGTTCGAATACCGCAAAACCGACCGGGCTGGTGTCGATGCGCCGCAGCACCGGAGGGCCTCCGCGCTTGAGTTTTTGCGTCAGCACCTCGCCCGGGTGTGCCAGGTCGGTTTCGCTGTGACCCGTGGCCAGCCGGCGGAACACCAAAATGTCGTACTGCGAGGTGTAGTCGTAGTGCGAGGGCAACTGGTTGTTGAGCAGGTCGGCCGTGTGCAGGTCCACCAGCGTCATGCCGCACAGCATCTGCAGGGTGGATTGCACCGCGCCTTGCTCCAGTTCGAACTCGCGCCGTCCGCAGGCGATCCAGACGTAGCCTTTTGCGGGCAACAACATGGGCAGGCTCGCGGACTCGCTGACCGAGCCGGGGAGGATGTGAAAGACGCGCATGGGGTGGGACCTCAGCCGCGCAGCAGCCGTGCGGCGTCGCGCGCGAAATAGGTGAGCACGCCGTCCGCACCCGCCCGCTTGAAGGCCAGCAGGCTTTCCATCATCACCGCGTCGTGGTCCAGCCAGCCGTTGATGGCCGCCGCCTTGAGCATCGCGTACTCACCACTCACCTGGTAGGCGAAGGTCGGCACACCGAACTCATCCTTGACCCGGCGCACGATGTCCAGATAGGGCATGCCGGGTTTGACCATCACCATGTCGGCGCCTTCGGCCAGGTCCAGCGCCACTTCGCGCAGGGCCTCGTTGGAATTGCCCGGATCCATCTGATAGACCTTCTTGTCGGCCTTGCCCAGGTTGGCGGCCGAACCCACCGCGTCGCGGAACGGGCCGTAGAACGCGCTGGCGTACTTGGCGCTGTAGGCCATGATCTTCGTGTGCACCAGACCGTTGGCTTCGAGTGCCGCGCGAATGGCGCCGATGCGCCCGTCCATCATGTCGCTGGGCGCGACCATGTCCACGCCCGCCTGCGCCTGGTTCACCGCCTGCTTCACCAGGATCTCCACCGTGGGGTCGTTCAGGATGTAGTTGTGCTCGTCCAGCAGGCCATCCTGGCCGTGGCTGGTGTAGGGGTCGAGCGCCACGTCGGTCATCACGCCAAGCTGCGGGAAGCGTTTTTTCAGTTCGCGCACCACGCGCGGCACCAGCCCGTCGGGGTTCAGGGCTTCCTGGCCGTCGGGCGTCTTCAGCGACTGGTCGATCACCGGAAACAGCGCCATCACCGGAATGCCCAGCGCCACACAGTCCTCGGCCACCGGCAGCAACAAGTCCAGGCTCAGGCGTTCCACGCCAGGCATCGAGCCCACCGCCTCGCGCCGACCCGCGCCGTCGAGCACGAACACCGGGTAGATCAGGTCGGCCGGGCTCAACCGATGCTCCCGCACGAGATCGCGGGTGAACGGATCCCGACGCAGGCGACGAGGGCGGCTGAAAGGGTAGGGGGCGGGGTTTTGCATCGGCCTATTGTGGCAAACGGCAAACCGTTGCGTGTGACGACCCGGACTCCTTTCTCCGGGTCGTGTGCGGGCTTGGGCGATCTGAAAGTTGGCGGCATTGTGTTGAACTCCACAGTAAGAAGAAATGATTGATAACTCCCCCCGGTTGCCACCGTCCCGATGGTGATAGTTTCGAGTCCCAGCCCGCGTGCGGACCCATTTCATCAACCCATGCTTTCCGTCAAAAAGAACATTGCCAGCGTGCCTGCCGCCGCGAAGTCGGGCGGCCAGGCCGATTTGCCCTGGTCGCTGGACGAGCACTGGCCCGCCCTGGTGGCTGGCTTGGCCGATCAGGTGACTGAAGGCGTCAGCGCGCTTCAAAACAGCATCGATCTGTTGCTTTCGAAGGAGCGCATCACGCGCCTGGAACACCGTGCCCTGAGCATCCCCACCGAGCGCTTGAAGCTGGCCGGCATCAGCGCGCAGCAAATCAACCGCTTCTACGGTGGTCGCATTCGCCAGTCGCACGAAAAGGTCGACATGGCCCAACTGGCCGAGGGCGTGCTGCAGGAGCGCAAGAACGAGCTCAGCGTGCTGGGTATCGAGTTGCGCCGGAAGCTCAAGTCGGTCGAGGTGCTGGTGGACCCCACGGTGGCCTACACCTTCGTGAACGCGGTGCTTGACTGGGGGCTGCCGTTTGGCAACCGCATCGACGTGCGCATGGATTTGAACGCTTGGCCGAAACACGCGCGCTTGCAGGTTCGTGTGTCCAACGACGGTCTGCCCCCCTCCAGCACGGCCATGATGGACAGCTTGAGCTGGGTGCTCATCCGCCAGATTGCACTGACCGCTGGAGGCATCGAAATCGCCCGGGAGACCACCGACGATGGCGTGAACTTCACGGCCATGTTCACGCGCACCGTTCAGGCCGTGGACGGCATCTCCGCCGTGGAGCTCTCCGATGACCACTCGTCGATGTTCAAGTCGCTCTCCGGCATCTACGTATTGACGATTTCGCCTGCGTTGCAGATCCGTGCCGATGTGCGAGATGCGCTGCGCGAGATTGGTGTCCTGTGCGACAGCGTGGTGGATTTCGAACAAGCCCGTCACGCGATCCGCAGCCGAATGCCCAACTTGATCGTCGTGGACGCAGGGATTAAAGGCAACGCTTTCGATCTGTTCCAGCGCGAACTGCTGCGCGAGGTCTTCGAATTCCCCTTCATTGAGATCTCCCCCGACGACAGCTCGTTCGACTTGTCGGGTTTTGGTGAGCTGTCCATGGCCAAAGTCGGGCGCGGGAACATCCGTGAGGCGCTGGGCACAGCAGTCATGTTCGAGCTGGCCAAGATGATGTAATGCAATTTACCTACACTAGTTTGTGCACGGTTTCAATGTCAAAGTTGACAGGTCAAAGTTGGATATCCGTTTTTATTGGTGTACTATTTCAGCGGGCCGCTGCAAGGTGGCTCCCCGCTTTTCCTCCCTGAGCGGGCGCCTTAGTGTGTGACAGCAAAAAGGCTTCCCAACCCGGCCCAACTGGCCGGGTTTTTTTTGGCTTCCAGCGGGCAGAGCCCGCGGACAGCACCCCGTCAGTGACTGTGGCGCGCACTACACTGCCCGCATGCTCTGGGTCAAATCCTTTCACATCGTTTTCGTGGCCAGCTGGTTTGCCGGCCTGTTCTACCTGCCCCGAATTTTTGTGAATCTGGCCATGGTGCCGCCCGAGAGTGTGGCCGAACGTGAGCGCTTGCTCTTGATGGCGCGCAAGCTGATGCGGTTCACCAGTTTGTTGGCCGTGCCTGCCTTGGCGCTGGGGTTGTGGCTGTGGCTGGGTTACGGGATCGGCAGGGGCGCGGGCAACGGATGGATGCACGCCAAGCTGTTCGTGGTGTTGCTGGCGCTGGGGTATCACCACACCTGCGGTGTGATGCTCGGGCAGTTCTCACGAGGCGCCAACCGTCGCGGCCATGTCTGGTACCGCTGGTTCAACGAGGCGCCGGTGATCCTGCTGGTGGCTGCGGTGGTCCTGGTGGTCGTCAAACCGTTCTGACGTTTTGAAAGCGCGCTCATCCGCTTGGCCTCTGGCGTTTCTGTTCGCCTGCCTGGTGGTGTACGCCAGCCTGTACCCCTTCACCGGGTGGCGCGATCAAGGCGTGGTGCCGCTGGCGTTCTTGCAGGCACCTTTTCCACAGTACTGGACTGGTTTCGACATTGCTTCCAATCTGGTGGGATATGCGCCGCTGGGTTTCCTGCTGGCGCTCGCCTTGCAACGTTCCGGTTCCGGCCACTGGTCTTGGGTGGTGGCGCTGGGTGTGCCGGCGTTGCTGTCCTTGGCAGTGGAGATGTTGCAGAGTTACCTGCCGATGAGGGTGTCGTCGAATGTGGATCTGGTCTTGAATGCGGCTGGTGCTGCGCTGGGGGTGGCGTTGGCGCTGCTGATCGAACGCCTGGGCGCGCTGCGCCGCTGGAGCCAGATCCGCGCCAACTGGTTTGAGCCCTCGGCCCATGGGAGCCTTGTGCTGCTGGCTCTGTGGCCTTTTGCTCTTCTGTATCCCCAGCCGGTTCCATTCGGTCTGGGCCAGATCTGGGACCGGCTGGAGTCGGGCCTCACCGCACTGCTGGTCGACACGCCATTCCTGGAGTGGGTCCCCGTGCGGGACTTCGCACCCACACCCTTGAGTCCGCTGGCCGAGGCATTCTGCATAGGCCTGAGCGTGTTGGCGCCCCTGCTCATGGGCTACGCCGACATGCGGTCGCGCGCTCGTCGGGCGGTCTTCTGCGGCTTGCTGCTGGGTGGCGCCGTGTGCGTGGCGGGCTTGTCGGCCGCACTGACTTACGGCCCCGACCATGCATGGGCGTGGATCACGCCCCAGGCCCAGCTCGGCCTGGCGGCCGCTGTGGTGGCGGGTGTGTTTTCCGTGGCGATGCCGCGCCGTATGTGCAACGTGATCATGCTGTTGTGCTTGGCGGTGTCGTTGAGCCTGCTCAATGGCGCGCCCATCAGTCCCTATTTCGCTCAGTCTCTGGAAGTCTGGGAGCAGGGACGCTTCATCCGCTTCCATGGCTTGTCCCAGTGGCTTGGCTGGTTGTGGCCCTTTGCCGCACTCATGTTCGGGTTGTTGGCAGTATCCCGGTCAGCGTCTGCGTCCGCACGCGCCTCTAAAATCGATGCATGACTGAAAACAAGTCTTATTACGAGCGCCACATCTTCTTCTGCCTCAATCAGCGGGACAACGGGGAAGCCTGCTGCGCCGATCACAAAGCGCAGGCGGCATTCGACCGCTGCAAATCACAAGCCAAGGCGCAGGGCCTGCTGGGTGCTGGCAAGGTCCGCGTGAACAAGGCGGGTTGTCTGGACCGCTGCGCGGGCGGCCCGATCGCTGTGGTTTATCCCGAAGCCGTCTGGTACAGCTACGTGGATGAGCATGACATCGACGAAATCGTGCAATCGCACCTGCGCGACGGTGTGGTGGTGCAGCGGCTGCTGACGCCGTCCGACGTGGGACGCTGAACTTCCCGTGCTTGCAAATCAAGTGGTGAACCCCGATCCCGAGG
Organism: Hydrogenophaga sp.; assembly: GCF_018780385.1. Taxonomy (GTDB): domain Bacteria; phylum Pseudomonadota; class Gammaproteobacteria; order Burkholderiales; family Burkholderiaceae_C; genus Hydrogenophaga. Next base: position 4,913 of record NZ_JADMJO010000132.1, on the reverse strand, counting down.
CCGGAGCATGAACGCCCAAACGGAAGCCCTGACGATGACAGGCCCTGCGGGGCAGATCGAACTGGCCATTGACCGCCCCGAGCTTGCCTCGCTAGGTGTAATGGTCATCGCGCATCCTCACCCACTGCATGGCGGCACGATGACCAATAAAGTGGTGCAAACGTTGGCTCGGGCCTGTGTATTAGCGGGTTTGACCGCAGTGCGATTCAACTTCAGGGGGGTGGGCGCCAGCGAGGGTGTGTACGACGAAGGCCGTGGCGAGCTTGATGATCTGCTGGCCGTGGTTGCGGCCCATGCGGCCGAAGGCCCGCTGTTTCTGGCGGGCTTCTCGTTTGGGGCCTTCGTCACCAGCCACGCGGCCGTGCACTTGCACGCGTCGCGCGATATCCAGCGTTTGGTGCTCATCGGAACGGCAGCCAGCCGATTCGACGCTGCCCCCGTGCCCGCGGAACTCCACACCCGAACCTTGGTCGTTCATGGGGAGCAGGACGATACTGTCCCCTTGTCCAGCGTGATGGACTGGGCCCGGCCCCAGGTGTTGCCGGTGCTGGTGGTGCCCGGCGGAGGCCATTTCTTTCACGGCCAGCTCCCGATGCTGCGGGAGCTGGTGCTGCGTCATCTGCGCGCCTGAGGCTGCGCAGGTTCTCTTTTTTGACTCCCTCTAAGGACCGGATTTTGTTGCGTCGTCTTTCTTCTCTTTTTCTGTCTGCCTGTCTGATTGCGGGCTCGGTGTTGCCTGCGTCGGCCCAGATGCCCCAAGCCCCTGAAGTGGCTGCCAAGGCGTATCTGTTGATGGATGTGACGTCCGGGCAGGTCTTGGCCGCCATGAACCCTGACCAACCCGTTGAGCCCGCATCGCTGACCAAGCTGATGACGGCCTATATTGTTTTTGACGCGCTCAAGGCCGGCAAGATCAGCCTCACGCAGACCATGCCCGTGAGTGAGCGTGCCTGGAAGATGCCCGGTTCGCGCATGTTCATCGACCCCAAGATGCAGGTGCCTGTGGAAGACCTCATCAAAGGCATGATCGTGCAGTCGGGCAATGACGCCACGGTGGCCCTGGCCGAAGGCGTGGCAGGTTCGGTGGAGCGATTTGTGGAGCTCATGAATGCGCAAGCCAAATCCCTGGGCATGAACTCGACCGGCTACCGCAACGCGGAAGGGCTGACCGAGGCAGGCCATACCACCACCGCCCGCGACCTGGCCACCCTGGCCAACCGCCTGATGACCGACTTCCCCCAGTACGTTCCGTACTACGCGATCCAGCGTTACCGCTACCCCGGCACGCCAGCGACCAACGACACCAACCGCAACCTGCTGCTGTTTCGCGACCCCAGCGTTGATGGCTTGAAGACGGGGCACACGAACGCGGCGGGGTATTGCCTGGTCGCGACCGCGCGGCGTCAGGTGCCTGGCCTGGGTGAGGGCGCACAGGGCCAGCGCCGCCTCGTCAGTATTCTGCTGGGCGCATCCAGCGAAAACGCCCGCGCAGCAGAAACCCAGAAGCTCCTGAACTGGGGCTACACCGCCTTTGAGGCTGTGCGCCTGTTTCCTGCGGGTGGCGCCGTGGCCACGCCGCGAGTCTGGAAGGGCAAGTCCGAACAAGTCCGCCTGGGGCGCCCTGAAGGCGTGGTCGTCTCTGTCCCAGCGGGCGAAGGCTCGAAGCTCAAGACCGAGGTCGTTCGCCCCGATCCCCTGGTGGCTCCGTTCAACCGTGGCGACGCCTTGGGTACGCTTCGCGTGAGCTTGGCCAACGGCAGCAAAGTGGCCGAAATTCCCCTTGTCGTGATGGACACGGTGGAAGAAAGCGGTGTGTTTGGCCGTGCCTGGGACGCCATCCGCCTCTGGATCCAGTGATCCTTCTGTGCCCCTGAATTGCCAGGGCGCTACGCCCGTGCTACATTAGCGGGCTTTTCGGAATTTTCCGAAGAGCTTTCCGTTTTCGCTTTTTTCAAACGTTTAGGGACGTTTTCAATGCCAACCATCAATCAACTCGTGCGCCACGGCCGGGAGGTCGAAAAGACCAAATCCAAGAGCCCGGCCATGGAAAACTCTCCGCAGCGTCGCGGTGTGTGCACCCGTGTGTACACCACGACCCCCAAGAAGCCCAACTCCGCTCTGCGTAAGGTTGCCAAAGTGCGCCTGACCAACGGTTTTGAGGTGATCTCCTACATCGGCGGCGAAGGCCACAACCTCCAGGAACACAGCGTCGTGCTGGTTCGCGGTGGTCGTGTCAAGGACTTGCCCGGTGTGCGTTATCACATCGTGCGTGGCTCGCTCGACTTGCAAGGCGTGAAAGACCGCAAGCAGTCGCGCTCCAAGTACGGTGCGAAGAAGCCCAAAGCCAAGTAATCCTGGTTCGAATTCAAGGTGCTGTTTGCCGCGTGGCGCGGTGAATCAGCGTAGTGACCCGAAGCGCGGAATTGTCCGTGTGGGTCGAGTAAGTGGGGGTTTCAATGACCTCCGCGGTGCCTGCCCAGGTGCCAACTGAAGCAATATGAGGTGAAAAAATGCCACGTCGTCGCGAAGTCCCTAAACGTGAAATCCTGCCGGATCCCAAGTTCGGCAATGTCGAGCTCTCCAAGTTCATGAACGTGATCATGGAAGGCGGCAAGAAAGCTGTCGCCGAGCGCATCATTTATGGCGCGCTGGAGCAGATCGAGAAGAAGAGCGGCAAAGACCCGGTCGAGATCTTCTCGGTCGCCATCAACAACGTCAAGCCCATGGTGGAAGTGAAGTCCCGCCGTGTCGGTGGCGCCAACTACCAGGTGCCCGTTGAAGTGCGTCCTGTCCGTCGTCTGGCGCTGTCGATGCGCTGGATCAAGGAAGCCGCGCGCAAGCGCAGCGAAAAGTCCATGGCCCTGCGCCTGGCGAACGAACTGATTGAAGCCACCGAAGGCCGTGGCGGCGCCATGAAAAAGCGCGATGAAGTGCACCGCATGGCCGAGGCCAACAAGGCCTTCAGCCACTTCCGCTTCTGATCCGGGCCACCGCCCTTTAGAGCATCCAGAACCGAGAGCCCGCATCCCTTGATTCCCAAGGGTGGCGGGCTCGATCCCTTTTCGGAGTATTTCCATGTCCCGCATCACGCCCCTCGAGCGTTACCGCAACATTGGTATTTCCGCGCACATCGATGCCGGCAAGACCACCACCACCGAACGCATCCTGTTCTACACCGGTGTGAACCACAAGATCGGCGAAGTTCACGATGGTGCTGCCACCATGGACTGGATGGAGCAGGAGCAAGAGCGCGGCATCACGATCACCTCGGCTGCCACCACGTGCTTCTGGAAGGGCATGGACATGTCCTTCCCCGAGCACCGCATCAACATCATCGACACCCCCGGCCACGTGGACTTCACCATCGAGGTGGAGCGTTCCATGCGCGTGCTGGACGGCGCCTGCATGGTGTATTGCGCCGTGGGCGGTGTGCAGCCTCAGTCGGAAACCGTCTGGCGTCAGGCCAACAAATACAAAGTGCCGCGTCTGGCCTTTGTGAACAAGATGGACCGCACCGGCGCCAACTTCTTCAAAGTCGTTGAACAGATGAAGTTGCGTCTGAAGGCCAACCCCGTGCCGATCGTGATCCCGATCGGTGCTGAGGAAAACTTCACCGGCGTGGTTGACCTGCGCAAGATGAAAGCCATCATCTGGGACGAAGCCTCGCAAGGCATGAAGTTCGAGTACCAGGAGATCCCGGCCGAGCTGCTCGAGACCGCCAAGGTGTGGCGCGAGAAGATGGTTGAAGCCGCCGCTGAAGCCTCGGAAGAGCTGATGAACAAATACCTCGAAGAGGGCGACCTCTCCGAGGAAGAGATCACCCACGGACTGCGCGTGCGCACGCTGGCGGTCGAGATCCAGCCGATGCTCTGTGGTACCGCGTTCAAGAACAAGGGTGTGCAGCGCATGCTGGACGCCGTGATCGAACTCATGCCCTCGCCGGTGGACATCGAAGACGTCAAGGGAACGGATGATGACGAGGAAGTCACCAGCCGCCGTCCCGATGACAACGAGAAGTTCTCCGCCCTCGCATTCAAACTCATGACCGACCCGTACGTGGGCCAGCTCACGTTTGTGCGCGTGTACTCCGGCGTGATGAAGAAAGGCGACTCGGTCTACAACCCCATCAAGGGCAAGAAAGAGCGTATCGGCCGAATCGTGCAGATGCACGCGAACAACCGCCAGGAAGTCGAAGAGATTCGCGCCGGTGACATCGCTGCTTGCGTGGGCTTGAAAGACGTGACCACGGGCGAAACCCTGTGCGATCCGGACGCCATCATCATGCTCGAGCGCATGGTCTTCCCCGAGCCCGTGATTGCACAGGCCGTGGAACCCAAGACCAAGGCCGACCAGGAAAAGATGGGCATCGCCCTGCAGCGCCTGGCCGCTGAAGATCCTTCGTTCCGCGTCAAGACCGACGAAGAATCGGGTCAGACCATCATTGCCGGCATGGGCGAGCTCCACCTGGAAATTCTGGTGGATCGCATGAAACGCGAATTTGGCGTCGAAGCCAACGTGGGCAAGCCCCAAGTGGCCTACCGCGAAACCATCCGCAAGACGGTGGAAGATTCAGAAGGCAAGTTCGTTCGCCAGTCGGGCGGCAAGGGCCAGTACGGTCACGTGGTGTTCAAGATCGAACCCAACGAAGCCGGCAAGGGCTTCGAGTTCGTTGACGCCATCAAAGGCGGCGTGGTGCCGCGCGAGTACATCCCGGCGGTGGAAAAGGGCGTCATCGAAGCGCTGACCACGGGCGTGCTCGCCGGCTACCCGGTGGTGGACGTCAAGGTCACGCTGCATTTCGGGTCGTACCACGACGTGGACTCGTCCGAAATGGCCTTCAAGATGGCCGCCATTTTTGGTTTCAAGGAAGGCTGCCGCAAGGCCAGCCCGGTGATCCTGGAGCCCATGATGGC
>NZ_JADMJO010000112.1 GCF_018780385.1 Hydrogenophaga sp. | reverse complement strand
CCGAGTGCCAACGAGGTCATCGGCGGCCATGGGGCACGGCGCAGCGAAATCAAGGAGGAGGGGGCCGCAGGCCTCCGGGGGACATTCGCGGAGCCGTGCCCCGTGGTCGCCGATGACCGGAACCGCCAAAAGAGGAGAGCAAGGAGCCTGGACAACAATAGGCCAATGCGACTAAGACACATCGAAGTTTTCAACGCGGTCATGCAAACCGGCAGCGTGAGCGCCGCCGCCCGCATGATCAACGTGACGCAGCCTGCGGTGAGCCGCACCTTGCAGCATGCCGAGCTGCAACTTGGATTTCAGCTCTTTCAGCGGGTGGGTGGACGACTCAAGCCCACGGTGGAGGCGCAGACCTTGTACCCGCACATCGAACGCCTGTTTGCCCAACTCGACGAGGTGCAGCGTCTCTCGGCCAGCCTCAAGGCCGGACGCGGCAAAGGGGAGTTGAGGGTGCTCACCGTGCTCGCATTGAGCTACGAGGTGTTCCCTCGTGCGATGCATCTGTTTCGCGAAAAGCACCCTTCGGTTGTGGTTCACCACGAGGCCCTGCATTCACCGGAGATCGTGTCGTCGCTGGTGCTCCAGGAAGCCGACGTGGGCTATGTTTTCAGTGCGGTCACGCATCCTGCGCTGGTGCAGGAGCGGCTGGCCGAGCGGCGCGTGGAGTGCGTGGTGCCCAAAGGCTTGGTGAGTGCCAAGCAGGTCAAGGCCGGCACGATCACGCTGGCCCAGCTCGCCAAGCTGCCAGTGATTGCGCTCGACGGACAGGATCCCCTCGGGATGCTGCTGGCCCACACCGTTCGCGAGGCGGGCACCGGGCTCAACGAAGTGATCACGGTGCAGACCTACCACGTGGCCCTGGCGCTGGCGCACCACGGGGTGGGCGTGGCCATGGTGGAAGGGTGCACGGCCGCGTCGGCCGATCTGGATCGGGTCGACGTGCTCGCGCTTGAGCCCGCCATCGCCACCTCCGTGCACATGCTGCGGCCCACGGCGCGGCCCAATTCGCTCACCACGCGCGCGTTCACGCGCTGCATGCAACAGGCCCTGCAGCAACTGGCCTGAGCGACGCAGCCAGCTCGCGTGCCACCCGCTCGGCGCTGCCGAAGGCCAGCGTGAAGCCCAGTGCGCCATGGCCGGTGTTGAAGAACAGGTTGGATGGTGATCCGCGCAGCCGGCCGAGCACCGGCAGGCCGGTGGGTGTGGCTGGGCGCAGGCCGGCCCAGGGGTTCAGCTCGGCGGGCGCTCCCATCTGCGGAAAGACATCGCGCACGCTGGCCAGCAGCGACTGGATTCGACCGGGGTCAATGGTCCTGTCGTGGCCGACCAGCTCGGCCATGCCGGCCACGCGCAGGCGCTCGCCGATGCGGGCAAACACCACCTTGCGCAACACATCGGTCACGTTCACCCGAGGCGCCGCTGCGCTGGCGGGCAAGGTGATGCTGTAGCCCTTGAGCGGGTACACCGGTACGTGCAGCCCAAGCGGGCGGGCGAGCCTGGGTGAGGCGGAGCCCAGCGCGACCACGAAGGCGTCGGCCTCCAGGGGGCCGTGGGGGGTGTCGGCCGAGAAGACTCGGTCGTGCATGCGCACCAGCCGCGTGACCGGCGTGTCGAACACAAACCGCACACCACGCGCCTGCAACAGACGCTGCAGTTCCTGACACACCTTGAAGCAGTCGGCCGCGCATTCGCCAGGGGTGTGGATGGCGCCCGCGAACCGATGCGCATAGCCGGCCAGAGCGGGTTCGACGGCGACCGCGTCCATGGGCGAGAGCGCTTGTTGCACGCTGCCGAGGGAGCGTTGCAGTGCCATCTGGCGCCGCCCGGCGGCAAAGGCGGCTTCATGGGGATAGAGCACGAGTTTGCCGGTGGTTGAAAAATCGCAATCAATGTTTTCCTGTGCCACCAGGCGCTCGAAGCCGGCGCGGCTTTCGGCCGCCAGCGTGAGCAGCGCGGCCGTGGTGTCGCGCGACACGCTGGTGCGGCATGCGGCCAGAAAGCGCAGACCCCAGGCCCACTGCTGCGGGTCCATCTGGGGGCGGAGTTTCAGCGGGGAGTCGCTGGCCAGCAGCAGTTTGGGCAACTGGCGCCAGATGCCTGGGTCGGCCAGTGGCTGCACGTAGGCGTAGCTCAGTTGCGCGCCGTTGGCCTCGCTCGCGCCGGTGCCGGCCTGCGCACTGTCGACCACGGTCACCGTGTGTCCGTCGCTGTGCAGTTGCCAGGCGGTGGCCAGGCCGACGATGCCCGCGCCGAGCACGCAGACATGCAGGGAGTGTGGAGGGCGCTTGTCCATGGCGCACGACTGTAGGCAAGTGGTGCGCTTCTGAAAAATGCCAACAGTGACACTGCCCATGCCACAAAGTCATGGCCGTGGGCGGGTGGCCAGGCCATAAACGCGCGGCATGGATTGGCACCAAAAAGGCATTTTCCCAAGGGAGTGCGGCTGCCTACACTGCCTCCACTGTTAACCACCGCTTGCCTGATCCATGCCCACTGCCAGCTCGCCCGGGACCCGCGTCTTCCATCGCCAGCTCAGCCACCCGTTGCCCACCGCGGTCAGCGGCCAGGGCATCACGCTCACCGACGCGGGTGGCAGGACCTATCTGGACGCCTCGGGTGGTGCGGCGGTGTCCTGCCTGGGCCACGGCCACCCCGACGTGATCGCCGCGATGCACGCGCAGATCGACCAGCTCGCGTATGCGCACACCAGCTTCTTCACCACCGAGGTGGCCGAGGAACTGGCCGACCTGTTGATCGAGACAGCACCCTTCGGCATGAGCCATGTGTATTTCGTGAGTGGCGGCTCGGAGGCCATGGAGGCGGCGCTGAAGATGGCGCGGCAGTACTTCGTGGAGATCGGCCAGCCGCAGCGCCGGCACTTCATCGCGCGCCACCAGAGTTACCACGGCAACACGCTGGGCGCGCTCGCCGTCGGCGGCAACGCCTGGCGGCGCGAGCAGTTCAAGCCGCTGCTGATCGATGTGACCCACGTGGCGCCTTGCTACGAATACCGCCACCGGCGCGACGACGAAACCGCCGAGCAATATGGTCAGCGCCTGGTGGCCGAGTTGTCCGATGCGATCGACCGCCTGGGTGGCGAGAACGTGATGGCCTTCGTGGCCGAGACGGTGGGCGGTGCGACGGCGGGCGTGCTCACCCCGGTGCCCGGTTACTTCAAGGGCGTGCGCGAGCTGTGTGATCGCCACGGCATCCTGCTCATTCTGGACGAGGTGATGTGCGGCATGGGGCGCACCGGCACCTTGCACGCCTGCGAACAGGAGGGCGTGGTACCCGATCTGCTCGCCATCGCCAAGGGCTTGGGCGGTGGTTATCAGCCCATCGGCGCGGTGCTGGCGCAGGGCAGGGTGGTGGACGCGTTTCGCCAGGGCAGTGGCCTGTTTCAGCACGGCCACACCTACCTGGGGCATGCCATCGCCTGTGCTGCCGCACTGGCCGTGCAGCGCGTGATCCAGCGCGATGGTTTGCTGGCGCAGGTGCGCGAGCGCGGGCAGCAACTGCAATCGCTGCTGCACCGGAGATTTGACGGCCATCCTCACGTGGGCGACATCCGCGGGCGCGGCCTGTTCTGGGGTGTCGAACTCGTGGCCGATCGCGCCAGCCAACAGTGGTTCGACCCCGCGCGCAAGTTGCACGCGCGCATCAAGAGCGAGGCCATGGCCGGCGGCCTGATGGTCTATCCCATGGGTGGCACGGTGGACGGCCGCAGCGGCGACCACGTGTTGCTGGCCCCGCCCTTCATCAGCACGCCCGACCAGCTGGAGCAGATCGTGGACCGGCTCGCCGACGCGATCGACCGGGCGCTGGGGTAAACCCCGTCGCCGCGCCAGCGGGTCTGCACGAAGCTTGCTTGCGCATCCATGGCCATCCCGCATGGGCCCGTCGGGGCTTCACGATTGTTCAACCCACGCAGAAAACTGCAGGAGCTTTCACCATGAAAAAAATCCAGATCTGTCTGAGCACCCTGGCCGCCGCAGCCGCCCTGATGGCTCCCATGGCACCGGCCCAGGCGCAGCAGAAGTTCATGACCATCGGCACCGGCGGCGTGACCGGCGTGTACTACGCCGCGGGGGGCGCCATCTGCCGCCTGGTGAACAAGGACCGCGCCAAGCACGGCATCCGCTGCTCGGTGGAATCCACGGGCGGCTCGGTGTTCAACGTCAACACCATCAAGGCCGGTGAACTGGACCTGGGCTTCACCCAGTCCGACGTGCAGTTCAACGCGCTCAAGGGCATGGCCCAGTTCAAGGACGCGGCCTACACCGACCTGCGCGCCGTGTTCTCGGTGCACCCCGAGCCCTTCACCGTGTTGGCCCGCAAGGAGGCCAACATCAAGACCTTCGCCGACTTCAAGGGCAAACGCTTCAACGTCGGCAACCCCGGCTCGGGCACGCGCGCCTCGATGGAAGAGCTGCTGGGCGCGATGGGCTGGAAGCTCGGCGACTTCTCGCTGGCGTCCGAGCTCAAGGCGGACGAACACGGCCCGGCGCTGTGCGACGGCAAGATCGACGGCTTCTTCTACGGCGTGGGCCACCCCAGCGCCAACATCCAGGACCCCACCACCTCGTGCGGCGCACAACTGGTGTCCATCACCGGCCCGGCGGTCGACAAGCTGATCGCCGACAAACCCTACTACGCCAAGGCCACCATCCCCGGTGGCCTGTATCCCAACAACCCGAACCCGGCGCAGACCTACGGCGTGCTGGCCACGGTGGTCACCTCCAGCAAGGTGCCGGCCGAGTCGGTGTACCAGGTGGTGAAGGCGGTGTTCGACAACTTCGACGAGTTCAAGAAGCTGCACCCCGCGCTGGCCAACCTGACGCCCGAAGCCATGGTGGCCAACGGCAACTCCGCACCGCTGCACGAAGGCGCGGCGAAGTTCTACAAGGAAAAGGGCTGGATCAAATAAGCCCGCGCAGCCAATCCGAGCGCACACGCCATGACCGTCCTGCAGAAGGCCTCCGTCGCCGAACTCGATCAACTCGTCAAGGAGGCCGACCTCGGCGGGCGTGAGCCCGGTGGCACGGTGGGCCAGCTGCTGGCCGTGGTGGCGGCGGCCTGGTCGCTGTTCCAGCTCTGGTACGCCTCGCCCCTGCCGTTCATTTTTGGCGCGGGCATCTTCAACGACACCGAGGCACGCGCCATCCACCTGGCGTTCTCGGTGTTCCTGGCCTTCTGCGCCTACCCGGCGTGGAAGCACTCGTCGCGCAAGGTGGTGCCCTGGTCCGACTGGGTGCTGGCTCTGGTGGGCGCCTTCTGCGCTGCCTACCTGTTCCTGTTCTACCGCGAGGTCGCCACCCGGCCTGGCCAGCCGACCACGCTGGACATCACCGCCGGCGTGGTGGGCGTGCTCATCATGCTGGAGGCCACGCGGCGGGCGATGGGCATGGGCATGCTCATCACCACCGGCCTGTTCATCGCCTTCGTGTTCGCCGGGCCTTTCATGCCCGACGTGGTGTTGCACAAGGGCGCGTCGCTGCAGCGTTTTGTCTCGCACATGTGGCTCACCACCGAGGGCGTCTACGGCGTGGCGCTGGGGGTGTCGGTGCAGTTCATCTTCCTGTTCGTGCTGTTCGGCACGCTGCTGGACATCGCCGGTGCCGGCAATTTCATGCTGCAGATGTCGCTGGCGCTGCTGGGCCATCTGCGCGGTGGGCCGGCCAAGGTGGCGGTGGTGTCGTCGGCGCTCAACGGCGTGGTGTCGGGCTCCAGCGTGAGCAACGTGGTCTCGGGCGGCATCTTCACCATCCCGCTGATGAAACGCACCGGCTACTCGGGTGTGAAGGCCGGTGCCATCGAGGCGGCGTCGTCGGTCAACGGGCAGATCATGCCGCCGGTGATGGGCGCGGCGGCCTTCCTGATGGTGGAGTACGTGGGCATCCCATATGCGGAAATCGTCAAGCACGCGCTGCTGCCGGCCGTCATCTCCTACATCGCGCTGTTCTACATCGTGCACCTCGAGGCGCTGAAGTACGACATCCAGCCGCTGGCGCGTGCGCGCATTCCCACCTGGCGCGAACGCATGCTCGGTTGGGCGCTGGGCAGCAGCGGCACGGTGATTGCGCTGGCGTTGATCTACTACGTCATCTCCGGGTTGAAATACCTCGCCGGCGACGCCGCGGCCTGGGTGCTGGCGGGCGCCGGGGTGCTGGCCTATGTGGGCCTGATGGCGTATTCGTCGCGCCACGCCGATGTGCCCCAGGACGACCCGAGCAACCCGGCCGTGCACCTGCCGCTGCCCTGGCCCACGGTGCGCGCCGGCCTGCACTTTTTCATCCCCATCGTGGTGCTGCTCTGGTGCCTGATGGTGGAGGAGCTCTCGCCCGGCCTGTCGGCGTTCTGGGCCACGGTGGCGGCCATGGTGCTGGTGCTGGTAAACCCCTGGATGCAATGTGTGTTCCGCCGCATCGGCACACCCGCGCAGGCCTTGCGCAAGGGTGTGGCCGATCTGTGGAAGGGCCTGGTGCTGGGTGCGCGCAACATGATCGGCATTGGCGTGGCCTGTGCCAGCGCCGGCCTGATCGTGGGCGCCATCACACTCACCGGCGTCGGCCTGATGATGACCGACATGGTCGAGGCGGTCTCGGCCGGCAATGTGCTGATCATGCTGTTCCTCACGGCCTTCATCTGCCTGCTGATCGGCGCCGGCGTGCCGACCACCGCGAACTACATCCTGGTCGCCACGCTGATGGCGCCGGTGGTGGTGGAGCTGGGCGCGCGCAGCGGCCTGGTGATCCCGCTCATCGCAGTGCACATGTTCGTTTTCTACTTCGGCATCATGGCCGACGTCACGCCGCCGGTGGGGCTGGCGAGCTACGCCGCCGCCGCGATCTCGGGCGACGACCCCAATGCCACCGGCTGGCAGGCCACCTGGTACAGCTTGCGCACCACGGTGCTGCCCTTCGTCTTCATCTTCAACCCGCAACTGCTGATGATCGGCGTGGGCTCGTGGGTGGACGTTGTATTGGTGTGCCTGGGGGGCATCGCAGCCTCGCTGCTGTTCGCGGCCGCCACCATGGGTTGGTTCCGGACCCGCTGCACCTGGCTGGAGGTGGCGCTGCTGCTGGTCGCGACCTTTCTGTTCTTCCGTCCCGACTGGGTGATCGACCGTTTCGCCCCCAAGTACGTTGAGGCGCCGGCCAGCGAGCTCTATGCCGTGGCCGACAAGTTGAATCCGGAGGACTGGCTGGTGGTGGCGATCGCGGGTACCAACATCGAAGGGGAGGACATCACAAAGACCGTGGCCTTGCCCTTGGGCGAAGGCACCAATGGCCGCGAGCGGCTGCGTGAAGGCGGCGTCACCCTCACGCAACTGGGCGATCAGATCGAGGTCGCCAGTGTCAAGTTCGGCAGCCGCGCGCGCAAGCTGGGCGTGGAGCAGGGCTACCAGATCGAGCGCCTGCTGTTGCCCAATCCGGCGCGCCCCTCACCGCACTGGGTGCTGCTGCCGGCGGGTCTGCTGGCGCTGGCGCTGTGGTGGTTGCAAGGCGTTCGCCTGAGGCGCCACGCCACGTCCTTTGCCCCATGACCCGCATCGCGCTCATCCATGCCCTGGCGCACTCGGTGGCGCCCATCAACGAAGAGCTGGAACGCCGTTGGCCCGAAGCCGTGCGCATGAACCTCATGGACGACAGCCTCTCGGCCGACCTGGCGCGCCGCGGCGCCGGGCTGGATGCCGCCATGCACCAGCGCTTCGAGGACTTGTCTGCCTACGCCGAGCGCGCGGGGGCACATGGCATCCTGTTCACCTGCTCTGCCTTTGGACCCTGCATCGAGGCAGCGGCGGCGCGCCGGACCCACATGCCGGTGCTCAAACCCAACGAAGCCATGGTGATCGACGCAATGGCACACGGTGGGCGCGTGGGCCTGATTGCATCGTTCGGTCCCACGCTCGAATCGATGCCGCCCGAGTTCCCGGCGGGAACCGCGTTGGTCACCCGACTGGCCGCCGGTGCGCTGGAGGCACTCAACCGGGGCGACACCGCTGAGCACGACGCGCTGGTGGTCGAAGCCGCTCGCTGGCTCGCCGACCAGGGCCGCGACGTGATTGCATTGGCGCAATTCAGCATGGCGCGCGCACAGATGGCGGTGCACAGGGCCGTGGACCTGCCGGTGCTCACCACACCGGGCAGCGCCGTGCGCATGCTGCGCCACCGCTTGGGCGCCTGAGCAGCGTCCGGGCCGCTTGCTGGCAAGGGCTACAATCGAGGGTTGCCGTGAGGAGGACAAGGCGTGGCGCGGACCCCATCTGCGCCGGGCCCGAAACCCCAACCAGGCGCGCGGGTGGCGAAATTGGTAGACGCACCAGGTTTAGGTCCTGACGCCAGCAATGGTGTGGGGGTTCGAGTCCCCCCCCGCGCACCACCACAGACACATGCATTCCCCGGTTCGTCCAGGCAGGCTGGCCGAACCGCAATTTTTGGGCATCACCCTTTTGGAGAGAACCATGACCGTGACCGTTGAAACCCTGGAAAAGCTCGAGCGCAAGATCACGCTCTCGCTGCCGGCCAATGTGATCCAGAACGAGGTGGCGAACCGCCTCAAGCGCCTGGCGCGCGATGTGAAGATGGACGGTTTTCGTCCGGGCAAGGTGCCCATGAACGTGGTCGCCCAGCGCTACGGTTATTCGGTTCACTACGAAGTGATGAACGACAAGGTCGGCGAGGCTTTCGCCACCGCCGCCAACGAAGCCCAACTGCGCGTCGCCGGCCAGCCCAAGATCACCGAAAAAGAAGGCGCGCCCGAGGGCGAGCTGACCTTTGACGCAGTATTTGAGGTGTACCCCGAAGTCAAGATCGGTGATCTGGCCACCGCCACGGTGGACAAGGTCTCGGCCGAAGTCGATGACGCCGCCATCGGCCGCACCCTGGACATCCTGCGCAAGCAGCGCCGCACCTTCGCGCAACGCGCGCAAGACCAGGCTGCCCAGGACGGCGACCGCGCCACCATCGACTTCGCCGGCAAGATCGACGGCGAGCCGTTCGAAGGCGGCAAGGCCGAAGCCTTCCAGTTCATCGTCGGCGACGGCCAGATGCTCAAGGAGTTCGAAGACGCCGTGCGCGGCATGAAGCAAGGCGAGAGCAAAACCTTCCCCCTGGCTTTCCCCGAGGACTACCACGGCAAAGACGTGGCCGGTAAAACCGCCGACTTCCTGGTCACCGTGAACAAGCTTGAAGCCGCCCACCTGCCCGAGGTGGACGAGGCGCTGGCCAAGTCGCTCGGCATCGCCGACGGCACGGTCGACGGCCTGCGCGCCGACATCAAGAAAAACCTGGAGCGTGAAGTCAAGTTCCGCCTGCAGGCGCGCAACAAGCAGTCCGTGATGGACGCGCTGATCGCCACGTCCGAACTGGACCTGCCCAAATCGGTGGTGCAGTCCGAACTTGACCGCCTGGTCGAAGGCGCTCGCGCCGACCTCAAGCAGCGCGGTGTGAAGGACGCCGAGAAGGCCCCGATTCCCGAAGAGCTGTTCCGCCCACAGGCCGAGCGACGCGTGCGCCTGGGTCTGGTGGTGGCCGAGCTGGTGCGCGCCAACGAGCTGCACGCCAAGCCCGAGCAGATCAAGGCCCACATCGACGAGCTGTCCGCTTCCTACGAGAAGCCGGCCGACGTGGTGCGCTGGTACCAGGGTGACAACCGCCGCATGGCCGAAGTCGAAGCCATCGTGATCGAGAATAACGTGACCGAGTTCGTGTTGTCCAAGGCCCAGATCACCGAAAAGGCGGTCAGCTTCGACGAACTCATGGCTCAAAACTGATCGGCCCAACGGGCCTGATCGCAGAGGGCGGAGCGATCCGCCCTTTTTTTTGCCGATTTGAACCCCACGTGCGACCAACTGACCCTTTTCGGCGCCTCAAAGGCCATCGCCCTTGTGTGCATACGGCCACAGTGGGTTGGTTACAGTAGTGACACGGCAATGCATCAACACATGGAGAAACGCATGAGCGCAATGGACATTCAAGGCCTGGGCATGGTGCCCATGGTGATCGAAACCTCGGGTCGCGGCGAGCGTGCCTACGACATCTATTCGCGCCTGCTCAAAGAGCGCGTGATCTTCCTGGTGGGCGAGGTCAACGACCATTCCGCCAACCTGGTGGTGGCGCAGTTGTTGTTTCTGGAAAGCGAAAACCCCGACAAGGACATTTCCTTCTACATCAACTCTCCCGGTGGATCGGTGAGCGCCGGCATGGCAATTTTCGACACCATGAACTTCATCAAACCCGATGTGTCCACACTGTGCTGCGGCTTCGCTGCCAGCATGGGGGCGTTTCTTCTCGCGGCTGGTGCCAAGGGCAAGCGGTTCTCACTGCCCAACTCCAAGATCATGATCCACCAGCCTTCGGGTGGCAGCCGCGGCCAGGCGACCGAGATCGAAATTCAGGCTCGCGAGATCCTGAAGACCCGTGAACAGCTCAACAAGATCCTGGCCGAACGCACCGGCCAGCCTCTGGAGCGCATTGCACGCGATACCGAGCGCGACTACTACATGTCCGCCGCTGAATCCGCCGAGTACGGCCTGATCGACAAAGTGATCGACAAACGCCCGAGCGCGAACTGATTCCGACCGTGCGGCGAAAAGCGGGAGACAGTGCCAATAAAGGCGCTTTTCCCGGGTTTGGCGCCCGGAAGGCTTGATCTATCATTGTTCTTACTGTTCCACCTGACCTTCCCTTATGGCCGACAAAAAAGCCGCCTCCAGCGAAAAAGCGCTCTACTGCTCCTTCTGCGGTAAGAGTCAGCACGAGGTCAAGAAGCTCATCGCCGGCCCCTCGGTGTTCATCTGCGACGAATGCATCGACCTGTGCAACGACATCATCCGCGACGAGTTGCCCGGTCTCGAGTCGGTCAAGGCATCGGGCGAAGATGTGCCCACACCCTCCGACCTGAAATCCAACCTCGACAACTACGTGATTGGCCAGCAGGGTGCCAAGCGCGCTCTGGCCGTGGCGGTCTACAACCACTACAAGCGCTTGCGCCACAAACAGACGGCCCGCAAGGACGATGTGGAACTGGCCAAGAGCAACATCCTGCTGATCGGGCCAACGGGTTCCGGCAAGACGCTGCTGGCCCAGACCATGGCGCGCATGCTCAACGTGCCGTTCGTCATGGCCGATGCCACCACACTGACCGAAGCCGGCTACGTGGGCGAAGACGTGGAAAACATCGTGGCCAAACTGCTCCAGAGCTGCAACTACGACGTCGAGCGCGCTCAGCAGGGCATCGTCTACATCGACGAGATCGACAAGATCACCCGCAAGTCCGACAACCCGTCCATCACGCGTGACGTGTCCGGCGAGGGTGTGCAGCAGGCGCTGCTCAAGCTCATCGAGGGCACCATGGCTTCGGTCCCTCCCCAGGGCGGGCGCAAGCATCCCAACCAGGACTTCCTGCAGGTCGACACGACCAACATCCTGTTCATCTGCGGCGGCGCGTTTGCTGGCCTGGAAAAAATCATCGAGAACCGCACCGAGGCTTCGGGCATCGGCTTCGGCGCCACGGTCAAGAGCAAGAAGCAGCGCAGCCTGACCGAAGCCTTCAAGGAAATTGAACCCGAAGACCTGATCAAGTTCGGTCTGATCCCCGAGCTGGTGGGTCGTGTGCCCGTGATCGCCGCGTTGTCGGAACTCAGCGAGGACGCGCTGGTCGAAATTCTCACCGAGCCCAAGAACGCGGTGGTGAAACAGTTCTCGCGCCTGCTGGCCATGGAAGGCGCCGAACTGGAAGTGCGTCCCGCCGCGCTCAAGGCGATCGCCCGCAAGGCGCTGGCCCGCAAGACAGGCGCTCGCGGCCTGCGATCGATCCTCGAGAACGCGTTGATCGACACCATGTTCGAACTGCCGAGCATGAACAATGTCGAGAAGGTGGTGGTGGACGAGTCCACCATCGACGAAAACAAGCCGCCTTTGCTGGTGTACCGCGAGGCGGCCAAGCAGGCCTGAATGGCTTGCGATGACGGGCGCTTCAGGAAGCGCCCCTTAGCGATGCGTCCGGTTGATATCGCCCGCACCAACCCCAGTTACCCGTTTTAGTCGAGGTTGAAATGTCCGGACAAACCCCTCTCCCCAGTTCCCCGGTTGAGTTGCCCTTGCTGCCGTTGCGCGACGTGGTGGTCTTCCCGCACATGGTGATCCCCCTGTTCGTGGGTCGTCCCAAGAGCATCAAGGCACTCGAGTCGGCCATGGAGTCCGAGCGGCGCATCATGCTGGTGGCGCAAAAGGCGGCGGCCAAAGATGAGCCATCGACCGACGACATGTTCGAAATGGGCTGTGTGGCCACCATCCTGCAGATGCTTAAGCTGCCCGACGGCACCGTGAAGGTGCTGGTAGAGGGTGTGCAGCGCGCCAAGGTGCTGGCCATTCGCGATGGCGAGAGCCATTTCATTGCCAGCGTGAGCCCGGTCGATCCAGTGGTTGAGCGTGCCGACACGCAGTCCAACGAACTGGAAGCCCTGCGCCGCGCGGTGATGCAGCAGTTTGACCAGTACGTCAAACTCAACAAGAAGATCCCGTCGGAAATCCTCACCTCGATCTCCAGCATCGATGATCCAGGCCGCCTGGCCGACACCATCGCCGCGCATTTGCCGCTCAAGCTTGAATCGAAGCAGGTCGTGCTCGACCTGGATCCGGTCAACAAGCGCCTGGAAAACCTGTTCGAGCAGCTCGAGCGTGAGGTCGACATCCTCAACGTCGACAAGAAGATCCGTGGCCGCGTGAAGCGCCAGATGGAGAAGAACCAGCGCGATTTCTATTTGAACGAACAGGTCAAGGCGATCCAGAAAGAACTGGGCGAAGGCGAAGAGGGCGCCGACATCGAAGAGATCGAGAAAAAGATCAAGGCCGCCAAGATGCCCGCCGAGGCGCGTAAGAAGGCCGATGCCGAGTTCAAGAAGCTCAAGCTGATGTCGCCGATGTCGGCCGAGGCCACCGTTGTCCGCAACTACATCGACGCCTTGGTAGCACTCCCCTGGAGCAAGAAGACCAAGATCAAGCACGACCTCGCCCACGCGGAGGCAGTGCTCAACGAAGACCACTACGGGCTGGAGAAGGTCAAGGACCGCATCCTTGAGTATCTTGCTGTGCAACAGCGAGTGGAAAAGGTCAAGGCGCCCATCCTGTGCCTGGTCGGCCCACCCGGGGTGGGGAAGACCTCGCTCGGGCAATCGGTGGCGAAAGCCACAGGACGCAAGTACGTTCGCATGGCCCTGGGCGGCATGCGCGACGAGGCTGAGATTCGAGGTCACCGCCGCACCTACATCGGTGCGATGCCGGGCAAGGTGTTGCAGAGCCTGACCAAGGTTGGCACCCGCAATCCTTTGTTCCTGCTCGACGAAATCGACAAGCTGGGCACTGACTTCCGTGGCGACCCCTCAAGCGCGTTGCTTGAAGTGTTGGACCCGGAGCAGAACCACACCTTCGGCGATCACTACGTTGAAGTCGATTTCGACCTGTCCGACGTGATGTTTGTCGCGACCTCGAACTCGATGAACATTCCGCCGGCCCTGCTGGACCGCATGGAAGTGATCCGCCTCTCGGGCTACACCGAAGAGGAAAAGACCAACATCGCGATGCGCTACCTGCTGCCCAAACAGCTCAAGAACAACGGCCTGAAAGAGGGCGAGCTTGAGGTGAAGGAAGAGGCGGTGCGCGACATCGTTCGTTACTACACCCGCGAGGCAGGTGTTCGTTCGCTGGAGCGCGAGCTCTCCAAGATCTGCCGCAAGGTGGTCAAGGGGCTGTTGCTCAAGAAGTACACGCCCACCGTGGTGGTGGATGCCGAGAACCTCAACGACTTCCTGGGTGTGCGCAAGTACAGCTACGGCCGTGCCGAGGCGCAGAACCAGGTGGGCCAGGTGGTCGGTCTGGCGTGGACCGAAGTGGGGGGCGATCTGCTCACCATCGAGGTCGCGATCATGCCGGGCAAGGGCATCATCACGCGCACCGGTTCGCTGGGCGACGTGATGAAGGAGTCCGTGGAGGCGGCCCGCACCGTGGTGCGCAGCCGTGCCCGCATGCTGGGCATCAAGGACGAGCAGTTCGACAAGCGCGACATCCACATCCACGTGCCTGATGGCGCCACGCCCAAGGATGGCCCAAGCGCAGGTGCTGCCATGACCACGGCCCTCGTGTCGTCGATCACCGGCATCCCGGTGCGGGCCGATGTGGCGATGACGGGTGAGATCACCTTGCGCGGCGAAGTCACGGCCATTGGCGGCTTGAAAGAAAAGCTGTTGGCTGCGCTGCGCGGCGGCATCAAGACGGTGATCATTCCGGAAGAGAACGTCAAGGACCTGGCCGACATCCCGGACAACGTCAAGCTGGGTCTGGAGATCGTGCCGGTGAAATGGATCGACAAAGTGTTGGCCATTGCGCTCGAACGTCAGCCTGTGCCGTTGACGGACGAAGAGGTGGCGGCACAGATCGCTGCGGCTTCCACACGCACGCCTACGCCCGGGCAGGACGCCGTGAAACATTGATCAAAAAAATTGAGAGGGCTTGAAAGAGGCCTGATTTTTAGGTTAGAATTTCGGTTTCCGGCAGACAAGCGGAACAGCATGAAGAAAGTGCTGAAAAATGCGGGAATAGCTCAGTTGGTAGAGCGCAACCTTGCCAAGGTTGAGGTCGCGAGTTCGAGTCTCGTTTCCCGCTCCAGATTCAAAAAGGGAAGCTCTGCTTCCCTTTTTTGT
>NZ_JADMJO010000140.1 GCF_018780385.1 Hydrogenophaga sp. | reverse complement strand
CGAGTAGGGCTCGTAGGCGTCGGCGTACACCTTGTCCAGCGTGGGGCCCATCACGAACAGGGTGAGGAACAGCGACAGGCCGACGATCACCTGGTTGGGCGGGGCCGACTGCGTGCCGAGCGCCTGGCGCAGCAGCGAGAGCACGATCACGATGCGGGTGAAACCCGTCATGAGCAGCAGCACGGCCGGCAGGAAGGACAGCGCGGTGAAGAACAGCAGGGTCTGGATCGGCACCGAATAGCTGGTGCTGCCAGTGCCCTGGCCGATCATCAGCGGTAGCGAGGGGCCGGTGGTGGCAGTTGCGGCTGCCGGCACGGCGGGAATGGGCAGGGCCTGGGCCCACACGCCGGCGGCGCAGAGCGCCAGCGCGCCGAAGAGCAAACCGCCTCGCATCAGATTAACGGGGCGCATGGGGGGCCTTCATGAGTTGCGAGAGGCGCGCGGCGAAACCGGTGACGGGCGCGGAGGGATCGACAGGCACGGCGGGCAGATCGGCCGGCAGCGGCATCTGGTGCAGCGCGGTCACGCTGCCCGAGGCCACACCCAGCACCAGGCAGATGCGGTCAGCGCCGTCACCCACCTGCACCGTGACCACGCGTTGCTGCGGGCCCAGCGACAGGCTGGAGAGCACGCGCAGCGCCGGGCCGCTGTGGCCGGCAATGCCCGGCAGGCGGCGGCGCGCCCACTTCAGGGCGAAAGCCATGCCCACCATCAAGGCGAGCAACAGCAGCGCGGGCATCGCGTTTTGCAACATGGGTGTTAGAGAGAAGGGGGTTGAAACCAGGGATGACGAGGGTCCGGCTCCGCCGGCCCCAGGCATCGCCCCCCTCTCAGGGGGGTGACGCCGAAGGCGGCGCGGGGGGTGACGTGACCCGCGGTCACGTCCTGCTCACTCTTCGCATGCGTTCAGACGGAGTGACGATGTCGGTCAGGCGGATACCGAACTTGTCGTTCACCACCACCACCTCGCCCTGGGCGATCAGGTAGCCGTTGACCAGCACGTCCATGGGTTCACCGGCGAGCGCATCGAGCTCGACGATGGAGCCCTGCGCGAGCTGCAGGATGTACTTGATCGGCACGCGGGTGCGACCGAGTTCCACCGAGAGCTGCACCGGGATGTCCAGCACCATCTGGATGTCGTGCATCGGGTTGCTGCCGGCCGCGCCCGAGGGGATGGGCGTGGCGTTGGCGTCGAACACGTGGGGGCCGTCGTTGGCGCCGCCGCTGGTGCTTGACTGCTCCTCCAGGGCCTGCGCCCAGTCGTCAGCAATGGATTCTTGCGAAGGGGTGTCAGTGGACATGGTTTTCTCCGAGCCAGTTCGAATCGATTCCGCGCAGATTGCGCTCCACGCGAAGTGCGTATTTGCCTTTGTGGGTGCCGTATTGGCCTTCAAAGATCGGCACCCCGTCCACGTGCGCCTGGATCGTGGGGTTGCGGTCGAGCTCGATGAAGTCGCCGATCTGCATGGAGAGCAGTTGCTCCACCGTGGCCTCCGTCTGGGCCAGCTCGGCGACCATGGTCACCTCGGCGGCCTGGATTTCGTGGCTCAGCAGCTTGACCCAGCGACGGTCGACCTCGATGGCGTCACCCTGCACGCTGGAATACAGCACGTCGCGGATCGGCTCCAGCGTGGCGTAGGGCATGCAGATGTGCAGTGAGCCGGTGATGTCGCCAATCTCCAGCGTGAAGCTGGTGGAGACCACGATTTCGCTGGGGGTGGCGATGGTGGCGAACTGGGGCTGCATCTCCGAGCGCTGGTAGGCCAGCTCGATCGGGTACACGCCGCGCCAGGCCTTCTTGTATTCCTCGGCCACCACGTCCACCAGGCGGTTGATCACGCGCTGTTCGGTGGGCGAGAAGTCGCGGCCTTCGATGCGGGTGTGGAACTTGCCGTTGCCGCCAAAGAGGCTGTCGATCACGCCGAACAGCAAGGTGGGCTCGCACACCACCAGGCCGTTGCCGCGCAGCGGGCGGATGGCCATGATGTTGAAGTTGGTCGGCACCACCAGTTCGCGCAGGAAGGCGCTGTACTTCTGCACCTGCACGGCGCCCACCGAGATCTCGGGGCTGCGGCGGATGAAGTTGAAGAGGCCCAGACGCAGGTTGCGCGAGAAACGTTCGTTGACGATCTCCATGGTGGGCATGCGCCCACGCACGATGCGCTCCTGACTCTGCAGGTTGTAGTCGCGCACACCGCTGGTGGGCACATCTTCCTTGGCGAGCTTCTGGCTCTCGCCCGTGACGCCTTCGAGCAGGGCGTCAATTTCTTCCTGGGACAGAAATGCGTCGGCCATGGTGTGTCGTTCCGGTTACTGAACGATGAGGCTGGAGAACAGAACCGCCTGCACGGGGTTCGGCGGCGCTGCGGGCTTTTTCTTCTTCTTCGCCGCGCCTTCGACTTCGCCGGCGTCCTGCCCGGCCACCACGTAGCCCATTTCCTTGGAGATGGCGGCAATGATGTCGTTGGACAGCTTGGCCTTGCCTTGCACCTGCAGCATCTCGTCGGCGGTGCGCTGCGAGATCAACAACAGGATGGCGCTGCGAATGCTGGGCATGTAGGCCTTCACGTCGGTTTCGGTCTTGGCGTCCTGCAGTTGCAGCGTCAGGCCCAGCTGGATGAAGCGCGTGCCACCGGGGTCGGCCAGGTTGACCACCATGTTTTCCAGTGGCACGAAGGTGGGGGCGTGTTTGGGGTCCTTGGCCTGGTGGGCAGCCACGGGTTCCTCGTCCACAGATTCGTCGTCTTCGGCGGCGTTCTTCTTCATGATGAAGAGGGCAGCACCGGCACCGATCAGCGCCAGCAACACCACGCCGATGATGATGAACAGCAGCTTGCGGCTTTTCTTCGGCTTCGCAGCGGGAGCAGCGGTGGCGGTGACAGTGGCGGCGGCAGCAGACATGGGCATCCTTCAGAAGGCCCTCGCTGGGAGGAGGGCGTCACACGTGGAAAACGTGTGGGGTTTGAAGAATTATTGAGCGCTGCCCCGGGTGCCGGTCGCCGGATAAGCGCCTGAAAAGGCGCTTATTCAAATGTTCAGGCGAACACGTCCAGCGGCTGGCTGCCGTCGGCTCGGGGACCGATCGGGGTGGAGTGAAGTGCGGCCGGAGCGGGAGCTTGGTTGGTTGAAGCCACCCCCCGCACACCGTTCTGCCGCGCCGCTCCCTCATCGCCCCGCGAACCCTGCTGGCCCTGCGCGCCCACCGACACGCCGCCGAGCTGGATGCCGCTCTTGCCCAGCAGGTCGCCCAGCGACTCGCCCGCGTGCTCGCGCAGCGAGGCGCGTGCCTCGGCGCTGTCGGTCTTGAACTCCACCTGCACTTCCTGACCCTTCATCGAGAGCTGGATGTCGATGGCTTGTTCGCCCGCTTCGCCGCCCACGCGCAGGCTGGCGTGGCGCAGGTGCTGGGTGCCCCAGTGGGTCACGGTGGGTTCTTCGCCGGCGTTGGCCTCGACATAGGGGGTGTCGGCTTGTCCATCGGCCTGGTCGAAGGCGCTGGCGTCCGACCCGGTGCTGTCCGAACCCATGGCGCCCTCGCCCGACGCCGCACTTGGCAGGGCCGTGGCCGCATCGGGGGAGCGGCTGGCGGCACCGCCCGATGCGGGCAGGCTGAAGCCTTCGGTGTTGGCTTCGCGCAGTTCGGCGGTGGCCAATGGCACGCCCGGCGCCACGCCGAAACGTTCGTTCAGCGCCACGGTGCTGCGCACCTGCGATGCGGGGTGTGCGGCCTGCTGAATCGCCTGGGTTTCGGTGCTGGCCAGTGAGGCATGACGCCACTGCGTTCCGGCCACGCTGCTGGTGGTTGTGTCGGCGGCCCGCGCCGTGGGTGCAAACGGGGCGCCCGGGCGCGCGGCGTTGGCCGGCAGGGCCACCGATCCCTTGGAGGCGATGTCCAGCGGGGTGGACTCCACCGGTGTCATGTCCGTGATGTCGATCTTGCCTTCGGCGGACAGTGCATCGGCGCCGCCGCTGGCAGTGGCGCGGTCGGCCGACCAGGCGGCGCCGGGCAAACCGATGTTGCTTTCAGCTCCCTGGGTCCCGGCCTTGGTGCCTGGAGACACGTCAGCCGCGACGGGCAGGCCCCAGCTCATGAGCGCGGTCAATGGGTTCTCGAGGCCGTCCTGGGCCTCCTTGTCGCGGGTGGCGTTGTCATTCAGCGCTGCACTGGCCGCGGTGGCGGCCTCGGGCAGCACCTGGGTGTTGGTCAGCAGGCTGAGCAGGCTGGAAAAGATGTCGCCACTCTCTGGCTTGCGGTCCTGCGCACGTGCGCCGGCCTGAGCCGGTTTGGCGTTGGCCTCCACCGGTTTTGGGGAGGTGCTGGTCACGGGGGTGCTCATGTGCGGAGACCTTCCTGTTGGGCCCGGGCCAGGCTCTGGCGCAGGTGGATGGCCAGGGCCATCTCGTCGGTGTTTTTCTGGTCCTGGCGCTGCACGCGGTGTTGCACCGCCATCTGCTTGCGTTCGGTGAACTTGCGCAGCCCGGCCACGTCGCGTTCGCACACGTGCACCTGCCCCTGGGCGCGTTCGATGAGCTCCATGCGTTCGCGCAGCACACCGCGCTGGAAGTCCAGCGCGTGGTCGATCTTGGCCATGAACTGGCGGTGGTGCATGAGCAGCGCCATGTCGACACCGACGCTGCTGCGAGCACTCCAGCGTTGCTCGGCCTCCTGTGCGTAGGCTTGCAACTGGTCCATCTGGTCCTGTGCCTGATGCAGTTCGCGCTGCATCTGGCCCAACGCACCCAGCGCCTCGTCGCGGCGCTTCTCGGCGATTTCAACGACCTTGTTGAGCGTCTGGATCGTGGTCATGCCTGTTTGCCTTCATAGGGGTTGTGATGGGGGCGGGACTGGCGCTGCGTGTTGCCGGTTCGGTCCTCCTGCAGAGCGGTCTGCAGCTGCTGCAGGCTCTCAGGCAGGGTGGCGGCTTCGTGCATGTCCTGCATCAGGAAACGCTGCAGCGCCGGGTACAGCACGATGGCGCGGTCCGTCTCCGGATCGCTGCCGGGCACGTAGGCGCCGAGCTGGATCAGGTCGCGGCTCTTGATGTAGCGCGAGTACATGCCGCGGAACTTGCGGGCGAGCTCCAGGTGCACCGCACCGGCCACGTTGTGCATCACGCGCGAGGCCGAGGCCTCCACGTCGATGGCCGGAAAGTGACCCGATTCGGCCAGCGAGCGAGACAAGACGATGTGGCCGTCCAGGATGGCGCGCGCCGCGTCCGCAATCGGGTCCTGCTGGTCGTCACCCTCGGAGAGCACGGTGTAGAAGGCGGTGATCGAGCCCACGCCGTTCAGGCCGTTGCCGCTGCGCTCCACCAGCTGCGGCAGCTTGGCAAAGCACGACGGTGGGTAACCCTTGGTGGCCGGTGGTTCGCCGATGGCCAGCGCGATCTCGCGCTGCGCCATGGCATAGCGGGTGAGCGAGTCCATGAGCAGCAGCACGTCCAGGCCGTCGTCGCGAAAACGCTCGGCGATGGCCGTGGCGTAAGCCGCGCCCTGCATGCGCACCAGCGGCGGTGCGTCGGCCGGAGCCGCCACCACCACCGAGCGCTTGCGGCCCTCCACGCCCAGGATGTCTTCAATGAATTCCTTCACCTCGCGGCCACGCTCGCCGATCAGGCCGACCACGATCACGTCGGCTTTGGTGTAGCGCGCCATCATGCCCAGCAACACGCTCTTGCCCACGCCGGAGCCGGCGAACAGGCCAATGCGCTGGCCACGGCCCACGGTGAGCAATGCGTTGATCGCGCGCACGCCGGTGTCCAGCGGTGTGCGCACCGGGTCGCGGTCCATGGCGTTGAGCGGCGCGCGGTCCATCGGCTCGATGTCCACGTCGGTGATCGGACCCTGGTGGTCCATCGGGTTGCCGTGCGAGTCGACCACACGCCCCAGCAAGCCCTTGCCCAGCGGCAGGCGCAGCGTGCCCCGGTCGTCGGGGGACGGTGGCTTGTTGGCGTGGCCCACGCGGGGCACGGTGCGGTAGGGTGCCAGTGGCGTCACGCTCGCGCCGCTGGAGAGACCGTGCGTGTCGCCCGCCGGCATGAGAAAGGCGCGGTCGTTGGAGAAGCCCACCACCTCGGCCAGCACCGGTTCGCGGCTGCCGTTGCCGATCAGACATTGCGAACCCACCGGCACCTTCAGGCCCACGGCCTCCAGCACCAGACCGGCCAGGCGGGTGAGCGTGCCGCGCACTTCCAGCGGGGTTTCCACGCTGGCGTTCACGCGCACATCGTCCATGAAATTGCCCCAGCGGCTCTCGGTACCAAACGTGCTGTCAGACATCCGCGTTCCCCGGGTTCCAGGCCACGTTCATGCCGAGGTTGCCCACAGCACGCGACCAGCGTTTTTCGATCGTGGCGTCCACCGCCGAGGTGGCCGACTCGATCAGGCAGCCACCGGGGCTGATCTGTGGATCGGCCACGAACTCGGGCAGCGGACTGTTGAGTGTTTCCTGCAGCACGCCCTTCATGAGCGCGAGGTCGCCCGGGTTCATGCGCACCGTGGCGGGCAGACCGTCGTCGACCAGTTGCGTCAGGGCTTCCGCGATCACCGGCTTCAAGTGCTGCGGGTCGCTGGTGATGGCCTGGCGCACCACCTGGCGGGCCAGGTCGCAAGCCAGTTCAAGAATGTGGCGCGAGATCTTTTCTTCGCTTTTCTTCAGATGGTCTTTGGTGTTGTGCAGCAGTTGGGCCATGCGCACCGCGGTTTCTTCTGCGGTCTTGCGCACGGTGGCCTCGAGCGCATCGCGCACTTCGTGGCCACCGGCCTCATGGCCGCGTTCAAAGCCCTCGGCATACGCCTGTTGACGGGCTTCCTGCAAGACTTCGCTGGTCACACCCTCGCTCTTGTCCGGGCCCTGGGTGTGCATGTTCTCTTCGCTGCCGTCCACCGCGGAGAAGTGCCAGGCAGCAACGCCTTCGATCTCTTCGCGTGGAATGAAGCGGGAATGGGGATTGGGTTTAGACGAAGGCTTCATCTTCCCCTCCTCCGCCGATCATGATCTGACCCTCATCGGAGAGGCGGCGCACGATCTTCAGGATTTCCTTCTGCTGCGTCTCCACTTCCGACAGGCGCATCGGACCGCGCGATTCGAGGTCTTCGCGCAGCGCTTCGGCGGCGCGGGTGGACATGTTGGCCAGCACCAGTTCGCGCAGTTCGTTGGTGGCGCCCTTGAGCGAGACCACCAGCGCATCGGTGGCCACTTCCTTCAGCACCAGCTGCACCGACTTGCCGTCGAGCTTGAGCAGGTCTTCGAACACGAACATCTTGTCCATGATCTTCTGCGCCAGCTCGGCGTCGAACTCGCGGATCGAATCGATCACCGAGGTCTCGATCTGGGTGCCCATCATGTTGATGATCTCGGCGGCGGTCTTCACCCCACCCATCGAAGTCTTGCGGATCTTGTCGCCACCAGCGAGCACCTTGAACAGCACCTCGTTGAGGTCTTTCAGGGCCGTGGGCTGGATACCCTCGAGCGTGGCGATGCGCAGCATCACTTCGTTGCGGGTGCGTTCGGTGAAGTTCTTCAGCACGGCGGCGGTCTGGTCGGCTTCGAGGTGCACCAGGATGGCGGCCACGATCTGGGGGTGTTCGTTGCGCAGCAGCTCGGCAATCGATGCCGGGTCCATCCATTTCAGGCTCTCGATGCCCGAGACGTCACCGCCTTGCAGGATGCGGTCGATCAGCAGCGCGGCTTTGTCGTCGCCCAGCGCGCGCTTGAGCACCGCGCGCACGTAGTTGTCGGTGTCGGACACCAGCAGGCTCTGCGAGGATGCCGCGCCGGTGAACTTCTGCATCACCTGGTCCACGCGCTCGTGCGACACCGAGCGCGTCTTGGCGATGGTCTCGCCCAGCTTCTGCACTTCTTTCGGGCTGAGGTGCTTGAACACCTCGGCCGCTTCTTCCTCGCCGATCGACATGAGAAAGATGGCGGCGTCCTGAATTCCCTGGTCTTCCATGTGATTTTCTCAGTGGGTGTCTGTGTGATGGGGAGCGCTTGGTCAGGCCGGCGATTCGCCATTCACCCAACCCTTCACGATGTTGGCGACGGCCATCGGGTTTTCGAGTGCCAGGCGCTTGGCGTCGGTGATGCGCTGGGTTTCCGGCGTGGGCTCGTTGCTCGGCATGGGCAGGCCGGGACGCTCGGGGGCTTCGTTGAGCATGGCGCTGAGCGGTTGCAGTTCGGTCTGCTGGCGGCGCACGGGTGTCTTGATCAGCTTGAGGCCGGGTCGCACCATGCCCATGAGCACCAGCAGACCCAGGCCCACCATGCCGATCGGCCAGGCCAGGCCGCGCAGGAATTCCTGGTTGTCGGCCTGCTGCCACCAAGCGGGTTCGCTCACTTCGCTGGTCTTCTCGACATTGAAGGGTGCGTTGACCACGTTCACCGAATCACCACGGTCCTTGCTGAAGCCGATGGTCTCGCGCACCAGGGCGGTCATCTGTTCCAGCTGCGCGGCCGGAATGGCCACGGTGGTTTCCTTGCCCGCCTTGTCGGTCGTGGTGCGGTGGTTGATCACGACCGCAGCGCTCAGGCGCTTGATCTGCCCGCTGGATTCGCGCACCACCTTGACCGTCTTGTCCACCTCGTAGTTCACCACCGACTCGCGGCGCATGTTGCCCGGTTTGTCGGTGCCCTGGCCGGCCACGCCCACCGGCGCGGCGGCGCCGTTGACGGGCGCGGTGCCGGTCACAGGCGGCTGGTTGCTCACCGCGCCGGGCACGCCCGACGGGGTGGCGCTGGCGGCGGCGCCGTCGACCACCGTCTGCTGGCTGCGCACCGCGCTGGTGTCCGGGCTCTGGTTGGGCTTGTGTTCTTCGCTGGTGGACTCGACCATCGAGAAGTCCACATCGGCACTGACCTGCGCCTTCACGTTGTTGCGGCCCACCAGGGGCTCCAGCATGTCCATGATGCGGCGGGTGTAGAGCTGTTCGATCTGCTGGGTGTACTGCAGCTTCTGCGTGTCGGCGCCCTGGGCTTGCGCGTCGGCCGGGGCCGAGAGCAGGCTGCCGGCGTCGTCCACCACGCTCACCGCCTTGGGGTTCATCTCGGGCACGCTGGAGGCCACCAGGTGCACGATGCCGGCCACCTGGGCGCGGTCAAGCGTACGGCCGGGGTGCAGCGTGAGCAGCACCGAAGCGCTGGGCTTTTGCTGTTCGCGGAAGAAGCCGTTCTGGTTGGGCAGGGCCAGGTGGATGCGCGCGCTCTGCACGGACGAGAGCGACTGGATGGAACGCGTGAGCTCGCCTTCGAGGCCGCGCTGGAAGGTCAGGCGTTCCTGGAACTGGGTCATGCCGAAGCGGTTGGCTTCCATCTGCTCGAAGCCGGTGACCGATCCCTTGGGCAAACCTTGGGAGGCCAGGCGCAGGCGTGTGTCGTGCACCTTGTCGGCCGGCACCAGGATGGCCTGACCACCTTCGGCGTGTTTGTACGGCACGTTCATCTGCGAGAGCTGCGCCACCACGGCACCACCGTCCTTGTCGCCCAGGTTGGCGTAGAGCACACGGTACTCGGGCTGGCGGCCCATGAAGAAGAAGGCCAGGGCGATCGCCAGCAGGGCGAGCGCGCCCAGACCGAGCTTGATCTTCTGGGCTTGGTCCATGCGCGAGAGGCCTTCGCCGAAAGCGCTGCGGCTCGCGGGCTGGAGTTCTATCGGTGCCAGGGTGGTGCTCATGGGTGCAGGGCTCGGGTAGAAGGTCGGTTTCGGGGTGATGGTCATCCCGTTGCAACCGATTATTCGGCCCCACCCCCTGCGCCATATCCATGAAAAGGCCGTGCTTTGTGCCCTTATTCCCGCCGCGTTCTCAAGGCCGTCCCCCTAGCATCGACGCATCCCCTTTGTGGAAGGAATCTGCCATGGACATGCGCATCTCCCCTATGACCAGCCAGGCACTGACCGGTGTCGGTCAGACCGCCCTCAAGCGCCCCGGCGGCGTGGGCGGCGTTGAAGGAGGCTTTGCCGCCAACTTCAAGGACGCCCTCAAGAGCGTTAGCGCCTCGCAAGACGAAGCCTCGCGCCTGCAGACCCAGGTGCAACTGGGCAACCCCAAGGTGAGCCTGGAAGAAACCATGCTGGCGATGCAGAAGTCGCAAGTCGGGTTTCAGGCCACGCTGCACGTCAGAAACAGAATGGTCCAAGCCTACACAGACATCATGAACATGGGCGTTTAGAGGCCCCCCTGCGCCGCTTCGCGGCTTCCCCCCGTGGGGGGGACGATGCCTGCGGCCTGGCGGAGCCAGTTCCGCGGCATCTCTGGGTTCGGACATTGCGCTCCGGACCCATTTTGTTCTCCGTTTTTTCTGTCTCGTTCAGTGCATCGGTTGCGGTTGGTTGCGGTCGATGAGTTGTGAGAGGTCGTTCAACCACGGCTCGGCCAGGCAGCGGATCTGGGCGTCGGTGCGCAGGATGCGCTGCATGATCTTCGTCTTTTCCCTGCGGTCTTCGGGGGCGAGTTCGTCGGTTTTCGACTTGTAGCGCAGCTGGGCGATCAGCACCGCGCAGGCGCCTTCCAGACGCACCACCTGGTCCCAGTTTTCCGTCTTGGCGGCCTCGAGCATCTGACTGCTCGTGCGTTCGATCGCTTTGTAGTAGTCCAACAAGCTGTGCTCCATGTCAGGCCCCTGGGCCCGTGGCGGGCGTTGCGGCGGTAGCGCCTCGGATCTGCTTCCACGAATCGGCCAGCGGTTCGATCAGGCCGATCACCTCGTTCACCAGTGCGCGGTCGTTGCGCAGGTTGGCCAGGGTCAGGCGCTGCACGGCGTAGCCGTACAGGCCGCTCAGGTTCTTGGCCAGGTCACCACCTTGCGCCATGTTCAAGCCGCCTTTGAGGCCTTCTTCCAGGATGCGCACGGCCTTGCCGACGGCCATGCCCTTGGCTTCGATCTCGCCACGCTCCATGGCGCCGCGCGCCGCGTTGAGCGACTGGATGAGGCCGTCAAACAGCATGCCCACCAGCTGGTGCGGGTCGGCGGTGCTCACGCCGGTGTCGGCGGAAATGCGTTTGTAGGCGGAGGCGGCTCGTGAGTTCACAGAGGTAAACATGGCATCGGTTCCTTGTGTCTGATACCTTTCAGTATCGGCACGCACCGGGGGGACTGTAGGCACCTTGGCGGGGAAATGAGGGGTGAATGCGGAAGGGGATTTCATGGGGATGTGACCCTGAACATGGCCTCATGAGGCACGTGAAAAACCCGACCGGGCAGGGGGGCTGCGCAGGGTCGGGTCGGCAGAGGCACCCCGGCGCATCAACCGGTGTTCTTGTTCCACAGCGTGACCTGCTGGTTCACAAAAGCGCTCAGGCCGTTGAGACGTCCCACCGCCGCGTCCATGGCGTTGTACTGGGCCAGCAGCCGCACCTCGGCGCGGGCCGCGCGCTCGATCACTTTGTCTTGTTCCTTGGTGTTGCGCTTGACGGCGCTTTGGAGCGACTCGGTCCTGGTGCTGACCAGCCCGTCCACGGACAGCAGCCCGTCGGCGAAGGACTTGATCTTCAAACCGAAGCCCTGGCTGCCCGCATCGCCTGCGGTGGTGAAAAGTGCCTTCAAGCCGTCCAGGTCGTTCAGAGCTGCATCGAGCTTGTCGGCCTTGATCTCCAGGTTGCCACCCTCCTGGGCCAGGATGCCCACGTCCGCCAGGCGCGAGAAGGGGCTGCTGGCCGTCACTGAGCGCATCATGCCGCGCAACGCGTTCTGCAGGCCAATGGCGGTGCTGTCACCCTGCAGTGACCCCGCCACCTTGGTTTCAGGGTTGTACTTGATCGCGTTGGTGAGCATCGTGTTGAGCGTGTTGTAGGCCGTCACAAAGGCCTCCACGTTCTTTTTCATCGCAGCGGTGTCGTTGCTCACCCCGATCTCCACCGGCGCGGTGGTGACTTGCGAGAGCTGCAAGGTGAGTCCGGGCAGGGCGTCGCTGAGCTTGTTGCTGGCCGAGGTGATGGCCACGTTGTTCACCGTGGCCAGCGCGTTCAGGGCCTGCTGTGTTCGGGTGGCGCCGGTGGCGGTGCCGGGGTCGTAGGCCAGGCGCGAAAGCCCGGCCGCGTCGTTGGGCAGGCCGTCGTCGTCCGTCACCTGCACGCGAAACGCTTTCTCTTCACCGGTGTCGTTCGAGCGCATCAACAGGCGTTCACCCGACGCATCACGCAGCACGGTGGCGCTCACGCCGGCACCGGCTTCGTTGATCTTGGCCGCGATCTGAGTGAGTGTGTCGGTGGCTTCCACCGCCACGTTCACGGCGGCGCCAGCGCCAGGCGTGAAGGTGTTGCCGCTCCATCCACCGAGCTGAATGCTCAGCGAGCCCGAGCCCATGGAACCTCCGAGCGGGATGGCCGCCGAGGCGGTGGATTGGGCCTTGGCCAACTGCTGAACTTCGATGGAGAGCGATGTAGACGCCGCACCGGCGGCGGCGGTGACACCGACCGCAGCGGTGTTGGACGAGGTAGCCGTGACCGTGTTCCAACCGGCGGAGGTGGAGAGCTTGGCCGCTGCGTCGCCGAGGCTGGCCACCATCGACTTGATGCTGCCGTAGACCGAGAGCTTGCTCTGCATCGAGTTCGCCTGGGTCTGCAGGGGCGCCAGTGGCGCACGCTCCAGTGCCACCAACTGGGAGACGATGCTCTTGACGTCGATGCCGCTGGCAAGACCAGGGGATGAGATGGTGGACATGAGCTTTCCTTTTCGGAATGAACGCAGTGCACGCGGAAGGCATGCACTCGGTTGATGCCGCAAGTGGCAAAGCGGCGGGGCGGAAAACCGCCTCCGCCGCCCGGGTCACCGTGCCCGAAGGCGCGATGACCGTGGTTGCTGCGAAATCAACGCAACAGGGCCAGCACGCCCTGCGGTGCCTGGTTGGCTTGGGCGACCATGGCGGTACCGGCCTGCTGCAGAATCTGCGAGCGCGACAGGTTGGACGTCTCCTTGGCGAAGTCGGCATCCACAATACGGCCGCGGGCGGCAGCGGTGTTTTCTGCGGTGATCTGGATGCTGCTCACAGCGTTCTCGAAGCGGCTCTGCAGGGCACCGAGGTTGGCGCGCGAAGTGTTCACGCCCTCCAACGCCTTGTCGATCTGCACCAGGGCGGTCTGCGAGTTGTTGAAGCTCTGCACATTCAGACCGGCGATACCGGTGGTGGCGACCGCTGCGGTCGTGCCGGCAGCGAAGCCCGCGATCGGCACCGTAGCCGAAGCGCCGGCCACGACGATGCTGCCGGACGTGCTGCGCAGGCTGATCTGGCCGGTGGCTGCGTCGTAGGCCGCACCCACGTTGGTCTGGGCGGAGACCTTGTTGATGGCCGAGACCATCTGGTTGGCGCGCTCGCCGGCGCTGCCGGCAGCGCTCACGGCGCCGATGTCGATACCGTTGATCGTCACGCCACCTGCAGGGATGGCCGTGGCGAAACCCGTCAGGCCGCTGGCGGCCACTGAAGCGGTGGCGATGTTGGTCGTGCCGCCCAGGTTGGCGAGGGTCACGTCGGCAATGCTGGAGACGGTGATGGTCTCGCCGGCGTTGGCGCCGACCTGGAAGGCCTGCGACGAGAAGCTGCCGTCCAGCAGGCTGGTGCCGTTGAACTTGGTGGAGCCGGCAACGCGGCCGATCTCGTCCTTGAGCGCAGTCACTTCGGCGTCGAGTGCGTTGCGGTCGGTCTGGTTGTTGGTGGCGTTGGACGATTGCACGGCCAGTTCACGCATGCGCTGCAGCATGTCGCCGACTTTTCCCAGTGCGCCTTCAGCGGTCTGCGCCAGCGAGATGCCGTCGTTGGCGTTGCGGGCAGCCACGTTCAGGCCGCGCACCTGAGCGTTCATGCGCTCGGAGATGGCGAGGCCAGCGGCGTCGTCCTTGGCGCTGTTGACACGCAGGCCCGAAGACAGGCGTTGCATGGAAGTGGCCAGCGAGCCTGCCGACTGGGTCAGGTTGCGCTGGGCGGTCATCGACATCACGTTGGTATTGATGGTGGTCATAACTAACTCCTAAAAGTGGATAAAAAGTAATCCGGCATTTCTGCCAATCTCAACGCCAGCCAGAAGGCTGGCCGCCATGACCGGAGCTGGCTGCACGCGCCGGATGGACCCCAGGTCTCTTCCAACTCGCCGCTTCACTTGCCGGACGACGAACCTTTTTAGAAGTCCGTTGAGTTCAATTTCGGAGACCTGGACGGATTCTTTAGCCCTGCTTGAAATTCGTTTCGCAGATAAGACGGTGCCGAGGGGCTCAGTTCGGTGCTTTGGCGGGGCTGGTGCCGGGGTTGCGCCACAGGCGAGCTGTGCGCTCCTGTATCTATCGGTGGGTGCGTGCGAGACCTGAAGCACCGCGCCCGCCCTGGGTGGCACCTTCAGTGGCAGGACCGATTTGAGAACCAAAGACGTAGGCGATTGGATGACACGAAGGTGTTGCACTCCTGACACCCGTTACAGCCGTTTACTGATTCAAGAATTTTTACCGCTCGACACAATTACACACATCGGGTCAGGAGTTGTAAGCAAGTCGCCAACAACCCAGACCCCTCTACCGAAGGAAGACATCATGGACAGCGAACAACTCCTGGCTGAAATCCGCGAAGCCAATCTGACCTACCTGATGCTGGCGCAGAACCTGATCCGCAAGGACCGCGCCGAAGCACTGTTCCGTCTCGGTCTGACCGAAGAAGCCGCCGACCTGCTGGGCATGCTGTCCACTGCGCAGCTGCTCAAGATCGCATCGTCGAACATGTTGCTGTGCCGCTTCCGTGTGGACGACGACCTGGTGTGGAACCTGCTGACCAGCCACAACGTGAAGAAGGTGGACAAC
>NZ_JADMJO010000157.1 GCF_018780385.1 Hydrogenophaga sp. | reverse complement strand
GAGCCTGAAGGAGCAGGCCAGCCGCCTCACCGAGGTCATCAAGATCTTCCGCATCAACGGTGTGTGACAGGTCTCCTGCCGGTCCACGCCATCGAATTCCTTTTCAACTCATAGACGACTTTCGACCATGCAAACCATGATGCGCCAGTTTTCCATCCGAACCCGAATGATGGGCGCCATCGGCGTCGTTCTGGTCCTGCTGACCATGATTGGTGGCGCGGGCCTGTGGGGCATGAGCCGGCTCCACGACCTCAGTGTGGAGTTTGTGGATCACGCCTTCGAGGAGACGCTCACCTTGTCCCGCCTTCAGGTGGCGCTGGGCGACATGGGTCGCTACGAGAAAGACATGATCATCAGCTACGAAAAGCCCGAGGAAGTCCTCAAGGCCAAGGCCCGATGGGAGGGCGCGCGCGACGCTGCCCTGCAGCAGATGGACCACATGCTGGTGGGCGACGAGGATGGCGACACCGCCATCGTGCGCGAGATGAAGGAGCAGCTCACGGCGTACGGCAAAGCGGCGGAGCCGGTGATCCGCCAGCTGGCCGACAACGGCTACGACACAGCCACCGTGGCCAACCGCATGCTGGCGCGCGCGCACGAGCAGTACACCGGCATCCTGGGCAACCTCAAGCGCGTTGAAGACTTGCTCAAAGTCGAGGCCGCCACGCTGCAGCAGGAGGAGAAAGACATCAACGCCCAGACGCTGCTCATCTTCGGCGTGGCCGTGGCATTGGCTGCACTCGTCGTGGTACCCACCACGCTGTCCAACATGCAAAGCATCTGCCAGCCGCTGGACCAGGCCCAGCGTCTGGCCACCGCCATCACCAACGGAGACCTCACGCAGTCGGTGCACGTCACGGGCAAGGACGAACTGGCCGCGCTCATGCAAGCCCTGGGCGGCATGCAGGCTTCGCTCTCGCGCATCGTGGGTGAGGTGCGCAACAGCACCGACAGCATCGGCACCGCCAGCGAACAGATCGCCAGTGGCAACCAGGACCTCAGCGCACGCACCGAGCAGGCGGCGAGCAACCTGCAGCAGACGGCAGCCAGCATCGACCAGATCAACAGCACGGTGCGCCAGAGTGCCGACTCGGCGCGCCAGGCCACGCAGATGGCCGTGGCCAATGCCGAGGTGGCGGTGCGCGGTGGCCAGGTGGTCAGCCAGGTGGTCACCACCATGAACGAGATCAACCAGAGCAGCCAGAAGATCGGCGACATCATCGGTGTCATCGACGGCATCGCCTTCCAGACCAACATCCTCGCGCTCAATGCCGCCGTGGAAGCGGCGCGCGCTGGCGAGCAGGGCCGCGGCTTTGCCGTGGTGGCCGCCGAAGTGCGCAGCCTGGCGCAGCGCAGTGCCCAAGCCGCCAAGGAGATCAAGGTGTTGATCGAAGCCAGCGTGAGCAAGGTCGAGATCGGATCCAAGCTGGTGGCCCAGGCCGGCAGCACCATCGGCGAGATCGTGGCCAACGCGGAGAAGGTCTCGGTGTTCATCAGTGACATCACGACCGCCGCCCAGGAGCAGTCGCAAGGCATCGGCCAGGTCAACGCCGCCGTGAGCCAGCTCGATCAGATGACGCAGCAGAACGCCGCGTTGGTGGAAGAGAGCGCCGCGGCGGCCGAAAGCCTGAAGGACCAGGCCAGCCGCCTGGCGGAGGTGGTGCGGGTGTTCCGCCTGTCGGACGCGGCACACGCCTGAGCCGACGCGCGCCCTGGGTCAAGGCCGTTCGCAGGCGCACGAACGTGCCGCTCTGCCTATACTGCGGCGGGTAGAACCCCGGACTTCGCGGGGTGCCCGTCTGGAGACCGCCGCATGAATGCTCGCCTGCCTCACGCCCTGCCGCCGCTCGATCCCGTGGCTCTGCAGTCCCACATCGAATCCGCGTGGACGAAGACCATCATCCCCGAGCTGGAGCGCTACATCGCGGTGCCGGCGAAGTCCCCTGCGTTCGACCCCGACTGGGCCAGCCGCGGCCTGCTGGACCGTGTGCTGCGCGGTGCGGCCGACTGGGTGAAGGCGCAGAAGGTCGAGGGCCTCACGCTCGAAGTGATCCGGCTCAACGACGCCCACGGTTTGCCACGCACGCCGGTGCTGTTTTTTGAAGTGCCAGCGTGCGCGGGCAAGGACGGAACGCCTGCACCAGCGTCCGGCCAGACCGTGCTGATGTACGGCCATCTCGACAAACAACCCGAATTCACCGGCTGGCGCAGCGACCTTGGCCCCTGGACGCCCAAGATCGACAACGGCAAGCTCTATGGCCGTGGCGGCGCCGACGACGGCTACGCGGTCTATGCCAGCATCGCCGCGCTGCAAGCGCTCAAGGCCCAGGGCGCGGCGCACCCGCGCATCGTCGGCTTGATCGAAACCTGCGAGGAAAGCGGCTCGGGCGACCTGCTGCCCTACGTGGACGCGTTGCGCACGCGCCTGGGCGACGTGGGTCTGGTGATCTGCCTGGACAGCGGCGCTGGCAACTACGACCAGCTCTGGCTGACCACCAGTCTGCGCGGCATGGCCAGCGGCGTGCTCAAGGTCGAGATCCTCACCGAGGGCATCCACTCGGGCGACGCGTCAGGCCTGGTGCCGTCGAGCTTTCGCATCATGCGGCAGGTGCTCGACCGGCTCGAAGACAGCGCCACCGGGCGCCTGCTGCCGGCCAGCTTTCACTGCGAAGTGCCGGCCGAGCGCATCGAGCAGGCGCGCGCCACTGCCGCGATCCTGGGCGAGGAGATCTACAAGCGCTTTCCCTGGGCCCACCACGACTGCGGCGGCTCCACCGTGTTCGCCCTGCCCACCACCACCGATCCGGTGGACGCGCTGCTCAACCGCACCTGGCGGCCCACGCTGTCGGTCACCGGTGCCGACGGTTTCCCCGAGATGCGCAACGCCGGCAACGTGCTGCGGCCCTACACCGCGTTCAAGCTGAGCCTGCGACTGCCGCCGCTGGTGGACGCGCCCCAGGCCGTGCAGGAACTCAAGGCCCTGCTGGAAGACAACGCGCCCTACCAGGCCAAGGTCACGTTCGAAGGCGAAGGAGCTGCCAGCGGCTGGAACGCGCCGGCCACCACGCCGTGGTTCGAGCAGGCCCTGCAGGACGCCTCTCAAGCGCACTTCGGCGCGGACTGCGGCACCATCGGCCAGGGGGGAACGATTCCGCTCATGAACATGCTCAGCAAAGGCTTCCCCACCGCGCAGATGATGGTGTGCGGCGTGCTCGGCCCCAAGAGCAATGCGCACGGCCCGAACGAGTTTCTGCATCTGGACTACGCGCAACGCCTGACCGCCACCGTGGCGCAGGTGATCGCCCGCATGCCCTGAACATATGAAACACCCCCGCCGCGCTTCTTGGTGGGGTTGCTTCTTGCGTTGCACTGCTGCTTGAATGAGTGATCCATGACCGACACGACCCAGGCCCCCTTCACCCTGCGCGACGGCCTCAACCTGGCCCTGTACGACTGGCCCCTGCCCATGCGTCGGCGCCCGCGCGGCGTGGTGCTCATCGTGCACGGCCTGGGCGAACACGCCTGGCGCTACGACGCGGTGGCGCGCCGTCTCAACGACTGGGGTTTCTGCGTGCGCGCCTACGACCAGCGCGGTCACGGAGACTCGGGCGGTGCCCAGGGCGTGCTGCCCGACGACGACGCGCTGCTGGATGACCTGGACGAGGTGCTGGACGACACACGCCGCCACATTGCCGAGCCGTGGGCGTGCCCGCTGATCCTCATGGGTCACAGCATGGGTGGACTGGTGTCGGCCACCTTCGTGCAGCGCGGCGTCGCCAAGGTCGATGGTCTGGTGCTGTCATCGCCTGCGTTGCAGGCCGGCATTGGCGCGGTGCAGCGCAAATTGATCGATCTGATGTACCGGTTCGCGCCCAACAAGACCCTGTCCAACGGACTGGATGCGAAAAAGATCTCGCACAACCCGGCCACGGTGGCGGCTTACGAGAACGACCGCCGGGTGCACGACCGCATCTCGGCGCGGCTGGCGCATTTCATCGACAGCAACGGGCCGCGCGTGCTGGCGGCGGCATCCCGCTGGAGCGTGCCGACCTTGCTCATGTACGCGGGCGACGACCACCTGGTCAAGCCCGAAGGCAGTCGCGCGTTTGCGGCTGCCGCGCCGCGCAACACAGTGCATGTCCAGGCTTTTGAGGGCCTGTACCACGAGATCTTCAACGAAGCCGATCCGTCGGCGGTGTTCGGCACGCTCAAGGCGTGGCTGGACGTGCTCGCCCCGCTGCCCCGGGCCACATCCGCCTCCGTCTGAAGTCTCAGCGGCGCGGCTGCATCAAGCCGCCGAGCATGCCCATGAGATCCGCCGGCGCGGGGCTGTCTTGCCCGCCGAGCAAGGCGCCGAGTGCGCCCAGGCCGTTGTCAGCGGGCACCTGGCCTTGCGGCGTGAGCTGATCGATCAGGCTCGGCAGGAGGTCGGACAGGGTGGTCGAGGCTTGGGCCGTGTTGCCACCGAACTGGGCGGCGATCATGCCCATCAGGTCGGGACCAAGCGCCTGCCCGAGCTGATCGGGGTTCACCGCCTGGTTGGTACCGGTGCCCACCCACGATTGAGCCGCCTCCCCCAGCCCGGCCGATTGCAGCTTGGCCAGCAGCCCCTGCAGACCGCCGGCGTTGTTGAGCAGCGTGCTCACCAGGGTGATCAGCAGTTGCGGGTTCAGGCCGCCAGCGGCATCGGCAGGTGCCACGCCGCCACCGCGCTGAGAACCCATCGCAGCCTCTGTGGCCGCCCCTAGCAGAGAATCCAGCAGTCCCATATCGCTCCTCCGTGAGTTGTGTGTTCAGGCCGGATTGTGGGCCTGCCCACCGCGCCGCGCAAGCCAGATCAGGGCCATGGCGGTGAGCGCCAGCGGCAGCAGCGAGCCCGCGTTCAGCCAGTGCCAGCCCTGCGTGGTCACCAGGGCGCCGGAGGCGAACGAGGTGAGCGCCATGGTGGCGAACACGCAGAAATTGATGGCCGCCTGCGCACGGTCTTTTTCTTCCGGTCGGTACGACCGCAACGAGAGCGTGGTGCTGGCGGTGAAGAGGAAGTTCCAGCCCACGCCGAGCAGGAACAGCGCGATCAGGAACTGGTGCAGTTCCACACCCGAGAGTGCCATGGCAACACAGGCCACATTGAGCGCCACACCCGTGCCCATGATGCTCAGCACGCCAAAGCGCTTGATGAGGTGCCCGGTGAAGAACCCCGGCGCGAACATGCCGATCACGTGCCACTGAAGCACCAGGGCCGCATCCTCGAACGGGAAGCCACAGACCTGCATGGCCAATGGCGTGGCCGCCATCAGCAGGTTCATCACGCCGTAACCCAGGGCTGCGCCTGCGGTGGCCACGATGAACACGGGCTGTCGCATGATCACGCTCAAGGGTCGACCGCCATCGGCGTGCGCGGCTCTGGTGGGTACCGGGGGGAACCGCATGAAGGCCATCACCGCCATGGACAGCAAGGCCAGCACCGCCAGCGACAGGTAGGCGCCCACGAAAGGCGTGTCGAACAGGCCGCGTGTGCGGCTGGCCAGATTGGGCCCGAGCACCGCACCCACCAACCCACCCGCCAGCACCAGCGACACCGCCTTTTCCCGAAACGCTGGCGCGCTGAGCTCGGCCGCGGCGAAGCGGTAGAGCTGGCCATTGGCGCTGTAGTAACCGGCGATCACGGTGGCGGCCACGAGCAGCCAGAAGTTGCGATCCATCACCGCCCAGGCGCACAGCAGGGCCGAGCCCAGCGCCACCAGCAGCCCGATCTGGAACGAGACCTTGCGCCCGAACGCGCTTTGCGTACGCGCCACCAGCGGCGTGGACAGCGCACCGCCCACCACGTAGCCCATCACCGGCAGCGTGGCCATCCAGCCCAGTGGCGCCAGCGACAACCCCACCAGGCCGTTGATGGCGATGAACACCACGTTGTTGGTGAGGAACAGGCCTTGCGCGGCGGCCAGCAGCCAGAGGTTTTTGTTCATAAGCCGTCGTTTATACAAGGCCCGTCAAAAGGGGATTTCTGCCGTGCTTCGCGGGGGCCGCTGGCGCGCAGGGCTATAGTGCCATCCCGTCCAATTCCGCTCCTGTTCCATGACGCAACACATCGGCATCGTGGCCTGTTCGGCCGAAGGCGCCGCCCTCTGTTACCGCACCCTCTGCACCGAGGGCGCCGCCCTGCTCGGGCCTCACGCGCATCCCGAAATCTCCTTGCATTCACTGTCCCTGGCCGACTATGTGGATTGCCTGAACCGCGGCGATCTGCGCGGTGTGGCCGATCTGATGCTGAGGTCCGCGACCAAGCTCGCGGCGGCCGGCGCCGACTTCCTGATCTGCCCCGACAACACGATTCACCAAGCGTTTCACCACGTCGAACCGCGCTCGCCGCTGCCCTGGCTGCACATCGCCGAAGTGGTGGCGCAGGCGGCCGCCACGCGCGGCCACCGGCGCATCGGCATCACCGGCACGCGCTGGCTGGTCGACAGCGAGGTCTATCCCGAGAAGCTCGCGGCCCTGGGCCTGCAGGCGGTGCGCCCCAGCGCGGTGGAGCGCGACGAGATCGACCGCATCATCATGGACGAACTGGTCTGTGGTGTGTTCAAGCCGGAGAGCGTGGCCCGCTTCCAGGCGGTCTTCTCGCGCCTTCGGGACGAAGGCTGCGACGCCGTGGTGCTGGGTTGCACCGAAATTCCCCTGATCATGAGCGACGCGAATTCACCACTGCCCACGCTGGACTCCACGCGCCTGCTGGCCAGGGCGGCTCTGGCGCGGGCCACGCTCGCGGGGCAGGATGGCGTGTCCACAAGCTGAAGGGAGTGCGAGCATGAACATGCGCGTGGGCTGGGTCCGGGTGCTGGGGGCCCTTCTGATGGCGGGCGCAGCGGGGTTTCCGCTCACGGGCGCCTCGCAAGGCGCGGCTTCCGTGCCCGAGTCCATCACGCGGGCCGGCGAACACCGCTTCACCTTGCAGCACGGTGGCCTGTCGCGCGAATACCTCGTGCATGTACCGGCGCGCTACCGCGCGGGCACGCCGATGCCGCTGGTGCTGTCTTTCCACGGGGGCGGTGGGAACATGGACATCCAGGCCAACGACCGCACCTACGGTCTTATCTCGCACGCGGAGAAGGCCGGTTACGTGGCGGTGTTTCCCAACGGCTTCAGCCGCCTGCGCTCGGGCAAGCTCGCGACCTGGAACGCCGGCCTGTGCTGCGGTCAGGCACGCGAGCGCAACGTGGACGATGTCGGCTTCGTGCGCGCCGTGGTGGCCGATGTGCGCCACCGCCTGAACATCGATCCGGACCGCGTCTTCGCGCAAGGCATGAGCAACGGCGGCATGCTCTCGTACCGCCTGGCCTGCGAGATGGCCGACATCTTCACGGCGATCGCCGCCGTGGCCGGCACCGACGGCTCGCCCGCCTGCGCACCATCGCGCCCGGTTTCGGTGCTGCACATCCACGCACTGGACGACGACCGCGTGTTGTTCAACGGCGGCTCGGGCCGCGCCTCCGCCACGCACGTGAACTTCGTCTCGGTGCCCGAGACGGTGGCGAAATGGGCGCGGCTCAACGGCTGCGAAGCCGCGCCCCGGCGCGTGCTGGAGGTGCCTGGCGCCTACTGCGAGACGCGCGCACCCTGCCGCGGCGGCAGCGAAGTCCGGCTCTGCGTGACCGAAACCGGTGGCCACGCCTGGCCGGGTGGGCGCAAGGTGCTCGGCGGGCAACAGGGCTCAACGGCCATCGTCGCCAACGACGTGATCTGGGACTTCTTCAGCCGCCGCTAACGGCCAGCACCAGCGCGGTGATGGCGGCGGTTTCGGCGCGCAGCACGCGCGGGCCCAGCGTGACCGGCACAAAACCGGCCGCGCGCGCCAGCGCGTCTTCCTGCGGGCTCAGGCCACCCTCGGGGCCGCTGAGGAACAGCACCGGTGTGTCGGTCTTCTCCGCCGCGAGCGCCACACCCAAGGGCTGGGTTCCCT
Organism: Hydrogenophaga sp.; assembly: GCF_018780385.1. GTDB lineage: Bacteria > Pseudomonadota > Gammaproteobacteria > Burkholderiales > Burkholderiaceae_C > Hydrogenophaga. The sequence continues at coordinate 6,972 of NZ_JADMJO010000157.1, read as the reverse complement.
CGGCCAGCGAGAGCAGGCAACGCAGCGCGGGTTGGGTCGCGTCGACCGTCGGCAAGGTCTTGAGCCAGGCCGTCAGCTCGTTCACCGGGTGCACGGTGGGCACGCGGTTGCCACCGCACTGTTCGCATGCTGCGATGGCCACCGACTGCCAGTGCGCCTGCTTCTTGGTGGCGCGCTCGCCTGAGAGGCGCAGCACACTGTGCGCGGTGTGCAGCGGCTGCAGGCTGGCCACGCCCAACTCGGCGGCTTTTTCAACCAGCCAGTCCATGCGGTCGTTGGCGGGCATGCCCATGGCCAGAGTCACGGCGCGCCCCGGTTCGCGTTCAGCAGCGGTGTGTGCGCCCACCGTCACGTCCACGTCGCTGCGGCCCATGCGGGTGATGGTGGCGTCCCATTCGCCACCTTCTCCGTTGAAGAGCGTGATGCTCTGCCCCGGCTGCAGGCGCAACACCTGCACATGTCGCGCGGCCGACGCGGGCAGGCTCAGGTTCTGGCCGGCGAGCAGCGGCGCGGGGCAGTGAAAGCGCGGCATGCTCAGACCCGCCCGAAGGCGTAGCCCGATGCGGCCTGCAGGCCCTCGACTTCGTCGATCAGTTGCAGGAAGGGGCCGAGCGCCCGGTAGCGGTGTGCGGTGTGACGGATGTAGCCGATGAAGCGCGGCGCATCGGCCAGGTACTTGGGCTTGCCGTCGCGCAGCGTGAGCCGGGCGAAGATGCCGGCCACCTTCAGGTGGCGCTGCAGACCCATCCACTCGACCGACCGGTAGAAAGCACCGAAGTCGCTGTGCCAGTCTTCAAAGTCCATCAAACCGGCCTTGCGCGCTTTTTCCCAGTAGCGCACGGTCACATCGATCACGAAGTCCTCATCCCAGGTGAGGAAAGCGTCGCGCATCAGGCTGGCGATGTCGTAGGTGATGGGACCGTAGACCGCGTCCTGGAAGTCGAGCACGCCGAGTTGTTGGGCCGGGGTCTCGCCGGGCTCGCGCGGCAACATCAAATTCCGCGGCATGTAGTCGCGGTGCACATAGACGCTCGGGGCGTTGAGGTTGTGCGCCACGATCGAGTCGAAAGCTTTGTGCAAGGTGTTGGCCTGCGTGTCGGTCAACTGAAACTGTTTGTGTTGCTGCAGGTACCAGTCGGGAAACAGCTGCAGCTCGCGGCGCAGCAGCGCTTCGTTGTAGGGTGGCAGCACGCCGGGTTTCGAGGCCAGCTGCCAGGCCAGCAGCGCGTCCAGCGCCTGCATGTAACGCCCGTGGTTGGCTTGTGCGTTGTCCGGATCGATGCCGTCGAGCATGGTCTGGTGACCCAGATCACCCAGCAGCATGAAGCCCTGCGGCTCGTCCCAGGCCAGCACCTCGGGCACCAGCAGACCCGCCTCGCGCATGAGCGTGGCCACGTGCACGAAAGGCTGGCAGTTCTCGTGCGCCGGTGGTGCGTCCATCACGATGAAGCTCTGCTCGGCCCGCGAGTCGATCCGCAGATAGCGCCGGAAACTCGCGTCGGCCGAAGCCGCGCGCAGGGTGTCGGGGCGCAAGCTCAACCGCTCGGCGAGCGGGCGCAGCCAGGCGGTAAAGGCGGCTTCACGTTGAGGATCGGCCCACTCGACGGCGGTGTTGGACAGGGTCATGGTGGTGGGTGTTTTGCGCCGTTTGTCAATGGGCGGCACGCGGGATCGCGCAGTGGATAATGGCCGCTGATTCTACAAACCCCCTGTGCTGATCCGCGGCTTGTCGCACGCTTTTGATCGGCCCGGTCAACGACTTCCTCCCCTTGAATCGCCGTACTCACCAGCCCCGTGTCCCTGCCTTGCCCGGTGGGCATGCGCAACCCCGTCTCAAGGCGGCCCCCGTGGCGCTGGCGGTGCGCGGCCTGCTCTCGCTGCTGGCCGTCGGTGCGCTGGGTGCACATGGCCTGGCGCAGGCCCAGTCGGGCGACGGAGACGAGGTGCCCAAGCCCGGTGTGTCGCTGCGCTCCAGCGGCATGCTGCTGGAAAGCTTGCCCGAAGACGCGAAGCAGCAGGCACCCACCTTCGTCTCGGGCGACCGCATCGAAGGGCAGACCGACAGCATCACCGCGGTGGAGGGCAATGCCGAACTGCGCCGCCACGACACGGTGATCCGTGCCGATCGCCTGCAACTCGATCAGCGCAACAACGAGGCCCAGGCCAAGGGCAACGTGCTGATCAACCGCAGCGGCGACCGTTTCGAGGGCCCCGAGCTGCAGATGAACGTCGAGACCTACCAGGGCACGTTCACCCAGCCCACATTCAACCTGCTCAAGAACGAGGGGAAGGGCGACGCCAGCCGCGTTGACTTTCTGGACGAAGACAACGCGGTGGCCCACGACGCGCGCTACTCCACCTGCCCGCGCACGCCCGGCGCCGATTGGATGCCCGCCTGGATGGTGCGCGCCACGAAGATCGAGTTCGACAACGTGAACGAAATCGGCACGGCGACAAATGGCGTGCTGGAGTTCAAGGGCGTGCCTATCCTGGGATGGCCCCACTTCTCGTTCCCGCTCACCGATGCGCGCAAGTCCGGCCTGTTGCCGCCCACGCTGAACATCGACAACATCAGCGGCCTGGAAGTCACGCTGCCGTATTACCTCAACATCGCGCCCAACCTGGACGCCACGCTCTACCCCACGCTCATGAGCAAGCGCGGCGTGGACCTGGGCGCCGAAGTGCGCTACCTGCAGCCCACCTACGCGGGTCAGGTGCGCGGCGCCTTCATGCCGTCCGACCAGCTGCGCGATGCCAACCGCTGGGGCTACTCGGCCCAGCACAATCAGACCCTCACCGGCACTGGCCTGGGGTTCGGTGGTTCGGCGGGCTTGTACCTCAACCTCAACCGCGTGAGCGACGACGATTACTGGCGCGATTTCCCGCGTGCCACCACCTCGCTCACCACCCGGCTGCTGGCCAGCGACGCGGTGTACAGCTGGGGCCAGGGCCCCTGGTCGGTGAGCGCGGGCGCCTACACCTGGCAGACGCTGCAGGACATCGCCGCGCCCATCACCCCGCCGTACGACCGACTGCCTTCGGTGGCCGTGCGCTATGGCCGCAGCGATGCACAAGTGGGCAACATCGGCGGCGTGGACTGGTCGGTGCTGAGCGAGTACACGCGCTTCCAGTCCATCCCCTCGCTCACCCGGCAAACCAACGGCGCGCGCGCGCTGACGGTGGCCGAGATCAGCCGCAGGTTTCAGGCGCCCGGTTGGTTCATCAAGCCGCGTGCCCAGCTGCACGCCACGCAGTACAGTTTTGACAACGCCCTGGCCAACGGCTCGCGCAGCGCTTCGCGCGTACTGCCCACCGTCAGCCTGGACAGCGGCTTGATCTTCGAGCGGGACGCCAGCTATTTCGGTCGCGGCTTCACGCAAACGCTGGAGCCGCGAGCCTTCTTCACCTGGACGCCCTACCGCGACCAGAGCCTGCTGCCCAACTACGACTCGGCCGCCAACGACTTCAATCTCGCCTCGATCTACAACGAGAACGTCTTCGGCGGCCATGACCGCATTTCCGACACCCGTGCGCTCACCGTCGGCGTGAGCTCGCGCCTGCTTGATCCGGACACAGGCGCCGAGGTGGTGCGCCTGGGCGTGGCGCAGCGTTACCTGTTCCGCGACCAGAACGTGTTTCTGCCCAACTCCAGCGGCCTGTCCGGCGGCGACCCGGTCAACGAGCGCCTGAGCGACATCCTGCTGGCCGCGCGTGTGCAGTGGAGCCAACGCTGGCTGACCGATACCAACGTGCAGTACAGCCCGGGCAATCGCGAATCGGTGCGCACCACGCTCAGCGGCCGCTACATGCCGAGCAAGTTCCGCGTGCTCAGCGCCGCCTACCGCCTGCAGCGCGGCCGCAGCGAACAGTTCGACGTGGGCTGGCAGTGGCCGCTCAACGATCTCTTCGGCGAGCCAGCGCGCACCGAAGTGCCTGGCCGTGCACTCGGCCCGGGTCAGTGGTACAGCGTGGGACGCATCAACTACAGCGTGCCCGATCGCAAGGTCGTCGATCTCGTGGCAGGCTTTGAGTACGATGCCGGCTGCTGGGTCGGGCGCATCGTGCTGGAGCGCCTGCAGCGCAGCACCGCCGTGGCCAACCAGCGTATCCTGTTCCAGCTGGAGTTCACGGGCTTTTCCCGCATCGGCTCCAATCCGCTGAAAACCCTCAAAGACAACGTGCCGCGCTACCAGTACCTGCGCGAAGAAATCAACCCGCCCAGCCGGTTCCAACAATATGACTGACCGCTCCCCCCTTTTCCCTCGCCTGGCCGTCTGGTTGCTGTGCAGTTCGCTGTTCGGCGCTTCGGTCGTGCATGCGCAGGCGTTGCGGCCCTCCAGCGGGTTGCGTGCGCCCGCTGCGCCAACCCCTTCGGCCTCGACGTCCCGCACCGCCGATTTCATCGTGGCGCTGGTCAACTCCGAACCGGTGACCAACAACGAAGTGCGCCAGCGCATGGTGCGCATGGAGCAGCAGCTCACCCAGCAGTCGGCGCCCGTGCCCCCACGCGACCAACTCGCCCGTCAGGTGCTGGAGCAGATCATCAGCGAGCGCGCCCAGGTGCAGCTCGGTGCCGAGCTCGGCATCCGCGTCGATGAAGCATCGCTCGCGCAGGCCGAGCAGTCCATCGCTGCGCAGAACCAGCTCACCCCCGAAGAATTCCGCCGCCGCATCGCGGCCGACGGCGTGGACATCAACCAGTTGCGCAACGACTTGCGCAACCAGATCCTGCTGCAGCGCCTGCGCGAGCGTGAGGTGGATTCGAAGGTGCGCGTGACCGAAGCCGACATCGACGACTTCATCCGCGAGCGCCAGGGCAACAACGATGTGTCCAGCCTGCAGCTCCATCTGGCGCAGGTGTTCGTGGCGGTGCCCGAAGACGCCGCGCCCGATCGCGTGCAGACGCTGCAGGCGCGCGCCCAGGGCGTGGCCGATCGCGCGCGTGCAGGCGGCGATTTTGCCGAGCTGGCGCGCGAGTTTTCCGAGGGGCCCGAGCGCGCCAATGGGGGACAGTTCGGCATGCGCCCGGCCAATCGTCTGCCCGAGCTGTTCGTGGAGGCCACCCGCTCGCTGAGTGCTGGTGGGGTCGCGGGTCCGGTGCGCAGCCCGGCGGGTTTCCACGTCCTCAAGGTGATCGAGAAGCGTCAGGCGGGACTGCCTGATGTCGCCGTCAACGAAACCCGGGCGCGCCACATCCTGTTGCGCCTCGGCCCACAACTCAGCGAAGCCGACGCCGTCGCCCGGCTGGCCGGTTACCGCCAGCAGTTGGCCAGTGGTCAGGCCACGTTTGAAGCCCTGGCGCGCGAACACAGCCAGGACGGCTCCGCGAAAGACGGCGGCAACCTCGGTTGGGCGCAAACCGGTCAGTTCGTGCCGGAGTTTGAAGCTGCCATGGGGCGCCTGCGCCCGGGCGAGGTGTCCCCGCCCGTGGTGTCGCGTTTCGGCGTGCATCTGATCCGCGTGGAAGAACGTCGGCAGAGCACGCTCTCAGCAAGGGACCAGCGCGAAATGGTGCGCGGTCTGGTGCGCGAACAGAAGATCAACGAGGCCCTGCGTACCTGGGTGCAAGACGTGCGCGGTCGCGCCTACGTCGAGTACCGCGAACCGCCCCAGCGATGATGCTGCGGGCTTCCTCGGCGGCTTGCGCATGAAGCACATTGCACGCAAGCGCTTCGGTCAGCACTTCCTGACCGATGGCGCCATCATCGAAGCCATCGTGGACGCCATCTCGCCGCAGCCTGGGGACGCGATGGTGGAAATCGGCCCCGGCCTGGCGGCACTGACGCAGCCGCTGGTGGAGCGCCTGGGCCGCCTCACGGTCATCGAGCTGGATCGTGATCTGGTGGTGCGCCTGCGCGCACATGCCCAGCTCCAGGTGGTGGAGTCCGATGTGCTGAAGGTGGATTTCACGGCGCTCGCCGCGCAGCTGGCAGCGCCCAAGCTGCGCGTGGTGGGCAACCTGCCCTACAACATCTCCACCCCCATCCTGTTTCATCTGCTGGACCATGTGTCAGTGGTTCAGGACCAGCATTTCATGCTGCAGAAGGAAGTGATCGACCGCATGGTGGCGCGCCCGGCCACCTCCGACTACAGCCGCCTTTCGGTGATGCTGCAGTGGCGCTATGCGATGGACAACGTGTTGTTCGTGCCGCCAGAGAGCTTCGACCCGCCGCCGCGAGTGGACAGCGCCATCGTGCGCATGGTGCCCCTGGCCGAGCCGCCAGCGATCGACATTGCACGCTTCTCGACGATGGTGCAGGTCGCCTTCAGCCAGCGCCGCAAGATCCTGCGCAACACGCTGGGACGTTGGCTCGAAGAACAAGGCTTCGAGGGCGAATTCGACCTGCAGCGCAGGGCCGAAGAAGTGCCGGTGAGTGAATACGTGGGCTTGATCAAAGAACTGCAGGCATGAAAAAAGCCGCTGCGTGTGCAGCGGCTTTTTGAAGGGAAGCCTGATCAGGCTGCCGCGAGCCAGTACCCGGCGTTGAACGGGCTGCTCATGCGCAGCGCCATCGGGCTCACGTCCAGGATCTTGTCCGTGGGCATGGGCTCATCGGTCTGCACCTCGATCGGCTCTTCACCCTTGGGCGAGCGGGCCACCGAGAAGGAGTAGAAGCAGCGGAACGGGATCTTGCGATCCGACCAGTAGTCGGCGGCATCGCGGAAGATGTCCAGCAACTGCTCGCGCGCTTCCTTGTCGAACTTGGCGTGCGCAGGGATGTGCTCCAACACCACGATGAACCCGGTCTGCGGCCCCGACTTGTGAACCATGTCGGTCATGCAGTCGTAGAGCGCGTCGAAGTTCTTGCCGAAGTGCGAGGGCAAGGTGTATTGCGCAGCGATCAATTCCAACACGTCCTGCTTGCTCTGGGCTTTGGCCAGATTGGCGTACAGGAAGTGATGCCCCAAGTGCTCGGCCGCGGCCTGCAGGTCTTTCACGCCATGGGCGCGAATCGACTGAACGATATTGGG
>NZ_JADMJO010000139.1 GCF_018780385.1 Hydrogenophaga sp. | reverse complement strand
TACAACACGCTGATCCGCGCGCTGCAGCAGTTCGGCCTGGCCGATGCCTTCGGGCAGACCGCCATCCCCATGCTGGTGCTCAACGTCACCTGCCCTCTGGTGCCCGAGCAACTCACCAACTTCTGCCTGGGCAAGCGCGCGGTGCTGCTGCTCGAAGAAGGCCAGCCCGAGTACATCGAGCAGGAGCTCGCCACGCTGCTGCGCCGGTTGGACATCCAGACCCCGCTGCACGGCAAGGACATGCTGCCCAACGCGGGCGAGTACACGGCCGAGGTCATGGCCAACGGCCTGGCCAAGTTTGTGGGCCGTTACCTGCAAGACCCCGCCACGCAGGCAGTGACCGAGACTGCCCGCGCCTGGCTGCAGGGCAACCAGACGCGCCGCGCCGAGTCGGTGCAGCAGCTCTCGGCCCCGCTGCCAGCGCGCCCGCCCGGCATGTGCATCGGTTGCCCGGAGCGGCCGGTGTTCTCCGCGCTCAAGCTCGCGCAGCAGGACACGGGACCGGTGCACATTGCGGGCGACATCGGCTGTCACGCGCTCGCCACCTTCGAGCCGTTCTCCTTCGGCCACTCCATCCTGGGCTACGGCATGAGTCTGGCCAGCCGCGCGGGCGTATCGCCGGTGATGAAGCGGCGTGTGTTGTCGGTGATGGGTGACGGCGGCTTCTGGCACAACGGCCTGCTCACCGGCGTGCAGAGTGCGCTCTTCAACGGCGACGACGCGGTGTTGCTGATCTTCAAGAACGGCTACACCTCGGCCACCGGCACGCAGGACATCATCTCCACCCCCGATGACGAGGCCAAGGACAACGCCACCGACAAACAGGCCAGTCTCGCCCACACCAACCAGACCATCGAGACCACGCTCAAGGGCCTGGGCGTGAAGTGGATGCGCACCGTGAACACCTACGAAGTGGACACCATGCGCGCCACACTCACCGAGGCCTTCGGCACGCCGTTTCAAGGGCTCAAGGTGATCGTGGCCGAGGGTGAATGCCAGCTGGAGCGCCAGCGTCGCATCAAGCCGTGGATCGCCAATCTGCTGAAGAAGGGCGAGCGGGTGGTGCGCGTGAAATACGGCGTGGACGAGGACGTGTGCAATGGCGACCACGCGTGCATCCGCCTCTCGGGCTGCCCCACGCTCACCTTGAAGGACAACCCCGATCCGCTCAAGGTCGACCCGGTGGCCACCGTCATCGACGGCTGCGTGGGCTGCGGCCTGTGCGGCGCCAACGCGCACGCGGCCACGCTGTGCCCTTCGTTCTACCGAGCCGAGGTGGTGCAGAACCCCAGGTGGCACGAGCGCCTGATCCATTCGCTGCGTGGCAGCGTCGTTCGACTCCTCCAGCCGGCCTGATAGACATGTGCCCCCACGCTCCTCACTTCGTGTATTCGCTGCCCCCCGAGGGGGCTCGGTCCTCCCTTGGGGCGGCCCGGCGGGAGACCCCATGACCAACAACCAACAACCCATCTCCCTGCTGCTCTGCGCCCTCGGCGGCGAAGGCGGCGGCATTCTCACCGACTGGCTGGTGGAGGCCGCGCGCCACGCGGGCTACGCGGCGCAGGCCACCTCCATCCCCGGCGTGGCGCAGCGCACGGGGGCCACCACCTACTACATGGAAGTGTTTCCGGTGCCCATGGCACAGCTGGGGGGGCGCAAGCCGGTGTTTGGCCTGAACCCGCTGCCAGGCCGACTGGATGCGCTGGTGTCTTCAGAGCTGTTGGAGACCGGCCGCCAGATCACCAACGGTCTGGCCTCGGATTCGCACACGCTGGTGATCACGTCGTCGGCCCGGGCATTGACCACTGGCGAGAAGATGGTGATGGGCGACGGCCGGCGCGATGCCACCGAGTTGATCAACCTGGTGAACACCCACAGCCGTGCGCGTCACGTGCTCGACATGGCCGCGCTCACGAAGCAAGCCGGTACCGTGGTGAGCGCGGTGATGCTGGGCGCCATTGCCGGCAGCGGCCTGCTGCCCTTCGCGCGGCAGGACTTTGAAGCCGTCATCGGCACCGGCGGCGCCAGCGCCAAAGCCAGCCTGCGCGGCTTCGCGCTCGCGTTTGACGCGGTACAGGCCCAACGTGCCCAGGCTGCGTATGTGGAGCAGGTGCTCGCACCCGAGCCCGCCCCTTCCGGGCCGCAACTGCCCGCCGCGCTGGCGCGCGAGTTCCCATCCGAAGTGCACCCACTCATGGCGCTGGGCCATGCCCGGGTGTGTGAATACCAGAACGCCGCCTACGGCACCCTTTACGCAGCGCGGCTGCGGCGCGTGCTCGAAGCCGAGAAGCGCACCGACCCACAAGGTGAGCACGGCTGGGGCACCACCGTGGAGATGGCGCGCTGGGTCGCGCTGTGGATGGCGTTCGACGACATCGTGCTGGTGGCCGACCTCAAAAGCCGCGCCAGCCGCCAGGCCCGCGTGCGCAGCGAAACCAAGGCCGGCAACGACGACCTGCTGCGCGTGTACGACCACTTCAAGCCCGGCGCGCCCGAGTTCGCCGCCATGCTGCCCACCGCCATGGCGCAGCGCGTGCTGGCTTGGGACCGCAAGCGCGTGGCCGCCGGCAAAGCGCCGTGGGCTTTGCCGCTGAAGATCGGCACGCACTCGGTGCTGGGCATGCTCGCCTTGCGCGGCCTGGCCGCCACCAAACGCCTGCGCCCCATGGGCAGCCGCTTCCAGGCCGAGCAGGCCCTCATCGACCGCTGGCTCGCCGCCGTGGTGCAGCTCACCTCCATCCACTGGCAGCTGGGCCACGAGGTGGCGCTGTGTGGCCGGCTCATCAAAGGCTACGGCAGCACCAACGAACGCGGCAAGGACAACCTGCTGCACATCATCGAACACCTCGCCCTGCCCGCGCTCAGCGACCCCACCAGCGCAGCACACCGCTGCCGCGCCGTGGCCGCAGCCCGCACCGCCGCGCTGAGCGACGAAGCCGGAAAAGCCCTGGACCTGGCCCTGCAGCAACACGGCGCACCCGCGCGCCCGGTGAAGGCCCAGCCGATCCGATGGCAGCACAACCCCCGATTGAAAGTGAAGGCCATTGCGCCACACTGAAGGCCACACTGAGCTTTTCCATTCACCGTTGATTTGCCAATACCTACAAGGAGACAGACATGACCCGCACCACCACCCAGCTTTCCCGCCGCTGGCACCTGGCCGGCGCCGCCACCCTGGGCCTCATGGCCCTGGCCGCCGCGCCTGCCGCGCTGGCGCAAGCCTGGCCCGACAAGCCGCTCAAAGTCGTGGTGGGCTTCCCGCCCGGTGGTGCTGCCGACCAGATCGCACGCCTGGTGTCCACACCGCTGGCCGCCGCCTTGGGCCAACCCGTGGTGGTGGAGAACCGCGCGGGCGCCAACGGCAACATCGCCGGTGACGCGGTGGCCAAGGCACCGGCCGACGGCTACACGCTGCTCATGGGCTCGGGCGGCATGGTGTCGGTGAACCCGCACATCTACCCCCGCATGCCCTTTGACCCGGCGAAAGACCTGGTCCCCGTGGCCTCGGCCGCGCGCGTGCTGGTGTACCTCATGGGCAAGCCCACGCTGGAAGCCAACAACGTGCAGGACCTCATCAAGCTCATCAAGGCCAACCCCGGCCGCCTTGTGTATGGCTCAGCCGGCAATGGCAGCTCGCCCCACCTGGCTGGTGAAATGTTCAAGAGCCAGGCCGGCCTGTTTGCGGTGCACGTGCCCTACCGCGGCGCCGCCCCCGCGCTCACCGACCTCATGGGCAACCAGATCGACTACTACTTCGATCCGGGCATCGGCCTCTCACACGCCAAGGCCGGCCGCACCAAACTGCTGGCCGTGGGCAGCATGAAGCGCTCCCCCCTGTTCCCCGACGTGCCCACGCTGGACGAAGCCGGCCTGAAAGGCTTTGACGCCGACTCGGTGTTCGGCTTCTACGCGCCCGCCGGCACGCCATCGGCCGTGATCACGAAGCTCAACACCGAGATCAACAAGATCCTGGCCACCGCCGCCGTGAAAGACCGCGTCACTGCGCTGGGTGGCGAAGCACTGGCGCTGACGCCGGCCGAGTTCGGCAAACGCGGTGCGGATGATTCGCAGCGGTTTGGCGCGATCATCAAGGAACGGAAGATCACGGCGGAGTGAGGGGGTTGGCGTTGGGGAATGCCGACCGGGCTCACCCCCCCCCGTAAACTCCCCCCATGCAACCCAAAATCACCATCTATTCCAAGTCCGCCTGCCCGCAATGCGAGTCGGCCAAGATGCTGCTCAAGTCCCGCTCGCTCGGGTTTGAAGAGATCAAGATCGATGACGAGACAGAGCGTCTCGCGTTCTACGAGAAGTGCGGGCCGTCGGTGCGGCAGATGCCGCAGATCTTCATCAACGACCAGCGCGTGGGTGGTCTGTCGGGCTTGCAGGCGGCGCTGGTTCAACTGGGGCGGTGAGGCCGGCTCACGAGCCGGCATCGCCATTCAAATCCCTTCGCGGGCTTGCCGCTCATAGCTGACGGTGAGCAATTCCCACACGTGGCCGTCGGGCTGGTTCCAGTACACGAGCTTGCCGCCAAACGCGGGATTGACCGTGTGGTCGTCGGGTCCATGCGGGCGACTGCGATACGGAATGCCTGCAGCCTTGATGCGCTCCAGGATGGCATCGAAGTCCACGGAGTCGACCCTGAAGCAGTAGTGCTGCGCGGGAACGGGCTCGCTCCACTGGTCGAAATCCAGCGTGAGTCCGTCGTTGACGTACACCGGTGAGAACGGACCCACGGGGCCTTGCTCCGCCCAGGGCACGCCCAACAATCCTGCGAGCAACCGGGCTGCTGCAACCCTGTCTTTGGATGGAACGAGCCAGTGGTCCAGATGGACTGCCATTGCAATTGCCTCCTCAAGTTCAGCCAGTCGCGGTGAGCACACCACGATTCTGTCGGGATTTTCAGTATTTCGGTATCCCTGTCCAGGCCCGCTCCCTGGCGCCATGGGCTGGCGAGCGGATTCACACGGCGCATCTGGCAGAAGACGATGGACGTCCCTTCCATTTTTTCCTGCCACCCGCCATGCGCTCTACTGCCTCCCCCACTCAACGGATTCAAGCCCTCCGCAGTTCCGCACCGGCCCAGCCGCTGCTGCGCACGGAGATCCGCGCCGCCACGCGTCACGACATCACGCCCAGTCAGGCGCAGGGGCTGTTGCTGCAGGCGCTGGACGAGTTGCAGCTGATCCCCCTCGACGATGCGGACACCCAGCTGCCGGGTCGGTTCCACGAGTCCTTCGTGCAGATCCTTCACATTGCGCGGGCGCAGCATCACACGGTGGAAGAGACGGTGCTCGAGCACATGTCGCACGCGCTGCGTGTGCACTACGCCAACCACGACCGTGTGGCGCATGCCCTGGTGTCGGCCTGGACCTGCGTGGTGCCGCGCGACCCGGTGAAGCTGGTGGTCCAGTTGGTCGACAACCTGGCCTCGGAAGCTGCGCCACTGCCGTTCTGGCTGTCGCACGTGTTGCAACTGCTGCCGCTCTCGGGGCCGTCGCTGGAGCTGCCCAGCGCGCAGCGGCAGGCGCGTGAGTTGTTGCATACCCGCCTCGACGAACTCATACCGGCGCACGTGGCCAAGCGCTTGCAGCGGCTGGAGCAAGACCCGGACCCCCGCGGCCTGGAGCAACTGATTGGCGACCTGGGTCTGCTCGCCTTGGAACAGTCGCCCACGGCGGGGCTGGCACGCGCGGTTGAAATGCCGCCCAAAGACGACGAAGCTCTGGTGTGGTTCTCGCACCAGCATCCGGCGCTGGTGTGCGTGGGCAACATGACCTGCGACGACCACTGGCTGCTCACCCCGCTCGGCCACGCCACGCTCGAGCGCGTGCTCCACCTCTGCACCTTTCTGGAGGCTGGCGCCGCACACCGCCTGCGCCGCCAGATGCTCTACCAGTACACGCACGCCGCGCGGCTGCCGCTGCTGCGCCCCAGCCGCCGCCACCCCTGCCTGGTGCTGGCGCAGATCCACCGCATCGTGCAGACCCTCGACAAGCGCGACGACGCGTGGGCCGATGTGCTGGAGTGGATGGCGCCAGAGCGCTCCGGGCACCACGGCCACCCGTCGAGCCCGTCGCCGCAACACACGGTGTTTGACCTGCTGCTGCTGCCCTCGTTCGATCTGAGCCCGATGCTGGCGCTGCACACCATGCTGGACGCACAAGTCGATCCCACGGTCTGGTTGCCGGGCGTGGTTCGCAGTTGCATGGCCACGCAGCCCGGTCTCTCACGCCTGCTGCGCCCGCTGCAGCATCTGCACGCCACCGCCCACCTGAACCACTGCCTGGTGAACGAGGTGTGGAACCAGTGCCCTCCTGCGCACCTGATGCGGGTCGGCGCTGAAATGGGGCTGACGGTGTTCAACGACCCTTTGAAGCTCAAGGGCCTGACCCGAGATGGCCTGCACGCCCTGGCGCGCACGCAAGCGCGTTTCGGCCCCGGATGGGTGCCCTTCAGCCTGCTCGCTCAGCTGCTGGACGAGGGCAAACGCTTCGGCTGCATCGGTCTGGGTGCGAGCGATGGCGACTGGCTGCTCGCGTTTGCACAAGAGAACGGCCACAAGCTGAAGCCGGGCATGCCGGTTGCGGCGCTGGAGGAAGCCCTGAAGAACCTGTTTGACGTGCTCATGCACCTGGGGCGGGAGGCCGAGCCGGTGGCCCAGGCCTGCCTGCATCTGCTCGACCAGTGGGCGGGGCATGCACCTTCAAGCGGCCATGCCGCTCAAACCGCCAAAGCCTGAAGCCCGGCGGCCTCAGATCGCGACGAGCTGGCGCACGCCCTTGGCCTGCATCTCGCTGCCGGGGCCGCTCGCAATCACTTCACCGCGCTCCATGACCACGTAGCGGTCGGCCAGGGCTTCGGCGAAGTCGTAGTACTGCTCCACCAGCACGATGGCCATGTTGCCGCGGTCGGCCAGCATGCGGATGACGCGGCCGATGTCCTTGATGATGTTGGGCTGAATGCCTTCGGTGGGCTCGTCCAGGATCAACAGCTTTGGCCCCGCCGCAAGCGCCCGCGCAATGGCGAGTTGCTGTTGCTGCCCGCCCGAGAGGTCGCCACCGCGGCGGCCGAGCATCTGCTTGAGCACGGGGAACAGTTCAAACAGCTCGGGAGGAATGGGCGTGTTGCCTTTTTTGTAGGCCAGGCCCATGAGCAGGTTTTCCTGCACGGTGAGGCGCCCGAAGATCTCGCGGCCTTGCGGCACAAAGCCCATGCCCATTCGGGCGCGCTCATACGGCGTGGCGCCGGCAATGGGCACGCCATCGAGCGTGATGCTGCCGCTCTTGATGGGCACCAGGCCCATGAGCGATTTCAGGAGCGTGGTCTTGCCCACGCCGTTGCGGCCCAGCACCACGGTGACTTTCCCCAGCTCTGCGGTGAGGTTGACGTTGCGCAGGATGTGGCTGCCGCCGTAGTACTGGTTGATGTCTTTGACTTCCAGCAGGCTCATTTCTTGTCCTCTTTGAAGTTGTGCTTTTGCTGTCGTGGCAGGCCGGGTCTCGGCCCGGCGGCCGACTCACTTTCTTTTGCTTCGCCAAAAGAAAGTAAGCAAAGAAAAGGCGAGCCGAAGTCCGGGGCCCTGCGGGCTTCCTTGCGCTGCTCGTGTCGCGGGGGAGGTCCGCAAACTTGTCCGCTGCGCGGCCTTCGGCCATGCGGACCTCTGATCCCCGCGCCCCTGCGCGGCTCAGCCCGGCCACACGGCAGCAAGCGGGATCGGGATCGGACTTCCTCTCCGGCTGGCATGTCTTGCTCCCTCTCCCTCCGGGAGAGGGTCGGGGTGAGGGCTCCCCCTGCCGTCATTCGCTGGCGAGTAGCGCAGGAGCGCCCGGACAAGGGGCGCACATGTCCGAAGGCTGCGTAGCAGACAAGTTTGTGCGCACCCCGGGCGATCCGAGCAACGCAGCGTGCCCGAAGGGCCAGCGAATTCGGCTCGCCTTTTCTTTGCTTACTTTCTTTTGGCGAAGCAAAAGAAAGTGAGTCGGCCGCCGGGCCGAGACCCGGCCTGCAACGAAAGCACAAACCCAACGAAGAAGCGAGATCAGCGCCCAAGGTAAACCTCGATCACGCGCTCATCCGCCTGAACTTCGTCCAGCGTCCCTTCAGCCAACACAGCCCCATCACAAAGGACAGTGACCTTCTCCGAAATCGTGCGGATGAAGCTCATGTCGTGCTCCACCACCATCAGCGAGTGCTTGCCCTTGAGCGTCAAGAACAGCTGCGCGGTGCGCTCGGTTTCCTCGTCGGTCATGCCGGCCACCGGTTCGTCCAGCAGCAAGAGCTTGGGGTCCTGCATCAGCAGCATGCCGATCTCCAGCCACTGCTTTTGCCCGTGGCTCAGGTTGCCGGCCTGGCGGGCGGCGCTGTCGGTGAGGTGGATGGTCTGCAGCACTTCGCCCAGGCGGTCTTTCTCCTGCCCGGTGAGACGGAACACCATGGAGCGGTGCACGCCCTTGTCGGTGGCCAGGGCCAGCTCCAGGTTCTCGAACACGCTGAGGTGCTCGAACACCGTGGGCTTCTGAAACTTGCGCCCGATGCCCATGGCCGCGATCTCGGCTTCGCGGTAGCGCAACAGGTCGATGGTGCTGCCAAAGAACACGTGGCCCGAGTCGGGTTTGGTCTTGCCGGTGATGATGTCCATCATCGTGGTCTTGCCCGCGCCGTTGGGGCCGATGATGCAGCGCAGTTCGCCGGGCGCGATGTCCAGGCTCAGGTTGTTGATGGCCTTGAAGCCGTCGAAGCTGACGTTCACGCCCTCCAGGTACAGGATGCGGCCGTGCGCGGTGTCCACCTCGCCGGGGGTGACGAGCCGCGAGAAGCCCGCAGCGCGGCCACCCGATTCGGTGTTGCCGGCCAGACCAGCAGAGGCGATCTTCTCCAGGCGGCGCGCGCCCTCTTCCATCAGGTCGGGTGTCATGCGCGTTCTCCCTTTGCGCCGCGAAGCTTCTTCACCAGGCCCACCACGCCTTGCGGCATGAAGAGCGTGACCACGATGAACAGCACGCCCAGGAAATACAGCCAGTACTCGGGAAAGCTCACGGTGAGCCAGCTCTTGGCGCCGTTGACGATGAAGGCGCCAACGATGGGGCCGATCAGCGTGGCGCGGCCACCCACCGCGGCCCAGATCGCGATCTCGATGCTGTTGGCCGTGCTCATCTCGCCGGGGTTGATGATGCCGACCTGCGGCACGTACAGCGCACCGGCAATGCCGCACATCACCGCCGAGATGGTCCAGATGGTGAGCTTGTAGGGCAGCGGGTTGTAGCCGCAGAACATGACGCGGCTCTCGGCGTCGCGCACGGCCTGCAGCACGCGGCCAAACTTGCTGTTGACCAACCAGCGCGCCCACAAAAAGAAGCCCAGCAGCGTGAGGCCGGTGATGATGAACAGCGTCATGCGCATGCTCGGCGTGGCCAGGGGAATGCCCAGGATGCGCTTGAAATCAGTGAAGCCGTTGTTGCCACCAAAGCCGGTTTCGTTGCGGAAGAACAGCAACAACGCAGCGAAGGTGAGGGCCTGCGTGATGATGGAGAAATACACACCCTTGATGCGCGAACGGAACGCGAAGTAGCCGAACACGAAGGCCACCACACCGGGCACCAGCACGATGAGCAGCAAGGTGGCCATGAAGCTGTCACTCAGGGCCCAGTGCCAGGGCAGTTCCTTCCAGTCGAGGAACACCATGAAGTCGGGCAACTCGCTCTTGTAGTTGCCGTCCAGTCCGATCTGGCGCATGAGGTACATGCCCATCACGTAGCCCCCCAGTGCGAAGAACAGGCCGTGGCCCAGGCTCAGGATGCCGGTGTAGCCCCAGATCAGATCCATGGCCAGTGCGCAGATGGCGTAACACATGATCTTGCCCAGCAGGCCGACCATGTAGTCGCTCAGGTGGAAGGCGCTGCCCGCGGGCACGAACAGGTTGAGCAGTGGCGCCACGGCGCACACCACCAACAAGGCGACCACGAAGGCGCTCCACCCGGTGCGGGTGAGCAGGGGGCCGGGCTGGGGCAGCGGCACGTTGACAGGGATGGTGGGTGTGGTGCTCATGCTTCAGCGCTCCGGCCCTTCATCGCGAAAATCCCTTGAGGCCTCTTCTGAATGAAGATGATGATGAAGACCAGCACCGCGATCTTGGCCAGCACGGCGCCGGCCCAGCCTTCAATGAACTTGTTGAGCATGCCCAGCCCCAGCGCGGCGTACACCGTGCCGGCGATCTGGCCCACGCCGCCGAGCACCACCACCATGAACGAGTCCACGATGTAGCTCTGGCCAAGGTCGGGGCCGACGTTGCCGATCTGGCTGAGCGCGCAGCCTGCCATGCCCGCGATGCCCGAGCCCAGTGCAAACGCGTAGGTGTCGATGCGCGCGGTGTTCACGCCCATGCACGAAGCAATCGGCCGGTTCTGCGTCACGCCGCGTACGAACAGGCCCAGCCGCGTTTTGGTGATCATGAGCGTCACGCCCACCAGCACGGCCACCGCGAAGCCGATGATGATGATGCGGTTCCACGGCAGGTTCAGGTTGCCCAGCAGGGTGATGCCGCCGCTCATCCAGCTCGGGTTTTCCACGCCCACGTTCTGCGCGCCGAAGAGGCTGCGCACCGCCTGCATCAGCACCAGGCTGATGCCCCAGGTGGCCAGCAGCGTTTCCAGCGGGCGGCCGTAGAGGAAACGGATCACCGTGCGCTCCATGGCCGCGCCCACCAGCGCCGAGGCAGTGAAGGCGATCGGCAAGGCCGCGAGCAGGTACCAGTCGAAGTACTCGGGCAACGACTCGCGAAAGAAGACCTGCACCAGCCAGGTGGCGTAGGCGCCGATCATGATCAGCTCGCCGTGGGCCATGTTGATCACGCCCATGAGCCCGTAGGTGATGGCCAGGCCCAAGGCGGCCAGCAGCAGGATGGAGCCGAGGCTGATGCCGGTGAAGGCTTGCGCCAGCGTATTGCCCACGGCCAGCATGCGGTCGATGCCCTTGAGCGAATTGGCCAGTGCGGCCTTCACCTCGCGGCTGGTTTCTTTCTCCATCTGTTGCAGCAGCAGCGGGCGCACGATGGGCTGTTGGGCCTCGCCCAGTTTTTGTGCCGCGGCCAGGCGCTGGGCCGGGTCTTCACTGGCGAGCAACACGGCGGCCTGCGCCAGTTCGAGGCTCTGGCGTGCCTGCGCGTCGAGTTCACCGGCCAGCGCCTTGTCGATCAGCGCGAGCTGGCTGATGTCGGGTTCTTCGAAGGCGCTGCGCTGCAGGGTGCGCGCGGCTTCGCGTTGTCGTTCGGGTGGTGCACCCACCAGCTCCATGCCGGCCAGCGCACTTTCCATGGCACTGCGCAGGCGGTTGTTGATCATCACGTCGCCCGCGTCGTCGGGCAACGGCAGTTTTTCGCCAGTCACGGCGTCCACGGCGCCCTCGTCCACCACGATGAAAACGCGTTCGCCCTGCACGCGCACGGCCTCTGCAGCCATGGCCTTGATGAGGGCGGAGGCTTTCTCGTCGGGTTCGGCGGCGAGCTTGTTCAGTGTGTCGATGCGCACATCGGTGTCGCCGTCCACCAGGGCCAGTGCGTCGGCGGGTGTGAGGGCGTGGGCCGCGCTTGCGCCCATCCATATCGCCAAACACAGCCCCAACCAACGGAGCCAACGAATCTTCATGTGAAATCCTCAGCCGACAAAAGCGATCACAGTGGCGCGCAGGCCCGCCACCCAGGGGCATCGAGGGTCCGGCTTCGCCGGCCCCAGATGCCGTCCCCCCTCCCAGCGCCGCAGGCGCGCCAGAGAGGGGGGAAGCCGCGTCAGCGGCGCAGGGGGGTGCTCCTTTACTTCTTCATTTCGGGCACATTTTTCTTGCCCTTGTTCTCGGCAATGAAGTCGCTCCATGGATCGGCGACCACCGGGCCAGGCGTTTTCCACACCACGTTGAACTGACCGTCGGCCTTGATCTCGCCGATGAACACCGGCTTGTGCAGGTGGTGGTTTTCCTTGTCCATGGTGCTGGTGAAGCCACCCGGTGCCTTGTAGGTCTGGCCGGCCATGGCCGCGATCACCTTGTCGGTGTCGGTGGACTTGGCCTTGGTCACGGCCTGCGCCCACATGTTCACGCCGATGTAGGTGGCTTCCATCGGGTCGTTGGTCAGCGGCTTGTCCTTGTGGCCGGCGATGCCCTTGGC
This sequence comes from Hydrogenophaga sp., assembly GCF_018780385.1. Taxonomy (GTDB): domain Bacteria; phylum Pseudomonadota; class Gammaproteobacteria; order Burkholderiales; family Burkholderiaceae_C; genus Hydrogenophaga. The sequence goes on along the minus strand of NZ_JADMJO010000139.1, from coordinate 2,790 downwards.
CTTGGCGTAGGCGGCCCACTTCTTGGTGAACTCGGCGTTGGTCGGGCTCTTCACGCTCATGAAGTAGTTCCAGGCGGCCAGGTGGCCCACCAGCGGCTTGGTGTCCACACCGCGCAGCTCTTCTTCGCCCACCGAGAAGGCGACCACGGGCACGTCCTTGGCGGACAGGCCGGCGTTGCCCAGCTCTTTGTAGAACGGCACGTTGGAGTCACCGTTGATGGTGGAGACCACGGCCGTCTTCTTGCCTTCGGACGAGAACTTCTTGATCTTGGCGATGATGGTCTGGTAGTCGGCGTGACCGAAGGGGGTGTACTCCTCCATGATGTCGGCATCGGCCACGCCCTTGGCTTTCAGGAAGGCTCGCAGGATCTTGTTGGTCGTGCGGGGATACACGTAATCGGTGCCCAGCAGCACCCAGCGCTTGGCCGAACCGCCGTCCTTGCTCATCAGGTATTCCACCGCGGGGATGGCCTGCTGGTTGGGTGCGGCACCGGTGTAGAACACGTTCTTGCTCAGCTCTTCACCTTCGTATTGCACGGGGTAGAACAGCAGGCCGTTGGCCTCTTCCACCACCGGCAGCACCGACTTGCGCGACACCGAGGTCCAGCAGCCGAAGATCACGGCGGCCTTGTCCTGTGTCAGCAGCTGCTTGGTTTTTTCAGCGAACAGCGGCCAGTTGGAGGCCGGGTCAACGACGACGGGTTCGAGCTTCTTGCCCAGCAGGCCACCCTTGGCGTTGATCTCGTCAATGGCCATCAGCACCGTGTCCTTGAGCACGGTTTCCGAAATGGCCATGGTGCCCGAGAGGCTGTGCAGCACACCGACCTTGATGGTCTCCTGGGCGTGAACCGGCAGGCTTGAGAGGCCACCGAGTGTGGCGACCACGGCAGCGGCCGACAGGGTCTTGAGGGTGAAACGGCGTGAGTTGTGGTGATTGGACATGGCGCTTCTCCAGTGTTTCCGAGGTCCCGTGAGGGGTTGGTGTTGGCGCCGCCGGCTGCCCTCTTCGGGCGTGGCTCAGCGGACAACTGGATGCTAGGGAGGAGCGTCGGGGGCGTATGTACGCCGGGTGGCGTACGTCGAACCTGAGCCCGATGCAATGACGAAGGCCAGCACGAGGCTGGCCTTTTGTCGTTTGAGCTTGACGCCCTTTAGCCCGCCGGCACCAGAAAGTCCTTGCTGATGCGCCCGCCCAGCTCGTTCACCCGGTCGAGGAACTGCGTGAGGAAAGCGTGCAGGCCGGTGGCCAGGATCTCGTCGATGCGGGCATATTGCAGGTCGGCTTTGAGCTTGCCGGCGCGGCGCAGGGTTTCGGCCGACAGGTCGTTGGAGACCACGGTGAGGTTGCTGACCACTTCGTTCAAGCTGGCGGCCAGGCTGCGCGGCATGTCGGCGCGCAGGATCAGCAACTCCGCCACGCGCTCAGGCGAGATCACGTCGCGGTAAACCTTGCGGTAGACCTCGAAGCCGCTCACGCTGCGCAGGATGGCGCTCCAGTGGTAGAAGTCGTACTCCTGATCGAGCTCGCTGGCGTTGCCGAAGAAGTCGCTGTGCACCGCGTGGAACTTCACATCGAGCAGGCGCGCGGTGTTGTCGGCGCGCTCCAGAAAGGTGCCCATGCGGTAGAAGTGGAACGCCTCGTCTTGCAGCATGGTGCCGATGGCCACGCCGCGCGAGAGGTGCGAACGGAACTTGACCCATTCAAAAAACTGGCTCGGGTCGCGCTCGAACTCCTTGCCCTTGAGCACGCGGCTGAGCTCCAGCCAGGTCTGGTTCTGTGTTTCCCAGAATTCGGTGGTGAGCGCGCCGCGCACGGCACGGGCGTTTTCCCGCGCAGCCTTCAGACAGGTGGCGATGCTCGACGGGTTGGACTCGTCGCGCACCATGAAGTCGAGCACATTGCGCGGCGTGATGGCCTGGCCGTACTTCTTGTTGTAGGCGGGCATGAGTTCGCTGATGACGAGCAGCCCCTCCCAGCCCACCTGCGCCACGGCGGCGGACTGCGGCAGCAGCGAGGTCTGGTAGTTGACGTCGAGCATGCGGGCGGTGTTCTCGGCGCGCTCGGTGTAGCGGGACATCCAGAAGAGGTGGTCGGCGGTGCGTGACAGCATGTTGTGTTCCCTTGATCGGTCGGTCTTCAGTCTTCAAGAACCCAGGTGTCTTTGGTGCCCCCGCCTTGGGAAGAGTTGACGACCAAAGAGCCATCCTTCAGCGCCACGCGAGTGAGGCCACCGGGCACCATCTGCACCGTCTTGCCGCTCAGCACGAACGGGCGCAGGTCGATGTGGCGTGGCGCCACCCCGCTCTGCACATAGGTGGGGCAGGTGGACAGCGAGAGCGTGGGCTGGGCGATGTAGCCGCTGGGGTTGGCCTGCACGGCCTTGCGAAAGTCTTCGATCTCGGCCTTGGTGGAGGCCGGGCCGACCAGCATGCCGTAACCACCGGCGCCGTGCACTTCCTTGACCACCAGGTCCTTCATGTTGGCCATCATGTACTTGAGGTCTTCGGCGTCGCGCCCCATGAAGGTGGGCACGTTGTTCAGGATCGGCTTCTGGCCCAGGTAGAACTCGATCATCTTGGGCACATAGGGGTAGATCGACTTGTCGTCGGCCACGCCGGTGCCCACCGCGTTGCAGATGGCCACGTTGCCGCTGCGGTACACGCTGAGCAGGCCTTCGCAGCCGAGCGTGGAGGTGGGCCGGAACACCGAAGGGTCGAGGAAGTCGTCGTCGACCCGGCGGTAGATCACGTCCACCCGCTTGGGGCCGCGCGTGGTGCGCATGTAGACGA
>NZ_JADMJO010000148.1 GCF_018780385.1 Hydrogenophaga sp. | reverse complement strand
ACACCATCATGACGGCGCAGTTCTTCAGTTCGCTGGCGGACAACGCGCTGTTCGTGGCCGCCATCGAACTGCTGCGCACGCGTGGTGCGCCCGAGTGGCAAAGCGCCGCCCTGGTTCCCATGTTTGCCCTGTTCTACGTGGTGCTGGCGCCCTTTGTGGGTGCCTTCGCCGACGCGCGCCCCAAAGGCCGGGTCATGTTCATCAGCAACGCCATCAAGGTGGTGGGCTGCCTGCTCATGCTCACCGGCGTGCACCCACTGCTGGCCTACACGCTCGTGGGCCTGGGCGCGGCAGCTTACTCGCCGGCCAAATACGGCATCCTCACCGAGCTGCTGCCACCGTCGCAGCTGGTCAAGGCCAACGGCTGGATCGAAGGCCTGACCATCGCTTCCATCATCCTGGGCGTGCTGCTGGGTGGCCAGCTGGTCAGCCCGTGGATATCAACCCACTTGCTGGCAATCGACATCCCCGGCTTTCACACCGGCATCCACCACCCCGCGCAAGCTGCGGTGGCTGCGCTGATGCTGGTCTACATGCTGGCGGCCTGGTTCAACACCCGCATTCCGCTCACCGGTGTGACGCCCCGGCCCATGCCCACGAATCCCTGGGCTTTGCTCCCCGATTTCTGGCGCTGCAACAGCCGCCTGTGGCGCGACCGCCTGGGCCAGATCTCGCTGGCCACCACCACGCTGTTCTGGGGCGTGTCGGGCAACCTGCGCTACATCGTGCTGGCGTGGGCCGGTGCGGCGCTGGGCTATGGCACCACGCAGGCGTCATCGCTGGTGGGCGTGGTGGCGCTGGGCACCGCGGTGGGTGCGGTGGTGGCGTCGATGCGCATGCGGCTGGACCAGGCCACGCGTGTGATGCCGCTGGGCATTGCCATGGGCGTGCTCGTGATCCTCATGAATTTCATCGACAACGTGTGGGTGGCAGCGCCCTTTCTGGTGCTGCTGGGTGGCCTGGGTGGTTTCCTGGTGGTGCCCATGAACGCCTTGCTGCAGCACCGCGGCCACAACCTCATGGGCGCGGGCCGCTCGATCGCGGTGCAGAACTTCAACGAGCAGGCCTGCATCCTCACACTGGGTGCGCTCTACAGCTTCTACACCGGCATGGGCTGGTCGGCCTTTGCAGCCATCACCGCGTTCGGTTTGCTGGTGGCCGGCTTCATGGCCCTGATCGCGCTGTGGCACCGCCACAACCAGCGCACGCATCCTCACGAATTGGAGCGGCTCTTGGAGATCGCCCGGCGCGACGACCTGCACGGCTAAGGGCTGGTACTCCCCCCGCGCCGCACCTGCGGTGCGTCACCCCCCAAGGGGCAACACCTGCGGCCCGGCAAAGCCGGCTCCGCGGTGTTCTGGGTTTGCGTTACTTCACACGGTTCGGGTCACGCTTCGAAGCGTCAAAAACCCACGTTCGTGGGTGCGAAGCCGTCCAGGCTGACCAATCGGTGCTGCGCCAGCACCTTGTACAGATCGCCCTCGCTCACCGAACGCGACAGGTAGGCGTCGCTGCCGGCAAGACCGGCCTTCATGCGGTCCATGCTGCCGGCGGTGGGCGCGAACATGATCACCACCGGCGCGCCTTTCGGGCCCTTGGTCTGTTTGGCGGAACGGCAGATCTGGTTGGCGTCGGGCTCGCCCTTGAGGCGGTCGATCACCACCAGCCGGTACGGGTTGGCCTTGAGCATCACGAGCGCCTGCACCGCTTCGCGCGACCAGTCGATGGTCAGGCCGTAGCGCTTGAATCGTTTGAGCAGGATGCGGCCTTCCACGAGACTCTCGGCCACCAGCAGCATGTCGCCGCGCGCCACGTCGGGCACCGCGGCCTTGTCGGGGCTGATCCGGGAGCGCGGTGCGCGGGTGGAACGCGGCGCGGACGGCGACGGCAGATCGTCCAGGCCACCGAAGTCGGTCAGGCGCATGGTGCCCTGGCGATTGGCCGCGGCGGCGCGTGGCGCTGCCACCGGTGCTTTTGGCGCCGCAGCCGCCAGGGACCGCAGCTCGTCGCGCTCCATGGGCCGGGTCGGCGGGAACTCGGTGTCGGACGAGCGGCGCCGGCGCGCGCTCACGGCCGGCGCCATGGGGGGAGGTTGCTCTTCAGTTGGCTGGGTGGCCGAGAAGCTGCGGTCAGCGCCGGCGCGATAGGCCACTGGAGGCACATGGTCCGGCGCGGAGAGGCGGCCGCTGGCCAGCCGCATGCTCGCGTGCAGCCCTTGCAACTGGGAATTTTCATAAGGCCGAGTGGCCATGAAGCCGCTGCCGAGTGCCCGCTTTTCTGCCAGGGCCGAAGGGCGCACGCCGACGATGACGTCCAGCTCATTGAGCACAGCGACCAACTTGACGGGTTTGCGCTGCAAAGGCCAGCCGGTGCCGCCATCGGACTGGCCCACCAGCAGAATCTTGCCGGGCAGTTCGGCATCACGAACCAGGTGCAGGGCCTGGGTGTTGTCGGCATTGACGATCAGGATCTGGGCGTCCATCACTTCGTCCTGCACCATGTAGCTGGGCGGGCGGCGCGCGGCCATGCGGAAGAAGGACTCGAACGTGGCGGATTCGGCTTGCGTGAAGCCCACCAGCGCCACCGAATATGCTGCCACCATCGATTTGCCCCGCCCGCTGAGAATGTTGGTTGACGCTGTAAGACCTTGATGAGTATGCCTTTTTTGCAAGAGAGTACGCTGTCTCCCGTTCATCTGTCATTTGAAATGCGACACCTGTGGCGCGGCAACGATCACGGATCCGGCCCTAACTTTCACCCCACCTTTGATCAACGGAGACCCCCATGTCCAGCATTCACGACTTTGAAGCCTTGTCCATCGACGGCAAGCCGGTTTCCCTCGCGCAGTTCAAGGGCAAGCCCATGCTGATCGTCAATACCGCCAGCGCCTGCGGCTTCACGCCCCAGTTCGGCGGACTGGAAAAGCTGCACAAGACCTACGGCGAACGCGGGCTCGTGGTGCTGGGTTTTCCGTGCAACCAGTTCGGCAGCCAGGACCCCGGCAGCAACGACGAGATCGCCAGCTTCTGCCAGCTCAACTTCGGCGTGACATTTCCCATGATGGAGAAGATCGACGTCAATGGCGCCGAGGCCCACCCGCTCTACCAATGGCTCACGGCCGAGGCGCCCGGGCTGCTGGGCAGCAAGGCCATCAAATGGAACTTCACCAAGTTTCTCGTGGGCAAGGACGGGCGGGTGATCAAGCGCTATGCGCCGCAGGATGCGCCGGAGAAGCTGGCGACAGATATCGAGGCCGCTTTGAGCTAGATCCGGCGCCGGGCCGCCCCAAGCCGGATCAACCCCCCTGGGGGGCAGCGACCCGCGCAGCGGCGGAGCGTGGGGGCAGGCTCAGATCCATCTCAGCAACAGGCCCGCCACCAGCGGCAGCGCCACCGCGCTGAACAAGGCCGACAGCCCCATGGCCAAGCCCGCGAAGGCACCCATTTCTTCGCTCACCTGAAACGCCCGCGCGGTGCCGATGCCGTGCGCGGCGGTGCCCAGCGCGAAGCCGCGCACGATCGGGTCCCGGATGCGCAAGGCATCGAACAGGAAGCGCGCGCTGGCCGCGCCAATGATGCCGGTGGCCGCCACCAACACCGCAGTGAGCGAAGGAATGCCACCGATCTTTTCGGCGATGCCCATCGCCACCGGGCTGGTGACCGACTTGGGCGCCAGCGACGCCAGCGTGGCCTTGGACGCGCCCAGCGCCCAACCCACACCGATGGCGGTGACGGTGGCCGCCAGCGTGCCCACCACCAGCGCGCCCAGGATGGGCAGCCACAAGCGCTTCAGGCGCGCGAGCTGTTCAAACAGCGGAATGGACAGCGCCACCGTGGCCGGCCCGAGCAGGAAGTGCACGAACTGCGCGCCTTCGAAATACGTGGCGTAGGGCGTGCCCGTGGCCCAGAGCAACGTGGCCAGCACCAGCACCGCGATGGCCACCGGGTTGGCCAGCGGATTGAAGCCGCTGCGCTGGTAGAGCAGGAAAGCACCGTGATAGACCAGCAGCGTGAGCGTCAGACCCAGCAGCGGCGTGGCCGAGAGATAGACCCAGATGTCGGCGAGCGCACCGGGCAGGGGCAACGTGGGGTTCATGGCTGCGTGCGCTGTATGCGCTTCATCAGCCAGGTCATGGTGAGGGCGGCGCTGGCCAGCCCCACCAGGGTGCTCACGACCAGCGCCACGCCGATCGCCAGGGCCTCGTCGCCCAGGCGCTGCAGGTGCAACATGACGCCCACACCGGCCGGCACGAAGAGCAACGACAGGTGCTGCAACAGGGTTTGCGCTGTGGGCTTGATGGCGCCCAGCACCGAGGGCCACAGCACCAGCGTGAAGAGCAACATGGCCAGGCCCGCCACCGGTCCGGGGACCGGCGCACCCGTGGCGAGCACAAGCGCTTCGCCCAGCAACTGAAAAACGAGCAGGGTGGCCAGCGCAGGGATCACGGTTTGAGGCGGTTCAAGTGGCCAGCGCTTCGTCGAGTATCTCGACCCAGTGGCGCACCGGTGTGGTGGTGCCGCTCTGCAGATGCGTGATGCAGCCGATGTTGGCGCTGGTGATCACGCTGGGCTGGAGTTCACCCAGGTGCCCGAGCTTGCGGTCGCGCAGCTCGTAGGCGATCTCCGGGTTGAGCACCGAATACGTGCCGGCCGAGCCGCAGCACAGGTGCGCTTCGTTTTTGGCCACCTGCACGGTGAAGCCGAGCGCGGCCAGGTGCTGCTCCACACCGCCCTTGAGCTTCTGGCCGTGCTGCAGGGTGCAGGGTGGGTGGAAGGCGATCACGCGCGAAGCGTCGGGCTTGCGTTTGAGCAAGGGTCGCAGCGCGGGCACGAGCGCAGGCAGCAGCTCGCTGAGGTCCTGCGTGATTTCGCTGATGCGCGCGGCCTTCGTGGCGTAGGCCGGGTCGTCCTTCAGGATGTGGCCGTATTCCTTCACCGTCACGCCGCAGCCCGAGGCGTTCATCACGATGGCTTCGACACCGTTGGCGCCATCGATCAGGGGCCACCACGCATCGATGTTGGTGCGCATCTGGGCCATGCCGCCGTCCTGGTCGTTGAGGTGGAACTTCACCGCACCGCAACAGCCCGCGGCCGGCGCCAGCACGCCCTGGATGCCGGCAGCGTCCAGCACGCGCGCGGTGGCGCTGTGGATGCTCGGCATCATGGCCGGCTGCACGCAGCCCGCCAGCAGCAGCACACGGCGCGCGTGGGTGCGGGTGGGCAACTGGCCAGCGGCACGGGGGGCAGGCACCTTGCTCTGCAACGAGGCCGGCAGCAGCGGGCGCACCAGCTGGCCGAGCTTCATGGCCGGACCGAAAAGCGGTGAAGGCAGGCCCTCCTTGAGCAGCCAGCGCATGGTTTTCTCGGCCGCCGGGCGCGGCACTTTTTCATCCACCAGCTTGCGGCCGATGTCGATCAGGTGGCCGTAGTCCACGCCGCTGGGGCAGGTGGTTTCGCAGTTGCGGCAGGTGAGGCAACGGTCCAGATGCATCTGCGTCTTGCGCGTGGGCTCGGCGCCTTCAAGCACCTGCTTCATCAGGTAGATGCGCCCACGCGGGCCATCGAGCTCGTCGCCCAGCAGTTGGTAGGTGGGGCAGGTGGCGGTGCAAAAACCGCAGTGCACGCACTTGCGCAGGATGGCTTCTGCCGCGCGGCCGTCGGCGCGCTGCTGGTATTCGGGGGAGAGCTGGGTTTGCATAGGGAGTCAGCCCATACGGCCGGGGTTGAAGATGCCGGCGGGGTCAAATGATTCGAGGAGGCGGGCCTGGATGCTTTGCAGTGCCGCGCTCTGGCTTTGAAAACGCGGCACGCCGGGAGCGCCATCGGCTCCGGCACGAAACAGGGTGGCGTGTCCGTTGACAGCGCTTGCCGCTGCCCGCAACTCGGCACCCGCCGAGGCCGGCGCCCACAACCAGCGCTGCGCGCCCTGCCACTCAATGAACTGCGCATGCGGCAACGCCAGCACCGGCGCCGTCTGCGGCACCGAGAGGCGCCACAGGCACAGCTCGGGCGACGGCGCATTGAAGAACGGCATGCGCTGGTCGCGGCAGGCCTCCCAGTCGGGGCCGGCTTGCGCGTTGTCCATGCGCGTGCCGCCGGCCTCGCGCGCCATGCGTTCGCAGGCCGCCTCCACCGCAGCCACCGCGCCACGCAGGCGCACAAACAACAGCTCGGGTGCGTCGGGCTGGGTGTCGTCCTTCACCCAACAAGACGCATTGATCGGCAGCGGCTGTCCGCCCCAGCGGTGCAGTTGCTCCAGGGCTTCATGCTGACTGAGGGAGAAGATCAGCGTGGCTTCGGCCAGCGCCACCGGCAGCACCTTCAAGCTCACTTCACTGATCACGCCCAGCGTGCCCATCGATCCGGCCATGACGCGGCTGACGTCGTAACCCGCCACGTTCTTCATGACCTGGCCACCGAAGGTGAGCAGCTCGCCGCGGCCGTTGATGAAGCGTGCGCCCAGCACGTAGTCGCGCACCGAGCCGGCGCTGGCCCGCGCCGGGCCAGCCAGGCCCGCGGCCACCATGCCCCCCACGGTGCCGCCCGGGCCGAAGCGCGGTGGTTCGAATGGAAAACACTGGCCCTGCTCGGCCAGCAGCGCCTCCACCTCGACCAGCGGCGTGCCGGCTCGCACGGTGATCACCAGTTCGGTGGGTTCGTAGCTGACGATGCCGGTCCAGTCGGTGGTTGAGAGCGCGTCGCCGTCGTTCGGCGTGCCGTAAAACGATTTCGTGTTGCCGCCGACGATGCGCAAGGGCCTGCGGGCAGCGGCGGCTTCGGTGATCTGGTCGATCAGATGGCTGGGATCTTCGATGGTGCTGGCTTGCATCCAATCGATGGTAGTCGCCGATCTCCGGCCAGACTTTGATTTTTTTGCACGGTCCGCTGCAAACGGGCCGCGATCCGCCGCAGGGCCGCCCCAAGCCGGATCAGCCCCTGGGGGCCACTTTTTATCTCGTGTAGCCCATGCACATGCCGGCATTCGACCGGCCCTTGCATTCGCGCTTGAGGCGCTTCTCACGCGCCACCGGACTTTCTTCGGACGGCGACTTGTGGAAGGTGACCGAGGTGGATTTGCGCTGGGCGCCGGTGTCGCTACCTGGCGTGGCAGCATGAGCAATCAGGCAGAAGCTGGCGGTTGCAGCCACCAGGGTGCGGAGCAAAAGCGCTGGAATCATGAATTCTCCCGGATGTCGTGTTGATGGGCCTGTAACTATAAAGAACTCACAGGTGCAAAAAAACCCGCGTGCCGGGCGGCAACGCGGGTTCAACTTCCACAGGAGATTCTCAACAACTGCGCGGTGGGGACCTTCCGTGAAGAACGGACCGAACCGCGCGGTGAGACCTGCCGGGCTTAACGGTTGTAGGCCGTTTCGCCGTGAGCGGTGATGTCCAGACCTTCGCGCTCGGCTTCTTCCGAGACGCGCAGACCCACGGTCAGGTCCACCACCTTGAACGCGATGAAGGAGACGACACCCGACCACACGATGGTGATCAGCACGGCCTTGGCCTGTGTCCACACCTGGCCGGCAATGTTGTAAGCCTCGGGGGCCACCATGGCCACGGTGGTCCAGTCGGCCACCAGGCTCGGGCCACCCAGGTTGGGTGAATTGAACACGCCGGTCAGCAGCGCGCCCACAATGCCGCCCACGCCGTGCACACCGAACACGTCCAGCGAGTCGTCCGCACCCAGCATCTTCTTGAGGCCATTGACGCCCCAGAGGCAGGCGAAACCAGCAATCAGGCCAATGACCAGAGCACCACCCACGCCGACGTTGCCGGCGGCGGGCGTGATGGCGACCAGGCCAGCCACAGCGCCGGACGCTGCACCCAGCATGGAAGCCTTGCCTTTGCCCAACGCCTCACCAATGCACCATGCCAGCACCGCGGCTGCGGTGGCGGCCATCGTGTTGATGAATGCCAGGGCGGCGAAGCCGTTGGCTTCCAGAGCCGAGCCGGCGTTGAAACCGAACCAGCCCACCCACAGCATGGACGCACCGACCATGGTCAGCGTCAGGCTGTGAGGCGCCATCGATTCCTTGCCATAACCCAGACGCTTGCCCACCATGAAGGCACCCACCAGACCGGCCACAGCCGCATTGATGTGCACCACGGTGCCGCCAGCGAAGTCCAGGGCGCCCATCTGCCAGATGTAGCCAGCCTTGCTGTTCATGGAGTCCACCACGTCGGCGCCTGTGTAGGCGTCAGGACCCATCCAGTACCAGACCATGTGGGCGATCGGGGTGTAGCTGAAGGTGAACCACAGGGCGCTGAAGAGCAGCACGGCGGAGAACTTCATGCGCTCGGCGAACGCGCCCACGATCAGCGCGCAGGTGATGCCGGCAAAGGTGGCCTGGAAAGCGGCAAACACGATCTCGGGGATCACGACACCCTTGCTGAAGGTGGCGGCGGGCGTGAAGGTGCCGGCCACGTTGTCCCAGGTTCCACTCAAGAACAAGCGGTCAAAGCTGCCGATGAAGGCATTACCCTCGGTGAACGCCAGGCTGTAGCCGTAAACGACCCACAGCACCACGATCAACGAGAAGACCACCATGACCTGCATCAGCACCGACAGCATGTTCTTGCTGCGGACCAGGCCGCCGTAGAACAGGGCCAGGCCAGGAACCGTCATGAAGACAACCAGCAGGGTGGAGACCATCATCCAGGCGGTGTCACCCTTGTTGGGCGTGGGGGCAGGGGCGGCTTCTGCAGCAGCTGGCGCTTCGGCCGGTGCAGCAGCAGCGGGAGCAGCAGCAGCGGGTGCCGGTGCTTCTGCGGCAGGCGCAGCGGCCGCGGGCGCGGTCACGGCAGCCGGAGGTGCTTCGGTCGTGGTCTGCGCGGTGGCGTTGAGGCCGGCAAAAGCCAGGCCTGCACCCAACAGCAGGGTTGCAATCAGTTTTTTCATGTCTGTGATCTTTCTTGTTCAGTGGCGATGATCAGAGCGCTTCTTTGCCGGTCTCGCCGGTGCGGATGCGAACCACCTGTTCGAGCGAGGTGACGAAAATCTTGCCGTCGCCGATCTTGCCGGTGCGCGCGGCACCTTCGATGGCTTCGATCACACGATCGACCAGGTCGTCAGACACGGCTGCTTCGATCTTGACCTTGGGCAGGAAGTCGACCACGTACTCCGCGCCGCGGTACAGCTCGGTGTGGCCCTTCTGACGGCCGAAGCCCTTGACTTCGGTCACGGTGATGCCTTGGACGCCCATGCCGGAGAGTGCTTCACGCACTTCGTCCAGTTTGAACGGCTTGATGATGGCTGAAACCATTTTCATGCTGCTATTCCTCTTCTTGAACAGGAGGGTGATGAGACCGGATGGCCGACACCGGGAGGTGAAACGAGTTCGGTATGCCCGGGAGCAAACCAATCACGGTGAGCTGACTGCCGCATGGAAAACCACGCTTCGAATCAATCGCTTACAGGACCTAGCAGGGAATATGCCAACTTCGTGACTCCCTACCCGGTGGGGTTTGTTGGTCCAGTGAGCACTACAGTGGCCGGCGCGTGGGTGAACAGGTGTGCAAAACCATCGAACGCACCCTCCACCCCCCGCACTGGCCTGCACCCTCCGGGTGCGCACCAAACAGGTGCTCGCCCGAAATGCCGCCTGACCCCAAGCATGGCGGAAATCATGCACCGAAACAGGGAGTAAATTGAGATGAGTCTGTCTTTGGTGCGCAGCCGCGCCCTGCTCGGCCTGGACGCGCGGCCCGTGCAGGTCGAAGTTCACCTGGCCAACGGTCTGCCCAGCTTCACGCTGGTGGGCCTGGCCGACACCGAGGTGAAGGAAGCGCGCGAACGCGTGCGCTCGGCCATCGCCAACGCCGGGCTGGAGTTCCCGTCCAACAAACGCATCACCGTGAACCTGGCGCCGGCCGACCTGCCCAAGGACTCTGGCCGTTTCGACCTGCCGATTGCGCTCGGCATCCTAGCGGCCAGCGGCCAGATCAGCGCGGCGCGCCTGGCCGACTGGGAGTTCGCTGGCGAGTTGTCGCTCGGTGGCGAACTGCGCCCGGTGCGTGGCGCGCTCGCCATGAGCCTGGCCCTGCACCGCGACGCCGGCCCCGATGCCACCACCTCCCGCCTCGTGCTGCCACCGGGCAGCGCCGAAGAAGCCGCGCTGGTGCCGCAGGCCCGTGTGTACCGGGCACGCCATCTGCTGGATGTGATCGCCCGCTTCGCACCCGAAAGTGCAGCGGCGCCCGAGCCACCCGACGACGGCGGCTGGGCGCGCCTGAGCGCCCAGACCATCGCCCACACCGAGCGGTATACCGATCTGGCAGATGTCAAAGGCCAGGCGGCAGCCCGACGCGCACTGGAGATTGCCGCGGCCGGCGGACACAGCCTGCTGATGCTGGGGCCGCCCGGCTCGGGCAAATCCATGCTGGCCCACCGTTTTGCGGGCTTGCTGCCGCCCATGAGCACGCTCGAAGCACTCGAATCGGCGGCCGTGGCCTCCCTCGCCGGGCGGTTCGAGCTGGAGCGGTGGGGCCAGCGCCCCACCTGCGCGCCGCACCACAGCGCCAGCGCCGTGGCGCTGGTGGGCGGCGGCTCGCCGCCTCGGCCGGGCGAAATTTCGCTCGCCCACCACGGCGTGCTGTTCCTGGACGAACTGCCCGAGTTCCCCCGCGCCGCACTCGAAGCCCTGCGCGAGCCACTGGAGAGCGGCCACATCCGCATCTCGCGCGCCGCCATGCAGACCGAGTTTCCGGCGCGCTTCCAGTTGGTGGCGGCCATGAACCCCTGCCCCTGCGGTTTTCTGGGCCACCCCACCCAGGCCTGCCGCTGCACGCCCGACCAGGTGTTGCGCTACCAGGGCAAGCTCAGCGGCCCGCTGCTCGACCGCATTGATCTGCATGTGGAAGTGCCTGCCTTGCCGCCCGAGCACCTGCTGACCCACCGCATGGGCGAATCCAGCGCAGCCGTGCGTGAGCGTGTGGTCGCCGCACGCGAGCGGGCGCAAGCAAGACAGGGCATGGCCAACCAGGCATTGGCGGGCCGGGCGCTGGACCAGCACGCCCTGGCCGAGCCCGCCGCGCTCCAGTTCCTGCACACCACCGCCGCCCGCCTGGGCTGGAGCGCGCGAGGCACGCACCGCGCGCTGCGCGTGGCGCGCACCATCGCCGATCTGGCGGGCGCCAACGGCGTGAGTGCCACCCACCTGGCAGAAGCGGTGCAGTACCGACGGGTATTGAAAAAGACCGGCGCCTGATAGTGGCGGCCGGCCCGAAGTCCCTGACATCGGTCTGCCATGAAGCAACTGGTATGGTTTCCGGTTTCGCCCTTTCCAAGCAGGAGACCGACATGACTTATCCCAACACCCAACTCTTCATTCACGGCCAATGGCGCGAGGCCGCCGCTGGCGAGACGCTCGCCGTGTTCAATCCGGCCACCGGCCAGGAAATCGGGCGCGTGGCCCATGCGCGCAAAGCCGACCTGGACCTCGCGCTGGAAGCGGCGCAAAAGGGTTTCGAGACCTGGCGCGACAAGGCCCCCATCGAGCGGGCGAAGATCATGCGCGCCGCCGCCGGCCTGATGCGCGAGCGTGCTGGTGCCATTGCCGCGCTGTTGACGCAGGAGCAGGGCAAACCGCTGGCCGAAGCCAAGGGCGAGGCCATGGCCGCCGCCGACATCATTGAATGGTTCGCCGACGAAGGCCTGCGCGTCTACGGCCGCATCGTGCCCTCGCGTGGCAACCTTGCCATTCGTCAGATGGTGCTGAAAGACCCGGTGGGTCCGGTGGCCGCGTTCACGCCCTGGAACTTCCCCATCAACCAGGTCGTGCGCAAGCTGGCCGCGGCGTTGGCCACGGGCTGCTCCATGATCGTGAAAGCGCCCGAAGAAACCCCGGCAGCGCCGGCCGAGCTGGTGCGCGCCTTCGCCGACGCCGGCCTGCCACCGGGTGTGCTCGGCCTGGTCTACGGCACACCAGCCGAGATCTCCAGCTACCTGATCGCGCACCCGGTCATCCGCAAGATCACCTTCACCGGCTCCACGCCGGTGGGCAAGCAGCTCGCCGCGCTGGCGGGTCAGCACATGAAGCGCGTGACCATGGAGCTGGGCGGGCACGCGCCGGTGATCGTGGCGGAAGATGCCGACGTCGCGCTGGCCGTGAAGACCGCCGGTGGCGCGAAGTTCCGCAACGCCGGACAGGTCTGCATCTCCCCCACGCGTTTCCTGGTGCACGAGAGCATCGCGAAAGAGTTCTCGGCGGCGCTGGTGAAACACGCCGCCGGCCTGGCGGTGGGCGACGGCTCCACCGAAGGCACGCAGATGGGCCCGCTGGCCAACCCGCGCCGTGTGACGGCCATGGCCGAGTTCACCAAAGATGCTGTGGAGCGCGGCGCCACGCTGGCCTCGGGCGGCGAGCGCATCGGCGAGACGGGCAACTTCTGGCAACCCACCATCCTGACCGACGTGCCGCTGGATGCGCGTGTGTTCAACGACGAGCCCTTTGGCCCGATGGCCGCGGTGCGCAGCTTCAAGACGCTGGACGAGGCCATCGCCGAAGCCAACCGCCTGCCCTACGGCCTGGCCGGCTACGCCTTCACGAGCTCATTGAAGAACGCCGACCTGCTGGCGCGCCGCGTCGAGGTGGGCATGCTGTGGGTCAACATGCCCGCCATGCCCTCGGCCGAAATGCCGTTCGGCGGCCTCAAGGACTCGGGCTACGGCTCCGAGGGCGGGCCGGAGGCGATGGACGCCTACCTGAACGCGCGCGCTGTTTCGATCATGAACATTTGAAGCCGAACCACGTGCGTTTCGCCAGACCCCGTTCGCACTGAGCCTGTCGAAGTGCTTGCGCTCGCTGGGCTTCGACAGGCTCAGCCCGAACGGTTCTGACGTGCGATTTCGCAGGCGGGCCTCAGCCCTTGTTGGGGCCCAACCTGTTGGTGAACGCCACCACCAGCGCGGTGAAGAAGAGGAACGCCTGCAGCTCCAGGCGCCAGCCGCCGGTGTTGGTGATGTCCATGAAGTGGGTCGAGTGCGCCAGGCCCACGGCAAACGCCATGTTGATGGCGATCACAAGCGCGGCAGGCACCACCCACACGCCCGCGAGCAGGAACAGCGGCGCGATGAACTCACCCAGATAAGCGCCATACGCGAGCACGCCCGGCAGGCCCTTGGCCACCAGCATGCCCTCAATGCCACTCACGCCGCCCGTCACCTTCGCCCAGCCGTGGAAGATCATCAAGATGGCCAGGGTCCAGCGAAGCAGGATCACGCCAAGGCGGGGTTGGTTGAACAGGTTGTTGAGTGCGTTCATGTGTTTGAAGTCCGTTGAGGAGGAACGAAAGGGTTCCCGAAAGCTGACCCGCAGGATCGCATTCGGTTCCAAGCGGAGTTGAAACAGGCCTACAGGTTCGGCGCCAACCACCGCTGCAGTTCCTTCTCCGCCACCGCGCTGCGCCGCGCGAGATCGGCCACCTGGTCGTCGCCGATCTTGCCGACGTTGAAATAGGTGCTCTCGGGGTGACCCAGGTAGAAGCCGCTCACGCTGGCGGCCGGTGTCATGGCCAGGCTTTCGGTCAGCGCCATGCCGATGTCTTCGCACTGCAGCAGGTCGAACATGGGGCGCTTGACCGAGTGGTCCGGGCACGCGGGGTAACCCGGCGCCGGGCGGATGCCCTGGTACTTTTCCTTGATGAGTTCCTCGTTGCTCAGCACCTCGTCGGCCGCGTAGCCCCAGAGGTCGGTGCGCACGCGGTGGTGCAGGCACTCGGCCAGACCCTCGGCCATGCGGTCTGCGAGGGCCTTGAGCATGATGGCGGAGTAGTCGTCGTGGTCGTCGATGAACTGCTTCTCTTTCTTCTCCACGCCCAGGCCCGCGGTGACGGCGAACACGCCCACGTAGTCGTTCGCAACACCCTTGGGCGCCACGAAGTCGGCCAGGCATCGGCTGGGCCGCATCACGCCGTCAACCTCAAAACGCTCCGTCTGCTGTCGCAAGCCGTGCCAGGTGAGCGCCACCTCGCTGCGGCTCTCGTCGGTGTAGAGCTCGATGTCGTCGTCGTTCACGCTGTTGGCGGGGTACAGGCCCACCACCGCGCTGGCGCTGAGCCAGCGGCCTTCGATCAGGCGCTGCAGCATGCGCTTGCCGTCGCTGAACACGCGCCGTGCTTCTTCGCCCACCACCTCGTCCTTGAGGATCTCGGGGAACGGTCCGGCCAGGTCCCAGGTCTGGAAGAACGGCGCCCAGTCGATGTACTTCACGATCTCGTTCAGGTCGAAGTTCTTGAACACGCGCTTGCCGATGAAGCGGGGTTTCTTCGGCTCGAAGGCGCTCCAGTCGATGGGCGTCTTGTTGGCCCGCGCCTGGGCCAGCGGCCACAGCGGCACCTGTTTCTTGTTGGCGTGCTGGGTGCGCACCTTGTCGTAGTCGGCGGTAAGTTCGGCGATGTACTGCGCGGCCTGGTCGGAGAGCAGCCCCTGCGCCACACCCACGCTGCGCGACGCATCAGGCACATAGACCACCGGGCCGCTGTAGTGCGGCGCGATCTTCACCGCGGTGTGCACGCGGCTGCAGGTGGCGCCGCCGATCAGCAGCGGGATCTGCTTCTCGCGGAAATGCGCGTCCTTCTCCATTTCGCCGGCCACGTACTGCATTTCTTCCAGGCTGGGCGTGATCAGGCCGGAGAGGCCCACGATGTCGGCGCCCTCGGCCTTGGCCATGGCCAGGATCTCGTGGCAGGGCACCATCACGCCCATGTTCACCACCTCGTAGTTGTTGCACTGGAGCACCACGGTCACGATGTTCTTGCCGATGTCGTGCACGTCGCCCTTCACGGTGGCGATCACGATCTTGCCTTTGGGCTTCACGTCTTCGCCCGCCGCCACCTGGGCCAGCTTCTCGGCCTCGATGTAGGGCAGCAGGTGCGCCACGGCCTGTTTCATCACGCGCGCGCTCTTCACCACCTGCGGCAAAAACATCTTGCCCTGGCCGAACAGGTCGCCCACCACGTTCATGCCGTCCATCAGCGGGCCTTCGATAACGTTGAGCGGGCGGCCACCGCCGGCCTCGATCTCGCGCCACATCTCTTCGGTGT
>NZ_JADMJO010000093.1 GCF_018780385.1 Hydrogenophaga sp. | reverse complement strand
CCCAGTGGGACTTGCCGTTGGGCCAGGCGCTGTTGCAGGAGTGGCAACGCGGCAAGGCGCGCATTCCCGATGCGCTGGAAGGCGCCACGCGGTTCGCGGCCGGGCAGGGGCGACATGGGCAGTTCTGAGCAGTTCGCCGAGCCCTGATGCGCTTCCCGCCGCCGCTTGATCGGTTTAGCATGCCAGCCGTTCTCTGACCCCGGGGAGGTGCACCATGAGCGATGTCTTTCTGAGCTACGCGAGCGAAGACCGCGAGCGGGCGGGGCGAGTGGCCAAGGCGCTGGGTCGCATGGGGTGGTCGGTGTGGTGGGACCGCGAGATCATCGCGGGTCAGGCCTTTGATCAGGTCATCGAGCGCGCGCTGGACAACGCCCGCTGCGTGGTGGTGCTGTGGTCGGTGAATTCCATTGCATCGGAGTGGGTGAAGAACGAGGCGGCCGCGGCTGCCGAACGCGGTGTGCTCGTGCCCGCGCTGATGGACAACGTGAAACTGCCGCTGGAATTCCGCCGCAAGCAGGCCGCAGATCTGCTGGGCTGGCAAGGCAACGAACTTCATCCCGGCTTTCAGGCGCTGTGCCAGGGTGTGGCCCACGCCATGCGCAGCGCGGCGCCGTCGCCCCGCTCGCGCCGCGTGGTGCAACCTGCAGCCAGCCGTCCCCGTTGGGTGGTGCCGGGGGTGGCCATGCTGGCCCTGGTGTTGGGCCTGGGGCTGTACGCCGTGAGCTCATGGCGCGCCCCGCCCGCCGAAACGCCAGCCCCGGTGACCGCCACGCCCGCGCCCGCCCGCGAAGTGGTCGCCGTCCCACCGCCCACCGTCCAGCCGCCCGCCGCGAACCCGCCAACCACCGCGTCTGCACCCGCCGCAGCCGACGCGCCAGGCCTGGCCGATCTGGTGGTGGGCACGTACAGCGGAGACGTGATCGCGGATTCCAAAGGCCCCTCGCGCAGCGACATCCAGGTGACCATCACCCGCGTTGACCGCGCCACTGTGCGCGTGAGTTCAGACTACCGCCGCATCGAAGCCGTCGAGGTCAACCTGACCCGCAACGGCAACCAGATATTTGCCGCCGATGGCAGCACGCCCTTCATCGTGGACCTGGACCGTTCGCCGCCGACCCTGGTGTTCGACCCCCGCAGCGAACTCGCCTACCGGGGGACCCGGCGGCCATGAGGAGCGCCCTCGCTATCGGCGTGCTCGGGGGACTGGTGGCTTTCTTGACACCGGTGCAAGCCAGCGAGCGCTGCGGCGAGGTGGTGGCGATCGAGACACAGGAACGCAATACCTTGCGCTACGCGTTCATGCCACCACCGGGTGCGCAGGCCGTTGGGGTGGTGACGCTGGTGCTGCTGGCGGGCGGCGCCGGGCATGTGGACCTGGACGCGCAGGGCTGCGCTCGAAAGCTCAAGGGCAACTCGCTCGTGCGCTCGGTGCCGCTCTTCAACGCGGCGGGTTTCGCCACCGCTGTGGTGGATGCGCCCACCGACTTCCACGGCGAAGACGGCCTGGGCGGCTTTCGCGCCGATCCCCGGCATGCGAAGGAGCTCGGACAGGTGATCGCTGACCTGCGCGCACGCACGCGGGGTGCCGTGTGGGTGGTCGGCACCAGCCGTGGCGCCATCTCCGCCGCCAATGCGGCGTCGCGCCTGCTCGGCCCGGCCGCGCCCGACGGGCTGGTGTTGACCTCGGCCCTCATGGCGGGCCAGAGCAGCGCCAGGAAACCGTGGGTCGCGCAGTCGGTCTTCGATCTGCCGCTGGAAGACATGCGCGTGCCTCTGTTGTTGGTGGGCCACGCCGCAGACACCTGCGTGCGATCGCCGGCCGGCTTGATGGAGCGTGTCGCGGCGCGCACGCGCAGCGCGCGCCAGCAGGTGGTGACTGTGAGCGGAGGTCCGGCAAAGCCGCCGCCTGCGGGTCTGGACGCCTGCGAGGGGCGCACGCCGCACGGCTTTGTAGACCAGGAAGCCGAGGTCGCGGCCGGCATCGCGCGCTTTGTGCGCGGCAGCACGTACTAGAGCCCGACCCTTTCCTATGATGGCGGCATGAGCCCTTCTGATTCCACCGCGCCAGCCGACGTGCTGGTGCTGCAACACCTGTTCGAAGACGGACCGGGTTTCCTGGGCGAGTGGCTCGATGCCCAGGGTGTGAGCTGGCACCTGCGCTGCGCCGAAGCCGGTGAGGACTATCCCGCTTCGGTGCGCGGCTACCGGGGCCTGGCCGTGCTGGGCGGCGCCTGGAGCGCCAACGACGACCGCCTGACGCTGCGCCATGCCGAGGCCCTGATCCGCGAGGCCGACGCGCTCGGCATTCCCGTCATCGGCCATTGCCTGGGCGGCCAACTCATGGCGCGCGCTTTTGGCGGAAAGGTGGATCGCCTGCCGCAGCCGGAAGTGGGGTGGCTTCCCATCACCCGTCTGGACAGCGCCGCGTCGCGCGAGTGGCTGGGCGACGCGGTGCAGCCCACGGTTTACCAATGGCACCAGGACAGCTTCACCGAGCTGCCGCCCGGCGCCGAGCTGCTCGCCTCAAGCAGCACCTGCGCGCACCAGGCGTTTTCATTGCGCCAGCACCTGGCGATGCAATTCCACATCGAGATCACGCCGGCCAAGATCAAGGACTGGATGGAAAAGCCGGGCGAGGCTTACCCGGTCCACGTGCTGCTGCACCGCAACAGCGTGCAGGACCCGGCCTCGATGAACGCTGCCACGCTGCGCCACCAGTCGGGCAGCGAAGCCATGGCCGATGGCATCTATCGGGCCTGGAAAGCGCGCTGGAAAGCCTGACATCGATTTGTCTTTGGACAAACCATTTGTGCAAAGGTGGTCAGAATGTGTGACCGTCGCCGCTTCATCGGCGTCATGAAATGGGTCACATGTTGAATTCCGAGGCTATCGATCGATTGCATGCTCAGGGCTGGAAGTCGCGCCAACTGGACGGTTTCATGGGGCATTCCGGTCCGTTGTGGACGCGCCGTGAGGGCGATGGATGGGTGTACGGACTGCTCGCCGAGGACAAACATCTGAACCCCGCCGGCGTGGTGCATGGCGGTGCCCTTGCCACGCTGATCGATCACGTGGTCAGCACGGTGGCCTGGGAGGCCTGCGGCCGGACGCCCTGCGTGACCGTGCAGCTGGATACGCACTTTCTGGCCGAGGTTCGCGCAGGCGATTTTGCGCTGGCGCGGGCGAGCATCACGGCGCGCACCGGCAGCCTGGTCTTCGTGGATGGCCTGGTGCAGGTGGAAGGCCAGGCCGTGCTCACGGCGCGCGGTGTCATGAAGATGCTGCGGCCCGCTCGCATGCCCTGAGCACCACATCCATCGCCACCGCGGCGTGGCGGAAACCGTCAGTCTCACACCCTGCGATGTTGCTGTGATCGTGTCCTGAGATCACAAGGTTTGACGTCTTCTTGCGTTCTTTTCATGATTGTCTATGTACAAAACACAATGCTATTTGACAAAAAAACAAAACGCAGAAAGAATTCATCCCAACGAGACAAGCAACGAAGACCATGAAAAAACTGACCGACTACACGAGCTACGCCGATGCGCAGGCGCACTTCTCCAACGACAAGTTGTGGGAGCTGTTCGATGGCAACCGCGAGGTCCTGAACATCGGTCATGAGTGCGTGGACCGTCACGCCGCTTCCGGGCGCGACGCGGTGATCGTGGTGCGTGCCGAAGGTGCCGACGAGACGATCACCTACGCGGAGCTGGCGGCCGATTCATCGCGCTTCGCCAACCACCTGGTGTCGCGTGGCATCCAGCCGGGCCAGCGCGTGGCGATCATGTTGGAGCCCTCACGGGCGTTCTATGTCGCCATGTTCGGCGTGATCAAGAGCGGCGCGATTGCGGTGCCGTTGTTCACGCTGTTCGGCCCCGACGGCATTCGACTGCGCGTCAAGGACTGCCAGCCTGCCTTGCTGGTCACGAACGAAGAAAAACAGGAAGTGGCGCGGTCCATCGTCGGGGACGGTGTGCTGGTCTTCGATCGCGACTTTCTGGCCTCCATCCAGCCGTTGCCGTCAACGTTCGAGGTGAAGACGCGGGCCGATGACCTGGCGGTGTTTCAGTACACGTCGGGCACCACGCGCGAACTGCCCGACGCGGTCAAACATTCGCACCGTGCGCTGGTCACCTTGATGGTGGCCGCGTTGTACGGCACGGGTCTGCGCCCGGGAGACCGCTTCTTCTGCCCCTCTTCGCCGGCCTGGGGACACGGGCTCTGGCATGGCACGCTCGCGCCGCTTGCCCTGGGTTTGACGATCGGTGCCTACGCCGGCCGTTTCAACCCTGAGCGCTTGCTGCATGCGTTGTCCGAACACTGCTTCACCAACATGTCGGCAGCGGCCACGCACTACCGCATGATGCGCAACAGCGGTGCGGCGGGTCGCTACACCTATGCGCTCAAGAAGCTGTCGTTCACCGGCGAGCCGATCGACGACGAGACCGCGAACTTCGTGCACCAGACCTTCGGACTCGAGGTGTGCAGCATGTACGGCACGACCGAGATCGGTGTGGTGCTGGTCAGCTACCCCGGTGCGCCCGATTTCCCGGTGCACCGGGGCTCCCTGGGCAAACCGGTGCCCGGCACCCAGGTGGTGGTGCAGGACGCCGAGGGCCAACCGTGCCCGGTGGGCACCTCGGGACAACTCATGGTGCTGCGCCGGGGGCAGTGGATCCCGACCAAGGACCTGGGTCGCATCGACAGCGAGGGCTACTTCCATCACGGGGGCCGGGCCGACGACGTGATCATCTCGGCCGGCTGGACCATGAGCGCGGTCGAGATCGAGAACGTGATCCTCATGCACCCCGACGTGCTGGAAGCCGCGGCCATTGGTGTGCCCGACGAATTGCGCGGGCAGGTGGTCAAGGCCTTTGTTGTCAGCAACAGGCCCGGCTCCGACACCTTCACCGAAGAAATCCAGAACCTCGTGCGCAACAAGCTGAGTCAGCACGAGTACCCGCGCCACGTGGCGGTGGTCGCTGAACTGCCCAAGACCCCGGCCGGAAAAGTGCACCGCAAGAAGCTTCGCGAACAGGAGATCGCGGCCCTGGCCGTTGCTTCGACCTGATCGAACCGGCTTCGATTCAAACACCCACCCACTCTCGATTCACCCAACCAAGGAGACACGTTTGTCCACCACCGAAACCCGCAACTTTCCCAAGATCACCGAGCAAGGTCTTGACGAGCTTCGCCAGCGCATCGGCGTCAAGATCGGCCACACGGTCGAACCCTGGTGCCACGAGGCCACGCGCGACAACATCCGCCACTACGCCCACGGCATCGGTGACGACAACCCGCTGTGGTGCGACCCCGAGTACGCGGCCAAGAGCCAGCACGGCGGCATCATTGCCTTGCCCAGCTTCCTGTTCTCGACCAGCCGCATCGTGTCCGGCTACGTCGGCGGTCTGCCGGGCGTGCACGCCATGTGGTCGGGCGCGGACTGGACCTGGCACAAGCCCGTGCGCCGCAACGACGAGATCCACACCGAGGCCAGTCTGAAGGAACTGGTCGAGCACCAGACCCGTTTTGCCGGCCGCGCCGTGCAGCAGACCTACCACGTGGACTTCTTCAACCAGAGCGGTGACAAGGTGGCCGAGGCCGACAGCTGGTGCTTCCGCACCGAGCGCGATCACGCTCGCGAGCAGGGCACCAAGTACAGCGAGGTGCGCGCGAGCGCGCCGCGCCGCTACACCGATGAAGAGCTGGCCGAAGCCTACAAGCTGTACCGCGACGAGGAGATCCGTGGTGCCACCCCGCGCTACTGGGAGGACGTGAAGGAGGGCGAAGAACTGCCTGTGATGTTCAAGGGTCCGATGACCGTGACTGGCTTCATCGCCTACGCGCAGGGTTGGGGCGGTCTGTACATCCGGGCCAACAAACTGGCCTGGAAGCTGATCGACCAGCATCCTGGTGTGGGCATCAAGAACCGTTTCGGCATCCCCGATTGCCCCGAGCGTGTTCACTGGGAAGAAGACTTCGCACTCGAAGTGGGCGCCCCGGGTGCCTACGACTACGGCCCGGAGCGCACCTCGTGGCTCACGCACCAGCTCACCAACTGGATGGGCGATGCAGGCTTCCTTCACAAGGCCAGCTGCAAGATCCGCCGCCACAACCCCGAAGGCGACATGCTGTTCATCAAGGCCAAGGTCAAGCGCAAGTTCGTCGAAAACGGCAAGCACATGGTCGAAATCGACCAGGAAGCCCGCAACCAGAACGACGAGCTGTCGGTGGTGGGCAGCGGCATCGTCGTCTTGCCGTCCAGGGGGTGAATCCGATGTCCACGACCGCCGGTGGCGCACTGAAAGGCGTGAAGGTCGTTGACCTCACCCGGGTGCTGGCGGGGCCGCTGTGCACTCAGATGCTGGCGGATCACGGTGCCCAGGTGATCAAGGTCGAGCCGCCTTCGGGCGACGAGACGCGCAGCCTGGGACCGCCCTTCGATGGTGATGGCGACGCGGCGTACTTTCTGGCGCTCAACCGGGGCAAGCAGGCCATCAGCCTCGACCTGTCCCGGCCCGAGGCGCAGGAGGTGCTTCACCGTTTGCTGGCCGACGCGGATGTGCTGGTGGAGAACTTTCTCCCCGGC
The DNA here is from genome assembly GCF_018780385.1 of Hydrogenophaga sp. Lineage (GTDB taxonomy): Bacteria > Pseudomonadota > Gammaproteobacteria > Burkholderiales > Burkholderiaceae_C > Hydrogenophaga. Next base: position 57,762 of record NZ_JADMJO010000093.1, on the reverse strand, counting down.
ACCCTGGAACGCTGGGGTCTGGGCTACGAGCAGACCCTGGCCGAGCGCTACCCGCGCCTGGTCCACTGCAGCATCACCGGTTTTGGCAACGATGGGCCGCTGGGCGGCTTGCCGGGCTACGACGCCGTGCTGCAGGCGCTGTGCGGACTGATGAGCATCAACGGCGACGAGTGCAGCGGAACCACGCGGGTGGGCATGCCGATCGTGGACCACCTCACCGGCTACGTGGCCATGAGCAGCATCCTCATGGCGCTGCTGGCGCGCCAGGCCAGCGGAAGGGGGCAACGGGTGGAGGCCACCTTGTACGACACGGCGCTGAGCCTGCTGTTGCCGCATGCGTCGAACTGGTTCGCGTCGAAGGATTCACCACGCTTGCTCGGCAGCGCGCACCCGAACATTGCGCCGTACGACAAGTTCAAGGCCCATGATGGCGAGTTGTTCATCGGCATCCTGAACGATGCGCAGTTCCGTCGACTGGGTGCTTGCCTGGGGTTGGAGAACCTGCTGGATGACGAGCGTTTTTCCAGCAACAGTCTGCGGGTGGTCAACCGCGCCGCGCTCAAGGCGTTGATCGAAGGGGCAATAGCAGACCGGGACTGCGAGCCCTTGTGCGAAGCCTTGATGCGATCGGGAGTGCCGGCTGGTGCCGTGAATTCGGTGCCCCAGGCGTTGGCGCATGCCCACTGCGAACACCGCGACATCGTCGTGCGCCGTTCGAACTACACCGGCCTGCGCTCGCCCATGCGGCTGCTGGGCACGCCGGGCTCACCGGGCGCCAGACCGCCGGGCTTTGCTCAAGACACGGAAGCCATTCTGGTGGGCCTGGGCTATTCGGAGAACGACCGTCAACGATTGCGAGAAACGGGTGCCGCCCCCGGACCCAGAACCTAGTGGCCAACTGGCCATCACAATAAAAGGAGACAAACATGCGATTTCTGAACCTCATCATCACCGCCGCCTTCACGCTGACGACCTCGATGGCCGCCAACGCGCAGACCTATCCGCAACGGCCCATCAAGATCATCGTGGCCTATGCCGCGGGGCAGGGCACCGACATCGCCACTCGCTACCTCGCCGCCCAGATGGCGGTCGATCTGGGCCAGCCCATCGTCATCGAGAACAAGGCGGGGGCCGGCGGCAACCTGGGCACCGATCTGGCCAAACAGGCCGCGCCGGACGGCTACACCCTGACCATGGGCACCAACGCCACCCATGTGCTCAACCAGTTTCTCTACGCCAAACTCCCGTTCGACCCGGCGCAGGATTTTGAGCCCATTGCACTCGTGGGCACCTTTCCCATGGTGATGGCGGTGAACGCCGCGTCGCCGCTGACATCCGCTGCCGAACTCGTGAGCCTGGCGCAGCGCAATCCCCGCAGCGCCGACATTGCCATGCCGAGCACCACCGCACGGCTCGTGGTCGAACTGCTGAAAGACCGCACGTCGGTGCCGCTCTTCGGCATTCCCTACAAAGGGTCTGCCAATGCCATGTCGGACTTGTTGGGCGGTCAGGTGCCGGCGATTGTCGACACCCCGACCGCGCTGCGGCCGATGCTGGCCTCGGGCAAGTTGCGCGCGCTGGCGGTCACGTCCGCTCAGCCCAGCGGCCTGATGCCCGGCGTCAAGACCGTGGCTGAGCAGGGTTTCAAAGACTTCGAGGTGGTGGCCTGGAATGCTCTGTACGCCCCCAAAGGCACGCCACCAGCGATCATCAATACACTGAACGCGGCCCTCAACAAGGTGCTGGCGCAGCCCGAAAGCCGTCAGCGCCTGCTCGATCTGGGGTTTGACCCGGCGGGCGGCACACCGGCCCGACTGGCCGCCTTCGCGGTCAACGAGCGCAGGAAGTGGGAGCCGGTCATCAAACGTGCCGGCATCCAGGTTGATTGAGCGGGGCTGCGGCAGCTGCCCGGTTCAGTGGCGATCGAGCAGCAGGTCCGAAATCGATTCAGCTTCCTGCCGCATGGCGGCTGCCAGTTGCACCATGGCCGTGGCGTGGAGCTGACTGGAGAGACCGACGGCCACCAGTGTGTGCATGAGTCGGCCGGACGGCTCGAAGATCGGCACGGCAACGACCGTGATCCCGCTCATGAAGTTGTCGCGATCCGAACTCCAGCCGCGGGCCCGGGTCTCTTCGATTTCCTTCTTCCACTGCGCAAAGCTCGGCGCCTTGTCCCATTCGATGGCGGCAAACTTCTGGCGCAGCACGGTCCAGTTGTCACCGCTGTAGGCGGCGATCAGGCGCCCGGTGGCGCTCACCAGTGAAGAAAACTGGCTGCCCACGTCGGTGTGCATGCGAAACGGCTGGTCCGAACGGGACAGGGCGAGCACCACCACGGTCTGCTTGGGCGTCACCTCCACGCCCATCGCCGTAACACCAAACGAAGACGCCAGGCGGTCCAGCCCTGGTTGGGCGAGCTGGGCAAAGCTGCCGCCCTTGAGCACGCTGCGGGCCAGGCTGATCATGCCGCTGCCCAGCGCGTAGTGTTTGGTGCCGGGCTCCACCTTCACGAGTTCTTCGCTCACCAACACGCGCAGGATGTGCAGGCAGGTGCTCGGGACCAAACCGAGTTCGTCGGCGATGGCCTTGACCCCCAGTGCCTGCTTGGTCCGTCCGAGCAAACGCAGGATGGCAATCGACCGGGTCACGGCGGGCACGTCGCGCACGCGCACGCCCTTCTTTGCGGCTGGAGCAGGCTGTCTGGGTATTCTGGATTCGGCGGGCATGGGACGCGAGACTCCTCGGACGTTTTGTCCAGGGACAATGTTAGCGCGCCGCAAGACGCCCGCCCGCGATCAGCTGGGCGACTTCACATCCTCGCGCGGGATCGGCTGGGGTCGACCTTCCGCGTCAATGGCCACGTAGGTCAGGCTGGCTTCGGTCACCTTCAGGTACTCGCCCTGGGCCAGGATGCGCTCGGCAAACACCTCGACTTCCACCGTGATCGAGGTGTTTCCCACGCGCGTGACATGCGAGAAGAAGCTCAGGATGTCGCCCACGCGCACCGGCTGCTTGAAGACGAACTGGTTCACCGCCACCGTGACCATGCGCCCGCGCACGTGGCGCGCCGGGAGCACGGCACCGGCCAGGTCGACCTGCGCCATGACCCAGCCGCCGAAGATGTCGCCGTTGGCATTGCAGTCAGCGGGCATGGGAATGACCTTCATGACCAGTTCCCTGTCGCGGGGCAGGGTGGTTTCGGGGTTCGGGCTTGTTTTGTTTGACATGGTCACAATCTCAGGACAGTAGCCGTCCATTCTCCCGCATGCGCCCCGACAACCCTTCCCAAGCCTCCATCACCCTGCCCGCCACCCCTGGTGCAGCGGGCGGCAAACCCGCCCAGCGCTCCGACTGGGCCACGCTCAAACGTCTGTTGCCCTACCTCTGGCAATACAAGGTGCGCGTGGTGTTGGCGCTGGCCTTCATGGTGGGGGCCAAGATGGCCAACGTGAGCGTGCCGCTGCTGCTGAAGGAACTGGTCGACGCCATGAGCATCAAGCCCGGCAGCGTCGAAGCCATGCTTGTGGTTCCGCTGGGGTTGCTCCTGGCTTACGGCGGTCTGCGCTTGTCCACCAGCATCTTCACCGAGCTGCGCGAGTTGGTGTTTGCCAAGGCCACCGAGGGCGCCACCCGCAGCATTGCGCTGCAGGTGTTCGGCCATTTGCACGCGCTCAGCCTGCGTTTTCACCTGGAGCGCCAGACCGGGGGCATGACGCGCGACATCGAACGCGGCACGCGCGGCGTGCAGTCGCTCATCTCCTACTCGCTCTACAGCATCTTCCCCACGCTGATCGAGGTGGCCATGGTGCTCACGCTGCTGGGCACCAAGTTCGACATGGGCTACGTGTGGATCACCCTGGTGGCGCTGGTGCTCTACATCACCTTCACCGTGGTCGTGACCGAGTGGCGCACCAAGTTCCGCCGCGAGATGAACGAGCTGGAGTCCACCAGCCAGACGCGCGCCATGGACTCGCTGCTGAACTACGAGACGGTGAAGTACTTCAACAACGAAGCGTTTGAAGGCCGCCGCTACGACGAGGCGCTGGAGAAACTGCGCCGCGCCCGCATCAAGAGCCAGACCACGTTGTCCATGCTCAACGCCGGGCAACAGGTGGTGATTGCGGTGGCGCTGGTGCTCATGCTCTACCGCGCCACGCAGGGCGTGGTGAGCGGCGAGATGACGCTGGGCGATCTGGTGATGGTCAACGCCTTCATGATCCAGCTCTACATTCCGCTGGGTTTCCTGGGCGTGCTGTACCGCGAGATCAAGCAGAGCCTGACCGATCTGGACAAGATGTTCGTGTTGCTCGAGAAAGAACGCGAGATCGCCGATGAGCCCGGCGCCCAGCCGTTGCTGCTGGACGGTCCGCCGGCGGTGAAGTTCGAGAACGTGCGTTTCTCATACGAGCCAGCACGCGAGATCCTGCACGGCATCAGCTTTGAAATACCGCCCGGCAAGACGGTGGCGGTGGTGGGGCCTTCGGGTTCTGGCAAGAGCACGCTGGCGCGGTTGCTGTACCGCTTCTATGACGTGACGAATGCGTCGAGTGGCGATGAGGCGGGACCGCACGGATTTGGTCACATCACCATCGACGGCCAGGACATCAAGGCGGTGACGCAGTCCAGCGTGCGCCAGGCCATCGGCATCGTGCCGCAAGACACGGTGCTGTTCAACGACACCATCGAATACAACATCCTCTACGGCCGCCCCGAGGCCGGGCACGACGCAGCGGTGCAGGCCGCGCAGGCGGCGCACATCCACAGCTTCATCGAGCGGCTGCCGCTGGGCTACCGCACGATGGTGGGCGAACGTGGCCTCAAGCTGTCGGGCGGTGAAAAGCAGCGCGTGGCGATTGCCCGCACTCTGCTGAAGAACCCACCCATCGTGATTTTTGATGAGGCCACCTCAGCGCTGGATTCGGCCAATGAGCGGGCCATTCAAGCGGAGCTGAAGTCGGCGGCCCGCAACAAGACCACGCTGGTGATTGCGCACCGGTTGTCCACGGTGGTGGATGCTCACGAAATCCTCGTTTTGGTGAATGGGGAGATTGTTGAACGGGGGACGCATTCGGAGCTTGTATCGAGGGGTGGGGTTTATTCGGGGATGTGGGCTTTGCAGCAGAGTGGTTCGGATTGAGTTCTCTTGATGTGATGGTTTTTCTGTCGTGGTTAGCCGGGTCTCGGCCCGGCGGCCGACTCACTTTTCTTTGCTTCGCCAAAGAAAAGTAAGCAAAAGAAAGGCGAGCCGAATTCGCTGGCCCTTCGGGCACGCTGCGTTGCTCGGATCGCCCGGGGTGCGCACAAACTTGTCTGCTACGCAGCCTTCGGACATGTGCGCCCCTTGTCCGGGCGCTCCTGCGCTACTCGCCAGCGAATGACGGCGGGGGAGCCCTCACCCCGGCCCTCTCCCAGAGGGAGAGGGAGCAAGACACGCACGCCGGAGGGGAAGTCCGATCCCGATCCCGCTTGTTGCCGTGTGGCCGGGCTGAGCAGCGCAGGGGCGCGGGGATCAGAGGTCCGCATGTCCGAAGGCCGCGAAGCGGACAAGTTTGCGGACATCCCCCGCGACACGAGCAGCGCAAGGAAGCCCGAAGGGCCCCGGACTTCGGCTCGCCTTTCTTTTGGCTACTTTTCTTTGGCGAAGCAAAGAAAAGTAGCTCGGCCGCCGGGCCGAGACCCGGCTCGCCACGAAAGAAAAAACCTCACGACAAAGAAACCAAAATCAGAAGTGAATCCCCCGCATCATCTGCTGCATCGCCACAGCCTCAGCCGACAACTGCGACTTCGCCCCCTTGTCCCCCTTCGCCGCCGATGAATCCGGGAACATCCGGAAGCTCGTGTTCATCACGATCTGCGCAACCCGCGGCACCATCGCATGCATCATCTGGCCCGTCACGCCCAGGCGCGTGGCGATGCGCACCGGCTTGAAGATGCAGGCCTGGGCAATCATGTCGGCCGCTTCTTCGGGCGCCAGCGTCGGCACGTTCTTGTAGATCTGGGTCGGCGCGATCATGGGTGTGCGCACCAGCGGCATGTTGATGGTCGTGAAGCTGATGCCCTGGTCGGCGAACTCGCTGGAAGCGCAGCGCGTCCACGCGTCCAGCGCGGCCTTGCTCGCCACGTAGGCGCTGAAGCGCGGCGCGTTGGTGAGCACACCGATGGAACTGATGTTGACCACATGCCCCTTGCGTTTGGCCACCATGCCGGGCAGCAGGCCCATGGTCACGCGCAGGCAGCCGAAGTAGTTGAGCTGCATGGTGCGCTCGAAGTCGTGGAAGCGGTCGTAGCTGCCTTCAATCGCGCGGCGGATCGAGCGGCCCGCGTTGTTGATCAGGAAGTCCACGCCGCCATGGTTGGCCACCAGCAGTTGCACGAAGCGGTCGGCGTCCGCCATGTCGGCGATGTCGGCCGGGTAGGCGATGAACTGGTAACCCTTGTCTTTCGCCTCCTTGCAGGCTTCATCCAGCTTGTCCTGGTCCCGCCCACAGATGAGGGTGGTGGCACCCGCCTCGGCGAACTTGTGCGCCGCGGCCAGGCCGATGCCCGAGCTGCCGCCAGTGACCAGCACCACCTTGCCGGCCACCGTGCCCTTGAGGCTGCGGTCGATGTGCAGGTCCGGGTCGAGGTGGCGCTCCCAGTAGTCCCACAGGCGCCAAGCGTAGTCCTTGAAGTTGGGGCAGGCGATGCCGCTGCCCTTGAGCGCAGCCAGCGTCTCGCGGCAGTCGAAGCGCGTCGGGTAGTTGACGAAGGTCATCATGTCCTCGGGCAAGCCGAGGTCCTGCATGATGGCCTTGTAGACGCGGCGCACCGGTGCCAGCGCCATGAGTCCCTTTTTGACGCTCTTGGGAATGAAGCCCATCAGCGCGGCGTTGATGAACAGGTTCATCTTGGGCGCGTGCGCGGCCTTGCTCAGGATGTCGAGCACGTCGCCGACGCGGTAGCCCATCGGGTCCACCAGGTGGAAGCAGGCGCCGCTGTTGCGCTTCTGGTGGCTGATGTGGTCGAGCGCGTCGACCACGAAATCCACCGGCACGATGTTGATGCGACCACCCTCCAGGCCCACGCTGGGCATCCAGGGCGGCAGGATCTGGCGCAGGCGCTGGATCAGTTTGAAGAAGTAGTAAGGCCCGTCGATCTTGTCCATCTCGCCGGTCTGGCTGTCGCCCACCACGGCGGCCGGGCGGTACACGCTCCAAGGCACCTTGCATTCTTCGCGCACGATCTTCTCGCTCTCGTGCTTGGTCATGAAGTAGGGGTGGTCCAGGCCCTCGGCCTCGTCGAACATGTCTTCGCGGAACACACCTTCATAGAGGCCGGCCGCGGCAATCGACGACACGTGGTGGAAGTGGCCTGCGCCAATGGCCTTCGCGAACTCCACCGTGTTGCGCGTGCCGTCGACGTTCACCGCGATCTGGCTTTCGGCATCGGCTTCGAGGTCATACACAGCAGCCAGATGGTAGAAGTGATCGATCTGGCCCTTGAGCGATTTGGTCTCGTCGGCCGAGACGCCCAGCTTCTTGGAGGTGAGGTCGCCAAACACCGGCACGGCGCGCGCCGCGCTCACACCCCAGGTCTCCCGCAGCCCCGCCACCTTGCCTTCGCTTTCCTTGCGAATGAGGAAGTGCACCACCGCGCCCTTGCGCTGGAGCAGCTTGCCCACCAGGCGCTTGCCGATGAAGCCGGTGGCACCGGTGACGAAGTAATGCATGAAGGTCTCCTGAAACAGATGGTGGTGTGAGCGATGCGAAACGCCTTCCATTCTTGTCCACGAAGCGGCGCGGCCCATTCCGCAAAAACCCGCGTACGCCGCGCCGGCATTAGTCTTGCGCCCCTACACAGGGCATGCGCCCTGCCCGTACAGTGGCTGCACTCGGGCCACAAGCCTGTCCATCCATTTCAATCAACAGGAGCACCCCATGGTCAAGAAGATCCAGAAAAACGGCAGCGACAAGAAAGCCGCTGCGCAGGCGTTCAACTCCCCGCTGTCCGGCGCCATCAAGGACTCGGCACAGCAGATCTGGCTGGCTGGCCTCGGCGCCTTTTCCAAGGCACAGGAAGAAGGCGGCAAGGCCTTCGAATCTCTGGTGAAGGAAGGCCTGTCGATTCAGCGCAAGACCCAGGCTGTGGCCGAAGAGCGCATCTCCGAAGCCACCAACAAGGTCAGCAGCATGGCCACCGACATCTCCTCCAAAGCCTCCGGCCAGTGGGACAAGCTCGAGTCGATCTTCGAAGAGCGTGTGGCCAAGGCCCTGAACAAACTGGGCGTGCCTTCAGCGCGCGATGTGGACGCACTGATCAAGCGCATCGATGCACTCAACCAGCATGTGCAGGAGCTCGGTGGCAAGGCCCCCGCCAAGACCGCAGCCCGCAAGGCCGCGCCCGCAAAGAAATCCGCCAGCAAGCCTGCCGCCAAGAATGTTGCAGCCAGGCCCGCTGCCCGCAAGACCGCCCGCAAGGCGGCCACCGCGTAAGCACCGTGAGGCCTGAGGGCATCACACGAAACAGGGGCGATCGCGCCCCTTTTTTGCGCCTGTTGCCCATGCTGCAACGCAGCAAGTTCGGCCACACCAGCGGTCTACACTCAAACGCATGACGACACCGCGCGAAGCCCGACCCGTGCCCTCCCCAAGGCCAGCGAAGAGCCGCTCGCTCAAGTCGCAACGCCCCCGCATCGCACTGGCCCTGGCCGGTGGTGGGCCGCTCGGCGCGATCTACGAAATCGGTGCGTTGTGCGCGTTGGCCGACAGCCTCCGCGGCCTGGACCTCAACCACTGTGATCACTACGTGGGTGTCTCGGCCGGCGGTTTCATCGCCGCGGGCCTGGCCAACGGCATCAGCCCGCGCGAGCTGTGCGAAGCCTTCATCGAAGACGGCAAGGACAAGGGCAACGACAACTTTGATCCCGCCTGGCTGCTCAAGCCCGCGTGGACCGAATTCGCTGGTCGGCTGCAACGCCTGCCCGGTCTGTTGGGCAGTGCCCTGTGGGCGTGGGGCGTGCAGGGCAGGGCGTTCACCAACGCGTTCGAGCGGCTCGGTGCGGCGCTGCCCACCGGCGTGCTGGACAACGAAGGCATCCACCACCAGATCGAACGGCTGTTCAGCCAGCCCGGGCGCACCAACGACTTCCGCCAGCTGCGCGCCCGCCTCACGCTGGTGGCCACGCAGCTCGACTCCGGCGAGGCGGCACCGTTTGGCCAACCGGGCTGGGACCACGTGCCGATTTCACGGGCGATCCAGGCCAGCGCCGCCTTGCCCGGGCTGTTCCCGCCGGTGGAGATCGACGGAGAGCACTACGTGGACGGTGCGCTGAAGAAAACCTTGCACGCGACCGTGGCGCTCGACGACGGCGCGGCGCTGCTGCTGTGCCTGAACCCCCTCGTGCCATTCAGGGCCCATGCTTTGGGCGAACACACCGACCACATTCCTTCGCTGGTCGAGGGCGGCTTCCCGGCGGTGATGAGCCAGACGTTCCGCTCCATGATCCATTCACGGCTTGAGCTCGGCATGAAGAACTACGAGCGCCTGTATCCGGGCAGCGACATCGTGCTCATCGAGCCCGATCAGCGCGACGCCAAGCTCTTCACGGCCAACACCTTCAGCTACCGCCAGCGGCGCGAACTGGCCGAGCACGCCTACCAGCAGACGCGCAAGCTGCTGCTCGAACGACAGGCCGAACTGGCGCCCAAGCTGGCACGCCACGGCGTGACGCTGAACTTGGCCTCGCTTCGCAACCCCGACCTCCGCCTGGTGAACGAGCCGTCGGTGCCGGCGCAAACCACCTTGGGCCGGCAGTTGCACGCCACGCTGGACGATCTGCAACGCCAGCTTGGCACCGCGGCTGCGGGCCGCTGAGCGCCATGGCCAAAAAAGCCCCGCGCCGCACCGCCGAGCGCATCCTCGAGGTCACGCTCGAACTCTTCAACCGGTTCGGCGAGCCCAACGTGTCCACCACGCTGATCTCGGCCGAGCTGGGCATCAGCCCGGGCAACCTGTATTACCACTACCCGGCCAAGGACGAGCTGATCAACTCGTTGTTCGAGCGCTATGAAAAAGCCCTGGGTGAGTTGCTGGGTGCCAGCGAAGGCGTGCGCAACGTGGAAGACGCCTGGTTCTTCCTGCACTCGCTGTTCGAGATCATCTGGGAGTACCGTTTCCTGTACCGCGACCTCAACGACCTGCTGTCGAAGAACCGCATGCTGGAGACCCATTTTCAGACCGTGTTGAAAGACAAGACGCGCGCCATCCGCAACCTGCTCGCGGCCCTCAGCCGCAACAGCGCGGTGACGATGGACGCGCGCGAAATGGAGCCCACCGCGGACAGCATGGTGGTGGTGCTCACCTACTGGCTGAGCTTCGAGTACGTGCGCGACCCGCGTCACGCGCTGGAGCCGGACAACGCGCAACAGGCTTTGATGCGCGGCGCCTACCATGTGCTCAACCTGCTGGCTCCCTACCTTGAGAGCTCGCAGCGACAGCACCTGATCCATCTCACCGCGGCTTACAGCCCCAGCGCCTGACGCACGAGGAGACAACGATGGACACATGGACCCCTTTTCCCTGGACCGTGACACCCCGGTGGGACCGCACCCACCTGCAGCACCAGTGGAACCGACTGCACATGGGCGACGCAGAGCCCTGGCCCGAGCGCTCCGATGTGCTGGAGGCCTGGGTTCAGTTTCACAACGGCGAGTTCCAGCGTGCTGCCCTCAGTGGCATCGCGCTGGGCGATGCGGGCTTGAATGTGGCCAACAAGGCCGCCTGCATCTACGCCAACTACCTCGAACCACGCGAACACGTGCGCCAGCAACTGTTGCTGGAGGCTGCGGCGCGCGCCGAAGCCCTGCAGAAGCGAGAGCCGAACAACGCCGGTGCCTGGTACTGGCAGGCTTATGCCCTGGCTCGCTACAGCCAGTGCATCAGCGTGGCCAAGGCGCTCACACAAGGCCTGGGTGGGAAGATCCGCCAGGCGCTGGAGACCACCATCGCGCTGTCGCCACGCCATGCCGATGCCCATCTCGCGTTGGCCGGCTACCACGCCGAAGTGATCGACAAGGTGGGTGCGTTGGTGGGCGGCATGACGCACGGCGCCAGCAAGGAAGCCGGTCTGGCGCTGTACCAGAAGGCACTCGCCCTCAACCCCGACTCGGCCATCACCTTGTCGGAGCACGCCAATGGACTGCTCATGCTGGAGGGGCACAAACGGATGGAAGAGGCGCGCCACCTCCAGGATCGCGCCGCGGCGGTGCAACCGCTTGATGCCATGGAGCGGCTGTACGTTGCCTCCGTGCGGTTGGTGCTTGAGGGTTAGGGTCAAGCCATAATCGCGCCCCATGGAAACCAAGTGGCTCGAAGATTTTGTCAGTCTGGCTGAGACCCGCAGCTTCAGCCGCTCGGCCCAACTGCGCCACGTGACGCAGCCTGCGTTCTCGCGCCGCATCCAGTCGCTGGAGGCCTGGGCCGGCACGGACCTGGTCGATCGCTCCTCGTATCCCACGCGTCTCACGCCGGCGGGCCAGACCTTGTACGACCAAGCGCTGGAAATGCTGCAGGCGATGCAAAGCACGCGGGCCATGCTCAGGGCCCACACGGCGGCGGCGCAGGACGTGATCGAGTTCGCCGTGCCGCACACGCTGGCGTTCACGTTTTTCCCCTCCTGGCTCTCCAGCCTGCGCGAGACCTGCGGACCGATCAAGAGCCGACTCATCGCCCTGAACGTGCACGACGCGGTGTTGCGTCTGGTCGAAGGCAGCTGCGACCTGCTCATCGCCTATCACCACGAGTCGCAACCGATCCAGCTCGATGCCAACCGCTACGAGATGCTGCCCCTGGGCCGCGAGCTGCTGGCGCCCTATGTGAAGCCCACCGCCGCCGGTGCGCCCACTTACGCGTTGCCCGGACTGGCCGGCCAGCCGCAGCCTTACCTGGCCTATGCTCCTGGTGCCTACCTGGGCCGGGCGGTGGACCAGATGCTCAAACAAAGCAGCGTGCCCGTGCACCTGGACCGCATCTATGAGACCGACATGGCCGAAGGCCTCAAAGCCATGGCCCTGGAAGGCCACGGCATCGCTTTCCTGCCCGCCAGCGCGGTGCGCAACGAAGTCGCCGCACGCAAGCTGGTGTCGGCCGGCGGCGGGTTGGAGACGGCCCTGGACATCCGCATCTACCGTGAGCGGCCGTTGGCACGCAAGGCCAAAGGACCGGTCGAGAAGTTCTGGAACGACCTGCGCCAGCGCTTGGAGACCGCCTGATTTTTTCGTTTGCAGGTGATTGCTAGCGTGGATCGTCGGTCGGAACCATTGGGGTAAATTCGGACATGAACGGTTTGCATGATCGGCGCTGGAATCAGCATTGGCGTTTGTTCGGGGCGCTCGTTACATTCACGGGCTTCGCTCCACACAGGGTGGGAATTCCCGGGTGGAACGGAGTTTGCGTGCGTAGCATCATGCGATTCATGTGCGCAGGCCTGAAGAGACGCACATCAAGCTGAAAATCGTTGGGTTTATCGTTTTATTCACAAACAAGGAGATAGTTATGAAGAAGCACCTGCTCGCATGGGCCGTGACCGCATTGGCCGCCAGCAGCGCCTTGGCCCAGACCGGCGATACGCTGGCCAAGATCAAGGCGTCCGGCAGTGTGTCCCTGGGCGTGCGCGAGTCCTCGGGTGGCCTGGGCTTCACCCTGGGTGGCGGCAAGTACGTCGGCTTTCACACCGAGATGGGCGAGATCATCCTGTCCGACATTCGCAAGCAGTTGGGTCTGACCTCGCTGGAAGTGAAGTACCAGCCGGTCACCTCGCAGAACCGCATCCCCCTGGTGCAGAACGGCACGGTTGATCTGGAATGCGGCTCCACCACCAACAACGCCACGCGCCAGAAGGACGTGGCCTTTGCCATGACCACCTACGTGGAAGAAGTGCGCATCGCCGTCAAGGCGAGCTCGGGCATCAACGCCATCAAGGACCTGAACGGCAAGTCCGTGGCCACCACCACCGGCACCACCTCGGTGCAGACCCTGCGCAAAAACGAGCGCGCCGGCGGCATCGACTTCAAGGAAGTCATGGGCAAGGACCACGCCGACAGCTTCCTGCTGCTGGAATCGGGCCGCGCCGATGCCTTCGTGATGGACGGCCAGATCCTGGCCGGCAACATCTCCAAGTCCAAGAATCCGGCCGACTACAAGATCGTCGGTGAAGTGCTGTCGGTCGAGCCCATCGCCTGCATGTTGCGCAAGGACGACCCGGCGTTCAAGAAAGCCGTGGACGACAGCATCAAGCGCCAGATCGCTGACGGTTCGCTCGCCAAGCTGTACGACAAGTGGTTCATGCAGCCGATCCCGCCGGCGAACGTGAAGATCGGCCTGCCGATCTCCGACGCCACCAAGGCCGCCTGGGCCAGCCCGAACGACAAGCCGATGGAAGACTACGTCAAGAAGTAAGCTGCAGGCGCTTCCGGCACGCCCCTTCAAGTGGACCATTTGAAGGGGCGTTTTCGTAGACGCCCGTGAACCGCCATGCGGTGGCGAGGCGATAACAAGAAGGGGTTTTTATGGCGTGGGATTGGCAGGTGTTCTGCGAGGACACCATCGAACGGCAGCCTGCACAGAGCTGCTTTGGCAAGGGGGGCGACATCACCTACCTCGACTGGATGCTGTCGGCTTGGGGCTGGACGGTGTCCGTGTCGTTGCTGGCCTTGCTGCTGGCGCTGGTGCTGGGCATCGTGATCGGCACGCTGCGCACGCTGCCCGACCGGCCCATGGTGGTGCGCCTGGGCAATGCCTGGGTCGAACTGTTCCGCAACATCCCGTTGTTGGTGCAGATATTCCTCTGGTACCACGTGCTGCCCTCGATGTTTCCGGTGTTGCAGGGCATTCCCGGCTTCGTGCTCGTGGTGTTCGCCCTCGGTTTCTTCACCTCGGCCCGCATTGCCGAGCAGGTGCGCTCGGGCATCCAGGCCCTGCCGCGCGGCCAGCGCTACGCGGGCATGGCGATGGGCTTCACCACCTTCCAGTACTACCGCTATGTGCTGCTGCCCATGGCCTTTCGCATCATCATCCCGCCGCTGACCAGCGAGACCATGAACATCTTCAAGAACTCCTCGGTGGCGTTCGCGGTGTCGGTGTCCGAGCTCACCATGTTCGCGATGCAGGCGCAGGAAGAGACTTCGCGCGGCGTCGAGGTGTACCTGGCGGTGACCGGCCTGTACATCATCTCGGCCTTCGCGATCAACCGCATCATGGCGGTCATCGAGAAGCGCGCGCGCATACCGGGCTTCGTCGTGGCCGGCGGGACGGGAGGTCACTGACATGAACCTCAATCTCGACTTTTCCTTCTACAACTGGGACCTCATCAGCAACTTCGTGCTGAAGGGCCTCTACTTCAGCCTGATGCTGACCATCGTGGCCACCATCGGCGGCATCATCTTCGGCACCGTGCTCGCGCTCATGCGCCTGTCGGGCAAGAAGTGGCTCGACACGCCGGCCACGATCTACGTCAACGGCATGCGCAGCATTCCGCTGGTGATGGTGATCCTGTGGTTTTTCCTGCTGGTGCCGCTGTTGATCGGGCGGCCGATCGGTGCCGAGGTGTCGGCGGTGGTCACGTTCATTGCCTTCGAGGCGGCCTACTTCAGCGAGATCATGCGCGCGGGCATCCAGTCGATCCCGCGTGGCCAGGTGCACGCGGGGCAGGCGCTGGGCATGAGCTACGGGCAGAACATGAAGCTGGTGGTGTTGCCACAGGCCTTCCGAAACATGCTGCCGGTGCTGCTCACACAGACCATCATCCTGTTCCAGGACACCTCGCTCGTGTACGCCATCGGCGCCTACGACATGCTCAAGGGCTTCGAGGTCGCGGGCAAGAACTTCGGTCGTCCGATCGAGGCCTACCTCGCCGCCGCCGTGGTCTATTTCGTCATGTGTTACGCGCTGTCGTGGTCCGTCAAGCAGCTGCACAAGAAGATCGCCATCATCCGTTGATGCAACCGAAAACCAGGAATTGCCATGATTGAACTCAAGAACGTCTCCAAGTGGTACGGCAGCGTCCAGGTGCTGACCGATTGCTCCACCGACATCCAGAAGGGTGAAGTCGTCGTGGTCTGCGGCCCGTCCGGCTCGGGCAAGTCGACGCTCATCAAGACCATCAACGCGCTCGAGCCCTTCCAGAAGGGCGAGATCACGGTCGATGGCGTGCCGGTGCACGACCCCAAGACCGACCTGCCCAAGCTGCGCAGCCGCGTGGGCATGGTGTTCCAGCACTTCGAGCTGTTCCCGCACCTGTCGGTGACCGAGAACCTCACCATCGCGCAGATCAAGGTGCTCGGCCGCAACCCGGACGAGGCCAAGAAGCGCGGCCTCAAGATGCTCGACCGCGTGGGCCTGTCGCTGCACAAGGACAAGTTCCCGGGCCAGCTCTCGGGCGGCCAGCAGCAGCGTGTGGCGATTGCGCGCGCGCTGTCGATGGACCCGATCGTGATGCTGTTCGACGAACCCACCTCGGCGCTCGACCCCGAGATGGTCGGCGAGGTGCTCGACGTGATGGTCGGTCTGGCCAACGAAGGCATGACCATGATGTGCGTGACGCATGAAATGGGTTTTGCGCGCAAGGTCAGCAACCGTGTGATCTTCATGGACGTGGGTGGCAAGATCCTGGAAGACTGCTCCAAAGACGATTTCTTCGGCAAGCCCGAAGACCGCCAACCGCGCACCAAGGACTTCCTCAACAAGATCCTGGCGCACTGAAGCGCCCGCGATCCTCTTCAAATACGGCTGGAAGCTTAGATACGCCGTCGCAAGACGTGCTTATGCTTCATGCAGTCGTGGATGAGAGGACGCACACACCTTCTTGTGCCGACAGGGCATTGATCGACTTGGGGGCTTCTCATGGCACATGTGTCTTCATTGGCGCGGTATGTTCTTGCGTCAGTCATTGGCCTGACAGGTCTGGCCCAGGCGCAGTCGGGTCCGGTGCTGGACCAGATTCGTTCTCAGGGAAAACTGGTGCTGGCCCATCGGGAGTCGGCGGTGCCGTTCTCCTACGTGGACGACCAGAAGAAGCCGGTGGGCTATGCACTGGACATCTGCCGTCGGCTGGCTCTGGCGGTGCAGCAGAAGATCGGTCTGACCCAGTTGGCAGTGGAGTATGTGCAGGTCACGCCGGCCAACCGCATCGACATGGTGGCGCAGGGCAAGGTCCACATGGAGTGCGGCTCCACCACCAACAACGCTGCCCGCCGCGACAAAGTGGCCTTCACCATTCCACACTTCATCACCGGTGCGCGCCTGCTGGTCAAGGCCGACAGCCCCGTGGACCGGGTGGACCATCCCGCCCTCAAGACCGTGGTGTCCACCCGCAACACCACGCCGCTGGCGGCCTTGAGGCGCCTGGATCTGGAGCGTTTCCTCAAGTTGCGGATTCTGGAAGCCGAGGACCACCAACAGGCGGTGACCATGGTCGAGAACGGCGAAGCCGACGCCTTTGCCATGGACGACGTGCTGCTCTTTGGCCTGGCCGCGGGGCGCCCCGATCCCAAGGCGCTCAAGGTGGTGGGTCGCTTCTTCACCACCGAGGCCCTGGCCATCATGTTGCCCAAGGACGACCCCGCTTTCAAGAAGATCATTGACGAAGAAATGCGCCGCCTCATCTACAGCGGCGAGATCCATGCCATCTACGCCACCTGGTTCGAAAAACCGATTCCGCCCAAGGGCGTGCCGCTGAACCTGCCCATCAGCTACCTGTTGCGCGACTTCTGGAAGTACCCCACGGACAAGGTGCCGCTGTAGGCCAGGCGGTTTGCGACAATCGGGGCATGAACGCTGCGACTGTCACCCCCACCAACATCCTCACCATCACCCGGCCGGACGACTGGCACCTGCACGTGCGCGACGGCGATGCGCTGCGCACGGTGGTGCCGCACACCGCTGCCCAGTTTGGCCGCGCCATCATCATGCCCAACCTCAAGCCGCCGGTGACCACCGCGGCGCAGGCCGTGGCCTACCGCGACCGCATCCGGGCTGCCGTGCCCGAGGGCGTGACTTTCGAACCGCTGATGACGCTCTACCTCACCGACAACCTGCCCGCCGACGAAATCGCGCGCGCCAGGGACGCCGGCGTGGTGGCCCTCAAGCTCTACCCTGCCGGCGCCACCACCAACAGCGACGCCGGCGTGACCGACATCCGCAAGACCTACAAGACGCTGGAGGCCATGCAGCGCGCCGGCCTGCTGCTGCTGGTGCATGGCGAGGTCACCTCGCCCGACATTGACCTGTTCGACCGCGAAGCCGCGTTCATTGACCAGCAGATGATCCCGCTGCGGCGCGACTTCCCCGAGCTGAAGGTGGTGTTCGAGCACATCACCACCAAGGAAGCCGCGCAGTACGTGGCCGAGGCCAGCCCGTTCACCGCAGCCACGCTCACGGCGCACCACCTGCTCTACAACCGCAACGCCATCTTCACTGGTGGCGTGCGCCCGCACTATTACTGCCTCCCGGTGCTCAAGCGCGAAACGCACCGCCAGGCCCTGCTGGCCGCGGCCACCAGCGGCAGCGACCGCTTCTTCCTCGGCACCGACAGCGCACCGCACCCCGCGCACCTGAAGGAACACGCCATGGGCTGCGCCGGTTGCTACACCGCGCACGCTGCGATCGAGATGTACGCCGAGGCCTTTGACACGGTGGGCGCGCTCGACAAGCTCGAAGCTTTTGCCAGCTTCAACGGCCCGGCCTTCTACGGCCTGCCGCGCAACAGCGGCACCGTGACGCTGTTGAGAGAGAGCTGGACCACACCCGAGAGCTTCCGCTTCGGCGAGGCCGATCTCAAGCCACTGCGCGGCGGCGAGGCCTTGCCCTGGCGGTTGCAGGCCTGAGCCATTGGGCTTGTCACCCGACTGGAACGAACCCTGGTTTGCGCCCGTGGCGCCCGAGGGGAGGGCGGTGGCCCAGGCACTCGCGCGTGGCGAGACTTTGCCGCAAGCGCTGCAACTCAGAGGCCAGTGTCCGGTGCGCTTCGTGCCGCAAGCCGATTTGTCCCCCGGCACGGCGTACGAGCAGTTCATCTTCGACACCGGCCAGGTTCCCACACGCGAGAACCTGCACGATTTTTTCAACGGCTTGTGCTGGTTGCGTTTTCCACTCACCAAGCAGCGCCTCAACCAGCTGCAGGCGACCGAAATCGCACGGGCTGGCGTGCGCGAGGTGCGCGGTCCGGTGCGCGATGCGCTCACACTGTTCGACGAAAACGCGGCGCTGCTGCAAGCACCCGAGCCGCTGTGGGATGCTTTGACGGGGCGCGACTGGCAGCGGCTGTTCGTCACGCTGCGCCCGCTGTGGACCCAGGCGCGGCTGGTGCTGTTCGGCCACGCGCTGCTCGAAAAACTGGTCACGCCCTACAAATCCATCACCGCCCATGTGTTGCGTGAGCCTGTGCCCATGGACTTGGGTGACGACCTCGCTGCCTGGGACGCCTGGCTGGCCCAGGGCCTGAGCGCGCCGGTGTTGGCGGCCAAGCCGTTCACGCCCTTGCCGGTGCTGGGTGTGCCGGGCTGGTGGCCCGCCAACGACGATCCCACTTACTATGCCGACGCCGGCGTGTTCCGCCCCCGGCGTCCTGATGTTCCATTGGACAACCCATGACCCTGCCGACATCGCCCTCCTGGTCCCACCTGAATCTGGCACTGGACGCCGACCGCGCCGAACTCGCCGCCCATTTCCGGGCCAGCGGCGTGCGCGACGTCGAGTGCCTCTTTGCCGACGTCACCGGTTACCCGCGCGGCAAGCTCATGCCCGCGGGCAGCTTCGCGGTGGGTGGCGAACTGCGCATCTGCCAGGCCATCCCCATGCAATGCGTGACGGGGGAGTACTCCTACGACCCGATCTTTCCCGACAGCGACCCCGACGTGCGACTGGTGCCCGACCTGGCCACGCTCAAGCTTGCACCCTGGGCCAGCGTGCCGCGCTACCTGGCGGTGCACGACTGCGTGGAGCTCGACGGCAGCCTGTGTGAATTTGCCCCGCGCTCGGTGCTCAAGAACGTGGTCGCGCGTTACCAAACCATGGGCCTCACACCCGTGGTGGCGCCCGAGATCGAGTTCTACCTGACCGCCGCCATGACCGACCCGGCCCTGCCGCTGACCGCGCCGCTGGGGCGCGGTGGCCGGCCCGAGGTGGGGCAATCGGCTTTCAGCCTGAACGCGCTCAATGAGTTGGCGCCGTTCTGGGACGCGTTCCACGCCGCCATCGATGCGCTGGGCATCCGGGCCGATACCTGGCTGCACGAGGTGGGGCCGTGCCAGTACGAGATCAACCTTCTGCACGGCGACCCGGTGGTGGTGGCCGATCAGGCTTTTCTGTTCAAGACGGCGGCGCGCGAGATCGCCCTGCAGCACGGTTTGAACGCGGTGTTCATGGCCAAGCCCATCGCGGGCGAGGCGGGCAGCTCCATGCACCTGCACCAGAGCGTGGTGGATGCCGAAGGTCGCAACATCTTCAGCCAGCCCGATGGCTCCGCCAGCGACGCTTTCCTGCACTACATCGGCGGCTTGCAGGCCTTCACGCCCGACCTCACCCTCATCTATGCGCCCACGGTCAATTCGTACCGCCGCTATGTGAGCGGCAGTCAGGCGCCCACCAATGTGGCCTGGGGCTACGACAACCGCACCGCCGGCCTGCGCGTGCCCGTGAGCCCCGCTGCGGCGCGCCGGGTGGAGAACCGTCTGGCCGGCGCCGATGCCAACCCCTACCTGGCCATGGCCGCCACGCTGGCCGCCGGCCTGGCGGGGCTGCAAACGCGCTGTCTGCCGGGCGATCCGGTGCAAGGCAACGGCTACGACCTGCCGCGCGGTCTGCCGCGAACTTTTTCAACCGCCCACGAACAAATGGCCCAGAGTGAACACGCGCCACGCCTGTTGGGTGAGCGCTTCGTGCGGGCCTATCTCGCGGTCAAGGCGATGGAGCACGACAGCTTCCTGAACGAGATCAGTGCCTGGGAACGGCGGTTTCTGCTGCCGCAAGTCTGATCATTGGTGATTGCCTGAAGCTTGCGTGGCTTGAAGAACCGCACAGCGAGCCCCACTTATCATCCCGTTGTCTTTGACACTACCCGGAGTCCCCATGAAACGCATCCTGCTGTTCGTCCTGACCAACTTCGCCGTGATGGCGGTGCTGTTGATCACCACCCGCATCCTGGGCGTGGACCGCTTTCTCACCGCCAACGGCCTGAACATGACGGCGCTGGCCGGGTTCTCGCTCGTCATCGGCTTTGGCGGCGCCATCATCTCGTTGCTGATCAGCAAGCCCATGGCCAAGTTCAGCACGGGTGCGCGCGTGATCAACCAGCCGCAGACATCGGACGAAGCCTGGATCGTGGAGACCGTGCGCCGCTTCGCTGAGAAGGCCGGCATCGGCATGCCCGAGGTCGCCATCTTTGAAGGCGCGCCCAACGCGTTTGCCACCGGTGCCTTCAAGAACTCGGCGCTGGTGGCGGTGTCCACCGGCTTGCTGCAGAACATGACGAAGGAAGAAGTCGAGGCCGTGATCGGCCACGAGGTGGCCCACGTGGCCAACGGCGACATGGTCACCATGACGCTGATCCAGGGCGTGATGAACACCTTCGTGGTGTTCCTCAGCCGCGTGATCGGCTACGCGGTGGACGGCTTCCTGCGCAAGGGCGACAGCAACAGCAGCGGTCCCGGCATCGGCTACATGATCACGACCATCGTGATGGACATCGTGCTGGGCTTCGTGGCGGCCATCATCGTGGCCTGGTTCAGCCGCCAGCGCGAGTTCCGTGCCGACGCCGGTGCTGCTGGCCTCATGGGCCGCAAGCAGCCCATGATCAACGCGCTGGCCCGCCTGGGTGGCCTTACACCCGGAGAGCTGCCCAAGACCATGCAGGCACTCGGCATCACGGGCAGCCTGGGCAAGTTGTTCTCGACCCACCCGCCTATTGAAGAGCGTATCGCGGCGCTGCAGAAGAACTAACCCCCCACAGGTTGGGTTGCCCCCCGCGTCGCCTTCGGCGCCACCCCCCTGAGGGGGGCGACACCTGAGGCCCGGCAAAGCCGGTTCCTCGGTGTCCCTGGGTCAGAGCACGGTCTCCGACACGAAAAAAAAGCGACCTTCTGGTCGCTTTTTTGTTGGTGTGCACTGGAATCAGCGGTTGCGGTCCCAGCCGTCGTTGCCTCGATGACCATCGCGATGACCGTCCCTGTAGCGGCGGTCGTCATGGCGGTGGTGACCAGAGCGGATGCCATTGATGTAGATCACGCCCGGTGAGACCTGGTAACGCGGGTAGTACTGCGTGCCGATGGTGATGCGGGTGTTTTGTGGGTAGTACTCGACCTGCGGCTGGTACACGGGTGCGTTGTTGTAGACGGGCGGTGGCAGCACATCCACCGGTGACACGTTCAGGCGAATGTAGCGGCCCGGGTCTTGGGGCGTCTGCACGTTGTACTGGCGCCCGGCGTATTCATAGACCACGTTGTAGGCCACAGTGCGGTTTTCGTAAAACGTCTGCGTGCCGCACTGCCGATAGGTTTCGGTGTAGGGCTGGCCAGGGCCTTCAACGCGGTTGCCGATCATGGCTCCGCCGATGAGGCCGATCACCGTGGCGGCGGCGCGGCCGCTGCCGTTGCCGATGGCGTTGCCCGCGGCACCGCCAGCGATGCCACCGAGCAGGGCGCCCGCGCCCGATGGTTGCCCTTGGTAGGTCACGCGCTCGTCGCTGCACACTTCGCGCGGCACGGCCACCTGTTGCACCACTGGCGTGCTGCTGATCACGCGGCCTTGTTCTTCCTGCGCGTGCGCCACGCCGCTACCGGCCAGGGCAAGCAGGCCGGCCGCGAAGGGAATGAGGGCTGGGGTCTTCATGGACAACTCCTGATGAGGGTAGCTTGAAGTGTGCTCCGGCGCTGTCAACCCATGATGCACCGTGTGTAAAGAATCGTCACAACGCCGGAAGTTCTGCAGCGATTGTTGACGTGGTCGCGTCCCGGAGCAGATCCAGCACCAGCGCTTCGGCGACTTTCAAACCGTCGACCCCTGCAGAAAGGATGCCCCCCGCGTAGCCAGCGCCTTCACCGGCCGGGTACAGCCCGCGTGTGTTCAGACTCTGAAAGTCGTCGCCGCGGGTGATGCGCAGGGGTGCGGAGGTGCGGGTCTCCACGCCGGTGAGCACAGCGTCGGCCATGTCGTAGCCCTTGAGTTTGCGGCCGAACACCGGCAGCGCTTCGCGCATGGCTTCAATGGCGTAGGCGGGCAGGGCCGGCGCCAGATCGCCCAGCTTCACGCCCGGCTGGTACGAAGGCACCACCTCGCCCAGTGCGCTGGACGGGCGCTGCGCCAGAAAATCCCCCACCAGTTGCCCTGGTGCCTCGTAAGTGCCGCCACCGAGCTGGTAAGCGCGGGCTTCGAGTTCGCGCTGCAGCACGATGCCCGCCAACGGATGGTTCTGGCCCGTGGCGGCGAGTTGTGCGGCCTGTGTGGCGTAGCGCGGGCCGTCCGATTCGCCGAAGGCTGCAGTCCACAGCGGCGCATCGCGCGGGAAGGTTTGTGGGAAATCGGCTGGCTCGATGCCCACCACCAGACCGGCGTTGGCGTTGCGCTCGTTGCGCGAGTACTGGCTCATGCCGTTGGTGACCACGCGGCCGGGCTCGCAGGTGGCGGCCACCACGGTGCCGCCCGGGCACATGCAGAAGCTGTAGACCGCGCGGCCGTTCTTCGCGTGGTGCACCAGCTTGTAGTCGGCCGCGCCCAGCAGCGGGTGACCGGTGTGGCGGCCCCAGCGCGCACGGTCGATCACGCCCTGCGGGTGCTCGATGCGAAAGCCGATGGAGAACGGTTTGGCTTCCATGAAAACGCCCGCGTCCCACAGCTGCGCGAAGGTGTCGCGCGAACTGTGGCCCAGCGCGAACACCACGCGCTGCACCGGCATGTCGATGGTGTCTCCGACGTCCAGTCGTCGCACCTTCAGCGATGCGATGCGTTGCTCGCCACCTTCGCTGGAGAGGGTGAGGCCACACACCAGGTGCTGAAAGCGGATCTCGCCGCCGAGCGCGGTGATCTTCTCGCGCATGGCCTCCACCACACGCACCAGCTTGAAGGTGCCGATGTGCGGGTGCGCGGTGTAGAGGATTTCAGCCGGTGCGCCTGCATCGACAAACTCCTGCATGACCTTGCGGCCGAGGAAGCGCGGGTCCTTGATCTGGCTGTAGAGCTTGCCGTCGGAGAACAGGCCCGCACCGCCCTCGCCGTATTGCACGTTGCTCTCGGGGTTGAGAACGTGTTTGCGCCACAGGCCCCAGGTGTCCTTGGTGCGCTCGCGCACCGGCTTGCCGCGCTCGAGCACGATGGGCTTGAAACCCATCTGCGCCAGCGCCAGTGCGGTGAACAGGCCGCACGGACCCAGCCCCACCACCACCGGGCGCTCTCGCTCGTCGGCGGGCCAGTCGGTCGGGGCATGGCCGGGTGGGTGCCAGGCCATGTCGGGCGTGGGCTGGGTGTGCGGCTTGCCGGCGTGCTGCGCGAGCAGGTCGGCTTCGTGTGTCGGGTCGGCCAATGTGACGTCGACGATGTAGACCGCGAGCAGATCGGCCTTGCGCGCGTCAAAGCTGCGCTTGAAGACGTGCAAGTGGGCGATCTGCCGAGGCTCGATGCCCAGAGCCGCCGCCGCGAGGCGGGTGAGGGCGTCAACCGGATGCGGCGGCGGTTGCCGGTCGATGTCCGTTTCGGTGGGCGCGTCGGCGGCACGGCGGTGTTCGGCCGGCACCTCGGCCAAGGGAAGTTTGAGTTCGGAGAGGCGGATCATGTGTCGTGGGGGCTTGTGTTGATCAAGCAGAAGACGGAGCCCGCGTATTGTCGTCAATGCGCGGCGGGGGCGAACGGTGGTGGATTTAAATAACCCGGGTAAAACTATTAAATCCGGGTAAAATGCGCCACATGTCTTCTCCATCTTCCCCTGCCTGCACCGCGTTTCTGGGTGCCCGGCGTGTGGCTTTCGGCACTTACGACGAGGTGGCACGGGCGCTGGCCGCGCTCGACCTCTCGGCCGGTGGCCTGCTGGTGTTCGACGACGCTACCGGCGCGTTGGTCGATCACCCTTGGCCTGCGGGCCATCCCTCCGCGCCCGCAGCGGCAGCCACCCGCGCGGCCCCGGCCGCCGCGCCTCAGGTGGGCCGGCCGCGCATGGGCGTGGTGGCGCGCGAGGTGACGCTGTTGCCGCGCCACTGGGAGTGGCTGGCGCAGCAGCCCGGCGGTGCGTCGGCGGCCTTGCGGCGCCTGGTCGAGGAAGCCCGCCGCAGCCACGCCGGGCGCGATGGCTGGCGTCAGGCCAAGGAGCGCACCTACCGTTTCATGAGCGCCATCGCGGGCGGCTTCGCGGGCTTCGAGGAAGCCTCGCGCGCGCTGTTTGCGCACGACGCCGACGCGTTCGCGCGCTGCATCGCCGGTTGGCCACCGGATGTGCAGGCCCACCTGGCCTGGCTGGCACGGGACGCCTTCGCGCCCGAAGCCGCCCCACCATCTGCCTGACCCTTCGCTTCTTCTTTCCACGGAATCCGTATGCCCAACGCTCCCCAAGGCCCGCTCTGGCGCGTCTACCTCGTGTTCCTCGTGCCCATGGTGCTGTCCAACATCCTGCAAGGACTGTCGGGCACGCTCAACGGCATCTACATCGGCCAGATGCTGGGCACCCACGCGCTGGCGGCGGTCTCGGGCATGTTCCCCATCGTCTTCTTCTTCATCTCGCTGGTGATCGGCATCGGCGCAGGCGCTTCGGTGCTGATCGGCCAGGCCTGGGGCGCGCGCGAGCCGCACAAGGTCAAAGCCATCGCGGGCACGGCGCTGATGCTGGGCGCCTTGATCGGCCTCGTGGCCGCCGTGCTGGGCGTGGTGTTCGCACGGCCAGCGATGCAGGCGCTGGGCACCCCCGTGGACGTGATCGACGACGCGGTGGCGTATGCGCGCGTGATGCTGCTCATCATGCCTCTGCTGCTGGTGTTCATCCTGTTCACGCAGCTGCTGCGCGGCGTGAGCGACACGGTCTCGCCGCTGGTGGCCCTGCTGCTGTCCACCGCGCTCGGCCTGGTGCTCACGCCGGCGCTGATCCAGGGCTGGCTCGGCCTGCCGCGCCTGGGCATCCAGAGCGCGGCCTACGCGGGGCTGGTGTCCTACGCGGCGGCGCTGGGTTTCCTGGTCTGGCGGCTGGGCCGCCGTAAACATGTGCTGGCCTTTGACCGCGAACTGCTGCACGCGCTGCGGCTGGACCGCGCCATCCTGGCCAAGGTGATGCGCATCGGCCTGCCGACCGGCCTGCAGATGGTGGTGATCTCGCTGTCCGAGCTCGTGATCCTGGCGCTGGTGAACGGCCACGGTTCGCAGGCCACGGCCGCGTATGGCGCGGTCACGCAGATCGTGAACTACGTGCAGTTCCCCGCGCTCTCGATCGCGATCACCGCCTCCATCCTCGCGGCGCAATCCATCGGCGCGGGCCGCGTTGACCGCCTGGGTGCGATCCTGCGCACCGGCCTGTGGCTCAATGCCGCGCTCACCGGCGCCCTGGTGCTGCTGGGTTACGCGCTCTCGCACCGCCTGCTGGGCCTGTTCCTGACGCAGCCCGAGGTGCGCGTGCAGGCCGAGCAGTTGTTGCACATCATGTTGTGGAGCATCCTGGTGTTCGGTTTCCAGGCGGTGGTGGGCGGTCTCATGCGCGCCAGCGGCGTGGTGCTGGTGCCGATGGCGATCTCCGTCTTCTGCATCCTCGGCATCCAGCTGCCGGCGGCTTATGTGCTCGATGCACATCTGGGCCTGCCCGGCGTGTGGGTGGCCTTCCCCATCGCCTACATCGCCATGCTGGCGCTGCAGACCGCCTACTACCGGCTGGTCTGGCGCCACCGCAAGATCGAGCGGCTTGTCTGAGGCGGGGGATAATCGCCCGGTGAAGCGCGCCAGGCCGTCGCTGGCACTGCCTCGCAAGAGGACCCGAAAGGGGGTGCTGGAGGAACGTCCGGACTGCACAGGACAGCGTAGGAGGTAACACCTCTCCACCGACAAGCCCGGCGAGTTCGCTCGACGGGCCCTAAGGTGAGGATCAGAGCAACAGAGACGAGCCGATTCAGTTCGGGTGAAACGGGCAATCTCTACGCGCAGCAATACCAAATAGGCCAGCCTGAGGCGACATGGTTCGCCGTGTTGACGATCCTCGTGGTTCCGCGAGGAGAGCTGGCGGGTAGGTAGCACCGAGCCGGGTGGGCAACCCCCGGCCCAGATGAATGGCGGTCACATCCGGGCCTTCGCAAGAGGGTTCCGGATGCACAGAATCCGGCGTAACGGCGCGCTTCACACTTTTGCTTGCGGCAGGCCATTGTTCAAGGCGGGTCGCTTGGCCACGGCGCGCAGCCCATCCATATCGAGGATGTGGATGCGCCCTCGCTGGTAATCCACCAGACCCATCTCCTTGAGTTCGACGGCGGCCAGCGTCACGCCCGCACGGCGCACGCCCAGCATGTCGGCCAGATGCGCGTGGGTCAGGTAGAGATCCGTTTGTCCGTTGCGGGCGTGGCTCAGCAGGATCCAGTTCGCAAGCCGTGCCTTGATGTCGTGCGACTGGGATGCAGCGGCCATGGACGCCACTTCCTGCGAGAACACCCACATGTAGATGGCGAACACCCGCAGCATGCTGCCGCGTCGCGCCACCAGCCGCCGCAGGGCCTCGCCCTCGGCGCGAAAAGCCGTGCCGCCGCGCTGGACATGCAGTGTCAGGTTGCCCGCGCCGAGCCCCAGCGCATGCTGCAGGCCCACGGCGCCTTCCTGGCCTGTCAGCCCCACGGCCAAGCCACTGCCGTCGGTGTGGCGAACCACCAGCGCCACGCTGGCACTGGTCAGGAAGTGAATGTGTCCGTTGGGCTGGTGGGGGGCCGCCAGGATGTCGCCTGTGCCCAGCTCCACGGGCTTGCAGCGGCTCTCAAGCAAGCGCTGGTCGTCATTGGACAACTGGGCCACGAGGCCGTTGTGCATCAGGGTCAATGGGGCTCCCGAGGATGGTCGAAGAACGACACTGCGACGAGAGGTCCATGGCGGAATGGCCGGGGCGAGCGAAGGTCTGTTACAGGCAAGTGTACGGGGCAGGGGCCCCCAAACGCCAATCTTGTCGTGGCTTTCGAAAGCCGGTGCGCACCGACGTTCCAGTTGGAGGGGAAAGCATTTCCGGTTCGTTCGGGGTGGATGTGTTCGATATCGAACATATTGAATCGTCTTTGCACCTACACTGGCGCACCCCCCGGAACTGCCGGCCACGCACCCTCGATCGCCTCCGGGCGGGAGTTCCGACATTGTCAGAAGATCACCCTTCCAACCGGATACTTGCCGCGCTGTCCGGTGATGGCCAAGTGCCCTGGAGTGAACATCTTCAGTGGGTGAACCTGCCGGCCGGACACGAGGTGCATGCGCCTGGCACCGCAACCGCCCACGTGTATTTCCCCACGACGGCGCTCGTCGCCTTGATGCAGCCCATGCCGGGTGGAGGCGATGTGTCGGTGGCCTTGGTCGGCAACGATGGCATGTTGGGTTTGGCGGCATTCATGGGCGATTTTTTCGAATCCGGCCGGGCGGTGGTGCTGCACCCCGGCGCTGCCTGGACACTGCCCGTCAGCGCCTTGACAGCCCACGGACCCGATTCGGTACGGGTGACCCAGGCAGTGCTCGGCTACCTGCAGGCGCTCACGGACCAGATGTCGCAAACGGCCCTGTGCCAACGGACCCACAGCGTTGAACAGCGCCTGTGCCGCTGGTTGCTGATGGCCTTCAACCGCCTGCCCGACGATGCGCTGGCCATCGACTTGAGCGACCTGACGGCGCAACTCGATGCGCCGCTCGATGCGCTGGCTGGCGCGGCAGAGCAGTTGGTCCGCCTGGGGGCGCTGGCATGCGAGCCAGGTCGGTTGCGGCTCCTGGACCGCGCGGTGCTGCAGGCGCAGGCGTGCGACTGCCACGCTCTGTCTCAGAGCAAGCGTGGCATGTAGCCTGTGCGCAGGGCGTGGGCCCAATCGGGCCGGCCGTTTTTGATCGCGAGCTGAGCGGTGGATTCGAAATCGTAGGGCACCGAGATCAGGTCGACCTGCCATTGGCCGTCCAGGGTCTCTGCGATCGCATACCGTGCATCGGGACTGCCGTTTTCGACCCGGTGGTAATTGGAAAGCGGGTGAGCGCGGCTGACATCGTAGGCGGGCATGCCCACGGCACCCGGGTTCACGACCAGCATGCCGCCCGGCAGGCGCAAGGCTCGCTGGATGTGGCTGTGACCGCAGGCCAGCAGCCGGATGTTGTCGGGCACGTGTTCACCCAGCCGCTCGGCAATCTCTGGCGCCAGCGCCAGACGGATGCCCTCTCCTTCAGCTGTCTCAAGCAGGTATTCAACCGGGCTGCGGGGGGTGCCATGGCACACCGCCACATCTCCGCCCAGACGATCCGCCCACAGTTCGCCCGTGTGCAGGCGTGCATCCAGAGAGTCATTCAGCGAGGTGAGCCACCACCGGGACGGATCGTCGAGCTCACCGGCGGCAAAAGCGTCTGATGCGCTGCGCACGCCCGTGGTCTCATGCAGCACCTGGGGATCGTGGTTGCCGGCAATCTGCAGCCAGTTCTGCCGCATCAGGAAGTGCGCGGTCTGCAAGGGCATCAAAGGCCCGCTGACCATGTTGCCCAGGTTGATCACCTCGTCCACGCCGCCGCGCCGGTCCATGTCGGCGATCACGGCTTCAAGAGCCGAGAAATTCCCGTGGACGTCGGAGAGGATCGCGATCTTCATTCGTTCGGCCTCTACAGATTGAAGCCACTCAAGCTTTGCAGGCGCTCCACATGCGCCATCAGGGAGCGTTTGGCCACCGGCCAGAGCCGCTCGGGCACGTCGTCGTAGGCCAGCCTCACCCAGTCGTCGGGCGTACCTTCGGGTGCCTTTTGCAACGCGCGCGCCACCTTGGCTTCGCGCTGCAGCCGGTGGGCCTTGAGATGCGCAATGGCCACCAGCGCGCCACCCTCGGCCGGTGCGCTGGTGTTCTCGGCGCTGGCCCGCAGATCCCCCAGCACGTAGCCGTGCGCGGGCAGGATGAACTCAACCCCATGCGTCCGGCAACGCTCGGCCAGCTTGTCGAGTGAATCGAGGTAGGCACCCATGCTGCCGTCGGGCGGGTCGATCACCGTGGTGCTGCCGTTGAGGATGTGATCGCCGGTGAACAGCAGGCCGTCTTCGACCAGCAGCAGGCACAGGTGGTTGGCCGCATGGCCGGGGGTGTGCACCACTTCCAGCGTGTGGGCGATGGTCGATTCGCCCGACGGGCCGAGCAACACGAGTTGTTCGCCATCGGCCAGCGAGCGTTCGGGCACGAAGCGGCTGTTTTCGCGTGCGGTCGGCTGACTGGGCAGTCCCAGGATGGGCGGCCGTTCCAACCCGGCGGACACACACAGGGCTTGCAGCCTGGGTGCCCCCGGCGAATGGTCGGGATGCGAGTGGGTGCAAACAATCGCCTGGATGCGGCCACCCGCGGCGCGCCACAGCCGCTCGATGTGAGCCGGATCGTCCGGGCCCGGATCGATCACGATGTGGCCACTGGCGGGGTCACCCACCACGTAGCTGTTGGTGCCCGGACCGGTCATGAAGCCGGGGTTGGGCGCGGTCAGGCGTTGCACGTTTTTGAGCAACTGCACGGGCTGTTCGTGCTGCCAGTCCAGGCTGTGCGCGATGAGCCCGTCTGGGCACACCATCGCGAGTTCGCCGAACGGCGGCTCGTGTTCCATGTGGCGAGATTCGCGCCCGGCCAGCATGCCTGCTCTGGGACAGCTCGTCCAAAGCGGTTGATCGTTCACGGCGCACGCCTCCAGCACGTCCTGCACCGTTGCGTAGGCCTTCAGGCGCTCCAGCGTGCGGATGGTGGGAAAGATGATGAAGAAGTCGCCGGCCTCGTGGCGCGCCAGCGCATCGGCCGCACGCACCCACACCGCCTCGAACTGCTCCGCCTCATCGGCCACGGGAGCCTGACCCTCGGGCATGCGGGCCACGAGAAAAGGCACGTCGAAGCGGCGCGGCAGGTCGCGGTCGGTGATCCAGTGGGCCAGCACGAACACGCCTGCGCCGTCGAGCGTGAGACCCTTGGCCTGGCATTGCGCGGCAAACGGGGCTTGGCGGTCCAGCGTGGCGATGTCGCTGTCGTCCACCGGCGAACCATCGGCCCGGTGGGCCAGCAGCACCCCCAGCTCTTCAAAACTCTCGCGGATGGCCGCAATGGCCTGCGTGAGGTGCAGGTCGCTCTGCGTGGCGCGGCGCGTGGCAATGCCGTGCGACTGGGCATCTGCCGCGTCGATGCCACCGCCCGGAAACACGTAAGCCCCTGGCGCGAAGCTCGCCGTCAGGGAGCGGCGTGTCATCAAAACTTCAATGCCCGGGTGGGTGGGATCGGAGCTGTCACGCAGCAGCAGGACGGTGGCGGCCGCACGCAGCGGTGCGGGTGGGCGTTGTGAATGCAGGAGTTGGGTGGGTCTGACCATGGAAGCATTTTGCGGGAAGCCAGGGTACTTGTGGTCTCGGCTGCAGACCTGCGCCGATAATTGAACGATGCACATTCGATTCACCAAGATGCAGGGCGCGGGCAACGACTTCGTGGTGCTCGACGAGACGCGCGGCCGATTGGGCCTCTCCGCGGCCCAATACCGCTTCCTCGCCGACCGGCACTTCGGCGTGGGCGCCGACCAGATCCTCAGCGTACGGGCCTCCATGGAGCCCGAGCTGGACTTCGAGTACGTGATCCACAACGCCGATGGCGGCGAGGTGGAGCACTGCGGCAACGGCGCGCGCTGCTTCGTGCGCTTCGTGCACGACAAGGGCCTGAGCCAGCGCAATCCCCTGCGGGTGAAGGTCGCCAATGGCGAGCTGGAGCTGCATGCCCACCAGGACGGTGGGGTGACCGTGGACATGGGGCCGCCGGTGTTTGCCCTGGACCGCGTGCCCTTCCTGGCCCACGACCTGCAACCCCAGGCAATGGGCAACTTCGAGCGCTGGCCACTGGCGCTGCCCTATGCGGGCGATGTGCCGGTAGCCGTGTTGTCCATGGGCAACCCGCACGCGGTGCTGATGGTGGACGATGTCAAGAGCGCACCGGTGCAGGCTTGGGGGCCCATGATCGAGCGGCATGATCGTTTTCCCCAGCGCGTCAACGCCGGCTTTTTGCAGGTGGTGAGCCGCACCGAGGTGAAGCTGCGTGTGTTCGAGCGCGGTGCCGGCGAAACCCTGGCCTGCGGCACCGGGGCCTGCGCGGCGGTGGTGGCCGGCATCCGGCTGGGTCTGCTCGATGCACGCGTCCACGTTCACACCCAGGGCGGCGTGCTCACCATCGAATGGCAGGACAGCCGCCGCCACGACAACGCCGTCTTCATGACCGGACCGGCCACCACCGTGTTCGAAGGCGAGATCGACATTCCCGACATCGGCTGAACCCAGCTCCGAATCCAAAGACCCATGAACACCAACAGCATCCCACCCATCACCGAAGACGACATTGCCAACTACCTGGCCAACACGCCCGACTTCTTCGAGCGCCACGCCAGCCTGCTGGCCGCCGTGCAGCTCACCAGCCCGCACGGACACCGCGCGGTGAGCCTGCAGGAGCGCCAGGCCGAAATGCTGCGCGAAAAGATCAAGGGGCTGGAGCTCAAGGCGGCCGAGATGATCCGCAACGGTCACGAAAACACCACCATCGCCGACAAACTGCAGCTCTGGACCCGCGCGCTGCTGCTGACCCGCGAGCCTGCCGCGCTGCCTGTGGTGGCGGTGCGCGAGATCGCCAACCAGTTCATGGTGCCGCAGGTCGCCATCAAAGTCTGGGGCGTGGCACCGGCGTTCGAAGACCAGCCGTTTGCTCAAGGGGCCAGCGATGACGTGAAAGCCTTTGCCTCGTCGCTCACCCGACCCTACTGCGGCGCCAACCCGGGGCTGGAAGCCGCAGGCTGGTTGGACGATCCCTCAAGCGCCGTGTCGCTCGCGCTCATTCCGCTGCGCGCCGGCATTTCGCCACAGGCTTTTGGCCTGCTGGTGCTGGCCTCGGCTGACCAACAGCGTTTCGCCAGCGACATGGGCACCGACTTCCTGGAGCGCATCGGCGAGATCACCAGCGCGGCACTCTCGCGCCTGCGCCCCGAGTAAGTTCTCAATGGACCTGCCTGTGCCAGCCGCCATCGACGCCCCGACGGGTGACGATGGCGCGCTGGTGCAGGCGTATCTGAACCACGTCAAGGTGGAAAAGCGCCTGGCCGAGCGCACGGTGGTGCTCTACACACTCGATCTGCAGCGGCTTTGCTCACACGCCGCAGAGGCCCGTGTCGGCCTCAAGGACATCCAGAACGCGCACATCCGGCGCTGGATTGCGCAGATGCACAGCGCCGGGCGCAGCGCGCGCGGCATTGCGCTCATCCTCTCCGGGTGGCGCGGTTTCTATGTCTGGCTCGGACGACAAGGTCTGATCGCTCACAACCCGGTGCAGGACGTGCGCGCCCCCAAGGCCGGCAAGCCACTGCCCAAGGCGCTGGGCGTGGACGAGTCGGTGCAACTCGCCTCCCACGTGGAAGAGGCCGACCACCCCGCGCTGGAAGCGCGCGACGCCTGTATCACCGAACTGCTGTACGGCTGCGGCCTGCGCATTGGCGAGCTCGTGGGCCTGGACGTGGTGGCCAGCGGGGGCGCCCGCGGCTGGATCGATGTGCAGGACGGCGAAGCGCACGTGCTGGGCAAGGGCTCGAAGCGGCGCAGCGTGCCGGTGGGCAAGGCCGCTCTGGCGGCGCTGGCGCGTTGGCTTGAACAACGCGCCACCTGGGCGGGATCCGACGCCGCCCTGTTCATCGGCTCGCGCGGGCAGCGCCTCACGCCGCAGCACATCCGCGTGCGCCTCAAGCGGCGCTCGCGCCTGGCGGGTCTCGCCACACCGGTGCATCCGCACATGTTGCGCCACTCGTTCGCCAGTCACGTGCTGCAGTCCAGCGGCGATTTGCGAGCAGTGCAGGAATTGCTGGGCCACGCCAGCATCAGCACGACGCAGGTGTATACCCGGCTGGATTTCCAGCACCTGGCCAAGGTGTACGACGCGGCGCACCCGCGTGCGCACGCCAAGGGCAAACCGCCCAAGGGCTGAGGAGCTTGAAGGCGGGGCCGACAATACCCGCATGAAAACCATCCGCCTCAAGCCCGGCAAAGACCGTTCTCTCCTGCGACGCCACCCCTGGGTGTTCGACGGCGCCATTGCCAAAGGCGGTGGCGATGCCGGTGAAACCGTGCGCGTGGAGAGTGCCGAGGGGCAGTTTCTCGCCTGGGGTGCTTTCTCGCCCGAATCACGCATCCGCGTGCGTGCCTGGAGTTTTGACGAAACCCAACGCATCGATGCCGACTTCCTGCGCGCCACCCTGGCGCGCGCCATTGCGCTGCGCACGCGTCTGGGCATCGAGAGCGACGGTGTGCGGTTGGTGCACGGCGAGTCCGACGGCGTGCCCGGACTCATCGTCGACCGCTATGGCGACACGCTGGTGGCCCAGTTCACCGCCTGCGGCGTGGAGCGCCACAAGGCAGTGATCGCCGACGCCTTGATCGAACTCACCGGCTGTCCGCGCCTGTACGAGCGCTCCGACACCAGCAGCCGCAAGCTCGAAGGCCTGCCCGAGGTCACCGGTTGGCTGCGCGGCACCGGCCCCACCGCGCTGGTCGTGCGAGAACACGGCTGGCAACTCGGCCTGGACATCGCCCAGGGCCACAAGACCGGCTTCTATCTGGACCAGCGCGACAGCCGGTTGGCCTGCAGCCAGTACGCCCGCCGTCTGAACTTTGAGCAGGTTCTCAACTGCTACAGCTACACCGGCGGTTTCACCGTGGCCGCGCTGGCGGGCGGGGCGGGGCACGTCACTTCCATCGATTCGTCGGCGCCCGCCTTGCAGCAGGCGGCGGCCAATGTGGCGCTCAACGGCTTCGACGCCGCGCGTGCCACCTTCATGGACGCCGATGTGAACGCCTCGCTGCGCCAGTTCGTGACTGAGGGGCGCCAGTTCGACGCCATCGTGCTCGACCCGCCCAAGCTCGCCCCCACCGTGGCGCACGCCGAACGCGCCGCCCGCGCCTACAAGGACATCAACCGCCTGGCCTTCAAACTGCTCACACCCGGCGGCGTGCTGTTCACTTTTTCCTGCTCGGGCGGCATCGGGGTGGAGCTGTTCCACAAGATCGTTGCTTCTGCCGGACTAGATGCTGGTGTGGATGGTGCCATCCTGCAGCGCCTGGGGGGCGCCAGCGACCACCCCATGACCGTGAATTTCCCTGAGGGCGAGTACCTCAAGGGCCTGATCGTCATGAAAAAACAGTAGGGTGTGCAGACCTTGGAGGGCTCGCATACACTTGCGCGCTTCTTTCGATTGCCCACCTTCTGTCCACCTCCGACACCGTCGCGCCCGCCATGTCCCTCATCCCTGCCACCATCCTCACCGGTTTCCTCGGCTCGGGCAAAACCACGCTGCTCAAACGCGTGCTCAGCGAGGCGCATGGACAGAAGATCGCGGTGATCGAAAACGAGTTCGGTGAAGAGAACATCGACAACGAGATTCTGGTGGCCGACACCACCGAAAACATCATCCAGATGAGCAATGGCTGCATCTGCTGCACCATCCGTGACGACCTGCGCGCCACGCTGCACGACCTGGCCGAGAAGAAGCGCAAGGGCGAGCTGGACTTTGATCGTGTGGTGATCGAGACCACCGGCCTGGCCGATCCTGGCCCGGTGGCTCAGACCTTCTTCATGGACGACGAGGTGGCCGAGCAGTACCTGCTGGACTCCATCCTCACGCTGGTGGACGCCAAGCACGCGGCCGAGCAGCTCAATGACCGCCAGGAAGCGCGCCGCCAGGTGGGCTTTGCCGACCAGATCTTCATCAGCAAGGCCGACCTGGTGAGCGCCGAAGACCTCGACGCGCTGACGCACCGACTCAAACACATGAATCCGCGCGCACCCATGCGCCCGGTGCATTTCGGCGAAGTGGCGCTCAAGGAGGTGTTCGACCTGCGGGGTTTCAATCTCAACGCCAAGCTCGACATCGACCCCGATTTCCTCAAGACCGACGAGCACGACCATGGTCACGAACACCATGAGCACGAGCACGGCGAGCACTGCGACCACCCTTCGCACCAACCCGATCACGACCATGGCCACGAAGGGCAGGGTCACCACCATCACCATGACGACGATGTGAAGAGCTTCGTCTACCGTGCTACCCGTCCGTTCAACCCCGCCAAGCTCGAGGACTTCCTGGGCGCCATCGTGCAGGTGTACGGCCCGCGCATGCTGCGCTACAAGGGCGTGCTCGATATGGAGGGCACCGACCGCAAGGTGATTTTCCAGGGCGTGCACCAGCTGATGGGCAGCGATCTCGGTCCACCGTGGGCCGAGGGCGAGCAGCGCACCAGCAAGATGGTGTTCATCGGCATCGACCTGCCGCGCGACATCCTGGTGCAGGGGCTGGACCAGAGCCTGGTCTGAAGCCGGCGCGCCGTGCTGTTTGTCTCGCTTCTCCAACGCATGGGTTTTCCCATCCGACCGGATTCCGGGAGTGCCGCCGCCATCTCGTTACAATCGCGCCCCATGCCGGTGGCCCGGCGGTCTTCCATAACTGGTGTTCGCCCACGGCTGAATCTCGGTTCCGGTAAGGGTATAACCACGCATCCGTCGGCCACGCCGACACAGGTTGATGCGGCCAAACCCGCACACCGGACCCAGATCAAGCACCGTCAGGCACTGAGAGGAGACCCGTTGTGAAAGCCCCGGCTACCAAGTCAGCAAAATCAGCCAAGCCCGCCGCTTCGGCCACGAAGGGGCGCACGTCGGCGGCCAAGGCCGTGGTGTCTGCGGCGCGCAAGCCCGCAGCCAAGAGCGCCGCGAAGCCGGCTGCCCGGGTGCCAGCGAAAGCAGCCACCAAGGCGTCATCCAAGCCCGTCATGAAAACCGCGGCCAAGCTGCCAGTGAAAGCCGCGGCCAAACCAGTGGCCAAGGCACCTGCCCCATCGAAAGTACCCGCGCCGTCCAAGAAAACCGCTTCGCCTCCCGCGAAAGCCGCATCCAAGCCAGTGGGCAAGCCCACTGTTGCGAGCAAGCCCACGCCTTCCCGCACACCCGCGGTCAAGCCCATTCCGGCGAGTACCGCCAAATCCAAGGCACAGCCCGCCGCCAAGGCGGCTGTCCCCACCGTGACTTCTTCTGCTCCCCGGGCGGCGTCCGCCGCTCCTGTCTCCAAAGCTGCCAGCGCCAAGCGCGCCCCGGCGTCTGCTCCCGTGGTTGTTGAGCCCACCCCTCGCCCATTGGGCAAGCGGGCCGCGAAAAAAGTCATGATGGAGCAGATGACCCAGGCTGCGGTGGTGCCGACCCATGCACCCGATGCCGCCAAGGCGACTTTTTCTCATATGAACGAACGTGCCGTCATGACCCCTCCCGTCCCCTCATCCGTCCAGAAGGACCCCAAGCGGGCCAACAACTGGAAAACCCTGCCTGCCGATCAATTGACCGATCAGGATGTTCAGGCCATGCCTGACAGCGAATACATGAGCGACCTGCAGCTGGCCTATTTCCGCCGCAAGCTGTCGCAGCTCAAGGCCGACATGCTCGCCAACGCGGGCGAGACCACCGAGCATCTGCGTGAAGATACCGTGGTGGTGCCCGATCCAGCAGACCGCGCCACCATCGAAGAAGAGCACGCCCTGGAGTTGCGCACCCGTGACCGCGAGCGCAAGCTGCTCAAGAAGATCGAACAGGCGATCGTGCGCATCGACTCCGGTGACTACGGTTATTGCGAAGAAACCGGTGAGCCCATCGGCGTTGGCCGCCTGATGGCCCGGCCGACCGCCAGCCTTTCGCTCGAAGCCCAGCAGCGGCGCGAGCTCAAGCAGAAAATGTTCGGGGACTGAACGACCTCCATCGATCCCGATCCGACTCATTTTCGGCAACCACTGACCCATGTCCAAGGACGATTCCAACGGCGGCTTCCTCTCCAAGGTGGTGAAGTTCGTGCGTCATCCGACCACGAGCTGGGCCGATCTGGACACCCGTCAGGCCGATCGCGAAAGTGAGTACAGCAAGGCCGCGCTCAAGGAGATGATCGAGCGCAAGCGGCGCAACGACTT
Source organism: Hydrogenophaga sp. (assembly GCF_018780385.1). Classification (GTDB taxonomy): domain Bacteria; phylum Pseudomonadota; class Gammaproteobacteria; order Burkholderiales; family Burkholderiaceae_C; genus Hydrogenophaga. The sequence continues at coordinate 20,591 of NZ_JADMJO010000093.1, read as the reverse complement.
CGTGCGCAAGCGCGAGTTCGACATGCTGCGCAAGATTCGCAGCCGCGAGGGCACGAGCCCCGAGGGTCCGGGCATGCGGCCTTCTTTCTTCCAGAGCAGCCTGCCCTCCAAGCCGGACGATCGCGCCGAGACGCTGAAGAAGATCGACGAAATCGAAGCCCAGATGTCGATGCAGTGGTGGAAAACCAAGGGCCCGGATTCTCTGGTCAGCACCGGATCCAGCCTCAATACCGGTGCGCACAGCACGGGGGGCACGCCGCTCAAGAACAAGGAAGACGTTCCGGTGATGGGCGCTGCGCCAGATGCCGTGGCCCGTCAGCGCAAGGCGCAGTACGACGAGACCGAGCCCGCTCCGCTGCCCGTTGCAGCGAACGCAACGCCCTCACTGGCTGCGATCAATCCGCTGGACACACGCAATCCGGCTGTCAATGCGAGGGACATCGTGGAGTTCGGCAAGACCACGCCTGCCAGCCCGTCCCGCACCGGCTTGATGGCGCCGACACAGCCCAGCGAACTCTCCAGTTCGAATTCTCGCGGAGGCGGTTTTTCCGCATCCCATTTTTTCTCGCTCGACGTGCAGGAAATCGTTCAGGATCCGGATGTCGAAGAAGCCGCCATCCGGTTTGCCAATGGCGATGATGCCGGTGCCGAGCAAGGCCTCATGGAGGTGTTGGGTGAAGGCGGTTCGAAAGTCGACCAGATCGACGACTGGCTCGCCCTCTTCGATCTGTACCGGGCCACCGGTCAGCTGGCTCCCTTCGAGAGCCGCGCGGTCGACTTTGCCAACCGCTTCAACCGGTCTGCCCCCCAGTGGTACGACATGCCCGAAACGGTGTCGTCCATGACCGGCAAGACCTTCACGCCCACGACCAGCAACAACCGGGCGGTCTGGGTCAGCGAGGCCGAACTCGATGCCCATGCGGTGGGCACCTTGCAAAACGTCTTGCTGCGTGCCAAACAACCCTGGGTGCTCGACTGGACGCCCATGGAGTCCATGGACCTCAAGGCGGCACGGGCGTTGCTCGGCATCTTCACGCTCTGGGGCGACCAGGACGTGGAACTGCGATTTCTGGGTTCGGCCGTGTTCCGCGATCTGCTCAAGCACTTCACCCCATCGGGTCGGCGGGATGTCGAGCAGCTCTGGTGGGAACTGCGCATGGCCGTGCTTCGGGTCATGAACCGGCCGGACGAATTCGAGCTGACAGCTCTGGATTTTTGCGTGACCTACGAAGTGTCACCACCGGGTTGGGAGCGTCCACGCTGCCACGTCACGTCCATCGCGGCCGATCGGCCCGAAGACGCGGGGCAGTCCGTCCTGAGCGAAGCTGTGCTGGAGTCGGTGCCTTCGGCCTATCCGAGCGAATCGGTGCTTGAAGGTCAGACCTCCGAGTTCAACCAGCTCGGCCTGGTTGAACTCTCGGGGGAGATCCGGGGCGACCCGCAAGCCACACTGGACATGCTTGAGCGCCGCCTGATGGGCGCAGACGTGCTGATCATCTCCTGTCGCAACCTGATTCGGGTGGACTTTTCTGCGGCGGGCACCTTGCTCAACTGGGTGTCTCAGCACCACGCTGAACGTCGGCTGGTGCAGTTCGTGGACGCCCACCGCCTGGTGTCGGCGTTCTTTCACGTGATCGGCATCACCGAATACGCCAAGGTCGTGGTCCGCAACGACTGATCTGCGCTGAGCGGGTCCTACACGTTGTTTCAAACAACGATGCCGGGTGCTGTTGCATGGCTCCCGATCAACCCCAATTGAACGCCATGGAATCATTTCACGGAACCACCATCATCTGCGTGCGCCGCCAGACACCCGCCGGGGTGCAGGTCGCCATCGGTGGGGATGGCCAAGTCACGCTGGGCAACATCATCGTCAAGGGCACGGCCCGCAAGGTGCGCAAGCTGCACCACGACAAGGTGCTGGCCGGCTTCGCCGGCGCCACGGCAGATGCCTTCACGCTGTTCGAGCGTTTCGAAGCCAAGCTGGAGAAGCACCAGGGCCACTTGGTGCGCGCGGCCATCGAACTCACGCGCGACTGGCGCACCGACCGCGTGCTGCGCCGTCTGGAGGCCATGCTCGCCGTGGCCGACCACAGTGCCTCGCTGATCATCACCGGCAACGGTGATGTGCTGGAGCCCGAGCACGGCATTGTGGCCATCGGATCGGGTGGCGCCTATGCGCAGGCTGCGGCCAAGGCCCTGCTCGATCACACCGAACTCAGCGCAGAAGACATCGTGCGGCGCTCCCTCGGCATTGCGGGTGAATTGTGCATTTACACCAACATGAACCACACCATCGAAACATTGGAATGAACACCATGAGCGCAGCGCCGGGCCGTCCCAAGCAAGCTCGCGCCCCCTCGGGGGGCAGCGAAGTACACGCAGTGACGAGCGTGGGGGTTCCATGTCCTCAATGACCCCTCAGGAAATCGTTTCCGAACTCGACCGTTTCATCATTGGCCAGAAGGGCGCCAAGCGCGCCGTGGCCATTGCGCTGCGCAACCGCTGGCGGCGCCAGCAGGTCGACGAAAAGTTGCGCCCCGAGATCACGCCCAAGAACATCCTAATGATCGGCCCCACCGGCGTGGGCAAGACCGAGATTGCGCGCCGCCTGGCGCGTTTGGCTGATGCGCCCTTCATCAAGGTCGAGGCCACCAAGTTCACCGAAGTGGGCTACGTGGGCAAGGATGTGGACAGCATCATCCGCGACCTCGCCGAGATCGCGATCAAGCAGACGCGCGAGGTGGAAATGCGCAAGCAGCGCGTGCGTGCCGAAGACGCTGCCGAAGACCGCATTCTCGACATCCTGATCCCCCCGGCCCGCAGTGCCGAGCCAGTGACCAATGTGGTCCCGCTGCCCGAGAGCACGGCCCGGCAGAACTTCCGCAAGAAGCTGCGCGAAGGCGACTTGAACGACCGCGAGATCGAGATCGATTTGCTGGAGCCCCGCCCGACCATGGAGATCATGGGTCCGGCCGGTATGGAGGACATGGCCGAGCAATTGCGCGGCATGTTCAGTCAGATCGGTGCCGGCAAGCGCCAGACCCGCAAACTCAAGATCGCAGAGGCGATGAGGCTCCTCATCGACGAAGAGGCGGGCAAGCTGGTCAACGACGACGAGATCAAGACACGTGCGCTTCACAACGCGGAGCAGAACGGCATCGTGTTCATTGACGAGATCGACAAGGTGACCTCGCGCAACGACTCCGGCAGTGCCGAGGTGTCGCGTCAGGGTGTGCAGCGCGACCTGCTGCCCCTGGTGGAAGGCACGACCGTGTCCACCAAGTACGGCGTGATCAAGACCGACCACATTCTCTTCATCGCCAGCGGCGCGTTCCACCTGAGCAAGCCGAGCGATTTGATTCCTGAACTGCAGGGGCGCTTTCCTATCCGCGTCGAACTGCAGTCGCTCTCGGTTGACGACTTCGAGGCGATTCTCACGCAGACCCATGCGTCGCTGGTGCGCCAGTACCAGGCGTTGCTGGCCACCGAAGGCGTCACGCTCGAGTTTTCACCCGAGGGGATCCGTCAGCTGGCACAGATCGCCTGCGACGTGAACGAGCGGACCGAGAACATTGGCGCGCGCCGCCTGGCCACCGTGATGGAGCACCTGCTGGATGAGGTGAGTTTCGACGCCACGAAGCTGCAAGGCCAGACCATCACCATCGATGCGGCCTACGTGAACGGGCGCCTGGCCGCGCTCAGCCGCAACGAAGACCTCTCGCGCTACATCCTCTGACCGTCACGGGGCTGCACGCCGGTCCATTGACGCCGACGGCCACCGACGCAAGCCGTTGGTCGGCCCATGCCGATCCCTGGGCCCGTTCGGACGACCCCGGACCCGACAGGGTTTTGAAGCTTCACATGCAAAGCCGGTTGTAAGTGCTTGCTTTTAATGCAGTTTTGACTCGTCGCGATCTTCAAAATCGATCCTAAGTGGTTGATTTCATTGGAAAAAATTTGTCTCCGCTGAGTTGCACGCCTTGGTTTTCCTGATAAAGTGGAAAAAAGTGCATTTAAGTGGTGAAAAGTGTTTTCCAAGGATTGATCGCGGTGTTTCAGGGTGCTTCTTCTCTCAGTCTCGACGCCAAGGGTCGGCTCTCGGTGCCAACCCGGCACCGTGACGTCCTGAGCGCGGGCGCGAGTCAGCTCACCATCACCAAACACCCCCACGGCTGTCTGATGATTTTCCCGCGCACCGCGTGGGAGCAGTTCCGCGAACGTATCGCCTCCTTGCCCATGCAGGCCCAGTGGTGGAAGCGCATCTTCCTGGGCAATGCCATGGACGTGGAGATGGACGGCACCGGTCGCGTGCTTGTCTCGCCCGAGCTGCGCGCGGCCGCCGGCATCAGCAAGGACGTGGTGCTGCTCGGCATGGGCGCCTATTTCGAACTGTGGGACGCGCAGGTCTACGCCGCCCAGGAAGCCGAAGCCATGAAGGCCGACATGCCCGATGTCTTCAAGGACTTCTCTTTCTAAGGGTGATGGTGCAAGGCACATGGATTCACCACACCGTCCTGTTGAACGAAGCCGTGCAAGCACTGGCGATCAACCCGGACGGTCACTATGTGGACGCCACCTTCGGGCGCGGCGGCCACTCTCGATTGATTCTCGAGCAGCTGTCCCGTCAAGGGCGGCTGACTGTCTTCGACAAGGATCCTCAAGCCGTGGAAGCGGCGCAGGCGCTCGCCGCCAGCGATGCACGCCTTTCCATCCGCCACGAGGGCTTTTCCCACCTGGGCGAACTGGGGGCGACCAGTGTGGATGGTGTGCTCATGGACCTCGGCGTGAGTTCGCCGCAGATCGACGACCCCGAGAGGGGTTTTTCTTTTCGCCACGATGGTCCTCTGGACATGCGCATGGATACCACGCGCGGCCAGAGCGTGGCTCAGTGGCTGGAAACGGCCGATGTATCCACCCTGTCGGAGGTCATCCGTGAATATGGCGAAGAACGGTTTGCTCAACAGGTTGCAAAGGCGATTGATCGTCGCCGACAGGAACGGGGCCCTTTTCGAACCACCCGCGAGCTGGCCGAAGTCGTGGCTGGCGCGGTCAAAACCCGCGAGCCGGGCAAGGACCCTGCAACGCGCACATTTCAGGCTTTTCGGATTTTCATCAACGCCGAGCTTGAAGAGCTGCAACAAGCGCTAGAGGCCAGCCTGCAGGTGTTGCGTCCCGGAGGAAATCTGGTGGTGATCAGCTTCCACTCGCTCGAAGACCGCATGGTCAAGCAGTTCATGGCGCGCCATTCGCGCGCCGTGGTGGACCGTCGCGTGCCGTTTGCCGAGCCCGCGCCCATGGCGCTTCGGGGGCTCAAGCGTGTGATGCCGTCGGATGAAGAGGTCAAGGCCAACGCGCGATCCCGCAGTGCAGTGATGCGAGTGGCTGAGCGCACGGAGGCGCAGGCATGAGCGCAGCGCAGGGCCGCCCCAAGCAAGCTCGCGCCCCCTCGGGGGGCAGCGTAGTCCACGCAGTGACAAGCGTGGGGGCTTTGCCGTGATTCGCCTCAACCTCGTCCTGCTGCTGGCCGTGGTCGCCAGCGCCTTCTACCTCGTGCACACCCAGTACGAGTCGCGCCGGCTGTACGCCGCGCTCGACAAGGCGCAGGCGCAGTCGCGCAAGCTGGAATCCGAGCACGAACAGCTGCAGGTGCAAAAGCGCGCGCAGGCCACGCCGGCGCGGGTGCAGCAGCTCGCCACTCGCCAGTTGCAGATGCGCCCGGTTACACCGGGCATCACGCAGTACGTGACGGTGTTCGAGCCCGCAGCACCTGCGGAGGTGGCGAAATGAGCCGCAGCATCAACTACAGCGCCAGCCCGTTGCTGGCCAGCAAGACGCCGGTGTGGCGCAGCAAGTTCATCGTCGCTGCGCTGGCGGTGGCGTTCGCAGGCCTTGGCGGCCGTGCGGCGTATGTGCAGGTGTTCGGCAACGACTTTTTCCAGCGCCAGGGTGAGGTGCGTTTTGCGCGCACCCTGGAGCTGCCGGCCAACCGGGGCCGTGTGCTCGATCGCAATGGTCTGATCCTTGCCTCCAGCGTGGTGGCGCAAAGCATCTGGGCCATCCCCGAAGACGTGGACCGCGCCGATCCCAAGCTGAAGCAGCTGGCCAAGCTGCTGGACATGCCCCTGGCCGAGCTGCGCAAGCGCCTGCTGGTGGACGACAAGACCTTTGTGTGGGTCAAGCGCCAGGTGGACGAGCCGGTGGCCAAGGAGATCGCCGCGCTGGGCATCAAGGGCGTCTACCAGCGCCGCGAGTACAAGCGCCAATACCCCGAAGGTGAAGCGGCCGCGCACGTGGTCGGTTTCACCAACGTGGAAGACCGGGGTCAGGAAGGCGTGGAGCTGGCGTTCAACCAGCAACTCTCGGGCAAGAACGGTTCGCGCCGCGTCATCAAGGACCGACTGGGCCGCGTGGTCGAAGACGTGCGCGACGTGGTGCCGCCGGTGGACGGCCCGGACCTGCAGCTCTCGATCGACAGCAAGGTGCAGTACTTCGCCTACCAGAAGCTCAAGGAAGCGGTGCTGACCCACAAGGCGCGCGCGGGCAGCGTGGTGGTGCTCGACACCCAGACCGGCGAGGTGCTCGCCTTGGCCAACTACCCCAGCTACAACCCCAACCGGCGCATGAACCTCAGCGGCGAGCAGTTGCGCAACCGCGTGCTCACCGACAGCTTCGAGCCCGGCTCGACAATGAAGCCCTTCATCACCGCACTCGCGCTGGACAAGGGGCTGGTCAAGCCCACCACACCCATCAACACGGCGCCCGGCCGCATCACGATCGGTGGCTCCACCATCAGCGATTCACATCCCAACGATGTGTTGACCGTGGCCCAGGTCATCCAGAAGTCGAGCAACGTGGGCACCGTCAAGCTGGCCATGCAGATGAGCCCGCGCGAGATGTGGGAGACCTACGCCCAGGCCGGCTTCGGGCAGAAGCCCCAGGTGCCTTTCCCCGGTGCCGTGACCGGCCGCCTGCGTCCCTACAAGTCCTGGCGTCCGATCGAGCAGGCCACCATGAGCTACGGCTACGGCCTCTCGGCCTCGTTGTTCCAGCTCGCGCAGGCCTACACCATCTTCGCGCGCGACGGCGAGTTGATCCCGGTCACGCTGCAGAAGGCCGAGGAGCCGGTGGGTGGCGTTCGCGTGTTCAGCGAGAAGAACGCGGTCGCCGTGCGCGCCATGCTGCAACTCGCGGCCGGCCCCGGCGGCACGGGCTCGCGTGCACAGACCATGGGCTACTCGGTGGGTGGCAAGTCGGGCACCGCGCGAAAACAGGAAGGCAAGGGCTACGCCGACAAGAAGTACCGCAGCTTCTTCGTGGGGCTGGCGCCGGTGGAGGCGCCACGCATCGTGGTGGCCGTGATGGTCGACGAACCCACCAACGGTCAGTACTACGGTGGTCTGGTGGCGGCGCCCGTGTTCAGCGAAACGGTGCAGCAGACCTTGCGCATCCTCGGTGTGCAACCCGACATGAGCGTGAAGCCGCAGATCGTCACCGAAGTGGTCGAGGAGTCGTTTTGATGAAGACGCAGGACCAACCCCTTGACGTCGCCGCCTGGCTGCGTGCGAGCGTGACCGGCGCGCTGCATTGCGACAGCCGCCGCTTGCAGGCAGGTGATGGTTTCGTCGCCTGGCCCGGTGCGGCCACCGACGGGCGCCGCTACGTGGGCGGTGCCCTGGCGTCTGGCGCCGTGGCGGCGTTGGTCGAGCGGGATGGTGTCGAGGCCTTTGCGCTGGACGATGAACGCGTGCTGGCTGTGCGTGGTCTCAAGGCGCAGGCCGGCGCCATTGCCAGCGGGTTTTGCGACCACCCGAGCGCAGCGCTCGATGTGGTGGCCATCACCGGCACCAACGGCAAGACCTCGTGCGCATGGTGGACCGCGCAGTTGCTCTCGGTCTGCGCGCGGCCCTGCGCCGTGGTCGGTACCCTGGGCATGGGTCAGCCGGGCTCGACGCTGGTGCCCACTGGTCTCACCACGCCCGACCCGGTGATGCTGCAGCAGCAGTTGCGCCGGTTCGTGGACGAAGGCATGAAAGCCTGTGCGATCGAAGCCTCGTCCATCGGCTTGATCGAAGGACGCCTGAACGCCACGCAGGTGCGCGTGGCCGTGTTCACCAATTTCACCCAGGACCACCTCGACTTCCACGGCAGCATGGACGCCTACTGGGAGGCCAAGGCCGCGCTGTTCGACTGGCCTGGTCTGGGCGCAGCGGTGGTCAATACCGACGATGCCCGAAGCGAGCAACTGGCGTCTCGTGCGAATGGACACGGGCTGGACCTGTGGACCGTGGGCATCGATTCAACGGCCCGGCTGAACGCCGTGGACATCACCTTCACCCGCGCCGGCATGGCCTTCGGCGTTGTGGAGCGGGATCTGCAGGGCGTCGAGCTCGAACGCCACACCTTGCAAGTGCCTTTGGTGGGTCGCTACAACGTGTCCAACTTGTTGTGCGTGCTCGCGGCGGCCCGCAGCTTGGGTATCTCGCTGCAACAAGCCGTGAAGGCCTGCGGCGCGCTTACACCAGTGCCCGGGCGCATGGAGCAGGCCGAAGCCGCCGCCATCGATCAGCCGCTGGTGCTGGTGGACTACGCGCACACGCCCGATGCGCTGGAAAAAGCGCTGCAGGCCCTGCAGCCCCTGGCGGCCCAACGGGGCGGTGCACTGTGGGTGGTGGTGGGCTGCGGCGGCGACCGCGATGCCGGCAAGCGCCCGATCATGGCCGCCGTGGCCGAACGCGAAGCGGCGCATGCCGTGCTCACCAGCGACAACCCGCGCAGCGAAGACCCGATCCGCATCCTGGGCCAGATGGTCGCAGGCCTCGCCCACCCCGGTGCTGCGCTGGTTGAGCCCGACCGTGCTGGGGCCATCGCGATGGCCGTGGCGCGTGCCCAGGCAGCTGACGTCGTGCTGATCGCCGGCAAGGGTCACGAGGACTACCAGGAGGTGATGGGTGTGAAGAAACCGTTCTCCGATCTGGTTCACGCACGCCAGGCGCTGGCCGATCGCGCAGCGCAGGGAGTCCACGCATGAAGACGCTCGGTCAGTTGCTCACCCAACTCAGCGGCGCCCGCGTTGTGGGCCAGCCCGATGTGGCCATCACCCGCGTGCACACCGACACCCGCAGTCTGCAGCCGGGCGATCTGTTCGTCGCGCTCAAGGGTGAGCGTTTCGATGCGCACGACTTCCTGCCACAGGCAGCAGCGCAGGGCGCCGTGGCGGCCATCGCGCACAGCGGCCTGGCGCAGGCCGGCCTGCCCGGTGTGGAAGTGCCCGACACGCGCCGCGCCCTCGGCGAGCTCGGCCGTCTGTGGCGCGCCCAGTTCAATCTGCCGCTGATCGCCGTGACCGGCAGCAACGGCAAGACCACGGTGACGCAGATGATCGCGTTCATCCTGCGTGCGGCGGTGGGCGATGCGGCTCACGCAACGCAGGGCAATTTCAACAACGACATCGGTGTGCCGCTCACCTTGCTGCGCCTGAGCGCCACGCACAAGCTCTCGGTGGTTGAGCTGGGCATGAACCACCCCGGTGAGATCGCCGAACTCGCTGCACTCACGCTGCCCACGGTGGCCTTGGTCAACAACGCGCAGCGCGAGCATCAGGAATTCATGGCCACGGTGGAAGCCGTGGCGCTCGAAAACGGGCAGGTCATCCAGGCGCTGGCGGGCGAGGGCGTGGCCGTGTTCCCCTCTGACGACACCTACACGCCACTGTGGCGCGGCCTTGCCGCGGGCCGCCGCGTGATGACCTTCAGCGACACCGATCCGGCAGCCGACGTGATGGCGCTCAAGACCGAGTGGCAGGACGGCGCCTGGACGCTGTGCTTCACTTCGCCCGCCGGCAAGGGCACGGTGCACCTGAAGATCGCCGGCCGGCACAACGTGCGCAACGCTCTGGCCGCCACCGCCTGCGCGCTGGCCGCTGGCGTGACGCTGGATGCCGTGGTGCGCGGGCTCGACGCGTTCGAGCCGGTGGGCGGACGCTCGCGCGCGCTGGCGCTGCATCTCGACGGCCGCACCCTCACCTTGATCGACGACACCTACAACGCGAACCCCGACTCGGTGCGCGCCGCCATCGATGTGCTGGCCGAGTTGCCCGCGCCGCGCCTGCTGGTGCTGGGCGACATGGGCGAAGTGGGTGAACAAGGCCTCGCGTTCCACGAAGAGGTGCTGCTTCACGCGCGCCAACGCGGCATAGAAGCTGTGCACGTGGCTGGTGACTGGATGGGCCAGGCCGCCAAGGTGTGGCCCGCCGTCACGCACTGGAACGAAGTGCCCGCCATGGCCGGCGCGGTGTGCGCCGCCGTGAGCGACGACCGCCCCGTGTTCCAGAGCGTGCTGGTCAAGGGCTCGCGCTTCATGCGCACCGAGCGCGTGGTGCAGGCTTTGCTGGCGCTCGATCCCGCACAACACAACAACAAGAAGGACAACGCCCATGCTGCCTAGCCTGGCCCTGTGGCTGCAAGGCCTGTCGCCCGATTTCGGTTTCCTGCGGGTGTTCCAGTACCTCACGTTCCGAGCCGTCATGGCCGCGCTCACCGCGCTGCTCGTGGGTCTGGCGGTCGGCCCTTACTTCATCCGTCGTCTCGCGGCGCTCAAGATCGGCCAACCGATCCGCGAATACGCGATGCAGACGCACATCAGCAAGGGCGGCACGCCCACGATGGGCGGTGTGCTGATCCTGTTTTCCATTGCGCTCTCCACCATCCTGTGGTTCGACCTGTCCAACCGCTTCGTGTGGATCGTGCTGCTGGTCACGCTGGGTTTTGGCGCCATCGGCTGGGTGGACGACTGGCGCAAGGTGGTGAACAAGGACCCGGAGGGCATGCGCTCGCGCGAGAAGTACATGTGGCAGTCGATCATCGGTCTGGTCGCTGCGTTCTATCTGGTGTTCAGCGTGTCCGAGACCAGCAACCTGCGGGTGCTGCAGTTGTTCTTTGCCTGGGTCTCGTCCGGCTTCACGCTCGACCTGCCGCCACAAGCCGGTTTGCTCGTGCCCTTCTTCAAAGAGATCAGCTACCCGCTGGGCGTGTTCGGCTTCGTGGTCATGACGTATCTCGTCATCGTCGGGTCGAGCAACGCGGTCAACCTCACCGATGGTCTCGATGGCCTGGCCATCATGCCGGTGGTGATGGTGGGCTCGGCCCTGGGCGTGTTCGCCTACGTCACCGGCAACGCGGTGTTCGCCAAGTACCTGCTGCTGCCGCACATCCCGGGCGCCGGTGAGCTGTTGATCTTCTGCGCCGCCATGGCCGGCGCGGGCCTGGCCTTCCTGTGGTTCAACACCCACCCGGCCCAGGTCTTCATGGGTGACGTGGGCGCGCTCGCGCTCGGCGGCGCCCTGGGCACCATCGCCGTCATCGTGCGCCAGGAAATCGTGCTGGCCATCATGGGCGGCATCTTCGTGGTGGAAGCGCTCTCGGTGATGCTGCAGGTGACCTGGTTCAAGTACACCAAGCGCCGCCATGGCACTGGTCGCCGGTTGTTCCAGATGGCACCGCTGCACCACCACTTCGAGAAAAAGGGCTGGAAGGAGACGCAGGTCGTCGTGCGCTTCTGGATCATCACCATGCTGTTGTGCCTCGTGGGCCTGTCCACGCTGAAGCTGCGCTGAACATGCACGACCAACACGTCCTCATCCTCGGCCTGGGCGCCTCCGGCCTGGCCATGGCGCGCTGGTGCGTGCGCCAGGGTGCGAGCGTGACCGTGGCCGACACACGCGAACAGCCGCCGCAGCTGGCTGCTCTGCGCACCGAATGCCCGGGGGCCAACTTCGTGAGCGGCGCCTTCGACGATTCGCTCCTGGCGCGCCAGGACTGGACGCTGATCGCGCGCAGCCCCGGCCTGGCCCCGGCCTCGCTGCGGGCGGTGTTCGGCTGGGCACAGACCCACAACGTGGCCGTGCTCGGCGAGCTGGGCCTGTTTGCACGCGCCTTGAAGGCCCTCGCCGAGCGCGAGCGCCTGCCCTACCGCCCCAAGGTGCTGGCCATCACCGGCACCAACGGCAAGACCACCGTCACCTCGCTCACCACCCTGCTGCTGCAGCGCGCAGGTGTGCACGTGGCCATGGCCGGCAACATCGGACCGGCGCTGCTGGACGTGTTGTCCGCCGCGCTCGACGCGGAAGCCGTGGCCCAGCAGGCCGACGACGAGCGCGCAGCCGCCGAGGTTTTGGTCGAAGCACCATTGGCCGTTGCACCGTTGGCAGACGCGGTGATGGACGCGGAACCAGGTGATGTCGACGAGTCTGAACCCGCTGATGACGAAGCACCAGCGCCTGCTGCCGAAGCCGATGAAGAGGGCCCGGTCATGCTCGTGCCGCCCCCCATCGAGCCACCGCAGCCGGTGCACCTGCCCCGCGTGTGGGTGCTTGAACTCTCCAGCTTCCAGCTCGACGGCACGGCCGGGACCGACTGGGATCGCGTACCCACCGCCGCCAGCGTGCTCAACATCACCGAAGACCACCTGGACTGGCACGGCAGCATGGCCGCCTACACGCAGGCCAAGGCCGCCGTGTTCGGTACCCAGGCCCTCATGCTGCTCAACCGCGACGACCCGCAGGTCATGGCGCTGCAACCTGGCCTGGTGACGGTGAAGGTGGGCAACCGCAACCGCCAGCAGAGCGCACGGCCCTGGGCCAGCTTCGGGCTGGACGCACCCACGCGCGCCGGCGACTGGGGCATCGAGTCGCTCAACGGCATGGCCTGGCTGGTGCGTGCCCTGGCGTTGGACGAAACGCGCAAACGGGGTCGTGCCTCCGATGACGCCGAGGAAATCTATTTCCAGCGTTTGATGCCCGTCGACGCGCTGCGCATCCGCGGCCGCCACAACGCGGCCAACGCGCTCGCCGCGCTGGCCCTGGCCACCTCCACCGGCGCTGCCCTCGGCCCCATGCTGCACGGCCTGCGCGAGTACCGGGGTGAACCGCACCGCGTCGAACCCGTGGCCATCATCGACGAGGTCGAGTACTTCGACGACAGCAAGGGCACCAACGTGGGCGCCACGCTGGCGGCGGTGAACGGTCTGGGCGCCGAGCGCCGGCTGGTCGTGATCCTGGGTGGCGACGGCAAGGGACAGGACTTCGCGCCGCTGGCCGAGCCGCTGGCGCGCTTTGCGCGCGCCGTGGTCTACATCGGCCGCGACGCCGCGCGCATCCGCGCAGCGGTGGGCGATACGCTGGACGAGGACCATGTGCCCCAACTCGATGCCGCCACGCTGCCCGAGGCCGTCGGGCTCGCCGCAGAGCAGGCCCGCTCGGGCGACGCGGTGCTCATGTCGCCCGCCTGCGCCAGCCTGGACATGTTCGACAACTACGAGCACCGCGCCCGCGTGTTCGTTGACGCGGTCGCCGCTTTGGCCGCGGAGCGGGGCATGAGCCTGGAGGGGGGGCTGTGAAAAAGAGAACCGTGCCCACGCTGACCTGGTCGCAGCGCCTGCGCGAAGGACTGGCCGCGCTCAATCCGCGCTTGTTGGGTCGAGACCTTGCAGGCGCGCTCGCGGGCGGCTCGTCGCGCGATGGACTGCCGGTGCGCTTGTCCAACCGCACCTACGCCGGCACGCGCAACGTCGCTGTGCGCGAGCTCGGCTTCGATCAGCCCCTGCTGTGGGTGGTGGTGGCCTTGCTCGCCTGGGGTCTGGTGATGGTGTATTCGGCCTCGATCGCACTGCCCGACAACCCGCGCTTTGCCAACTACGCCCACACCCATTTTGTGCTGCGCCACGCGATTTCGATGGCCATCGGGTTGGTGGCCGGCGTGGTGGCGTTCCAGTTCCCTTTGCGCAGCTGGGAAAAGATGGCGCCTTTCCTGTTTGCCATCGCGCTGGTGCTGCTGGCGCTGGTGCTGCTGCCCTTCATCGGCAAGGGTGTGAATGGTGCCCGCCGCTGGATCTCGCTGGGCATCATGAACTTCCAGCCGTCCGAGCTGGCCAAGCTGGCCGTGCTGATTTACGCCGCCGACTACATGGTGCGCAAGATGGATGTGAAGCAGCGCTTCTTCCAGGCCGTGGCGCCGATGGCCGTGGCCGTGGCCGTGGTCGGCATGTTGCTGCTGGCAGAGCCCGACATGGGCGCCTTCATGGTGATCGTGGTGATCGCCATGGGCATCCTGTTCCTGGGGGGCGTGAACGCGCGCATGTTCTTCCTCATGGCGCTGGTCGTCGTGGGTGCGTTCGCGCTCATGGTCATGACCAGCGAGTTCCGACGCCAGCGGGTGTTTGCCTACCTCGACCCCTGGAGCGTGGAGCACGCGCTGGGCAAGGGCTACCAGCTCTCGCACTCGTTGATCGCGTTCGGCCGCGGCGAGATCTTTGGCGTGGGCTTGGGTGGCAGCGTGGAGAAGCTGCACTGGCTGCCCGAGGCCCACACCGACTTCCTGCTGGCCGTGATCGGCGAAGAGTTCGGCCTGCTCGGCGTGGTGGTGTTGATCGCCCTGTTCCTGTGGCTCACGCGCCGCATCATGCACATCGGTCGCCAGGCGATTGCGCTCGATCAGGTGTTTTCCGGTCTGGTGGCTCAGGGCGTGGGCCTGTGGATGGGCTTCCAGGCCTTCATCAACATCGGGGTGAACCTGGGTGCCTTGCCGACCAAGGGTCTGACGTTGCCTTTGATGAGTTACGGCGGTTCGGCCATCTTGTTGAACCTCGTCGCCATCGCCATTGTTCTCAGAGTCGATTACGAAAACCGCCAGATGATGAAGGGGGGCCGTTCATGACCCCTTGCGCGTTGATCATGGCCGGTGGCACCGGCGGCCACATCTTCCCCGGTCTGGCCGTGGCCGAAGCCCTGCGCGAGCGCGGCTGGCGCGTGCACTGGCTGGGCGCGCCCGCCAGCATGGAAAGCCGGCTCGTACCGCCGCGCGGCTTTGTGCTGGAGACCATCGACTTCGGTGGTGTGCGCGGCAAGGGCGTGATCACGCTGGCCCTGCTGCCACTGCGCCTGTTGCGCGCCTTCTGGCAGGCCCTGCAGGTGGTGCGCCGCGTGAAGCCCGACGTGGTCGTGGGCCTGGGTGGCTACATCAGTTTCCCTGGCGGCATGATGGGCGTGCTCGCCGGCAAACCGCTGGTGCTGCACGAGCAGAACTCGGTGGCCGGCATGGCCAACAAGGTGCTGGCCGGTGTGGCCGACCGGGTGTTCACCGCCTTCCCCAACGTGTTCAAGAAGGCTCAGTGGGTCGGCAACCCGCTGCGCGCGCCGTTCCTGCACCAGCCTCCACCTGCCGACCGCTTCACCGGCCGCAGCGGTCCGCTGCGTCTGCTGGTGGTGGGCGGCAGCCTGGGCGCCAAGGCGCTCAACGACGTGGTGCCGCAGGCGCTGGCGCTGATCCCCGAGCCGCAACGCCCCACGGTGGTCCACCAGAGCGGTGAGAAGCAGATCGACGCCCTGCGCGCCAACTACATCGCCGCCGGCGTGCACGCCGAACTCACGCCCTTCATCGACAACACGGCCCAGGCCTTCGCGGATGCCGACCTCATCGTCTGTCGCAGCGGCGCCAGCACCGTGACCGAGATCGCCGCCGTGGGCGCGGCCGCGCTGTTCGTGCCGTTCCCGTCGGCGGTGGACGACCACCAGACCACCAACGCGCGCTTCCTGGTGGACGCGGGCGCGGCCTGGCTGGTGCCACAAACCGAACTCAGCCCCCAACAACTCGCTCTGCGCTTGCAAAGCGTGCAGCGCGAACAACTGGTGGCGATGGCCGAGAAGGCCAAACAGATGCAGAAAACAGAAGCCGTGGCGGCCGTGGTGTCCGCCTGCGAGCAACTCGCGAAAGTCCAGACAACATGAAACACGCCATTCGACACATCCACTTCGTCGGCATCGGCGGCGCCGGCATGAACGGCATTGCCGAGGTGCTGCTGAACCAGGGCTACCGCATCTCCGGCAGCGACCTGGGTGAGAGCACGGTCACGCGCCGCCTGGTGGCCCTGGGTGCCGAGGTGTTCATCGGCCACGACGCCGCGCACATCGAAGGGGCTGATGCCATCGTCACGTCCACCGCGGTGAAGGAAGACAACCCCGAGGTGGTGGCCGCCCACGCCAAGCTGGTGCCGGTGGTGCCGCGCGCCGTGATGCTGGCCGAACTCATGCGCATGAAGAAGGGCGTGGCCATCGCGGGCACGCACGGCAAGACCACCACCACCAGCCTGGTGGCCAGTGTGCTGGCCGCCGCCGAACTGGACCCGACCTACGTGATCGGCGGGCGCCTGAACAGCGCGGGCGTCAATGCCGCGCTGGGCTCGGGCGAGTACATCGTGGTCGAGGCCGACGAGTCCGACGCCTCGTTTCTGAACCTGCTGCCGGTGCTCTCGGTCGTCACCAACATCGACGCTGACCACATGGACACCTACGGCCACGACTTCGGCAAGCTCAAGGCCGCGTTCGTGGAGTTCCTGCACAAGATGCCGTTCTACGGCGCGGCCGTGGTCTGTGTGGACGACGCGGCCATCCGCGAAATCCTGCCGCTGATCGCACGGCCCATCACCAGCTACGGCTTTTCTGAAGACGCACAGGTGCGCGCCATCAACGTGCGTGCGGTGGGCACGCAGATGCACTTCACGGTGCAGCGGCGCAACGGCGTGGAGCTCCCCGATCTCGACGTGGTGCTGAACCTGCCGGGCGATCACAACGTGCTCAACTCACTGGCCGCCATCGGCATCGCGGTGGAGCTCGGTGTGGACGACGCCGCCGTGGTGAAGGCACTCGCCGAGTTCAAGGGCGTGGGCCGGCGCTTCCAGCGCTACGGCGAAGCCGCGCTGCCCCGCGGCGGCCACTGCACCGTGGTGGACGACTACGGCCACCACCCGGTGGAGATGGCGGCCACGCTGGCGGCGGCGCGCGGCGCCTACCCGGGCCGCCGGCTCGTGCTGGCCTTCCAGCCGCACCGCTACACCCGCACGCGCGACTGTTTTGAAGACTTCGTGAAGGTGATCAACCACGCCGACGCGGTGCTGCTGGCTGAGGTCTACGCCGCGGGCGAGAGCCCCATCGTGGCGGCTGATGGCCGTTCGCTGGCGCGGGCGCTGCGCGTGGCCGGCAAGCTGGAGCCGGTCTTCGTGGACGACATCAACGCCATGCCCCAGGCGGTGCTGGACAACGCGCAGGACGGTGACGTGATCCTGTGCATGGGCGCGGGAACCGTGGGCGCGGTGGCTGGCCGCGTGATGGAACTGGCGGATGGAGCTGCAGCATGAACACAAAGGACAACACGGTGATCGATCCGAAGGCGCTGGGCAAGGTGGCGGTCTTGATGGGCGGGCGTTCGGCCGAGCGCGAGGTCTCGATGATGTCGGGCACCGGCGTGCTGGCCGCGCTGAAGTCCAAGGGCGTTGACGCCCACGCCTTCGACCCGGCCGAGCGCAGCATGGACGAGCTCCAGCGCGAAGGTTTCAGCCGCTGCTTCATCGCGCTGCATGGCCGCTTCGGCGAAGACGGCACGGTGCAGGGCGCGCTTGAGTTGCTGGGCATTCCCTACACCGGACCCGGCGTGATGGCCTCGGCCGTGGCGATGGACAAGCTCATGACCAAGCGCATCTGGATGGCCGAAGGCCTGGCCACGCCGGCCTGGCGCCAGGTGCACAGCGCCGAGCAAACCGTGGCCGCGTACCGCGCCCTGGGCTCGCCCATGATCGTCAAGCCCGTGCGCGAGGGCTCGACCATTGGCCTGACCAAGGTCACCAGCGAAGCACAGTGCGCTGCCGCCTACGAGCTGGCCGCGAAGCAGGACCCGCTGGTCATGTGCGAGCAGTTCATCGCCGGGGACGAGGTCACCTGCCCGGTGCTGGGCACGGGCGACACCGCGCAGGCCTTGCCCGTGATCCGCATCGTGGCGCCCGAAGGCAACTACGACTACCAGAACAAGTACTTCACCGACGACACGAAATACCTCGTGCCCTGCGGTCTGCCCGAAGGTGAGGAGGCGGTGATCCAGGCGCTGGTGCTCAAGGCCTTCCGCACGCTCGACTGCCGTGGCTGGGCGCGTGCCGACGTGATGATCGACGCGAAGACGCGCAAGCCGTACCTGCTGGAGATCAACACCTCGCCCGGCATGACCGGTCATTCGCTGGTGCCGATGTCGGCCAAGGCGGCCGGTCTGTCGTACGAAGACCTGTGCTTCTCGCTGCTGGCCAGCGCCGCGCTGGACAACCCGGCCTGATCGCCGCACCACCCCATGGCCACCACACCCATGCCCCTGGACGTCAAGCTCATGACCGCGCTCACGCACGCGCTGGTCGTGCTGTTTGCCGTGCTGTGCCTGGGCGCTTTAGGCACCTGGCTGGTGCGCCACCCGGTGTGGACGGTGAAGGCCATCACGGTGCAGGGTGACGTGACGCACCAGAACGCGGTGAGCTTTCGCGCCCAACTGGCCACGCAGATGAAGACACGCCTGTCCAGCAGCTTCCTCACGGTGGATCTGCAGCAGGTGCGCGAGCTGTTCGAGGGCGTGCCCTGGGTGCGCCAGGCCGTGGTGCAGCGCGAGTTTCCCAACCGCCTGCGCGTGACGCTGCAGGAGCACCAGGCCGTGGCGTGGTGGGGCGAGTCGGGTTCGGGCCGGCTGGTCAGCCAGCTCGGTGAAGTGTTTGAAGCCAGCCCCGACGACAGCGACAACCTGCCCGAACTCGCTGGGCCTGCTGAACAGTCGGCCCAGGTGTGGGCGCTGTACCAGCGGCTGCAAGCCGAACTCGCACCGCTCGAACTCGGCCTGGAGCGGCTGGAACTCACCGAGCGCGGCGGCTGGCGCGCACAGCTGGACAACGGTGCGCAGGTCGAACTGGGCCGGGGCACGCCGGACGAACTGCTGGCGCGCACGCGCCGCTTCAGCGCCACCCTGTCCCAGCTCACCGAGCGCTACGCCGGCGCGCTGCAGTCGGTCGATCTGCGCTACCCCAACGGTTACGCCCTGCGCTTGCGCGGCGTGACCACCGTCACCGACATCGCCCCCACCACAACGCAACCCACACGGTAATCAAGAAGCAATCATGGCCAAGGAATACAAGGATTTGGTGGTCGGACTCGACATCGGCACCGCCAAGATCATGGTGGTGGTCGCCGAGGTCCAGTCCAACGGCGAACTCAAGCTCGCGGGCCTCGGTGTGGCCGCCAGCCACGGTTTGAAACGTGGCGTGGTGGTCAACATCGACGCCACCGTGCAGAGCATCCAGCAAGCGCTCAAAGAGGCGGAGCTGATGGCCGACTGCCGCATCGCACGCGTCTACACCGGCATCACCGGCAGCCACATCCGCGGCATCAACTCCAGCGGCATGGTGGCGATCAAGGACCGCGAAGTCAGCGCCACCGACGTGGCGCGCGTGATCGAGACCGCCAAGGCGATCAACATCTCCACCGACCAGCGCCTGCTGCTGGTGGAGCCGCAGGAGTTCGTGATCGACGGCCAGGAGGTGAAGGAGCCGATCGGCATGAGCGGCATCCGGCTGGAAGCCAAGGTGCACATCGTGACCGGTGCGCAGAGCGCAGCGGAAAACATCATCAAGTGCGTGCGCCGCTGCGGCCTCGAGGTGGACCAGCTCATGCTCAATCCGCTGGCTTCCAGCCAAGCGGTGCTGACCGACGACGAAAAGGAACTCGGCGTGGCGCTGGTCGACATCGGCGCCGGCACCACCGACGTGGCGATCTTTTCGGGCGGTGCGATCCGCCACACCGCGGTGATCCCGATCGCGGGCGACCTGATCACCAGCGACATCGCCATGGCGCTGCGCACGCCTACCAAAGACGCCGAAGACATCAAGGTGGAAAGCGGTTGCGCCAAGCAGTTGCTGGCCGACCCGGACACGCAGGTGGAAGTGCCCGGTCTGGGCGACCGCGCCCCGCGCATGCTCAGTCGCCAGGCCCTGGCCGGCGTGATCGAGCCGCGCGTGGAAGAGATCTTCTCGCTGGTGCAACAGGTGCTGCGCGATTCGGGCCATGAGGAAATGTTGTCCTCGGGCATCGTGCTCACCGGCGGCAGCGCCGTCATGCCCGGCATGGTGGAACTCGGCGAAGACATCTTTCTGAAACCCGTGCGCCGTGGCATCCCCAACTACGCGAGCGCACTGTCCGACATGGTGGCGCAGACCCGCGCGGCCACGGTGATGGGTCTGCTCGAAGAAGCGCGCCTGGCGCGTGTGCGCGGGCACAAGGTTTCACAAAAGGCAGGTTCCGTGCAAGGCGCACTGGAACGCATGAAAAACTGGTTTGTGGGGACCTTTTAATGAAACACCCCCGCCACGCTGCGCGTGACCCCCTGAAGGGGGCGGCACCTGAGGCCCGGCAAAGCCGGTTCCTCGGTGCCTCTGGACTGGACCCTGGCGTTCGAAGGCGACGACGAGGACGGTGTGCCGAACACACCGGACCGCCTGGATAACCCCGACCTCGACCCGAATCCGAATCCGAACGTTTTTGAATCACAAGCGCCCATCAACAGGCACACAAGGAGCACACCATGAGCATCGAAATGATTGAAGTCGAAGAATTCAACCTGGGCACCCAGATCAAGGTCATTGGCGTGGGCGGTGGCGGCGGCAACGCGGTCGAGCACATGATCGCGCGCAGCGTGCAGGGCGTGGAGTTCATCTGCGCCAACACCGATGCGCAGTCGCTC
>NZ_JADMJO010000130.1 GCF_018780385.1 Hydrogenophaga sp. | reverse complement strand
CCGGCGTGATCGCCGCGACCTCGCAGCAGTACCCGCTGCGCATGGCCGCCATGGGTGTGGCAGCGGGCGTGGAATACGCCAAGACCGGCAAGAAGGTCAGCGGCTACACCGACACCGGCGTGACCCTGATCGCGGGCAAGCCCGTGGCCGGTGTGGACAGCAAGGACGTGAAGACCGGCATGGACCTCTGCTGGGGTGGGAAGTAACGAGCACCCCCCTGCGCCGCTTTGCGGCTTCCCCCCTCTCTGGCGCCTTCGGCTTGGAGGGGGGACGGCACCTTGGGCCGGCGGAGCCGGACCCTTGGTGCCCCTGGATGGGGGCACCTCGCTCTTCTGGATCGCGCTTCGGCGCGGTGACTGAATCGCCTTCTGGAGAACCTCCTTGAAAACCCCTGCTTCCAAACTGCCACCCCTGGGCACGCTCGGGCCCTTCATCGCCCTGCTGCTGGCCTGCACCTTCTTCGCCACGCAGAGCGACCGCTTCCTCACGCTGCAGAACTTCTCGCTGATCCTGCAGCAGGTGATGGTGGTCGGCACCATCGCCATCGGCCAGACGCTGATCATCCTCACCGCGGGCATCGACCTTTCGTGCGGGATGATCATGGCGCTGGGCAGCATCGTGATGACCAAGATGGCGGTCGACTTCGGTCTCTCCGCGCCGGTGGCCATTGCCCTGGGCATCGCCGCCACCACGCTGTTCGGCCTGGTCAACGGCCTGCTGGTGACCAAGGCCAAGCTGCCGCCGTTCATCGTCACGCTGGGCACGCTCAACATTGCGTTTGCCATCACCCAGCTCTACAGCGGCTCGCAGACCATCACCGACGTGTCCGAGGGCATGACCTGGCTCGGCAACTCGTTCCGCATTGGCCAGACCAACGTGCTCTACGGCGTGGTGCTCATGCTGGCGCTCTATCTCATCACCTGGTTGTTCCTGCGCGAAACCGCACCAGGGCGCCACATCTACGCCGTGGGCAACAGCCCTGAAGCGACGCGCCTGACCGGTATTTCCACCGACAAGGTGCTGCTCGGCGTGTACATGCTGGCCGGCGTGTTCTACGGCCTGGCCTCGCTGCTCTCCGTGGCGCGCATCGGCGCCGGTGACCCCAACGCCGGGCAGACCGAAAACCTCGATGCCATCACCGCGGTCGTGCTGGGTGGCACCAGCCTGTTCGGGGGTCGCGGCATCATTCTCGGCACCCTGGTGGGCGCACTCATCGTGGGCGTGTTCCGCAACGGCCTGACGCTCATGGGCGTGTCTTCCGTCTATCAGATTCTTGTCACCGGCATTCTGGTGATCCTGGCGGTGATGACCGACCAGATGTCTCGCAAGGGAGTCAGGTAATGGCACACCCCCTGCGCCGCTTCGCGTCTCCCCCCTCAAGGGGGGCCACGCCTTTGGCCCGGCAAAGCCGGTTCCTCGGCGTGTGCTGGAGGCGCACCCTTGCGCGCCCAACATCCCTCTCGCCGGAGAAATGACATGACCCTGAATTCCTCCACTCCCCTTGTGATCCAGGCCAAGGGCCTGGTCAAGCGCTACGGCCAGGTCACCGCGCTCGACGGCGCCGACTTCGAACTGCGTGCCGGTGAAATCCTGGCGGTCATCGGTGACAACGGCGCCGGTAAATCGAGCCTGATCAAGGCGCTCTCGGGAGCGACCATCCCCGACGAGGGCCAGATCTACCTCGACGGCCAGCAGATCCATTTCAAGAGCCCGATCGACGCGCGCCGCGCCGGCATCGAGACCGTCTACCAGGACCTCGCCGTGGCCCCGGCCATGACCATCGCCGAGAACCTGTTTCTCGGGCGCGAGATCCTGCGCGCCGGCTTCCTCGGCCGCTTTCTGCGTCTGCTGGACAAGAAGCAGATGCTGGCCGAGAGCATCTCGCGCATGAACGACCTCAAGGTCGGCATCCGCTCCATGACGCAGGCGGTGGAGACGCTCTCGGGCGGCCAGCGCCAGTGCGTGGCGGTGGCGCGCGCTGCGGCCTTCGCGCAGCACGTGGTGATCATGGACGAGCCCACCGCCGCGCTGGGTGTGAAGGAGGGCAACATGGTGCTGGAGCTGATACGCCGCGTGCGCGACAAAGGTCTGCCGGTGATCCTGATCAGCCACAACATGCCGCACGTGTTCGAGATCGCCGACCGCATCCACATCGCGCGCCTGGGCAAGCGCGCCGCGGTGGTCAACCCCAAGGTGATCAGCATGAGCGACACCGTGGCGGTGATGACGGGCGCCAAGCTGGCCGAAGAGCTCCCACCCGAAGCGCTGGCCTGAACCATGCTCAAAGGTATCGACCCCTTGCTCAGCCCCGAGCTGCTGAAACTGCTGGCCGAGATGGGCCACGACGACGCGTTGGTGCTCGCTGATGCGAACTTCACCGCCATGAGTCTGGGTGCGGGCAAGACCGTGTTGCGCCTGCCCGGCGTGGGCATGGCGCGCACCGTGCAGGCCGTGGCCAGTGTGCTGCCGCTGGCGGCCGACGTGCCGCAGCCGGTGGCCTACATGCAGGTGGGCGGCACCGAGGCGCCGTACCGCTCGGCCCTGCAGCGCGAGACGCTGGCCGTGTTGGCCGCCGAAGGCCTGGTCGAGGGCCAGGCCGAAGCGGTGGAGCGTTTTGCCTTCTACGAGCGTGTGAAGAAGGCCTACGCCATCGTGGTCACCGGTGAACTCCAGCCCTGGGGCAACTTCATCCTGCGCAAGGGAGTCATCGGCGACACTTTGCGCACCTGAACCCGACACCGAACCCGACGCAGTGAACCCCAACGACGCCACCGAAGCCATTCCAGACATTGAGCCGGGCGATCAGCCGCGTTTGCGGCCGCGTGGCTCCAACCAGGTGGGCATGCGCCAGTTCAACGAGCGCGTGGTGCTGCAGGCGCTGCGCGTGCACGG
>NZ_JADMJO010000079.1 GCF_018780385.1 Hydrogenophaga sp. | reverse complement strand
GCCTTGAGCGCTTCGGTCACCAGGGCAACCCCCTGCGCGAAGGCCTGCGGTGGCAAGACACAGTGAAAACCGTAGCCAGAGGAAGGCTGCGTGGCTGTATTGTCCTTGGGATGGTTCATGACATTGCTCCCACGGTGTGAATGAAAAAGAGACGGGTGCGTGCTGGACTCATGGGGAACTCCTGGTTCATGGGGGGTTGGAGAGAGCGCATCGAGGGCTCGGCGCGGAGCGCTGCGCGCAGGCATTTGTTTTAAAAGGGGAGGTCCTCCGCACACGGGTGCGGCGACAGACCCGAAGAAGAGAGGACGGTGATCCTCACAGCCCGATGGCTGGCGGCCACACAACACAGTTGCGCTACAGCGCGAGTCGCGAGTAGCGAACCCTGAGGGGGAGACCGACGATGGGTACCGCCGCTTCGATCGTACGGCCAGGGGACGAGGCGTTTTGCGGCGAACCCGTCCACAGGGTCGCAAACCAAGGTGCCCAACCTGGGTCGACGTGGTCAACGATCGAGCAAGCCTTGGGCAGCGCTTGCGCTCCCTCATCACAAACCTTCAGGCACGATTCCTTGCTAGCATTCGACTGGTCGTCCTGAGCCACCGAGATGTGGCGTGCAGGCAATTCAAGCAAGCAAGCGTTGGCGACGCCCGAAGCCAACGCGAACAACCACACCAGCAGCAGCACCCATGTGGTGATGTGCTTCGTCCGTGTGCCGGTGGAGAATTTCATGGTGAATGCCTCTTGCCTGGAGATCAGGGTAGGCACGTCCCTCGGCAAGTCGATTGATCTGCGTCAAAAGAATCACGATCTGCTAGTAATTGAATTTGTCCTGCGCTCGGTGGTGATCTTTGGGACGCTCGTGCGAACTGGATGAAGCTTCGCTGCATGCTTGTCAGGGTACGCCACGCTGACGTCGCTGTATGTGCGACTACGTACACAAGCCTGTCGGTGGCATGTTGAGCTGAGGCCCTTCAACCAGATTTCGGCGGGGTCGGCATCAGGTCCTCAAGGGATCGTGCAAACCTTTTGCCAGAAACAAGAGCCACATCATTGGTCGTGATCATGAGATGAGGCAAGAAGCAGCTCGCTGACAACGTTGATCAGCAGGGGAATGACCGCGCCAAAGCAGATCGCGGCAAGGACGTCAGATGGCCAATGCACACCCAGTATCAGGCGCGAGACAGCGATCAGGCCAGTCCATAAAACTGCGAGCGCCATCGCCAAAGTCGCCGTTCGTGGCCAGATTCGAGCAGCGCACAGCGCGGCGGCAGTCGAAAACGCTGCGGTACTGAGGGTGTGCCCGCTGGGAAAGCTTGAACCCCAATACCACTGCGCCTCCCACAACTCGGGTCGAGCTCGGCCGACGATGGCCTTCATGATCCAGACGGTCAACGTAGCGACGATCACCGACACACCAATGAGAACGGCCTCGTAGCGACGTCGGTTAACAAGCAACAGAACAACGGACACGGCGGTCAACGGAATCAGGAATCTCGCTGAACCACTCAATGTGGCCGTCGCGAAGAAGCCGTTCATCGAGGCGGGTATATGGTCTCGAAAGAACCACAGAACTGCCTCATCAACAGGTCCAGACTCTTTTGCGACCACATCCTCGATCAGCTTGAGTCCACCCAACGCCAGCGAGAGCGTTGCAATCACGTCGAGCCGAAACTTCGTCAGGAACTTGGCCCAGTGCGGCAGTGTGCGCCGCGCATAGGCATTCACCAGCATGTACGCACACACGGCAAAGAATCCGAGTTTGACAATATCTGACGCAATGTCGAAAAACATTCTTCATGTGCCCCAAGCGCGTCGAGCAAGGTGTCGCAGTCCGCTGCAGACCTTCACACGCCACGTGTGTCCAGCTCAACCAAACGGCTCCCCCACCATAACGCTGATACAGAGGGTGTACTCGCCCCACTGTCCACAGTTGCCTTGACACCCAAGTTCATAGCTGGATCGTCAACTTGAACGATCCAGCATCGAACTCACCACTGAGTGGGGCCCGCTGCCACGGGGGTGGCCTGCGCCTGCTGCCGTCCGCCGACGGCTACTGTGAAAAGGCAACGCGGCTAGCACAGCTTCAGGCCCCCGGTGTCAGCGACCCATGCTGGGCCAATGAGGGTGGTGGTCATCGACCACGAAAGGGTGCGCATGGCGCACCCCATGGCCGGTGACGATCGCACCGTGGGTATGGGCATGCCCGGCTGGCAGTTCCGCGTGGTCATGCTCAATCACGTCCGGATCTCGGGGCGGCCAGACCATCGACGCAACGCCAACGGCCAAGGCGCCGGCACCGCCCAGCACCGCAAAGCTCACAGGCATGCCATGGCGAGCGCCAAGCCAGCCGGCCAGGGGATAGAACAACAACCAGCAGGCATGCGACAGCGCGAACTGTGCGGCAAACAGCGCTGGGCGATCCTCCGGGTTCGAGGATCGCCGCAACAAGCGCCCGGAGGGTGTCTGGGCGGTGGAGTAGCCCAGACCGAGCACGAACCACAAGGCCATCAGCGAGACATGTCCAACCACCCAGGTGCCCGCGAACATGCCCACAACCACCAACCCCATGCCGCCCAACATCACGTTTCGGTCTGCCAGCTTCTCCAGCAGGCGCGGCAAGACCAGCGCAGCCACCATGGACCCCGCACCGAAACTGGCCAAAGCCCAGGCCACTGCACTCTGGGTCAGGCCGAACCTGGCCTGCACGATGACGACCGTGTTGACAAACACCATGGCGCCCGCCGCTGCCACGGCCGCATTGACGGCCAGCAACCCACGCAACCGGGGTGTGGCCAGGTAGATTCGCAGCCCGCGCGTGGTTCGGTCGAAGATCCCGCGGCGCTGCGGCGCTGGATGTTCCGGCAGAACCACCGACACCACCAATGCGGCCGACGCCAGGAACCCCACCACCGTGCCGGCAAACAGATCTTGAAATCCGATCACCGTGAGCAAGGCCGCCGCCAGGATCGGGCTGACCAGGCTCTCCATGTCGTAGGCCAGGCGAGTGAGCGACAGGGCTTTGGTGTAGTCCTTCTCCAGCGGCAACACATCGGGAATGGTGGCCTGGAAGGTAGGCGTGAACGCGGCCGAGGCCGCCTGCAGCACAAAGATCAACACGTACACCTCCCATATCTGGGAGACAAACGGCAGCAGCAGCGCCACCGCCGCGCGCACCAGGTCCAGCGTGACCAGCAGGGTGCGCCGGGGCAGGCGATCAGCGACTGCCGCAGCCACCGGCGCCACGCCCACATAAGCCATCATCTTGATGGCCAGGGCCGTGCCCAGCACCAGGCCCGCGTTGTCACCCGCAAGCTCAAAGGCCAGCAGGCCCAGCGCCACCGTGGCCAGCCCGGTCCCGATCAGGGCGATCACCTGCGCGGCAAAGAGGTGGCGGTAGGTGCGGTGGGAGAGGATGTCCAGCACGTTTGTTGTTCCCGTTCTTCTCGTTGCTAACGCGCTCGGAGCATTGGGCTCCACGGACTCAGAGGTAACGGGTGATTTCCCTGAACTCGTCCAGGGAATGGCGTTGCCCCGATTTCAAAGGTCCCATGAGGTCTTCAAGACAATGGTCCAGGTGATCCTGGATCAAGGCTTTCTTGGCTTGCTGGATCGCCTTCTCCACCGCCTGCAACTGCTGCGCGACATCGAGGCAGTCGCGGCCCTGCACCACCATCTCGATGGTGCTGCTCAGGTGCCCGCTGGCCCGGCGAAGGCGCTTGATGATGGCGGGATGGGATGCGTGTGTGTGCGGTTGTGTCATGGCTGATCGTATCCCCTCGGGGAGGTTACCATAGCGCCCTTGCCAGCACCGAACACCGCACTGTCCATGACCACACGTCTCACCCGCTCCACGCGCCCCGACCGGGCAGCGCTGGGCATGCGGTGGCTGGTGTTGCTGGTGATCCTGTTTGGAACCGTCATCTCGTCGGTGGGGGGCATGAACTCTCATGGCATTGCGGCCATCGCATCAGCGAGTCATGCCGATTCAACAGGCCTGGACACAGGGCACGACCACGCACACGGTCATGCCCACGAAGACGGCAGTAGTGAGCGGGTCATGGGCAGCCACGGCACCAGCGCCGACCATCCTCACCACGGCGCAGACCACTCGCACGACAAAGCCCACGCCCTGCCCATCACATGGAATGTGGCTGTTCCGCAGCTTCCCGTGTGGATCGGGCAAGCGCGGCTGTGGATTGAAATAGTCGAGGCATCACGGCTCGAACGCCCGCCCATGGGCTGAGACCGCTCTTCTGCTCTCGTGCGGCTTCGTGCCGCGCTCCCCTTTTCTTTAAGACCATTGGAGTCTTCATGCACAGCCATGTCCACGACAGGCTGCCGCGTTCGCCATGGGCGATCGGGCATCCCCGTCTCTTCTTGCTCTTTGCCTTCTTCATGTGCCTTCTGCTGGGCACGGCAGAGGCCTTCGCCCACGCCGTCACCGAGGGTGACAAGGGCTACATCCAGGAAATCTCGGGCGTCAACCTGCTGCCCTTTGTGTACCTGGGCGCCAAACACATGATGACGGGCTACGACCACATCCTGTTTTTGTTCGGCGTGATCTTCTTTCTCTACCGCATCAAGCACATCGGCATCTATGTGAGCTTGTTCGCGCTGGGTCACTCCACCACCATGATCCTGGGCGTGTACTTCAACGTCGGGATCAACAGCTACCTGATCGACGCGATCATCGGTCTTTCCGTCTTCTACAAGGCGTTGGACAACATCGGCGCTTTCCAGCGCTGGCTGGGGTTCCAGCCCAACACCAAGGTTGCAACGCTGGTGTTTGGGCTGTTCCACGGTTTTGGTCTGGCCACCAAGATCATTGAGTACGAGATCTCACCCGACGGCCTGGTGCCCAACCTTCTCGCCTTCAACGTGGGTGTGGAAATCGGTCAACTGCTGGCCCTGACGGTCATCCTCATCGGCATGAGCTACTGGCGTCGCACGTCCAGTTTCATCCGCCACGCCTACACCGCCAACGTCGCCATGATGAGCGCGGGCTTCATTCTGGTGGGCATGCAGCTCACCGGCTACTTCGTGTCGTGAACACCCAAGGAACCTTCAACATGTACAACAGCGATTTCCCCACCCGCGCCGAGCTGCCCTCTTCCAAACAGCTCTTGCGCTCCACCATCCTCGCCGCCGTCTCGGCCGTGGTCCTCCTGGTGGCCGTCGTGCTGCCGGCCGAATACGGCATTGACCCCACCGGCATCGGCCGGGTCTTGCGCATGACCGACATGGGCGAGATCAAGCAACAGCTGGCGGCAGAGGCCGCGGCCGATGCTGCAGCGGCCCCTGCTGCTCCCGTGCAGGCAGATGGGATGGCCGCCGCAGGCATGGCAACTGCCAACGCTGCTCAGCCTTCAACTCCAGCAACCGCACCAGGACCCGTTGCCGTTGCCGCCGCGCCCGAGATTGAGTGGCGCGACGAGATGCCCGTCACCCTGACGCCGGGCGAAGGCACGGAAATCAAGCTCAAGATGGTTGAAGGCGCGAAGGTCCAATACTCGTGGGTGGTCGAGGGCGGTGAGGTCAACTTCGACACCCACGGTGATGCACCGGGCAGGTCGATCAGTTACGAAAAGGGCCGTACGGTTTCCTCTGACTCAGGCGTGCTGGAAGCCGCGTTCACTGGCAATCACGGCTGGTACTGGCGTAACCGGGGCCAAGCCAATGTGAAGGTGATCCTGCGCACCCGTGGTGACTACACCGACATCAAAAAAATGATGTGAACGAAGGGTGCTGTGACCACCGTTGCGGCGCCCGTTGCACACATGCCCTCTGAAAATCTTCTCAGCTCAATACCAACATGAAAACTCTCAAAACTGTTGTCAGCGCCTTTCTGATGGTCTGCTTCCTGGCCACACTCGCCGGATGCGAAAAGCTCGGCTCACGCGAAAATGGCGGACATGGGCACAGCCATGAGTGATCGCAACGTGCGGGTAGCTAACCGCACTGCTGGCCGAGCTGGCAGTCCACCGGCTCGACTTGGTGGTGTCCGACGTTCCAATGCCGGTTAGCCTGAGCGTTAAGGCGTTCACACACCTTGTGGACAAGACAGATCAGCTTTTTTGTGTCGCCCCAACTGCTCCAACGTGAAGGGCTGACATTGCGTCAGGCTCGCTCGCGGTTTTCAGAGTGCCTGGGCAATCTGCACTGGCTAATGCCGAACGCTGACTCTGTGCTGCGTCCCCGCATTGATGCGTGGCTTGGCGACATGGGCGTGGTATCTCGGATCGTTGCAGAGTTCGACGATGGTGCCCTGACCAAGACATTCGGGCGTCAAGGCTTTGGTGTGTTCGCAGGTCCCGCTATCCTGGCGTCCGAGATCGAAAACCAATACCAAGTGGCGCGATTGGGCACAACCCACGAACTCATGGAAGAGTACCACGCGATTTCTATCGAACGGCGCATTTCTAACCCTGCTGTAGCCGCCATCACCGCCGCAGCGCGCAGAGAGCTGTTTCCAAAGAGCTGGGGTTACTGCCCTCCACAAAGCAGGGGCTATTGCGGTTGGCTTGGTGATAGTGACGCTGCATGAAGATCACGCCTTTCGACGCAGCTTGTTGACGCAACACACGAAAAGCGCAAGTTCCATCCAACAAGGCGCGAGCAACAGCTCGTCAATTACGCTGGCACGAACTCCGCAAAACCGGAAGATCATGGGAGTCGAGCTGCCACTGTGGTCGGCATTTCCTCGTGACTGACCGACACCATCATTCCTGAGTTGACGAGTCGTCTTTCAACGCTGAGGGGCCGGCGCGAGTCACCACTGAGCTGTCGTATCGCCTCGCAGCCAGCGCCTCGATCAAGTGAGAAGGTGCAACATTTGATGCAGAAGCCACACGTACCCGACCTGTGTGCAGGTCAACAGCAACGTCCTGCACTCCCTTGATGAGGAACAGCCCCGGCGGCCACTCAAAGTGCTTACATGGTCCGCCCGGGGAGAGCAAGTTTTTGCGTCGTGAAGGTTTGAAGAGTTTGCTGCCTTACATTCGGGCTGTTTGTGCAGTGGGTAGACGAGCATTGCGAACCTGTCACTGAACTGCGTCGTGTTTTCGAAGTGGCCAAGCAGCAATTACTGCCCTTTGTCCAAGGTATGCCCAAGCGCCTCGGTCAATCTACTGCCTTGCCAGAGTCGTTCAAGCAAATGCTGCTGAAACCGCCGGCATCCCGCGTTGTTGGCTAACGCTGCAGTCCACTCCGCTTAAAACATCACAAGTCAAACTCACGTTCCGTCCGTCCTAGGTTCTGTGGAATTGGCTCAGGCGCTTGTGCGCATCAAAACCATCACTCCAGCCGGGCTGGAAGAAAAATGCTTCGAACCATTGAGCGATCCGTTTAGCAGTGCAGGTTTCAACTGCAGGCATGTGGAGTTCGCGCCAGGAAGAAAGACCTTGGTGGCTCGAATCGGCGGCCGCACCGACAAGGCGCTGTTGTGCTTTACAGGCCACGTTGACGTGGTGCCGTTGGGCTCTAAGCCATGGAGTCACGACCCCTTTGGCGGACATATCGTCGATGGTCGGTTGTACAGCCGGGGTTCCAGTGACATGAAAGCCGGAGATGCCGCGTTCACGGTAGCGGCTATCGTCAGCTACTCCACTGACGCCGCGGCACTCACACCGCTGCTTAGGCATGCCGCCCACCATCATCCTGGGGCCTGGAGAACCCGGTCTGTTGATTCAGCAGCACAATTTAACCAGTGGGGGCGCTTGCGTACTACACCTGTTCGACATCAACTCGAAGACGACCACCGCTGCCCACGCACACCGTGAAATGGACCTACGGCCTTCATGTGCGCAAACGGCTGTTAAAGGCCTGCCACCCTGACGTGTGATCGCAACACGCTGTGACCAAATCGGCTCCCATCAGCTGGGCACTGATGGTCGAGAAAGGTGTGACCTTCAGCAAGAACTCAGTCCCGATCAGCTGGTGGTATTCTTGGTGGTATTTCAAAAACTGACAGGTTAAAAACTGAGTATTTCCGGGAGCTGCAGGGCACGATGTGAACGACGCCCTCCCGCCAGGGATCAAGCAAAAACGGGCCTCACGGCCCGTTTTTCATTTCTGCGCCTCATGTGATCACCGTCATCCCGCCACCACGGTCCGCATGCGCTTCAGATCTCGCCGGTACTTGCCGGCCAAGCTGCTCTTTTGCGCATCGCTCAGGATTTTCCCCGACAGCTGGAAGAACTTGGTCTCCTCTTCCTTGAGGTGGTGGTGCACCTCGTGCGACAGCTTTTTGGCAAGCTCGGGCCAAGCCTTCGGGTCGTCGTGCGCTTCGCCCAACGCTTCGACGCACTCGTCAATCTCATGGTGTTCGGACAAGGCGTGCCGCGATGGCTTGAGGCCCAGGTCATCCAGCAGGATGGGGGCATACAGGAACCGCTCTTCCGCGGCTGCATGAGCTGCCAGTTCGATGCGCAGTGCCTTGAAAGCGTCCTTTGCGCGCGGGTCTTCCAGTTTGATGCGAACCAGTTGCCGGCACAGTTTGCGCTGCACCTCGTGACTCTCCCTCAGGGCTTCGTAGATGTTGTCCATGTGGATCTCCGTGGGGGTTTCTGGTAACAGGCCCGACCTTAGCCGCATCCTGGCATCGGCGGTGTAGGACATCGGCGCATAGGGAAGCTGGCACCCCAAAGGGTGTTATCAAGCTGATGGCCCTAAGCGGTTACTAACAAGGCCCTTCGGGGCCTTTTCGCTTGGCTTTTGGGCTACTGCGGTCGCTTCACTGGGGTACCGTCCCCTTTGGAGTGCCTCATGTCCCACAATTTTCCCGACCACGCCCCCCGACGCCGGTACCACGTCGATGGCGCGCGACCATGAGCGCCGACTACGTCCGCGTCCGCCGTCGCGCCTCGCCAGAGGCCAAGTGGCTCGTAAACGAATTGGCCGCTCTGCGAGGCCAGCTTGAGAGCGTCCGCGAGCGCCTGGAGACCTTGCGGCAAAAGGAGACCAATCTCGAGAAAAGGATTGCATCCATAGAGCTGGTCGCCTCGAAGGTCCGGCTCCCCGAAGGCTCCGACCCACCCATCACGATTCGCCCGTGGGAGCGCTACGGCAAGCGGGGCAGCCTTTCCAAGCTGCTCATGGCCACCCTTGAAGAGGCTTATCCAAAGGGGGTCACCACCAATGAGTTTATCGACAGAGTTATGGCGAGCTCCAGCTTCTCAAAGGACTTCTCACTACGAGACATGCGCGGCATTCGTGACAGCGTCCTGCGCAGGCTGAAGCATCTGCGCCAAGCTGGCAAGCTCGAGCGGCTGGGGCAAATCGGGTTGAAGTCCAACGGGCTCGCCGTCTGGGGCCTCGTGAATCGCAACGCAGTGAGCCTGGGCGCTCTTCACGAGCTTGCGCAATCTGCACAGGACGCAGGCGTGTCGGAGTCTGTCTGATGGCACTCATCAGGACGCGCTACCGCAAGCAAACGACGTTGACTTACCTGGCAACGAGCCTGTCCACGGTGAACCAAGAGCTAGCGCGGCTGCAGCTGGGGTCGGAGGCTGTGTCGGAGTCGGTTGTGAACGGGCGGCGCCGTCGCCCTCGGGAACTGACTGACGAAGAGAAGGCCCAGGTTGCCGACCGCATACATCAACTCGAGGCTGAGCGCGCGGCGCTGTGCGAGACGATTCGGCAGTTTGACCCGGAGCTGGACCCAGGCGCAGTCGGCACCCATGCACCGGTTCAGCGCAAAAAGCGGCGCTCGACCATCTAGAACTGGTTCAACTGGTCGAAAAATGGGCTTGCAGAAATGCAAGCCCAAGAATCAATCGACGTCTTTTTGGAATCGTCCGGTCAAGATGCCTATTGCAGCCGCAAAAGGAACCGAGGTGAAAATCCAGGGCAAAACACGTTGCATGTCGTTTTGTGCCGCCTTGAGCACGGAGAGGTGCGGCTGCCAGTCCTCATGCATCATGTGCAACATACAACTGATGGCATACGAAAGAAGCCAGAGTCCTCCAGCGAAACCGAATCCAAACCAACCGACGAAGGCAAGGCTGCCAGTTGGATTGAGGACGTTCACTGTTCCCGGGGCGTGAGCTCCTGCTGCATATCCGAGAACTGCGGCAAAGACGAATTGCGACAGGAAGGTGAAGACAGTGAACTGCGCTAAACCAAGGCGAACATCCCTGTCTGCCGTTGAGACAGATGCACTAAATAGGTCTGGCGCTGCGTAGCTCGTGAGCCCCAGGATGACGAACGCCATCAAGGTGAGCCCTATAACCACGGGCACGAGGTTTTCCTTTCCGTTCACAGGAGGGTTGAATCGGATTGAGCTGAGTTTTGAAAGCATAGAAATTGTGAAGTTGTGTTGAAAGCGTCCTTTCTCGTATAGCGAAGACTCATCCGCGCCGCTGCTTCAACACTACCTCTGCAGCTTCACCTCCCACCCCTTCTTGTTGCCAGGCGACCTTTCCAGCGCCTGCTCTACTTCAATGAAGAGCTCGACGCCTAGATTATTGACGTGCGTTCCGTCATCTATCGCTGCGCGCCGCCCACCGCCTTCACGCAGCGCCCAAGTTTTTCGGACAGCTCCGCGCGCACCTTCGTATCAGACAACCCCGTCCGGCCGTCGCACGCCACCAGGTTGTCTCGCGCCCACTCTGGCCATCCGTCGAGGTCATCGTCCAGCGCGAGCCACGCGCGCGGCTTGCGCCGCTGTACGTCCGCCCAAATCTGCAGGCCTCGCGCTGACCCTTGAAAGTCGGCGTGGTTCCACGGGTCTGCGCCATGCACACGTCGGTGGAAAGTGCCACCGATGAACCTTGACCGCAGGCCTCCAGGAAACCGTTTGAGCGTCTTCGCGTAGCCGGGCCGCACGCACCACGTGCTGCTTAGAACAAGCGCAACGGCCGGGTACGGAGCCAGCGCATCTTCGAGGTAGTGCACCCATTCAAATAGCACACGGCCAGGCGCGATGACTGGGCTCATCGAGATACCCCGTCGCGGGTCCCACAGCACGGCTTCGTGGTGGACGACGCCATCCAGGTCCAGGTACAGCACGACGTCAGCACTGCGAGGCTTTGATGCAGGCACGTATGGCGTAGACGAGTTCGATACCATTTCATGTTCCCCTTGAGTAGTGGCTGCCGTACCCGCTAGCGAGGCGGCTTGGGCTTCCACCCCTTCTTGCGACCGCGCGTCTTCGCCGTCTGCTCGCCCTCAACGAGCAGCTCGACATCACGGTGGTGGCCGTGCGTGTATCCCCGCCACCATTCCGACAACCCCACTCGCAGCGTCACGCCCAGGATGTGCCGAAGCTTTTTGCCCGTGGAAAGCCTGCGCGTGTCCTCTCGCCAGGCAGCCTCGGCCGCGTAGTCGGCCAGGTATTTGTTCGAGGGGCCGAGATAGATGCCTTCGACCAGGCGCCGCATCCGCCAGTTGAAGCTCTCCGCCTGGTTGTTGCTCACGCCACCCGGCATGCTGAAGGCCTTGCTGTGGTTCACCGTCCTGTGCTCTGCGAACAGCTTGAAGAACGACGCATACGAAGGGTCCTCGTCCGACATGATTGCGGACTCCGATGAAGCGAAACGAGATGCCATCGTCGTCACGGTGGCGGTCGACTCACTCAACGCCACCGCCACGCGAGTCGCCACCGCGCCCTTGCCCTTTGAGACGCTGCGCTGCCGGATGACGAGAAGCAACCGACGGTCCAGCGGCATGCGTGCTTTCTTGTCGTACTTCGGTGGCTTGGGAGGCCCCATGATTTCGCCAGTCTCCGGGTCGACCGTGGGCTTGAGCAGGTGCGCAGGCACGGTTGGTTTTGGCCCACCCCCGCCACCTTGCGGGCGGTTGCGCTTCTCCCGGTAGCGACGGCCGTTCATGTCGGCACCATCCATCTCATGCACGCCGGCGAGCACGCCCACGTTGAAGCCACGGAGCAAACCCTCACGGAGCTTGTGCGCCAGCGTGAACGCGGTCGGATACGCCACGTTCCAGTCGCGACGCAGCTGCAGCGCTGGTTTGCCGCTGGCGCCGTTAATCCACGTGAAGACCATCTTGATGAGCTTGGTCAGCGGGAGCTTGTGGTCTGCGTACGGTGTGCCAGACGTGACTGAGAAGCGCTTGTCGCAGCACTTGCACTTCCATCGCCGCTCCTTGCCTGACCAGTAGTGCTTGTCCAAGGTACCGCAGTGGGGGCACGGCATGTAGGTTGTCGAACCCCATTGCGCATCGGCAAGCAGCATCACGGCCTGGCGCTCCGTGAGCAGGTTCAGGTCGTCGAAGCCCATCCCCACGGCGTTGCGCGACAGGTGGAATGCCGCCGTACCGGTGCGCTGGCGCAGGGGGAACAGCTTGCGCATGTTCGGGTCGTTGACGGGGGCAGCAGCGCTCATCCTCAGGCCTCCATCAGGAACTGCACGTAGTCCTTGGCCGATGCCCACTCGGTTGGAGCCACGGTGGGACGTGTGGCGGCCAGGTACCGCGCGAAACCGGAGCGTGCAGGCTCGGCCAGAGACGCCACGTCGAAGCGGTCCTCATCGGCCACACGGATGCAGGTGGGCAGAATCAGCTGGGGTCGCGGACCCGGGGTGTCCTGCTGGAACAGCGCCCAGCACAGGCCTCGCATCACGAGGTCCAGCGCATCCAGTCGCTTGGCACCGTACTCGAAGCGGGCCTCACGGTTGCCCAGGATGTCCTCTTCCAGCGCGACGGTGTAGACGCCGCGTGCAGGGCCTTGCTGCCACAGCTCTGCGTGACCGAGCAACTGAGACCGCTCATCCTTCGTGTGGTGCTCGATGACGGCGCACAGCCGGGTGGCGTAGGCGCATCGCTTGTCTGGCGTGGCGGAGGGCGGCACCTTGGCTTCGCCGTAGATGCTCCGTGCCAGGGCTCGCGCCGCGAGGTCCCAAAGGCTTCCCGACCAACGCGGGTAGTTCGTCAACACCTGCGGCTTGCGCTCGCCCTCCTGACGCACCGTCGATGCAATCAAGTAGTCCGCCAGCGCCTCCTTCTTCTGATACGCGATGTCGACCGACGCCATCACGTTCTCGGGCTTTCGCTCGTTCAGTAGCCCTGCATGGATGCTCACCTTCAGCATGGCGACTGCTCCACAAGCCAGGTCTGGGCGTACTCGGCGTCTTTCAGGCGCTCGGTACCGAGCAGCCGCATCTCTCCTTTGTCCACCCACAGCAGCCGCGCATCGTTGAGCTGCGGCAGCACATCGGTCTCGGTGCCGGAGGTGCTGTCGAGCAACTGGGCGCGCAGGACCGGGCGCGCCAATGCAGGGTCGCGCTCTTCGGCCACGCGCAAGCGTCCAACGTGCGGCGGGCGACGCGAGAGCTCTTCGCGGGTGATGAGGACACCCTGCTTGCGCAGGGGGCGGATTCGGACTTGCATGGAATTTAGGAGTAGCGGGTCAGCGGGTATTTCATCAAAGTGGCGAAAGCGAAAATCCTTTTGACATTTACTAAATACATTCCCGGCCTTGGCGTTTGCATTCCGGAGTCACGGCCGCACAAGGCGGGCCGCGCCGAGGGAGGCAAGGAACTCGCGCCAGTCGTCCGCAAAGTAGGCGTACGGGTTGGGCCCCCTGAAACCACCGAGGTGGTGCAACAAGCGCCGCCGGGCGTATGCAGGAATGTCTTGCTCCAAGACCCAGCCAGTGCCATCTCCTTCGTGCACCGGTACGTCGGTGAGCGGGCGCAGCGCCGGCGGGGCTTCACCTGGCCACCACAGCGTGGCCGCAGCGTGCTCCAGCAGGTCAAAGGTTGAGCGGTACTCGCGAGCCATGTGGGTGGCGGAGCGCTCGTCGAGCTCGTCGGCGACATCGACATCCAGAAGCACGGAGCTGCACCGGGCTACCAGGTGCTCCACCAGCCGGGAATCGTGGATGCTGGGGCCTCGGTAGACGCTGAGGCTGGCATGCTTGACGCTGCCCACGGAGACCGGACGCTGCTCGGCCGGAACCTGCGCCAGCAGTCGCACGACCAGGGCGCACACCGGCTCGACGCCTAGGGCGTAGTCGCGCAGGGTCAGCGTGCGGGATTTGCCCGCGAAGGTGCGCACGGCCAGCGTGCATTCGCAGACTGGGCCTTCGCCGCTCTGGCCGAGTACGCCAAGCACGCGGCCGGGCTCATTGGGGGTGTCGCTGAGGGTGATGATGAACATGGTCTTCTTT
Source organism: Hydrogenophaga sp. (assembly GCF_018780385.1). Lineage (GTDB taxonomy): Bacteria > Pseudomonadota > Gammaproteobacteria > Burkholderiales > Burkholderiaceae_C > Hydrogenophaga. The sequence continues at coordinate 1,676 of NZ_JADMJO010000079.1, read as the reverse complement.
CTTGCGTTCAGCTGTTGAAAAATTCCGACGTGGCGTCGCGCACGTACCGGCATTCATTGATGACCAGCCACGGGATACGCATGAACCTGGCATCGGACTCGCGGTTGGGCGGCCCCACCAGCTCATAGACCTTGCGGCTCTTGGTCACCGCTCGGCGTCGTTGCATGTCGAAACGGACCACGGCAGAACTCGTGCGTGATTTGCCTGTCGCTGCGCGGTAGCCCACCAGGTGGGTGGTGAGCGGATGCGTCTCGTCGGGCCAGCCACTGACAAAAGCGCTCCACTCGCTGAGGTAGACCTCGGGAGGCTCAAGGACGGGTGCGTGGACCCAGGTTGGGGCTGACATGGCAAGACTTCTCCCTGCGGCGCTGTGGCCACATATCGAGGGCAAAGGAAGGTCCGCGCGCCCGACTTCGGGCACGTGAACTGGTGGGGGTAGAAGGCGGCTTACGCCGCAGTGCTGGAGGTGTTCAGTGGGTCACCTCCGATAGCTTCTGAAGGAGCCCACGACCACGCCCAGGATTTCCAGGGAGTCGTTGGGCTTGATGGCGCTGTACGCCGGGTTGGCGGGCTCGAGGAGCCAGGCACCACTGGCGTCCATGCGCAGGTATTTGACAGTCGTCTGGCCGTCGACCACAGCGACGACGATGTCGCCGGACTTGGGCAGTGCGTTGGCTTCAACGACGACCACGTCTCCATCGAGCAAGCCGGCATCGCGCATCGAGTCGCCACGCACATGACAGAACGAAGTGCGGTTGGGGTCGCGGACCAGGACGTCCTCGATGTTGAGGGCCTCGAAGGTCTCTTGGGACGCGAGCTGAGGGAGGCCGGCGCGGACCCGGCCCACCACCGGGTAGCTGAAGAACTTGCGCGTGGGTGCAACGCGCCCGTCAACGCGCTCCAGGTATCCAGCCTCAGAGAGACGCCCGACGACGGCGAAGACCGAGCCCGAAGACGACAGGCCCAGCGTGGCGGCGAGCTTGGCCATCGACGGGAAGGTCTTGTGACGCTTCCAGTGGGTCCGCAGGGCCGCCAGGTGGCGCGTGTCGGGGGTGTTGGTCATGTGCTGCATTTCTTGAACGTTTGTTCGATGAGAAGACTGTACGCACATACAGCCACGCATTCAAGATGTGTATGTATTCAAGCGGTGGTGCGCCCCGCCCGGCCTTTGCCCATCAGCGGTGCGCCATGGGGACGACGCTCAGGCCTACCTGCGAGCTTCCTATACTGGCCAGGACCAACTCGGCCCCAAAACTGTAGCACTGTGTGCTAGACTATGACAACACCGATGCACAAGAAGAGAGTATTCAAAACCAAGACATTCGACCGATGGGCGAAGAAGGTGATTGCAGATGCACTGCTATGCAAAGCCGCTTTGGAAATCGAGCAAGGTATTTTCGAGGCGGACCTCGGTCACGGAGTGTGCAAGAAGCGCATCGCTCTCGCGGGTCAAGGCAAGAGCGGCGGTACTCGTACCCTCGTGGCTAAGCAGCATGCTTCCGCCATCATCTTCCTTGTCGGTAGAGAGAAGAGCGAACCAGGGACCGACTTTTCCGATGTGGTGGTTGTGACCCTGTACCCGATTCAGTACCGCTCGGAAGTAGAGATTTCCGGCTCCTCCTGACCCTGTACCCGATTCAGTACCGCTCGGAAGTAGAGATTTCCGGCTCCTCTGA
>NZ_JADMJO010000062.1 GCF_018780385.1 Hydrogenophaga sp. | reverse complement strand
CGGCGGCCCTGCTCATCGGCAAACGTGTTGATCTCGGTCTTGAGGGCGTCCCAGCCCTCGGCAGAATCGTAGGCAGCTGCATACACACCGGTCACCTTTTGCGTATCGGCGCGGTGGCGCCCGAAAACCTTTTCCAGCGCATCGCTCACCTCGCCCACCGTGGCGCGCAGGCGCATCGCCTTGATGGTCAGATCGAGCAGGTTGCCCTCGCCACTCTCGGCGGCGGCCGTCAGCGCATCGAGCGCAACCTGCACCTGGGCCGCATCGCGCGTGGCCTTGATCTTCTGGAGCCGCTCGATCTGCCCATCGCGCACGGCCACGTTGTCGATGTCGCGCGATTCGATCGCATCTTCAGTCTTGAGCTTGTACTTGTTGACGCCGACGATCACGTCCTTGCCCGAGTCGATGCGCGCCTGCTTTTCCGCAGCCGCCGCTTCGATCTTCAGCTTGGCCCAGCCGCTGTCCACCGCCTTGGTCATGCCCCCCATGGCCTGCACTTCTTCGATGATGGCCCAGGCCTTGTCGGCCATCTCCTGCGTGAGGCTTTCCATCATGTAGCTGCCGGCCCAGGGGTCGACCACGTTGGTGATGTGCGTCTCTTCCTGAATGATCAGCTGCGTGTTGCGCGCGATGCGTGCGCTGAATTCGGTGGGCAGCGCGATGGCTTCGTCGAAGCTGTTGGTGTGCAGGCTCTGCGTGCCGCCGAACACCGCCGCCATGGCCTCCACCGTGGTGCGCACCACGTTGTTGTACGGGTCCTGCTCGGTCAGGCTCCAGCCCGAGGTCTGGCAGTGGGTGCGCAGCATCAGGCTCTTGGGGTTCTTCGCGTTGAAGCCTTTCATGATGCGCGTCCAGAGCAGGCGCGCTGCGCGCATCTTGGCGATCTCCAGGTAGAAGTTCATGCCGATCGCCCAGAAGAAACTCAGGCGACCGGCGAACTCGTCCACGTCCATGCCCTTGGCGATCGCGGTCTTCACGTACTCCTGGCCATCGGCCAGCGTGAAGGCCAGCTCCAGCGCCTGGTTGGCGCCGGCTTCCTGCATGTGGTACCCGCTGATGCTGATCGAGTTGAACTTCGGCATGTGCTGGGCCGTGTACTCGATGATGTCGCCGATGATCTTCATCGACGGCTCGGGCGGGTAGATGTAGGTGTTGCGAACCATGAACTCCTTCAGGATGTCATTCTGGATCGTTCCGCTCAACTGGTCTTGCCCCACGCCCTGCTCTTCGGCCGCCACCACATAGCCCGCGAGCACCGGCAGCACCGCGCCGTTCATGGTCATGGAGACCGACACCTTGTCCAGCGGGATCTGGTCGAACAGCACCTTCATGTCTTCCACGCTGTCGATGGCCACGCCGGCCTTGCCCACGTCGCCGGTCACGCGCGGGTGGTCGCTGTCGTAGCCCCGGTGGGTGGCGAGGTCGAACGCCACCGACACGCCCTGCCCGCCCGCGGCCAGGGCCTTGCGGTAGAAGGCGTTGCTTTCCTCAGCGGTCGAGAACCCGGCGTACTGGCGGATCGTCCACGGCCGCACCGCGTACATGGTGGCCTGCGGCCCGCGAATGAACGGCTCGAAGCCCGGCAAGGTGTTGGTGTGCTGCAGGCCCGCTGTGTCTTCGGCGGTGTAGAGCGGCTTGACGCGGATGCCATCGGGCGTCATCCAGTCGAGCGCCCCGAGGTCGCCACCGGGTGCCGACTTCTGGGCAGCCTTGGCCCAGGCTTCAAGAGAGGTGGGAGCGAATTCGGGCGTTTTGGAGCTCATGGCGGGCAGTGATTGGAAAGACTCGGAACGGGCTGGATTTTATATCATTCATAATTATTGATGCAGAATATTCCTTGCGACTTACAATCCTGCCCATGTCCGCCCTGTCCCTTGCACCCCGCGCCCTCTACGAAGAAGTAGCCGAACTGCTGCGCCAGCGCATCTTCAAGCGCGAGCTGGAGCCCGGCAGCTGGATCGACGAACTCAAGCTGGCCGAGGAATACGGCATCAGCCGCACGCCCCTGCGCGAAGCGCTCAAGGTGCTGGCCGCGGAAGGCCTGGTGACGATGAAGGTGCGGCGCGGCGCCTACGTGACCGAAGTGTCCGAGAAAGACCTGGCCGACGTCTACCACCTGCTCGCCTTGCTCGAATCCGACGCGGCCGGTGTGGTGGCGCAACAGGCCACCGATGCCGAACTGGTCGAGCTGCAAACCTTGCACGACGCGCTGGAAGCGGCCGTGGGCGAGCGCGACCGCTTCTTCGCGCTCAACGAGCAATTTCACATGCGGGTGCTGGAACTGGCCCGCAACCGCTGGCGCGAGCAGATGGTGGCCGACCTGCGCAAGGTGATGAAACTCAACCGCCACAACTCGCTGCTCAAGACCGGTCGAATCGAAGAGTCGCTCGCCGAGCACCGCGCCATCGTGGCGGCGCTGGCGCAGCGCAATGCATCTTTGGCCGTGCAGCGCATGCGTGAGCATTTCCAGAGCGGCCTGGAAGCCGCGGCCTGAGCGCCCTCAGCGACCGTCAGGCCACCGAGGCGGGCGCCGTCAGGGATTCGGCTTCAATGCTCTCCTGGGCCATGGCCCAGACCTCGCGCGGGGGCAACGGCTTCAGGCGGTGGTCGCTCCAGATCTGGCGCCAGCGCCGCGCGCCGCGCAGGCCGTGGCGCAAGCCCAGCATGTGGCGCGCAATCGCATACCAGGGGCAGCCGTCTTCCACAAACGCGCGCTCCATGTAGGCCACCATCTGCTCTTCCACCGCTTCGCGCGTGAGCGTGCTCGGTGCCGCGCCGAAAAAGGTCTCGTCCCACGAGGTGAGCTGCCAAGGGTTGTGGTACGCCTCACGCCCCACCATCACGCCGTCCACGTGCTGCAGGTGCTCGGCAATCTGGGCGCTGGTGGTGATGCCGCCGTTGATGCCGATGGTGAGCGTCGGGAAGTCGCGTTTGAGGCGGTAAGCCAGCTCGTAGCGCAGCGGCGGCACTTCGCGGTTTTCTTTGGGCGAGAGCCCGTCCAGCCAGGCATTGCGCGCGTGCACCATGAACACGCTGCAGCCTGCTTCGCTCACCGTGCCGACGAAGTCGCGCACGAAGTCGTAGCTCTCCACGCGGTCGATGCCGATGCGGTGTTTCACCGTGACCGGGATCGACACCGCGTCCACCATGGCCTTCACACCATCGGCCACGGTTTGCGGCTCGGCCATGAGGCAGGCACCGAAGGCACCGCGCTGCACGCGGTCACTGGGGCAGCCGCAGTTGAGGTTGATCTCATCAAAGCCCCACTCTTCGCCCAGACGTGCGGCCATGGCCAGCTCGGCCGCGTCGCTACCGCCAAGCTGCAGGGCCACGGGGTGCTCTTCGGCGTTGAAACGCAGGTGGCGCTGCACACTGCCATGCGCCAGCGCGCCGGTGGTCACCATCTCGGTGTAGAGCAGGGTCTGCCTGGTCAGCAGCCGATGCAGGTAACGGCAGTGCCGGTCGGTCCAGTCCATCATCGGCGCCACCGAGAGGCGCCATGGGTTGGGTTGGGGAGGGTGGAGGCTGTCTTCAATCATCGGGGGAATGGCTCACGGGCACAGCCCGAGACTGTACCGCGACGGCTTGTCGTTCACAGTCGGGCGAGCAGTTTGGCCACACTCACCACCACCTTCACATCGCCGGGCGCCAGGCTCGCCTTGACTTCAAAGGCGGGGTCCGTGGTGTCGCGCAAGGCGGGCTCGCCCAGCGGCAGGCCCTGTCGGCCGACGATGGCGAACACCGCTGGCGCGTTGGCTTTGGCGCCGCGCCGCGCCACCACCGCGACCTCACCGCTGGCCAGGCGCACATAGCTGCCGGGTGGGTAAAAACCGATGTTCTTGATGAAAAGCCCGCCCAGGGGATCGGGAGTGAGGTCAGGCCCCAGGTACAGCTCGCGCGCAACCTGCTGCGAGAGCAGCCCGCCACGGCTCTTGCGTGGGCTGATGGAGGCGACGTACACATCGGCCATCTGCAGCAAATGCTGTAGGGCTCCACTGACCCGCTTGCCTGCCGGGTAGCCCTGGCCATCAGGGCGCTCGTGCTGGTCTTCAACCAGTTGCAGCCATGTTGCATCTTTCACGCCGAGCTGGCGCAACACGTCTGCGCTGCGCTGCGGATGCTCTCGCACGGTCGTGCGCTGCTGCTCCGACAGCGGCCCCGCCTGGCGGGCCATGTCGTCGTGGGCGCGGGTCATGCCGATGTTCATCGTCAAGGCCGCGCGCAACAGCGTCAGTTGATCGGATTCCGCCATACCGGCCGACGGCCCCACCAAGGCGCAAAGGCCGGCCGTGAGCAGCGCATGCGTGGCGCTGTAGTGCATGCGTGGATCGAACAGCAGTTGCACCAACACCAGCAGGCTGTCGTCCGGGTGCTCGCGCCAGAGTTTTTCGGTCCGCGCCTGCAACCGGTCCAGACGCTCCATGAACTGGCTGGCCTCGGCGCCCTGGTGCAACAAGGTGGTGAGCGCGGCGTGAATGTCCGGCCAGGCTTCTGTCGAGGTGAGATCGTCGCGAACCTCGGGTTTGTTCTGCACCGGCGCCATGGCGTCGAGCCCGGCGATGCGGCTGAGCGACTCGTTGCTGCGCACCATGCGGTCCAGCGCTGCGGTGTAGCTGTAGCTCACGGCTTGCCAGTCGGCAGCCAGCACCATGGGCGAATGCAGCATGAGGTGGCCGCGGTGTTGCTCGGACGTGATGGGCTCGCCCTTGCGCAGCAACAGCACGCCCTTGGGGTCCCAGATGTTCACGGGCACGGGCTGGTTGAGCGCCAGGGACTCCAGGGGAAGCGGCTTGTACATGCTGGCAATGTATACGCAGTCGAAGAATGTGAGTCACCGGAAAAGCACGAGCAAACGCCCACAAAAAACCCCGCCGCAGCGGGGTTTGTCTCCTGCACGGGCGCGTTCAGCCCATGTGGAGGCCGCCGTTCACGGAGAAGTCTGCGCCAGTGGCGTAGCCACCGTCTTCGCTGGCCAACCAGGCAATGATGGATGCGATCTCGCCGGGTTCACCCAGGCGCTTCACGGGCACGGTGGCCACAATCTTCTCCAGCACGTCGGGGCGGATCGCCTTGACCATGTCGGTGCCGATGTAGCCCGGGCTCACGGTGTTGACCGTCACGCCCTTGTTGGCCAGCTCTTGCGCCAGCGCCATCGAGAAGCCGTGCATGCCGGCTTTGGCGGCCGAGTAGTTGGTCTGGCCAGCCTGGCCTTTTTCACCGTTGACCGACGAGATGTTGATGATGCGGCCCCAGCCTTTTTCCACCATGTCGGCCACGACCTGTTTGGTCACGTTGAACATGGAGTTGAGGTTGGTCTCGATGACGGCGTCCCAGTCTTCGCGTGACATCTTGAGGAACATGCGGTCGCGCGTGATGCCGGCGTTGTTCACCAGTACATCAATGGTGCCGTGCTCGGCCTTGGTCTTGGTGAAGGCTTCCACGGTGGATGCCCATTCGCCCACGTTGCCGACCGAGGCGTAGAACGTGAAGCCCAGCGCTTTTTGCTCGTCCAGCCATTTGGTGAAGTCGCGCGTGGGGCCGCAGCCGGCGATGACCTTGAAGCCTTCCTTGTGCATGCGCTGGCAGATGGCGGTTCCGATGCCACCCATGCCACCGGTGACGTAGGCTACTTTTTGACTCATTGTGTGTACTCCTCTGGTTTGTGTTTGTTGGGTTGCAGGGCGCTCAAAGCCCGGCAACAGGTTTTTGAATCTACCGGCAAATCAGCGTTCGACCGCGAGGGAAACCCCCATGCCACCACCGATACACAACGCAGCCACGCCCTTTTTGGCGTCGCGGCGAATCATCTCGTGCAGCAGCGTGACCAGGATGCGGCAACCGGACGCACCAATGGGGTGACCGATCGCGATCGCGCCGCCGTTGACGTTCACGCGCGCCGGGTCGATGTCCAGCGCCTTGTTGACCGCGCAGGCTTGTGCGGCAAAGGCTTCGTTGAGTTCGAACAGATCCACGTCTGACGCTTTCCAGCCCGCGCGGGCCAGCGCCTTCTGGGTAGCGGGCACCGGGCCCATGCCCATGGTGGCCGGGTCCAGGCCGCTGGTGCCGAAGGCAGCGATGCGTGCCAACGGCTTCAGGCCCAGTGCAGCGGCCTTCTTCGCCGACATCACCATCACGGCGGCAGCGCCGTCGTTCAGACCCGAGGCGTTGCCTGCCGTCACGGAGCCGGCCTTGTCGAATGCGGGACGCAGCCCGGCCAACGCTTCGGCGTTGGTCTTCTTGTTGATGAATTCGTCGGCGTCGAACACAACCGGATCGCCCTTGCGCTGCGGAATGCTCACGCCCACGATCTCGTCCTTGAACTTGCCGGCGTCTTGCGCCGCGCTGGCCTTCTGCTGGCTGCCCAGGGCGAGCGCGTCCTGCGCGTCGCGGCTGATGCTGTGCGCCTTGGCCACGTTCTCGGCGGTGATGCCCATGTGGTACTGGTTGTACACATCCCACAGGCCGTCGACGATCATGGTGTCGGTCATCTTCCAGTCGCCCATGCGCTGGCCGTCGCGGCTGCCGTTGAGCACGTGCGGCGAGGCGCTCATGTTCTCCTGGCCACCGGCGATCACGATCTCGCTGTCACCCCAGGCCACGGCCTGGGCGGCCAGCATCACGGCCTTCAGGCCGGAGCCGCACACGGCGTTGATGGTCAGCGCCGGCGTTTCCTTGGCCACACCGGCCTTCATCATGGCCTGGCGGGCCGGGTTCTGGCCCACGCCTGCGGCCAGCACCTGGCCCATGATCACTTCACCGATCACGTCGGCGGGCAGGCCGGTGCGCTCCAGCATCGCCTTGATGACAATGCTGCCGAGTTCGGTGGCGGGGGTCTTGGCGAGCGAGCCACCAAACTTGCCGACGGCGGTGCGGGCGGCTGAAACGATGACGATGTCTTCCATGGGTCTTCCTCTTTGGTTTGCAATTTGGTCCGTTCACCCTGAGCTTGTCGAAGGGTTTGCAACGGTGTTGGCGAGGGCTTCGACAGGCTCAGCCCGAACGGGGTTTCTTCAGGCCTTGGCTTTCACATAGCGCCCAGGTGCGGGCTCGATGGCGGTGTAGCTCTTCCCCTTGCCGTAGGTCTTGGGCGCAGCAATTTGCTTGCCAGCCTGTGGCTTGAGCCAGGCGGCCCAGTCGGTCCACCAGCTGCCCGGTTGTTCATCGGCGCTGGTGATCCACTCGTTCACGTCCTTCGGAAACTTGGTGGCCGAGCCGATCCAGTGGCTGCGCTTCTTCTTGCTCGCGGGGTTGATCACGCCGGCGATGTGGCCCGAGGCGCCCATGACGAAACGCTTCTTGCCCGGGAACACCTGCGTGCTCGCGTAGGCACCGCCGATGGGCACGATGTGGTCCTCGCGCGAGCCATAGATGTAAACCGGCAGCTTGACCTGGCGGAAGTCGATCTTCTCGCCACACACCGTCATCTTGCCGGGCTTGACGAGATTGTTCTCCAGGTACATCTGGCGCAGGTAACGCGTGTAGTACGGGCCGGGCAGGTTGGTGCTGTCGGAGTTCCAGTACAGCAGGTCGAACGGCGGCGGCGTCTCGCCCTTGAGGTAGTTGCCCACCACGTAGTTCCACACCAGGTCGTTCGGGCGCAGGAAACTGAAGGTGGTGGCCAGGTCGCGCCCGGGCATGAGACCACCGTCGGCAAACTGCATTTCGCGGTACTTGACGAAGTTCTCGTCGATGAACACGTCAAGGATGCCGGTGTCGGTGAAATCGAGCAGCGTGGTGAGGAAGGTAGCGCAATTCACCGGCTCTTCGCCGCGCGCAGCCAGCACCGCCAGCGCCGTGCCCAGCATGGTGCCGCCCACGCAGAAGCCCAGTGCGTTGATGGTCTCGGCACCGGTGATGTCCTGCGTGACGCCAATGGCCTTGATCACCGCGTCTTCGATGTACTGGTCCCAGGTGGCCTTGGCCAGCGAATCGTCGGGGTTGCGCCAGCTCACCACGAAGGTGCGGTGGCCCTGTTCCACGCAATATCGGATCAGCGAGTTCTCGGGTTGCAGGTCGAGGATGTAGAACTTGTTGATGCAGGGCGGTACCAGCAGGAATGGCCGCTCGTACACCTTGGCCGTGAGCGCCTTGTATTCGATCAACTGGAACAGCTCGTTCTCGAACACCACCGCGCCTTCGGTCGTGGCCACGTTCTTGCCTACCTCGAACACGCTCTCGTCCGTCATGGACACATGGCCCTGCTTCATGTCGTGCAGCAGGTTGGCCATGCCCTTGGCGATGCTCTCGCCCTGGGTGTCGATGGCTTTCTTTTGCGCTTCGGCGTTGAAGGCCAGGAAGTTGCTGGGCGCGCTGGCGTCGATCCACTGCTGCACCGCGAAACGCACCCGGGTGCGCGTCTTGGCATCGCCCTGCACCGCATCGGCCAAGGCCATGAGGGTGCGCGCGTTGAGCAGGTAGGCGGCGGCGGAAAACGCCGCCATCGGGTTGCTGGCCCAGGCGTCGGAGGCGAAACGGCGATCGCCTTCTGGCTTGACGGCGGGGCCCTGGTTCCACAAACCGGTCACGTCCTTCAGGTACTGGTTCTGAATTTCGAGCAGTTTTGCCGGGTCAAAACTCACCTGCTGGCCCGAGGCGTTCTTGAACATGTCACCCATGCCGGGCATGGCAGGCATCATGGGCATCGCGGGCATGCCGGGGAAGGCCGCGCCGGCCGTGGGCATGGCCATGCCGAAAGGATTGGCCGCGCCGGCTTGCGGCATGAAAGCCTTGAAAGCGGCGAAGGGGTCGGTCGCACCAGGCTGGGCACCTGCCGCCGCCCCCGGAAAGGCCTTTGCCACCTGGGTCCATTGCTGAATGAGGTTTTGCTGGAACGCGTTGGCGGTCTCCAGCCAGTCGGTGGGTGGGGTTTTGCCCGATGTCATGCTGTCTCCTGTGTCTTTGTGTGCGGCTTATCATCCCCGCGCTGGGGAAGAAGTTCCGGGTTTTCCCCAGTATCTGCATGGCAGCTTCCAGCAGACTGACATGGTTTCCCGGCCTGCAAGGATCGCTGTGTACCTGGTCGTGATTGGTTGGATGTATGTTGTTCTGATGATGTCGGTGGCCGAGGCGACCAACACCACAGGCTCTGTCCTCGGAGCCATTGTGACCTTTTTTCTTTACGGTCTGCTGCCCGTGATACTGGTGGTTTACCTGATGAGGACGCCCGCGCGGCGCAAGGAGATCAAGGCCCGCGAAGCCGCCGAACACCAGGCGCAGATGGCGCGTCTGGCGGCCAACGCCGAGCCTGAGGCGACGCCCTCAATCGATCCAGATGCAGGCGGCCATGCGACCGGTGCTGCCGAGGATGGTGGCGTCGCGCCGGTGCGAAAAGAAGTGTGAGGTCTGTGTCACGGTGCACCACGGCGGCGATCCGTCGTTGCCGTGCACGTTGGTGATGCCCACCGCCTGAAGCCGCAAGCGTGCCAGGGCTTGCAGATCGGCCAGGAACTTGCCCTTGCCGAGCGGCCAGAAATGCGCTGCGGCTTCGTGGTCGAGCGTCACAAATGCCTCGCACACCTCGGCGCCGACTTCAAACGCTTTCGGCCCGATGCAGGGACCGAGCCACGCGATGATTTCGCCCTCGCCCGCGGCATTGTGCAAGGCGCGCGCGGTGACCTCGATCACGCCGTCGGCCAGTCCGCGCCAGCCCGCGTGCGCCGCGGCCACCGCGGTGCCCGAGGCGTGCGCAAACAGCACCGGCAGGCAATCCGCCACCATGATCGTGGCGGCCACGCCCGGGCCTTGAACCATGCAGGCATCGGCCACTGCACCGTCGAGCATGTCGGGCATGAGCCGCACGATCTGCGTGCCATGCACCTGCTGCAAAAACACCGGCCGCGCGGGTGAGGTGAGCGCCGCGAGCCGCTCGCGGTTGCCCGCCACGGCCAGCGGCTCGTCGCGCACGTGGTCGCCGAGGTTGAAGCTGTCGAACGGCGCCACCGACACGCCGCCCACCCGCGTGGTGAACAGTGCCCGCACACCGGGTGGTGCGGGCCAGTCGGGAACGATGGCGTCCGCAGCCGGCAACATCAGGCTTCGGCGTCCGGGCAGGCCGAGGGCTGCGCCTTCTGGAACGCGGGGTGCTTCATGCAGGCGTCAAACGCGGCCATGGTGCGCGGCAGACCCGAGAAGTCGACGTTGAAACGCTGGCCGTTGAAGATCTGCGGCACCAGACAGCAGTCGGCCAGGGTGGGGGTGTCGCCATGGCAATAGGTGCTGGGGGCCTGCAACGCGAGTTGACGCTCGAAAGACTCCAGCCCACTGCGCACCCAGTGGCGGTACCAGGTGTTCTTGGGTTCCTCCTCGACCTTGAGTTCCTTCGTGAGGTACTTGAGCACACGCAGGTTGTTGATGGGGTGGATCTCGCAGGCAACGATCTGCGCCAGCGCCCGCACCCGCGCGCGGTCCAGCGCGTCGGCCGGCAGCAGGGCCGGCTGGGCTTGCACTTCGTCGAGGTACTCGATGATGGCCATCGACTGCGTCAGCCGCGTTCCGTCATCCAGTTCCAGAACCGGCACCAGACCTTCGACCGAGATGTCGCCAAATGCCGGCAGCTTGTGATCGCCACGCGCGATGTGCACCGGCACGTACTCATAGGGGATGCCCTTGAGCGCGAGCGCGATGCGCACGCGAAACGAGGCCGAGGAGCGGAAGTAGTTGTAGAGCTTCATGGGTACCAAGGATACGGCAGGCTCGGGCGTCAAACGCAGGAAGGGCCTGCGCACCCTTTGGTGAACAGGCCCTTCTTCAGGCTGCGCAATGTGACTACGGGCTTCAGGCAGCTTGCAGTGCCGGGTAGTCGGTGTAACCCTTGGCGCCACCGCCGTAGAACGTCTTGTTGTCGGGTTGGTTGAACGGACCGCCCTGCTGGAGGCGCGCCACCAGGTCGGGATTGGCGATGTAGGTCTTGCCGAAAGCCACCAGATCGGCACCGTCTTGCACCGCCTGCTCGGCCATCGGCAGGTCATAGCCGTTGTTGACCATCCAGGCCGCCTTGCCGCCGGCCGCATGGTAGGTCGCGCGCAGGGCGGCGTAGTCGAACGGGCGGTCGGTCAGCACCCGTGGGCCACCGGTGGCGCCTTCGATGAAGTGCACATAGGCCAGGTCGAGCTTCGCCAGTTCGTTCATCACGTGCGTGAACAGCGGCTGCGGATCGGCGTCGATCACGTCGTTGGCCGGGGTCACGGGCGACAGGCGAATGCCGGTGCGGCCCGCGCCGATGGCGCTGGTGACTGCCTGCACCACTTCCACCAGCAGGCGGGCACGGTTCTCGATGCTGCCACCGTAAGCGTCGGTGCGCTGATTGCTGCCGGTCTTCAGAAACTGGTCGATCAGGTAGCCGTTGGCCGCGTGGATCTCCACGCCGTCAAAGCCAGCCTCGATGGCCGCCAGCGCTGCCTTGCGGTAGTCCTCCACGATGCCGGGCAGTTCGCCGAGGTCCAGCGCACGCGGCTCGGAGGTCTCGACGAAAACAGGCGCGCCATCCTTGAGCAGCACGGTCTTGGTCTTGGCCACGATGGCCGAGGGCGCCACCGGTGCACCGCCGTCGGGCTGCAGTTCGGTGTGCGACACACGGCCCACATGCCAGAGCTGGGTCACGATCTTGCCGCCGGTGGCGTGCACGGCCGCGGTCACGCGCTTCCAGCCTTCAATCTGCTCGGGCGCGTACAGCCCGGGCACATCGGCATAGCCCTGGCCCTGGTGGCTGATGGCGGTGGCTTCGGTGATGAGCAGGCCGGCGCTGGCGCGCTGCTGGTAATAGGTGGCCATGAGCGGCGTGGGCACGGCGTCGGGCGCGCGGTTGCGCGTTAGCGGCGCCATGACGATGCGGTTGGCGAGCGACAGGGTGCCGACGGTTATGGGTTCGAACAGTGAGGCCATGGTGAGGGTTCCAGATGCAGGATGACGCGCGGCCCGGCGGCCGCCAATGAAAAGCGGCTGTCAGGCCGCTCGGGATGGCGTTGATTCTGCGTGGCTCACCCGATCCCGATGTCCAGCCCCTGCAATGACCTCACCACCTCAGGGACGATGCTCACCGCATTTGACGGATGCGAAATGCAGTCGGTGCTCCAGATTTCTCCCACGCCCGAACCGCGCACCAGTTGCACCGCGCCCTGGGCAAACAGCGCGTGCGTCACCGCCACGTCCACCGAGGCCGCGCCCGCGGCACGCAGCTTCACCGCCGCGCGCGCCAACGTGTGGCCAGAGCTCGCCACATCGTCCATCAGCACCACGGCGCGGCCCGCCACCGGCAACCCGGGCAACTCGATGTCCACGTCGCGGTCGCCATGGCGCGTCTTGCGGCACACCGCATGGTCCCAGCCGTGGCGCTTGGCGGCCAGCGCCACCCACTGCATGGCTTCTTCATCCGGGCCCATCAGCAGTGGCTGCCGTCGTTGTGATGCGATGTGGTCCGCCAGCAGCGGCGCGCCGCTGAGCGCGATTGCATCCTTCACCGGCATGGCTTCATGCAGCGTGGCCACCCGGTGCAGGTGCGGGTCCATGGTGATGATGGCGTCGAAAAGGCCGGCCAGAAAACCACCCACGATGCGCTGGCTGATCGCTTCGCCCGGGTTGAACGCGATGTCCTGCCGCATGTAGGCCAGGTACGGCGAGACCAGCGTGAGGTGCCTGGCCCCCAGCGTGCGCGCGGTCTGGGCGGCCAGCAAGACCTCCACCAGCTTTTCATTGGGTTGCTGCAGGCCGCGCCAGAGCACGACGCGCGCGGGCAAATCGGCGGGCAAGCGCAAACGCATCTCTCCGTCGGGGAAACGGTGGCGCTCGATCACCGCCAGCGAGTACCCGGCCGCCTCGGCGGCGGCGCGGGCAATGCCTTCTTCGTCTTCAAAGCACAGCAGCGTGCCCTGGCCGTTGGTGTTGTTCATGCCCGGCACGATACACCGGGCGCGACGTCATCCCACGACCAAGCGCATGACCGGCATGACCCGCTCGGACTCCGCGCGCCGCTCCAGCGCCAGGCGCATGTTCATCTGCGCCACCTCGGTGTGCTCCACCGCCAGCGCCTGCGCGCGCGCGCCCTCGCCGTGTTGCAACGCATCGAACAGCATGTGGTGCTGGCGGTGGGCGTAGAGCATCCAGTCGCGGTCGAGCGCCACCGTGCCCTGCATGGGCAGCATGGCCGAGGCCGGTGCAAATGGCAGCTTGTCGTTGAGCGCCACGGCGCGCTGCAGGGCGCGGTTGCCGCAGGCTTCGAGCAGCAGCGCGTGGAATCGGTCGTTCATCACCGCATACGCTGCGTAGCTCTCGATGGTCAGCGGGTTGTCCGCCAGCAGCCGGTCGCCCTCCATAAGGCAGGCCTGCAACTGTCCCTGCAGCTGGCGCGGCAATCCGTGCTCGGCCACGAGCCGCGCGGCCATGCCCTCGAGGTGGCCACGCACCGCGATGGCGTCGCGCACTTCCTGCGCGGTGAACTGGCGCACCAGGTACTTGCCGGTGTCGTTGGCCTCGACCAGGCCCTCTTGCTCCAGCGTGACCAGCGCAGCGCGCACCGGGGTGCGTGACGCGCCCAGCCGCTCGGCCAGTTGCTGCTCGGCCAGGCGCTGCCCGGGCTCGAACTGACCGCTCAGGATCAGGTCGCGCAGTTGCATCAAAACAGTGTCTTGCAGGCTCATGGCGCAAACTGTACACTGAAATAATAAAACGGGATACCGTTTAAAACACCACCGACCGGAGCCTCCATGAAAGCCGAACTCAACCAGCGCCTGACCCAGGTCGGGCCCCGCACCCCCGGTGGAGAACTGCTGCGCCGCTACTGGCAGCCGGTGGCGCTGCTGGACGAATTCGACCCCGCACTGGACCCGCACATGGCCGTGCGCGCGGTCAAACCCGTGCGCGTGCTCGGGCAGGACTTCGTGCTGTTCCGCGACGCACAGGGCAGCTACGGCCTGCTCGACCGCGACTGCCCACACCGCGGCGCCGACCTCGCCTTTGGCCGCAATGAAGGCGACGGCCTGCGCTGCCCGTTCCACGGCTGGAAGTTCGACACCACCGGCCAGTGCATCGAGACACCCGCCGAGCCCGCGGGCAGCACGCTGTGCACGCGCATCAAACAGCGCAGCTACCCGCTGGTGGAAAAGAGCGGCGTGCTGTTCGGCTGGTTCGGGCCTGAAGACCAGAACCCGCCGCCCTTCCCCGCCCTGGACTGCTTCTCCGCGCCCGCCTCGCACACCTTCGCATTCAAGGGCCTGTGGAACTGCAACTGGCTGCAAGCCTTCGAGGTCGGCATCGATCCGGCACACGCCTCGTATCTGCACCGTTTTTTCAACGACGCATCGCTGGACGACAGCTACGGCAAACAGTTCCGCGGCGCCAGCGCCGGTGACGTGGGCGGCGAGCGCTGGCCCATGACGCGCGTGATGCGCGAATTCGGCCAGCCATTGATTTCATTCGAGGCCAAACCCCACGGCCTGCAGCTCACCGCGCTGCGCCCCATGACGGACGAACTCACCCATGTGCGCGTGACCAACGCCGTGTTTCCGCAAACCTTTGTGATCCCGCTCTCCGAGACAATGACCATCACGCAGATGCATGTGCCGGTGGACGACACGCACAACCACTGGTTCGCCTTCTTCACCAGCTTCACCGGCCCGGTGGACAAGGAAGCCATGCGTGCCCCGCGCCTGGCCGCAGTCACCCTGCCCGACTATCGTCCAAAGACCGGTCGCCACAACAACTGGGGCTTCAACCCCGAAGAACAGCAGACGCGCACCTACCTGGGCATGGGCGAAGACGACATCAACGTGCACGACCAGTGGGCCTGCGAGAGCATGGGCGCCATCCAGGACCGCACACGCGAACACCTGGGTACAACAGACAAAGTGATCATGGCGAACCGGCGCATGCTGCAGCAGGCCATCGATACGGTGGAACAAGGAGGCATTGCGCCCGGCATTGCCGACCCTGCCCTGCACATCCAGATCAGCGGCCCCGACACGGTGGACGGCATTGCGCCCGCGCAGGGCTGGCAAGACTGGTGGCAGGACTCGGTGCGCGCCAGGCGTGAAGGCGCGCCGTGGCGCCACGCTCCCTCCAAAGTAGCGGCGGGCGTGAAATGACCCACTTCGCCGAACGCTGCGGCATCCACTCCGCCGCGCGCGAAGCCGCCTGTGTGCGTCTGGTCAAACGCATCGAAACCAGCGGCGTCGAGCTCGTGCGCATGGGCTGGTGCGACACCCACGGCATGCTGCGCGGCAAGACCCTCACCGCCACCGCGGCCATGCGCGCACTGCGGGACGGCGTGGGCATGGTGGGCACGTTGATGCTCAAGGACACGGCCGATCGCACCGCGTGGAAAGTGTTCGAGCCCGGCGGCACCACCGACCTGCCCGGCTTTGCCGGCGCGGCCAACCTCATGTTGCTGCCCGATCCCGAAAGCTTCACCGAGCTGCCATGGGCGCCCCACACCGGCTGGCTGCGCTGCCAGCCCTGGTTTGCCGACGGCACCGCCGTGCCGCTGGACACACGACGCGTGCTGCAGACCGCGCTGGCACGCCTGGGCGAGGCCGGCCATGGCCTGAAGACCGGGCTGGAGGTCGAGTTTCACATCTACCGCATCACCGACACCCGGCCTCAGCTCGACCCCGAGCTCGCCGGGTGGCCCGGCCTGCCGCCCACGGTGGAGATGATTCACCCCGGCTACTACCTGCAGGCCGAGGCCATGATGGACATGGCCGACGAACCGCTGCGCATCGTGCAGCGCACCGCTCAGGCGCTGGGCCTGCCGCTGCAATCGCTGGAAATCGAACTCGGCCCGAGCCAGGTGGAAGCGGTGTTCGACGCCACCGACGCACTCACCGCCGCCGACCAGATGGTGCTGTTCCGCAATGGCGTGCGCCAGGCGCTGCGTCGCGCGGGCTACCACGCCACCTTCATGTGCCGCCCACCGTTCCCGCACATCATGTCCAGCGGCTGGCACCTGCACCAGTCGCTGGTGGACC
>NZ_JADMJO010000119.1 GCF_018780385.1 Hydrogenophaga sp. | reverse complement strand
TGGAAGGTGTTGCCCAGGATGATCTGCGCGCCCATGTCGTGCAGGCTTTGCGGCATCACGCCCTTGACGGTGCCGTAGGTGCCCACGGGCATGAAGATGGGCGTCTGCACCACGCCGTGGTTCAGCGTGAGCTGGGCGCGGCGCGCGTGGCTGGTGGGGTCGGTCTTGAGGACTTCAAACTGCAGCATCAGGGTTCCTTGAAAGCAGCATGGCGTCGCCATAGCTGAAGAAGCGGTAGCGGTGTTCGATGGCGTGGGCGTAGAGCGCGCGGATGTGGTCGAAACCCGCGAAGGCGCTGACCAGCATCATCAGCGTGGACTGGGGCAGGTGGAAGTTGGTGACCATCAGGTCCACCACGCGAAAGCCGAAGCCGGGCGTGATGAAGATGTTGGTGTCGCCCTCGGTTTCGCCCGAGCGTGCCCAGCTCTCCAGCGTGCGCACGGTGGTGGTGCCCACGGCCACCACGCGGCCGCCGCGCGCGCGGCAGTCGGCCATCGCCTGCAACGTGGCGGGCGGAATGGCGTAACGCTCGTGGTGCATCACGTGGTCTTCGATCCGGCCCGCCTTCATGGGCGCGAAGGTGCCCGCGCCCACGTGCAGCGTGACGCTGGCGCGCCGCACGCCGCGCGCATCGAGTGCGGCGAGCAACGCCTCGTCGAAATGCAGCGCGGCCGTGGGTGCGGCCACCGCGCCGGGCACGCGGGCAAACACGGTCTGGTAGCGGCGCTCGTCGTCGGCCTCGTCGGTGTGCGTGATGTAGGGCGGCAGCGGCACGTGTCCGTGGCGTGCCATCAGCTCGTAAGGCGTCTCCTGCGCCGGGCCGTGCAGCCGGAAGCGGAACAGCTGGCCTTGTTCGTCGGGCCAGCGGCCGATGAAGACCGCGTCGAAGCCACCGCCGCGCAGGCCTCCGGCCATGTGCAACCGGCCACCGGGTTGGGGCTTCTTGCTCACGCGCAGGTGGGCCACCACCTCGTGCGCCGAGCCGTCGCCGGCTTCATGCGGCAACAGAACGCGCTCGATCAACATCTCCAGCTGGCCGCCGCTGGCCTTCTGGCCAAAGAGACGCGCCTTGACCACCTGCGTGTCGTTGAACACCAGCAGGTCGCCGGCCTTCAGCAGTTCTGGCAGGTCACGAAAGATGCGGTCCACCGGCGCGGGGCCGCTGCCGTCGAGCAGGCGCGAGGCGCTGCGCTCGGGCGCGGGGTGCTGGGCGATCAGCTCGGTGGGGAGGTGGAAATCAAAATCCGCGACGGTGAAGGAACGCGCGACGGCTTCAGAAGTGGAAAAGGTCATGCTGCTTGAGGGCTGGACAAAGCCCGTGCCAAGTGAAAAGGGAGGGTGAAGGGAAGCGGGCAGAATTGTCCCATGCCCGATGCCACCCCCGCCCGCAAGCCACTCTCTGCCCCGCAGAAGGCCTTGCACCGGCTCGGGCTGGTGCGCGACATCGACCTGGCGCTGCACCTGCCGCTGCGCTACGAGGACGAAACCCGCATCATCACGCTGCGCGAGGCGCGCGACGGACAGCTGGCGCAGATCGAGGGCACGGTCACCCACAGCGAGATCACGCAGCGCCCGCGCCGCCAGCTGTTGGTGACGCTGGACGACGGCACCGACACCTGCACGTTGCGCTTTTTCAACTTCTACCCCGCGCACCAGAAGACGTTGGCCGTGGGCGAGCGCGTGCGCGTGCGGGGCGAGCTGCGCGGCGGCTTCCTGGGCTGGACCATGGTGCACCCTGCGTTTCACGCGGCCGGCGGCGAACTGCCCGACGCGCTCACGCCGGTGTACCCCACCAGCGCGCAACTGCCCCAGGCCTACCTGCGCAAGGCGGTGGCCAGTGGCCTGAACCGCGCCGATCTCGGCGAGACGCTGCCGCCCGCGCTGCTGGGTGGTCTGCACGCCGTGGTGCGCGGCACCTGGACACTGCGCGATGCGCTGCGCTACCTGCACCACCCGGGACCGGACGTGTCGCTGGACGCGCTCGAAGACCGCAGCCACCCGGCCTGGCAGCGCCTCAAGGCCGAGGAACTGCTGGCGCAGCAGCTCTCGCAGTTCACCGCCAGGCAGGAGCGCGCCGAGCTGCGCGCGCCGGCGTTGCGCGCCACGCCGGGTGGCCTGCACGAACAACTGCTCGGCGTGCTGCCATTCGCGCTCACCACCGCGCAGCGGCGCGTGGGTGAAGAGATCGCGCGTGACCTGATGCGCCAGGTGCCCATGCACCGCCTGCTGCAGGGCGACGTGGGTTCGGGCAAGACGGTGGTGGCCGCGCTGGCCGCCGCCATCGCCATCGACGCGGGCTGGCAATGCGCGCTGATGGCGCCGACCGAGATCCTGGCCGAGCAGCACTTTGCCAAGCTCATCGGCTGGCTCGAACCTTTGCTCGCGCCGCTGGGAAAACGTGTGGCCTGGCTCACCGGCAGCCAGAAGAAAAAACAGCGTGGCGAGATGCTCGCGCTGATCGCCAGCGGCGAGGCCGCGTTGGTGGTGGGCACGCACGCTGTCATCCAGGACCAGGTGGTGTTCAAGAACCTGGCGCTGGCCATCATCGACGAGCAGCATCGGTTTGGTGTGGCGCAGCGGTTGGCGCTGCGCAGCAAGATGGGCGCAGCGAGAACGGAGGTGTTGGCGGGGGCTTCGACAGGCTCAGCCCGAACGGAAATGGACGCGGTTCGACCGGCTGAGACCTCCATTCGGGTCGAGCTCATGCCCGTTCGGGCTGAGCAGATGTCCGTTCGGGCTGAGCCTGTCGAAGCCCTCACCCAGGAGCCGCACCTGCTGATGATGACGGCCACGCCCATTCCAAGAACGCTCGCCATGAGCTACTACGCCGACCTGGACGTCTCAACCATCGACGAACTGCCGCCCGGCCGCACACCCATCGTCACCAAGGTGGTGGCCGACAGCCGCCGTGCCGAGGTGGTCGAACGCATCCGCGGCCAGCTCGCGCAGGGCCGGCAGGTGTACTGGGTCTGCCCCTTGATCGAGGAGAGCGAGGCGCTCGATCTTTCCAATGCCACGGCCACTCATGCCGAACTCGGCGA
>NZ_JADMJO010000154.1 GCF_018780385.1 Hydrogenophaga sp. | reverse complement strand
ACCAGCTCGCGCCGCGCCTGCTTGATCAGCAGCACCATGCGCACCAGCTTGATGCCACCGCCCGTGGAGCCCGCGCACGACACAAAACAGCCCAGAAACATGAGCAGCACCGGCGCAAACACCGGCCACTGCGCGTAGTCGGTCGACGCGTAGCCGGTGGTGGTGGCCACCGACACGACATGAAATGCACTGGTGCGCAGCGCCTCGGGGAAACTGCCTATCACGCCCCGCGCCGTCAGCAGGATGGCCACCAGCATCACGGACACCACCAGCACGCTGACGTAGGTGCGGATCTCGCGGTCGTGCGTGAGCGGGCGCAGCGAACGCTGGCGCAACACGATGAAATAGCGCATGAAGCTCACCCCGGCCAGCGCCATGAAGACCGTGGCCACGGCCTCGATCTTCGGCGAATCCCAGTGGCCGAAGCTGGCATCGTGCGACGAGAAACCACCCAGGCCCATGGTGGTGCACATGTGCATGAAGGCGTCGGCCCAGCTCATACCGGCCCAGCGGTAGGCCAGCATGCAGGCCACCGAAAACATCACGTACACCCCCCACAGGCCACGTGCGGTCTCGGAAATACGCGGGGTGAATTTGGTGTCTTTCATGGGCCCCGGCGTCTCGGCGCGGTACAGCTGCACGCCGCCCAGGCCCAGCAGCGGCAGCACCGCCACCACCAGCAGCATGATGCCCAGCCCGCCCACCAGTTGCAGGAAACACCGCCACACGTTCACCGACACCGGCAGCGCGTCCAAGCCCGAGAGGGCTGTGGCGCCGGTGGCCGTGAGCGCACTCATGGCCTCGAAGTACGCCTTGGTCCAGCCGATGTCGGGCACGGTGTAGAGCAGTGGCACGGCGGCATACACCGGCAGCACCATCCAGACCACGTTGACCAGCAGGAAGCCGTCGCGCGTCTGGAGCTCGCGGCGGTGCTGTTTGGTGCATTGCCACAGCAACAAACCGCTGAGGATGGTGATGACGAAACCCACGGCCCACACCATGGCATGGCCCTGTGCGTCAAGAAACAGCGCCCAGGCCAGCGGCACCAGAAAGGTCGGTGCAAACGCCAGCAAGACGCGCGAGAACACCGAGAGGACGGGCAGCAAGCTGTACACGAAGACCCTAACCAAAGAAGGTGGCGCCCACCTGGAACAGCCGCTCGACCTCGCGCACCAGGCGCTTGTTCGGGATGAACATGACGATGCGGTCATCGGCCTGGATCACTGTGTCGTGGTGCGGCATCAGGACCTCGGACTTGTTCCCCTCGCCGCGCACGATGACACCGATGCGCACGCCCTTGGGCAGCTTGAGTTCTTCCACGCGGCGGCCCACCAGCTTGCTGGTCTTCACGTCGCCGCGCGCAATGCCTTCGAGCGCCTCGGCCGCACCCCGACGCAGGCTGTGCACCGCCGCCACGTCACCGCGGCGCAGGTGCGTGAGCAGCTCGCCAATGACGGTCTGCGAGGGGGAGATGGCGATGTCGATGGTGCTGCCCTGCATCATGTCGGCGTAGGCACGGCGGTTGATCAGCGCCAGCACCCGCCCGGCGCCCAGGCGCTTGGCCAGCATGGCCGACATGATGTTGTCCTCGTCGTCGCTGGTGAGCGCCAGAAACATGTCCATCTCGCCCACGCTCTCTTCGAGCAGCAGGTCTTCGTCGGCGCCGTCGCCATTGAGGATCAGCATGCTCGACGGCACCTGACTGGCCAGGTATTCGCAGCGCTTCTGGTCGTGCTCGATGATCTTCACCTGGCACTGGCCTTCCAGCGTGCGCGCCAGCCGCAGCCCGACCTTGCCGCCGCCGGCAATCATGATGCGGCGCACCGGCTTGTCGATGTTGTGGATCGCGCCCAGCACGTAACGGATCTTCTGCGTGTCGGCCAACACGAACACCTCGTCGCCGGCCAGGATGCGGGTGGTCTTGGTGGCTTCCATCTCGGTGTCGAGTCGGTACAGCGCCACCACCCGCATCTCGGCGTGCGGAAAGCGCTCGCGAAATTCACCGATGGTGTGCCCCACCAGCGAGCCGCCGTGCGTGGCACGGATCGCAATCAGGCTGGCGCGGCCGTCGGCGAACTCCAGCACCTGCAGGGCTTCGGGGTAGCTGATGAGTTGGTGGATGTAGCGCGTGACCGACTCTTCGGGGCAGATCACATGGTCCACCGCAAAACCACTCTTTCCGAGCAAGCCGTCGCCTTCGAGGAACTCGGGCGAACGCAGCCGGGCGATGGTGCTGGGCACGTTGAAGATGTCGTGCGCGACCTTGCACACCACCAGGTTGGTTTCGTCGTTGGCGGCGCAGGCGATCACCATGTCCGCGTCCTTGGCGCCGGCTTCGCGCAACACCGATGGCTGGATGCCGTTGCCCACCACGCCGCGCAGGTCGATTCGCTCCTCCAGGCTGCGCAGGCGGGCCGGGTCCATGTCGATCACGGTGATGTCGTTTTGCTCGGAGACCAGGCTCTCCGCGACGCTCTCGCCGACTCGGCCTGCGCCCAGGATGATGATGTTCATGGTGCCGGGATGTTACCCCCACGCGTTACATCATCGCGGGCTCGCGGACGCGGCGTGCTCTGCTCCGCGGCTGTCCCCCGAGTCGGCTGCGCCGCCTCTCCTCCTTGATGCCGCTGCGCAGAACACACCGCGCCCACGAGCCTGAAGTGATGTTTGCGCGTCTGCAGACGGAATACCAACGAGGTCATCGGCGGCCGTGGGGCACGGCGCAGCGAAATCAAGGGGGAGAGGCGGCGAAGCCGACTCGGAGGACATTCGCGGAGCCGTGCGCCATGGTCGCCGATGACCGGACGCACCGGAGACAAACACAAAGAACTCAGGCCAAGGAACGCTGGATGATGATCTTCTGAATGTCCGACGTGCCTTCATAAATCTGGCACACCCGCACATCCCGGTAGATGCGCTCCACCGGGAAGTCGCTCACATAGCCATACCCGCCGAACACCTGAATGGCCGCAGTGCACACAGCCTCGGCCATTTCGCTGGCGAACAGCTTGGCCATGGCCGCCTCTTTCAAACACGGCTGGCCCGCGTCGCGCAGGGCGGCGGCGTGGTGGGTGAGCGCGCGCGCCGCTTCAATCTGCGTGGCCATGTCGGCCAGCCGAAAACCCACCGCCTGGTGGTTGAAGATGGGTTGGCCGAAGCTCTCGCGCTCTTTTGAATACGCCAACGCGCAGTCGAACGCGCTGCGCGCCATGCCGATGCTTTGCGCCGCAATGCCGATGCGTCCGCCCTCAAGCGCGGAGAGCGCGATCTTGTAGCCCTCGCCCTCGGTGCCGATCAGGTTCTCTGCCGGGATGCGGCAGTTGTCGAAATTGATCTGAGCCGTGTCGCTGCTGTGCTGGCCGAGCTTGTCTTCGAGGCGCGCAACCACGTAACCCGGGGTGGCGGTGGGCACGACGAAGGCGCTCATGCCCTTCTTGCCGGCGCCCTTGTCCGTCACCGCGATCACGATCGCCAGCTGCCCGTTCTTGCCGCTGGTGATGAACTGCTTGACGCCGTTGATGACGTACTCGTCACCCTGCTTCACCGCCGTGGTGCGCAGGGCCGAAGCGTCCGAGCCCACGTGTGGTTCGGTCAGGCAGAACACACCGAGCATCTGGCCCGCGGCCAACGGGCGCAGCCATTGCTCTTGCTGAGCAGCACTGCCATAGCGCATCAGGATGGCGTTGACCGGACAGTTGGTGACCGAGATCGCCGTGCTGGTGCCGCCGTCGCCGGCAGCAATTTCTTCCAGCACCACGGCCAGCGTCACATAGTCCAGCCCCGCGCCGCCCAACGCCTCGGGCACACAGATGCCGTAAGCGCCGAGCTCGGCCAGGCCCTGGTGCACGTCAGTCGGGAAATGGTGTTCCTTGTCCCACTTCGCCGCGTGCGGCCAGAGCTGCTCCTGGGCAAAGCTGCGCACCGCGTCGCGGATCATGAGTTGGTCTTGGTTCAGCATGGCCGGGCTTTCGAGAGGAGACTTTGTCAGACTGAGGGGAAGCAAGCCAGGGATACCGCGGAACCGGCTTGGCCGGGCCGCTGGTATCGCCCCCTGGGGGGTATGCGGCTACACGAAGTGAGCAAGCAACGGGGGGTCATACCAATTCAATCGCCATGGCGGTGGCCTCGCCGCCGCCGATGCACAGCGTGGCCACGCCCTTCTTGCCGCCGCGCGCCTGCAGCGCATGCAGCAGCGTCACCAGAAGGCGCGCGCCGCTGGCGCCGATGGGGTGACCCAGCGCGCAGGCGCCGCCGTTGACGTTGACCTTCTCGTGCGGGATGTTCAGCTCGGTCATCAGCGCCATGGGCACCACGGCGAAAGCTTCGTTGATTTCCCACAGATCCACCTCGGCCACACTCCAGCCGGTCTTGGCCAGCAGCTTCTGCGTGGCGCCCACGGGGGCGGTGGCAAACCAGTTGGGTTCCTGGGCGTGCGTGGTGTGGCCGACGATGCGCGCCAGCGGCTTCAGACCCTGGGCCTGCGCGGTGGACGCCCGCATGAGCACCAGCGCGGCGGCACCGTCGTTGATGGATGAGCTGGACGCGGCGGTGATGGTGCCGTCCTTCTTGAACGCAGGCTTGAGACCCGGGATCTTGTCGAGCTTGACCTTGCCCGGGCCTTCGTCGTTGGACACCACACGTTCGCCGCTGCGGTCTTTCACGGTCACGGGCGTGATCTCCGCGGCGAAGGCACCGCTCTCGGTGGCCGCCTTGGCGCGCGTGACCGAGGCAATGGCGAACGCGTCCTGCTGCTCGCGGGTGAAGCTGTACTTGGCCGCGCAGTCTTCGCCAAATGTGCCCATGGAGCGGCCGGCCTCGTAGGCGTCTTCCAGGCCGTCGAGCATCATGTGGTCGAAGATCTTGTCGTGGCCCATGCGGTAACCGCCACGGCCCTTCTGCAGCAGGTAGGGTGCGTTGGTCATGCTCTCCATGCCGCCAGCCACCATCACGGTGGCGCTGCCGGCGGCGATCATGTCGTGCGCGAGCATGGTGGCCTTCATGCCCGAGCCGCACATCTTGGAGAGCGTGACCGCGCCGGCCGATTTCGGCAACCCGCCCTTGAACGCGGCCTGGCGCGCCGGCGCCTGGCCCTGGCCGGCCATCAGGCAGTTGCCAAACAGCACCTCGTCGACTTTCTCGGGGTCCACGCCGCTGCGCTCAACCGCCGCCTTGATGGCGGCACCACCCAGGTCGTGGGCCGAGAGGCTGGCGAAGTCGCTCTGGAACGAGCCCATGGGGGTGCGGGCAGCACCGACGATGACGATGGGGTCTTGGGACATGAAAGTTCTCCTTGAAAAGGGTGGGGGAAAGAGTCAGGCAAGCGCGTGGGCGAGGAACCGCCGGTCGCGCTCGTAGGGAAAAACGTCGTGCACATGGCCGGCGGCGATGCGCTCCTTGTGCGACTGCCAGAAAGCGGCGTCTAACAGGTCGGCGTGGTGCTTCATGAAGACCTCGCGCACGGCATCGTTGCCGAGCAGGAAGGGGCCGAAGGTCTCGGGGAACACGTCGCGCTTGCCGACCGTGTACCAGACCTCGCCCGACATTTCATCCTCCGCGTTGCGCGGTTCGGGCACGCGGCGAAAGTTGCAGTCGGTGATGTATTCGATCTCGTCGTAGTCGTAGAACACGACCTTGCCATGGCGGGTGATGCCGAAGTTTTTCCAGAGCATGTCGCCAGGGAAGATGTTGGCGGCCACCAGATCCTTGATGGCGTTGCCGTACTCGACCACGGCGCGCTCGAGCTGCGCCAGGGCCGTGGGGTCGGCGGCCTGCGCCTGCAGCGCGTCGAACGCTTCCCGCAGGTAGATGTTGAGCGGGATCATGCGGCGTTCGATATAGCAGTGCTTGAGCACCACCTCGATGTCACCATCGCCGTCGCGGTCGCTGATCTCGAGCTGGCTGGGCGCGAACTTCTGGATCTCGGCGATCAGCTCGTCGGTGAAGCGGTCGCGCGGAAAACCCACCTCGGAGAACTCCAGCGTGTCGGCCATGCGGCCCACGCGGTCGTGCTGCTTGACCAGCAGGTACTTGCCGCGGATCTGCTCGCGCGAGGTGTCCTTCTGCGGTGGGTAAAAGTCCTTGATGACCTTGAACACGAACGGAAAACTCGGCAGATCAAACACCAGCATGACCATGCCCTTGATGCCGGGCGCAATGCGGAACTTGTCGGTGGAGTGCCGCATGTGGAAAAGGAAGTCGCGGTAGAACAGCGTCTTGCCCTGCTTGGCCAGACCGAGCGCGTTGTAGAACTCGGCGCGCGGCTTGCGCGGCATCATGCCGCGCAAGAACTGCACATAGGCGCTCGGAATCTCCATGTCGACCATGAAGTAGGCGCGCGCGAAGCTGAACAGGATCAGCAGGTCGTCTTCGCCAAAGAGCGCAGCGTCCACCACCAGTTTTCCATCGGTGTTGTGCAGGATGGGCAACGCAAACGGCACCTCCTGGAAGCCGTTGATGATCTTGCCAACCACGTACGCGCCCTTGTTGCGGAAGAACAGCCCCGAGAGCACCTGGAACTGGCAGTTGGCGCGCAGCTTCACATGGTCGAAGTGCCGCTTCATGGCCCCGAGCACCAGTTCAGCATCGCGCTCCAGGTTCTCGAACGGCACGCGCAGGTCGAAGTCCTGGAGCATGTGCAGCACCTCGGCCTGCATGGTCTCGGCGGTGGGGTAGTAGCAGCGGTAGGTGGGCCGGGCGCTGGGCTCCACGTTTTCGATGTACTCGGTGGAGACGGCCGGGCGCACGAAGATGAAGTCGTTCTGAAAATAGGCGCGCTGGAGAATCTTGGTGGTGACCGAGTTGAAGAAGGTCTCGGCCAGTTCGGGCTGGTGGTGGTTCACCAGCAGTCCGATGTAGTGCAGCTTGACCTGCTCCCACACATCCATCGGCTGCGCGTCGGCGCCGAATTCCTTCATGAGCCGCATCACGCATTCCTTGACCCGCAGGTCGTAGAACTCGATGCGCTCGCGTTGTGCGCGTTGCTGGCCAAGCCAGTCGCGCGTCTCGAAGCGGTGTTTGGCACGCGCCGACTCGGTGCGGAACAGCCGGTAGTGCCGGTTGAAGCCGTCCATCATGGCCTTGGCGATGGCGTAGGCCAGGGTCGAGTCGAGGCGCTGGGGAAGCATGGCGCCGCGGGTGTTCAGCCGAAATGCCGGGCCGTCACGCCATCCACTGCCGCACGGTAGATGGCATCCAGTCCCTGCGAGCCTTCGGCCGTGATCAACAGGTCCTTGAGCAAGCCATCGCTCAGGCCATACACCCAGCCGTGGAGCGTGAGCGCCTGACCACGCGTCCAGGCGTCCTGCACCACCGTGGTCTGGGCCACGTTCATCACCTGCTCGATCGCATTGAGTTCACACAGTGCGTCGGCACGGCGGTGATCGGGCAGGCCGTCGATCAGCCCGGCATGGCGGTCGCGCACGTCCTTGATGTGGCGCAACCAGTTGTCGGCCAGACCCACGCGCACGTCCTTGAGCGCGGCCAGCACACCGCCACAGCCGTAGTGGCCGACCACCATCAGGTGCTCGACCTTGAGCACGTCCACCGCGTACTGGATGGTCGACAGGCAATTGAGGTCGGTCGGCACGACCACGTTGGCCACGTTGCGGTGCACGAACACCTCACCGGGCGCCAGACCGGTGATCTGGTTGGCTGGCACGCGGCTGTCGGAACAGCCGATCCACATGTAGCGCGGGCTCTGTTGCTTGAGCAGTTCGGTGAAAAAGGTCGGGCGCGCCGCCACCATCTCGGCGGCCCACGCGCGGTTGTGGTCAAACAGGTTTTTCAGGTGCGAGGTCATGCGATGTTCTCAGGAGGTGGCGGTGCGGCCGAGGGTGCGCGCTCGCGCTGGGAAACAACGAAGTTAGCAGGTCTCGGCAAACAGTTCACGACCGATCAGCATGCGGCGGATCTCGCTCGTGCCGGCGCCGATCTCGTACAGCTTGGCGTCGCGCCACAGGCGCCCCAGCGGGTATTCGTTGATGTAGCCGTTGCCGCCGAAGATCTGGATGCCGTTGCCGGCCATTTTGGTGGCCTCTTCCGCACACCACAGGATGACGGACGCACAGTCCTTGCGCACCTGGCGCACATGCTCGGCGCCGAGCAGGTCGAGGTTTTTTGCCACCGTGTAGGCGAACGAGCGACCGGCCTGCAGCACGGTGTACATGTCGGCGACCTTGCCCTGGATCAGCTGGAACTCACCGATGCTCTGGCCGAACTGCTTGCGGTCGTGGATGTAGGGAACGATGTTGTCCATGACCGCCTGCATGATGCCCAGCGGCCCGCCGGTGAGCACGGCGCGCTCGTAGTCCAGCCCGCTCATGAGCACCTTGGCGCCGTTGTTCAGGCCACCCAGGATGTTCTCGACCGGCACCTCCACGTTGATGAACACCATCTCGCCGGTGTGGCTGCCGCGCATGCCGAGTTTGTCGAGCTTCTGCGCGGTGCTGAAGCCTTTCATGCCCTTCTCGACGATGAAGGCCGTCACACCCCTGGCGCCCATCTCGGGCTCCGACTTGGCGTACACCACCATGGTGTCGGCATCAGGCCCGTTGGTGATCCACATCTTGCTGCCGTTGAGCAGGTAGTAACCGCCCTTGTCCTCGGCCTTGAGCTTCATGCTGATCACGTCGGAGCCGGCACCCGGCTCGCTCATGGCGAGTGCACCCACGTGTTCGCCGCTGATGAGCTTGGGCAGGTATTTGGCGCGCTGCGCGTCGCTGCCGTTGCGCTTGATCTGGTTCACGCACAGGTTGCTGTGTGCACCGTACGAGAGGCCCACACTGGCCGAAGCGCGCGAGATCTCTTCCATCGCGATCATGTGGGCCAGGTAGCCCATGTTGGCGCCGCCGTATTCCTCGCTCACGGTGATGCCCAGCACACCCAGGTCACCCATCTTGCGCCACAGGTCCATGGGGAACTGGTCGCTCTGGTCGATCTCGGCCGCGCGCGGTGCGATCTCGGCTTGCGCAAAATCGCGCACCGCGTCGCGCAGCGCATCGATGTCTTCACCGAGCTGGAAGTTGAGGCCGGGCAGGTTGGTCATGGGTTGTGTCTCCGATGAAATGGGAAGGTGGGCATCAGCCCTGGATGTTGTCGCGGCCGACCACGGCCATGAGCGTGCAGCCCATGGTGGCCACCAGTTTTTCGCGTCCGCCGTCAATGGCCCAGGCCTGGCCCTCGCACACCGTGACGGTGCGCCCGGGCTTGATGACGATGCCGACCATGCGGAAGCTCTGGCCCTGGGCGGGTGCCAGCAGGTTGATCTTGAACTCGATCGTGAGCACCGCCGCGTCCGACGCCATCAGTGAGAACCCGGCGTAACCGCAGGCCGAATCGAGCCCGGTGGCGACCATGCCGGCGTGCAGAAAGCCGTGTTGCTGGGTCAACGGCTCGGCCCACGGCAGCGTGATCTCCACCCGCCCGGGCTTGACCACGGCGAGCGTGGCGCCCAGCGTGCGCATGGCGGCCTGGCGGGCAAAGCTTTCACGCACGCGGACTTCAAAGTCGGGGTTGCGGGGCTCGAAGGTGGGCAGGTTCACGGCGTTCTCGGTGCGTGGGTGAAACCCTGGATTCTACGTTGACGTTTACGTAAACGTCAATTTCCGACCAGCATCTGGACCAATGGGCGGGGCTATGCTCTTCTGGCCATGCCTTTCACCCTGAACGCCCCCGTCCACAGCGACCTGACTCTCAAGAAAAGCCGCTTCATCGGCTGCGTGGAGCCGGTGGCCGACCGCGCTGCCGCTCTGGTGCGTGTGGCCGGGCTGCGCGCCAAACACCCCGGCGCCACCCACGTGTGCTGGGCGCTCATGGCAGGCGGTCACTCGGCGGCCAACGACGACGGGGAGCCCGGCGGCACGGCCGGACGGCCGATGCTGGAGGTGCTGCGCCACCAGGATCTCGAAGGTGTGCTGGCCACGGTGGTGCGCTACTACGGCGGCACCCCGCTGGGCGCGGGCGGCCTGGTGCGCGCTTACACCGACAGCGTGGCCCAGGTGCTGCTGACGGCGGACAAGGTGCCGGTCATGCGCTGGCAGCTGCTGCGCTGCGTGCTGCCTTACGCGCTCGAAGGCTGGCTGCGGCGCGAGCTCGACGCTTTCGGCGCCACGCTGGCCGAGGTGCAGCACGGTGACGGGGTGGACGTCACGCTGCGCGTGCCCGAGCCGCGTGCTGCGGCGTTGGTGGCGCGCATCAATGACGCCGGGCAAGGCAGGGTGGTGTGGCGAAACGTCGACGACGCCGACACGGGCTGACGTTTCAGGCCGCGCGGCTCAGATAAACCAGCACCAGGCCCACGGCCGCCGGCAGCGCCTGCACGAACAGGATCTTGCGACTCGCGGTGGCCGCGCCATAGAGGCCTGCCACCAGCACGCACAGCAGGAAGAACACCTTCACGCCAAACCCTTCGGGGCCCAGCCACAGACCCCACAGCAGTCCGGCCGCGAGAAAACCGTTGTACAGGCCCTGGTTGGCCGCCAGCACCTTGGTGGCCGCAGCCGATGCGGGCGTCTGGCCAAAGGCACGCAAGCCTGCCGGCTTGTCCCACAGGAACATCTCGAGCACAAGGAAGTAGAGGTGCAGCAACGCAACCAGTGCAACGACGATATTGGCGATCAGGGACATGGCAACTCCTTCAATGGACGGACTCAAGCCTTCTTTTCCACCTTGCCCAACAGGGCGCGGGCTTCCTTTTCGTGCACCTTCACCTCGTCGAGGTTGGCCACCAGATCGGCCATCTGCTCTTCGAGCTGGCGGCGGTGGTCGGCCAGCACGGTGAGGAACTTGCGCAGCTGCGGACCGGTGTCGCGCGGGCTGTCGTACATGTCGATGATGTCCTTGGCCTCGGTCAGCGACAAGCCCAGGCGCTTGGCGCGCAGTGTGAGCTTCAGGCGCGTGCGGTCGCGCGAGGTGTAGACCCGGTTGCGCCCGCCCGGGCCTTCACGCTGCGGCTGCAGCAGCCCCATGTCTTCGTAGAAACGGATGGCGCGGGTGGTGAGGTCGAACTCACGCGCCAGGTCGCTGATGGTGTAGGTCGTGATCGTCGCCATGGGTTCGTGCCCTGTAATTGACGTTTACGTCAACGTCAGTCGGCGATCTTAACGGAATCGCGGTCGCAAGCACCCACTCTCCGGGCGCCCTACTCGCCCAGGGGAACGGCCGCGCTGCGCAGCGCCTTGCGCCGCTGTGCATGGTCGGGCATGACGCTGGCCACCACGTCCCAGAACTGCGGGCTGTGGTCCATGTGGTGCAGGTGGCTGAGTTCGTGCACCACCACGTAGTCCACCATCTCCAGCTTGAGGTGGATCAGGCGCCAGTTCAGGCGGATGGTGCCGTCGGCGCTGGCGCTGCCCCAGCGTGTACCAGCGCTGGACAGGCGCAGCTTGGTGTAGCGCACCCCCAACTGCGGCGCAAAGTGGTCCAGCCGCTGGGCAAACAGCGCCTTGGCCTGCTTCATCAGCCAAGCCTGCGCGGCGTCGCGGATCTGCGCTTCGTTCGCGTTGCCTGCAACGCCCAGGCGCAGTGTGGCCACGGATTCCAGGCCGGCCGCCGGTTCGAACACCGCCCCCACCTGCGTGAAGCCGTGTGCCGGGTCAAGCACCAGGCGCAGACGTTCACCCAGGTAGTCGAACTCGGCGCCTTCGGCCCACGTGATGCGGGCCTGGGCCATCTCGCCAGCGCGTTCGCGCGCGTTCTGCAGCTTCTCCAGCACCCAGGCCGACTTGTTGTGCAGCAGGGCTTCGACCTCGCCCACCGGTGTCCAGCGCGGCGCACTCACGCTCAGTCCGTCCGGGCTCACCGACAGGCCGATGGTGCGGCGCTTGCCGCGTTTGAATTCGTAAGCCACTTCGCACAAGCCCAGACGCAGCATCCGGTTGGCGCGTGGGTGATGCCAGGCCGCGGGCTGGAACACCTGGTTCATCGGCAGTGCCGGCGCAGCGGCCACCACCGGTGGCGAGGGAGCCGGGCGCAGCGGCTCGGGATCGGGACCGCCGAGGAAGTCGAGCGCCAGCTGGAGGAAGCGCTGCATGGCCAGCCTCAGCCCTGGGGGTAGGCCGTGGGGTCAAGACGGTGCATTTCCGCCTCGATCCAGGCCTCGACTTCGCGCATCAGCTCGTCGGGTTCCCGGCCTGCGCTGGGAATCGGCTTGCCGATGGAGAACTCCACCGTGCCGGGCTTCTTGATGAAGGCCTTGCGCGGCCAGCATTTGGCCGAGGTCACGGCAATCGGGATCACCGGCGCGCCGGTCTCCACCGCCAGACGTGTGCCACCACTTTTGTAGTTGCCCTTCTGGCCGCGAGGGATGCGTGTGCCCTCGGGAAACATGATCACCCAGGTGCCCTGGTTGAGCAGGCGCTGGCCTTGCTCGACCACCTTGTTGAAAGCCTGGGCGCGCTTGCTTCGGTCAATGTGGATCATGTCCATGCGGCCCATGGCCCAGCCGAAGAACGGCACGTACAGCAGCTCTTTCTTGAACACGTAAGCCAGCGGGTGCGGCATGAGCGCGGGCATGCAGAAGGTTTCCCAGGTGGACTGGTGCTTGACCAGCAACACCGCGGGCGCGGTGGTGCCCACGGGCAGGTTCTCGAACCCGATCACGTGGTTCTTGATGCCCAGGATCACCGTGCCGCCGTTGACGGCCAGCTTGAGCCAGCCGGCGCACATCCAGTAGATCTGTGTGCTGTTGAGGAACGGGGCGGCGATGAGCACCGCGAGCGCCCAAGGCACCACCGTCACCGCCATGAACAGCGTGTGCAGGATCGAACGCAGAAGATTGATGAGAAGCATGAAAACCGTTCAGGTCGTGGGTTGCGCGAGCAGCCAGTCGGCAAACGCGCCGAGATCGTCGTGTATGTGGGTACCGGGCGGCAGGTCGGGTGCCAGCGCGGCGAGATCGCCGCCCGAGCCCAGACCGACACGGCCGCGCAGGTGCTCAGACTGGCCGGTGAGCAGCAGGTGAGCAGGACAGCCGGCGGCGGCGGCGGCGCGGGTGTGTCGCAATGCATTGCCGGCCGCCGGAACCGTCGCCAGGGGCACACCGAAACGATCCCCTATCTGCTTGAACAGGCCCGGCAGCGGCTTGCGGCAGCTGCAGCCCTCGTCGGGTGCGTGGGGGCAGAAGAACACGGCCTCCACGCGAGCGCCCGCGACCGCCAGCTGGCGGTGCATCTTGGCGTGGATGGCGTTGAGCGAGGCCATGTCGAACAGGCCGCGCCCGATGCCGGACTGGTTGGTGGCGAGCACCACACGCCAGCCGCCCTGGTTGAGCCGCGCCACCGCTTCGAGCGCACCGGGCAACGCCTCCCACTCGTCCGGCGAGGCGACGTAGTCGTCGCGGCTGCGGTTGAGCGTGCCGTCGCGGTCGAGGATGAGGAGTTTCATGGTGATCTCAGGTGGCGAGGCGAGACAGGTCGGCCACGCGGTTCATGGCGTCGTGCAACTGCCGCAGGAGGCCCAGGCGGTTGGCCTTGAGGGCGGGGTCGTCGGCGTTGACCATGACGCCGTCGAAGAAGGCGTCGACCGGGGCGCGCAGCGCGGCAAGCGCCTGCAGGCTGGCGGTGTAGTCGCCGGCTTCGAACTTCGCGTTGGCGTCGGGCACGGTGGCCTGCATGGCGGCGAACAGCGCTTGCTCGGCGGCCTCGACCAGCAATGCTTGCTGCACTGCCGCACCCTCGCCTTCGGATTTCTTGAGGATGTTGCCGATGCGCTTGTTGGCGGCAGCGAGTGCTGGGGCTTCGGACAGGGCGGCGAAGGTGCGCACGGCGGCGAGCCGCTTGGGCACATCACCCAGGCGCTGGGGTTTCAAGGCAAGCACGGCATCGACCTCCTGCGCGGTACCGCCTTGCTCGCGCAGGCTGCCCGCAATGCGGTCGTAGATGAAGGCGGCGAGCGCGTTGACGTCTGCAGTACGGTCTCGGTTGATCTTGTCGCCAAACGGATCTCCGGCGTTGAACAGCAACCACGTCAACTCCACCGAAAGATCCTTCTCAACCAGCATCCGGACCACACCCAGCGCATGCCGGCGCAGCGCAAACGGATCCTTATCGCCCGTCGGCAGATTGCCGATGCCGAACATGCCTACCAGCGTCTCCAGCTTGTCGGCCAGTGCCACCACCACGCCCGTCATGTTGCGCGGTAGTTCGTCGCCCGCGAAACGCGGCTTGTAGTGGTCTTCGATCGCGAAGGCGATGTCTTCGGTCATGCCGTCGTGGCGCGCGTAGTAGCCGCCCATGATGCCCTGCAGCTCGGGGAACTCGCCCACCATGTCGGTGAGCAGGTCGGTCTTGGCGAGCTGCGCGGCAGTGTCGGCGCTCTTCGCCAGCACATCACCACCAAGCTGTTGGCCGATGGCACGCGCGATGGCGCGCACCCGCTCCGTGCGCTCGCCCTGCGTGCCCAGCTTGTTGTGATAGACCACCTTGCCCAGGCCTTCGACGCGCGAGGCCAGCGTCTTCTTGCGGTCCTGGTCGAAGAAGAACTTGGCGTCGGCCAGGCGCGGGCGCACCACGCGCTCGTTGCCGCCGATCACCGCGCTCGCGTCGGTGGGGCTGATGTTGCTGACCACGAGGAACTTGTTCGTCAACTTGCCCTGCGCATCGAGCATCGGAAAGTACTTCTGGTTCGCCTTCATCGTGAGGATCAGGCATTCCTGCGGCACGTCGAGAAACTGGTTCTCGAACTCGCAGATCAGCACGTTGGGGCGCTCCACCAATGCGGTGACTTCGTCGAGCAGCGCGTCGTCTTCGATGGGCTTGCAGCCCCCGCCCACCTTGGCAGCGGCTGCGCCCAGCTGACGCACGATCTCGGCCTTGCGCTCGGCAAACGAGGCGATCACCGCGCCATCGCCCAGCAGCGTGAGCGCATAGCCATCGGCGTCCTTGAGCACCACGGGCGAGACGGTCGCTTCAAAGCGGTGGCCGTGCGTCGTGTTGCCCGCCTTCAGCCCCAATGCCTTCACGGGCACCACGGCGCTGCCGTGCAATGCCACCAGTCCGTGGGCCGGCCGCACGAAGTTCACGCTGGTCCAGCCGGGCAGCTCGCAATCCGTCTCCAGCTGGTAGCTCATGACCTTGGGAATGGGCAGTTTGGCCAGCGCTTCGTCCAACGCCTTCTGCAGGCCCGCGGCCAGTGCGGCCCCGGGCGCCACGCTCTCATAAAACAGCGCTTCGGCCTTGCCGTCGGGCGCGCGCTTGAGGCCTGCCACCGCCGACGCATCGGCACCGAGCGCACTGAGGCGCTTGAGCAATGCCGGCGTGGGCTGGCCGCTGGAATCCAGGCCCACGTTCACCGGCATGAGTTTTTGCGACACGGCCTTGTCGGCTGCGCGAGCCAGCACACCGGTGACATGGGCAGCGAGGCGTCGCGGCGAGGCGAACGCCGTCACCACCGCGTCGGTCGGCGCCAGGCCCTGGGCCTTGAGCTGGTCGGCCAGCACGGAGGCAAATGCGTCGCCCAGCTTCTTCAATGCCTTGGGTGGCAGCTCTTCAACAAACAGCTCGACGAGCAGGTTCTGTGCAGTCATTCTTGTTCTTTCTCCGGGCGCTCACGCAACCTTCTTCGTCATCTGGTCCACCCACTCACGAGGCGCCATGGGGAAGCCCAGGCGCTCGCGGCTTTCGTAGTAGCTCTGGGCCACGCCGCGCGCGAGGTTGCGGATGCGGCCGATGTAGGCGGCGCGCTCGGTCACGCTGATGGCGCCGCGCGCGTCCAGCAGGTTGAAGCTGTGCGCGCACTTGAGCACTTGTTCGTAGGCGGGCAGCGCGAGCTGCTGCTCCATCAGGTGCTTGGCCTGCTTCTCGTGCGCCGTGAATGCGGTGAAGAGGAAGTCGGCGTCGCTGTGCTCGAAGTTGTAGGCCGACTGCTCTTTTTCGTTCTGCAGGTAGACGTCGCCATAGCTCAGCGTGTCGGTCCACTTGAGGTTGTAGACGTTGTCCACGCCCTGCAGGTACATGGCCAGGCGCTCCAGACCGTAGGTGATCTCGCCGGTAATGGGTTTGCAGTCAATGCCGCCGACCTGCTGGAAGTAGGTGAACTGCGTGACCTCCATGCCGTTCAACCACACCTCCCAACCCAGGCCCCAGGCGCCCAGCGTGGGGTTTTCCCAGTCGTCTTCCACGAAGCGGATGTCGTTCTTCTTCAGGTCGAAGCCCAGCGCTTCCAGGCTGCCGAGGTAGAGCTCCAGGATGTTGCTGGGCGCTGGCTTCAAGACCACCTGGTATTGGTAGTAATGCTGCAGGCGGTTGGGGTTCTCGCCGTAGCGGCCGTCCTTGGGGCGGCGGCTGG
>NZ_JADMJO010000002.1 GCF_018780385.1 Hydrogenophaga sp. | reverse complement strand
AGCGCCACGTAGCCACCGAAGACGATGCTGTAGTACTGGCAGTACTTGAGCACCTTGGGGTCCTTGAGCGCCTTGAGCTGGTCCATGAAGGACACGTTGCTCGGCACCCGGTGCGAGGGGTCGCTGTGGCTGAACAGCCAGAACAGCACCACCGTGCCCAGCATGATGGCCGCGTACACCTGCGGCACCATGGTCCAGCCGAAGGCCACCAGCAGCACCGGCGCGACGAACTTGTTGACCGCCGCGCCCGAGTTGCCCGCGCCGTACACGCCCATGGCCATGCCCTGGCGGTGCTTGGGGAACCAGCGCGCCACATAGGGCGTGCCGACCGAGAAGGAACCGCCCGCCAGACCGACGAACAGGCCGATGGTGAGGAAGTGCCAGTACGCGGTGGCGTAGCTCATGAGCCAGATCGCCGGCACGGTGATGGCCATGAGGATGGCCATCACGATGCGGCCGCCGAAGCGGTCGGTCCAGATGCCCAGCGGCACGCGCACCAGCGAGCCGGTGAGCACCGGCGTGGCCATGAGCAGGCCGAACTGGGTGGAGTTGAGGTCCAGCGCCTTCTTGATCGGGATGCCGATGACACCGAACATCATCCAGACCATGAAGCACACGGTGAAGGCCAGCGTGCTGACGAGCAGCACGGACCAGGCTTTTTTGTCGTTGTTCAGTTCAGAGGCCATGTTGTCTTTCTCCACGCGGGGCATGGCAAGACTGTCGGCGCTGGGCGCGCTCATGGCTATCCGCCTCCCGGGCGCCGGGCGCGGCTCTGAAGAACGATGGTGGCGGGACGCGGTGCGTCCGGAAGAACTAGGACGGCCGGTTTGTGGCCATCACTTGATCTGGATCAAGGCCTCAGGGCCGATCCCCCATGCCCAGAACGATGGTGACCAGCACGCTGGCGTCTTCCACCGCAAGCAGGCTGTGCGGCACCCCACCGCGCAGGAACAGCAGCTGGCCGGCCTTCAGCCGCTGCACGCCCTCGGGTGTTTCAAAATCGATGCCGCCTTCGAGGCACTGCACGGTGATCTCGCCCGCGACCTGGTGCATCGGCATGGAGCGGCCCCGCGGCAGCATCAGCCGGATGACCTCGAGCTGCTCGGACTTGAACAAGGCGGTGGACTGGGTGCTCAGCGCGTCGCCCCCCAGGTGGCGCAGGTTGGCGATTTCGCCCGATTCGAGGTGGTGCAGGGCCATTGGGGTCTCCTGGTTAGGTGTGACGGGCGGCGAACACCGCCGCCTGCACGCGCGAGGTGAGGTGGAGTTTGCGCAGGATGTGTTGCACGTGGATCTTGACCGTGGTCTCGGCGATGTCGAGCTGGCGGGCGATGTGTTTGTTGCTGTCGCCGCGTGCGATCAGGTGCAGGATCTCGAGTTCCCTCACCGAGAGCGAAGCGAGTTCAGCGCCCGCGGTGGCCATCGGTGCACCGGGCGCCTCACCCTGGGCGGGCGGCTGCGCGCGCAGCGCCGACACCAGCTTGGTCGTCATCTCGGGGCTGACCACCGACTCGCCGTCCATCACCTTGACGATGGCGTCGCACAGGTGGTGCGACTCGACCGTCTTGAGCAGGTAGCCGTCGGCGCCGGCCTTGAGCGCGGCCACCAGGTCGGCCTCGTTCTCGCTCACCGTGAGCATGAGCACGCGGCTGCCCGGCGCGGCCTCGCGCAGCGCGGGGATGGCGTCCACCCCCAGCACGCCCGGCAGGTGGTTGTCGAGCAGGATCACGTCGGGTCGCTGGCGCGCCAGGCAGCGCAGCGCCTCGCCCACGTCGCCGGCCTCGCAGCTCACTTCGAAGCGCGGGTCCTGCGAGAGCAGCGCCATCAGCCCGCGGCGGAACAGGGAGTGGTCGTCCACCACGAGCAACTGGATCGGGCGGGCAAGGGTGTCGGTCATGGAACGGCGTGCTCGGTGGCGGGTGCGGAGATGAAAGTGGCCGCCACCGGGTGCGGTGGCAGGGTCAAGGTGACGGTGGTGCCCTGGCCGGGCTCGGAGCTCACGTCGACCCGCGCGCCGATGAGCGCGGCGCGCTCGCCCATGATCTTCAGCCCCACGTGGGATTCGTCGGGTGCGTCCAGCGCGTCAAAGCCCGCGCCGTCGTCGCGCACGCGAAACAGCCAGTGCGATCCCTTGATCACGTCGAGCTGAACGTGGCTGGCACCGGCGTGCTTGCGCACGTTGGACAGCGCCTCCTGCAACACGTGCAACACCTGGACCTGCACGTCGGCCGGCAAGGGCAGGCCATGGCCTTCCACATGCAGCCTGGCGGGCAGGCCGGTCTGGTGCTGGAACTTCTGCAGCGTCTCCTGCAGCGCGCGTTCGATGTCGTCGGTGTTGGTCCGGGTGCGAAAGTGCACCAGCAGTTCGCGCACGTCGTTGATGCTTTCGCGCAGGCCTTCGTCGAGTTCGTCGAGCGTGCTCATCACCCGCGCGTCCTGGCCCTTCTGCGCCGCGTTGCGCAGCAGCTGGACCTGGATCTTCAGGAAGGCCAGCGACTGCGCGATGGAGTCGTGCAGCTCACGCGCAATCAGGGCGCGCTCCTCGCCCACCGCCGCCTCGCGCTCCAGCGCCGACGCCCGCAGACCCTCCAGCGCATTGGCCAGGTGGCTGGCCAGGGCATCGAGCAGTTCGGTTTCGCCCGCGCTCAGGCTGGTCTGCGACCGGTAAAAGAGATTGATCTCACCGATGAGCCGCTGCTGCAGGCGCACCGGCACGCTCACCAGCGTCTCGAAGCCAGCGCGCACGCAATGGCGCACCTCCAGGTCGTCATGGCTTCGGATGGGAATCACACGGGTGCGCGCGTCAGGCTGCAGGTTGCCGCAGGCACACGCGCCGGCCAGCAGGCTGCGCTCTTCCTCCACCATGTCCTGGGGAAAGCAGTCGGAGGCCAGCATGAGGTAACGCTGGCTGGCCTCGTCGCTCCAGCGCACCGCGACCGCATCGGCCTTCACCACCGCGCGCACGCGCTGGGAAAAACCGCGCGAGAGCTCCTCGATGGTGCCGGCCTGGGCCATGAAGGCACTGACCTCGTACAAGGTCTCCAGCCGCGCGCGCTGCGCCTCGATGTGGCGCGTCTTGGTCTCGACCTGGCTCTC
>NZ_JADMJO010000061.1 GCF_018780385.1 Hydrogenophaga sp. | reverse complement strand
GCTTGAACTCGATGCCCTTGGGCGACCAGCCCAGCGGCTTGTTGATCACCAGGTCTGCCACCACCGCCATGATCCAGGCGATGGCGATGTTGCTGTAGACGCCGAGCACCTGGCCCAGCGCCTGGAACACGTTCATCTCCATCAGCATGAAGGCGATGAAGGTGTTGAACACCACCCACACCACGCGGCCCGGGTGGCTGTGGGTGATGCGCGAGAAGAAGTTGCTCCAGGCCAGCGACCCGGCGTAGGCGTTGGTCACGTTGATCTTGAGCTGCGAGACCACCACGAACAAGGCCGTGGCGGCCACCGCCCAGCCGTAGTCGGAGAACACGTACTCGTAGGCCGCGAGGTACATCTGGTTGGGGTCCACCGCACGGTCGGGCGACACCATGTGGCTGATGGCCAGATACGCCAGCAAGGCACCGCCGAGCATCTTCACCACGCCCAGCAGCACCCAGCCCGGACCACCCGCCAGCACCCCGGCCCACCAGCGCAGCCCCTTGCCCGGCTCCTTGGCGGGCATGAAGCGCAAATAGTCGGCCTGCTCGCCCATCTGCGTGATGAGCGCGATGCCCACCGTGAGCGCCGCACCAAACAAGT
Source organism: Hydrogenophaga sp. (assembly GCF_018780385.1). Lineage (GTDB taxonomy): Bacteria > Pseudomonadota > Gammaproteobacteria > Burkholderiales > Burkholderiaceae_C > Hydrogenophaga. Next base: position 2,517 of record NZ_JADMJO010000061.1, on the reverse strand, counting down.
GCCAATCAAACTGCCCACCCGCACCGGATTCGCCCCCATACCGCACCACGTTGGTGAACGTTTCGGGCGCCATGACCGCCACCGCCCCAAAAGGGACCACCATCATCACCAGCCACAACGGCTGGGTCCAGACCTGAAAGCGGCTGATCACCGACACCCCGTGCGTGACCAGCGGGATGACCACCACCGCGCAGATCAGGTAACCCCAGGCGGGCGGGATGTCGAGCGCGAGCTCCAGCGCATAGGCCATCACCGCGGCTTCGAGCGCGAAAAAGATGAAGGTGAAGGTGGCGTAGATCAGCGAGGTGATGGTGGAGCCGATGTAGCCAAAGCCCGCGCCCCGCGTGAGCAGGTCCATGTCGACCCCGTAGCGCGCGGCATACACGCTGATGGGCAGGCCCGCGAGAAAGATGATCAAACCGGTGCACAGGATGGCCAGTGCGGCGTTCACAAAGCCGTACTGCACCAGCAGCGTGGCGCCCACGGCTTCCAGAATGAGGAAGGAAGCCGCGCCAAACGCCGTGTTGGCCACGCGCCACTCGCTCCATTTTCGAAACCGCTGCGGGGTGTAGCGCAGCGCGTAGTCCTCCATGGTCTCGCTGCCGACCCAGCTGTTGTAGTCGCGGCGCACGCGGGTGATGCGCTGGGGCGCGTCCTGCCCCGGCTCCTGCCCTGCGGTGGGTGCGGGAGCGCTGCGGATGGGAACAATGGGTATGGTCGTCACACACCATTTGTGCAGCTTTCGTGCCACGCCACCGACCGGGCCCTCTCGGGGCACGGGAATTGCTGACCAGATCACCCAAGTACCACCGAAAACGCACGCACCACCATGGAACTCACGCCCAGAGAAAAAGACAAGCTGCTGATCTTCACCGCCGCCCTGCTGGCCGAGCGGCGGCAGGCGCGTGGACTCAAGCTCAACTACCCCGAAGCCGTAGCGCTGATCAGCGCGGCCGTGATGGAGGGCGCGCGCGACGGCAAGACCGTGGCCCAGCTCATGAGCGAAGGCCGCAATGTGCTCACCCGTGCCGACGTGATGGAGGGCATCGCCGAGATGATCCCGGACATCCAGGTCGAGGCCACGTTTCCCGACGGCACCAAGCTCGTCACCGTGCACCAACCCATTCCCTGACCCATTCACCGAAAGCTCCCATGCGCCTTGCCACCGCCCTCCTCGCCGCCGCCGCGTTCTGCGCGCCCGCACTCGCCCACGACGGCCACGGCCTGTTCGGCTCCCACTGGCATTCCACCGACACACTGGGTTTTGTCGGCGTGGTGGTGGCCATTGCCGTGGCGCTGTGGTGGTCCAGCGGCAAGCACTGAAAGGCAGGCCCATGATCCCCGGCGAACTCCTCACCGACGAGGGCGAACACACCCTCAACCCCGGCCGGCGCACGCTCACCCTGGTGGTGAAAAACGCCGCGGATCGTCCGATTCAGGTCGGCTCGCACTACCACTTTGCCGAGGTGAATGGCGCACTCGACTTTGACCGCGCCGCCGCGCACGGCATGCGGCTGAACATCGCCAGCGGCACCGCGGTGCGTTTCGAGCCGGGCCAGCAGCGCACGGTGGAGCTGGTGGATTACGCGGGCGACCGCGTTGTCTTCGGTTTCCGTGGTTTGACACAAGGGAAGCTCTGATGAGCACGATTTCAAGAAGCGCCTACGCCAACATGTTCGGCCCCACCGTGGGCGACCGCCTGCGTCTGGCCGACACCGGCTTGATGATCGAGATCGAGAAGGACTACACCCTGGCCGCCGGCGGCTACGGTGAAGAGGTCAAGTTCGGCGGCGGCAAGACCATCCGCGACGGCATGGCGCAAAGCCAGCGCACGCGCGCTGAAGGCGCGGTGGACACGGTGATGACCAACGCGGTCATCATCGACCACTGGGGCATCGTCAAGGCCGACATTGGCTTGAAGGGCGGGCGCATCGTGGCCATCGGCAAGGCTGGCAACCCCGACACCCAACCTGGCGTGGACATCATCATCGGCCCGGGCACCGAAGTCATCAGCTGCGAGGGCAACATCGTCACCGCCGGCGGCATCGACAGCCACATCCACTTCATCTGCCCGCAGCAGGTGGACGAGGCCCTCACATCCGGCATCACCACCATGCTCGGCGGCGGCACGGGGCCCGCCACCGGCACCTTCGCCACCACCTGCACGCCAGGCCCCTGGCACATCGAACGCATGCTGCAGGCCGCCGACGGCCTGCCGATGAACCTGGGCTTCCTGGGCAAGGGCAACGCCAGCCTGCCCGCCGCGCTGCACGAGCAGGTGAACGCCGGCGTGATCGGCCTGAAGCTCCATGAGGACTGGGGCACCACGCCCGCAGCCATCGACAACTGCCTGAGCGTGGCCGACGAAGCCGATGTTCAGGTGGCGATCCACAGCGACACGCTCAACGAGTCGGGCTTCGTGGAGAACACCATCGCGGCCACCAAGGGCCGCAGCCTGTGCGCCTTCCACACCGAAGGCGCGGGCGGCGGCCACGCGCCCGACATCCTGCGCGTGGT
>NZ_JADMJO010000146.1 GCF_018780385.1 Hydrogenophaga sp. | reverse complement strand
GCGCCCAGGATGTCGCCGATGTCGCGGTTGATCTTGCCCTTGACCACCCAGTACAAGACCTCGGCCTCGCGCGCGGTGAGGCCGAAAGCGCCGGCCACGCTGGATAGCACGCTGGCGTCCGACGTTTCCTGCATCACGATGAGCCAGTCGCCACCGGCATCCACATCGCCGTCTTCATCGCCCACGCGCTGGTGCAGCCGGAAGGTGAGCCGGCGCGGGCCGTTTTCCAGCGTGAGGCGCGGCGGTTCACGCTGCTCGCTGGCCTCACCCAGGTGGCGGCGCAGCCACTGCAACACCGCCGGTGGTGTGGTGGGTGACTCGGTGCCGCAGTAGTTGCGCAGCAGGTCGCGCGCCAGCGGCGTCTGCCACATCAGGCGGCCATCGCTCTCGCGCACGGTGATGGTGGCGTAGCCGAAGGCGTCCAGCGCGTTGCGCGCCTGGCTGCGCTCCACCGCGCCCTGGCGCACATGGCGCGCGGTGCGCAGGTGCACGCCCATGCGCGCCATCACCTCGCGCGGCTTGATGGGTTTGGTCACGTAGTCGGCGCCGCCAGCGTCGAGTGCGGCCACCAGGTGTTCGGTCTCGGTCAGGCCGGTCATGAAGATGATGGGGATGTGCGCCGTGGCCGGTTGTGCCTTGAGCCGGCGCGCCACTTCAAAACCGTCGATGCCGGGCATCACGGCGTCGAGCAGCACCACGTCGGGCAGGGCCTGGGTGGCGCGGCGGATGGCGCTCTCGCCATCGAGCGCCACCAGCACGGTGTAGCCCGCGTCGTCCAGCGCGTCGTGCAGCGGTGCAACGTTGTCGGGCACGTCGTCAACGATCAACACGATGAGCTTGTCGACCTGCTCCAGCGGTGCCAGGCCTTGTCCCGTGCCGCCGGTTCGGGTGGGCATGAACTCAGACATGGCGCTGCAGCAGCTGCTGCTCGATGGCGTCAAAGCGGAACTCGCGCGCGAGCGTGCGCAGCTGCTGCGCAAACCCTGCCTGCTCGGGGTGGTCCTGCACCCACTCGTCGAGCCACTGCACGATCCCCTTGTAGTAGCCCAGGCGAACGAGTTCGAGCAGGGGTTCAAATTCGCGGCCGCTGGTGACCTCGTGACCCGGCCGCGCGTGCGGCGACGGCGCCGAGAGCGCGGCGATTTCCGCCGGAGGCAGTTCGATCCACGCGAGTTGCAGCCGCTGGCCCAGCCAGCCGAGCAGGTCGTCGCGGCGCACCGGCTTCACGAAGAAGTCCTGCGGACGGTGGCCCAGGTCGTTGTCCAATCCTTTGTCGAATGCATTGGCCGACACGATCGCCAGTGGCACTGCGCTCCACCCGCTGGCGCGCAACCGGCGCATGGTCTCCCAGCCGTCGATGCCGGGCATGGCCAGGTCCATGAACACGGCGTCGGGCGCGCCGGCTTCGCCGGGCTGCAAACCCTCCAGCAGGGCCAGCGCGTCCAGGCCGCTGGTGGCGAGCATCACCTCGAAACCCAGCGGCTCCAGCCAGCGCTGGATCAGCTCACGGTCGGCCTCTTCGTTGTCCACCACCAGCACGCGCCGGCGCGCGCCTTCAAAGCCGATGTGACTGGGCAAGGTCAGCGGGCGCGGCAGCACCGCGCCATGCACTTCGGGCAGGAACAGGCGCACGGTGAACACCGAGCCTTCGCCCGGCGCGCTGCGCACGGTCATCTCGCCGCCCATGAGGTCGGTGAGCATCTTGGCAATCGTCAGGCCCAGACCGGTGCCGGTGGACGGGCCGGGCGCGGCGGCTTCGTTCTGCCCGCGCGCAAACGGCTCGAACACGCGCTCCAGGTCTTGCGCGCGCATGCCGGGGCCGGTGTCGTGCACCTCGAACTGCGCCATCTCGCGCGCATGCGTCACGCGCAGCCGAACCTGCCCGGTGTGGGTGAACTTCACCGCGTTGCCCAGCAGGTTGATGAGGATCTGGCGCAGGCGCTTTTCATCAGCGCGCACCGTGTCGGGCAGGCGGCTGCCGGTCTCGAACACGAAGTGCAGGCCCTTGGCGCTGGCCTGCAGCTCGAACATGCCGGCCACCTCCTGCATGGCGCCGGCAAAGGCCATGGGCCGAACGTCCAGCGCGAGCTTGCCGGACTCGATGCGCGCGATGTCCAGCGTGCCCTCGATCAGCGAGAGCAGGTGTTCGCCGCCGCGGTTGATCACGCGGATGGCCTGCGCGCGGTGGGGCGCCATGCCGGTGTCTTCCTGCAAGAGCTGCGCGTAGCCCAGGATGCTGTTGAGCGGTGTGCGCAGCTCGTGGCTGATGGTGCTGATGTAGCGCGTCTTGGCGTGGTTGGCCTGCTCGGCGGCCAGGCGCGCCTGCTGCAGGGCCTCGTCGGTGAGGCGGTGCGATTCGATCTCCTGCATGAGCAGGCGCGTCTGCCGGTTCGACTCTTCCTGCGCCACCTCGCGGCTCTTGTGCGCCAGCACCAACCACCAGGCCACCGTGGCCGTGATGAGCAGCAGCACGGCGTACACCCGCACGAAGCCCGAGCGCAGCGCGGCATCCAGCAGGCCGGCGTTGACTGAGAGTCCGGTGCGCTGCGCCAAGCCCTGCACCTCCTGCCGATACAAGAGGCCGAGTACCGCTGCGAGCACCGGCGCCATCACGAGCATGAGCAACATGTAGTGCGCCAGACCCGCCTCCAGGTACGGCCAGATCGAGCGCGGCAACACGCGCCGCAGCGCGCCCATCCACTGCTCTGAGAGCTTGGCGTGCGGTTTGCAGAGATCTCCGCAGCGCGCGTCGAGCGTGCAGCAGAGCGAGCAGATGCTCCCCTGGTAGGCAGGGCAATGGGCCATGTCAGGCCCTTCGTATTCGCGCTCGCAAATGACGCAGCGCTGCACGGCGTGAAATGCTTTCACTCCCTCTCCCCCTGGGAGAGGGCTGGGGTGAGGGCCCGCGCTCAAACCCGCATCGAATTCGCGAGGCATTTCTGACCGTCGAGCAATGTAGTAGCGCCCCTGCGTCGCCCACGCAATCAAAGGCGCCGTCACAAAAGCAGTCACCATCGCGATCACCGCCGAAAACGCCTGCGCGCCCGGCCCCATGAGCCCCATGTGCGCCCCGATGGACAAGGCCGAGGCCAGGCCCATCGCGCCCACGCCCACCGGGTTGATGTCGTACAGGTAGGCGCGCTTGAACTCGATGCCCTTGGGCGACCAGCCCAGCGGCTTGTTGATCACCAGGTC
>NZ_JADMJO010000063.1 GCF_018780385.1 Hydrogenophaga sp. | reverse complement strand
CGCGTGGACAGCGCCATGGCAACCTGCAGCAGCTGCTGACGCACACCGTTACACAGCTGGCGCTTGCGCTGTACCGCATCTACCTGGTCATCAGCCGTTGGATCATTTTCCTGGGCGGCCTTCTGACCATCGTCAGCATGGTCGCTGTCCGGTGATGCGCTTGCTCATCACGGAGTGGCATGGCGTCGAGTTCTTCGTTGCCGGCATGCCGATCGCATACGCCGGCAGCCTCAACGTGGTTGGACTGTTGGGCTACGAGGTGGCCCACCTGGTGGGTTTTGAACGGCGCCGCCGGTCCGCTCCGGTCGACGCACGGACCATCAGCAACGGCCAACCAAAACGCCTGGCGACTTCAGGAATACGGTGCCCGTGCACCTGAAATGAGCCAACGCCGTGGGCATACCGTTGATTTGACCCGCATCAGTCCTTCGGCCTCTGAGCGCCACGGGCTACGTAGCAGCGAAAGCGGGTTCTGGCCAACGGCTGCTTTCTGGTTCGCCATGACCACGGCCAATCAGGGAGGAGCTGCGCAAGGTGATCAAGCGAATTCACTATCCATTCGAAGTAATGCTCACATGCGTGCGCTGGTATGCAGCCTATCCTCTGCGCCTGCGGCACATTGAGGAAATGATGCAGGAACGCGGTGTCCGTATCGACCACGTCACGATCCATCGCTGGGCGATAAAGATCTTACCGGTGCTGGCCGCGGTGTTCCGACGACGCAAACGCCTGGTGGGCACAAGCTGGCGTATGGATGAGACCTACGTCAAGGTCGCTGGCCAGTGAAAGTACCTGTGCCGGGCAGTCGACCGTAGTGGTCGCACTATCGATTTTCTGCTGCGCGCCAAGAGAGACTGCGCTGCTGCCCGGCGTTTCCTGGAGCAGGCTGTCGGACTGCACGGTTCGCCCGAGAAAATCACCATCGACAAGAGCGGGGCCAACACGGCTGCGATCCAGAGCCTCAAAGACGATTGCGGTGCGAACATCGAGCTGCGTCAGAGCAAGTACATGAACAACATCGTGGAGCAGGACCACCGTGCGATCGATGCTCGGATTCAAGCCCTGTCGCTGCGCACGCATCCTCATTGCCGGCATTGGGCTGATGCACATGATGAAGAAGGGCCAGCTCGATTGCGCTGAAGGACAAGTCTCCCCCGCAGCATCGAAGTTCTACTCGCTGGCCTTTTGAGCGCCAGGCGGCCGCCTGGCTTCACTGGGCTCCGCGGCACTGCCGCAACAGAACCGAATTCTCTGCAGCCCCCTATTGCGGCATAAGCCCCGCAGCCTTCACCAGTTCCGCGTGCAGCGCGATCTCCTGTGCGATGGTTTGCTGGAGTTGCTCGGGTGTGGTGGGCGCCAGGTCCATGCCTATCTCATGCAGTTGCTTCTTCACGTCCTCGCTCTGCAGGATGGCGTGCACTTGGCGGTTCAGCTGGTCCACGAGGGGGCGCGGCGTGCCCGCCGGAGCCAGTAGGGCGATCCAGGTCTGCATGACCATGTTCGGGATGCCTGCTTCGCGCATCGTGGGCACGTCGGCGATCAGCGCCGACCGCTTGTCGCTCATCAGCGCCAGCGCCGTCAGCTTGCCGGACTTGAGGTACGGCAGTGCCTCGGGCAGGGGTGCGAACAGCAGGTCAACGTTGCCACCCAGCAGGTCGTTGATGGCCAGCGCGCCGCCCTTGTAAGGCACATGGGTCATGCGCACCTGCGCCCGCGTCTCGAACATCAGCGCGGCCAGGTGTTGCGGGCTGCCGTCGCCCGAGCTGGCGTAGTTCAGACTACCGGGCTTGGCCTTGGCTGCGGCGAGAAGAGCCCCTGCGCTGGAGAACTTCTGCTTGTCCTTGACCACCAGCACCATGGACTGGTTGGCCAGCTTGGTGATGGGTGCGAAATCAGCCTGCGGGTCGTAAGGCAGCTCTTTGAAGATGCTCTTGTTGGTTGTCAGGAACGAGGCGGGTGAAGCCATCAGCGTGTAGCCATCCGGCGCGGCCTTGGCCACCGCCGGCAGGCCGATGCGGCCGGAGGCGCCGGCCCGGTTGTCCACCACGAAAGGCTGGCCGGTGACGGCGGCCAGCTTCTGGCCGACCAGGCGCGCAATGATGTCCACCCCGCCGCCGGCAGGCAGCGCCACAATGAGCTTCACCGGATGGTCGGGATAGGTGCCCTGGGCGCCGGCGGGTACCGCCGCGGCCAGCAGGCCCAGCGCGCACGTCAGGAGGGAAATTCTGCGTCGAGTGTTCATGGGTAACTCCGGTGGTAGGTCAGGAAGGAACGGATTCGCCGTGGCTGGCCGCGTGGGAAACATCGGACACCAACCGGTCCAGCCGCAGGCGGGTGATGGCGGCAATTTCGCCGAGTGTGGTGGTTAGCTCGGTGGCGCGGTCGTGCTCCAGGCGCTGCTCGAAGGCTTGCAGAGCCGACTCCCGCGTGTGGCGGCGGATGCAGAGGATGAACGGGAAGCCGAAGCGCGTGCGGTAGGCCCGGTTGAGCGCGCTCCAGCGTTCGGCCTCGTGTGTATCCAGCCGCGCCAACGAAAGCGTGCCCTGCTCTGCAATGGACGCATCGGTCATCGTGCCCTGGCGGGCGTCTTCACCGGCCAGCTCCGGGTGTCCGGCATAGAAGGCGACGCGCGCGGGCTCATCCTGCCCGGCCACCACCCCCACCATCGCCGTGTGCAACGCTTCGACGGTCGCGAAAGGGCGCTGGCCTACGACGCCGTGTGCCACCCAGGGCGCATGTTCCCAGATGTCGGCCAGGGCGGCGCAGAAGACCTCGGACGCGCAGGTGTTGAGGTGTTCCAGGCTGGATCGTGTGGTCATGGAACGGATCGTAGGGAGACAAATCATTGCCGTCCATCACCATTTTTGCAGAGCTTCATACGCAAAATCAGTACACTCAACCACACTCTCCCCGCCCATCCATGCGCCATTCGCTCGTTCCCGCCGGACTGCGCTACGCCGACCAGGTTGCGCGCTCGGGCTCCATCCAGAAGGCCGCGCGCGAACTCCACGTGGCGGCTTCGGCCATCAACCGGCAAATCCTGCATCTGGAGGAAGAACTCGGCGTGCCCTTGTTCGAGCGGCTGCCGCGCGGCATGCGGTTGACGCCCTCGGGCGACGCACTCATCACGCTGGCGCGCCACTGGCGGCAGGACGAACGTGGGGTGGTCGCCGAGATCCGGCGCATCCAGGGAGTCCACCAGGGCCATGTGTCGCTGGTGGCCATGGACAGCCATGCCACCAGCGTCATGCCCACGCTGGTGCGGGATCTGGGTGCGCAGCATCCGCTGGTCAGCCTGTCCATCGCGCTGGCCACCCCCGACGATGCCGAGGCTGCACTGCTGACTGGCCAAGCCGACCTGGCTGCCATCTTCAACCTGAAACCGCGCCGGGAGTTGCTGGTGCTCTGGAAGAGCGCGCTGCCGCTGGGCTGCGTGGTGGCGCCCGGGCACCCGCTGGCGCAGCGCGAGACGGTGAGTTTCCAGGAGGCCATGGCCCACCCGGTCGCGCTGCAGAGCAAGGCGCTGACGATCCGGCGTTATCTCGAGGCGCAGTACAACTGGCTGTTCAAGGAACCGCGCCGCTATACCGAGACCAACTCGCTGCAGCTGGTCAAGCAGCTGGCACTCGGCGGCGATCATGTGGTGTTCACGTCCGAGCTGGACGTGGCGTCGGAGCTGACCACCGGACAGCTGGTCTTCATCCCTATCCGGGACCGGGGGGCCGAACCACAGGAGATCAGCGTGGCCGTGGATGCGACCAAGCCACTCGGACCGATCGTGAAGCTGGTGTCCGAGCGGCTCATCGCAGCGCTGCAGGACTGCCTTGCGACAGCACGTGGACAAGGTGCACGCACAGTCTGATAACGATGCTCCTCGGGGCACGCAATCAAACGAGGATCGGATGTAACTTTGGCTGCGCTATCCGGATGAACTCGGGTTCTGTCGCGGTAGTGCCGCAGAGCCCAGTGAAGCGACCCGCCTCGAATCGGAGAAGCGCCGAGGTGCAATGATCCGGCAAGCGATCGCCAACGACATCCTTGTCAGAATGCCTCACGCTAGCATCTGGTTGCGGGTGCAAAAAATCATCGAAATCGGCGCCACATTGCCGATACCCAACCTGCCGATGTCAACGTCCGGTATCGAGCAAGCAGATCGGACAGTAGCATCCGTAGGCCGCTTCTGGACGGCTCAAGTGAAGCACACCTTGACGAAAACCTGTAGACAGTGACTCAGGCTTTCCATCCTCGCTGGCACCGAATTTGCTAACCCCTACCCAGAGAGGCGCTGTGCCACAACACACGCCAGCCTTGAAGACCGCTAGGGTTCCGGGCTCCGCGCAGTTGACCAACAACTGACGCTGAGCCGTCTGGTCCGAGAGCAGTCGGCCACCATCGCGTGGTTCCACGGAGGGACAAAAGCCCGGGAGACGCTTGCGCTGCAAAGCACATGCCTCTCCGCCTTTTGTCCCCCGCTCAGGAGCCCCGCATGTCCTTGCCCCTTGCCCCCACTGCCACGGCGCCGCGCGCTGCTGGCGCACCAACTCGGCCCAAGCGGCGTTCCCACCTGTTCACCGTGCGCGCCGGCATCTCGCGGCGCACCTATTGGGTGCTTGCACTCACCGGGTTGTTCACCCCTTTGGTGCTTTGGGCGGCCGTGGGTCTGTGGGGCGGGATCGATCCGGTGTTCATGCCGGCGCCACTGCAGGTGCTCACCAAAACCTGGACCTGGGCCACCGAAACCGGGCTGATGGACGACATGGGCATCAGCATCTACCGCGTGGTGGCGGGGTTTCTGCTCTCTGCCGTGATTGCCCTGCCCTTGGGGCTGTTGATCGGTTCGTTCCGCTGCGTGCAGGCGCTGCTGGAGCCGCTCACCGATTTCATCCGCTACATGCCGGCGGTGGCCTTCATTCCGCTGGTGATGCTGTGGGTGGGCATTGGCGAGGGTTCCAAGATCGCCATCATCTTCATTGGCACCTTTTTCCAGATGGTGCTGATGGTGGCCGAAGACGTGCGCCGCGTGCCGGCCGCGCAGGTGGAGGCAGCGCAGACCATGGGCGCCAACCGGCTGGAGCTGATCGAGAAGGTGATCTTCCAGAGCGCCAAGCCTGCCCTGCTCGACACCTTGCGCATCACCATGGGCTGGGCCTGGACGTATCTGGTGGTGGCCGAGCTGGTGGCCGCCAACTCGGGACTGGGTTACGCGATCCTGCGCGCCCAGCGCTTCCTGCAAACCGACACCATCTTCGCCGGGATCATCGTCATCGGCCTCATCGGGCTGGTCACCGACCAGCTCTTCCGCTGGGGGCACCGCCGTGCGTTTCCCTGGCTGTACCTGAAAGGCTGAAGCTCATGAGCACCGTCCACATCCCCCTGCCCAAGATCGCCATCCGCAACCTCAGCAAGCGGTTTGACGGTGCGCCGATCAACGCGCTCGAAAGCATCGACCTCGACATCGCCGAGAACGAGTTCGTCACCTTCGTGGGCGCCTCGGGCTGCGGCAAGTCCACCCTGCTGCGCACCATCGGCGGGCTGGAAACACAGACGACTGGCGACCTGCTGGTGGACGGCCGCGCCGTCACCGGCCCGGGCATCGACCGCGCCATGGTGTTCCAGCACTACAGCCTGTACCCGTGGATGAGGGTGTGCGAGAACATCAAGTTCTGCCGCCAGCTCGCGGCGCACACGCAAGACCGCACGTCCGCCGACGTGGAAGCGGCCGAGGGACGGGCCGATGCGCTGCTGCGACTGATGGGCCTGGAGCCGGTGGCGCGCGCCTGGCCCAACCAGCTCTCGGGCGGCATGCAGCAACGCGTGGCGATCGCGCGCGCGCTCATGGGCCGGCCCGGCATCGTGCTGATGGACGAGCCCTTCGGCGCGCTCGACGCGCAGACGCGCGAGGTGATGCACGACCTGATCCGCTACGTGCACAAGCTCGAGAAGGCCACCATCGTGTTCGTGACGCACGACGTGGAGGAAGCGCTGTACCTGGGCTCTCGCGTGGTGCTGATGGCGCCGCGCCCCGGGCGCATCGACACCATTTACGACGTGCCGTTTGGCGACCAGCGCGTGCAAGACCTCAAGCACGAGCCGGCGTTCGTGCGCCTCAAGCGCGACATCCTCGATCGCATCCGCGAGACCTCCGGCATGAAGACCGATCTGGAACAGCTGCAGCGCCTGTCGGGCGCGAGCGTTTGAATTTTTCAGGAGACACACCATGAACCCACAAGACATTGCAGACCCCCTCTCCGTGGTGCCGACCAACCCGCCGCAGGCCGCGCCGGTGGACGCACCCGCGCTGTGGCAACGCTTCCCCACCGCTTCGCTGATGGGTGTGGACTCGGCCCGCGCCATGTGGAGCGAGGTGGTGCCCGGCGGCAGCCACTGGAGCTGGCGCATGCCGCGCGGCAGTGCCATTCGTTTTGTGGCCCTGGAGGCCGGGGCCAACGTGAGCCTGGTGCTCTACAGCGCGCTTGAGAAGCTGGAGCGCTACAACATGCCCGACAGCCTGAAGGCGCAGCACACGGCGCACTACACGCAAGGCCATGTGCTCATGAGCGACATGGGCCGCAGCATGGCCAGCTTCACGGCCGACAGCCTGGGCTGGCACGACCCGCTGGGCGCCCTGCTGGATGCCGAGCTGATGCAGCAGAAGTACGGCGAGAAGCGCTACGAACACGCGCGCAACGCCATGCACCGATCGGGCAAGGACGGCCTGCTGATCGAGATTGGCAAATACGGCCTGAGCAAACGCGACCTCACCCCGCCGGTGAACCTGTTCAGCAAGGTGGGCGTGGACGCGCAGGGGCGTTTTTCCTTTGTGCCCGAGCACGCCAAGGCGGGTGACTTCGTCGAGCTGCGTTTCGACATGGACGTGATCGTGGCCATCAGCACCGCGCCGCACGGGCTGGACACCGCGCCCACCTACGCACCGAAAAAAGTGGGCCTGCTGGCCTGGCGCTGCGGCGCCGCGCCGGAGAACGACGTGTGCCGCGCCTTCCGCCCGGAAAACGCGCGCGCCCTGCACAACACCGACATGCTGTACCTGTGAGGATCCCACGATGATTACCGAAGCCACCGACATCCGCATCCTGGAAAGCACGCTCGACCCGGCCCATGCCGTGATGGACCAGCGCCACCCGCCGGGCGAGCCCATCCTGTTTGAAGTGAAGCGCGGGCAGACGCTGCGCATCGTCGACCTCGAAGGCAACCAGGCCGCCGACGTGCTGTTCTACAACCGCCACGACCCGGCCGAGCACTACAGCGCCACCAACACCATGCAGCGCCAGGGCGGCATCTACCTCACCACGGGCTCGGTCATCCGCAGCAACGACGGCAACGCGATGCTCACCATCGTGGCCGACACCTGTGGTCGGCACGACACGCTGGGCGGCGCCTGCGCGGCCGAGAGCAACACGGTGCGCTACGCGCTGCAGAAGAAGTTCATGCACAGCTGCCGAGACAACTACCTGATCGCCCTGCAGCACGCCGACGTGGGCCTGGGCAAACGCGACCTGGTGCCCAACATCAACTTCTTCATGAACGTGCCGGTGACGGCCGATGGCGCGCTGAGTTTTGAAGACGGTGTGTCGGGCCCGGGCAAATACGTGGAGATGCGTGCGGCGATGGATGTGTGGGTATTGATTTCCAACTGCCCGCAGTTGAACAACCCGTGCAATGCGTACAACCCCACGCCGATCCAGTTGCTGGTGTGGGACCCGGTCTGAGTTTCAACCCTTCAACCTGAACCCATGCCCGTTCGCACTGCATCACCCACCCCGTTCGCCCTGAGCCTGTCGAAGGGCATCCCCACCCTGTTGGGTGAAGGCTTCGACAGGCTCAGCCCGAACGGGGGTGAGTTCAGGGCGACCGGAGTTTTGGATCACCAAGAAACCACCCCATGTTCAGCAAGGTCCTGATTGCCAACCGAGGCGCCATCGCCTGCCGCATCATCCGCACGCTCAAAACCCTGGGCGTGCAGAGCGTGGCCGTGTACTCCGAAGCCGATGCACAAGCCCGCCACGTGCGCGAGGCCGACGAGGCTTACCTGCTCGGCCCGGCGCCGGCGGCCGAGAGCTATTTGCGGGCCGACCGCATCCTGCAGATTGCAAAGGACTGCGGCGCGCAGGCCATTCACCCCGGCTACGGTTTCCTGTCGGAGAACCCGGCGTTTGCCCAAGCCTGCGAAGCCGCGGGCATTGCGTTCATTGGCCCCGCGCCGGAGCAGATGCGCGCCTTTGGCCTCAAGCACACGGCGCGCGATCTCGCGCAAGCGCGTGGCGTGCCGCTGCTGCCGGGCTCGGGTCTGCTGCTTGATGTGGCGCAGGCACAGAGCGAAGCCACGCGCGTGGGTTATCCGGTGATGCTCAAGAGCACGGCGGGTGGCGGCGGCATCGGCATGCGGCTGGTGTGGAACGCAGCCGAGCTCACCGATGCGTTCGACTCCGTCGGCCGCATGGCGCAAGCCAACTTCAAGGACGCGGGTCTGTTCATCGAGAAATATGTGGAGCAGGCGCGGCACATCGAGGTTCAGGTGTTTGGCGATGGCGTGGGCGGCGTGATCGCGCTCGGTGAGCGCGACTGCTCGGTGCAGCGACGCAACCAGAAGGTGATTGAAGAGACCCCGGCGCCGGGTTTGAGCGACGCGCAGCGCAGCGAGCTGCACGCCACCGCCGTGCGGCTGGCGCAGGCGGTGAACTACCGCTCCGCCGGCACGGTGGAGTTTGTCTATGACGCCGCGTCTGGTGAGTTTTATTTTCTCGAAGTGAACACCCGCCTGCAGGTGGAACACGGCGTGACCGAGCAGGTGTGCGGTGTGGATCTGGTCGCCTGGATGCTGCAGCTCGCGGCTGGCGACCTGCCGCCGCTGCACACGCTGCAACCGGTACCGCGCGGCGCCTCCATCCAGGTGCGCCTGTACGCCGAAGACCCGGCGAAAAACTTCCAGCCGAGTGCGGGCCTGCTCACCGAGGTGGTGTTCCCCGCCGATGCGCGCGTGGACAGATGGGTGGAGCGCGGCACCGAGGTGCCCGCCTGGTACGACCCGATGCTGGCCAAGCTGATCGTGACCGCCGACACGCGCGACGAGGCGTTGAAGAAGATGGAAGACGCGCTGGACGCAACGCGACTCGCCGGCATCGAAACCAACCTGGGCTACCTGCGCCAGGTGGTGCGCGACCCGGTGTTCCGCGAAGGCCGGCAGGTCACGCGATTCCTCTCCACCTTTGCCTACCACCCGACCACCATCGACGTGATCGAACCCGGCGTGCAGACCAGCGTGCAGGACTGGCCGGGCCGCCAGGGCTACTGGGACGTGGGTGTGCCGCCGAGTGGCCCGATGGACATGCACGCGCACCGCGCGGCCAATGCGCTGGTGGGCAATGCGGCCGATGCGGCCGCGCTGGAAATCACGTTGGCAGGGCCGACGCTGCGCTTCAACATCGCCACCACGGTGGCCGTGACCGGCGCACCCGCCAAGCTCACGCTGAACGGCGAGCCGGTGCCGATGTGGCGGGCCATCAAGGTACCCGCCGGCGCCACACTCGCCGTGGGCCGCTGCGAGCGCGGCGTGCGGCTGGCGCTGGCTGTCGCGGGTGGGCTCGATGTGCCGCTGTACCTGGGCAGCCGCAGCACCTTCACGCTGGGGCAGTTTGGTGGCCACGCGGGGCGGCATCTGCGCACGGGGGATGTGCTGCGTGTGTCACCCGTTCGGGCTGAGCCCCCCTCCGTTCGGGCTGAGCCTGTCGAAGTCCCCGAGTACACCAACCACTGGGACATCAACGTCCTCTACGGACCGCACGGCGCACCCGACTTCTTCACGCCCGACGACATCACGATGTTCTTCGGCACCGACTGGAAGATTCACCACAACAGCAGCCGCACCGGCGTGCGTCTGATCGGCCCCAAGCCGCAGTGGGCGCGCACCGATGGCGGCGAGGCCGGCCTGCACCCGTCGAACATCCACGACAACGCCTACGCCATCGGCGCGATCGACTTCACTGGCGACATGCCCGTGATCCTCGGCCCCGATGGCCCCAGCCTCGGTGGCTTCGTGTGCCCGGCCGTGGTGCTGCACGACGAGCTGTGGAAGCTGGGCCAGTTGCGGCCCGGCGACACGGTGCGTTTCCACCGCGTGCCACACGGATCCTCCGTTCGGGCTGAGCCTGTCGAAGCCCTCACCCACCAACTCTCGCCCATCCTCGACGACCGCGCGGCCGAAGGCGACCGCCCGCGCCGCGTGATCCGCCAGGCGGGTGACCGCTACGTGCTGATCGAGTTCGGCCCGCTCACGCTGGACCTGGAGCTGCGCATGCGCGTGCAGGCCCTGCTGCACGGTCTGAAGCAACAGCAATTGCAAGGCGTGATCGACCTCACCCCGGGCATCCGTTCGCTGCAGGTGCACTTTGACCCTGCCCTGCTACCGCGCGACGAGCTGCTGCGAATCGTGAGCGAAGTGGACGACGCCTTGCCGCCAGTGGACGAGATGGTCGTACCCTCGCGCACCGTGGTGCTGCCGCTCTCGTGGGACGACCCGCAGACGAAGCTGGCGATCGAAAAATACATGCAGTCGGTGCGGCCCGACGCACCCTGGTGCCCGAGCAACATCGAGTTCATCCGCCGCATCAACGGGCTGGACTCGATCGAGGACGTGTTCAACATCGTGTTCGACGCGCGCTACCTGGTGCTCGGCCTGGGCGACGTGTACCTGGGCGCGCCGGTGGCCACGCCGCTGGACCCGCGCCACCGCCTCGTGACCACCAAGTACAACCCCGCGCGCACCTGGACACCGGAAAACGCCGTGGGCATTGGCGGCGCTTACCTCTGCGTGTACGGCATGGAAGGCCCGGGCGGTTACCAGTTTGTGGGGCGCACGCTGCAGATGTGGAACCGCTGGCGCCACGGCACGCCAGGGAGCGCTTTCGAGCAGCCCTGGCTGCTGCGTTTCTTCGACCAGATCCGTTTCGAGCCGGTGAGCGAGGCCGCGCTGAAAACCATCCGCGCCAACTTTCCGCACGGCGGCTACGCGCTGCGCACCGAAGACGGCACGTTCAGCCTCAAGGACTATCGGCGGTTCCTGGCTGACAACACTGACAGCATCGCCGGCTTCAAGGCCACGCAACAGGCCGCGTTTGAAGCCGAGCGCGAGCGCTGGGTGGCCGCCGGCCAGGCCGACTACACCAGTGAGGAAGCAGCGCCCAGCGCAGGTGTGGCCGACGAGGTGGACTTGCCGGAGGGCGGCCGCGTGCTGGCCACCAGCGTGCCGGGCAACGTGTGGAAGGTGGCGGTGAGCGTGGGCCAGCAGGTGCAGGCCGGCGACGTGCTGCTGGTGATCGAGTCCATGAAGATGGAATTCAACTTGCTTGCACCGGCCAATGCCACGGTGCACAGCCTCATGTGTGCACAAGGTGGGGCGGTGTCGGCCGGGCAGAACGTGCTGGTGCTGATCGACGAAGCCATCTGAACTTTTAGAACGACAACGGAGTGTTTCCATGTCACTGAGCCAACTCTCTTTCGATCTCGCCAGCCTGCAAGCCGCCTACCGCAGCGGCACCTCCGTGCGCGAGGTGATCGCCGAAGCGCTGGCACGTTGCCGGGCCGGCAACCACCATGCCTTCATCCACGTGCTGAGCGATGCGGAGGTAGCGCCCCATGTGGCGCGGCTCGACGGCGTGGACCCGGCCGGCCTGCCGTTGTTCGGCGTGCCGTTCGCCATCAAGGACAACATCGATCTGGCGGGCGTGCCCACCACCGCCGCCTGCCCCGAATTTGCCTACACGCCCACCGGGAGCGCGTTCCTCATCGAGCAGCTGATGGCCGCCGGTGCGGTGCCGGTGGGCAAGGCCAACCTCGACCAGTTCGCCACCGGCCTGAACGGCACGCGCTCACCGTATGGCGCGTGCCAGAACGCGTTTGATCCCGACTTCATCTCGGGCGGTTCAAGCTCGGGCTCAGCCGTCTCGGTGGCCAAGGGCTGTGTCACGTTCTCGCTGGGCACCGACACCGCCGGCTCGGGCCGCGTGCCGGCGTCGTTCAACAACCTGGTGGGCCTCAAGCCCACGCTGGGCCTGCTCTCGGGCACCGGCCTGGTGCCGGCCTGCCGTTCGCTGGACACGGTGTCCATCTTTGCGCTCACCGCCGCCGACGTGCAGGCCGTGCTGGGCGCGGCAGCCGCGTTCGACGCGGCCGATGCCTACAGTCGCCAGGCCCAGTCCTTCGGCGTGGATTTCTCACAAGGCCCGTTCCGCTTTGGTGTGCCGCGCGTGCAAGACCTGGAGTTCTTCGGCAACGATGCGGCCGCGAAACTGTTCGCCACCTCGGTGCAGAGGCTCAAGACCCTGGGCGGCACGCCGGTCGAAGTCGACCTCACGCCGTTTCTGGAAGCAGCCCGCCTGCTCTACGACGGCCCGTGGGTCGCGGAGCGCTATGTGGCCATTCAGGACTTCATCGACGCGCAGCCTGAGGCCGTGTTTCCCCCGGTGCGCACCATCATCGAAGGCGGCCGCAGCGTGACCGGCGCGCAGGCGTTTTCCGCGAGCTATCGCCTCAAGGCGCTCAAGCGCGTGTGCGACGCCGTCTGGGCCGACATCGACTGCCTGCTCACCCCCACCGCCGGCACCATCTACCGCATCGCGGAGATGCAGGCCGATCCGATCCAGCTCAATTCCAACCTGGGTCGCTACACCAACTTCATGAACCTGCTGGACTACAGCGCGGTGGCCGTGCCCTCGGGCTTTCTGGCCAACGGCCCGGCGCAATGCCTGCCCTGGGGTGTGACGCTGGCCGCGCCCGCGTTCAAGGACATCCCGCTGCTGCGCCTGGCTGACCGCTTCCACCGCGCCGAGACCTTCACGCTCGGCGCCACGCCCACGCCACTGGCCGGCACACCGGCCTGCTCCGGCCTGCCCTCGGGCGAGGTGGGCGCGGCCGGCAGCGGCACCGTGCGCGTCGCCGTGTGCGGTGCCCACCTGTCGGGTCTGCCGCTGAACCACCAGCTCACATCGCGCGGCGCTCGCCTCATTGGCAGCCCGCATTCGGCCCCCGAATACCAGCTGCACGCTCTGGCCGGCGGCCCGGTGCAGCGGCCCGGCATGGTGCGCGTGGCCTCGGGCGGCTCAGCCATTGCGCTGGAGGTGTGGGAAGTGCCTGCCGCACACTTCGGCAGCTTCGTGGCCGGCATCCCGGCGCCGCTGGGCATTGGCAAGGTGAAGCTGGCCGATGGCACCGAGGTGCCCGGCTTCATCTGCGAGGGTCAGGGCATCGCGGGCGCAACCGACATCACGCGCTTCGGCGGCTGGCGGGCATGGCTGGCGGCGGGTGCGCCGCGCTGACGCGAGCGATCACGCATCGAGGCGGCGCGCGGACGAAAAAAAACCAGACTCGAAAGTCTGGTTTTTTGTCAGGCCGGCAAGGCCTGAGCTGGCTTAACGCGGGCTGCGGCGGGCCATCGGGCGCGACGGAGCACCTTCAGGACGGCGCGGTGCGAATTCACCACCGCGCATGGCGCCGCGCTCGGCGTTGCCACGGTCGCTGAAGCCACCACGTTCTGCACCACGATCGCCACCCCGGTCACCCATGGGCTTGTCGCTGCGGCCGAAGCTGGAGAAACCGCCGGGCTTGGGGCCGAAGCCGGGACGCGCGGGTGCGCGGTCGGCGAAGTTGCGGCCGGCAGCGGGGCGCGTGTCGGGGCGGTAACCACCGGCTTCGCCACGGTTCTCGCCACGGTCGCCGAAACGGTTCTCACCGCGGTTGTCGAAGCGGCCTTCAGGACGCTGCGGCTCGGCACGGCCTTCGAAACGCGGGTCAAAGCGCGTGCCGGGACGGCTGTGGTCGACGCGAGGTGCCTCGGCGCGGGCTTCGAAGCGCGGTGCAGGGCCACCACGGCGGTCGTTGCCACCGAAGCGATCGTTGCCGCCAAAGCGGTCGTTCGGGCGGCCTGCCGGGCGGCCACGGCCGAAGGTTTCGGCCTGCGGTGCGCGCTGGCGTGGCTCCAGGCCGGTCACGGTTTCAACGTTGATGCGCTGGCGCGTGTAAGCCTCGATGTCGAAGATCTTGCGACGGTCGCGCACTTCGGCAAAGGTGATGGCCAAGCCATCGCGGCCGGCACGGCCGGTGCGGCCGATGCGGTGCGTGTAGTCCTCGGCCTTCATCGGCAGGCCGAAGTTGAAGACGTGGGTGATGGTGGGCACGTCGATGCCGCGGGCGGCGACGTCGGTGGCCACCAGGATCTGCACCTGGCCGGCGCGCAGCGCCATCAGGCGGCGGTTGCGGATGCCCTGGCTCAGCGCGCCGTGCAGCGCGACGGCCGAGAAGCCCTCTTGCTGCAGGTCGTTGGCGAGGCCGTCGCACTCGATCTGGGTGCTGGCGAACACGATGGCCTGGTTGATGCTGGTGTCGCGCAGCCAGTGGTCGAGCAGCTTGCGCTTGTGGTCGGCGTTGTCGGCCCAGAACAGCACCTGCTTGATGTTGGCGTGCTGCTCTTGCGGGCTGTCGATCTGCACCTTCTGCACGTGCTTGCCACTGTCGTGCATCACGCGCATGGCGAGCTGCTGGATGCGCGGCGCAAACGTGGCGCTGAACATCATGGTTTGGCGGCGCTGGCTGGTGAGGTCGTTGACTTCGGCCAGGTCGTCGGAGAAGCCCAGGTCGAGCATGCGGTCGGCTTCGTCAACCACCAGGAACTGCACTTGGTCGAGCTTGAGCTGCTGCGAGCGCTGCAGGTCCAGCAGGCGGCCGGGCGTGGCCACCACGAGGTCGGCGTTCTGCAGCTTGGCGATCTGCAACTGGTAAGGCATGCCGCCCACCACGTTGGCCACGCGCAGGCCACGGCAATGGCGCACCAGGTCGATGGCATCGTTGGCCACCTGTTGGGCGAGTTCGCGCGTGGGGCACAGGATCAGGGCGCCGGGGGTGGCGGCCTTGAAATTGCGCGAGCTGGTCGGGTCCTTGCGCTTGGGCGCCTTGGGCGGTGCTTCGCCGCGGGCCAGGGCTTCGGCGGTCAGGCGTTCGCGCTCGGCACGTTCCTTGGCGTCGGCATCGGCACGCTGTTGCAGCAGGGTGTGCAACACGGGCAGAAGGAAGGCGGCGGTCTTGCCGCTGCCGGTCTGGCTGGAGACCATCAGGTCGGCAAAACGCTGCTCGCCTTCGGCCAGCATGGCCTTGGGAATCACGTTGTTCTGCACCTGGGTGGGCTGCACATAGCCGAGGTCGGCACAGGCCTGCACCAGCTCGGGTGCCAGACCCAGCAGCTGGAAGCCGTTGGGTGCTGCAGGCACTTCAGGCTGGGTGGCCTCATGGGTGTCGGTGGAAGAAATCTCTGCGTCGATGTCGGCAGAGAGGATTTCAGGCGTGAAGTCGCCCATCGTTTCAAAAGAGTCGCTCATGTTCGTCCATGCGCCAAAAAAATGCGCAATTGATCGAATGAAGACGCTGGGAAGGACAGCCGACCCGCAAGGGGTGGCCGCTCCATGGCGCTAGATCCGTTCGTGGTTACAAAACATCAACCATCAAACGGTCTACGCGCCTGGGGTCACTTGGGAAGAATCCTGTGACGCTGGGAGCGAATGGTCCCCATCCGTTGGCCAGGCTCGGAAGAGTCTGGCGGGTGTTGCGGTCCTTGGAGGACTGCGCCACCGATTGCAATCGGGGGGCCTGTGTGTGAGGCAGATGCACAAATCATCGCAGTTGCCTGCGAAGCCGCTGATTATAGCCTGAAGTTGAGGGAAAACCCTGAACTGATTTTCGGGCTCAGTTCAGAACAGCTCTGACGATGTAGAAAAGGATGGCAGCCAGCACCGCCGTGGCGGGCACGGTGATGATCCACGCGGCCACGATGCGCATGACGGCCGAGCGTTTGACGATCTCCTTTTTGATCGCCTTCTTCATGGCCCGCTGTTCCTTCTTCGCAAGGAAGGCGCCCTCGGCGGTTTCGGTCGCCTCGCGCTGCTTGGTGCGGCGCTTCATCTCGGCCAGCATGCGCGTCTTCTCCTGCACCTCGGCCGCTTCAAAGCGGTGCAGGTAAGCCTCGACCTCGGCGCGGTCGGCGCCCTGGTGGCCAGAAAACACCACCACTTTCATCTTGGCGTAGTTCACCTTGAGCAATTCGCGCAGGAAACCCACGCCGAACACTCCCCCGATGGCGATGTGGGTGGTGGACACGGGAATGCCGAGCTGCGAGGCGGTGATGACCGTGATCGCCACGGCCATGGCGATCGCGTAGGCGCGCATGTTGTCGAGCTCGGTAATTTCGCGGCCCACGGTGCGAATCAACTTGGAGCCGTAGAGCACCAGGCCCACCGACAGCCCCAGCGCGCCGATCACCAGGATCCACAACGGCGAGACAGCCGCGCCGGCGACCGCGCCGCCTTGCAAGGCTTCGTAGATGCCGGCCAGTGGCCCGACGGCATTGGCCACATCGTTGGCGCCATGGGCGAAGCTCAACAGTGCGGCCGAGCAGATCAGCGGCCAGGTGAACAGGCGGTTGACGCCGTCCTTGCCGCTGCGCTGGCGAGAGGCCAGCCGTGCAAAGGGTTTGCGGGACAACCACCAGACCACCAACGCCAGAACCGCACCGGCCAGAAGCGCCTCGAGGAACCCGATGGTGAGCAGTCGGCCCATACCCTTGAGAAGCATGAAGGTGGTGTATGCCCAGACCATGAGCGCGATCAGCAAGGGCACCACGCGTCGCGCGGCATCTGTCCTGTCGCTGCGGTAGGTCACGCTGCGCTTGATGACATAGAGGAAGCCCGCGGCCAGCGCGCCGCCCATGAGTGGTGACACCACCCAGCTCACGGCGATGGAGCCGACGTTGTACCAGTTGATCAAGCCCCAGCCGCCGGCGGCAATGCCCGCGCCCATGATGGCCCCGATGATGGAGTGGGTGGTGGAAACGGGCGCTCCCAGCGCGGTCGCCAGATTGAGCCAGAGGGCCGCGGCCAGCAGCGCGGCCAGCATGACCTGGACGTAGGTGTCTGCGTCGGTGAACTGGCTGGCGTCGACGATGCCGCTCTTGATCGTGTTCACCACCTCGCCGCCAGCGACGATGGCACCCAACGCCTCGAACAGCGCCGCCACCGCGAGGGCCGCGCCCATGGTCATGGCGCCCGAACCCACCGCCGGCCCCATGTTGTTCGCCACGTCATTGGCCCCGATGTTCATGGCCATGTAAACCCCGACCGCTGTGGCCACGACGAGCAACCATGTGGCCGCCGGAGTCAAGCCCGCCGAAGTACTCCCCATGACGTGCGCGCTGACCCCGACCAACCCCAGGAACAGCAGCGCGGCACCCAGTTGCAGAGCGTCCTGGTGCTTGGCGATGAAGCGGAAAGCGGCGTTTTTCCCCATGGAAATCAGCGCAGGAAATGCGTGCGGTAATGCTCCAGCTCGTCGATGGACTCGTGCACATCGGCCAGCGCGGTGTGCTTCTGGTGCTTCTTGAAGGCGTCGTACACCTCGGGCCGCCACCGCTTGGCCAGCTCCTTGAGCGTGCTGACATCAAGACACCGGTAATGCAAGTACGCCTCGAGCTTGGGCATGTACTTCACCAGGAAACGGCGGTCCTGGCTGATGGTGTTGCCACACATCGGCGAGCCGCTGCGGGGCACGTACTTGCCGATGAAGGCCAGCAGCTCGGCCTGCGCCTGCTCTTCGGTCACGGTGCTGGCCTTGACCTTGTCGATCAAGCCGCTCTTGCCGTGCGTGCCCTTGTTCCAGTTGTCCATGGCGCCCAGCACCGCGTCGCTCTGATGGATCACGAGCACCGGGCCTTCGATGCGTGGCGTGAGCTGCGGGCCGGTGATGATCACCGCGATCTCCAGCAAACGTTCCTTTTCGGGGTCCAGGCCACTCATCTCGCAGTCGATCCAGACCAGGTTCTGGTCACTTTTGGCGAGGGTGGGGGTGTCGGTGGCGGCGGGGGCCAGGGCCGTGTCGGCCGGAGTGGGGGCAGAAGTCATGCCCGGATTTTCACCGATCGGCCGGACACCCCTGAAACATGGCGGTTCGACCAAGCCCCCGACGGCATGCGGCAGCGGCCGTCTTCGATAGACTCCACCCCATGGACACCGCATCTCTCGCCTTCACCGCCCTCTTCTGCGCCTTGCTGGTGTTGGGGTTGGTCATCCGCACCGTGCTCGCGAGTCGGCAGATCCGCCACGTGGCCCGCAACCGTGGCACCGTGCCGGCCGCGTTCAGCGACACCATTTCAGTGGCCGCCCACCAGAAAGCCGCCGACTACACCATCACCAAGACGCGCTTCGGCCTGCTGGAGATCGCCATCGACGCCGCGTTGCTGATTGGCTGGACGTTGCTGGGCGGCCTCGACTGGCTCAACCAGGCCCTGCTGGCGGCGCTGGGCGGTGGCATGGTGCAACAGCTGGCGCTGCTGGGATCGTTCGCCGTCATTGGCGGCCTGATCACACTGCCCTTGGGCTGGTACGCCACGTTCCGCATTGAAGAACGCTTCGGCTTCAACAAGATGACGCTCTCGCTCTGGCTGGGCGACTTGCTCAAGGGCACATTGGTCGGCGCGCTGATCGGCCTGCCGATCGCAGCGCTCTTGCTGTGGCTCATGGGCGCGGCAGGCCCGGCGTGGTGGCTTTGGGCCTGGGGCGCCTGGATGGTCTTCAACCTTCTTGCGCTGGTGCTCTACCCGACGGTGATCGCGCCCCTCTTCAACAAGTTCGAACCTTTGTCCGATGAAACCCTGAAGGCCCGCGTGAATGCACTCATGCAACGCTGCGGCTTCGCCGCCAAGGGCCTGTTCGTGATGGACGGCAGCAAGCGCAGCGCCCACGCCAACGCCTACTTCACCGGTTTTGGCGCGGCCAAGCGCGTGGTGTTCTTCGACACCCTGCTCAAGCAGCTCAGCCCCGAAGAAATCGACGCCGTGCTGGCGCACGAGCTGGGCCACTACAAGCGCCGCCACATCATCAAGCGCATCGGGCTGATGTTCACACTGAGCCTCGCCGGTTTCGCGCTGCTGGGTTGGGTGTCCAGCCAGGCTTGGTTCTTCACCGGTCTGGGCGTCATGCCTTCTCTGGACGCGCCCAACAACGCATTGGCGCTCATCCTGTTCATGATGGTCGTGCCCTTGCTCACCTTCTTCCTCTCGCCCCTGATGGCGCAGCTCTCGCGCAAACACGAGTTCGAGGCCGATGCCTACGCCGTGGCTCAGACCAACGGCGCCGATCTCGCCAGCGCGTTGCTCAAGCTCTACAAGGACAACGCCAGCACGCTCACACCCGACCCGGTGTACGCGCGCTTCTACTACTCCCACCCGCCGGCCAGCGAGCGCCTGACGCGCCTGCAAGCCGCTGCTTGAAGAACCCATGAACCCCATCCACCAGAACCGCCGCGCCCTCTCGGCCACCGAAATCGTGAGCCAGCTCACCCAACTCAACGGCGAATCCGTTCAGGGCTGGAAACTGCTCGAGGGCTCGTTGGAGAAAACCTTCACGTTCGCCAACTTCCACGAGACCATGGCCTTCGTGAACGCGGTGGCCTGGATCGCCCACCGCGAGGACCACCACCCCGACCTGACCCTGGGCTACAGCCGCTGCACGGTGCGCTTCAACACGCACGACGTGGGCGGCATTTCGGTGAGCGACTTCCATTGCGCGGGCGCGGTGGACGCGCTGCAGAAGGACTGATGGCCGATCTCCAGACCGGTCTGGTGGTGGCGGCCCACGGCCGCCACTGCATGGTGGAAAGCACCGACGGCGAACGCCGCATCTGCCATCCCCGGGGCAAGAAGAGTCAGGTGGTGGTCGGTGATCAGGTGCAATGGCAGATCACCGGCGACGAAGGCAGCATCGAGCGCGTGGACGAGCGGCGCAACCTGTTTTACCGGCAGGACGAGATGCGCACCAAGTCGTTCGCCGCCAACCTCGACCAGGTGCTGGTGCTGGTGGCCGCCGACCCCGAATTTTCCGAAAGCCAGCTCGCGCGCGCCTTGATCGCCGCGCAGGCCGAGCGCATCGAGGTGCTGATCGTTCTCAACAAGAGCGATCTGCAGCCCGCCTTCGACCGCGCCTGGGCACGGCTGGACCCCTACCGCCGCATGGGTTGCACGGTGATGCCGCTTCGACTCAAGGCAGAAGGCCAGGACGCTGGTGGGGACGATGGCCTCGATGCCCTGCAACAGAGCCTGGCCGGCAAACGCACCCTCGTGCTGGGTCCGTCAGGTGTGGGCAAGAGCACCCTGGTGAACCGGCTGGTTCCCATGGCCAAGGCGCTCACCGGCGAAATCTCGCGCGCGCTGAACTCGGGCAAACACACGACCACCAGCACCACCTGGTATTGGGTGGACGAAGCTCGCAGCACGGCACTGATCGACTCACCCGGGTTCCAGGAATTTGGACTGAACCACATCGAACCCATGCAGCTAGCGCACCTCATGCCCGACCTGAACGCGACGCTGGGCAGCTGCCGCTTCTACAACTGCACCCACCTGCACGAGCCGGGCTGTGCGGTGGTCGCGCATGTGCAGACGGGTGGTGCCGAAGTGACCGGGGGCGATCCGCTGGCGATCAGCGAGAACCGGTACCGGCTCTACCGAGAGCTGTTCGCCGAGCTGTCGGACAAGCGCAAGTACTGAGGCAAGTACTGAGCAGGCTCAGAAGCGCGCGAGCGTGACCAGCGCGAGCAGCAGCATCCACAGCACCACGGCGCGCCAGACCAGCCCCACGACGCTGCCCAGGTGCGCCAGTTGCGGCTCGGGTCGGCTGCCCGGATCACTTTCGTCGATCAGCAGTGTGGGGTCCGGTTGCGGTGTGAGGCGCACGTTGAGTGCGCCTGATGTGGCCGCCAGGACCACGCCGTCGCTGCCTGGCGCAAACCGCTCGGCATCGCCGCGCCAGCTGGCCACGGCTTCCTCGAAATTGCCCACCACAGCAAAGCCCAGCGCCGTCACGCGGGCGGGCACATGGTCGACGAAGGCCCAGGCGCGTGCAGCCGCTTGTTGCAAGGCCAGGCTCGGTGTGCCATCGGGGCGTGCGCGCCAGTTGCGCGACAGGTATTCGGCCGAACGGTAGAACACCGCGCCAGCGGGCCCCAACCCCAACGCCCAGAACACCACAAAACACACCAGCACACCGAATACATGGCGGTGTGCAGAGAGCACCGAGTGTTCGATCACCTGGCGCAGCAACTCGCTGCGCGGCAGGCTGGAGGCATCAACCCGAAGCCAGGCCGCGAGCTTCTCGCGCGCCAGCGCATCGTTGCCTTCTTCAAGCGCGTTGCGGATTTCGCTGAAATGGTGACTGAACTGGCGAAAGCCCAGCGTCACATACAGCACCGCCACCATCCACACAAAGGCCAGCACCGAGCTGAACCACCACAAGCCCCAGTGCACCAGCGCAACCAGAATTGCGGGCACCCCCACGGCCAGCCCCCAGGCCACCCAGCCGTGCGAGGACTCACCCGCATCGAGGTTGCGGCGAACCGTGCGGGACCAACCGCGCAGCGCGGCGTGCACCACGTTGTCGTAGGCCAGTGGACGCGCCTGCTCCAGCAGCAAGGCAATGAGGATGGCGAAAAAACCCATGGGCCGATCATAGTGGCCTGCGCGGCGCAGACCAGCGAAGCGGATCAGGCGCTGAGCAGGCGGTAGAAGTTGCGCAGCATGCCTGCGGTGGCGCCCCAGATGAATCGCTCCTGGTCCCCGTCCTGGTAAGGCATGGAGTACCACTCGCGCACCACGCCTTCGAAGTCGAACGCATGGCGGCGGTGGTGCAGCGGATTCATGAGGAACGACAGCGGCACTTCGAACACGTCGTCCACCTCGTCGGGGTTGGGCAACAGCTCGAATCCCGGCTGCACCAGTCCCACCACCGGCGTGACGATGAACGAGGTGCCCGTGACGTACACGGGCAACGTGCCCAACACCTCGATGCGTTCCGGTGGCAAACCGATCTCTTCAAACGTTTCGCGCAACGCGGCCGCCGTGGCATCCGCGTCGGTGGCATCGAGCTTGCCACCGGGCAAGGCGATCTGACCTGAATGTGTGGAGAGGTGGGCCGTGCGCTGGGTCAGCAACAAGGTGAGCTCGTCGCGCATCACCAACGGCAGCAGTACAGCCGCATGGGCGGGCGCGCGGTCGGCAAATTTGATCTCACGCACCAGCTCGGGCGTCCAGACCGGAGGGTTGGCGAACAGCTCGCGCAGCCCGTTGGCGGTGAGGCGCTCGGGATGGGCAGGGTGCGTGATTTCGTCGGCGTTGACGATGGGCACGAGACGCGGATCGAACGCGGGCAGGAGTTGGGTCATGTGAGTCACAGCATAGCGACATGCCCCACGCTCCGCCTTGGGGCGGCCCGGCGTTGAAACCAGACGAAAAAAAGCCGCTCCGAAGAGCGGCTTTCGTATCGCGGTGCACGCGAAGGCTTATGCGGCCTTGCTGCCCAGCTTTTCCTTGATACGTGCCGACTTGCCGCTGCGATCGCGCAGGTAGTACAGCTTGGCACGGCGCACGTCACCACGGCGCTTGACTTCGATTTTGGCGATCAGCGGGCTGTACAGCGGAAAGGTGCGCTCGACGCCTTCACCGTTGGAGATCTTGCGCACGATGAAGCTGGAGTTCAGGCCACGGTTGCGGCGGGCAACCACCACACCTTCGTAGGCCTGCAAACGCTTGCGGGTGCCTTCGATCACGTTCACGCTGACGATGACCGTGTCACCGGGGGAAAACGGCGGAATGACTTTGCCGAGGCGAGCAATTTCTTCTTGCTCAAGGGTCTGGATGAGGTTCATGGTTTCCTGTTCGTCGATCATTCCCGCGCTGCACTAAAGGCCACGAATCCGGCAGGGGCCCTGTCCAACCTGTTGCAGACATTCTGCTCGAGGATTGCGGGCTGACCCGGTCGCGGCGGCCGGTAGAGGATCGAAAAGCCTTGGATTATAGCAATCCCTGGGCGCGCAGGAAAGTCAGGTCCGCGGCATCGAGCAAACCCTGCTCCCGGGCGCGTGCCAGGAGGTCCGGCCGCTGGTGGGCGGTGATCCTCAGGCTCTGCTCGCGGCGATGCCGTGCGATGCGCTCGTGGTGACCACCCAGCAACACCTCCGGCACAGGCATCGGGCCCTTCGGCCCCTGCCAGATTTCCGGGCGTGTGTGGTGCGGGCTGTCGAGCAGGCCGTCCAGCGCGGGATTGAAACTGTCTTGCTGGTGGCTGCCCTCATCGCTCAACACGCCAGGCTGCAGGCGCGCCACCGCATCGAGCAGCGCCATGGCGGCGATCTCGCCCCCCGAGAGCACAAAATCGCCCAGACTGATCTGCAGGTCGACACAGGCGTCGATGAAACGCTGATCGATGCCTTCGTAACGTCCGCAAAGCAGTACCGCGCCCTGGCTGCCCGACCAGCCTTCAACACCAGCGTGGTTGAGCGCCTCGCCGATGGGAGAGAACAACACGACAGGGGCTCGGTCGCCTTCAGGTTTCGCCCGCTCAGCGCGCACCGCCTGCAAGCACTGCCACAGCGGCTCGGCCATCATGACCATGCCGGGGCCGCCTCCAAACGGACGGTCGTCCACGCGTCGGTAGTTTCCCTCGGCGAAATCGCGCGGATTCCACAGGTGCACATCCACCAGACCTGACTCGAAGGCGCGGCGGTTGATGCCGTGCTGCAGGAAGGGAGCGAACAGCTCAGGAAACAGGGTGATGACGTCGAAGCGCATCAGGGGGGACCTAATAGTCCAGTTGCCAGTCGGCTGTGATGCGGCGTTTCACCTTGTCCACATCGTCGATGTAGGCGGCCACAAACGGAATCATGCGTTCGGCCACTTGTTCAACACCGTCGATGGTGTCGGT
This sequence comes from Hydrogenophaga sp., assembly GCF_018780385.1. Taxonomy (GTDB): domain Bacteria; phylum Pseudomonadota; class Gammaproteobacteria; order Burkholderiales; family Burkholderiaceae_C; genus Hydrogenophaga. The sequence goes on along the minus strand of NZ_JADMJO010000063.1, from coordinate 45,713 downwards.
GTATTCCAGGACCAACACGGAATTGGGCCCGGTGGCCATGAGGTCACGCACCACGCCCAGAGGCACGCCTTCGCGGTTGACCACTTCCAGGCCGATCAGGTCGACCCAGTAGTACTCACCCTCGGGCGTGGCGGGAAAGGCGCTGCGCGGCAAATAGAGGCGAACACCCTTGAGCGCTTCGGCCGAGTTGCGATCGTTCACACCTTCGATCTGGGCAACCAGACCATCGGTGTGAGGCTTGACCTCAACAAGTCCAACGCTCACGCAGCCGGAAAACGCCGAAAAGCCGCGCGCGAAGCGGGCTTCGGGCGGCTCGAGGAACCATTGTTGGGAAGCGATCAGTGCCGAAGTGTCGGCACTGTAGGGAAGGATTCGAACCCAACCCTTGATGCCCCACGCGTCTTGTATGCGCCCCAACTCGACCGCATCGGTCGGTAGGGACGACGCCGCGAAGGCGCCAGACGCGGGGCTGCTCACCGGGCGGTCAGCAGGATCAGGCCGCGACCTTGGCGGCGTTCTGCTTGACCAGACGCTCCACCGTGTCGGACGGGGTGGCGCCCACGCCGGTCCAGTAGGTCAGGCGGTCCAGCGCGATACGCAGGGGCTCTTCGCCGCCGCGTGCCAGGGGGTTGTAAAAACCGATGCGCTCGATGAAGCGGCCATCGCGGCGGTTGCGCTTGTCTGCAACGACGATGTTGTAGAAAGGACGGGCTTTGGAGCCGCCGCGGGAAAGTCGAATGACGACCATGATTTATCCTTCGGGTGGAGAGGTGCCGAAATTGGCACATCACTGGATCTTGCGATCCGCTTATCTGCAGCGCTTGAGACACACGACTGACCACCCGGTCAGCGAAACGCCACGAAACCCGCGATTATAGCCCGTCTGGTGGCCACCACGGTCACCGACTCCACCCTGTTCGTCCTGAAACGCCCCATGCCCACGATTCGCCCCAGCCGAGACGACGATCTCGACGCCATCACCCGCATCTATGGTCACCATGTGCTGCACGGCACCGGCACCTTTGAAACCACGCCGCCCAGCCTGGCCGACATGACCACGCGCCGCGCCGACGTGTTGTCCAAGGGCCTGCCCTGGCTGGTGGCCGAAGACGGCGGCCAGGTGGTGGGCTTTGCGTACGGCAACTGGTTCAAACCCCGGCCGGCCTACCGCTTCTCGGTGGAAGACTCGATCTACATGGACCCGGCTGCACATCGCAAGGGCCTGGGCCGCGCACTGCTGGCCGAGCTGATGGCCGCGCTGGAACGCGGTGGTGTGCGCAAGGTCATGGCGGTGATCGGCGACTCCGCCAACGCGGGTTCCATCGGTGTGCACAAAGCGCTGGGGTTCGAGACCGTGGGCGTGATTCAGTCGTGTGGCTGGAAGTTCGACCGCTGGCTGGACATCGTGCTGATGCAGAAAACACTGGGTGCGGGCGACACCACGCCCCCCGAAAGCGCCGCGTGATCGGCCGAGGCAAGAACAAGACGCTGGCCGCGGTGCTGGCGGTGCTCGGAGGCACGCTCGGGCTGCACCGCTTCTACCTGCGAGGCCCGGGCGACTGGATTGGCTGGTTGCACCCGATTCCCGCAGCCCTGGGCTGGTGGGGCGTGGACCGCGTGCTCACCTACGGGCAGGACGACAAGCTCTCGTGGGTGCTGATCCCGCTGCTGGGCATGACCATTGCCGCGGGTTGCCTCACCGGCATCGTCTATGCGCTGACCGATCGCGAAAAGTGGAACCGCTGGTTCAACCCGACGCTGCCGGCGGACGCCAGTGCCGGCGCCACCCATTGGCTCACCATCGGGACACTGGTGCTCGCGCTGCTCATGGGCACCGTGGCCTTCATGGGCAGTCTGGCGTTCGGCTTCCAGCGCTACTTCGAATACCAGATCGAAGAGGCCCGCAAGATCAGCCAATGACTTTGGCTCACCCCCGCGCCGCGCTGTCGCGCGTCACCCCCTCAGGGGGCAACACCTGCGGCCCGGCAAAGCCGGTTCCGCGGTGTTCTGGCTTGAAACTGCTGCCGCCGACAAGGCTGTCGTGCATCAGGTCAGCCAGGACATGGCAAGCATGAAAAAGCTCAGGGTGAATAGCGACACCAGCGTGGTCATGCCCATGCTGGCGGTGGTGAGCTCCTGAGCCACGTCGTAGCGCTGCGCAAACAAGAACACGTTGGCGCCGATGGGCAGGGCGCCGGCCACCACGATCACGGTCAGCGGCAGACCGGTGATGCCCAGCGCCCAGGCGCTCAGGCCCACCATCACGGGCAGCAGGAGGTTCTTGGACAGGGTGATCCACAACGCGTCCCGCAGGTGTCCCCGCAGCGGGGTGCTGGCCAGCGTCACACCCATCAACACCAGCGAGAGCGGGCCGAAGGCGTTGCCCAGCAACAGCAGGGGTTTGTCGATCACCGAGGGCAAGGCCCAGCCGGTCTGGGAGAACAGCAGGCCGCTGATGATGGGCAGGGGAATGGGGTGGATGAGCGCTCCTTTGATGGCCGAGGTCGCTGTTTGCAGAAGATGCGGCGCACGTTCACCGCCCGCGCGCGCCTCGCGCGCCACGGCCAACTCCAGCACCACTGAGCCGGTGGTGAGCAGGATCAGCGCATGCACAGACACCAGCGTCAAGAGCGTGACCAAACCGGCCTTGCCATAGGCCAGTTCGACCAGCGTGATACCGATCATCACCATGTTGGAGAACACCCCGGCCATGGCCATGACCACGCTGGCGCGGTTGAAGCCGCGCCAGGCGATGGATACCGCCAGCAGCAACAACGCGGCGGGGAAATACGCCAACACCGGTCGCAGGTCGAGTTCTTCGAATCGCACCGCGCTCATGGTGCGAAACAGCAGCGCCGGGATCAGCACGAGGAACACGAGGTTGGAGAGGTCCTTCACCGCGGCGTCCCGGATCCATTGCAGCCGCCCGGCGAGGAAGCCGATGGCCATCAGGAGAAAGACGGGAGTGAGGGAAGCGACGGCGGGGTGGGCAGCAAGGTTCACCCGCCGATGGTATCCGCGCTAGGGAACGCCCACCGCGTTGGTGATGCGGTAGTACAGACCGTAGGGATCGTTCTGCAGCACATGAAAGGTGCCCTCGACCACCACCGCTTCAAGCTTGTATTTCACCGGCGTCTTCGTGCGCACCTCGACCATGCTCTCCGGCCCGCCGGGCGTGCAGAAGCCGCAGGTGAGAGGCACCGAGGCGAGCAGGAAATGGCGCTGGTTCTCGCCCGGCTCCAGCGGCATCATGAAACCCTGCAGGCGCAGCGTCTTCTGGTTGAGCGCGGCCACCGGCGCGGGATACACCGGCACGATCCGCTTTTTCTCCACCCGGGTGGTGATGTCGGTGAGGGTGGACCAGGCCACCACGTCGGTTCGCTTGGGCAGCGGCGCAAACGGACTCAGCGGGCTGTGCACGCCAGCGCCCCGCCCGTGTGGCAACGCCGAGCCCTCAGACGCATTGGCGGGCGGCGGGGTGTCCGGTGGCAGCGGTGAACTCAGCGTCTGCGCGGACACGCCCACCCCCATGGCGCTGCTCAGACACAGGCCACTGAAGAGGTTTCGCATCGGCATCGGTTTCATGGTGCTTGCTCGGGGTGTCAATGGGCGTGACGCATGCCACAGTATTTACCCAGTGCGAGACCCTTGCAGGCGGCCTGGAGTTCCTCCATGCAGACCTTTTCGCCTTTGCCGGCTTCCAGGCACTTGGCAGCGCCTTCGTGCGCAGCGGCCATGCCGCGGTGGCGCTGGATGTCCTCCTTCGTTTCCTTGTCGGAATGTTGGGCCATGGCGGCACCGGACAGGAGCACGGCGGTCAGGAACAGAACGGTTTTTTTCATCGAGATCACCTTGAATTGAGAAGTTGAGAAACGTCGACACGGTAGGCACTGACGACCGGCACCAGCGCCGCCACCACCGCCACCCCCAGGGCCAGCACGGGAACCCAGCCCTCGGCCGGAACCCATTGCCAGCCATTGATGGCCAGCGACTGGCTGTCCATCAACATGGCACCCAGCAGCACCACCAGGCCATGCGCCACCAGCACGCCGAGCACACAGGCCAGTGCAGCCAGCCACAGGGCTTCGCACAACAGCAACGCGGCCACACGGGCCGCCGGAGCGCCCAGCATGCGCAGCATGGCGAGGTCGCCCCGGCGCTCGCGCACCGCGCTCCACAGGGCAATGAAGACCGAGAGGGCGGCCACGCCCAGCAGCACGGCAGCAAGGCCCTGGAGCATTTGTGTACCCACGCCCACCATGCTGAGCAGCCGCGTGATCTCCAGCGCCGGTGCGGCAGCCTGCATGGACGTGGTGCTGTTGATGAAACGCGGGAAACTCACCGCGGCCATCGGAGTGTTGTAGGTGATCAGCGCCAGGGTCACCTCGCGCTCATCGGCCAGCGCTTGGGCAAGTTCAAGGCGTTCGGCCTCGTCCATGCCGTCGCCCGCGTGCATGTCGTCGTGCACCTGCCAGACCGATTCGGTGGCGGTGAGCACCAGCCGATCGAGCACGCACCCGCAAGGCGCGAGCACACCGCTCACGGTGTAGGGCGTTTCGCCGTGCATGGCGCCACCCGCACCCAGGCCGTGGACGCCCTCGAAGGCCTGACCCGTTTGCAAACCGGTGCTGCTGGCCACCTGGGCGCCCAGCACCGCCTGCATCGGCCTGGACCACAGGGCTCCCTCGGCCACTTTCACGCCATAGTGCTCGGCGTAGGCTGGCGTGGTGCCCACGATGCGGAAGCCCTGCAGGTTGTCGCCCAGGCTCAGCGGGATGACTTTGGCCACCTGCGGGTGCTGCGCAAGCCGCTGCACCTCGGCCAGCGGGATGTTGCCCGGCGGCACGTCGATGTGGAACACGCCCGAGAGGATCAACTGCATCGGGCTGCCCTTGGCACCGACCACCACATCGATGCCGGCGAGGTCGCGCTCGAAGGCGCGGTCGATCTGGTCGCGTGCAATCAGCACAAAGGCCATCGAGGCCAGGCCGAGGGCGAGCAAAAGCAGGTTGAGCACGGTGGCGAGCGGGCGCGACCACAGATAACGCCACGACAGGCCGAACACGTTCATGCGGCGACCTGCACAGCGGCATTGAACTCAAGCAGGCGTGCCTGCGGCAACGCCTGCAACACCCGCGCATCGTGGGTGGCGATCACCAGCGTGGCGTTCAATCTGCTCGCGCAAGTGCTCAACAGGTTCAACGAAGCGGCGCAGGCCTCGTCGTCCAGGCTGGCGGTGGGCTCATCGGCCAGGATCACACCGGGGTGCAGCAGCAGCGCGCGGGCCAGCGCAACGCGTTGCGCCTGTCCGCCCGAGAGTTGCGAAGGCCGGCGCGTTGCAAGTGCCTCAATGCCCAAGGCCTGCAAGGTTTGGGCGACGGTGGCCCGGTCCACCGGCAGGCCTGCAGCAAAGAACACCAGCCCCAGGTTGTCCACCACCGACAGGGCTTCGCTCAAGTGCAGTTTCTGCGGCAGGAAGCCGATGTGCCGCGCACGCCAGCGGTCGCGCGCGTTGGCAGGCAATGCACCCACCGACTGCCCGCTCACCACCACCTCACCCGCTGTGGCCGTGAGCAGGCCACTGGCCAGCGCCAGCCAGGTCGACTTGCCGCTGCCCGAGGGCCCGCGCAAGAGCAGCGTGCCACCCTGCGCCACCGACACATCACCAAACCGCAGCGGCTCGCCACGCGGGTAGGTGTATTGCAGGCCGTGGCTGTGAATCACGGGGCGGACTCCGAACAGTCTGCGCAGGTGCCATGGATCGAGACGTCCATCCGCTCGCCGTGGTGCCCGAGCCTGGCCAGCGCCGCGAACAGATCGTGAGTCACGGCCCGCGTGGGTTCGCTGGCTTCCGTGAGCCGGAACTGCCGGTGGCAGGCGTCGCATTCGAAGCGCGGCAGTGCGCCCTCTTCCACCGCCGGCGACGCAGGCAGGACCAGGCTGAAACGCCAGGTGCGCGCCTGCTCGTCGGTGTGGCGCTGCAACACGCCGCAGGCAGCCAGGCGCTCAAGCAGGCGGTAGAGGGTGACGCGGTTGATCTCCAGGCCGCGCGCGGTGAGCGAGGCGAGCGTCTGCGCGTGGGTCAGCCCGCCAGCGGGCCGGGCCAGAAACAGGCCGAGCACGGCGCGGGTGGCCAAGGTTCGGCGCAGGCCCGCGGCTTCCATCCGAGACTGAACCTCAGGTGGCACACCATTGAGCGCGAGGCGGGTGCGAAGGGACACGGCAAGCTTTTCCAAATTAATGCAACCCAGTTGCGTTCGTGCGGATATTAACGCAATTCAGTTGCAATACGAGGCGCATAGCTACACTCCCCGGCCACACCCCATCACTTGCGCCGGAGTTCGTCTTGCCCACCACCCACCTCCTGCTCGCCCTGTCGGTGGTTTTTGTCTGGGGCACCAATTTCGTGGTGATCCGCTGGGGGCTGGACGGCCTGCCGCCGTTCCTGTTCGCCACGTTGCGCTTCGCGCTCTCGGCTCTGCCCTGGCTGCTGTTCATTCCCCGCCCCACGGCGCCCTGGCGCAAGCTCGCAGCTTTCGGCGTGTTGCTGGGGGTGGGTCAATTCGGCCTGCTGTTCCTGGCGATGCGCAGCAGCATCTCGCCGGGGCTGGCATCGCTGGTGGTGCAGCTGCAGGTGTTCTTCACCATCGGCCTCTCTTTGTGGCTCATGGGCGAGCGCGTGCGGGGTTTCCAGATCGTCGGGCTGCTCCTCGCGCTCTGCGGCCTGGGCGTGATCGCAGCCAACCTCGACGCCACCGTGACGATGGCGGGCATCGGCATGGTGTTGGGCGCGGCGTTCTTCTGGTCGCTGGCCAATCTGGTGGTGAAGTCGCTGGGGCCGGTGAACATGCTGCACTTCATGGTCTGGAGCAGTCTGTTCGCGGTGCCGCCGTTGTTCGCCTTGTCGTGGTTCATTGAAGGGCCTGAACTCATGCGCTCAGCCGTGGAACAGGCCGGTGGTCTGGTGTGGGCCAGCGTGCTGTGGCAGGCGGTGGGCAACACCTTGTTTGGCTACGGCGTGTGGAACTGGTTGCTCGCGCGTCACCCGGCTGCCACGGTGACGCCTCTCGCGTTGCTGATCCCGGTGTTCGGTATGGGTGCGTCGGCCTTGTCGCTGGGTGAGTCACTTCCCGGCTGGAAGCTCGGTGCTGCGGCGCTGGTGCTTCTCGGTCTGGCGGTGATTGTTTTGTGGCCTCGGTGGCGGCCTGGGCGGTGATGGTTTCCCCCGGCTGAAGCGGTCATCGGAGTGGGGGCGCACGGCTCCGCGAATGTCCCCCGGGTCGGCTACGCCGTGCGTCCGCGAGCCCGCGAGGTGCAGGCAAAAAATGCCCGAAAGAAGCCGGGAAGAAACTACTTCGCCAACCGAGCAAAGGTCTTGCGAAACTTGGCCACCTTGGGTGCTGCGACGGCCATGCAGTAGCCCTGGTCCGGGTTGCGCTCGAAGAAGTCCTGGTGGTAGTCCTCGGCGGGCCAGTAGTTCTCCAGGGCCAGCACCTCGGTCACGATGGGCCGCCCGAATGCATCGTCCTTCGTCAGTTCGGCGATGATGGCCCGGGCCTCGGCCTCCTGCTCAGGCGTGGTGAAGTAGATGCCGCTGCGGTACTGCGTGCCCACGTCATTGCCCTGCCGGTTGGGCGTGGTGGGGTCGTGAATCACGAAGAAGATTTCCAGGATTTCGCGCGTGCTGATGACGGCCGGGTCGTACACCAGCTTCACCACCTCGTTGCAGCCGGTGCGGCCGGTGCAGACGTCTTCGTAGTTCGGCCGTTCGGCCTGGCCGTTGCTGTAGCCGGACTCCACGTCGGTGATGCCGCGCACTTCTTTGTAAACGGACTCGGTGCACCAGAAGCAGCCGCCGCCGAGCACGAGGGTGGATGGGGTTTCGATGATGACTCCTGCTGTGGGCTCACTGGGCGTGGAGCCACTCGCGCAATTCTCCCAGATGAGCCGTCAAGGCAGCGAGCAGGGTCTTTTCGTGGCACTGCCCGCGGTCAAGCTCGTGCAAACGCCAGCGCCGCGTCCACCATGCGCCGCAGATGCGGCTGGATGCCGGCCGCGACCTCGGGCAGGTAGTCGAACGGCATGGCCTCCTGCATGTAGCTGCACTGCGTCATTTCCAGCTGGATGGCGTGGATGTTCTGCGCAGGCTGGCCGTACTGGCGGGTGATGTAGCCGCCCTTGAAGCGGCCATTCAGCACGGCTGTGTGGCCCGTGGCGGACTCGGCGATGGCCAGCAGCGCGGCCGACAAGGTGGGGTCGCAACTCGTGCCATTGCCGCTGCCCAGGTTCAGATCCGGCAGCTTGCCGGCGAAGAAGCGGGGCAGCACCGAGCGGATCGAATGCGCATCCCACAGCACGGCCTTGCCATGCACGGCTTTCAGTCGGGTCAGTTCGGCCTGCAGCTGCTGGTGGTAGGGCTGCCAGATGCTGTCGCGGCGCTCGGCGATTTCGACATCGGTGGGTACGTCCTGCGGGTCGCGGTACAGCGGCTGGTTGTCGAAGTCGTCCACCGGGCACAGGCCGGTGACGCTCTGGCCCGGGTACAGGCTGGCGCCCGATGGGTCGCGGTTCAGGTCGATCACGTAGCGCGAATGCGTGGCGATCAGCAGCGAGGCGCCGAGTTCTTTGGCGAAGCCGTACAGACGCTCCAGGTGCCAGTCGGTGTCGTGCACCTGCCGGGCCGTATCGGTCAGGCGCAGGGCGAGTGCCGGCGGCACGTGGGTGCCGACGTGGGGCATGGAGATCAGCAGGGGTTGAGTGCCTTGGTGAAAGTGGAAGGCTTGCATTTCAGATTTTTGTCAATTGGCGGCGGGCGGCTGTGAATGCGGCGGCGGCTTCCTCATGCAGCGGGTGGCTGCCGCCGTGGGTGCGCTGCCGGCCGCCGACCCAGACCGCGTCGAGTGCCGATGTGCGGTGGCTGGCGAAGACGTGGGCCGACAGCATGTCGGGGGCGCCGAGTCCGGCCAGCGCCAGGTGCTGCGCGTCCAGCACGCAGAAGTCGGCTTGTTGGCCAACCACCAGGCCGTGGGCCGCCCGGCCCGAGGCTTGCGCGCCGCCGGCCACGGCTTGCAGCAGGGTGGCGCTGGCAACCTGCGCATGCTGGGCATCGGCGAGCACATTGCGCTGGCGGAACTGCAGGCGCTGGCCGTATTCGAGCAGCATCAGTTCCTCTGCCGCGTTGACGCAGGCGTGGCTGTCCGAGCCCAGGCCCCAGGCGCCGCCCGCAGCCTGCCAGCGCGGCATGTCGAACAGGCCGTCGCCCAGGTTCGCCTCGGTGCTCGGGCAAATGCCGGCGACCGCACCACTGGCGGCGGCACGCTGGTATTCGGTGTCGCTCATGTGGGTGGCGTGGATGAGACACCAACGCGCATCGACGGGAGCGTGGTCCAGCAGCCATTCGACCGGGCGCTGGCCGCTCCAGGCCAGGCAGGCATCAACTTCGGCGGTCTGCTCGGCGATGTGGATGTGCACCGGGGCGCTGGCGTCGAGGGAGTGCAGCCCGGCAACGGCCTCGCGCAGGCTCTCAGGCGGCACGGCGCGCAGCGAGTGCGGCGCCATGCCGAGCCGAGCACCTTGGGTATCGCACAGCGGCTTCAGCGTTTCCAGCAGGCGCAGCATGGCAGCGGTGGATTGGATGAAGCGGCGCTGCCCTTCGTTCGGCGGCGTGCCGCCAAAGCCGCTGGTTTGGTACAGCACGGGCAGCAGGGTGATGGCGATACCGGCCGTGTGCGCGGCGCGCAGCAGGGCCTTGGACAGTTCGGCAGCGTCGGCATACGGCGTGCCGTCGGCGCTGTGGTGCAGGTAGTGGAATTCGCAGACGGAGGTGTAGCCGGCTTCGAGCATTTCGATGTACAGCCAGGTGGCGATGGCCTCGACCTGCTCGGGCGAAAGCCGGGCGGCGAACCGGTACATCAGCGTGCGCCAGCTCCAGAAACTGTCTTGCGCAGCGCCGCGGAATTCGGTGAGCCCGGCCATGGCGCGCTGGAAGGCGTGGCTGTGCAGGTTGGGCAGGCCGGGGATGAGCGGGCCGGCGACCTGGGGGGCGTTGCCTGGTGGGCTGTGGGGTGTGACGGCTGTGAGTTGACCTTGCGCGTTCCATTGCAGCAGAACATGGCGGGCCCAGCCGGTGGGGAGCAAGGCATCTTGTGCAAAGAGAGTGTTCATTAGGTACCTTCGCTCTTCGAGCTGCGGTGCGAGCTAGCTTGGGAACGGCCCAGCGCGGCGCTCATTGGGGTACCACGCCCAGGGTATCCAACGCCACCCTCCCCTGCCGGACAACCGTGCGCCCCGGCTGCTGCCCCAGCCAATACACCAGCTCTGCGGGCTCCGCCACATCCCACAGCACAAAGTTGGCCGGCCGCCCCATGGCCAGCGCCCCATGGGTGTCCTGCAAGCCCAGCGCTCTGGCCGCGTGGGTGGTGATGCCGGCCAGCGCCTCCTGCACCGTCAGGCGGAACAGCGTGCACGCCATGTTGGCCATCAGCAGCAAACTCAAGGCCGGCGAGGTGCCGGGATTGTGGTCGGTGGACACCGCCATGGGCACGCCCGCGGTGCGCAAGGCCGCGATGGGCGGCACGTGCGTGTCGCGCAGCGTGTAGTAGGCGCCCGGCAGCAGCACCGCCACGGTGCCCGCCGCTCGCATGGCGGCTATGCCCTCTTCAGAAAGATGCTCGATGTGGTCGCACGACAGCGCGCCGTAGCGCGCCGCCAGCGCCGAGCCGCCCATGTCCGACAACTGCTCGGCATGCAGCTTGACCGGCAAGCCCAAGGCCTGCGCGGCTTTGAACACCTGCTCGGTCTCGGCCAGCGAAAACGCAATGCGTTCGCAGAACACGTCGACCGCATCCACCAGCCCCTCGGCCGCCAGCGCAGGCAGCATCTCGTGGCACACGAGGTCGATGTAGTCCTGGCTGCGTCCCGCGTACTCGGGCGGCAGGGCATGCGCGCCGAGGAAGGTGGTGCGCACCGTCACACCGTGGTCCAGTCCCAGGCGACGCGCTACCCGCAGCTGTTTGCGCTCGTGCGCCAGGCTCAGGCCGTAGCCGGATTTGATCTCGATGGCACAGACGCCGTCATTCAACAACTGCTTCAGGCGTGGCGCGGCCTGCGCGTACAGGTCGTCTTCGCTGGCTGCGCGCGTGGCCTTCACGGACGAGACGATGCCGCCGCCGGCCTTGGCCACTTCCTCGTAGCTGGCCCCCGCCAGGCGCATCGCAAACTCATTCGCGCGCTGGCCGCCGTAGACCAGGTGCGTGTGGCAATCGACCAGGCCCGGCGTGGTCAGCGCGCCGCGTCCGTCGAAGCGGGGCAAGCCAGCGAACGCCGCAGGGAGTGCCTGCGCACCGCCCATCCACGTGATCTGGCCGTGCTGTACCGCGAGGGCGGTGGGGGCCTCAGCTGTGTCGCCGGCCCATGCACCGGGCGCCAGATGCAGGTTGTGCCAGACGCCATCGGCGCCAGGGAGAGAGATTGGGAGCATGGGCATCAGGAGATGGTTACTCAACTCTTCAGGTCGTGCAGGCGTACCGCCACCAGCATGGCATCAGGCGTCAGCGGTGTGGCTTTCCACTTCGCCGCCGCATCCCACCACATGCCGGTGCCCGGGGCACAGCGGAAGTCGTGGGCGCCAGACTGCAAGTGCCACCTGCCCCGCACGGCCAGCGCCAAGCCGCTGGGGGCGGTGGCGATCTGGCGAGTGCCCGTCAGCACGGTCACCTCGGCACGCCATTGGCTGCGCCGGGTCATCACATTGAAGTCAGTCGAGGGGCCGCCGAGCAGCGCGCAGTCCAGCGCCACGTCGCCCGAAAAAGCAAAGGGCACACCGGGCGTGTCCAGTCTCTGGTCGATGCCCGTCCCCTGCAAACGCACCCCGGCGCCATCGAGCAACATGATCACGCGGTCGACACCGGGAAAGACCGAGAACGGACCGTTCGCGGCAATGGTGGCCACGCTGACGCGCCATTCAAAACTGTCCATGTTTGCGCCGGGCGGCCGGCAGACGATTTCACGCGTGCTGCCGCCACCGTTCTTCCACGGCGTGGGGGGCAGGTCGGCGATGTCGAAGGTGTGGATCACGACAGCAGTCCGCACGGGGTGCGCAGCAGCGTCGCGGCTTGTGCGATGTCGGGGGCCAGAAAGCGGTCGGCTTCAAACGATGGCACTTGTTCGCGCAGCCGTCGCCAAGCCTGGCCAGTACCGGCACCAAAACGCTGCTCTTTCAGGAATTCAAACGCCTGCGCGGCCAGCAGGTACTCGATGGCCAGGATCTGCGTCAGGTTCTCCAGCGACCGGTGCAGGTCCAGCGCGGCGCTGGTGCCCAGGCTCAGGTGATCTTCCTGCCCGCCCGAGGTGATGAAGTTGTCCACCACCACCGGCTGGGCCAGGCGGCGGTTTTCACCGGCCAGGGAAGCGGCGGTGTACTGCGTGATCATCAGGCCCGAGTTGACACCCGGCTCGGCCACCAGAAACGCGGGCAGGCCACTGACGTGTGGATTCACGAGCCGGTCCAGCCGCCGCTCGGCCACGCCGCCGAGTTCGGCCACGGCGATGCGCAGCAGGTCGGCGGCCATGGCCACCGACTCACCGTGCGGATTGGCCTGCGACATGACGCGGTAGGCCTCGGGCGTGCCCAGCAACAGCGGGTTGTCGGTGGCGGAGTTCAGCTCGGTCTCGATCTGCCGCGCGGCGTGCGCGATCTGGTCGCGGCAGGCACCATGGATTTGCGGGATCGAGCGGATGCTGAGCGCATCCTGCGTGCGCAGGCTGCGGCTGCTGGCAATGACTTCGCTGCCCGCCAGCAGGCCACGCAAGTGGCGGCCCACCTGCTGCATGCCGGGGTGCGGCTTGAGGGCCAGCACGTCGGCGTCGAACGCATCGGCCTGGCCGCGCAAGGCCTCGAAGCTCATGGCGCCGATCACGTCGGCCCAGTCGGCCAGGCGTTCCAGGTCGGCCAGGGCCAGCGCGGCCAGGCCGGTCATGCAGGGCGTGCCATTGACCAGGCTCAGGCCATCTTTCGCGCCCAGCACCAGTGGCGGCAAGCCGATGGCCTGCAGCGCCTGGGCAGCGGGCAGCGTGCGGCCTTGCCAGCGCACTTCGCCCAGGCCCAGCAGCGCCACGCCGACGTGCGCCATGTGGGTCAGGTAACCGACCGAGCCCTGGGACGGCACGCAGGGCGTCACGCCCTGGTTCAGCAGCGCCAGCAGGCCCTGCACCACGCTGCGCTGCAGGCCTGAATAGCCTTGCGCGTAGTTGGCCAGCGCGGCAAACATGATGGCGCGGGTTTGCGCTTCGGTCAGCAGCGGGCCGACGCCGCAGGCGTGGCTCAGCAAGGTGTTGCGCGAGAGCTTGGCCAGTTGCTCGCCGTGCAGCACCACTTGGCTCAACGCACCCAGGCCGGTGCTGATGCCGTAGGCGCGCTCGCCGTTGGCCACGATGCAGTCCACGATGGCTCGGGCATTGTCGATGCGCGCCCAGGCAGCGGAAGACAACGCCAATGGCGCGCCGTCGCGGGCCACGGCGACCAGATCGCGCCAGCCCAGCGGGCTGTCGCCGATGGTGATGGGGAAAAGGGGAGAAGACATGTGGGCAGTGCTCGTGGGGGTCATGCGGTGGCGCGCTCCTGGTGGCCGGAGATGAACTGGCGAAAGCGTTCGGAACTGTGCGCGCCAAACACATCGGCCGGTGCGCCTTCCACGTCCACCAGACCCTGGTGCATGAAGACCACGCGGTTCGACACATTGCGCGCAAAGCCCATCTCGTGCGTCACCACCAGCATGGTGCGGCCCTCTTCGGCCAGGGAGCGCATCACCTTCAGCACCTCGCCGACGAGCTCGGGGTCGAGCGCGGAGGTCGGTTCGTCGAACAGCATCACTTGCGGACGCATGGCCAGCGCGCGGGCAATCGCCACGCGCTGCTGCTGGCCGCCGGACAGGTGCGCGGGGTAGTAGTCGCGCCGTTCAAACAGTCCAACGCGCTGCAGCAAGGCCTCGGCCTCTTCCACGCATTCGGCATGTGCGCGCTTTTGCACCCGCATCGGGCCTTCGATCAGGTTTTGCAGCACCGTCATGTGCGACCAGAGGTTGAAGCTCTGGAACACCATGGCCAGTTGCGAACGCATGCGCTCGACCTGTTTGCGGTGCACCGGCTCCAGGCGGCCGTCCTTGCGCTGGCGCATCTCCAGGGTTTCGCCGTCCAGGCAGACGCTGCCCTGGTCGGGTGTTTCAAGCATGTTGATGCAGCGCAGAAAGGTGCTTTTGCCCGAGCCGCTGGCGCCCAGGATGGAGATCACATCGCCCTTGCGGGCCGTCATGGAAATACCCTTGAGCACATGGTGGCCGCCAAAGGATTTATGGATGTTGGAGACAGCCAGGGTGGCCACGGTGGAGGTGATGGTCGTGGTGCTCATGGTCGGCTCAAACGGTTTGGGTGGGGGAGTTCACGGCGATGCCGGGGCGCTTGCGCAGGTGCGGCGACAGACGGTGCTCCAGCATCGCCACGGCGCGCACCAGCAGGAAGTTCAGCACCAGGTAGATGGCGGCGGCGCAGATGAACACCTCCATGGTGCGGTAGCTGCGCTGGATGATTTGCTGGGCCACGCCGGTCACGTCCCACACCGTCACCAGGCTGGCCAGCGCGGTGGACTTGACCAGCAGCACCAGCTCGGTGGAATAGGCGGGCAGGCACTGGCGCAGCGCGATGGGCGCGATCACACGCTGCAGCAGGGTCCAGCGCGACATGCCGGTGGCCAGGCCGGCTTCGATCTGACCGTGCGGCACCGCCAGCAGGCCGCCGCGCAGGATCTCCGCCGTATAGCCGGCCGTGCACAGAGCCAACGCCAGCACAGCGCAGGCATAGGGTTCGCGCAACACCAGCCAGGCCGGGCTGGCGCGCACGGCCTCGAACTGGCCCAGGCCGTAATAGACCAGGAACAACTGGATCAGCAGCGGCGTGCCGCGAAACACCAGCACATAGCCGCGCGCAAACCAGCTGAGCGCCGGGTACGGGCCGACACGCATGGCGACGATGAGCAGCGAGAGCAGACCACCGAACAGCAGGGACAGCGAGAACAGACCCAGCGTCGTCGGCACGGCGGCCAGCAGCTTGCCCAAGGTGTCGAGGAGGAAGTCGAAGTCGATCATGGACTGGCTCCTAGGTGTTGGCAAAGTTGCGTCGCTGCGACTTGCCCATGTGCTTTTCTGCCCGGCTGAACACCTGGTTCGACATGCCGGTGAGCACCAGGTACAGGATGCCGCCGACGATGTAGAAGGTGAAGTACTGGCGGGTCGAGCCGGCTGCGATCTGGGCGGTGCGCATGAGCTCGGCCAGGCCGGTGACCGAGATCAGGGCCGAGTCCTTCAGGCTCATCTGCCAGACGTTGCCCAGGCCGGGCAGCGACAGGCGGAAAATCTGGGGCATCAAAATGCGCCGTGCCAGCATCAGCGTCGGCATGCCGATGGAGCGCGCGGCCTCCAGCTCGCCTTGCGACACGGCCAGGTAGGCGCCGCGGTAGACCTCGGCCTGGTACGAGCCCGAGATCATGCCCACCGCCAGCACCCCAACCAGAAACGGCGGCGTGGCGATGAAACCCTCGGCGCCGAACCACTGGCCGATGGCCGTGATCAGCGTCGAGCCGCCGAAGTAGAACAGGTAGATCACCAGCAGCTCGGGGATGCCCCGGAACACCGTGGAATACAGCTCGCCCACACTGCGCAGGCTGCGCCGCGGCGACAGCTTGGCGGCCGCCACCAGCGCGCCGAACACCGAGCCGACCAGCAGCCCACACAGCGTCAGTGCCACAGTCAAAAGAGTCGCCAGCAGCAGGGCCGAACCCCAGCCCTGCTCGCTGAAGCCCAACAGTTCGAACAGTTCCATGGCGGTCTCTCCGATGTCTATGTGACTGTGGCCTGGCGCAGACTCAAGGGGTGGCGGGGGTCAAGTCGGTTTTGAACCACTTCAGCGACAGCTTCTTCATCGTGCCGTCGGCCAGCGCGGCCTTGATGGCCACGTCGAACATGGCCTTCAGGTCGGCGTCGGCCTTGCGAAAGCCGAGGGCCTCGCCTTCACCGAAGACCAGCCCGCCCAGCTTGGGCCCGGTGTAGGCCAGAGCCTTGTTCTCGGGTTTGGCCAGAACGGCGTTGATCAGGGTCACGTCGTCGAAAACGGCATCGATGCGGCCGACCTTCAGGTCGAGGATGGCGTCCGGCGACGAGCTGTATTCGCGCACCGTGGCGATGTCCTTGAAATGCTCGTCGATGAACTTGGTGTAGACCGTACCGGAGGCGATGCCGATGGTCTTGCCCTTGAGCGCGGCGCGCAGCGGCTCGACAGCGGTGCGCACGGTCTTGGCGTCGGTGCCCAGCTTCAGGGTGTCGCCCTTGCCTTCGGGCAACAGCTTGCCACTGGCGGCGACAAAGCTGGCCGAGGTGGAGGCGTAGGGGGCGGAGAAGGCGACTTCCTTCTTGCGTTCTTCGGTGATGACGATGGAGTCCATCATCACGTCGTACTTGCCGGCTTTCAGGCCGGCGATCATGCCGTCCCAGTTCTGCACCACCAGCTTGCAGGTGATCTTCATGCGCGGGCACAGGTCTTCGATCATGTCGATCTCGAAGCCGGCGAGCTTGCCGCCAGGCAGGGTCATGTTCCAGGGTTCGTACGCACCCTCGGTGGCGATGGTGACGGTCTTCCAGTCTTTGGCCTGGACGGGGGTGGCGCTGACCAGAACGCCCAGGGCAAGCAGACTGGCGGCGAGGAGTTGCGAGGTTTTCATGGTTTCACTTTCAGAGGGTTGAGGGACAGGCGAGAAATCTGAATAAAAAGTGCCGCTGTCGCAATGTCTGTCAGCGTCGGCAGCTATGAATGCGGTAGCAATGCCTTACTTCACCATGGGAAGATTGAGGTTCTGCTTCTTGGCGGTGGCGATGGCGATCTCGTAGCCAGCATCGGCGTGGCGCATCACGCCCGAGCCGCTGTCGTTGACCAGCACACGAGCCAGGCGCTCGGCCGCGGCATCCGTGCCGTCGGCCACGATCACCATGCCGGAATGCTGCGAATAGCCCATGCCGACGCCGCCGCCGTGGTGCAGGCTGACCCAGGTGGCGCCGCCAGCGGTGTTCAGCAAGGCATTGAGCAGTGGCCAATCGCTCACCGCGTCGGTGCCGTCTTTCATGGATTCGGTTTCGCGGTTCGGGCTGGCGACCGAGCCGGTGTCCAGGTGGTCGCGGCCGATCACGATCGGCGCTTTCAGCTCGCCGTTCTTCACCATTTGATTGAAGGCCAGTCCGGCTATGTGGCGCTCGCCCAGGCCCAGCCAGCAGATGCGCGCGGGCAGGCCCTGGAAAGCGATGCGCTCGCGCGCCATGTCGAGCCAGCGGTGCGTGTGTTTGTTGTCCGGGAACAGTTCCTTGATCTTGGCGTCGGTCTTGTAGATGTCTTCCGGGTCGCCCGAGAGCGCGACCCAGCGGAACGGGCCTTTGCCCTCGCAGAACATGGGGCGGATGTAGGCCGGCACGAAGCCGGGGAAATCAAACGCGTTCTGCACGCCCTGGTCGAACGCGACCTGGCGGATGTTGTTGCCGTAGTCCACGGTGGGAATGCCCATGCTCTGGAAGTCCAGCATGGCCTGCACGTGCACCGCGCAGCCTTGTGCGGCCTCAGCGGTCAGGCGGGCGTGTTGCGCCGGGTCCTTCTGCGCGGCCTTCCATTGCGCCACGCTCCAGCCCACCGGCAGGTAGCCGTTGATGAGGTCGTGCGCCGAGGTCTGGTCGGTCACCAGGTCGGGCTTGATGCCGCCGGCCTGGGCGCGCTTGACCAGCTCGGGCAACACTTCGGCCGCGTTGCCGAGCAGGGCGATGGAGACGGCTTCCCTGGCGGCGGTGTGCTGCTGGATCAGTTCGAGCGCATGGTCGATGTCGCGCGCCTGCTTGTCGACGTAGCGCGTGCGCAGGCGGAAGTCGATGCTGCTCTGCTGGCACTCGATGTTGAGCGAGCAGGCGCCGGCCAGTGTGGCGGCCAGGGGCTGCGCTCCGCCCATGCCGCCGAGGCCGGCGGTAAGGATCCATTTGCCCGACAGGTCATTGTTGTAGTGCTGCTTGCCGGCTTCCACGAACGTTTCAAACGTGCCCTGCACGATGCCCTGGCTGCCGATGTAGATCCAGCTGCCGGCGGTCATCTGGCCGTACATGAACAGGCCCTTGCGGTCGAGTTCGTTGAAGTGTTCCCAGTTGGCCCACTTGGGCACCAGGTTGGAGTTGGCGATCAGCACCCGTGGCGCGTTGGCATGGGTCTTGAACACGCCGACCGGCTTGCCCGACTGGACCAGCAGGGTTTCGTCATCGTTCAGTTCCTTCAGCGTGGCCAGGATCTGGTCAAAGCATTCCCAATTGCGCGCAGCGCGGCCGATGCCGCCGTAGACCACCAGGTTCTTGGGGTCTTCGGCGACCTCGGGGTCGAGGTTGTTCTGCAACATGCGGAAGGCGGCCTCGGTGAGCCAGTTCTTGCAGCTGAGCTCGGTGCCGCGCGGGGCACGGATTTCGCGGCTGACGTCAAAACGGGGGGCTTGGGTGGTCATGGTTGTTTCCTTATGCAGAGATGTGGCTGGGCAAGATGGTCAGAAGGGCGGCGGGCCAGTCGCTCTGGTGCGCCCAGAGGCGCATGGCCTCGATGTCGTCGGCCAAAAAGCGGTCGTGGTCCAGGAAGGCGACGCGCTGGCGGATGTCGGCAAAGGCGGCTTCGACCAGTTGCGAGCTTTTCAGGCCGCCGGGCCGCCCCAAGGCAGGTTGCGCCCCCTCGGGGGGCAGCGAGGAAGCGGCAGCACCGAGCGTGGGGGCCACGTTGTGGCGTTTGAGTTCGATGCCTTGCGCCGCGCCCATGGCTTCGATGCCGACCACCACCGCGGTGTTGTTCACCATCTCGCCCAGGCGCCGCGCGGCGAAGGTGGCCATGGACACATGGTCTTCCTGGTTGGCCGAGGTCGGCAGGCTGTCCACGCTGGCCGGGTGCGCCAGGGATTTGTTCTCGGACGCCACAGCGGCAGCCGTCACCTGGGCCATCATGAAACCCGAATTCAGGCCACCGTCGTGCACCAGAAACGGCGGCAAGCCCGACAGGCCGGTGTCCAGCAACAGGGCCAGGCGGCGCTCGGCTATCGCGCCGATCTCGGCCACGGCCAGAGCGATGATGTCGGCGGCAAAGGCCACGGGCTCGGCGTGAAAGTTGCCGCCGGAGATGACGTCACCGGCACCCGAAGTGCCATCGTCAGCAAACACCAGGGGGTTGTCGGATGCAGCATTGGCCTCGGTCTGCAGCACTTTGGCCGCATGCGTGAGGTTGTCCAGGCAGGCCCCCATCACCTGCGGAATGCAGCGGATCGAATACGGGTCCTGCACCCGGCCGCAATCGGGGTGCGAGGGCACGATTTCGCTGCCGTCCAGCAGCACGCGCACAGCCCCGGCCACGGCGATCTGGCCAGGCTGGCCGCGGGCGGCGTGGATGCGCGCATCAAACGGCTTGATCGAGCCCTGCACCGCTTCCAGCGACAGCGCGCCCGACACCAGCGCGGCGGCAAAGACGTTTTCGGTGCCGAACAGGCCATGCAGCGCCAGCGCAGTCGACACCTGGGTGCCGTTCAGCAAGGCCAGGCCTTCCTTGGGACCGAGCACAAAGGGTTCCAGGCCGATGCGGGCCATGGCCTCACGGCCGGAGATGATCTCGCCCGCTGGAGTGCTGGCCTGACCTTCACCAATCAGCACGCAGGCCATGTGCGCCAGCGGCGCCAGGTCGCCCGATGCGCCGACCGAGCCCTTGGCCGGGATGCGCGGCAGCAAGCCGGCATTGGCCAGCGCCAGCAGCGCATCGACCAATTCAGGCCGCACGCCCGAGTGGCCGCGCGCCAGGCTCACGGCCTTGGTGGCCAGGACCAGGCGCACCACGGGCGCGGCCAGCGGCTCGCCGGTGCCGACGCTGTGCGACAGCACCAGGTTGCGCTGCAGCTCGGCCAGGTGTTCAGGCGCGATCTTGGTGCTGGCCAGCTTGCCGAAGCCGGTGTTGATGCCGTAGACCACTTCGTCATGGGCGACGATGCGCTGCACCGTGGCCTGCGAGGCGAGCAGGCCGGCGCGGGTCTCAGGCGCCAGCGCCAGGGTGGTGCCGCCGACGTGGATCCGGCGCAGTTGGCGCAGGCTGACGTGGCCGGGTTGCAAGGTGATGGAAGCCATGCTCTATCCTGTCTATACAAGTAGGTGCGAGTGAGATTTTTCTGGTGCGAGCGGACGTGGATTCAGCTGGTCACGGCATTGCCATCGGTGCGAAAGCGGCTGCCCAGCCGGTAGCGTGCGCCGGGATGCAGGCAGCGCACCAGGGTGATCGGAACTTCGCGCATCCAGGTGCGCCGGGTCAGCAGCAAGCAGGGCTGGCTGGCCTCCATTTGCAGCAGCGCGGCCTGCTCCGCCGTGGGCAGTACGGCATCCACCACATGCTCCATCTCGTCGAACAGCACGGTGCGCACCAGGAAGTCGGAAGGCTGTTCCAGCGTGAAATCCTGCTGGCCGAAATCGGGCGCCATGCGCGGGTTCACGTAGCGGTCTTCCAACTGCATGGCCACGCCGTCCTCGAGGTGCACACAGACCGAATGAAACACCGATTCGCCGGTGTGCAGCCCCAAAGCCGAGGCCACCTCCAGCGAGGCAGAGATGCGCTCCACGGTGACGATCTGGCACTGGTAGTCGTGGCCGCGACGCCGGATGTCATGAGACAGGCGGGCAATCTGCAGCAAATTGCCTTGAGGCTTGTCGTCGGCGACAAAACTGCCGACGCCGGCGATCCGCTTCACGCGACCCTGCTCCATCAGTTCGCGCAAGGCCCGATTGACGGTCATGCGGGCGACGCCGAAGCGGCTGACCAGTTCACTCTCGGACGGCAGGCGGTCGCCGGCCTTCCAGGTGCCGTCCTGAATCTTGCTGGCGATGAAGTCCTTGACTTGCTGGTAACGCGCCACGCTCGGCGTGAACGCGGCATTCCCTTGGGCCGCGTGCGGTTTGCGGACGGGGGTGGGGTTTGATGTTTGGATGGTCATGGTTCGCGATTTTGCGGAATCATCCACACCTGTACATACAGGCAAACCCTGAAATAGATACCTGAAGGCACCAATATTGCGCCTTTGATTGGTCCATTGAGCGGTGTTGCATCAGTTTGGTGCCGTTGTTGGGGGACTTGTCTTCTAAACTGTCTATACAGGTAAACACAAGCAAATTAAATGCCAGGCGCAAGAAACGACTCGCCCGCAGGATCCGACTGACTTTTTGCGCTTTTTCAGCTGCCGGACAGCGCGGCCGAGGTGTGCCGCACCATGTCCAGAAACGCCAGCAGCGCGGGGTGATGCCCCCCGTCCTTGGAGAGGCAGTGGGTGTCGTAGGGCAGCAGCGGCCGGGCCAGCGGTCGAAACACCACCCCCGGCAAACCCGCCTGGGCCAGCGCGGCCGGTACCAGTCCAACCCCCAGCCCCTGCCCAATGACCGACACCACGCTCAACCAGTGCTGCAGCTCCAGCCGCACCTCGGGCTCATAGCCGGCGTCGGCGCAGGCCGCCAGAATCCGGTCGTGGTAGTCAGACGACACCGCCCGCGAGACGATGGCAAACGGCTCACCCTGCAAACGGTCCAGCGACAAGCTCTTCGCCTGCGCGGCGAGGTGGCTTGCCGGCAGGCAGGCCATGAACGGCTGGCTGGACACCAGGATCTGCGAAAACCCCTTCGGCACCCGCGTGGTGTGAACAAACCCCACATCCAGCCGGTCGTGCACCAGATCGATCAACTGCTCGCGGGAACTGAGTTCGCGCAACACCAGTCGCAGGCCGGGGTGGGCCAGGCCAAACGCTTGCAGCATCTGCGGCAGACCGCGGTAGAGCACCGCGCCGGCAAACCCGATCTGCAACTGCCCTGCCAGCCCCTGTGCCACGTCGCGTGCCTGGCGGGCGGCCTCGGTGGCTTGGTCCAGCAGCGCCCGTGCCGCCGGCAACAACGCCTGCCCCGCCGCCGTCAGCGCAACGCCACGGCTGTTGCGCGTGAACAGCTGCGCACCCACCGAGGCTTCAAGCTGCTGGATGTTGAGTGAGAGCGGCGGCTGCGTCATGGCCAGACGCTGCGCAGCGCGACCAAAATGCAACTCTTCGGCCAGCACCAGAAAATAGCGCAGGTGGCGGAATTCCATGAATAGCTTTCCTGTATCGACGGATACCTATTCGATATTAGACAGGTATTCATGCCCGGCGGACAATGCGCGCATTGCCACCCCAACACACGGAGACAAACACCATGCTTTCCCCCACCAAAGCCAAGGCCAGCTTCAGCTGGGAAGACCCGTTCCACCTCGACCAGCAGCTCACCGACGACGAGCGCCAGGTGCGCGAAGCGGCATACGCCTACTGCCAGGAAAAGCTGCTGCCCCGCGTGACCGAGGCCTTCCGCCATGAGAAGACCGATCCGTCGATCTTTCGCGAGATGGGTGAACTCGGCCTGCTCGGCCCCACCATCCCGGAGGCCTACGGCGGCAGTGGCCTGAACTACGTCTGCTACGGCCTGGTGGCTCGCGAAGTGGAGCGCGTGGACTCCGGCTACCGCTCCATGATGAGCGTGCAGAGCTCGCTGGTGATGGTGCCGATCAACGAGTTCGGCACCGAAGAACAGAAGCAGAAATACCTGCCCAAGCTCGCCACCGGCGAGTGGATCGGCTGCTTCGGCCTGACCGAACCCAACCACGGCTCCGACCCGGGCAGCATGGTCACCCGCGCGAAAAAGGTGGCTGGCGGCTACAGCCTCTCCGGCGCCAAGATGTGGATCACCAATTCACCGATCGCCGACGTGTTCGTGGTGTGGGCCAAGGACGACGAAGGCTCGATCCGCGGTTTCATCCTCGACAAGGGCATGAAGGGCCTCTCGGCCCCGGCCATCCACAGCAAGGTCGGCCTGCGTGCGTCCATCACCGGCGAGATCGTGATGGACGGGGTGTTCTGCCCTGAAGAAAACGCCTTCCCCGAGGTGCGGGGCTTGAAGGGCCCTTTCACCTGCCTGAACAGTGCGCGCTACGGCATTGCCTGGGGTGCACTCGGTGCGGCTGAAGACTGCTTCTTCCGCGCCCGCCAGTACGTGCTGGACCGCCAGCAGTTCGGCCGCCCGCTGGCCGCCAACCAGTTGATCCAGAAGAAGCTGGCCGACATGCTGACCGAGATCAGCCTGGGCCTGCAGGGCTGCCTGCGCCTGGGCCGCATGAAGGACGAGGGCACGGCCGCGGTGGAAATCACCTCCATCCTCAAGCGCAACAGCTGCGGCAAGTCGCTGGACATTGCACGCATGGCGCGCGACATGATGGGTGGCAACGGCATCAGCGACGAGTTCGGCGTGGCGCGCCACCTGGTGAACCTGGAAGTGGTCAATACCTACGAAGGCACGCACGACGTGCACGCGCTCATCCTGGGCCGCGCGATCACCGGCATCCAGGCGTTCAACTGAAAAAAGGTGCGATCGGGCGCCGCCGGAGCGAGGTGCCGCGTCAAGGGCGCCCGAGGATCCGGCTCCGCCGGTCCCAGGGTGCGCCCCCTTGAGGGGGACGCGCGCAGCGCGGCGGGGGTGGGTTATAGTTAATAACCCATCGGTCATTAAAGACACCCGCATGCCGTCGACCCCCGCCTCGGACACCAGCCTCCCCGTCGAACCCGGCGCTCCGCAACGCCGTTCGCGGCGCAAGGAAGCGCGTCCGGGCGAGTTGCTCGACGCGGCACTCACCCTGTTTGTGGAAAAGGGCTTTGCGGCGACCCGGGTGGAAGAAGTGGCAGCCTTGGCGGGCGTGTCCAAGGGCACCCTCTTCCTGTATTTCCCGAGCAAGGAAGAGCTGTTCAAAGCCGTGGTGCGCGAGAACATTGCCGGGCGTTTCACCGAATGGAACGAAGAGTTCGAGCGCTTCAGCGGCGACAGCGCCGATCTGGTGCGCCACTGCATGCACTCCTGGTGGGAGCGCATCGGCATGACGCCCGCCTCGGGCATCACCAAGCTGGTGATGAGCGAGGCCGGCATGTTTCCGGAGATCGCGGCCTTCTACCAGAAGGAAGTGATCGAACCCGGTCACAACCTGATCCGCCGCATCCTGCAACGCGGCGTCGACCGCGGCGATTTCCGACCACTGTCCATGGAATACGCGGTCTACAGCCTGATCGCACCGATGATCTTCCTGCTGATGTGGAAACACTCCATGGCGCCGTGCTGCCCGCCGACCTCACGGATCGATCCGATCGGCTTCATCGATGCGCAGGTTGACCTGCTTCTCTCGGGCATGCAGGTGCCCAAGTCCACCCGACGCCCCGTCTGAGCCGATTGCACCGATCGCCCTCACCACCATGACCTCACGTCGTTCGCTGTCTTTCTGGATCAAGTGGTTGCTGCTCATCGCGCTGGTGCTCGGCGTTGCACTGGGCGTCACGCGCGCGCTGGGCAAACGCAAGGCCACAAGTGAAGCAGCCCGCGCCTCAGCCGAGTCGCTGCAGAAGACACCGACCTACACACTCTCACCCACCGACGTGGTGACCGTGCAAGCCATCGAACTCACCCAGACCGTGGCCCTCTCGGGCTCGGTGGATGCGCTGCAGACCGCCGCCATCAAGGCCCGAACGGCCGGTGAGATTCAGGGCCTCACCAAACGCGAGGGTGACCCGGTGAAAGCGGGCGAAGTGGTGGCACGCATCGACAGCACCGAGGCCCAGGCGCGCGTGCGCCAGACCGCGCGACAGGCCGAGTCGGCCCAGGCGCAGGTGGCGATCGCCAAGCGCACCTTTGACAACAACCAGGCCCTGGTGCGCCAGGGCTTCATCTCCAGCACCGCGCTGGAGACCGCCACCGCCAACCTGTCGAGCGCCGAAGCCACGCACCAGGCCGCGCTGGCCGCGCTGGACATCGCGCGCAAGTCGCTCGCCGACACCACGTTGCGCTCGCCGCTGACAGGCCAGGTCTCGGCCCGGCTGGTGCAGAACGGTGAACGCGTGGGCATCGACACGCGCGTGCTCGACGTGGTGGATCTTTCGGGCTTCGAGATGGAGGCCGCGATTGCGCCCGCTGAAGCCGCAGGCGTGAAGGTGGGCCAGACGGCGCGCCTGACCGTGGAAGGCCTGGCCGAGCCGGTGCAGGCCACCGTGGCGCGCATCAACCCCAGCGTGCAGGCGGCCAGCCGCAGCGTGCTGGTGTACCTGCGCGTGCCCGCGCTGCCCGGTATGCGCCAGGGCCTGTTTGCCCAGGGTCACATCGTGATCGGCTCGGTCACGGCGCTGGCCGTGCCCGCCTCCACCGTGCGCAACGACAAGCCGCAGCCCTATGTGCAGGTGGTGCGCGAAGGCGCGGTGGTGCATGTGCCGCTGCAAGCGGGCGCCACCGGTCTGCAGGGCACCGAGCCCATGCGCGCGGTGGATGGTCTGCCGGCCGGCACACAGCTGCTGCGCGCGCAGGCCGGCCTGATCCGCGAAGGCACCGCCGTGCGCCTGAGCGCGCCCGCCACCGCCAGCAACTGAGCAGCCCGCATGTGGTTCACCCAGGTCTCCCTGCGCAACCCGGTGTTCGCCACCATGGTGATG
Organism: Hydrogenophaga sp.; assembly: GCF_018780385.1. GTDB lineage: Bacteria > Pseudomonadota > Gammaproteobacteria > Burkholderiales > Burkholderiaceae_C > Hydrogenophaga. Next base: position 20,110 of record NZ_JADMJO010000063.1, on the reverse strand, counting down.
ATCGCCTTCGTGGTGCTGGGCATCTTCTCGTTCCAGCGCCTGCAGGTCGACCAGTTCCCCAACATCGATTTCCCGGTGGTCGTGGTCACCACCGCGTACCCTGGCGCATCGCCCGAGATCGTGGAATCGGAAGTCACCAAGAAGGTCGAAGAGGCGGTCAATGCGGTGGCCGGTGTCAACACCCTGACCTCGCGCAGCTACGAAGGCTCCTCGGTCGTCATCATCGAATTCCAGCTCACGGTGGACGGGCGCAAGGCGGCCGAAGACGTGCGCGAGAAGATCGGCATCCTGCGCCCGCTGCTGCGCGACGAGGTGGAAGAGCCGCGCGTGCTGCGCTTCGATCCGGCAGCGCGCTCCATCTGGTCGGTCGCGGTCATTCCAGAGGCTGTGAACGGCAAGGCACCCAGCGCGGTGGAGCTGACCACCTGGGCCGAACAGACCCTCAAAAAACGGCTGGAGAACGTGCGTGGCGTGGGCTCGGTCACGCTGGTGGGCGGCACGCAGCGCGCCATCAACATCGAGCTCAATCCTTCGGCCATGGAAGCACTCGGCGTGACCACCGAGCAGGTGACCACCGCCGTGCGCAACGAAAACCAGGACCTGCCGGTGGGCACGCTCAAGACCGGCGAGGCCGAGCGCGTGGTGCAGGTGCTCTCCAGGCTGCAGAACCCGCAGGACTTCGGTGACATCATCGTCGCGCGCCGCGCGGGCAACGCGGTTCGCCTCTCGCAGGTGGCCACGGTCAACGACGGCACCGAGGAAGTGCAAAGCCTCGCGCTGTACAACGGCCAGCGCACGCTGCTGCTGCAGGTGCAAAAGGCGCAAGACGAGAACACCATTGCGGTAACCGACGGCCTGAAAGCGGCGGTGGATACACTGCGCGCCGAGCTGCCACCGGGCATCCGGCTGGAGCAGATTGCCGACGGCTCGCGGCCGATCCGCGTGTCGGTGGACAACGTGCGCCGCACGCTGATCGAGGGCGCGCTGCTCACCGTGCTCATCGTCTTCCTGTTCCTGAACTCGTGGCGCTCCACCGTCATCACCGGCCTCACCTTGCCCATCGCGCTGATCGGCACCTTCTTCTTCATGAACCTCTTCGGGTTCACCATCAACATGATCACGCTGATGGCGCTCACGCTGTCGGTGGGCCTGCTGATCGACGACGCCATCGTGGTGCGCGAGAACATCGTGCGCCACGTCCAGATGGGCAAAACGCCTTACAACGCGGCCATGGAGGGCACGCAGGAAATCGGCATGGCGGTGCTGGCCACCACGCTGTCCATCGTCGCGGTTTTCCTGCCCATTGGTTTCATGGGCGGCATCATCGGCAAGTTCTTCCACGAGTTCGGCATCACCATGGTGGCGGCGGTGCTCATCTCGATGTTTGTCAGCTTCACGCTCGACCCGATGTTGTCGTCGGTGTGGCACGACCCGGAAATCGAGAAGCACGGCCATCCCGACGCACCACGCAGCCTCTACGACAAGACCATCGGCCGCGTCACCGGCTGGTTCGACCGTTTCCAGGACGACCTGGCCGACACCTACCAGACCACCCTGCGCTGGTCGCTCAAGCACAAGCTGGCCACGCTGGGTGTGGCGCTGGCCACCTTCATCGGCAGTCTGTTCGTGCTGCCGCTGCTGGGCACCGAGTTCGTGCCCAAGGCCGACTTCTCGGAAACCTCGCTGAGCTTCCACACGCCGGTGGGTTCCTCGCTGCAGGCCACCGAAGCCAAGACGCGCGAGGTGGAAGCCATCCTGCGCCAGTTCCCGGAAGTGAAATACACACTGTCCACGCTCAACACCGGCAACGCCCAGGGCACCATGTACGCTAGCGTTTACGTGCGCCTGGTGGACCGCAAGGACCGCACGCTGAGCGCGGACGCGATGTCGGCCCAGCTGCGCGAGCGGCTGCGCAGCGTGCCCGGCATCACCGTCACGCACGTGGGCCTGCTGGACGCCGTGGGCGGCAACAAGCAGGTGGAGTTTTCCCTGCAGGGCGACGACCTGGCCGAACTGGAGCGCCTGACCGCCACGGTGATGGAGCGCATCCGCCCCATCGTTGGCCTGGTCGACCTCGACGCGAGCGTGAAGCCCAACAAACCCACGGTGGACGTGAAGATGCGGCGCGAGCTGGCGTCGGACGCCGGCATGAACGTGGCCGCGGTGGGTGGCGCGCTGCGCACGCTGGTGGCCGGCACCACGGTGGGCAACTGGCGCGCTCAGAACGGCGAGAGCTACGACGTGAACGTGCAACTGGCCGCCACCGGGCGCGAACGCGCGAGCGACCTCGAACAACTGCCCTTCATGGTCGGCACCGAAGCCGACGGCACGGCCCGCGTGGTGCGCCTGGGCCAGGTGGCCGAGGTGGTGGCCTCCACCGGCCCCAACCAGATCAACCGGCGCAACCTCAACCGCGAGGTGTCCATCAACGCCAACGTGTTCGGCCGCTCGGCGGGCGAGGTGTCCACCGACATCAAGCAGGTGCTCGACAGCACGCCGTTCCCCCCCGGCTACCGCTATGAATTCGGCGGCTCCACCAAGAACATGCAGGAGTCCTTCGGCTACGCCATCTCGGCACTGGCGCTGGCCATCATCTTCATCTACATGATCCTGGCCAGCCAGTTCCAGAGCTTCCTGCAGCCGCTGGCCCTCATGACGGCGCTGCCGCTCACGCTGATCGGCGTTGCACTGGCGCTGCTGATGTTCGGTTCGACCATGAGCATGTTCTCGGTCATCGGCATCGTTCTGCTCATGGGCCTGGTGACGAAGAATGCGATTCTGCTGGTGGACTTCGCGATCCGCGCGCGCAGCGGTCTGGCCGGCGAGGCGCCGATGGACCGCGAGTCGGCCCTGCTGCTGGCCGCGCGCGTGCGGCTGCGCCCCATCCTCATGACCACGCTGGCCATGGTCTTCGGCATGGTGCCGCTGGCCTTCGCACTCACCGAAGGCTCGGAACAGCGCGCGCCCATGGGGCAAGCCGTCATTGGCGGGGTGATCACCTCGTCGCTGCTGACCCTGGTGGTGGTGCCCGTTGTGTACTGCTACATGGACGATCTGGCGCAGTGGTTCCGACGCAAGCTCGGCATGGGTCCCCCCGCGGCCGAGCCGCTGGGCTCCACTCCTTAAAATTCATTCATTTTTTCCGTCTCTTCAGACGCTCCCAGGAGCCCCGCCATGACCACCACAATTGCCCCCGCCATCCACACCGGCTTTGACCACGCCCGCTTCAACATGATCGAACAGCAGATCCGTCCCTGGGAGGTGCTCGACCCCCAGGTGCTCCACCTGCTCGCACGCATGCACCGCGAAGCCTTCGTGCCCGTCGCCCACCGTTCGCTGGCCTTCGCCGATATGGAACTGCCCTTGAAACACCCGGCGGTGGAAGGCCAGTGCATGTTGGCGCCCAAGGTCGAAGCGCGCCTGCTGCAGGAGCTGGACCTCAAGCCCACCGACAAGGTGCTGGAGATCGGCAGCGGCAGCGGGTACATGGCCGCCCTGCTGGCCAGCCTCGTGCAACGCGTGGTGTCGATCGAGATCGACCCGGTGCTGGCCGGCACCGCACGCGAGAACCTGCGCAACGCCGGTATCGCCAACGTCGACATCAAGCAGGCCGATGCCGCAGCGCAGGGCTTTGCCGCCTGCAACGTGAACGGCCCGTTCGACGCCATCCTGCTGAGCGGTTCGGTGGCCGAGATTCCTCCAGCGTTGCTCGCCTTGCTGGCACCCGGTGGCCGCTTGGCCACCATCGTCGGCTTCGAGCCGGTGATGCGCGCCACCATCGTCACCCGCATCGGCGACTCCTCGTTCCAGACCCTGCAGCCCTGGGACACGGTGGCGCCCCGCCTGCTGAACTTCCCGGAGCCATCGCGCTTCCGTTTCTGAAGTCTTCCTTCAAGGATGTCCATGAAAGCGATTCAACCCGCACAGCTCGACGACTGGCTCGCACAGGCGGCCAGCGAAACACCGGCGGGCCGCATGCCGGTCGTGCTCGACGTGCGCGAACCCTGGGAACTGCAGACCGCCTCGGTCAAGGCCGAGGGTTTCGAGCTGCGGCACATCCCCATGCGCAGCGTGCCCGAGCGGCTCTCCGAGCTCGACCGCGATCAACCCATTGCCTGCCTGTGTCACCACGGCATGCGCAGCGCGCAGGTGGCGAACTTTCTGATGAACCAGGGATTCACACAGGTCGTGAACATCCATGGCGGCATCCACGCCTGGTCGCAGGAACGCGACCCGGGTGTCCCGGTCTATTGACCGCCCACTCCATGTCCCGCCATTCGTATCAAAGGAACTCCATGACCGTCCCGCACGCACCCGTCCCCACCCTGGGTCGACCCTTCGCCGTGAGCCGTCTGGCCGTGGCCACCTGGTTGGCCCTGGGCGCTGCCACGGGAGCGCAGGCCCAAAGCCTGGTGGAACTCTACGAGGCAGCGCGCGGCTTTGATGCCACCTACCTGTCGGCCCGTTCGCAGTTCGAAGCCGACCTCTTCCGCGCAGACCAGGCCAAAGCCGGCCTGCTGCCCGAAGTGGGCCTGGGCGCGGCGGCCAGCTGGGCCCGGCGCGAGATCAACGGTGGTGCGGACACCACCAGCAACAGCCAGAGCGCCACGCTCGCTGCCAGCCAGCCGCTGTACCGCCCAGTCAACAAACTCATCAACGACCAGGCGCTGCTCTCGGTGGACGTGGCCAAGGCCACGCTCACCCTGGCAGAGCAAGACCTGATCGTTCGCACCACGCAGGCCTATTTCGACGTGCTCGCGGCCACCGACACACTGGCCTTCGTGCGCGCCCAGAAAACCGCCGTGGCCGAGCAGCTCGCCGCAGCCAAGCGCAACTTCGAGGTCGGCACCACCACCGTGACCGACTCACGCGAAGCGCAGGCCAGCTTCGACCTCGTGGTGGCGCAGGAGATCGCCGCCGAGAACGACCTGCGCGTCAAGCAGCTGACGCTGGACCAGCTGGTGGGCCGGGTGGGCGTGACGCCGAAGCCGCTGGTGGCGCCCGTCGTGCTGCCGCCGCTGCTGCCCGCCGATCCGCAAGCCTGGGTGGCACTCAACGACGAGACCCACCCCACCATCCTGCAAGCCACGCGCGGGCTGGAGATCGCGCAGCTGGAGACCCGCAAGGCCGAAGCCGGCCACAAACCCACCGTGGATCTGGTGGCGCAGTACCAAGTGGCCCGCGCGCCATCCACCACATCCCTCGCACAGAACACGGTGCGCAGCAACAACGCCAGCATCGGCGTGCAGTTCAACATGCCGCTGTTCGCCGGTTACGCCATCCAGAACCGGGTGAAGGAGACCCTGTCGCTCGAAGACAAGGCCCGCACCGACCTGGAAGCCGCCAAGCGCGGCATTGATCTGGCCACGCGCAGCGCGTTCCTCGGCGTGCTCTCGGGCCAGGGCCAGGTGAAGGCGCTGGAAGCCGCAGAGGTTTCCAGCCAGAGCGCCCTGGACGCCAACCGCCTGGGCTACCAGGTGGGTGTGCGCATCAACATCGACGTGCTCAACGCACAGAGCCAGTTGTTCCAGACCAAGCGCGATCTGGCCCAGGCCCGCTACAACGTGTTGCTCGGCGGGCTGCGCCTGAAGCAGTCCAGCGGCAGGCTGGTGCCCGAGGATCTGCTGCCGATCAATTCGCTGCTGGCGAAGTGAGCCCTGCCGTCAGGCGCTTTTGTTTCCCGCCTGAATTTCGGCCCACGCCGCCTCACCTGGGTGGGGTAGGTCGCCATTGGTGACCGCCCGAACGTATTGTTGGCGCATGCGAACTTGAAGCTCTCCGCGGTTCTTCTTGAGGAAAGGAACCCCAAGCAGGTGCATGCTGGCGTAACAAAACACCGACAACGGATTGCGGCGGACAGCCACCGCTTCAATGTGGATCAAGGCCCGAAGGCGCCATGACTCCTGATCTGCAAAATCAAGCAGCAAGGCATTTCGCTCGTCTTGCAATGAGGCGTCGGTGTAGGCTGCGTAATTGAGCGCGAGCCGCAAGAATGCATTGGACTGGCGGGCGATGGCAGCAAGCAGGCGATCGCGGGAGTAAACACCTTCGCTGGGCAATCCAGCCGCAAACAAGGCACGAGACAACCCCCGTTCGCCGCGCTTGACCGTTAGCATCTTGTTGCTGGTGCAGATGTAGTTGCGCCAATAGTCGCGAAACGCGTCGGACAACCACACAGACTTCTTGAAACACAACATGTAAGACAAAAAGATGCCGGCATGTTCTGTGTCGTGTGCGGGTGGGTCGACGAATCGAAACGCACCGATGAAGCCCGCCGGAGAAGCCTCAAACTGCTGAGTCAAGGTTTCGTCGGGTCGAACAGGAAACCAGATGCTGTCGTTGAGCACCAAGGTCTGCTCCGGCGCAATGCCCCAATGCTGGAGCAACTGAATTCCGTCGCGATAGCCACCGAAGTCGTACCCGAAATTGTCGCGCTCCACAAAACGCCAGACTGCATGGGACAAATCGTCCCGATCGGAATTTCCGAGTGGGGTGTTCGACACCAGAAGCACGGAGTACCCGCGGTAGCTCAAGTGCTCACAGGTCTGGCGTACCGTTGCCGCCACCCCATGCGGCTGGTAAACGAGAAAGATGGCCACCTTCTCGTGGAGTGCGTCGGAGCCGTCGAAGGCCCTGAGCGCCGAGGGAAACGCGGCATCTCGCCGCCGTTGGCGCGCGGGCCCAACGATACGGTCGACCACCGCATCCAACTGCATCTGCAACGACTGCCACTCCCGCTGAATTTTCCACAATGGAATCATGCTGAACGGCGGCCTGCGGGCCAGGAGGCCATGAGCAGGGGCAACATGGACGCAAACAGGTGGCGCTCGGTGGTTACCCAGAAAGGTCCATTGATGAAGCCATCGAGAATCAACACTGTCGAGAAACCCGCGAGCATGGCCCGCTCACCACCCTGGCATCGAATGGCACCCCGAATCAGCGCCCACAGCAGCAGGCCATAGGCAGTCAAACCCAGCAAACCGTGCTCGACCGCAAAGAAGAGGTACTGGTTGTGCGGATGAATGCACGAGACGCCGCACTGTGAAGCATCGGCGTAAATGCGGCTGGAAATTACGCGATAGCCGCCGGTCCCCTGACCCCACAAGGGACTGTCAAGGAACATGTTCCAGGCGTTCTTCCACATATCCAGACGGGCACCAATCGACGTGGACACCACGCCCTCACTGCTGTAGAGGTTGAAATCCATCCATGCTTGCAGCACCCGCTCACGCAGCAAAGGTGAAGACAGCAGCAACAGGCAACCACCAAACATCACCACCAGCACGGCAGGCAAGCGCCAGTGAGGAGGCGCCTTGACCAACGCCATGACACCACACATCGAGAGCACGACCAGTTGACCGGTTCGCCCAGCCAACAAATGGGTAATGCTGAAGACAGCCAACGCAGTGAGCGCGACAAACCCCACTTGCACGACGCGGCTCCGCGCGGCGAAGTTCTGCGCCAAACACCAAGCCACAAACACCGACATCGCAAGCCCCTGAGCGATGTAGTCGTTGAAAACATGGTGTGTCACACCGAAACCCCTTTCGTGCGAATCGGACCAAGGGACTTCAATCCAGATGTTGGCGTAGGTTGACACCAAGGTGATCACTGAGCCGATCACGAAGGCCGCCATAGCTCGTCTGCGCCAGAGCACATCATCGAACAACGTGAGCAGCACCAACATCATGGGAAGTTTGCTGTAAACGTAGAGATGTGATCGAACCACGGCGTCCGGCGCTTCAGTGTGCAGGACACCCAACAGCACAAGCCCGAACAACGCCAAACTCGGCAAGGTGATCGGATTGGCACGGATGACTGCGAACTTGCGATCAAAGCTTCCTGAGAAGGTCCAACCGACCAAGAGCAGAAAGAGCCCGATGTTCACCAATGCAATCGAAGTGGGCACACCCAACATCAGTGCCACAGCGGACCATCGGGCCAGGCTGTCCATGCGGGTCTGACTTCTCGTCACCCAATGCCCCCGGGGGGGTGCCAAGGTCTCAACGCCACCCATGGCTGTTCCCAAACACATTTGTCGACCAAGGGATCATTCTTCTTTCGCTCTCGCGTAACAGGTGCAGATTTGACGTTAGTCATCTGTTTTCCAGAGGAAGTGGGGCTCGACGGGGCAGCAAGCGGCCACGCCGCGCAAGGTAAATCAGTCTGCTCAACAGCCGATAGAACTGCTTTGCGTACTTGGGCCAGCGGCGACTCAACGGGTACCTCTTCACACTCTGGAACCGTTCACCCGTGATGGTGCTCACGCCATCGTCCTGAACATGGCTGGGAAACGGCTCCAGTCCAAAGTGACGAAAGTCGTGCCGCCAAATGAGGTCAAGCTCGTGATCGATGGGACGTGTGATGGGAAGCATCCGGGGCAGCAGCCGTTGGACAGTCGGGCGTTGGATGAGATAGGCGCCGAGACCGGTCGCGGGCCCCAAATAGGCATTGAGATTGTAGGAGCCCAATCGGCCCTGGCAGACAGGCTGTTTGGCTCGGATCTTGTTGAGCTTGAGAAAATCCCAGTGAGGGCGGGCGCGCAAGGCCATCTGCAGAGCCTCGATGAAATCGTCATGAAACACAACGTCGTCTTCAAGCACGAGCAACACCTGTTCACCACTGGAGAGGAAGCGCTCCCAAGCCGCCAGATGCGAGTAATAGCAGCCGATTTCACCAGGCAACACATCACGCCCGACGTTTCGTTGAAATGCAGAGTCATCGACGTTTTGAGCCAACCGTTCTTGTTCCGCCCGACCGTCGATGGCCGGCAGTATCTCGTAGTTGAGCCCCAACGCCGCCAGTCGCTTCTGCATGCAATCGCGTCTTTCTTTGGACCTGGGAAGGTTGATCAAGACAACCGACAAACCGTCGAGTGGGGAGCGCAAGTTCACTGGGCAAAGATCTTCTGGGTTGGCCGAGACCAGAACTCTCCGGCCTGGATCGTGATGACGAAGCGCTCGGCCGCGTCGCCTCGGCCAAAAGAACGGTCTGAGGCAAAGCGATGGCTCCAACGCGATTGCAGAAATTCGTCGATGGATGCTGTGTCGAATGCACTGCACTGATCAATGGAATGGCCGGTCGATCTGTTGTATTGACGGGTGCCCACATCCAGGCTTGGAATACCTAGAAATGGAGCCTCGCGAACTCCCGCACTGCTGTTACCGACCATCACGGCTGCATTCTTCATGAGCTCGGAGAAATAGTTGAAGCGCATCGACGGTATCTGGCGGAAGCGCTCCTTGGGCAAGGTGTCCAGCACCGCAAAGATGTCTTCGGTGCCAGGGTCGTTGTTGGGGGCGATCACAACAAAATGTCGGCCACTGGTTTCCAGCCGCTCGAACAATGACCGCGCCTGGGTGCCAATGGTGTCGGCCTCCGATGTCACGGGGTGGAAGATCGCAATGCCGTAGTCGTCGAACGGGATCGCGTAGCGTTCTTTCACCTGCGCCAGCGTCACACCCGAAGGCCGCGCGTGGGTGTCGAGTTCGGGTGAGCCGATGTTGTAGACGCTCTCGGGTGACTCGCCGAGTGCCAGCACGCGCTGGCGGGCATTTTCAGAGCTCACGAAATGCGCGGCGCACAGCTTGGTGTTGCAGTGGCGAATGCTCTCGTCGATGGTGCCCGAGACTTCACCGCCTTCGATGTGCGCCGAGGGGATGTACTTCATGGCGCAGACGATGGACGCGGCGAGCGCCTCCACCCGGTCACCGTGGATCACCACCAGATCGGGCCGGTGCTCGTGCACGAAATCGGAGAAACCCAGGATGGTCTTGGAGAGAATGAAATCCTGCGCGTCGCCTTCGCGCTGGTTCACGAACTCGAAGAATTCGGCACCCGGAAAACGCTTCACTTCCAGCCGCGTTTCGCCGTAACGCCGCATCATGTGCATGCCGGTGATGAAGAAGCTCACGACAAACCCTGCCTGCTGTGCGGCCAGCGCGAGCGGCTCAAGCTTGCCGAAATCGGCCCGGGTGCCGGTGACGAAGAGCAGTTTTTTCGCACTCATTCGAATCAGCTGTTGGCCAGAGGCTTCACGCCGTCGAGATCGCTCCACAGCAGTTGCTGGTTGCGCTTGACGGCGCGCGTGAGCTTCGCGCCCACGAGGCGGTCGAAGTGCTGCACGGAAATCTCGCCCGAACCGGGGCGGCGCGCCCAGATGTCGCTGGGCGTGACCACGTGGCCGGCGGGCAGGTCGCGGTCGGCCACCATGGAGCCGCGCGCGAAGCGGTACACGTCTTCCTCGGGCCCAGTGCGCACCTTGGGGTTGTTCAGCGCGGTGTGGATCTCACGCGAGCGGTCAATCAGAAATTTGAGCTCGGCCGGGTCCATGGAGCAGGAGATGTCCGGGCCCTTGCGGTAACGCGTGTCGGTGAAGTGGCGCTCCAGGATGCAGGCGCCCAACGCCACGGCGGAGAGCGCCATCTCGGGGCCGATGCTGTGGTCGGAGAAACCAATGACGGCGCGCGGAAAGGCGTTGCGCAGTTCGGTGATGCCTTGCAGGCTCACGATCTCGGGTGGCGACGGGTAGAGGTTGGTGCACTCCAGCAGCGCGTATTCCACACCCGAGTCGTCGAGTGCTTTGACCGAGGGCCGCATGCCGTCAATGGTCTGCATGCCGGTGCTCATGATGATGGGCTTACCGAAGCTGGCGATGTGCCGGATCAGCGGCACATGGTTGCACTCGCCCGATCCGATCTTGAACGCGGACACACCGATGTCGTTCAGGAAGTCGGCCGCGGCGCGCGAGAACGGCGTGGAGATGTAGATCAGGCCCAGCGACTCGGCATACGACTTGAGCGAGATCTCGTCGTCCTTGGACAGCGCACACTCCTCCATCACGTCCCAGATGGATTTGTCGGCGTTGGGCGGAAAGATCTGTTTGGCCTCGTCCGTCATCTCGTCGTCAACGAAATGCGTCTGGTGCTTGACCATTTCGCAGCCGGCGCGGTGCGCGGCCAGCACCATGCCTTTGGCCACATCGAGGCTGCCGCCGTGGTTGATGCCGATTTCGGCAATGACCAGCGGGGGGTGTGCGGGAGAGATGGTGCGGTGGGCGATTTTCATAAAAGCCTCTTGCCGGGTGGCGTCGGGAAATTACAGGGAGCCGGCGTAGAACGCCTGGATTTTGGACCGCATGAAGCCGAGCGTCTTCTCGCTCCAGATCAGCTTGCGGGATTTTTCATCGACGATCACGTCGCCTTCTTTCAGCGACACCAGCTTCTCGGGCTTGATCATCAAGCCATTGAGCGTAACGGCAACCAGCGATCGGCGACGACTGCGCACCCAGGGCAACCGGGCTTTGATGTAAAGCCAGAAGCCCCAATAGAACATGAACTCGCCGGGAAACTTCACCGCAAACGAGTTGGGAATGGGCACCATGTGTTCCTGCGCCACCCAGCTGATGAAGCGTTCATCGGCCGCCATGGGGCGGAACTCGAGTTGGGGGTTCTGCTCGAGCAGCACCTTGAAACGTTCGGCAATGAAGTGGCATTCGGCCGGGTGGTAGATCACGAAGGACGAGTTACCGCGCGCATAGCGGCGGCGATTAGTCCAGCGGTACAACGTGCGCCCGACCCAGCCAAACGGAATGATCGCGCTTTGCAGGATGGCCACGGTCCGGCGGTTCTTCATCAGGTTCACGCCGGTGCCCAGGTCGCCCAGAACGATAGTGTCCAGGTCAACGTAGATCGCGGGCAGGTCGGTCGGCACGATACCGTGGTCGAACATCACCAGCTTGGCCTGGCAACCCGACGTCTTGAGCTTGTCCTGCAGCCAATACTCGGGAAACCGCACCAGCTCGATGCGATCGGCCAGATCGGGGCGTTCCCGGTCGGAGATGAGGATGAAGCGCGGTTGCGACGAGGCCTTGTCAGCGATGCTGCGGACCAGGTTGTTGATGAGCGACGTCGAATACTTCGTGCCCCAGCAGATCATCACGCACTGCCAGGTGGGCGCGGCGTAGAGCTCCACGTAGTCGGTGTTCATCTCATTGCCCATGCGCGGCCTCCAAAGCGGCTTCGCAACGCTCGAAGTCTTCCAGCGAGTCGATGTCCTGGCTGCGCTCGGCCGGCATCTCCACCACGCCGATGCGCTCCGAGACGAAACTGCCGCTGGCCACGAAGCGCTCGGCATTCAACACGTACAGCGCGCCGTTGGGCCGCACCACCGGCGGCAGGCTCTGGCGGTTGGCAAAGCAGTGCGCAGGGTCGGACAGGGGCTGGAAGCGGTTGCCGCGCAGCGTACCCCACTTGAGCACGCCGCGGTCGGCCGACGTGACCGACATGACGAGCTCAAAATAGCCCCCGGCGAACACGGCCAGCGCGGCTTCGATGTCGGTGCGCAGACGCAGCGGGGAAGTGGCCTGCATCAGCACCACCGTGCCGTGGCAGTCGGCGGTCTGCAGAGCGTGTTGCAGCACCGGGGCCATGGGCACGGTATCGCCCGCCAGCTCGGCCGGACGTTCCACCAGCGTCACCTGGGTGGGCAGTTCTGCCCAGAGCACCTCGGGGATGTCGGTCGTGATCACCACGCGCTGGGCGCCGGCTTGCAGAGCCTGGTCCAGCGCGTGGCGGTACAGCGGCTTGCCCGCCAGCGGGCGGATGTTTTTGGAGGGCAGGCCCTTGGATCCGGCGCGCAGCGGGATGACTGCGGTCCAGGCCGGCGTGGGGAGGGGCATCGGTGGTGTTCCTGTGGGGGAGGCGGCCGCTTGGAGAGGGCCTGCCCAAGGGCGTAACTATACTGAATGGCCTTCGCCCGGAGCCCTCGGTGGGACGTGCAGGCACCCCCGCCCGTACCGTACCGCTCCCACCGATGGCATCCCCCTCATCCACGCACACCGCCTCCCGTCCATTTCCGCCCAGCTGGCGGCTGTCCGTGCTCATTGGTGTGTACGAAATGCTGTGGCACCTGTTGCTGCCGATGTTCCTGCTCTTTCTGTGGCGGCGTGGCCAGCGTGAACCGCTGTACAGAGCGCACTGGGACGAGCGTTTCGGCGTCGCCCCCACCGGCCTGTACCGCCCGCTGTGGGTGCACTCGGCGTCCATGGGTGAGATGCGCGGTGCCGCCCCCCTGGTGCGCGCCCTGTTGGCGGCGGGTTATCCCGTCTTCATCACCACCCTCACCCCGGCGGGCCGCACCGCCGCCCACGCCCTGTTTGACGAAGCGATCGCGCAGCGCCGCCTGCAGGTGAGCTATGTGCCGCTGGAGCTGAGCTGGGCGGTGCGCAGCCTGATCCGCCGGGTGCGCCCGCGCGCAGCGATCATGACCGAGATCGACACCTGGCCGGTGCTGCTGGCCACCATCCGCCGCCAGGGGGTGCCGCTGGCCATGGCCAACGCCCAATATCCGAAAAAAAGCATCGTGCGCGACCGCAAATGGGGTGGCTTTCGCGCCGGCATCTTCCAGGCCTACGAGCTGGTGCTGTGCAAGTCGGAAACGCATGCCCAACGCTTTCGCGACGTGGGCTGCGAGCGCGTGGTGATCGCGGGCGAGACCCGCTTCGACCTGCCCGTGTCAGCGCAGCAGTTGGCTGCGGCCCACGCCTTGCTCGCGCCCTGGCAGCTCGCCACCGCTTCGCCGGGACACAGGCCCGTGATCTGTTTCGCCAGCGCCATCGTGGGCGAGGACGAGCAGTTCATCGAGGCGATCCGCCAGGTTCAGGCGGGCCTGCAGGCCGCTGGGCTACCGCCACCGCTGGTGGTGTATGTGCCACGCAGTCCGCAGCGCTTCGACACCGTGGCGCAACTGATGGAGGGCGCGGGTCTGCGCATGGCCCGTCGCAGCCGCATGCTGGACACCGCGCTGCAGCCCACGCCGGACGCGCCCGACATGAGCGGCATCGACGTGCTGGTGGGCGACTCGCTGGGTGAGATGTATTTTTACCTCGCTCTCTCGCAGGTGGTGGTGGTCGGTGCATCGTTCGTGCCGCTGGGCGCGCACAACGTGATCGAACCGCTGGCGCTGAAGAAGCCGGTGATGGTCGGGCCCAGCATCTGGGGCATCGAGTACCCCGGCGTGGAGGCGCTGGCCGCCGGCGTGTTGCAACAGCACATGACGATCAACAGCCTGTCGACAGCGCTGGTGCAACTGCTTACCTCACCCGCCGACTACGCCCGCGCCATCGCCGGCGCCGAGGCCTTTGTCGCCGAACACGGCGGCGCCACCGCCAAACACATGGCCGCGCTCGTGCCCTGGCTGGAAACCCGATGACACCCGCGCGCCAACCCTGGGCGCTGCGGACTTACCTGGTGCTCGCCCGGGTGCTCGCACCCGTGTGGCGCAAGGGTTTGCAGCGTCGTTTGCTGCGGGGCAAGGAAACGCCACGCAGCGTGCGGCAGAAGTTGGGCAGCGAATACGCCGACCGACCCACCGGCACGCTGGCGTGGGGCCACGCGGTGGGTGTGGGCGAGTCCATGGCGCTGGCGGGTTTGTTCGCCCGGCTGGCCGAGCGGCGACCCGACTGCAGTTTCCTCATCACCACCACCGCGCGCACCTCGGGTGACGCGCTGCGCCGCACCGGCCTGCCGCCACGCTGCCAGCACCAGTTCGCCCCGGTCGACACGCCCGAGGCCGTCGCGCGCTTTCTCGACCATTGGCGGCCCTCGCTCGCGCTGTGGTGCGAGATGGACCTGTGGCCCGCGCTGATCGCAGAGACCGACGCACGCGCGATCCCACGTGCCTTGGTCAATGCGCGGCTGTCGCCCGAGTCGCTGGCCAAGCGGCGCTGGGGCCTTTGGCTCTATCAGGCCTTGCTGCCCGGTTTTCGCGATTTGTTTGCGCAGAACGAGACCACCGCCGAGGCACTGGTGACGCTGGGTGCACCACGCGAACGGATCACCATCAGCGGCACGATCAAGGCGCTCGTGCCGCCGTTGGCTTGTGATGCGGACGATCTCGATGCCTGGCAGCGCGCGCTCACATACCGGCCGGTGTGGTTGTTGGCATCGAGCCACCCCGGCGAAGAAGAGCTCGCACTCGCCGCCCACGTCCGGCTGTGTGAACAGTATCCCGGTGCCTTGCTCATCATCGCGCCGCGGGCACCGGCGCGCGGGCTTGAGGTGGCTGCGCTCACCTCCGCCGCCTTGTCGAACGATGTTCCCCTGCGCAGCGCGGGCGCGCACATTGCCACCGAGGCTGCGGTCTACATTGCCGACACCATTGGCGAGATGGGTCTCTGGTACCGACTCGCTCCGGTGGCCCTGGTGGGCGGGTCGTTCGCCAGCGTGGGGGGCCACAACCCGCACGAGCCACTGGCCCTGGGTTGCGCCGTGCTGCACGGCCCGAACGTCTGGAATTTCGCCGAGAGCTACGAACGGCTCGACGGCCTGCGCCAGGCCAGACGGGTGAACAGCGAAGCCGACGTGGCCCGCGAAGTGGCAGCGGTGTGGGGCGCCAACTTGCCTGTGGACACCACCGCCCTGGTGGACGAACAGGCCGAAGCGGTGATCGAGCGCGTGCAGGCCTTGCTGCCGCGCTGAGCCGCGTCAGTGGGCGGAGGCGCCCACCACGGCATCGGGCTTGGCCTGCTTGAGCAAGGCCAGCATCACCGCTTCAATGCGGTGCAGCGCCTCGGTGGTCTGCCCTTCAAAGCGCAACACCAGCACCGGCGTGGTGTTGGAGGCGCGGATCAGACCAAAACCATCGGGCCAGTCGACCCGCACGCCGTCAATGGTGGACAGCTTGGCCGGTGCGTCGAACTTCGCCAGGGCCACCAGCTTCTCCACCACCGCATGTGGCTCGCCTTCGGCGCAAGCCACATTGAGTTCGGGCGTGCTGAAGCTGGTGGGCAAGGCATTGAGCACGTCGCTGGCGTTCGGGCTGCGGCTCACGATTTCGAGCAGGCGCGCGCCGGCATAAGTGCCGTCGTCAAAGCCGTACCAGCGCTCCTTGAAAAAGATGTGGCCGCTCATCTCGCCACCCAGCGGGCTGTTCAGTTCCTTCATGCGCGCCTTGATCAGCGAATGGCCGGTCTTGTAGATGTGGGCCACGCCGCCGGCCGCTTCAATGGCCGGGGCCAGACGCTGAGAACACTTCACGTCGAACACGATGTCGCCACCGGGCACGCGCGAGAGCACGTCCTGCGAGAACAGGATCATCTGGCGGTCGGGGTAGATGGTGGCGCCGTCCTTGGTGACGATGCCCAGGCGGTCGCCGTCGCCGTCGAAGGCCAGGCCCAGTTCTGCGTCGGTCTCGCGCAGCGCACGCATCAGGTCCTGCAGGTTCTCGGGCTTGCTCGGGTCAGGGTGGTGGTTGGGAAAGTTGCCATCCACCTCACTGAAGAGTTCGATCACCTCGCAGCCCAGCGCGCGAAAAATCGCCGGGGCCGAGGCACCGGCCACGCCGTTGCCAGAGTCCACCACGATCTTCATGGGACGCGAGAGCTTGATGTCGCCCACGATGCGGGCCTGGTACGCCGCCTGCACGTTGATCAGGCGCACGCGCCCGCCCTCAGCGCGCTGGTGCGTCTCCGTCTCCATGGTCTTGCGCAGTGCCTGGATGTCCTCCCCATAGATGGCTCGCCCGGCCAGCACCATCTTGAAACCGTTGTAGTCGCGCGGGTTGTGGCTGCCTGTGACCTGAATGCCGCTGGTGCACAGCGTGGCGGCGGCGAAGTACAGCATGGGCGTGGTGGCGAGACCGATGTCGATCACATCCACGCCCGCAGCCACCAGACCGCGGATCAGCGCGGCGGAGAGGGCCGGGCCACTCAAGCGACCGTCGCGGCCCACCGCCACGCTCTTCTCGCCCAGCTCCAAGGCCCGCGTACCGAAAGCCAGCCCCAGCGCCTCGGCCACGTCTTCGTTGAGCGCGGTGGGCGTCACGCCGCGGATGTCGTAGGCCTTGAAGATCGAGGGGGTGACTTGCATGGTGGTGTCCTGGGTTCGGGGAGGTTGGGCCATTGTAGGAGTGGCCTTTCGCGCCCCTGGAGGCACATGTCCGGAAACGGCCAGCCACGTCCATCCGAACGGCCTACCATGATGGCCATGAACCGCTCAGACCACATCGACGACGACGCCTGCTACCGCGCGCTGTGCTCGCACGACGCGCGCTTCGACGGGCGGTTCTTCACCGCCGTCACCTCCACCGGCATCTACTGCCGACCGGTCTGCCGCGTGCGCACACCCCGGCGCGAAAACTGCCGCTTTTTCGCGCAGGCGGCGCAGGCGGAACACGCGGGATTTCGCCCCTGCCTGCGCTGCCGCCCCGAGCTGGCCCCGATGGACCGCCACTGGTCCACCGAGGACGCCTCCGCCATCCTGCTGCAGCAGGCCACGCTCTGGCTCGACGACCCGCTGCACTGGCAGGACGCGGACGGCAGCATGGGCGAACGGCTGGCCGCGCGCCTGGGCGTGAGCGACCGTCACCTGCGCCGCGTGTTCGAAGACCGCCTCGGTGTTTCGCCGCTGCAATACCTGCTCACGCGCAAGCTGCTCACGGCCAAACAACTGCTCGCCGACACCGACCTGCCGGTCACCCAGATCGCCGGGGCCAGCGGCTTTGCGAGTGTGCGGCGCTTCAACGCCGCCTTCCTCGACCACTACCGCCTGAACCCGACGCAGCTGCGGCGTGCGAGCACCACCCGCGACAGCGACCAAGGCACTGCGGTGCGGCTGGGCTACCGGCCGCCGTACGACGTGGTGGCCACGCTGGCCTTCTTCCGCCAACGGCTGATCGACGGCGTGGCCTTCGTCGACGACCGGCTGCGCCTCGGACAGACCTTGCGCATGGACATCGCCGGCCACAGCCACCGCGGCTGGCTGGTCGCCGAATTCGATGAAACGCGCTGCCAGCTCGTACTGCGTGTGAGCGACAGCCTGCGCGAGGTGCTGCCGCAGGTGATCCACCGCCTGCGCGCCGCGCTCGACCTCGACGCTGACCCGGCCTCGATCAACGCGGTGCTGCACGGCCCGTTTCCGGCCGGCGACGGGCTGCGCGTGCCGGGCGCGCTCGACGGCTTTGAACTCGCGGTGCGCGCCGTGCTCGGCCAGCAGATCACGGTGGCGGCTGCGCGTACGCTCGCGCAGCGCCTGGTGAATCGGTTCGGGGAGCCCATCGACACGCCCTTCGCGGAACTCACCCGGCTGTTTCCCGCACCCGACGTGCTCGCGCAGGCGGGTAGCGATGCGCTCGGCGAACTGGGCATCGTCAAACAACGCCAGGCCGCCATCGTGGCGCTGGCTCGGGGTGTGTCCGAACAGGGCCTGGTGCTCAACGGCAGCGCCGACGTGCCCGCCACCATCACCGCCCTCAAGGCATTGCCCGGCATCGGCGACTGGACCGCGCAGTACATCGCCATGCGCGCGCTGCGCTGGCCCGATGCCTTTCCCGCCGGTGACGTCGCGCTGCACAAAGCCATGGGCGTGCAGGCACTCAAACACCCGGCCCGCGAGGCCGAAGCCGCCTCGCTCGCCTGGAAACCCTGGCGCAGCTACGCCGTCGTCCGGGCCTGGTCCGCAGGCCAGGTCGCCTCATCTTCAGGAGCATCCGCATGAAACACGATCCCCTCACCGTTTTCAGCGCATGGCAAGGCCCGCTGGGCGCCATGACGCTCGCAGCCACGCCGCGAGGCCTCAGTGGCGTGTGGTTCGATGGCCAGCGCCACGGGCCCGACACCTCGGCCTGGCGCCGCGATCCTTCGAATCCACTGCTGCTCAATGCGATCCAGCAGCTCACAGAGTATTTCGCCGGAGAGCGCAAGCACTTCGACCTGCCGCTGGACCTGAACGCGGGCACGCCGTTCCAGCAGCAGGTGTGGCAGGCGCTGCTGGGCATCGCCCCCGGCGCCACCACCAGCTACGGAGGATTGAGCGCCTCGATCGGCAAGCCGGCCGCCGTGCGCGCCCTGGGTGCCGCGGTGGGCCGCAACCCCGTCAGCGTCGTGGTGCCCTGCCACCGCGTGCTCGGCGCCGATGGTTCGCTCACCGGCTACGCAGGCGGGCTTGATCGCAAGACCGCGCTGCTCTCGCTCGAAGGCGCACGCCAGTTGTGAAGCGCCGGACATTGAGTCGATCAGCGCATCAATCGCGCGCCCATCCGGCATCAATGCTGCTCCTGCGCGCCCGAGCGCCCATGCATACTTTCACGCCATGAACCCCGTCCTTGCCCTTGAATTTCTGCTGCTCGCCGCGCTGTGGGGCGCGTCCTTCCTGTTCACGCGCCTGGGCGCGGCCGAACTCGGCGCACTGCCCACCGCAGGCATGCGCGTCACGCTGGCCGCCCTCTTCCTGCTGCCGGTTTTCCTGATCAAGGGTGTCTGGGCGGATTTCCGCGCACGCGCCAAACCGATTCTGTTTGTCGGCCTGCTCAACTCGGGCATTCCGTTCGCGCTGTTTGCCTACGCGGTGCTGCACATCACGACCGGGCTCAGTTCCATCCTCAACGCCACCGTGCCGCTCTCGGGCGCGCTGGTGGCCTGGCTCTGGCTCAAGGACCGCCCGGGCGGCTCGCGCATGCTCGGCCTGGGCATCGGTTTCGCCGGCGTCACGCTGCTGGTCATCGGCAAGTCGGGCTTCAGCGCCACCGGCGTGGCCGGCGCGGGCTCCCCCGGCATCACGCTGCTGGCCATGGGCGCCTGTCTGCTCGCCACCCTGTGCTACGGCCTGGCCGCCAGTTTCACCAAGCGCTACCTCACCGGCGCCCACCCCCTGGCCACCGCCACCGGCAGCCAGATCGGCGCGGCGCTCGGCCTGGCCGTGCCCACGCTGTGGTTCTGGCCCAGCGAACCCGTGAGCTTCACGGCCTGGGCTGCGGTGGCTGCTGTCGCGCTGTTGTGCACATCGATCGCCTACATCCTGTTTTTCCACATCATCGAACAGGCCGGCCCGAGCAAGGCACTGACGGTCACATTCCTCGTACCGGTGTTCGCATTGGCCTACGGCGCGCTGTTTCTGGCCGAGACCATCACACCCTGGATGGTGGGATGCGGCCTGGTGATCATTTGCGGCACCGCCTTGTCGACAGGCCTCGTGCGGCTGCGGTGGCTGGAACGAGCGATCTGAACATTGACAGACGAAAAAAATCACCGGGGTCTTGCAACCGCGGTGATTTGATTCTTGACTGGCGGAGTGGACGGGGCTCGAACCCGCGACCCCCGGCGTGACAGGCCGGT
>NZ_JADMJO010000075.1 GCF_018780385.1 Hydrogenophaga sp. | reverse complement strand
CTGCGCGGTCTGACAGCTCACAGGCTGAGGTCGTACTCGATCGTGATCGGCGCGTGATCGCTGAACTTCACGTCCTTGTAGATGTGTTCGCTGCGCGCCAGCGCCGCCAGCGCGGGTGTGGCCAGGTGGTAGTCCAGGCGCCAGCCCACGTTGTTCGCGTAGGCCTGGCCCCGGTTGCTCCACCACGTGTAGCAGGTGTCGGTGGTGTCGGGCTGCAGGCGGCGGTACACGTCGACCAGCCCGGCCTCGTCCAGCAGCTTGGTCATCCAGGCGCGCTCTTCGGGCAGGAAGCCGCTGTTCTTCTGGTTGCTGCGCCAGTTCTTCAGGTCGGCCTGCTGGTGGGCGATGTTCACGTCACCACACAGGATGAACTCGCGCTCGCCCTTGAGCGCCAGCAGGTGCGGGTGAAACTGCGCGAGAAAACGGTACTTGGCTGCCTGGCGCTCAGGGCCTGAGGAGCCGCTGGGAAAGTAGGCGCTGATGAGCGAGAGCTTGCGCTGGGGCGTGTCGAAGCGCAGTTCGGTGTAGCGGCCCTCGGCATCGAACTCTTCGCACCGAAACCCGGTGATCACGTCGCTGGGCTCGTGGCGGGTATAGACGCCCACGCCTGAGTACCCCTTTTTCTGGGCAAAGTGGAAATGGCCCCGCAGACCGGCGAGTTGCTCGAAGCGGCCGCTGACATCAAGCTCCTGCGCCTTGACCTCCTGCACACAAATACAATCCGGCTGGTGCGCGGCCAGCCATTTCTCCAACCCTTTGGTGGTGGCGGAGCGGATGCCGTTGAGGTTGAGGCTGGTCAGTTTGAACAAGGAAACCCCCATGGTGTTGGATACAGGCGCGTCCGATGCGGGCGCCCCGGACGCTGCGCTCGCGCAGGAATTCGTGCAGTTCTGTGTGGACGCCGGCGTGCTGCGCTTCGGTGAATTCAAGACCAAGGCGGGCCGGCTCTCGCCGTACTTCTTCAATGCCGGTCTGTTCGACGATGGCGCCAAGCTCGGGCGACTCGCGCAATTCTATGCAAAGGCCCTGATCGCCAGCGGCGTCGAGTTCGACATGATCTTCGGCCCGGCCTACAAGGGCATTCCGCTGGGCGCAGCTCTCGCCATCGAGCTTGCGCGCCTGGGCCTCAACGTGCCCTTTGCCTACAACCGCAAGGAAGCCAAGGATCACGGCGAAGGCGGCTCGTTGGTGGGCGCACCGCTCCAGGGCCGCGTCCTGATCATTGACGACGTGATGTCGGCCGGCACCGCCGCGCGCGAGTCGATCGCCCTGATCCGCGCCGCCGGGGCCACGCCGCACGCGGTGACCATTGCGCTGGACCGGCAGGAAAAGGCGACCGAGGTCGGGCCGGACGGCACCGTTCGCGACGTGGATCACAGTGCCGTGCAATATGTGCGGGAACAGCTCGGCATGCAGGTGTGCGCAATTGCCACCCTGGCGGATTTGCTGCAGTATCTGAGCGCTCACACTGGGGGGGAGTTCGATGCGCACCGCCAGCGGGTGCAGGCCTACCGCCTGCGCTACGGTGTGAACTGAAACCCCAAACCATGAACATCGCCCGACCCTCGATCCACTCCCGGCCACGCACTGTGCGCTGGAACGCGTGCGCCATGGTGATGAGTGCGGGCCTGTGGGCCGCGGCCAGCGCGCAGGCCCAGGGCATCTACACCTGCACCGACAGCAAGGGCCGGCGCATCACCTCGGACCGTCCGATCGTGGAATGCCTCGACCGTGAGCAACAGCAGTTGGGCAAGACGGGCATCGTGCGTCAGGTGGTGCCTCCCAGTTACACGGCCGACGAGCGCGCCAGACTGGAAGAAAAGCAAAGGGCCGAGAACGAGATCAAGGCCCGAGCGGCCGAGGAGAAACGCCGCGAGCGCGCCCTGCTGATCCGCTACCCCAACCAGACGGTGCACGACAAGGAACGCGCCGAAGCCCTGGCCCAGATCGATGAGGTGGTTGTTGCCGTGAACAAGCGCGAAGTGGCGCTGAAACAGCAGCGCAAGGAAGTCGATGCGGAGATGGAGTTCTATCAGGCCGATCCGAGCAAGGCGCCGTTCTGGCTGCGCCGCAAACTCGAAGACAGCGAGAAGCAGACGGTGGTGCAGAAGCGGTTTCTGGAAGAACAAGCCCAGGAGAAACAGCGCATCAACCAGCGTTTCGATGAAGAGCTGGTCAAGCTGCGCCAGCTCTGGTCACCCACCTCGGCGGCGGGCAACACCGGCACCGTCAAGCGCTGAACCCCACCCTCTGCGGGCGGGTGCACATCACTGCAGTTTCTGGCGCAGCACGTCGTTGACCTGCTGCGGGTTGGCCTTGCCCTTGCTGGCCTTCATGACCTGACCCACCAGCGCGTTGAAGGCCTTTTCCTTGCCGGCGCGGAACTGGGCCACGTTGTCGGCGTTGGCGGCCATCACCTCGTCGATGATCTTTTCCAGCGCGCCGGAGTCGTTCATCTGTTTGAGGCCTTTGGCTTCAATGATGGCATCCACGTCACTGCCTTCGACCGTCCACAAGGCGTCGAACACTTGCTTGGCCGCGTTGTTGGAGATCGTGCCGTCGGCGATGCGTGCGATCAGCGCGGCCAGTTGCGCCGCGCTCACCGGCACGCTGGCCATGCCGCCTTCGTCGGCGTTCAGCCGGCGCGAGACCTCGCCCATGATCCAGTTGCTCACCAGCTTCGCCTGGCCACTGGCCTTCGCGGCCGTCTCGAAGTAGGCGGCCATCGCCGGGCTTTGCGTGAGCGTGGTGGCGTCGTACTCGGGCAGGCCGTAGTCGCGCACCAGGCGCTCGGCCATGGCGCGTGGCAGCTCGGGCATGTCGGCGCGCACCTGTTCCACCCAGTCACGCCCGATCACCAGCGGCGGCAGATCCGGGTCGGGGAAGTAGCGGTAGTCGGCCGCGTCTTCCTTGGTGCGCATGGCGCGCGTCTCGCCGGTGTCGGGATCGAACAGCACCGTGGCTTGCTGGATCTTGTTGCCGTCTTCGATCTGTTCGATCTGCCAGCGCACTTCAAAGTCGATGGCCTGCTGCATGAACTTGAAGCTGTTCAGGTTCTTGATCTCGCGGCGCGTGCCCAGCGCCCCACCGGGCTTGCGCACCGAGACGTTGGCGTCGCAGCGGAACGAGCCTTCCTGCATGTTGCCGTCGCAGATGCCGATCCAGGTCACGATCTTGTGCAGCTCTTTCGCGTAGGCCACGGCCTCGGCGCTGGAGCGCATGTCGGGCTCGGTCACGATCTCCAGCAGCGGTGTGCCGGCGCGGTTGAGGTCGATGCCGCTCTGGCCGATGAAGTCTTCGTGCAGCGACTTGCCAGCGTCTTCTTCCAGGTGCGCGCGCACCAGGCGAACCGTCTTCTTCTCGTCACCCAGGAAGAAGCTGACCTCGCCGCCCTGCACCACCGGGATCTCGAACTGGCTGATCTGGTAGCCCTTGGGCAGGTCGGGGTAGAAGTAGTTCTTGCGCGCGAACACGCTCTGCTCGGCGATGTGCGAACCCAGCGCCAGGCCGAGGCGGATGGCGAGCTCGACGGCCGCCTTGTTCATCACCGGCAGCGTGCCGGGAAGGGCGAGGTCCACCGCGCAGGCCTGCGTGTTCGGCTCGGCGCCGAACGCCGTGGGCGCGCGGCTGAAGATCTTGGATTGCGTGGCGAGCTGGGTGTGGGTCTCGAAGCCGATGACGACCTCGTAACCGTGAACCAGGAGGGATTTGTGGGTGGTGCTCATGATCAGAATCCCGAGGGCGAACGGGTGTGCCAGTCGGTCGCCTGCTGGAAGGCATGCGCGGCCTGCAGCAGTTCACCTTCCTTGAAATAGTTGCCCACCAGTTGCAAGCCCACCGGCATGCCGCCGGCGCCAAAGCCCGCCGGCACGCTCATGCCGGGCAGGCCGGCCAGGCTGGTGGACAGGGTGTAGATGTCGGCCAGGTAGTTGGCCAGCGGGTCGTCGCTTTTCTCGCCGATCTTCCACGCCACGGTGGGCGCCACGGGGCCGGCGATGAGGTCGCAGCGCTCGAACGCGGACTGGAAGTCCTGCGCGATCAGGCGGCGGATCTGCTGCGCCTTGAGGTAGTAAGCGTCGTAGTAACCGTGGCTCAGCACGTAGGTGCCGATCATGATGCGGCGCTGCACCTCGGGGCCGAAGGCCTCGCTGCGCGACTTCTTGTACATGTCGAGCAGGTCGTCGTATTTCGCCGCGCGGTGGCCGAACTTCACACCGTCGAAACGGCTCAGGTTGCTCGACGCTTCGGCGGGCGCAATGATGTAGTAGACCGGGATGGACAGCTCGGTGCGCGGCAGCGAGATGTCGACCAGCGTGGCGCCCAGCTTCTCGTACTCGGCCAGAGCGCCTCGCACCGCGACCAACACATCGGGAGCACAGCCCGCGCCAAAGAACTCGGTGGGCAAACCGATGCGCAGGCCCTTGAGCGGCTGGGCGGCGGTGGCGCCTTCACGCGGGCGGTTGATCGCGGCGCTGTAGTCCTCGGCGGGGTGATCGAGGCTGGTGGAATCGCGGTCGATGTCGGGTCCGGCCATCGCGGTCAGCAGAGCGGCGCAGTCGGCGGCGCTGCGCGCCATGGGGCCGGCCTGGTCGAGGCTGGAGGCGAAGGCCACCATGCCGTAACGCGAACAGCGGCCATAGGTGGGCTTGATGCCGGTGATGCCGGTGAAGCTGGCGGGCTGGCGGATCGAGCCGCCGGTGTCGGTGCCGGTGGCCGCCGGGATCAGGCGCGCGGCCACGGCCGTGGCCGAACCACCCGAGGAACCGCCGGGCACACGTGTCACGTCCCAGGGGTTGTGCACCGGCCCAAAGGCGGAGTTGTCGTTGCCCGAGCCCATGGCGAACTCGTCGCAGTTGAGCTTGCCCAGCGACACGGCGCCGGCCTGGGCCAGATGGGCCACCACCGTGGCGTCGAACGGGCTCTGGTAACCCGAGAGGATCTTCGAGCCGGCGGTGGTGGGGAAATCTTTCGTGACGAAGATGTCCTTGTGCGCCAGCGGCACACCCAGCAGCGGCGTGCGTTCGCCGGCGGCGATGCGCGCGTCGGCCGCGCGGGCCTGGGCCAGCGTGGCCTCTTCGTTGAAGGCCAGGTAAGCACCCAGCGAGGCGAACTGTTTCGCGCGGGCCAGCAGGTGCTGCGCGGCCTCGACGCTGCTGGTCTGCTTGTTGGCGATGGCGGCGGCGAGCTCGGTGACGCCCAGGGTGTGCAGCTCGCTCATTCGATCACCTTCGGCACGAGGAACAGGCCGCGCTCAACCGCCGGGGCGCTTTTCTGATTGGCTTCGCGGTTGTTGGGTTCGCTGGCCACATCGGGGCGCAGGCGCAGCGAGACGTGATCGATCACGGCGGTGGGGTGGGCCAGGGGCTCCACGCCGGTGGTGTCAACCGCGTTCATTTGTTCCACGGTGTCGAAGAAGCCATTGAGCTGGGTCAGCATGCGCTCGCTCTGCGGCTCGGTGAGCTCCAGGCGCGCGAGGTTGGCGATGCGGCCGATGTCGGACAGGGTCAGGGACATGTCGAGGTGGTTCCGGAAGGAGGGATCTGCAGCGCCCCCAACGCGGCCCAAGGCGCTGAAACGCCGTGTAAATCGCAGAAATGGGGCCTGCTTGCATGCAGTTATGCACAGGGGATACGGTATTATCCAAGGTTTAACGGCAGACCCCGTGCCGCCACGGTTTTTGCCTTGGAATCAAACACTTAGAACCGATGTCCGGCCTTCCTTCTGGCTCCATCCCAGGTCCCGCATTCGGCCTCATTTCCGGCTTGGAGCGCGCCATGCCGCGCCCCGGCTCCACAGGATCCATCCACCATGTTTGAAGCTTTTCGTCGGCAATTCTCGACCGACCTGGCCATCGACCTCGGCACCGCCAACACCCTCATCTACGTTCGCAACAAGGGCATCGTGCTCGACGAACCCTCGGTGGTCTCGATCCGCCATGAAGGCGGGCCCCAGGGCAAGAAGACCATCCAGGCGGTCGGCCACGAAGCCAAGGCCATGCTGGGCAAGGTGCCCGGCAACATCGAAGCCATCCGCCCCATGAAAGACGGCGTGATCGCCGACTTCACCGTCACCGAGCAGATGCTCAAGCAGTTCATCAAGATGGTGCACCCGCGCTCGATGTTCAAGCCGAGCCCGCGCATCATCATCTGCGTGCCCTGCGGTTCGACCCAGGTCGAGCGCCGCGCGATCCGCGAATCCGCCCTGGGCGCCGGCGCCTCCGAGGTCTACCTGATCGAAGAACCCATGGCCGCGGCCATCGGCGCGGGTCTGCCGGTCTCCGACGCCTCCGGCTCCATGGTGGTCGACATCGGCGGCGGCACCACCGAAGTGGGCGTGATCAGCCTGGGCGGCATGGTCTACAAGGGCAGCGTTCGCGTGGGCGGTGACCGCTTCGACGAAGCCATCATTGCCTACATCCGCCGCAACTACGGCATGTTGATCGGCGAGCCCACGGCCGAAGCGATCAAGAAGCAGATTGGCTCGGCCTTCCCCGGCTCGGAAGTCAAGGAAATGGAAGTCAAGGGCCGCAACCTGTCCGAGGGCGTGCCGCGCAGCTTCACCATCTCCAGCAACGAGATCCTCGAAGCGCTGACCGACCCGCTGAACAACATCGTCACCGCGGTGAAGATGGCGCTGGAACACACGCCGCCCGAGCTGGGCGCCGACATCGCCGAGCGCGGCATGATGCTCACCGGCGGCGGCGCGCTGCTGCGTGACCTGGACCGCCTGCTGGCCGAAGAAACCGGCTTGCCGGTGCTGGTGGCCGAAGAGCCACTGACCTGCGTGGTGCGCGGTTGCGGCATGGCCCTGGAGCGCATGGAGCGCCTGGGCACCATCTTCACCAGCGAATAAGGCACGCGCCGCACTCCGGCGCCCGTTCACCCACACACCACCAGACCCACCCCGAGCGTCATGCCACTGGGCACCCTGGACAGAACCCCGCCCCCCTTCTTCAAGCAGGGGCCGTCGGCCCTGTCCAAACTGGTGGTGTTCAGCGCGCTGGCGCTCTTTCTCATGGTGGCCGACCTGCGCTTTGAAGTGGCGCGCCCGGTGCGGGCATCCATCGCCGCAGCGCTGTACCCGGTGCAGTGGCTGGTGTTGCAGCCGGTGCAAGCCCTGGCGGGCGTGGGCGGATATTTCACCTCGCTGCACAACGCGCAGCAAAGCGAGGGTGAGGCGCTCAAGCGCCTGGCCACCCAGGCCGATCGCACCTTGCAGCTGGAACAAATGGCGCTGGAAAACCAACGCCTGCGCGCACTGCTGGCCATGCGCGAGCGCACCGGCACACAAGCCATGGGCGCGCAGGTGCTCTACGACGCGGCCGATCCGTACTCGCGCAAGATCGTGATCGACCGCGGCCAGACGCAAGGCGTGCAGGCCGGCTCACCCGTGATCGACGAGAGCGGCGTGCTCGGGCAGGTCACGCGCGTGTACCCGCTGGTGTCCGAGGTGAGCCTGCTGATCGACCGCGACATGGCCATTCCCGTGCTGAACACGCGCACCGGCGTTCGCAGCGTGGCCTATGGCGAGCCCTCCACCAAGGGCGACGGCATGGAGCTGCGCTACACGCTGGCCAGCGCCGACATCGCCCAGGGCGATCTGCTCACCACCAGTGGTGTGGACGGTGTGTACCCGCCCGGCCTGCCCGTGGCGCGCGTGACGCTGGTGGAGCGCCAGGCCGAATCGTCCTTTTCGCGCATTGAAGCCGAACCGCTGGCGCAGGTTCAGGGCACGCTGCATGTGCTGGTGCTCACGCCGGCCGGCACCACGCTGCCGCCCTCACCGATGACCGCGCCCGCCCGCGCGGCCGGCCCGACCGATCGCCCGGGTGTCCGGAGCAGCGCGCCATGATCATGCGTCCCGGCCAGCAGCTGCTGCTGCCCGCCAACCCGGCCTTCATCTGGTTCAGCCTGATCGCTGCACTGATGTTCAACATGCTCATGAACATGGGCCTGTGGGGCCGCGCGGCCTGGGTGCCCGACCTGCTGGCGGTGGCATTGGTGTTCTGGAGCGTGCACCAGCCGTTGCGCATTGGCGTGGGCGTGGCATTTGCCTTCGGGCTGGCCATGGACGTGCACCAAGGCTCCCTGCTGGGCCAGCACGCCCTGGCCTACACGGTGCTCGGTTTTCTGGCCATCTCCATGCACCGCCGACTGCTCTGGTTCGGCGTGCCCAACCAGGCGGTGCAGGTGTTGCCATTGTTTGTCGCCGCGCACGTGCTGGAATTGCTGGCGCGCATGGCCTCGGGGGGCAGTTTTCCAGGCGTGCTGTATTTCCTGGCGCCTGCGCTGGAGGCGGCGCTGTGGCCGGTGGTGAGCGTTTTGCTTCTGGCCCCCCAGCGCAGAGCCCCCAACCCGGACGACAACAGGCCCTTGTAGCCATGACCGAACTGCGAAACGTCGAAGCCGACCTGGCCCAGTTCCGCACCCGCTTGCTGGTGATCGGGCTGGCGGTGGTGTTCGCGTTTGGCCTGATCGCGGCGCGCATGGTGTATCTGCAGGTGGTGCGTCACGACGATCTGCTGGCGCAGGCCGAGAGCAACCGCACCGCGGTGCTCCCAGTGGTGCCCAACCGGGGCCAGATCGTGGACCGCAACGGCCGCGTGCTGGCCACCAACTACTCGGCCTACACGCTGGAGATCACGCCCTCGCGAGTGCTCGACATGGAAGCGACCATCGCCCAGCTCGGCGAGCTGATGGAAATCACCCCGCGCGACCAACGCCGGTTTCGCAAGCTGCTCGAAGAGTCGCACCGCTTCGACTCGCTGCCCATCCGCACCCGCCTCACCGACGAAGAGGTGGCGCGGTTCACCGTGCAGCGCTACCGCTTTCCCGGCGTGGACGTGCGCGCGCGGCTGCTGCGCCAGTACCCCAACGGCGAGACCGCCAGCCACGTGGTCGGCTACATCGGGCGCATCAACCAGCGCGAGAAGGAATCGATTGCCGACTGGGACGAGGAAGAACAGGCCAACTACCGCGGCACCGAGTACATCGGCAAGCTGGGCGCAGAACAAAGCTATGAGCAGACGCTGCACGGCACCACCGGCTTCGAGCGGGTGGAAACCTCGGCCGGCGGCCGGGCCGTGCGCTCGCTGGCCAACACACCCGCCACGCCCGGCGACACCGTGGTGCTGTCCATCGACATCCAGCTGCAGAAGCTGATCGAGGACATGTTTGGCGAGCGGCGCGGCGCGCTGGTGGCGATCGATCCGCGCACCGGTGAAGTGCTGGCCTTCGTGAGCAAACCCACCTTCGACCCCAACCTGTTCGTCGAGGGCATCGACGTGGAAAACTGGCGCGCACTCAACGAGTCGCTGGACAAGCCGCTGTTGAATCGAGCCCTGCGCGGGACCTACCCGCCCGGCTCCACCTACAAGCCCTTCATGGCACTGGGAGCGCTGGAGACGGGCGCCCGTTCGGCCCAGACGGTCATCAACGACCCGGGCTTCTGGATGTTCGGCAGCCACCGCTTCCGCAGCCACGGTGACGGTGGTCTGGGCGCGGTGGACATGAAGCGCAGCATCGTGAAGTCGAGCAACACCTACTACTACTCGCTGGCCAACGAGATGGGTGTTGACGCCATGCACGACTTCATGAAACCGCTGGGTTTCGGGCAGATCACCGGCATCGATCTGCGCGGCGAGGTGCGCGGCGTGCTGCCCAGCCAGGCCTGGAAGCGCAACACCTACAAGCGCCCGGATCAACAGCGCTGGTATCCCGGCGAGACGATCTCGCTGGGCATCGGCCAGGGCTACAACAGCTTCACCGTGCTGCAACTCGCCCACGCCATGGCGACGCTGGCCAATGGTGGCATCAAGCACGCGCCGCACCTGACCATGGCGACCGAGAACGTGATCACCCGCGAGCGCAGCCCGCTGCCCACGCCGCCGGCGGTGAGCCTGGGCTACAAGCCCGAGCACGTGCGCACGGTGCTCGAAGCCATGCAGGCCGTGACCACCGAGGGCACCTCCACCCGCGTGTTTGCCGGCGCCGGCTACGCCAGCGGCGGCAAGACGGGCACGGCGCAGGCGGTGACGATCGGACAGCGCGACCGCTACGACGCGCGCAAGATGGAAGAGCACCAGCGCGACCACGCGCTGTACGTGGCCTTCGCCCCGGTCGACCAGCCCCGCGTGGCGATTGCCCTGGTGGTGGAGAACGCGGGCTTCGGCGCCGCGCACGCAGCGCCCATCGCGCGGCGCGTGTTCGACTACCTGCTGCTGGACCAATACCCCAATCCGCAAGACCTGGCCGCCGTGCGCGTGGGCCAGGCGTCAGCCCCCATGGGAGTGCCGCTCAAAGCCAGTGCCATGCCCTGGCCACCGGAAACGGCGGCCACTCCAGCGCCGCTTCGCGTCACCCCCTGACCGAAGGTGCGGCGCGGGGGTGGGCCTACCTCACCCAAGCGTCGTAAGTCGTCTTCAAAATCAGCGCCGACACCACCACGATGAAGGCGATGCGCACGAAGCCGCTGCCGTGTTTGAGCGCCAGTCGCGTCCCGAGCAAGCTGCCTACCACGTTGGCCACCGCCATGGCCAGCACGAAGTGCCACCAGACGTGGCCCTTCCAGGCAAACAGCGACAGCGCGGCCAGGTTGGTGGCGGTGTTGATGAGCTTGGCGCTGGCGCTGGCGTGCAGGAAGTCGTAGCCCAGCCAGCGCACGAACAGGAACACGAAGAAGCTGCCGGTGCCGGGGCCGAAGAAGCCGTCATAGAAGCCGATGGTCAGTCCCAGCACGCAGGCGGCCGCGGCTTCTTGCCGGCCGCTGAAGCGCGGCGCGTGATGGCGACCCAGGTCCTTGCGCGCCAGCGTGTAGCCCAGCACCAGCACCAGCACCAGGGGCAACGCGCGGCGCAGGAAATCGGGCGAGATGATGGTCACCGTCCAGGCGCCGGCCATGGACCCCACAAAGCCCACGGCCGCGGCGGGCAGCAGGGCATGCCACGGCATGTTGACGCGTCGGGCGTACTGCCATGTGGCCGCTGCGGTGCCCCACACCGAGGCCCCCTTGTTCACGCCGAACAGCGTGGCCGGGTGGGTGGTGGGAAACATGGCAAACAAGGCGGGCACCAGGATGAGGCCGCCGCCGCCCACGATCGAATCCACGAAGCCGGCGAACAACGAGGCCAGCGAGACAAGCAACAATTCCATGCGGTGATTGTCGCTGCGGCGATGTGGGCTCCCGGCGCGCGCGCCTGACACCTCGCCGGACACCTGACTGTCACGTCACCGAGCTACGCTGCAAGCACCACCAGCCGGCATCGACCTGAAGGAAGAGGAGTCCGCCATGCGCATTGCCCTGATCGCGGACTCCCATCTGTCGGCCCGTTCGCCGGAATGCGTGGCGAACTGGCGCGTTGCGGCGCGGGCCGTCGAGCGCCTCGCCCCCGACCTGACGGTGCACCTGGGCGACATCACACTGGACGGTCAGACCCACGCCGAAGAACTGGGATTCGCGGCGCGCCTCGTGCAGCAGTGGCCGACGACGATGCGCTGCGTGCCCGGCAACCACGATCTGGGCGACGGCTCGGGGGAAATGCCGTTGGACGACCGTCTGCTGGGCGCCTACGCAGACGCATTCGGCCCGGACCGATGGGCCCTGCGCGCCGGCGACTGGCTGCTGATGGGCATCAATGCGCAACTGCTGGGCAGCGGGTCTGAACAGGAACTGGCCCAGTGGCACTGGATGGAGGGTCAGGTGAGTGATGCGTCCCGCGAGCACGCGCACACCGCGCTGTTCCTGCACCGCCCGGTGTTGCGGTCACCATCGGACGAACCGGCCCGCCCGGGACGCTATGTGGCCAGCGTGGCGGCCCGGCGCCTGCTGGAGGGTGCACTGCAGTCAACACTGCGGCTGGTGGTCTCGGGCCATACCCATCAATACCTGGATGTCACGGTCCGGGGCGTGCGCCACGTGTGGATGCCCTCGAGCGCCTTCGTGCTGCCCGACACCGTGCAGACCCGCGCGGGCGAAAAACTGGTCGGCATCGGCGTGCTCGATGTGGGCGGTGAGGCCGCGCAATTCGACCTTTGGTGTCCGGACGGCATGGCGCGGCACGACCTCGGCACACTGCCCTTTTTCCAGACCATGACCGACGGACAAAAAAAAACCGACCCTCGCGGGTCGGTTTGAGCAATCGGGCATCTCTGGAGGACGCTGAAACACGTTTTTGTGATTGGACTGGGCTTGTCTCCTCGGTCCCCCGCGGTCACCAGCGCAGTGCGCTTGAGCGAGTGCATGCACTGTAGCGGCCCGCACCAGGGGTGTGCATCCGGGGTTTCCCTTGGCCGGGAGAACCCTTGGCACAGTTGATGCACTGGCCCCGGGGTCGTTGGAAACAGGTAACAAAATGCACCATAACCGTGTAACCGCCCTTCTTCGCCCACCCCACCACCAGAGAAACTTTCTTTCAATTCCCGCGCTTCTCGCCCTGCTGGGGCCGCTGACATCCGCTGCTCAAACGGCGCCCGCTGCCACACAACCGGCGGCACTCACCGCACCCGGGCTGGTGGCGGCCAGCACGATCCAGGGCGCAGACACCGCCTGGCTCATGGTGAGCACCGCGCTGGTCCTGCTCATGACGCTGCCGGGCATCGCACTCTTCTATGGCGGGATGGTGCGCCGCTTCAACGTGATCAACACCATGGCCAGCGTGGTGGGCATCGCCGCGGTGGTGAGCCTGCTGTGGTTTGGCGTGGCGTATTCGCTGGCGTTCACGCCCGGGGGCGCCATGGGGGGATTCATCGGTGGCGTGGAGCGCATGGGCTTCTCGGGCATGGAGTTCCTGGGCTCCACCGGCCAGGTGGCCGTGAGCCACATCGCCAAACACCTGCCCGAGTCGGTGTTTGCCATGTTCCAGCTCACCTTTGCGATCATCACCTGCGCGCTGGTGGTGGGTGCGCTGGTGGAGCGCATGCACTTCGGTGCGCTGCTCACCTTCACCGGCCTGTGGCTGCTGCTGGTGTACGCGCCCATCGCCCACTGGGTGTGGGAGCCGGGCGGCTGGCTGGCGCAACTCGGCGCGCTGGACTTTGCTGGCGGTTCGGTGGTGCACATCAACGCCGGCGCCGCCGCGCTGGTCTGCGCCTACGCCCTGGGCCCACGCGAGGGCTATGGCCGCGAGCCGTTCATTCCGTTCAACCTCGGCCTCACCATGGCAGGCACCGGTCTCCTGTGGGTAGGCTGGTTCGGCTTCAATGCCGGCTCCGCGCTGGCGGCCGACGGCCGCGCCGGCCTGGCCATGCTGGTCACACACATCGCGGCCGCTGCGGGTGCGCTCTCGTGGATGGGCGCGGAGTGGCTGGCGCGCAAACGCGCGTCGCTGCTCGGCCTGTGCTCGGGCGTGGTGGCGGGTCTGGTGGCCATCACCCCGGCGGCGGGCTTTGTGTCGCCCCGCAGCGCGCTCGTCATTGGCCTGGTGGCCGGCGTGGCCTGCTACTGGGGCGCCACCGCGCTCAAGCGCAAGCTGCGCGCCGACGACTCGCTCGATGTGTTCGGTGTGCACGGTGTGGGCGGCCTGGTGGGCGCATTGCTCACCGGCTTGCTGGCCGACCCGGCCATCTCCGGCGTGGAGGCGAGCTTCATGGCGCAGGTGATCGCGTGTGTGGCCGTGCTGGCCTACAGCCTGGTCATGACGGCCGTGGTGCTGTGGATCACCTCGCGCTTCACCACACTGCGCGTGCGCGAGTTTGAAGAACGCGCCGGGCTCGATGTGTCCTTGCACAACGAAAGCTTGAGTTGACCCCCTGCGCGCCGGCGGCGCTTCCCCCAAGGGGGATGCCGCCTGGGGCCGGCGGAGCCGGACCCGCAGCGGCCCTTGACGAAGACCTGGCGCGCGCATCGTGCCGTGATGAAGGAGCAGGCCATGAGCACCACTGATGTCTTTGCCATCGCAGCACACCTGCACGTGTTGCTGCGTCGCAAGACCGGCCGCGTGACCGACACCGAATGGCTGGCCAGCAATGCGGACTACGCGCGCGAGGTCGTGAGATTCACGCGCGAGAAAGCCACAGCGGAGGAGCACGCCGACCTGCGTATCCTGGCCGACAAACTCGAGGCGGCCATCCCGTTGATCGCCGCACCGGGGCGCAAACCCCTGCTGCAGGTGGCGGCCGACACGCTGAAAGCGGGCCAGGTCAGCGTGACGGCAGCGCAGCGCGCAGCCACACCAAGATCAGGCGGGTTTGCCAATTCGGTACCCGGGCAACACAGCGGCTTCATCGAGTCCACGCTGATTTCCGCATTCGGCGGGCCGCGCAAGGAAGGCGAAGACCCGGATGCCCGCTACGTCGGCGGCATCCGTTAGTTCCCAGCCACCAGCCACCGAGCCGCCTTCTCCGCAATCATGAGCGTGGGGCTGTTGGTGTTGCCGCTGGTGATGGTGGGCATCACGCCCGCGTCCACCACGCGAAGCCCCGCCACGCCGCGCACGCGCAGGTGGCTGTCGACCACCGCCATCGGGTCGCTGGCAGCACCCATCTTCGTGGTGCCGACCGGGTGGAAGATGGTGCTGGCAATGTCGCCGGCCAGGCGGGCCAACTCTTCGTCGCTCTGGAACTGCACGCCGGGCTTGTGCTCTTGCGGCTGGTATTTCGCGAGTGCCGGCTGGGCCACGATGCGGCGCGTCACGCGCAGGCTGTCGGCGGCCACCTGGCGGTCTTCGGGTGTGCTCAGATAACACGGCGCGATCGCCGGGGCAGCGTCGGCCTTCGCCGAGGTGATGCGCACATGGCCGCGGCTGGTGGGGTTGAGGTTGCACACGCTGGCGGTGAAGGCCGGGAAGCTGTGCAGGGGTTCACCGAACGCATCCAGGCTGAGCGGTTGCACGTGGTATTCGATGTTGGGCCAGGGCTGGGCCGGGTCGCTGCGGGTGAAGGCGCCTAGCTGGCTGGGTGCCATGCTCATGGGGCCGCTGCGCTTGAGCGCGTATTCCAGCCCGATCATGGCCTTGCCCCAGAGGCTGCTGGCGAGCACGTTGAGCGTGGTTGCGCCCTGCACCTTGAACACCGCGCGGATCTGCAGGTGGTCTTGCAGGTTCTCGCCCACGCCGGGCAGTTCGTGCTGCACAGCAATGCCATGCTGCTGCAGCAATGCCGCCGGGCCGATGCCCGAGCGCTGCAGGATGGCCGGCGAGCCGATGCTGCCCGCACTCAGCACCACTTCGCAGGCGGCCGACACGCGCACCGTCTGCCCGCCGCGCAACAGCTCGACGCCGGTGCAACGCAGCTGGCCGCTGGCGTCGCGTTCCAGCACCAGTTTGTCGGTGGCGGTTTCGGTCCACACGGTGAGGTTGGGGCGGTGCTGCACCGGGCGAAGAAACGCCTTCGACGCATTCCAGCGCCAGCCGCTTTTCTGGTTCACCTCGAAGTAACCCACGCCTTCGTTGTTGCCGGTGTTGAAGTCGGTGCTGGCGGGCACGCCGGCTTGCTGCGCGGCCTGCGCGAACGCGTCGAGCACGTCCCAGCGCAGCCGCTGCTTCTCGATGCGCCACTCACCGCCATGCCCGTGCAACTTCGCGAAGGTCGGATCTTGCGCTGCGTCGAGCCGGTGGTGGTCTTCGTGCGCCTTGAAGTCGGGCAGGCAGTTGTCCCAGCGCCAGTCGTCGTCGCCAGTGAGCTGCGCCCACTGGTCGTAGTCGCGGCTCTGGCCGCGCATGTAGATCATGCCGTTGATGCTTGAGCAGCCGCCCAGGCCCTTGCCGCGCGGATAGCGCAACCGGCGGCCGTTGAGCCCCGGATCCGCCTCGGTCTGGTAGAGCCAATCGGTGCGCGGATTGCCGATGCAATAGAGGTAACCCACCGGGATGTGGATCCAGTGGTAGTCGTCCTTGCGGCCGGCCTCGACGAGCAGCACGCGTTTCGTCGCATCGGCCGAGAGTCGGTTGGCCAGCAGGCAGCCGGCGGTGCCGGCGCCGATGACGATGAAGTCGAAGGTGGTGGTGTTCATGGTGCCTCGGGGTCTGTGTCGTCCAGACTGAAGTCGCCGCGCTGAAACGCTGCGACCACGGCCTCTGCCTCCGCGAAGCGGTGCTCGGGCACCATCACGCGCACGGGGATGGCGCCAGCCAGCAGCGTGTGGGTTTGCACGAGGTGCGCATCGGCCACCGCCGCCGGCACCCCCCCGGCCTGCAGGCACCCGCGCAACAGGTAGGCCTCGGTCGGGCTGAAAAACGTGACGAGTGTCTTCCAATCCCCTTGTTCAGGGTCGTAAGCACTGTTGCCGTCGTCCATCACCACCAGGCTCCCCCCTGCGCGCCTTCGGCACTTCCCCCCTGAGGGGGGACGACACCTGCGGCCCGGCAAAGCCGGTTCCGCGGTGTCCCTGGAAAAAGGCACCACGCGCCGGCCATGTCACTTCGACACGGGCATGACGAACTCGGCGCCTTTGGCGATGCTCTCGGGCCAGCGCTGCATGATCGATTTCTGCTTGGTGTAGAAGCGCACACCCTCTTCGCCATACGCGTGCATGTCGCCGAACAGGCTCTTCTTCCAGCCACCAAAACCGTGCCACGCCATGGGCACCGGAATCGGCACGTTGATGCCGACCATGCCCACCTGGATGCGCCGAGCGAATTCACGGGCCGCGTGGCCGTCGCGGGTGAAGCAGCTCACGCCGTTGCCGAACTCGTGGTCGTTGATGATCTGCACGGCTTTCGCGAAGTCGGGCACGCGCACGCAACTCAGCACGGGGCCGAAGATTTCTTCCTTGTAGATCTTCATGTCGGTCGTCACGTGGTCGAACAGCGTGCCGCCCATCCAGAAGCCCTTGCCACAACCGTCGCCGGTCTGCGCGGCGTCGAAGCCGCGGCCGTCCACCAGCATCTGCGCGCCTTCTTTCGCACCCGCCTCGATGTAGCCGGTGATGCGCTGGTGCGCGGCGGCCGTGACGATGGGGCCCATCTCGGCGGCCAGGTTGGTGCCGTTGAGCACCTTCAGCGCCTGGGTGCGTTCGATCAGCTTGGGCATGATCTTGTCGGCCACGTCGCCCACCAGCACCGCCACGCTGATCGCCATGCAGCGTTCGCCGGCCGAGCCATAGGCCGCGCCGATCAATGCATCCACCGCCTGGTCCAGGTCGGCGTCGGGCATCACCACCATGTGGTTCTTCGCGCCACCCAGGGCTTGCACGCGTTTGCCGTGGTGCGCGCCGGTCTCGTAGATGTAGTTCGCGATCGGCG
>NZ_JADMJO010000088.1 GCF_018780385.1 Hydrogenophaga sp. | reverse complement strand
CGGATCAGCCCCCTCGGGGGGCAGCGACCCGCGCAGCGGCGGAGCGTGGGGGCTCGTTCAGCCCTTGGCGCGGCGCGCGAGCACCTCGAACGCCGGCAAGGTCTTGCCTTCCAGCACTTCCAGGAACGCTCCGCCGCCGGTGGAGATGTAGCCCACGTCCTTCTCGATGCCGTACTTGGCAATGGCCGCCAGCGTGTCGCCACCGCCCGCGATGCTGAAGGCGCTGCTCTTGGCGATGGCCTCTGCAATCACCTTGGTGCCGTTCTCGAACGCCGCGAACTCGAACACGCCGACCGGACCGTTCCACACGATGGTGCCGGCCTGCATCAACTGCGCGGCCAGCTTCGCGGCGGTCTCAGGGCCGATGTCCAGGATCAGGTCGTCGTCGTCCACCTCGGTGGCCTTCTTCACCGTGGCCACCGCATCGGCGCTGAAGGCCTTGGCCGTCACCACGTCGGTGGGGATCGGCACCTCGGCGCCGCGCGCCTTCATGGCTTCGATCACCGCCCTCGCTTCGCTCACCAGATCGGCCTCGGCCAGGCTCTTGCCGATTTTCAGACCCGCGGCGAGCATGAAGGTGTTGGCGATGCCGCCGCCCACGATGAGCTGATCCACGTTGTTGGCCAGGCTCTTCAGGATGGTGAGCTTGGTGCTGACCTTGCTGCCCGCCACGATGGCCACCAGCGGGCGCTTGGGCGCGAGCAGCGCGGCGGCGATGGCGTCCATCTCGGCGGCCAGGAGCGGGCCGGCGCAAGCAATGGGTGCGGTCTCGGCGATGCCGTAGGTCGTGCCCTCGGCGCGGTGCGAGGTGCCGAACGCGTCGTGCACGAAGATGTCGCACAGGGCGCCGAGTTTCTTCGCGAGTTCGGGGCTGTTCTTCTTTTCGCCCACGTTGAGGCGGCAGTTCTCCAGCAGCACGACTTCACCGGGGCTCACGGAAAAATCGCCATCGACCCAGTTGGCCACCAGGCGCACCGGGCGGTCCATCAGCTCGCCCAGCCGCGCGGCCACGGGCTGCAGCGAGTCTTCGGGTTTGAACGCGCCTTCGGTGGGGCGGCCCAGGTGGCTGGTCACCATGACCGCCGCACCCGCGTCCAGCGCCATCTGGATGGCCGGGATGCTCGCGCGGATGCGGGTGTCCTCGGTGATGTGCCCCGCGTCGTCCTGCGGCACGTTGAGGTCGGCCCGGATGAACACGCGCTGGCCTTTGGCCTGGCCACTGGAGCAGAGATCGGAAAAGCGGATGAAGGACATGGTGCTGTGCAGGTGGGTGGGTAAAGGACAAACCCACGCATTGTAGAAAGGCCCCGTGCCGTGCGAACCGCCACAAACCCTCGCACGACCCGCCACTCAGCTGGCTGGACCACGCAGAGCTTCATTGGTACGGGCGTACGCCGCAGCGCACGGCGCGAGCATGTCGAGCGCCAGGTCGTGCGCCCGCGTCTGCACATCCATCAGACCCAGCACCGTGTGAAACAGGTGGTCGTGCGAGATCGGCATGTCGGCCTGGGCTCGCAGGCATTCGACACCCACGCCGCTGCGCTGCTGCAGGCCTGGTGAAAGCCAGGCCACCATGGGCACATGGGTCTGCTGCTGTGGTGCCAGCGCGTACGGCACGCCGTGCAGGTACAGGCCGTTTTCACCCAGCGACTCGCCATGGTCGGACAGGTAGATCAGGCCGGTCTGGAAGGCGCCGCGCTGCTCCCGCGCCTTGAGCCATTGCAGCGACAGGTCGAGGAAGTGGTCGGTGTAGGCGATGGAGTTGTCGTAAGCATTGACCAGTTGTTCGGGTGGGCAGTCCGAGAGCGTGGTGCTGGTGCACTCGGGCAGGAAGGGCTTGCGGTCCACGCTGGCGCGGTGCGAATACGCCGGGCCATGGCTGCCCATCTGGTGCATCACCAGCACCACGCCACGCGCTCGGCGCACCGGATCGAGCGCAGCGATGCGCTCGTCCAGGCCGTCGAGCATGGCGGGGTCGAGGCACTCACCGCCGTCGCACAGGCCGGGGATCTTGAGGTCGAGAGCGCTGGCGTTGGGCACGCGGGCGCACACGCCCTTGCAGCCGGCCTGGTTGTCGATCCACAGCACGGCCAGACCGGCGCGCTGCAGCACGTCGAGCAGGTTCTCATGCTCGGGCGTCTGGTCGCCGCCCTGGGTGCGGGTGAGCGGTGAAAACATGCAGGGCACCGAGACCTTGGTGTTGGTGCCGCACGATTGCACCTGGCTGAAATTGACCAGGCCTTCCTCTGCCTGCCAGCGGGCGAGCGCGGGTGTGGTGTTGCGGGCGTATCCGTTCAGACCGAAGTTCTGCGCACGCGCGGTCTCACCCACCACCACCATCAACAGCGGCGGCTGGCTCTGCCCCGCGTAACTCGCGCCAAGCTGGGCGTCTTCGCCCACGGGCTTGAGGGCCTGCACTTGTCGGGGCAACTGGTCCATGGCCAGGCGGCTGGCGGCGTACACGGTGTTGACCGGGTTGACCATGTAGCGCAGTTCCTTGTGGTTGCGCATGAGCGAGGCCAGGTCCTGGTAGGTGAGCAGGGTGGCGGCCACCACCGCCACCACACCGATGAGCGCGCCCAGCGCGTTGCGCCCGGTCTGCGGCAGCCAGCCGCGCAGGGCCAGTGGCCGGCGCCAGATCACCCACAGGGGCAGACCCGCCACCAGCAGCACGGTGAGCGGCAGGGTCCACGACATCAGGTCGCGCACTTCCCGCACATCGGTCTGCACCACGTTGGCGAGCATGGTCGGGTCGATCACCGAGCCGTACTGCCGCATGAAGTGGGTGTTGAAGGCGCTCACCAGCACCAGCGCGGTGGCCACCGGGCGGAACACACGCGGCCACGCCAGCAGCGAGAGCAGCGCAGCCGTGATGCCGAGCACCACCATCCCGAAACCGCCGAACAGCGCCACGCGCTGCGCGGGCGTGCCGGCCAGGTCGTACACGCGCAGCCACAGCGGCAGGTTGCCCGCCACGGCCAGCCACAACGACAACAGCCACACGGCGTGAACGGGCCGCCAGGTCGGGCGCGCCGTGGGCGGGGCAACGGGTGACCCCAGAGCAGGATGTGAAGGCATGGGCAAAGCGATGACGCCGGCACATGCCGACCCCACCAGCTTCGCGTTCGCGCGTTAAATGAACCTTATGGCGCCGGGCGCAACCAGCGCAATGTGAAGCGCGTGGTCATGGGTGCTTCACCGGTGTCGCGCTGCAGTGTGCCGCCCAGCTGCTCGGCGATGCGCTCCACCAGCCGCAGACCGAGGCCCAGACCCGAGGAGGCTTGCGCCTGCATGGACGGTGGCGCCTCGGGCCGCTGACCGTCGTCGCTGACCGACACGCCGGCTTCACGTTCGGTCTGCCAGACCTCCACCACCACCTGCGTGCCAGACGGCGTGTGGCGCAAGGCGTTTTCGATCAGGTTGCGCAGGGCCAGTTCCAGCAGCATGGGCTGCACATGCAAAACCACCGGCACCGCAGGCTGCTCCAGCGACAACTCGTGGCCGCGCGCGAAACCTTCCTGTGCGTGAGAGGCGATCAACCCGGCGGCAACATCGCCCAACGCCACGTCCTTCCAGGCCTCAAGGCCCGAACCGTCGCGCTGCGCTCGAGCCAGCTCCAGCAGCTGCGACAGGATGTGGCCGGCCCGCAGGGCATTGACCTCCAGCTGCGCCAGCCGCTCGGGCGAGGGAGCGTGCAGCGCGGCGCTTGCCTGCAAGGACAGCGCGGCCAGGGGCGTGCGCAGCTCGTGCGCCACGTCGGAGGCGAACTCGCGCTCGCGCCGCGCCTGTGTCTGCAACGAATCCACCAGCGTGTTGATGGCATGCACGGTGCTGGAGAACTCGTGGAAGCGGTGCGCGGTGTCCAGCCGCTGCCCGGCCAGACCATCGAGCGCGGCCACATCGCGCGAGAGACGCACCAGCGGGCGCAGCCCGCGGCGCAGCGCCCACCACAGCAGCAGCGCCACCAGGGGCAGCACCAGCAGGGCCGGCCGCGCGAGCTTGAGCGCCATGTCGCGCCCGAGATCCACCCGGTGATCCACGTCCATCAACACAGCCACGACGTCGGCAGCGTGCTCGCCCTGGCCCGCCAACGCGTACACGCGCCAGTGCACCTCCGCGCTGCTGGTGGACTGCACCCGGTTGGTGAAACCCGGGGCGGGCGGTTGGGTCAGGCCGAGGCTGCTGGCCAGACTGTGGGTGTCGGTGAACAGCTGGCCTTCGACCCAATGCAGCACGGCCACGTCCTGCACATAGGCGCGCGTGCGGCTTGACGAGATCGGCTCGGGGGTGGACAGGGTCTGGTCCGGCTCCACCGACATCCACAGCCGCGCCACCGCCTCCAACTGCCCGTCGGTGATCTCTTCGGCTTCGTGGTGGCCGGTGTACCAGGCCACCAGCAGCAACGTGGTCCACACCACCAGCAGAGCGCCCACCACCCAACTCCACAGGTAGCGCCACAGCGTGGGCAGGCGCGCGGGAGACGCAGCGTCCGTCATGCGGGAGGGTCCTGTTGCGGCACAAAGTAGCCCACGCCACGCACCGTCTTGATGAGCGACTCGCCGAGCTTGCGCCGCAGGTGGTGGATGTGCACCTCGATCGCGTTGCTCTCCAGCGCTTCACCGAAACCGTACAACGACGACTCCAGCCGCGACTTGGACAGCACCTGCGGACGCGCCTGCAGCAGCGTCATCAACAGCGCGAACTCCTTGCCACCCAGGGGCACCGCTTCACCGGCGCGCAGCACCGTGTGGGTTGCCGGGTCCACCACGAGATCACCGTGTGCGATCACCGGACTGCTGCGCCCCACCGCGCGGCGCAGCATGGCGCGCAGCCGGGCCAGCACTTCGTTGGCGTCGAAGGGTTTGACGATGTAGTCGTCGGCGCCGCTGTCCAGCCCGCTGATGCGGTCGCTCACACCGTCGCGCGCGGTCATGATCAGCACCGGCATGTCGTTGCGCGGCATCGCTGCCCGCCCGGCCACCGGTGCGGGCTGGCGGCGCAGGCGGGCGAGCAGGTCCAGGCCATCACCATCGGGCAGGCCGAGGTCGAGGACCAGCACGTCGAAGGGCTCCATCGACAGCGCGTGCCAGGCTGCGTCGAGCGTGCCGCACAGGTCCACCGCATAGCCCGCCTGCCTGAGCGAGGCCTGCAGGCCACTGGCGATGCCGGGATCGTCTTCCACCACGAGTGCGCGCATTGACGAAGGGGACGTTG
The DNA here is from genome assembly GCF_018780385.1 of Hydrogenophaga sp. Lineage (GTDB taxonomy): Bacteria > Pseudomonadota > Gammaproteobacteria > Burkholderiales > Burkholderiaceae_C > Hydrogenophaga. Next base: position 12,195 of record NZ_JADMJO010000088.1, on the reverse strand, counting down.
CGTCCGTTGGTTGAGGAAGCACTTCATTATGGGTATGCCGCTTAAGCCGCACTTAACCCTGACGGGCGAGAGTCGGGCCCATGCACCGCTCGCGCCCCACCGACTGGCTGTTCGCCCTGTTCGCCCTCACCCTGCTCTGGGACGCATCGGGGCTGGACCTGGCGTTGATGCAGGCGATCGGCACGCCACAGGGTTTCAGTTTGCGCGACTCGACGCTGTTGACGGTGGTGCTGCACGACGGCCTGCGCCACGCGATGACCGGCGCCTGGCTGCTGCTGTGCGCCTGGGCGCTGTGGCCGGGGCTGCGCATGCCGCGGCGCGAGCGCTGGCTCGTCGTGGCGCTGGTCAGCCTGTCGCTGCTATCGGTCAACCTGATCAAAAACGCCAGCCAGACCAGTTGCCCCTGGGACCTGCGGGCATTCGGCGGAATCGCGGACCACGTGTCGCACTGGGCCTGGGGCCAGGCCGACGGCGGCCCCGGGCGCTGTTTTCCAGGCGGTCATGCCTCCAGCGGTTTTGCGTTTGTGGCCCTGTGCCTGCCCTGGTTGCAGGCGCCCCCGGGCGCTGCCGCACGCCGCCGTGTGATCGGCCAGCGCTGGCTCGCCGCTGCGCTGTTCACCGGACTGCTCGCGGGCGCGGTGCAGACCGTGCGCGGCGCGCATTTCCCCAGTCACACGCTGTGGACGTTGCTGATCTGCGCTGCGGTATCGCTGACGGGCTGGTACGTGGTGGAAACGATCCGACGCCGGGCCGCCCCAAGGCGGATCAACCCCCTCGGGGGGCAGCGACCCGCGCAGCGGCGGAGCGTGGGGGCCATTCTTTCACCAGCCAAGTGCGAGCCGCAGCGGCAGGTACACGGCCATGCCGCAGACGATGGTGCCGAGCACACCGCGCTTCCAGAAGAACCACGCCATGCCGGCTGCCGCAGCGAACAGCCGTGCGTCTTTCCAGGTGGCAATGAGCGCGCCCTGGCTCATGACGATCTCCGGAATGACGACCGCCGCCAGCGCCGCGATCGGGGCGTACTGCAGACCGCGTTGCGCCCAGTGCGGCAGACTCCAGGGCTTGCTGGAGATGAAGAAGAAGCCGCGTGTGATGACCGTGATGCAGCCGAGCAGCACGATGGTGAGCAGCGTCCAGGGATCGACATCAAACATGGTGCACGCCCTGTCCCGGCACGGGAGGCCTGAGCTTTTCAAGCACCAGGCAGATCGCCACCGCGCTGGCGATCGCGACCAGGATGTTGAGCTTGAGTGGCAATGCCCACGCCGCCACGGCCGCAGCACCGGCCACCCCCGCCGAGACCATGCGAAGCCTCGACGAGGCCAGTGAGCACAGCACGCCCAACAGCGCCAGGATGCCCGCGAAGCCCAGGCCCCATTCCACGGGAATCACGTTGGTCAACGCAATGCCGGCCAGGCTCGCGCCCATCCAGGCCACGTAGTTCACCGCGCAGTTGCCCATGAGGTAGGCCTGCTGACGCTCCAGCTCGTCGAGCGTGGTGCCCGGGTGTGGGAAGCGGCGCGCAAAAAACACGTAGCTCAGGTCGCCGGTGATGTAGCCGCGGACCAGGCGCTCCCAGCGCGGCAGGTGCATGAGGTAGGGCCGAAGGTGGGCGGAGAAAACAACGAAGCGCAGGTTCACGCAGAAGGCCGCCGCGAGGATCACCCACAGCGGCGCACCGGCGGCGATCATGGGCACGGCCGCCAGTTGCGCGCTGCCGGCGTAGACGATGAGCGTCATGAGCACGGCTTCCAGCGGTGACAGGCCCGACTGCACCATGGCCACACCGGTCATCAAGCCCCACGCGCCGATGCCCATGGCCACCGACACCTGGTCGCGCGCGCCTTCCCAGTACTCGGGGCGCTTGCGGTAGGCACGTCGATGGAACATCAGGCGCCCGCTTTCGACGAGGGCGCGGCATCCAGCACCTGTCCTCGCGCCAGCGGAAAGCCGCGCAGAAAATCCGCCACCGGCAGGCGCTTGCCGCCCGCGCGCTGCAGCTCGGTGAGCACCAGCACGCCGGCGCTGGTGGCCACGCGAATGCCGTGGGCGTCGGCCGCCAGCACCCCGCCGGGCTCGCCGCCCGCTGCCGTGTCGTCGGCGTGGGCCGCCCACACCTTGATGGCCTCGCCAGCCAGCGCGGTGGCCGCACCGGGAAAGGGGTTGAAGGCACGCACCCGCCGCGCGAGGCTGTCGGCCGGCGCGGTCCAGTCAAGCGCGGCCTCCGCCTTGTCGATCTTGTGCGCGTAGGTCACGCCCTCGGCCGGTTGCTTCTGCCCGGTCAACCCCCCGCAGGCCGCGATCTCCAGCGCCTCGACGATCAGACGCCCACCGAGCACGGCAAGGCGGTCGTGCAGGCTGCCGGTGGTCTCGGTACCGCGGATCGGCAGGCGCTCCACCAGCAGCATGTCGCCCGTGTCCAGTCCGGCGTCCATCTGCATGATGGTCACGCCGGTCTCGGTGTCACCGGCTTCGATGGCGCGGTGGATGGGGGCTGCGCCTCGCCAGCGTGGCAACAAGGATGCGTGGATGTTGAGACAGCCCAAACGGGGCACATCGAGCACCCACTGCGGCAGGATCAAGCCGTACGCGGCCACCACCATCACATCGGCTTGCGCAGCTTCAATGGCTTCGCGCGCGGCGGCAGCGTCGTCGGGGTACTTGCCGTCCAGCCGCAAGCTGCGCGGCTGCGCCACGGTGATGTGGTGCTCCAGCGCCCGCTGCTTCACTGGCGAGGCCTGCAGCTTCATGCCGCGACCGGCGGGGCGGTCGGGCTGCGTGAGCACCAGCGGCACCCGGAAACCGGCGGCCAGCAAACGGGCCAGGGCCACGCTGGCAAATTCCGGCGTGCCGGCAAAGATGAGTTTCATGACTGAAGGAGCTGAGGTCGGGCGGAATACCGCACCCGCAAACGACCGGTTTCAGGGGTGACTGGCGTCCACGGCATCGTCGTAATGCGGTTCGTCGCTGAACATGAGCTGTCGCACCACGCCCGCCGGGTCCAGGTGCACGTGCACCTGGCGCGGTCGCGTGGCTTCCAGAAAACGGTAGGTCCACACGACTCCGTCAAAGCGCGCCACGCGCTCCACCAACGCCGGGCGGCCCAGGTTGCGCAACACGTCGTCCTGCGTCCAGCGACCGACCTCGATGCGCTGCTGCAGCCAGGGTGCCTCCATCACCTGTTCGTTGCGCACCAGGCGGCCATCGGGCCCCAGATCCAGGTTGTGCACCCACTGACCCGCGGGCTGGCCCGAGTACTGCAGGCGCGTTTCGCCCCCGGGCAGCGCGTGGACCATCGTGGGGCGGCCCAGGTTCTTCTCGATCTCCGCGCGCGGCGCGCCCAGGGCCGCACGCTCGGGCATCACCGAACAGCCAGCCAACAGGGCGGCCACCGAGACCACGAGCGTGTTCAACACTTTCATGCCTTCATCGCCTCCCGTTGGGCCTTGACCATCTTGGACTTGATGCGCGTGCGCTTGAGCGGCGAGAGGTATTCGACGAACACCTTGCCCAGCAGGTGATCCATCTCGTGCTGGATGCACACGGCCAGCATGCCGTCGGCTTCGATCGTGCGCTCGGCGCCGTCCAGGCCCTGGGCCCGCACGCGCACCGCCAGCGAGCGTTCCACACCGTCGTAGATACCCGGCACCGACAGGCAGCCCTCTTCGCCCTTGCGCGTCTCGGGGCTGGCCCATTCGACCACCGGGTTGATCAGCACCATGGGCTGGTCGCGCGTCTCGCTCACGTCGATCACGATCAGGCGCTCGTGCACATCGACCTGCGTGGCGGCGAGGCCAATGCCGTGGGCGTCGTACATCGTTTCCAGCATGTGCTGGCTCAGCGTGCGGATGCGATCGTCAACAGCCTTCACCGGGCGGGCCACGGTGTGCAGTCGCGGATCGGGGTAACAAAGGATGGGCAGCAGGGTCGGCGAGTTCATGAAAACGGGTCAAACGAAGGGCTTGCAAGGAACCGCCCACTGTACCCGGGCGACGGCTGGCGGCAAGCCGGGGACGAGCGGAATGCGGTATCGACATTTTCGCCACTTTTGCCACGACGCGTGAAAGCCCTCCGCCATAAACATTGCCTAATCAAAGGCTTGGGCGCAAAATCAAATGCGATTTGTCAAGACACGAGCGCCACCCGGAGGGCAGTTGTGGTTTCATGGAAACTCCCGCTGACAACCGGCCATCGCCGCCCCAGGGGCCACCACATGCCATTGAAGAACCGCTTGCCTGCCAACGTCCATCAAACGTGCCCCACCAGCCATCTCCGGCCTGTGGTTTGCGCCGTTGCCCTGATCGCTGCTGCCCTTGCAGGCACCGTGTCGGCACAGAACTTCCCCATCACGCCCGGCCAGCGCGCCACCGCCACCCAGGTGGCCCAGACCGGCGTTCCGCTGTCCGAACTCGCGCCCAACGCGCCCGACAGCTACACCATCAAGCGCGGCGACACCCTGTGGGCGGTGTCCGGCATCTTCCTCAAGACGCCGTGGCGCTGGCCCGAGCTCTGGGGCATGAACCTCGACGACATCCAGAATCCCCACCGCATCTACCCCGGGCAGGTGCTCTACCTGGACAAGTCCAACGGCCGCGCCCGCCTCACCACGCGCCAGCCGGGCAGCGGTGACACGACAACCGTGCGCGTCTCACCACGCACCCGTTACGACAGCCTGGGCGACTCCGCCATTCCGCCGGTCAACCTGCAGGCCATCGAGGCCTTCCTGACCGAGCCTCTGATCGTCGACGAGGCCACGTTCTCGCGGGCGCCACGCATCGTGGCCACGCAGGAAAACCGCGTGATGCTCAGCCGCGGCGATCGCGCCTACGCCCGTGCCCAGTACGCCGAGGGACCGGAGTCCGAGCCACTGGCGGTGATCGACGGCCGCTCGACCCAATACCGCGTGTTCCGCAACGCCACGCCACTGCGCGATCCCACGACCAACGAGATCCTGGGCTATGAAGCGCAGTACGTCGGCAAAGCCAGCGTGGTCAGTGGCGAAACCACCCGCCCGGGCGTCGGACCCAAGGGTCAGGCCGTGACCGAAGTGGTGCCGGCCGCCATCGACATCCTGGCCGCCAAGGAAGAAATGAGCGTCGGCGACCGCCTGCTGCCCGAGCCACCGCGCGAGCTGACCAACTTCGTGCCGCGCGCCCCCCAGAACAATCAGACCGGACAGATCGTCTCGGTGTACGGCAACTCGGTGAACTTCGCCGGTCAGAACCAGGTGGTCACCATCAACCGCGGCAAGAACCACGGCATGGAGCGCGGCCATGTGCTGGCGCTGCAGCGCGAGAGCGACCTCGTCACCGACACCACGGACACGACGCGCCCCCAGCTGCGCCTGCCCGGTGAGCGCAACGGTCTCATGATCGTCTTCCGCACGTTTGACAAGGTGTCTTACGCCCTGGTGCTGCAGATCAGCGACCGCGTCAAGGTCGGCGACCGCTTCATCAACCCGTAAAGGCGATGCAGCGGCAGGAGTTGGCCGCCTGGCTGCGGCTGCTGCTCACGCCTGGCGTGGGCAAAGAAACAGCCCGCAAGCTGCTGGCCGCCTTCGGCCTGCCTGAGATCGTCTTCACACAATCTCTTGACGCCCTGCAGACCGTGGTGGGCCCCAAGACCGCCCACGCGCTGCAGCAAGCCCCGGACGAACTCGATGCCCAGGTGGAACAGGTGCTGGCCTGGCTGGCTGAGGGCACCAACCGCCACGTGTTGACACTGGCCGACCCCCGCTTCCCACCCGACCTGCTGCAGATGGCCGACCCGCCCGTGTTGCTGTACGTGATGGGCGACCTGGACGTGCTGGCGCATCCGCGGCGCCTGGCCATGGTCGGCAGCCGCAACCCCACGCCTCAAGGCGAAGCCAACGCGCACCAGTTTGCGCGCGCGCTGGGGCAGGCTGGCGTGTGTGTGGTCTCGGGCCTGGCCCTGGGTGTGGACGGCGCGGCCCACACGGGCGCGCTCGAAGGCGGCGCACCCACCATCGCGGTGGTGGGCACCGGGCTGGACCGCGTCTACCCCAGACGCCACCTCTCGCTGGCCCACCGCATCGCCGCGCACGGCGCCATCGTGAGCGAGTACCCACTGGGGACGCCACCGCTCAACGCCAATTTCCCTCAGCGCAACCGCTTGATTGCAGGCCTGTCCCAAGGCACGCTGGTCGTGGAGGCCACCTTGAAGTCGGGCTCGCTGATCACCGCCCGCCTGGCGGCCGAGCAGGGGCGCGAGGTGTTCGCCATTCCCGGTTCGATCCATGCGCCACAGTCGCGCGGCTGCCATGCGCTCATCCGCCAGGGCGCCAAACTGGTCGAGTCGGCGCAGGACATCCTCGAAGACCTGCGCATGGTCGACCCGCGCGACCTGTCTGCGACGCCGGCCGAGGCCGATGAAGGCGACGGACCCGACAGCCTGCTCGATGCGATGGGTTTTGACCCGGTCAGCCTGGACGCGCTTCAAGCCCGCACCGGGCTGGACACCGCGCACCTGCAAGCCCGCCTGCTCGAGCTGGAGCTCGACGGCATCGTCGGGCGCTTGCCTGGCGGCCTGTTCCAGCGGCTGGGTCAGGCCTGAACCCTGGCTTCAGGCGTCCCGCACGTGCGGGTTGTGCCGGCGCTCCGCGCCGAAACTGCTTTCCGGTCCGTGGCCCGGGATGAACACCGTCTCGTCACCCATCGGCCACAGCCGCTCCCTGATGCTGCTGATCAGTTGCGCGTGATTGCCCTGCGGGAAATCGGTGCGGCCGATGCCGCCGGCAAACAGCACGTCACCCACAAAAGCGCGCTTCGCCTCGGCCGAATGAAACACCACGTGCCCCGGCGTGTGGCCCGGGCAGTGGCGCACCTGCAGGACGCTGTGGCCGATCTGCACCGTGTCGCCATCGGCCAGCCAGCGCGTGGGCGTGAAGGCCCGCGCGGGCGGGAAGCCGAACATGGCGCCTTGCTGCGGCAGCCCGGTGATCCAGAACTGATCGCCCGGGTGCGGGCCGATGATGGGCAGGCCCAGCTGCTCGGCCAGATCGGCGGTGCCGCCCGCGTGGTCGATGTGCGCGTGTGTGAGCCAGATCGCCTTCAGGTTCACTCCCAGGCGTTTCACTTCGACCAGCAAACGATCCAGGTCGCCACCCGGGTCGATGACGGCCGCGTCCTTCGTTTCATCGCACCAGACGATGGAGCAGTTTTGGGCAAAAGCCGTGACCGGCACGGTGAGATAGCGGAGCATGGGTGGTGGTCAGAACGATGACACGCCGACACCTTCGCCGGGCTCGTGCCGCATGCGCTTGATGTCGCGCTGGGGCGGTGCGCCAAACAGGCGGCTGTAGTCGCGACTGAACTGCGAGGCGCTCTCGTAGCCCACGCGCGCCGCGGTGCTGCCGGCGTCCAGCGCCTGGTGGAGCATGAGGTGTCGCGCCTGCTGCAAGCGCAATTGCTTCTGGTACTGCAGTGGACTCATGCCGGTGAAATGGCGAAAGTGCAGCCTGAAGGTGGAGGGGCTCATGTGCACGCGCGCAGCGAGTTCGTCCATCAACACGTCTTGCACGAAGTTCTGCGTGAGCCAGGCCATGGCCTGGGCGATCTGGTGGCTGGGAGAACCCGCCGCCACGAGCTGACGCAAGTACGGCCCGTGCGGGCCGGACAGCAGCCGCACCATGATCTCCTGCTGGATCAGGGGCGCCAGGGTGGCGACGAGCGCAGGTTCGTCCAGCAGCCGAACGAGGCGACTCGCTGCGTCGAGCAGCGACGCGTCCAGTGCGCTCAGTGAGATGGCCCGCGGCGCCTCATCGCGGGGCACGGGCGGCAGGTCCATCGCGGCGGCCTGCTGCATCAGGGCCCGCGCATCCAGGGTGAGGAACATGCACACAAACGGCTGGGCGAGGTCGGCCCGGGTGACATGCGCCACCACGGGCAGGTCTGCGGAGATCAGCAGCGACTGGCCTGCGCCGTAGTCCAACACGTGCTCGCCCACGGTCACCCGCTTGCCGCCTTGCGCAACCACCGCCAACCCAAGGCCGTAGATGCAAGGCATGGGCTCGGTCTTGACGCTGCGCCGGTGCAGCGAGAGCTGGGGGATGGCGGTGGGGTGGTCGCCATCGATTCGGGCAATCCTTCCGATGTCAAAAGCCAGGGTTTGAATGGACATGGTGGTTGGGTAGGGTTGCGATTGACGTTGAGACGAAATGCATTCTCAAGGGAAATCACCAGCGCGGACTGTACGACCCGGTCAACAAAATCAAGCATCTGAGAGCGGAGAAACATCGAAAAAGGCAAAACAAGCATCGAAAACGGCAAACGCATTCGACACCAGGCATCGACACTTCCGACACAGATCCCCAGCAGATCCAAGCCAACCCCACGGAGAACAGACCCCCATGAGCACACTCAGCGTCAACGGCAAAACCCACACGGTCGACGTCGACCCCGGCACGCCCATCCTCTGGGCCCTGCGCGACACGCTGGGCATGACCGGCACCAAGTTCGGCTGCGGCGCGGCGCTGTGTGGCGCCTGCACGGTACACCTGGACGGTCAGGCCATCCGCTCCTGCATCACGCCCATCGCTGCGGCCGAAGGCAAGCAGATCACCACCATTGAAGCCGCCACCGGTGGCAATGACCGCGTCGGCACCGCCGTGCACGCGGCCTGGGTGAAACACGACGTGGCGCAGTGCGGCTACTGCCAGAGCGGGCAGATCATGAGCGCCACCGCCTTCCTCAAATCGCTGCCCAAGGGCAAACAACCCACCGCCGCCGAGATCGACTCGGCCATGGCCGGCAACGTCTGCCGCTGCGGCACCTATGCCCGCATCCGCGCCGCCGTGACCGACGCCGCCAAAGCCATCGCTTGAAGGACACACCATGCTCAACAACCACATCAACCCCGTTGAACTGCCGCGCGCCCTGCAACACATGCTCGAGCGCGACCAGGCCATTGAGCCCACCTCGCTGCCGCGTCGCAGTTTCCTGAAGCTGGCCGGCGCCGGCGGCTTTGCGCTGGGCGCCTTCCCCCACCTGGCCATGGCGCAGGCCAACGGCCAGCCCGCCGCCGGCCTCAAGCCGACCGAACAACCGCTGGCCTTCGTGCGGATCGCGCCCACCGGCGAGGTCATGGTCACCATCAACCGGCTCGAATTCGGCCAGGGCGTTCAGACCGGCCTGCCCATGATCCTGGCCGAGGAGCTGGACGCGGACTGGAGCAAGGTGCGCAGCCAGCACGGCACGGCCGACGCCGCCTACGCCGACCCGCTGTTCGGCATCCACCTCACGGGTGGCTCCACCGCCATCAAACACAGCTACACGCAGTACCGCGAGCTGGGCGCCCGCGCCCGCGCCATGCTGCTGTCGGCCGCGGCCGCGCGCTGGAACGTGGACGTGTCCACCCTGCGCACCCAGGCCGGCACCGTGATCGGCCCCGGCGGGCGCAAGGCCAGCTACGGCGAACTGGCCGAGGCCGCAATGGCCCTGCCGGTGCCCGAGAAGGTCGTGCTCAAGGACCCCAAGGACTTCCGCATCATCGGCCGCCCCACTCCGCGGCTGGACTCGCGCGCCAAGAGCAGCGGACAACAGAGCTTCGGCATCGACGTGCGCCGCCCCGGCCAGCTCACCGCGCTGGTCGCGCACCCGCCGGTGTTCGGCTCGAAAGTGAAAACCCTGGACGACAGCGCAGCGCGCGCCATCAAGGGCGTGAAGGCCGTGCTGCGTGTGCCGCTGGACCGTGGCGCCGAAGGCGTGGCCGTGATCGCCGACGGTTACTGGCCCGCCAAACAGGGGCGCGACGCGCTCAAGCTGACCTGGGACGACTCGGCGGTGGAGAAGGTCGACAGCGCGCGCCAGCTGGTGCAGTACCGCGAGCTGGCCAAACAACCCGGCCCGCGCGCGTTTGACGCCGACATGGCCCCGCTGGCCACCGCGCCGCGCACGATTGACGCCGAGTTCGTTTTCCCTTACCTGGCCCACGCGCCCATGGAGCCACTGAACTGCACGGTGCAACTGTCTGACGGCCGCGCCGAGCTGTGGGTCGGCACCCAGTTCCCGGGTGTGGATGCTGCCGCGGCCGCGCGCGTGCTGGGTCTCAAGCCCGAGCAGGTGACGATGAACGTGCAGATGGCCGGCGGCGGCTTCGGCCGGCGTGGCCTGCCCAGCAGCGACTACGTGGTCGAGGCCTGCGAGATCGCCAAGGCCGCGCGCGCCGCCGGCATCAACGCGCCGGTGCGCATGGTCTGGAGCCGCGAGGACGACATCAAGGGCGGCTACTACCGCCCCATGCACCTGCACCGCGCACGCATCGGGTTCGACGAGCGCGGCAACGTGCTGGCCTGGGACCACGTGCTGGTCGGCCAGTCCATCATCACGGGCACCTTCTTTGAAGGCGGCATGGTCAAGAACGGCATCGACGCCACCGCCACCGAAGGCATGCGCGAACCCTACGGCCTGCCCATGCGCCTCACCGTGCACCACCCCAAGGTCAACGTGCCGGTGCTGTGGTGGCGCAGCGTGGGCTCCACCCACACCGCCTTCGTCATGGAGACCCTGCTCGACGACATCGCGCGCGCTACCAAGCAGGACCCGGTGGCCTACCGCATGCGCCTCTTCGGCGACAAGCACCCGCGCCACCGCGCCGCGCTGCAGCTCGCCGTGGACAAGAGCGGTTACGGCAAGAAGCAGTTGCCGGCCGGTCGCGCCTGGGGCGTGGCGGTGCACGAGTCGTTCAGCTCGGTCGTGGCCTACGTGGTCGAGGCCTCGGTGAAGGACGGCAGTCCCGTGCTGCACCGCGCCACCGCCGGCGTGCATTGCAACCTGGCCGTCAACCCGAAGAGCGTGGAAACGCAGGTGCAGGGCGCAGCGGTCATGGGCCTGTCGATGTGCCTGCCGGGTTCGGCCATCACGTTGAAAGACGGTGTGGTCGAGCAGAGCAACTTCGGCGACTTCACCGTGGCGCGCATCACCGACATGCCCGAGATCAACGTGCACGTGGTGCCCAGCGCCGATCCGCCCACCGGCATCGGCGAGCCGGGCCTGCCACCGCTGGCGCCCGCGTTTGCCAACGCCCTCGCGCAACTCACCGGCAAACCGCTGCGCGAACTGCCGTTCAAGCTCGCCTGAGGCTGCCGTGGAAGACCTCGACACCCGCGTGCTGCGCACCGCGGTGGGCTGGCACGGCGCCGGCCTGCCGGTGGTGCTGGTGACGGTGGCGCGCACCTGGGGCTCATCGCCCCGGCCGCCGGGCTCGCTCATGGCCATCAACGGCCGTGGCGAGACGGTGGGCTCGGTCTCGGGCGGCTGCATCGAAGACGACCTGATCCACCGCATCCGCGAAGGCGGTGTGCAGGCCGCCTGCGCCACCGACACGCCCGCCGTGCTGCGCTACGGCATCTCGGCCGATGAAGCACACCGCTTCGGCCTGCCCTGCGGCGGCACGGTGGAACTGGTGCTGGAGCCGGTATCCGCGAGCAGCCGACTGGATGAGTTGCTGCAAGCCTGCCTGCAGCGCCGCAGCACCGAGCGCGTGCTCAACCTGCGCACCGGCGAGGTGGAATTGCATGCAGGCCAGCGCGACGGCCTGCCGCATCTGAACGAACAGCAGCTCACCACCCACCTCGGGCCACAGGCGCGGCTCATCGTGATCGGCGCGGGGGACCTCTCGCGCTTCCTGTGCCAGATGGCGCTGGGCCTGGGTTTCGAGGTGATCGTGTGCGACCCACGCGAGGAGCACCGCGCGAGCTGGCAGCTCGATGGCGTGGTGGTCAGCCACGAGATGCCGGACGACCTGATCCTGCGCCTCAAGCCCGACGCGCGCACCGCCGTGGTGGCCGTGACGCACGACCCCAAGCTCGACGACCTCGCGCTGATCGACGCGCTGCAGTCGGACGCCTTCTACGTGGGCGCCATCGGCTCGCGCCGCCACAGCGAACTGCGCAAGACACGGTTGCACGAACACTTCGATCTGTCGCCGGACGCACTGCAAGCGCTGCACGGGCCGGCCGGTCTGTACATCGGCAGCAAGACCCCGGCCGAGATCGCGCTCTCGATCATGGCGGAGGTGGTCGCGGTGAAGAACGGCGTGGGGCCGTCGGTCGCGGTGCCAGTGGCGACGGGCAAGGCCCGGGTCGATCAGCCCGTGGACGAAGCGTTCACGGCGCCTGTCTGCGCGGTCTGACAGCTCACAGGCTGAGGTCGTACTCGATCGTGATCGGCGCGT
>NZ_JADMJO010000050.1 GCF_018780385.1 Hydrogenophaga sp. | reverse complement strand
GGCCGATGAAGCCCATGTTGGCGTGCACGAAGGTGATGGGCGCGAGCAGCAGGCCGGCGATGGCCGCCACCCCCGCCGCCAGCCCCCACACCAGACCGTTGAGCCGCTTCACCGGAATGCCCATGTAGTAGGCCGCGAGCTGGTTTTGCGACGAGGCCTGCATGGCGATGCCGAGCTTGCTGTAGCGGAACATCGCAAACAGGCCCAGGCACAGTACGCCGGTGACGCCGATCACCACGATCTGCTCGGCCGAGACCACCAGCGTGCCCATGCGCAGCACCTCACCGGCGTAGGGCACGGGCAGTGTGTGGGTGTCGGTGCCGATGTTGGGGATCATGGTGATCAGACCGCGCAGCACGTAGCCCACACCGATGGTGAGCATCACGATGGAGAAGGCCGGTTGCCCCAGGATGGGGCGCACCACCGCGCGCTCGAGCAACACGCCGAAGAGGCCCATGGCGATGATGGCGGCCGGCACCGCGAGCCAGAAGGGCAGGCCCAGCACGGTCATGGCGGCCAGCGCCGCGAAAGCGCCCACCATCATCAAATCGCCCTGGGCAAAGCTCACGGTCTCGGTGGCCTTGTAGATCAGCACGAAACCCAGGGCAATGAGTCCGTAGATACAGCCCTGAGCCGCACCGCTGATGAGCAGTTGCAGCAGTTGCACGCATGTCTCCTGTTGTGTTCTGGCGCCGCCGATGGGGGAGTGTGTTGCTGCAAACTTTGTGGCAGGCTCCCCAGACGGTGTGGGCAATTTATAGCTGTCTTGCCCGGGACTGACGCTAGGGGTTGACCCCCATCCCATGTCGCTCATGCGCCATGAAGATCGAGCACATGAAGTCCATACGCATCGGCGCCGGCCTCGGCTTTTACGGCGACAACTGGGAACCCGTGGCCGCGAGCATCGAACGCGGCGGCGTGCAGTTCATCGCCAGCGACCACCTGGCCGAACTCACGCTGGCCATCCTGCAGAAAGACCGGCAGCGCGATCCGGCGCTGGGCTACGCGCGCGACGTGGTGCCCATGCTCATGAAGCTGTGGCCGCTGATGCGCGAGCGTGGTGTGCGCTTCGTGTGCAATGCCGGTGGGCTGAACCCACGCGGCGCGGCACAGGCGGTGCTCGCCGCGTTCAAGGCCAAAGGCTGGCAGGCGCGTGTGGCGGTGGTCACTGGTGACGACGTGTTGCCGCGCCTGCAGGACGCCACCGCATCCGGCTTTGACCACCTTTTCACCCGCGAGCCGGTGGCCGGCGTGCGTGAGCGGCTGGTGTTCGCCAACGCCTACGTGGGCGCGAAGCCCATCGTGGACGCGCTGGACGCGGGCGCCGACATCGTGATCACCGGGCGCGTGGCCGACGCCGCGCTCTTCCTCGGGCCGTTGGTGCACAGCCTGGGCTGGACGCTGACAGGTGCCAGCAGCGAGCAGGACCTCAACCGCCTGGCGCAGGGCCTCACCGTGGGCCACCTGCTGGAGTGTTCGGGGCAGGGCAGCGGCGGTAACTTCGGCAGCCAGGGCGCGTGGCAGGCCATTCCCGATCCCGCGCACATCGGCTACCCCATTGCCGAGGTGCATGAAGACGGCACCGCGCTCATCACCAAGGCACCCGAGACCGGGGGGCGCATCAACTTCGACACCGTGCGTCAGCAACTGCTGTACGAGGTGCACAACCCGCACGCCTATTTTTCGCCCGACGTGGTGCTCGACATGGGCCACATCACCCTGCACGACGAAGGCCATGACCGTGTGCGCCTGACCGGTGCGCGCGGCACCGCGCCCACCGACACGCTCAAGGTGGTGGCCGGCTTTCGCGACGGCTACAAGGCCGAGGTCACCTGGGGCTTTTCCTGGCCCGACGCCTGGGACAAGGCGCAGGCCGCGCAGGCCACCATCCGCACACTGCTCAAGGACAAGCGCATTGCGCATGACGAGCTGTATGTGGAGTACCCCGGCCTGAACTCCGCGCACGGCGCGCTTGCGCCACTGCCCAAGGCGGATGCGCTCAACCAGAGCAACGAAATCTGGACGCGGCTGGTGCTGCGCACGCAGGACAAGGCCGCCGCCGACGGCTTCGGTCGGCTCTTTCCCTGGATCGGTCTGAGCGGCCCGGCCTACACCTGCGGTTTCACGGGCCTGCACAACACCAGCGAACTGCTGGGCATCTGGCCCACGCTGATCCCGCGGGCGGCGGTGGAGGCGGGTGTCACCGTCGAACTGCTTGGGGAGGTCACATGAGCCACGTTCGAATCCCTCTGGTGCGCATCGCCCACGCGCGCAGCGGTGACAAGGCCGACTGGGTGGACTTCGGCCTGTTCGCGTGGAACGCGGCGGGTTACGCCCTCCTTGCGCGCGAGGTCACAGCCGAGCGCGTGCAGGCCCACTTCGCGCCCTGGCTGCCGGGTGAGGTGGACGCCTGGCCCCTGCCCAACATCCTGGCGCTCAAGTTTGTGTTGCGCGGTGCACTGCAGGGCGGCGGCGCGCGCAACCTGCGGCTGGACAACCTGGGCAAGGCCATGGCGGGGGCGCTGTTGCGGCTGGAGATCGAGGTGACGCAGGCGGAGCTGGAGGAAGCCTTGAACACGCCGCGCGTGGGGGTGTGGCCATGAGCGCCGTCACCACCGACAAGCTGGGCGAGGTCTGGGTCGTCACGCTGGACCGCCCCGATGTTCGCAACGCAGTGGACAGCCCCACAGCACACGCCCTGCACGCGGCCTTCCTGGCCTTCGAGGATGACGCCGAGGCGCGCGTGGCGGTGTTCCACGGCGCGCACGGCCACTTCTGCGCCGGCTGGGACCTGCAGTACGGCGCGCGGCTGGCGGCGTCGGGCCAGATCGGCGGCCTGGACCTCGACTTCGACGCCCAGGACCCGCGCGCCCTCGGCCCCATGGGCCCGTCGCGCCTGCAACTCGCCAAGCCCGTGATCGCCGCCGTGAGTGGCGCGGCCGTGGCCGGCGGCATGGAGCTGGCCTTGTGGTGCGACATGCGCGTTATGGAGGAAGACGCCTACTTCGGTGTGTACTGCCGCCGCTTCGGCGTGCCGCTGATCGATGGCGGCACCGTGCGCCTGCCGCGCCTGATCGGCATGGGCCACGCGATGGACCTGATCCTCACCGGCCGCCAGGTGGAAGCGGCTGAAGCACTGCAGATGGGCCTGACCAACCGCGTGGTGCCCACCGGCCAGGTGCGCGAAGCTGCCATCGCCCTGGCGCGCCAGCTCGCGGCGTTTCCGCAGGCCACCATGCGCGCCGACCGCGAGAGCGCGCTGACCCAGTGGGACTTGCCGTTGGGCCAGGCGCTGTTGCAGGAGTGGCAACGCGGCAA
>NZ_JADMJO010000026.1 GCF_018780385.1 Hydrogenophaga sp. | reverse complement strand
AGTTCCTCGCGCAGCACCTGCGTGGCCAGGCCGATGTCGACCACGATGCCGTCGGCATCCAGCGCCTCGCGCCGCAGTTCGAGGTCGACCACATAGGTGGCGCCATGCATGCGCTGCGCGGGGCCGAACACCGCCCCCTGGAAACTGTGGGCGATCATGAAATGGTCTCTGACGTTGACGGCGTACATGTGGTGTTCTCTGTTCTTCAGACGGGGTAATCGATTCGATGGCAGAGCGTGCCGCTTGCACCCGTGGCCAGGCGCGCAAGCACTTGCGGCAATTCGTGGAATGGCGCGCTGTGCGTGATGAGGCGGTCCAGCACCGGGTCGGTGAGCAGCGAAAGCGCGAGTTCAAGCCGGCGGCGGTGGCTCCAGCGACCCCGCTGTGGCGCGGCCACATGACCGACCTGGGAGCTTTTCAGGGTGAGGCGCTGCGAGTGGAATGCCTCACCCAGCGGCACGCTCACGGCTCGGTTGCCGTACCAGCTGAGTTCGAGCACCGTGGCCTCGAAGGCGGCCAGCCGCAGCGCGGTGGCCAGGCCCGCTCCTTGCCCGCTGGTGTGCACCACCAGGTCGGCATCGGCCCGTGCAGCCATCGGCAGGGCAAACCCGGCACCCAGCGCCGCAGCAATGTCGGCACGGCTCGCTTCGGTGTCGATCACCTGCACGTCGCACCCGGGCAGCCGAGCCGCCAGCCACGCCACCAGCAGTCCCAGCGTGCCGCCCCCCACCACCGCGATGCGGTCGCCCAGGCGTGGCGCGGCATCCCACAACGCGTTGATCGCGGTCTCCAGGTTGGCGGCCAGCACGGCACGCGCGGCCGGCACGCCACTCGGCAAAGGCACCACGGCGTGGGCCGGCACCTGGTACACGGTCTGGTGCGGGAACAGGCAGAACACCGTGCGTCCCAGCAAGCCGGCGGGCCCGGCCTCGACCACGCCCACGTTCACGTAGCCGTACTTCACGGGGCCAGGGAATTCGCCCACCTGGAACGGCGCACGCATGCGCGGCGTCTCGCTGGCCGGCACCTCGCCACGAAAGACCAGGCCCTCGGTGCCCCGGCTCACGCCGGTGTGCAGGGTGCGCACCCGCACCTCGTCGCCCCCCAGGAGCGGCAGCGTCTCGTCGCGGATCTCGGCCCGGCCGGGCGACACGGTCCAGCAGGCCTGGGCAGCGGTGTGCGTGGGGGTGGAAGAAGATGCCATGAACGAAGAGGGGTATGTGGTGTCTGAGGGGTGGTGCGTGCCATGATCACCGCGAACCGCCGACCCGGACAACGATCTTATGTTGCAGGACATGAAAACCGCAGTCAGCCCACCCGGAACGCCCCCGCTCCGGCAGGACATCGCGGACCGCCGCGGTCTGGCGCGCGATGCCGCGCGTGATCTGGCGGCGGTCGGGTCCCTGGTGCTGCTGGTCGCGCTCGGGCTGGGCGCAGCGGCGGGGCTGGGCCTGGACCACGCCCTCAAGGCCCTGCTGGTTTACAGCGCTGGCGCATGGCTGGTGTGGCGCGGTCGGCTGGACCATCCGCATGCGCGCTTGGGCCCCGCCAACCGGGTGACGCTCGCGCGTCTGGGCTCCGTGGCCTTGATGGCGGCGCTGGTGGGTGAATCCCTTCCCCGCGCGCCACTGGATTCCATGCCGGCAGCCGCCTGGTGCCTGGTGATCGTGGCCTCGCTCACGGCGCTGCTCGATGCGGCTGACGGTGCGCTGGCGCGGCGCAGCGGCATGGCCAGTGCCTTTGGCGCCCGCTTCGACATGGAGACCGACGCCGCCTTCACCCTGGTGCTCTGCGCGCTGGTGGTGCAGGCCGGTCAGGTCGGCCCCTGGATCCTGGCCTCCGGGCTCATGCGGTACGCCTTCATGGCGGCAGCGCTTGCCTGGCGCCGGCTGGGTGGCCCCCTGCCGCCCAGCAAGCGACGTCAGACGGTGTGCGTGGTCCAGATCGCCACCTTGATCGTCTGCCTCGCGCCGATCGTGCCCCCCTGGCTGGCCGGCGGGCTGGCCGCGATCAGCCTGGCGGTGTTGACCCTGTCCTTCGCCATCGACGTGCGAACCCTGGCGCGGCAGCGCCCCACCCCATCGGAGACCTGAACCATGCGTGCAAGAACCCTCTCCACCGCCCTGTTGTGGGCCGCTCTGGCGGGCAGCGGCCAGTTGTTGATGAGCGCTCCCGCCCAGGCCCAGGCGGCGCGCTACGAACTGGACCCCGACCACATCACCGTGGCCTTCCTGGTCGATCACATCGGTTTCGCCAAGGTGCTTGGAATGTTCCGCTCGGCGCGCGGCAGCTACCGTTTCGACGAGGCCAGTGCCGCACTCTCCGAAGTGCGCATCGAGGTGGAGACCGCCAGCGTTTTCAGCAACCAGCGCAAGCGCGACGACCACCTGAAGGGACCGGACTTCCTCAACAGCGGCGAGTTTCCGAAAATGGTGTTCACCGCCTCAAGCGCCAAGCGCACCGGCGAGCGGACCTTCGAGATCGGCGGCCAGCTCGAGCTGCTGGGCAAGTCGTTGCCGCTCACGCTGCAGGCCACCTGGAACAAGAGCGCCGAGTCGCCGATGGGCGGCCCGCTGCGCAAGCCCTACACCATGGGCGTGTCGGCGCGCGGCAGCTTCAAGCGCAGTGCCTACGGCATGACTTACGCGGTGTCCAACGGCTGGGTCGGCGACGAGGTGCCGCTGATCATTGAATTCGAGGCCGTGCGCCAGTGAAGTCTGCAGACGCGGCGCCGCCGTCGACGCGGGGCTGGCTGCTGCGCTTTGCCCTGGCCTTCGGGCTGCTCAACACCCTGCTGACCTTCGAGAACCGCTGGTCCGGTTTTGGGGTGGCGTACATGCCCCGCCTGTCCTTCGAGCTTTGTCTTGCCGTTGTGGCCCTCATGGGCTGGGTGGCGTGGCGCGGACGCTTGTCACCCCGGGCAACCACCGTTTCCGCAGTGGGCTTCATGGCATTGGTGCTGGTGCGTTATGCCAGCGTGACGGCTCCCGCCGTGATGGGCCGGCCGGTCAACGTCTACTGGGATGGGCGCCACGCCAGCGAGTTGCTGCGCGTGACCGCACAGTCCTGGCCGGTCTGGCAAGGGGTAGTCGTGTTGTCGGCGCTGTTGCTCGGGACACTGCTGCTCACCGCCGTGGCGCGATGGGCGATCGCGGAGCTTGCGCGCTGCCTGGCCTGGGAGCGTCCACGGCCGTGGCTGCTGGCGGGCGTGGGGGCCTGCACGCTGAGCTTTGCCGCCTACGTGCCGGAGCAGCGCGACACGCGCTGGTTTTTCTCGCTCCCCCTCACGCCCACGCTGGTGCACCAGGCTCAACTGCTGGCACGCGTGTGGCTGCCCGGGCAGGCCACCCAGTTGCTCGGCGTGAGTCCGGCTTTTGATGGAGACCTCTCCGGTCTCGTCAGCAACCAGGGCGTCGCCGACGTTCTGCTCGTGTTCGCCGAGTCCTACGGCGCCATCACCTTCGACGACACAGCGCAGGCAGCCGCGCTGGCCGCACCGCGCACGCAATTGGCCGAGGCCATCCGGGCCGGCGGGCGGTTCGTGGTGTCGTCACGCGTGACGGCTCCCACGTTCGGTGGTGCGTCCTGGTTGTCCCACGCCACCCTGCTCACGGGCGTGGACATCACCGATCCGGCCCACCACGACCTGCTGCTGACCAGCCAACGGCCCACGCTGGCACGCCATTTCGCGCGCCACGGCTACCGCACCGTGGGCTGGATGCCAGGCCTCAAAAGCCCCTGGCCCGAAGGCGCGTTCTACGGCTTCGACCGCCTGGCTGACGATGCGGGCATCGGCTACCGCGGGCCGGACTTCGGCTACTGGCGCATCCCCGACCAGGCCGCCATGGCGCTGCTGCAGGCGCAGGAACTGGACCGCGCCGTGCAGCGGTCGCCCCGCTTCGCCGTCTTCGCCACCACCAGCACCCACGCGCCGTTCCACCCGATTCCGCCTTTCGTGGCGGACTGGACCCGCTTGACCCGGCCCGATGCCTACACGCCGGCCGAGATGTCGACCGCTCTGGCCGCACCGCTGTCCGTCACGCAGCCGCTGCCGCAGTACCTGGAGAGCCTGCGCTACCAGTTCGCCTGGCTGGCCGACTACCTGCGGCGGGTGGCGCCCCGGCCGCTGGTGATGGTGATCGTGGGCGACCACCAGCCGCCGGCTCTGGTGAGCGGCCCGGGCGCCTCATGGGACGTGCCGGTGCATGTTGTAAGTGACGACCCGGCGCTGCTGCAGCGATTGTTGCGCAGTGGTTTTGTGCCGGGTCTCAACCCACCTGCCACTTCGCTGGGCAGCATGCCCGCCCTGACCTCGGTGCTGCTGAACGCATTCGATGTAGCGAGCGCTCTTGAAACCCTGGGCGTCGAGCATGTGGCGCGGCCTGAACTTGCCAGCGCCTTGGCACTATTGCGCCACAGGTAAAGGTGAGTCACAGGCAGTATCTTTAGCGCCCCGAATCCATCCGGTCCATCACGTAGCGCAGGTCAAACATCAGTACCCTGGCCGCCACGCGGTCCAGTGCCACGGCGGGTGCCGCGCCACGTTGCAAAGGTGTGCGTGACAGCGCTACCGAATCGTGTCCATCATCGTCTTCGCCCGCCTTGTCATCACTTAGCCCAGCGTTGCTGTCGACGCATTCCTTGCGCATCGCAATGACCGCCGCACGAGCCGCTTGTTTGTTGTTCAATTCCAATGCCGGAATCAGCACATCAAACTGGCGGTTCAGTCTGTTAAGTACATCGGCATTGATGTGCCCGTACTTCAACCAGGTTTGGACGTGTGCCTTGAGCCACCGTGCAAGCTCTGCTCCGTTGTACGGATTGGGAACCGGAATGATGGGAGCCAGAACCGGCACCAGCAGATAATTCAGCTCTTCGATTTCATCGACTTTGGCAGTCCAGAATGGCGTTTCTGGCAACATATCGAGTCCCCAGGGTTCTGCAATACGACCCTGCAGATGCGTGCGCGCCACACCTGGCAACTCAGGCCTCTGTACAGCAAATCCGCTTTGAGAGCTGCCTGGCTCTACCCCATAGGAGTCCGTGTCTTTAAGCCCCGGTGTCCAAACGAAGCTGGTTTGCCCCTCTTTCTCGTCAACCCGCAGTCCGGCGCTCCAGCCTTTGGGTGCTTTCACCACGCTGTTTTCAAAATTTCTTTTGACTTTGAGCTGTGCCCACTGCTGCTTGTCTTCGGTTTCAGGATCAGTTTTTGCGTTGGCAGTAACGGGTGGCAAATTCGGTATTGTGTAGACCAGAGGAATGCCCCAGATGCGAATCACGCTGATGTTTTGTTTTGCACCTCGCTGGTTACGCAAGGTGTATTGGTATGAAAATGACATGCCATTGCCAATAACGCTGGATTTGATCATCGGTCGAATGGCGGTGCGTGCCTCGTAGGTTTTGTTGACCCACTGTTCAGTTTCGGGGTCTTGGTAGTAGAGGTTCCACAGGTTTTGTTTTGCGTCATAAACCGCGCTGTCTTGGGCGTGGGCTTGTCCCATGCTCAGCAACAACATCAACAGGATGAAGCGAAGGGTTTGAGTGATGTGCATGATTTACTTCTCCGATTTCCAGCAAGACGTTTGTTTTTCCAGATACACATGAAAGTGTGGGCTTTTCATATAGTGATGAAGAAGGGAAAAAGGAAAGCTTACCTTTTTGCTGTTGCAAAACTTGTCGTAAAAATCAATTTGTTTGGATGAAGAAATCCGGTTACCCGCTCGAATAAACGAGATGTCGATTTCCCGCCCATCGCGGTGCCCCGCATGTGGCGCCCTCCAATTTGAACTAATGTCGTAGCGGCCGCCCCAATACAGACTGGCATCGTTCAAGGCTACCGTGCCCCAACCTTCAGCGGCGAAAGCTTCGATCATGGTGCGCAGGTTTTGCCGCGATTGCTGCGTCAAGTAGTACTGGTTGTGGTGATACCGCCCGTTGCCTTGGTGCGTTTGGTCAACGCTGGTCAGCGCGTAAACAAAGGTGCCGTCCGCGTTTTGGGATGGGTTGGGGGAAATGGGCAGCAGGTCTGGCACCTTGACCTCTATTTCCTTGGTGGCTGGGCTGTTGGAGCAGGTGGCGCACGTGGCCTTGATGGTGTGAATGCCAGCCACTTCGGGTGCCCTGAATGTGACTTTGACCTCACCGTTGGCATCTGTGGTTCCTTGGGTTCCGCTGAGTGTGCCTTCGGGGCGAGCAGCATCATGGTGCTCATGGCCGCCGGAGTTGGGAGTGACGTCAATTGAAAAACTAACTGAAACTCCCGCCACGGGATTGACGCCCTGTGTCACCCTGACCTGAAATGCTCGCTCATGCACTCCATTGGTGCCAGTTGGGAGAATGCTTGAGTTTGAATTTTCAAGAAAAGCAATCGTCTGCCCACCTCTGCTGCACGCAGTACCATTCCAAACATCGAGATAAACATGGCAATAACAAGTGGCAGAAGAATAATAAGGCCCTCCAGCCGAATGGGAAATTGGTCTCGCAATTTGGCCAGCCACCTGAATATACTGACGGTCGCCGCAAAATGGAGAGATCGTACTGGGCACATTTTGACGAACGTCGTTCGTCCCATCGAATTTCACAAGAGTTTGCGTTCCAAAGCAAATCAAACGCCCTGACCCGCTAACCTCAGCATATCCATTTGGGACGAAGGTTGATCCAGGAGTTGAATATCCTTTGCATTGCGATGCATCGGCAGCGGTTGCAGTCCAAGTTTCTTCAATTCCGGGGTCAGACCTGTATAGCCCAATGGGTGGATTTGGCTGGGCTTGCGATGCAACAGGAATCAATGGAAAAATTATAACAATTATCAGAGACACGCAATGAAAAATTTTTGTCCTGACGCTTTCCGCGAGAAAATATGTAGGCTGCATGATGGTCGAGCTTGTATGACATAGAGTTGCTTAGCTCGAAAGTTTGAAATTGGCTGGACCAATTTGCCTATACTCCATTTGAGGTATATTGCATAAATCAAACCTGATAGGCCCACCTTTGATGATGGCCGCAGAGGGCGCAACTTAATTTCTGGGGGAATGGTTTGGTTTGATAAGTGCCGATGTGTTGCGCGGAAAGTAATGGAAGGGCGCATTCAGGTACTTGGGCGTCACCGAACTCATTCGCTTTCAGGGCATCAGGAAGAGAGCACAAGGTTGAAGCGCATCAAGGTAAGCGCGCACCAGTCGTGCAGGTTGCCGCTGCCACGCCTGGAGTGGGTTTCGACAATGCGAGGAACGCTGTCAAAGTACGGTGCGCCAAAGCCGCGCTCTCGCCGCAGATGCGAGCATCCGCACTTGACTGGAGACAATCACTGGTTTGGCTGCGCCAAGGTCGGCACCTGATGGTTCAGGCCTTTGCGACCCACTGCGCCGCCCAACTCGCGTCCCTTGTTTGCCATTTGCTGGGACGCAGCCTGACTTCAGCAAGTCAACCAGGCGTGCACATCGCCCGAGGGGCCATCCGCCGGCATCTCGCGCAGCCAGGCGCGCAGCGCATCGGCTGGCTCACCCAGGGGTTGCAGCAGGTGCAGGCGTTCGCCCAGCGACACGGCGTAGCGGTAGCACCCCGGCCCGGCCAGCGCTTCCAGCCGGTCAATGCAGCCCAGCGCGATGTCGCGCACCGCCGGAAGGAACTCGAACGACAAGGCAGGCAGCGGCTGGCTCAGACCCATCAGCACCTCCAGTTCGAAACCTTCCACATCGATCTTCACGAAATCGGGCACGCCGTGCGCGGCGATCAAGGCGTCCAGCGTGGTCACCGCCACCAGCGGCCCGGCTTGCCAGCGCACGCCGTGGAACGATGGCGCCGCGCCCGCACGCTGCACGAAATCGGTCGAGAGCGTGGCCACGGTGGGTGTGCGCGGGCTGGCCATCAAGCGGGCCTCGCCAGGCGCGCGGCCCAGCGCCTGCGGCAGCAGTGTGACACCGGCATCGCGGCCAAAGCGGCGCTGCAGCAGGTGGACAAAATCGGGCTGCGGCTCCAGCGCGACCACGCGCGCACCGAGCTGGCGGAAGGCCGCCACCCGGTTCCCGGCGTGCGCGCCGACGTCAAACGTCAGCCCGTTGGCAGGAACGAAGCGGCGGTAGAAGCGCCTGAGCTGCGCGCCGCGCCAGGGAATGCTGCGGTAGACCAGCAGCGAGCGCAGCAAACCGAGTTGTCGGTTGAGGCGCTCACCCATGCGATGTCCTGTCTCGGGTTTCATAATCAGGATCATGCCGCGCTTCGCAGCGCCCGCCGCACACGTCTGATCACACCGGGACCGCCATGGCCGACGACGCACCCAGCGAGCTCCTGTCTCGCCGCCACCAGATGTTCCCCCTGCTCACCGACGCCGAGATGGCGCGGATGCAGCGCTTCGGCACGCGTCAGACCCACGCACCCGGCGCGCACCTGGCCACCGCGGGCGAGCCCGCACCCGGTCTGTTCGTCGTCTTCGAGGGCGTGGTGGCGGTGAGCGAGCGCGATGGCATGGGCCGCGTCACACCGATCGTTCAACACCGACGCGGCCATTTCATGGGCGAGGTGGGTGCCTTGTCGGGCAAGCCCTCGCTGGTCGATGGTGTCGCTGTGGGCGATGTGGACGTGCTGTTGCTGCTGCCCAGCCAGCTGCGCGCGCTCATCATTGCCGAGGCCGATCTGGGCGAAGGCCTGGTGCGAGCGCTCATCCTGCGGCGCGTCGCGCTGATCGCATCGGGTGCCAGCGGCCCCGTGCTGATCGGCCAACCGAACTCGGCCGACCTGATGCGCTTGCAGAACTTCCTGCGGCGCAACGGCGAGCCCTATCACGTGGTCGACGTCGGCACGGATGCCGACGCCGCCGCCTTGATGGAGCAGTCCGGCGCGGCCGTCGGCGAGCCTCTGGTGGTGTGCCCGGATGGCACGGTGCTCGTCGACCCGACTGACGAGGCCCTGGCGCGTTGCATCGGCATGGTGGACACGGTGGCACACGACGAGCTGTTCGACGTGGCCGTGGTGGGCGCCGGCCCGGCAGGACTGTCGACGGCCGTCTATGCCGCGTCTGAGGGCCTGCGCGTGGTGGTGGTGGACTGCCGCTCCTACGGTGGCCAGGCCGGCGCCAGCGCGCGCATCGAAAACTACCTGGGCTTTCCGACCGGCATCTCCGGTGCGGCATTGGCAGGCCGGGCCTACGTGCAGGCCCAGAAGTTCGGCGCCGAGATCCTGATCCCGGCCCAGGTGCAGTCGCTCGACTGCACGCGCAACGGGCCCGACCGCGAACTGGCCCTGCGTCTGACCGATGGCCGCCGCCTGCGGGCGCGCACGGTGGTCATCGCCAGCGGGGCGCGGTACCGACGGCCGGACGTACCGCGTCTGAAGGAGTTCGAAGGGCGAGGTGTCTGGTACTGGGCTTCAGCGCTGGAGGCCACCATGTGCGCGAAGACCGAGGTGGTGCTGGTGGGGGGCGGCAACTCGGCCGGCCAGGCCGCCGTTTTCCTCTCGCAGCATGCCGCCAAGGTTTACATGCTGGTGCGCGGCCCGAGTTTGACGGCCAGCATGTCCCGCTACCTGATCGACCGCATCGAAGCCACGCCCAACATCGAACTGAAGCCGCACACCGCCGTCACCGCCCTGCATGGCGATGCGCCGAACGGCCTGGCCGCCGTGTCCTGGCGCGACCACCGCACGGCGGTTCAGGAAGAGAAGGCATTGCGCAACCTGTTCCTCTTTGTCGGTGCAGACCCCGAAACCGGCTGGCTGTCGGGTTGCTCGGCGGCGGTGGATGCGCACGGCTTCGTGCTGACCGGCGCCGCTGCAGGCGCGGCCCCCGACGGACGACAGCCGGCGGCACTGGAGTCCAGCATCCCGGGCGTGTTTGCCGTGGGCGACGTGCGCTCGGGCTCGGTCAAACGGGTGGGCGGTGCGATTGGCGAAGGTGCTGCGGCGGTGGCGCAGATTCACCAGTATTTGGCGGCTGTCGACACTTCGTGAGCCGACATGAGTTGTTATAAATCAATGTATTTTTTTCATCTTCTCATGCAAAACATGAAATTCATGCACGGCGAAAGTCGATCGAAAAATCGGTCTCCCAGCCACTGAACACCTGTTGCCGCTCGCGCAACGGCCAGCGCGCCAACACCTCGTGCCGGCCTCGTCCATGCAGGCTGTCCACCAGGCACAGCTCCGTCACCCGCCACGCGACTGGCGTTTCGAAAGACCGAGGTGCCACGCGCGGGTGCTTGTAGTCCAGCGTCATGTGCGGGGTGAAGCCGGTGCGCAGCTGGTCTGCGGGAAAACCGACGCGGATGAGCCTCTCCCTCAGGTCGCGCTGCAGGCGGTACAGCTTTCGCAGCGCGGGTCCGCCCCCAGCCAGTTCCACGGTGCCAATGGGAGCGCCGCTGCGGGACCGCAGCGCATTGAAGACGACGTCAAAAGGCTCGTCGTCCACCGCAGCACCGGCGGCCTGCGCCTGCTCCAGCACCCTGTCGGGAATCCAGTCTTCGAAGCGCCCCAGCGGCAGCAAGGTGATGTGCAGGCGCTCCGGTGGCATCGGGAAGCTCTTCACGGCGCAACGGAGGCGCGTCGCGTCCCAGAGCACCGCGGCGCAACAAGCGGCGGCCGGTGTCGGGTAGAGGAGAAAGTAGATGTCGTGACGGTGGGGCATGGTGGGACATGGCAATGGACACGGGTCCCCCATTCTGCGCCAATGCTGTACGAATGAACAGTATTTTCACCAGCACACAGCACTGCCGCTCCACTCCAAATGGCCAATAAAAACCGCTAATAATCATTTGTAAATCAATATTGTTTGCCGCACTCTTCGATCAACACATCAACTCGTGAGCTGCCGCTCCCTACCCACTCCCGGATCAAAAAAAGACATCCAGACGCACGTCCGCGTCTCCAGGCAATTCTGGTACGTTTGGGCAGTCCCAGAATCAGAGATAATAAGAATTATTCTCATTCAATTCGCGCGCCGCAGACAAGCCGCAGCCAGTCTTCAAGCCCCGGTGCCCGGCTTTTTCGTCAACCACACCTGGGTTTTGCCGTGCTGGAGCGCTACCACCGCGAACTGCTGAACTTTCTGACCCGCCAGGTCAGCGACCGCGACACCGCGGCCGACCTGGCCCAGGAGAGCTTCGTGCGCGTGCTCTCCGCCCAATCCGCCGGCCAGGCCGTGCTCGACATGCGCGCCCTGCTCTATCACACCGCCCGCAACCTCGTCATCGACCAGCACCGCCGCAACGAAGTGCGCCGGCACGACAACCTGGATGCCATCCCCGAAGACCAGCACCCCTGCGCGCCACAGCACCTGCAGCCCGAAGAGGCGCTGGCCTCGCAGCAGGTGATCGGCGCCTACGTGGCCACCATCGAGGCGCTGCCCGCCCGTTGCCGCGAAGCCTTCGTGCTGAACGTCTTCGACGAGCTCAGCCACGCCCAGATCGCTCGACACATGGGCATTTCTGTCAGCATGGTGGAAAAGCACGTGGTGCGCGGCATGGTGGCCTGCAAGCTGTGCGAGCGCAGGCTGCGCGAGCCGCTCGGGCGGCCACCGGAGGCCCAGGCCTGAAGCCCGGCAAGGCGCACCGAGCACGAAACGCTGGCCCGCTGAACGGGCGCACCGACCGGGAAACCGAAGGTGAGGAAAAGCCCCACCCGTGCGTCTACATCAACAAGAGCAATTCATTGCCTCCGCCATGCCCATGAACACGCCCCCAACACACCGGCTGCACACGCCCGACGCACGTGCGGAGGCAGACGAACGCGAGTTCGAGGCCTTCGCACAGGCGCAGGATCCACTGGACATTGAAGCCGCCACCTGGGTGGCCCGCCGCCGCAACGGGCTGAGCGCCGACGGCGAAGCCGAGCTGCAAGCCTGGCGGAACGCCGACCCGCGCCACGCCGAGGCCTTCGAGGACATGGATGCCACCTTGGGCGACGTGCAACAACTGCCCGACGACGACATGACCGCGCTCAAGGCCGGCCTGGCGCAGGCGCCAGCGGCTCGTCCGCCACGCTCCGCTGAGCCGCGCCGGCGCCCATGGCTGCTGGACTGCTGGGGCCAGTTCTTCCCGCAGGCCGCAGCGGCGGCCCTCGCCGTTGCCATGGTGGGCGGCGGATGGATGGGCTGGGAGCGCTGGCGCCAATTGCCCACCTTCGAACAAAGCTTCGTGACCCAGAAAGGCCAGCAGCTCACCGCCACCCTGCCCGATGCCAGCGCGGACAGCCCCGAGCGCGGCAGCACCCTCCACCTCGACACCGCCACCCGGCTGGAAGCCCGCCTGTACCGTGACCACCGCGAGGTGCGCCTGGCGGACGGCCAAGCCATGTTCACGGTCAAGTCCGACGCCGAACGGCCCTTCCACGTCCGGGCTGGCGCGCTGCGCATCACGGTGGTGGGCACCCGGTTCTCGGTGAGGCACACACCGTCGGGCCTCGGTGCGGGCCAGACGATCGTGTCGGTGGAAGAAGGCCGGGTTCGGGTGGCCAAGGCCGACCTTGCCGACGGGCGTGACGACGTCCTGAGCACAGCCACCCAGACCCACGCAGCCACGGTGGAACTTGCCGCCGGCCAGATGGTGGTGGCCGACGACGCTGGACACATCGGACCCGTGACCAGCGTGACTGCCTCCAGCATCGCTCCCTGGCGCAACGGCCGCATCAGCTTTGACCAGACCCCGCTGGCCCAGGCCATCGCCGAGTTCGAGCGCTACGGCCACACCGGCGTGGTGGTGCGCGACCCCGGCGTGGCCGCCCTGCCGGTGGGCGGCAGCTACAGCCTCAAACAATGGCAGCGCTTTGCCGAGACCCTGCCCCAGGTGCTGCCCGTGCGGCTGGAGCGACGGGGTGAGCTCCTGGAAGTGGTGGCGCAGTGAGGCCAGCTGGCGCGAAGAAAAGTTGCGAAGAATTCTCATTTGCAACGTGAGGATTGCGCCGGCGTGATGCGTCTTCATGGGTAGGAGAGGCCAGTGCGCGGTGCACCGGCCCGGCAAACCAGCCACCCACCGAGGAGTTTTCACCCATGCGATCGATGCCGCTGCAACAGCGCCTCACCCCTGCTCCCCTGGCCCTGGCAACTGCCATGGCCATCGCGCTGGCCGCCGGCCATGCGCCGCTGGCCCATGCCCAGAGCGGCACGGCCGCTACCGCAGCGGCCATCGCCATCAACATCCCGGCGCAGCCGCTGGGGCAGGCGCTGAACGAGCTGGCTCGGCAGGCGAACTTGCAGATGAGCTTCCCGGCGGCACAGGTGGCGGCAAAACAAGCGCCTGCCGTGGCAGGGCAATTGACCGTGCGGCAGGCGCTGGATCGGTTGCTGGCGGGGAGTGGATTGATGGCATCGGTCGAGGGATCGGCCGTCGTGGTGCTGCAGGCGCCGACATCGCATCCGCTGGGTGATGCGACTTTGTCCACGGTGACTGTGACGGCGCCTTCCGTATCCGGCGTGACACAGAACCTGGCACTGAAAGTGAAGGCGGGGGCTTTGGGCGATGTCACGCAGAAGGACACACCGTTCTCCAGCGCAGTGGTGACGAACAACCAGATTCAGGAGCAGGCCGCGCAAAAGCTGGGCGACCTGTTCATTCAGGATGCCTCCGTCTCGGACAACAGCGGCGCCTACACCGCATGGAGCACGTACCTGACGGTCCGAGGCATGGAGCTGGATTGGCAGAATTCCTACCGCATCGACGGCAAGCCCTTTCTCGGCTACACCGTGACCCTGCCCTACGAACACATGGAGCAGGTTGAACTGCTCAAGGGTGCAACCGGATTCATGTATGGTTTCGGCGCGCCAGGCGGCATGCTCAACTACGTGACCAAGAAGCCGACCGACGCGCCGACACGCAGTGTCAGCCTGGGGTACACCGGCAGCAGCATTGTCCGAACCAACGCCGATCTGGGCGGTCGCCTGGGGGCCGACGGCGGCTTGGGCTACCGCTTCGACGTCACGCACGAAGAAGGCCGCACCACCAACGACGGCTCGCTCAAGCGCAGCTCGTTCCTGCTGGCGCTGGATGCCAAGCTCACGAACCAGCTGAGTTGGGACTTCCAGACCATCTACCAGGATCGCCTGACCGAAGACACCGAGCCGGGCATCCTGACGCGGTCGCTGCTGGGCAACCAGCTGCCCAGTCCGATCCGGAATGACAAGACGCTCGTGGGGCCGGGCAACTACGTGGACAACAAATTCGGCTTCGTCGCCACCGGCCTGAAGTACCGTATCGATGCCGACTGGCAGGCGCAAACCAACTTCAGCCAGAGCTATTCGAAGACGCGCCGCAACGAGTCCATCCTCAGTCTGCAGAACGTTGCCGGCGACTACATCGATGCCCGCGCGGACTACGGCGAGCGCTACCAGTACAGCTACTGGGACGCCATGCTGCAGGGCCGCACGCAGGTCGCCGGTATGACCCACCACGTCGTGGCCGGCCTTTCGTGGCAAAAACAGCGCAACGACGACTCACGCAACGCGGTGTACATCCCCAACGTGGGCACCGGCAACCTCGGCAGTCAGAACACGACCCGCTACGACAGCATCGGCCTTTTTGACAGCCTGGGGATGTACCGCCTGACCGAACTGGTACACAAATCCGTCTTCGCCAGCGACCGGATCGAGCTGACGGACCGTTGGTCCGTGCTCGGTGGCCTGCGCTGGATCCAGTACGAAAAACTGAACTGGGATGGCACCGGGGCCAGCACCGCCCCGTACCGGGACAACGGCATCGTGACGCCGACGGTGGCCGTCATGTACAAGGTGGCGCGCGAGACCATGGCCTATGCCAGCTATGTGGAATCGCTCCAGCAAGGTGCCACGGTCGCCAAGCTGCCGATCTATACCAACGCCGGCGAGATGCTGAACCCGCTGACGAGCAAGCAATGGGAACTGGGCATCAAGAAAGACAGCGCCAACTGGTCCGGCAGCGCCGCACTGTTTCGGGTGACGAAGACCACGGAATACGATCGGAGTTGCGGCACCGACTGCCTGACCAAGGTCCAGGACGGACAGTCGGTCTTCCAGGGGTTGGAACTCGGTGCCACGGCCCACCTGAGCAAGTTGTGGAGCCTGGGCGGGAACCTGATGCTGCTCGATGCAGAGTACGCGTCAGGCGAGGCGGCCATCGTGGGCCACCGGGTGGCAGGCTCGCCGCGTCGCGTGGCCACGGTGCAGCTGGCTTACCGCGTTCCGGAGATCCAGGGACTTCAGGTCCGCCTCGGTGCCAAATACACCAGCAAGACGCCATTGCGTGTCGACAACACGATCGATGTCGATGGCTATACCTTGGTCAACCTCGGCGCCTCCTACGATACCAAGGTTGCGGGCCAGGCCATGACCTTCCGGGCCAACATCAACAACCTGCTCAACAAGAAGTACTGGATGTACCAGTACAGCAACTACATCAAGGCCGGCGATCCTCGCACGCTCAATCTCAGTGCGACCCTGCACTTTTGAGCACGCTCTGGCAAACGCACCGCGACCCGGTACTGGCCATGGGGTTGGGCTCTGGTCCCCGAAGGACGCCAGTTCACTCCCACTCGATGGTCGCCGGCGGTTTGGAGCTCACGTCATAGGTCACGCGGTTGATGCCACGCACCTCGTTGATGATGCGGCTGCTGACCTTCTTGAGCAGCGCGTAGGGCAACTCGGCCCAGTCGGCGGTCATGAAGTCACTGGTCTGCACCGCGCGCAGGGCCACCACGTAGTCGTAGGTGCGGCCGTCGCCCATCACGCCGACGCTCTTCACCGGCAGGAACACGGTGAAGGCCTGGCTGGTGAGGTCGTACCAGCTCTTGCCGCTCGGGTGATCGATGGTGGAGCGCAGCTCTTCGATGAAGATCGCATCGGCCCGGCGCAGCAGGTCGGCGTATTCCTTCTTCACCTCACCCAGGATGCGCACGCCCAGGCCCGGGCCCGGGAACGGGTGGCGGTAGACCATGTCGTGCGGCAGACCGAGCGCCACGCCCAGTTCGCGCACCTCGTCCTTGAACAGGTCGCGCAATGGTTCCAGCAGTTTCAGACCCAGCTGCTCGGGCAGGCCACCGACGTTGTGGTGGCTCTTGATGGTCACTGCCTTCTTGCTCTTGGCGCCGCCGGATTCGATCACATCCGGGTAAATTGTCCCTTGTGCCAACCACTTGGCGCCTTTTGTTGATGCACCACTTGAGATGAGTTTGGCGGCTTCCGCCTTGAAGACCTCGACGAATTCGCGGCCGATGATCTTGCGTTTGGCCTCAGGATCGCTCACGCCCGTGAGATGGCCGAGAAACTGGTCGGCCGCGTCCACGCGGATCACCTTGGCGTGCAGCTTGCCGACGAACATGTCCATCACCATGTCGCCTTCGTTGAGGCGCAGCAGGCCGTGGTCGACGAACACGCAGGTGAGCTGGTCGCCGATGGCGCGGTGGATCAGCGCGGCGGCCACGGACGAATCGACGCCGCCCGAGAGGCCCAGGATGACCTCTTCGTCGCCCACCTGCTCGCGGATCTTCTGCACCGCCTCTTCGATGTGGTCACGCATCACCCAGTCGGGTCGGGTGGCGCAGATGTCGAGCACGAAGCGCTCCAGCAGGGCCCGGCCCTGCACCGTGTGGGTGACCTCGGGGTGGAACTGCACGGCGTAGAAGTGGCGAGCCTCGTCGGCCATGCCCGCGATGGGACAGGACTCGGTGCTGGCCATGAGTTTGAAGCCTGGCGGCAGCTCGGTGACCTTGTCACCATGACTCATCCAGACCTTGAGCATGCCGTGCCCGTCGGGCGTGTGGAAGTCGGCGATGTCCTTGAGCAGCGCGGTGTGGCCGCGTGCGCGCACCTCGGCGTAGCCGAACTCGCGGGTGTGGGAGCCTTCCACCTTGCCGCCCAGCTGTTGCGCCATGGTCTGCATGCCATAGCAGATGCCGAGCACCGGAATGCCCAGTTCGTACACCACATCGGGCGCCTTGTCGTCGACCTCGTACACGCTGGCGTGGCTGCCGGAAAGGATCACGCCTTTGAGCTGGCCATCGGCGGCGAACTCCTGCACCCATTCGCTGCTCACGTCGCAAGGATGCACTTCGCAGTACACGTGTGCCTCGCGCACGCGGCGCGCGATGAGCTGGGTGACCTGGGAACCGAAATCGAGGATGAGGATTTTCTGGTGCTGCATGGGGTGTAGGTGGGTGCGGCGAGAAAAAGAAAAAGGCCGTCGCGCTGGACGGCCTGCGGGGTGGACCTGGTCAGTCCGCCCGGTAGTTGGGTGCCTCTTTCGTGATCTGCACGTCGTGCACGTGGCTCTCGCGGATGCCGGCCGAGGTGATCTCGACGAACTCCGCCTTGTGGCGCATGTGCTCGATGCTGGGGCAACCACAGTAGCCCATGGCCGCGCGCAGGCCGCCGGCCATCTGGAAAATGATCGAGACCACGGAGCCTTTGTAGGGCACGCGGCCTTCGATGCCCTCGGGCACCAGCTTGTCGGCGTTGGGGTTGCCGGTGCTGCTTTCCTGGAAGTAGCGGTCGGCGCTGCCCTGCTGCATGGCGCCGATGGAGCCCATGCCGCGGTAGCTCTTGTAGCTGCGGCCCTGGTACAGCACGATCTCGCCCGGCGCCTCTTCGGTGCCGGCGAACATGCC